>CASEVJ010000001.1 GCA_949291365.1 uncultured bacterium
TACAAATGGGCAGTGCGTATGTCCATCCGGGCAGAAATATAGCGGGAGCAAATGCGTAGACATCTGTGGAGAAGGGGAATACTGGGACGCAGGCACCTCCAGCTGCAAAGACATCTGCAGTGAAGACCAGGTGTGGAACTCTACCAACCAGGCCTGTGAAGACCGGTGTGGCCAAGATACGATTTGGGACAGTGAAACGCAGAGCTGCGTGCCCAATTGTACGGATGGGAAAGTATGGAACGAAGAAACCAAACGCTGCGAATCTGCCTGCACGCCTTCGTGCGGTGACCCAAGCAAAGTAGCTAACCAGGACAACCCTCCAGCCGATACCTGCGATGGAGACCAGCAGAATAAATATACCTGTGACGGGTCTTATCAAGGCACCTGCACAGATGTATATTATGTGGGAGGGGTTGCTGGCTTGTTTGCACTGCCGACATTTTCAACGGAGATAGGGGGGGGATCTTCCGGCTCTTGCCCGGCGGGTTCTACTTATGTGAGCCGAGGTGGTACATGCGGGACTTCTATCTGTCGGAGCGCTGCTGGTTGTTGTTGGTCCAATACAAAGGGCTGTACGGCATTAAGCTCTAATAATGCATCAGGCACTTTCTGCCAAGATGGCCAAGTTTATGACGAAAAGTTGGGAATATGTGTAGATGATTTGTCTGGCTTGGGCGGAACGGGTGGAACAGGCGGACTGAATCCTGCTTTTACCTTCAAAGGGTATTACTCGCGGGAAGTAACCTGCTGCAGCGGGCAAACCGGCTGTACCGCTTCTGAGGAGGAAACCCCTGATGCCTGCGAAAGCAACCCCTCTACCGCCAATTGTTGTACTGCAAGTGAACGAACAGCCGGTAAAGAGTATAACAGACAAACGAAGACATGTACTTGCCCTGTCGGAACAACTGAAAAAAATGGAAGATGTACCACTACCAGCTGTGCTGTAGGGTATGTTTTAGAAAATGGAGTATGTGTGAAAGAGGAACCGGAAGAAGGGGAGGTTCATTGCATTATATCGGCTACATCCGGATCTTCTGGCTCAAGAGGCCCTAATGAGGTAGGAAGTTGGCAGCCAGGTGCTTATTATAACAGCAGTATGAAATGTGGTGACGGCAAGTCAACGGTTGGTTACTTGACTGATGCCGACATCGGCAAAGATATCGGCTGCAAGCCCGGCGACTATTATGTGTACTATAATATAGAGGGCTGGAGACCGGCAGGAGCAAGAGGGTTCACTGCGTATAGATATACATGTCTGCTTTGCGGTGAAAGATCTAGCGAAGGGTCTTGTCTGCAATCAGTGTCGGGAGGTTTCGGCGGCACGACATACAATTAATACACACTAGAGCTGCTTTTCCCGCTCCCCCGCCAAATAGGCGGGGGAGCGGCTTTGTATAGGGGGAATTATTTGTTTTTGGTATGTCTGGTTGGAGGCGTTTGGGGGAGTTCGGGTTTACGTTTTCTGCTCTGCCCATGAATAGCCCAAAAATTGCGGGGCCTGTATATGGGTGGCCCACAGGGCGGAAAGGGCCCTTTGCCCCGTACCCTTGGAGAGGGGCCAAGGAGGTCGTGGCAAAATTATAAAATAGTAATATGAAAGGTTTTTTGTATGGATTTGTAACAGCTGCCACGTTTGGCTTAATCCCGCTGTTCACCCTGCCGCTGATGGAAAAGGCAATGACGTTCCCTTCCATTCTCTTTTACCGCTTTGCCATCGCCGCGCTGATGCTGGGGATACTGCAGTTTGTCACCCGGCAGCCGTTTGGCGTAAGCCGGCGTGAGCTATACGTCCTGTTTGGCTTGAGCTTTTATTATGACGGGTCTGCGGTATTTTTGTTTTGGTCTTATGAATATTTGGCCAGCGGCATTGCCACGGCGCTTAATTTCCTTTATCCGGTATTTGTGGCGGTGCTGATGATATGGCTGTTTAAAGAGAAAAAATCTTTCTGGACGGGCTGTGCCGTGCTGCTGGCGCTGACGGGGACGGCGGTGCTGTCTTTGCGCGGCGGCACAGGGGGCAAATTCAGCCCGTTTGGGCTGGTAACGGTCACGCTCTCTGCTCTTTCCTATGCATTGTATATGATTGGGGTAAAGCAAGCCGGGCTTGAGCGGCTGGGCACCGTCAAATTGACCTTTTATGTGTTTTCTTTTTCCGCCGCAGAATTGCTGCTCTATGCCTGGGCCGGGGGTAATTTCCAGCGGGTGCCGGATTTGCAAAGCGATGTATATTTGACCCTCTTGGCCTTGGTGCCTACCGTCATTTCTAACTTGACGCTGGTGCAGGCCATACGCCTTATCGGCTCTACCCGCACGGCTGTGCTGGGCGCGGCGGAACCGCTGACAGCGGTGACGGTGGGCGTACTGGTGCTGGGAGAGCCGTTCACCCGGGCGGTGGCGCTGGGGGTGGGGCTGATTGTGCTGGCGGTGCTGACGGTGGTGCTGGCCCCGTATTTGACGCCGTTTTTCCGCCGGTTTAAATATTATTATCTGACGGAAGTGCTGGGTAAGCATAAAGGGCTGAAAGCCCCGCGCTGAAAAATGTAGGGAAAAGCGGTTTGTTTTGATACAATATAGAAAATCTCCAGGTGAGGATGTCTATGAATAAAGCAGGCATATTGCATAAACTGATGTTGGCGCTTATTTTAATAGCGGGTTTCGGCGTGGCGCTGATATGGCCGCAGGTGCAGAAGAAGCTGGATATCCATTATGCCCGGCAGGCCGCCCAAATAGGCAAACAGCTGGCACAGGCCGAACAACTGTTTTTTGAAAAAAATAAATTTTATACGGCGGATTTTGCACAGCTGGGGCTGGAGCTGCCCTGCGCGTCCGTCGTGGAAAAAGAGCACAGCATTCTGCGCTGCCGGCATTATGATTTTGTGTTGGAACAGGCCGACGTCATACGCGTAAGCAATACCAAATATCCCAAATGGTTTACCGTGTCTTTGCAGGACGGCACGGTGAGCTGCGGGCATGAGGACGGCTCTTTGGTAGGGGCGCGTATTTGCGCGCAGGTGGATTTATAAATCGGACGGAAAGGAGAACAAGATGAAAAAACTTTGTATGGGGTTGCTAGTGCTGCCTTTGCTGTTTGCGTGCGGTACCAAAGTAGAACGGCTGGATTTGCAGGAGAACAAAGACGTCAGCGGCCGCTGGAACGCTACCGATTCACAGCTGGTAGCCCAGGAGATGATTACAGATTGCTTAAATTCCGGCTGGTACAACAAAGCCGCCGCCCGCCTGGGCAAAGAGCCCACTGTCATTGTGGGCAGCGTTACCAATGAAAGCATGGAGCATATCAATACCGGCGCTTTTGTGGAAGAAATACAGCGCGCGCTAATTAACTCGGGCAAAGTAACTTTTGTAGCCAGCCAGGACGAACGCGGCCAAGTGCGTCAGGAGCGGCTGGAACAAGATGAGTTCGCCTCCGAAGAAACGCGCAAGGCGTTTGGACGCGAGGTGGGGGCGGATTATATGCTTTCCGGTACGCTGACTTCTATTGTGGACGCGCAGAGCAAAGAGGCCGTGGTGTTTTACCAGGTGAACATGAAGCTTATTGACATTGAAACCAATCAAATCGTCTGGAACGGCCAGAAACAAATTAAAAAATATGTGAAACGCAGCAAAGTAAGCTGGTAATTTTTATGAAGGCGCGTTGGTTTACGCTACTGACAGTTCTTTTGTGCTGCTCGGCGTGCGGCGCGCCTTCTTTGCGCCATAAAAAGGACATCAATAAATTGCTGGCGGCCAGTGATTTTGCCGCCGCGGAACAAAAGCTGGAAGCCGCCAAAAACAAAGAATATAAACAGCGCGACGCACTGCTGTATTATTTGGACACCGGCGCCGTCCTGCATGACGCCGGCCGCCCCGCCGAAAGCGACCAGCGCTTTGCCTGGGCCCAAGCGCGCATAGATGATTTGTTTACCCAAAGCATTACCGCCCATGCCGGCCAATATATTATTAATGATTTAACCGTCCCCTACTATCCCGCCCCCTATGAACAGGCGCTGACTTATTACTACCGCGCCATGAATTTTTTAGACCAAAATGACGTACCCGGCGCCCTGGTGGAAGCCAATAAAGCCGTCTTTTATATAGACCGCCTGCCCAAAGACCGCGGCCCGGGCTGTTACACGGAGCCGTTTGTCCAGTATGTGGCCAGTTTGGTGTTTGAAAGCGCCGGCAAACGCGACGACGCACGCATTGCCCGTACGCGTGCCCGGCAGAGCTATGCGGCTTTGCCGGGAGGCGAAGAGGCGGCTTGGCCGCTGTCCCCCGGTGCGCTGCCCGGCCCGCAGTGGGGGGAAGTGGTGCTGGTGCATGCCAATGGCATTATGCCGCTCAAAGCCAGCCAAACGGTGCAGGTGGCGTGGGGAGATATTTTATTTTGGATGAATACTTTACAGGAAGGCCGGGATACGGATCCCGCACTGCAAAATGCCATTATGGCCGGTTTTATGGGCAATGCCATTACGCTCTCTTACCCGGTATTGCTGCTGCAGCCCTATGTGATAACTTCTTCCCAGGTGCTTACGCAGGACGGAGAGGTATATGATACGCAGCTGGTGGCAGATGTGGCTGCCGCCGCTCAAGCGGATTTGGAGCAGAACAAGCCCGGCGTGTTGCTGCGCATGGCCCTGCGTGCTGCGGCTAAACGCGTAGCCGCGGTGCAGACGCGCCATGCCGTCACGCAGGCGGCAGACGATGAAACCGCCGGTAATTTGGCGGGGATGTTTGTCAGTTTGCTGGGCGCGCTGACGGAAAAGGCCGACACGCGCCAATGGTTTACTCTGCCGGCGCAGTTTCGCATGGCGCATTTCTATGTGCCGGCCGGGGATCAAAATATCGTTCTGCGTTTTCAAGACGGATTTGGTAATATAGTAGGAGAGCATACCTTTGAAAATGTGCCGGTGCGCCCGGGCGGGCGTGTGTATTTGCATTACCGTACGGCCAAGTGAGGAATACATGAAAAAGCTATTTATTTTATTTGCGGCGTTGGGGCTGTGTGCCTGCGCGGGCGTTAATAAAAATACGGTCAGCTATCAAATGGGAAAATATGACCAGTATACCTATTATGTGGTAGCCGGAGAAGGCGCCGACAAGGAAGCCGCCTCCGCCAATGCCTTGGCCAATATGCGCGTCAGTTTTGGCCAGGCCGTGCCTGACGCGGCCGACCTGCCCCAAATTAAAGACATCATGGCCAATGCCGAGGTGGACAAAGTCTGGCGGGACAAAAGCCGCAAAGACCCCAAAAACTATTTTGCGCTGGCTATATTAAAACGCCAAACGGCGGAGCTTATTTTGCAGGTGCCAGCCAATGCTTTGGACGCGCGCCTGGGGGCGCTGGCGGCCCAGCTGCAGGGGACGGACGATAAATTTGCCGGTCTGCGCGCGGCGTTTGCCATGAAACCGCTGATTGAGCAACGCAATGTGGTGCAGGATTTGTATGCCTTTGTCAGCCAAGACCATGCCGGATATGAGGCGGCACGTTTTGATAATTATAAAAAACTGTATAATGACCGGCTGGCAGCCGTAAAAGTAGCCGTCATTATACATGGGGAAGAAGACCAGGTGCTGCTTTCCCGCATTACCGACGCGGTAAACCAAATGGGGTTGAGCGTGGTCGGGGCGGAAGACTCTTCGGCCTTGCTCTCCGTGGAAGTAAACGCCAAAGTGGACGGGTACGGCTCGGAACGTTTGAAAGGACTTGTTTGGGCGGCTACCAGCGCGGCGGTGAGCTTGCGCGATTTGCAGGCCGGCACCACCTTTGCGCGCTTTAACGTGTATGACCGCGCCGGTACCGGGCGCAAAGAGGACTCTTTGCGCAAAAGTATGGAAGGCGTTGGAAACAAAGCGTCTGCCGAAATTATCAAACGCATGACGGACTATTTGAAAACAAAATAAAGCCGGTGTTCCCGGTTATTAAAAAGAGGAATTGCTTATGAAGAAAACATATTTTGGCTTATTAGCCGTGTTATTAGCTTGGCCGGTGTGCGCCCAGGAAACGACGGAGCCCGCCACGCAGGCCTCCACGGATACAGCCGCAGCGGTGGAAACGGCGCAAGACCCGGCGGAACGCAATAAAATGATGTATTCGTTGGGCTTTCTGCTGGGAGACAATGTCAAACGCCAGCTGGTGCTGGACAATGAAGACGATTATAAAGCACTTTCACAGGGCATGAGAGACAGTTTGCTGAATAAGCAATCCCAGACTTCTTTGGAAGAATACAAACCGCAGATTATTGAAAAATACAAACAAGACGCCCAAATTATCAGCCAAAGACGCGAGGAAGAGCAGAAAGAATATTTGGAAAATTTTTCTAAAGAAAAAGGTGTTAAAGTGCTGGATAACGGCGCCATGATTAAGCTGTCTAAAAAAGGCAAAGGCCGCACGGCAAAAGCCGACAGCAAAGTAACGGTTCATTATGAAGGAAAATTGATTGACGGTACCAAATTTGACAGCTCCTACGACAGGGAGGAACCGTTTACCACGAAACTGACAGACGTTATCCCTTGCTGGACCAAAGCCCTGCAGCAGATGCGTCCATCCTCTAAAGCCACGGTAGTTTGCCCGGCGAACACCGCCTACGGCAACCGTCCGGTGGGGGTTATCCCGCCTAATTCCGCTTTGGTGTTTACGGTGGAAGTAATCAGCATAGACGAGTGAGCTATGTCTAAAACAAGCCGTTTTTTTCTCGGGGTTATTATTGTGGGGCTGGCTTTTATAGCCGGTGTGCGCGCATACCGTTTTTATGAAAGCCGCGTGGAAGCACAGCAGCAAGAAAGCCAAACCCCCACTATGACGTTTAACAATGTACCCGTGCAACAGCTGCCGCCGCAGCAGGAAGAGCAAATTTATAAAACTTGGACGGGAGACCCGACGGCCAATGAGTTCTATCTGCAGGATACCCCGCTGCCACCCGACCAGCAAAAAGCCCAAGCCCGCGCGACGGTGGTGTCTATCTTGGACGATTATAAAAACACCCCGGAAATACAATCTTTTTATACAGACTTGCGTGAAACAACCGGTCAGGCGGATATGGATTTAAGCGTATTGAGCGGAGAGAAATTGCCGCAGCTGCTGAAAGAATATCCGCAGCTGCAGCAGGTGGTCAATGAGCATGCCAAAGACCCTGCTTTTGCACAAGTTGTGCAGGAAATTTTTAACAATCCGCAGTTTGTGGAAAGCATAAAAATATTGCAGGGGACGCCCCAGCCGCAGGCACCGGCACAGAAATAAAAAGCGCCGGACGGATCAAATTTTGCTATTCTATAAAGAGTATACAAGGAGGATATCGGCGTGGCAAAGATTCTTCTCAAATCGGCAGTACTCTTTTTTATTGTTTTAAGTATTTATTTAATTGTAAACCCTTCGGCCTGTTCCAACATGGTGTCGGGGAGGGAGCGTTCCATGTCTTCTTCGGAACAGAACACGGCCGGCCAGCCCATGACCGAGCAGACGGATTCCTTGTCTGCCGGTCAGCAAACAGAGGGAGAATATACGCCTTCCTTGGAAGGGATTTTTGATACTAATACGCTTAACGAGGATTCTTTCCAGCCCGTTTATTCCCAGCAAGATATTGACTACGCCATTGCCAGCCGTTATGTGGAGCTGGAACGGGAATACGCCAAGAACAATCCCGTAGGTAAAGATTCTTCCAAAGAGATTGCCTTTATTGTGATGGACGATTTTGAAATGTCCCCTACCGAGTGGGAAGATTTCCTGACCCGTGCCACCGCTACGGATTTGTTTAACCAAATCCGCCGGGAAATGCCGCTCCAGCCGCAGAGCGCGCAATAAAACAATTGCCTTTTCAAAAACCCCGCCGATAAGGTGGGGTTTATTATTTGTGTTTGCGGGGCTTTTTGGCGGAGCACCGGCTGCGTTCTGCTTTCTAAAAGAGATAGGGGGGAGCTATTTTTCCGTCAGAGTGTAGTGTGGATTGGACGATTGATTTTACCCGCTCATTGCTAGTGTTAATGACAGGCCGGCGGCGAATTGGGTGGGCAAGCGCATGGCATGGGCTGGAGAATAAACGGGTGCCTGTTTCTGGGTAAAAAATACGGGTGATTGGGCAGAGGCCGCGGAAGAAGTGATACACAGGCGCAGACCCCTGGAGCAAAAAATAAAACAGACCGTGTGTCATAAAAGGCCCCGCTTTTCACGGGGCCTTGTGTATAAAACCGGTATTGTATATGCCCTGCAATCAGCGGGGCAGGCGCCCGGCCAGCAGTTCAGCCACGGGGCGGGTGTGGCGGATTTTGCTTAAGATAATTTTAATGGACGCGGTAATCGGCACCGACAGAAAAGCGCCGGGCACCCCCCATACAAGCCCCCAGAAGATTAAAGACGCAATCACTACTACAGGGTGCAAATCCATGCCTTCTCCCATCAGGCGCGGCTCAATTAAATTGCCAATAGTAAACTGTGTTGCTGTCATTAAGCCGATGACTACAAAGAAACTGACGCCAAACCCATATTGCAAAAATAATACAGGCGTGGGCAGCAACACCGCAATAATGGAGCCAATGCTGGGAATAAAGTTGAGCAGAAAAGTCATTAAGCCAAACAGAAAAGCCAGCTTGACCTGGAATGCCGCCAGGATAATCCAGACAATAACGGCAGTCACCAGCGAAGTCATAATTTTGACCGAAAGATATTTTGATACATTGGCCAATATTTCCTGTATGGTAGGGTTTGGATTAGAAGGGATAAGTTTCTTCTCTCCGATAAATAAGAAAATAATAAATAAAATAATCAGCGTGGTGTTGGAAACTAAAGAAAAGAGGCGGCTGCCAAAATTTCTAAACCAGTCAAAAAGAGGCAGCCCTTTGACGTAGTTAATAATGGAGGCCTGATCAAGCTGTACCCCGTGTTGAGTCAGTTTATTGACTAAATCTGCAGTACTGGCCAACAGATTTTCTTTATAGACCTCTGCTCCTTTTAAAAACTCCCCTACCGAATTGACGGTAAAGTAAATAATGCCGGCCAAACAAGCCGCAAAAAACAATACAGACACCGTTAACGCCAGCCAGGCCGGAAAAGAGAGGCGGCGGTGCAGCGCGGCGGTCATTTGGGTCAAAATCGTGTAGAAGAAAAGCGCAATGACCAGCGGAATCATCAGCGTGCGTGTATAGACCAGCGCTGCGGCAATAATGCCTGCGGCAATAATCGTCAGGCAGATGGCACTCATCTTTTGATAGTACCAGCTTGTTTTATCTATCATGGTTACCCCCGTGATTTTTCGGTTTTTTTGGCTAACTCGCGCGAGAGGAAAAGGATTTTGCCCGTTATGTTGTTTATATCATCGCAGCAGGAAGTAAGCAGCCAAACAGGCAGTTTAGCCAGTGTATAATTTTTATAGAAACGGTTAAAATAGTCGTAGGCGGTGGCCAATTCATCACAGGCATGGGAGAGGGTTTTGGCCCGGCTGACAAAACTTTTGGCAGATAAGGCCAAAGCATATCCGTCTTTGCCGGCTCCGGCCCGCAATTGGGCGCGTGCCTGCTGCCAATATTCCAGCCAGCAGTCCGTATCCTGACGCAGAGACGTGCAGAACGACGCAAATTCCTCCGCAAATGCCGTATCCCGTACGGTAATATTTTTGTGATCCTGGCTTAAAATTAATTCCAGCCGGCGGCTAAAGTCCTGCAAAGTACGAGCCGCCTGCGCCAATGCTGCGCGCAACTTGTCCGTATGGGCCAGGATATCGTCCAGCAACGCGTTCTGCGTCATGCCACGGGGATGCTCACCGTAAAGATGGACCCCAACCCCCTGTCAGAAATCACGCTGATGCTGCCATTGTGCAATTCCAGAATTTTTTTCACCATGGTCAGCCCCAGGCCCCAGCCGTCAATTTGACCGGTAAAATAGTCGTCTACCTGATAGAAAGTTTCAAAAATTTTGTTTACGTCCTGCGGACGAATGCCGGCACCGTAATCACGCACGGAAATGGAAATACTGTCTCCATGGTGGGCGCATTGTACTTTAATGACTTTCTCGGCTTTGTTGTTGAATTTAATGGCGTTGGATATTAATTCCTGCAACAGAAACGCCATTAACTCTTCGTCTGCCTGAATTTCCAGCGAGGGCGGGCAGTCTATTTCAATAAACGTCCCTTTTTTGGACACGGTGGAACCGGCCGATACGGTGGCAGTTTCTTCGTCGTGGGAAATGGCGTCGTTGGCACTGGTTTTGACCAGGTTTTTCAAATTAATGGTTTTTTTAGCCAAATCTTTGGGCTCAAAGGATTCCACCTTGTTAAAAAATAACAGTTTATCCACCAAGCTGCACAATTTAGTGCCTTGCTTGTTAATTTCTTCCAGCGCTTTGGCTGTGAAGGGGGAAAACTTTTCTTTGGTGGATTGGGACAAAATGGCTTCAGAATAGCCGTTGATAATGGAGAGCGGCGTCTTGAGTTTATGCGATACCAGGGAAAGCATTCTGGTAGGATTTTTTTCATTTTGTATGTTTTCGGAAACCGTATCTTTTTCCATAACCCTTCCTCTTTAAAAAGAGATGTTCAAATTGGCAAACAAAATATCGCGTTTGTTTTTACCGTTGGCATTTTGCAGGTGGTTGTACGCCACGTCCATGCGTGCGTTGCTGGCTACCAGAAACGTGTTGCCCAGCAGGAAAGAATGCTCCGAGTCGGCGGTATAAAACTCCGCATAATGATAGGCCACATAAAGCGTGGAGTGTTTCTCCGGCCAAATGCGGGTAATGCGGGCGGAAAGCGCGTATTTGCCCAAGGCGCGGTTTACATCGTAAGATTGGGTGTAAGCCAAGTCGTTGATGTCCATAATGCCGCGGAACGCTTCCACATCGCTAATGCCGTTGGGATATTGGTAAGCGGTGGCGGCAGCATGGAAAGTGAACGAGCTGAAAAAGTTTTGCCGTACCCCCAGTGTATAGGCCATTTGGGTATAGTTCTCATTGGCAGGGGCTTGGTCTTGCCGCCATAAAGCGGCTTTCTGGCGGGCATAAGAAGCGCCAATATAGGCCTGTGTGTAGAGCTCTTCCACTTCGTCTTCACGCAGGTTCATGACCAGCTGCGCATTGAGCCCATACGCATAAGGGTCTTTAAAATTGTCGTCGGAAGATTTGTTTTTGAAATAGTAAAACGGAGTTAAATTCACTTTTACTAAATCCAAATCCAGCTGTATAGGCAGATAAACGGAATAAACTGGGTCTTTAAAAGCGCCGTCATCGGTGGAGAATTTGTCCTCTACATAACGTCCTTCCAGCCCAATAGCGGCATTGAGCCCCAACGGCAGGCCGGCTCCGGCACGGATTTGGTTAAAATCCGAAGAATATATATATGTAGCCGAAGTGTCTACAGCAGCTTGCGCACCCAGCGCAGCCAATAATAAGAAACAAGAGAGTATCGTTTTCTTCATATCCATAATTTAGCAAAATTTGCGCTTGCATAACAGGGGGATTTCGTGGTAGAGAGCCGCGTATTAAAAATATAACCGGCATAAGATGTTTTAGAAACGACTTATGCGGATACTGGTTCCAGGGCTTCTAGGGCGACAGAGGCCTTTGGCGCAAAAAGCTTTCCGGGCTGGGTGCTTGTAGGGGCTGCGGTAAAGCCAAGGGGTAGCCGCGATATCGTTATTGGAAAAAAGGGGTGTGATATCTGCATTTGCCAGCCCGGGAGACGGTTTTGCATATAATAAGTGACGCAAGCTGTCAGAAACGTTTGTCCATCGGAAAAAGAACTATATTTTGCTAAAATATGTATATGAAGATTTTTCTCTCTTTTTTACTGACTTTTTGGGCTTGCGGCGCTTACGGCGCGCAGATAATCCGCGGGCCCTATATAGAAGACCCCACGCAGACGACGATGATTTTGCGTTGGCAGACCGACGAGCCCACCCCCGCCTGGCTGGAGTACGGCCCGGCCCCGCGCTGTAATCAAATTTTAAAAATCAGCCCGGAAGACACCCAACATAAAGCCATTTTATACGGGCTGGTGCCTAATCAGGATTTTTGTTACCGGCTTTATGTCTATAACCAGGAGCGTGACGGGGTGCAAACGCCTGTGGAAGGCAAATTTAAAACGCTTTACAGCGCCGAGCGTAAAGAAGTGCATTTTCTGGCTTTTGGCAACACGGCCCAGACGCCGTTGACGGAAGAAGAAAAGGCATCTGCTTTTCTTAACCCGGAAGCATTGGCGCCGGTTAATCCTCGGGAACTATTGGCTGAACAAATGGTGCAAACGGATGCGGATTTTATCATTCACACTGGGGATTTGACCTACAGCGGCTTAAATGAAGACGCCGATGCGGAGTTTTTCGTTCCATATAGAAATGTGTTAAGCAAAACCCCGTTGTTTGTGGCTATTGGCTCTCATGAATACGGCCCCGACCGGGAAAACCGCGACAGCAAATCATTCGTCCGGGCCAATTATTCACGTTTTCATGATATGAGCTGGTCTAACGCTACGCCGAAATATTATTCATTTGATACGGCCAACGCCCGCTTTATTTTCTTGGATGCAAACGCCGCTTACGGAGCAGTCTGGGCGCCGAATATAGATAAAAAATCGGCCCAGTATAAATGGCTGCAAAGCACCTTGGCTGGAGCCGGTGAAAAATGGAAAATTGTGGTGGTAAATGCCCCCATGTATTCCACCGGGCCCAAAGGCCCTGCCAATGAAGCGGCGGCTAATTTTGTGCCCTTGTTTGAGCGCTACGGAGTAGACTTGGTACTGCAGGGAGCGGAAGCCAACTACGAGCGTACCTTCCCTATGTATCAGGATGAGCCCAATACGCGCGGCGTCACCTATGTGACGTTGGGGGGTGGCGGTGCGGCGCTTACGCGGCGCAGCAGCAGCCACCGTTCTACGGCGCGTTTTGTATCTGCTTATCATTTTGCCGATGTGCGCATTTCCGATCGCAAGCTGACCATGACCGTATACAACGAACAGGGCAAACAGCTTGACCAGGTGGAATTGTATAACTGAAGAATTTTTTGGGGAAAGAACGCGGGAATAATTGTTCCCGCGTTTTTTGTTGGCAAGTATTTACAGAAATGCTTGATTTGTTTTTTGATAAATTTTGCGTATGAGCAAAATTTATCAAAAAACATTCCCAACATCAAAAATCCCTAGGAAGAGCAGAAAGAGAGGGCTCTTTTGTGGAAAATTTTGGGTCTAATGTTCTCTTTCTTTTATGAAAAGGATAATTGGCCAGCCGGGGTTTTAAGATTGGCATTGCCTTCTTTTTTTGATACATTTTGTGTATGAGTCAAATTTAGTCAAGAGAGGCGTTTTTATGAAAAAACATTTCAAAAAGAGCTTGGGCGGTTTTACGCTGATAGAGCTTTTGGTGGTGGTGCTGATTATTGGTATATTAGCGGCGGTGGCGTTGCCACAGTATACCAAAGCGGTGGAAAAAGCCCGCTCTACCGAATTGCTAAGTATGGTAAATGCCGGTGAGAAATCTATTAAAATAATTTTATTAGAAGATAATATACCTACTGGCGGGATAGAAGGAAAAGATCTGATGACGGTGGAGTTAACCGGAGGAGAATGGATAAGCGAATTGTTTTATCAAACAGATGATTTTACTTTTTCAATTTGGTGCGGAACTGCTGGTTCTTCATGTGGAATAGAAGGAGTGAGACGTTCTGCGTCTCATGCTTAGAGTATTCAAAATAATTATGAACAAAATGGTGTTGTAAGCCGTACTTGTAACACAGAAGAGACAGAAACAGGGCGTACTATTTGCCGTGGATTAGAAAGTTTGGGGTATACATACCGAGACGGCAAAATGTAATTAGTCAGGAAAAGTGTTGCACTATCCATAAAAACACCCCGGCTGGGCCGGGGTGTTTTTATAGGTAGAATACTTTATTTTTTCAGCTGCACTTTGGCAAACATATCGTACATAATGATACTGGCCGCCGCGGAAGCGTTCAAGCTTTCCACCCCGCCTTTTTGCGGAATGGAAATAATTTGGTCGCAGTTTTCGGCGGTTTTTTCCCGTATGCCGGTGCCTTCCGAGCCAATGACCAGCACCGCCGGGGAAGCGTAGTCCGTCTGCGTGATGGACTGGCCTTCCATATCCGCTCCGTATACCCAGAAACCTTCTTCTTTGAGATCCAATAGCGCATTGGAAAGGTTGCTCACTTCCACAATATTAACACGCTCCACGGCCCCACAGGCCACTTTGTACACCGCCGGTGTCAGCCCCACGGTGCGCCGCTGCGGCAAAATAATGGTGGAAAAGCCCAGACAGGCCGCACTGCGGATAATGGCGCCCAGGTTCTGCGGGTCGGTCATTTCGTCCACTGCCAGCCACAGGTCTTTTTTGTTTCCGTCGGATTCATACAGCGCGGTGGAGAGCTTCATTAAGCGCACCGGCTGGGCTTTGGCCAGCACGCCCTGGTGGTTGCCGCCTTTGGTCAGGCGGTCCATCATTTTCACGTCCATGCGGTCTATTTTTACATTGTTGCGTTTGGCCAGGCGGATCATTTCTTCCACGGCGCGGTGCCCGGCTTTGTTGTCTGCCACATAGAGCTGCACCACGTTGCGCTTTTTGCTTTTCAACGCTTCCATAACGGCATGAATGCCAAAAAGAGTATCTAAATTTTCGCTCATTTTCTTCTCCGTTATTTGCTTGCCGCCTAACCAATCTGGGCCGAGCCGAAACTCATGCCCACTTCCAGTGCGGTGCGAACTTCTTCCCCGTTAGGGTCTACTAATTTAAGTTTTGAAATAGCGTCTGCTATTTTGCATTCCCCAATAGAGAGCCCTTTTAACGCCACCATATAGCCAAATTTGCCTTCCATCACCAAGTCCATCGCGCGTGCGCCAAAACGGGTAGAAAGCCAGCGGTCAAACGGCGTGGGGGTGCCGCCGCGCTGCAGATGCCCCAGCACCACGACGCGGCTTTCCACATGGCATGCTTCTTCCACCATACTGCTGATTTTAAAGCCAATGCCGCCCAGGCGCACCGGGTCGGTGGAAGCGGCCACCGTGCGGGTGACGGCCTGTTCGCCGGCTTCGTTTTTGGCGCCTTCGGCGGCTACGATAATGCTGAAATTTTTGCCCTTGGAGCGGCGGTCTAAAATAGCGTCCACAATCACCTGGTCATTATAGGGGATTTCCGGGATAAGGACGATATCGCCCCCGCCGGCTATGGCAGAGCGCAGCGCAATCCACCCCGCATAGCGGCCCATAGTTTCAATAATCATGACGCGGTGGTGGCTTTGAGCGGTGGTGTGAATGCGGTCTACTGCGTCGGTGGCGACGGCCATGGCAGAGTCAAACCCAAAGGTCAAATCCGTGCAGGAGAGGTCATTGTCAATGGTTTTAGGGATGCCTACTACCGGCATGCCCAGCTCCACAAATTGCTGGGCCATGTGCAGGGTGCCGTCTCCGCCGATAGCGATTAAAGCGTCCAAGCCGTTTTCTTTGAAGTTATGCAATACTACCGAAGAGAGATCTCGCGGGTTTTCCGGCGTGCCGAAAGGCGGCAGCGTATAGCGGAAAGGGTTGGCCAAATTGCTGGTGCCCAAAATGGTGCCACCCAGCGTTAAAATGCCGGACACGGCATGTTCGTCAATATCAATGCATTCATTGCGCACCATACCGTCAAAGCCATTTTTAAAACCCACTACTTTTACCCCGTGGCGCAGCGCATTTTTGCTCACGGCGCGCACCACTGCATTCAAGCCCGGGCAGTCGCCCCCGGCTGTCAAAATGCCGATTTTTTTAATACCCATACTCCCTCCGAAAATTAAATAAAACGGGAAAACCACGCCAGCAGCCAGAGTACAAAAAACTGCCCGTCAATCAGCGTTTCTTCCTTGATCCCGCGCGAAACGGGATGGCTATAATAGTATATTACTACAAAAATCGTGTAGAAATTGCCCAAAAGCAGCATGCCCACCAAGGCCGGCTTCCAGGTAATCATCAGCAGCGTAATCAGCACCGCTGTCAGCAACGTGAGCAACACCGCCACCGCCAGCTTGGTTTTGCCAAAGCCAAACGCTTTGTAAAAGCTTTCTTTGCCAATCATTAAGTCTTTGTTGGCGGAGGTAAAACCCAGCGTAACCGAACGCATAAATACCAAAAGCACTGCATAAAAAATAGCCAGATACAGTGCTTTGCGCAACATAATGCCATTGGCTAAAGCAGGCAGAAACGCGCAGGCAAACCCCCAGCCCAGCGCGGTAAAAAAATCTTTTGTGCCCGGCAGCGCCAATAGTTTAAACTTTGTCAGATGCCGGAACGGATACAGCAGCCCTGCCGCTATAAAAACCGCCGCCAATGCAAATACTTTTCCACCCATTAACCCTGCAATAATCAGCCCCAGTGCTGCTGCTCCAAAACCGACCGCGGCCGGCAGGCGGCCTGCGGGGCGGGCTTTGTCTTCCAACGCGCGGTTGACAGTGGTTAAACTGAACACAAACAGCCACGAGAACGCAAGTTGTTTCCACTGCGAATGCAGACCCTCCAGCTTCATGCATACATAGGTCAGCGCCATGGCGGCAAAAGCGGTATAGAAGGAATAAGACACCCCTTTGGCCCACAGCCGCTGCAGCATGCCCATAAAGGCAAAGCCGCGGTGTTTGCGGGTTTGGCGTACCCAGTCCGCCACCTGGTCAATCACCCAGTTGGGGGTGGAAGCCCCGGCAGTAATAAAAATTCGTTTAGGGGAGAGCACTTGCTGTGGGGAGAGCTCTTTTTCCGTCTCAATATGCAGTACGGCCGGGGCCAGCTCCTGGCACAGCAACGCCAAACGGGCGGTATTGGCACTGTGTTTTCCTCCTACCACAATGACCAAATCGGCATTTTTAGCCATTTGTATCGTTTCGCTTTGGCGCAGTTTGGTAGGGTGGCAAATGGTATTGGACACCTGGCATACGGCAGATTTTTGTTTGATGACTTCTGCCGTTTCTAAAAATACACTTTCTTTTTGGGTGGTCTGCGCCACTACATTGACTTTGTCAAAAGAGGGCAGCTTTTGGGCTTCTTCCGGCCCGGAAACGACGACCCCCTTGCCCTGTGTGCAGCCCAAAAGGCCAATCACTTCAGCGTGGCCGCTGTCCCCCACAATGACGGTGTGATAGCCCTGCTGGGCATATTGGGAAATAACGTCGTGTGCGTGTTTGACCAGCGGACAGGTGGCGTCTACCACTTCCATACCGCTTTGCATGACCTCTTGGCGGAAAGCCGGCGTAATGCCGTGCGCGCGGATAACTAGCACGCCGTTTTTGTCGGCGGCTTGTTCGGGCCGGTCTACGGAAGTAATTTGTTTGGCCGCTAGCATGTCGGTTACTTGGCGGTTGTGAATCAGCGGGCCCAGCGTGTAGACGGGTTTCTTGCCGGACGCTTCCAGCTCCAGCACTTTGTCTATGGCCCCTTTTACTCCCGGGCAAAACCCGGCCGATTTGGCGACGGTAACGCCTTGATCTTTATCCATATATACATTATAGGAAATTAACAGCCCCGCTTGGGCGGCGGCCCAAAAGAGGTTTGCCCCGGGGTACATGTGGCGGGACAGGCCGGAGCAGCGGCCCTATCATATAACGCAGATACAGCGGCTGGGGCAGGCGGCGATTTTGGGATAAGGGAGAGAGGCGTTTTGCTTTAGTGCACAGAAAATAAAATAGCCCAGTGGGGAAAAAGTTATAATTTAAAGCGGAGGAAAAAATGAAAAAATTAATGACCGTTTTAACCAGTGTTGCTTTTACCCCGGCTTTGTTTGGCGGGGCCTATGATAAGATGTTTGAAAACGGGTTGCTGCGTTTTGACTACAGCCCGGCGGAGCTGACCGCGCTGGAAGAGCAAGCCCGCGCTGAATTGGAGCAAAATTTGGCCGCTTTGGTGGCCGTGCCGGACGAACAGCGCAGCTTTGACAATACGGCTCTGGCGCTTGAAAACGCTTACAGCGCCTATTGGTTTGTGCCCAAATCGTTGTCTTTGCTGGCGTATTTTCATGCCGATGCCGGCGTGCGCGCGGCGGCGGCCCAGCTGGAGACCAGAGGCAGCAAAGTAAAGGCGGATATTTTTACGCGGCGCGATGTATACCGCGCCCTAAAGGCCTATGCCGACACCCAGCCCGCTTTGGACGCAGAACAACAGCGCATGCTGGACAAATGGCTGGTAAAATTTGAGCGCAACGGCATGGGGCTTTCGGATAAAGAGCTGAAAAAATTTGTCAAACTCAATTCCCAGCGTTTGGATAAAATCACACGCTATAATGTGAATTTAAATAATTACCAAGACAGCTTGGCGCTTACGCGCCAACAGTTGGAGGGTATGGAAGACACTTATATTAACCGGCTGGAGCGCACAGAAGACGGCAAATATATCGTTACGCTGAAATATCCTGACTATAATCCGTTCATGGCAAATGCCAAAGACGAAGGGGCCCGCAAAGCCCTGCAAACCAAATTTGCCCGCCGCGGCGGCAAAGAAAACGTCAAACTGCTGGAAGACACGCTGCAATTGCGCACGCGGCAGGCGCGATTGTTGGGCTATGAAAAATATCCCGACTATGTGCTGCCGGCACGCATGGCGCAAAACTATCAAACGCTGGAAACTTTCTTAAAAGAGTTGGAAAAGCAAATCCGCCCGCTGGCCCAGCAAGAAACGCAGCAGTATTTGGCGCTTAAAAAACAGATGACCGGGGTGGAGAGCCAAGAGCTGACCGCCTGGGAGCTGCCGTATTGGGCCAACCAGTATAAAAAACAAAAATACGCCGTGGACGATGAAAAAATAAAAGAATATTTCCCGGCGCAAAAAGTCATTAGCGGTATGTTTGACACATTTGGCTCGCTCTTTGGCCTTACCTTTGAAGAGGCCAATTTGCCCAAATGGCATGAAGACGTGCAAACCTATATTATCAAAGACAAGAAAACGGGCGAAATTATTTCGTATTTCTATTTAGACGCCTATCCGCGCGACGGCAAATATACGCATGCCGCCACCTGGAGCTTTGTAGACCGCTTCCAGCTGCCAGACGGCAGTTATCAAATTCCTTCGGTGGTGATCGCGGCTAACTTTACGCCTGCCGGCGGCGGCATGCCGGCTTTGCTGACGCACAGCGACGTGGAAACGCTGTTCCACGAATTTGGCCATGTGCTGCAAATGTCTTTGGCTACTTCGCGCTATGCCAGCTTAACTGGCGACAATGTGGCGTGGGACTATATTGAAACCCATTCCCAGCTGCTTGAGAACTGGGCCTGGCAGCCGCAGGTGCTGGCGCGTATTTCCGCCCATTACAAAACGGGGGAACCCTTGCCGCAGGATTTGGTGGAGGCGTTGGTGCGTTCCCGCCGGGCCGGACAAGCGGCGGAATTTGCCCGGCAGAACTTTTTAGGGCAGTTTGACCTGCAGGCGCATACCGCCCAAAAACGCGTCAATACCACCAAACTGTACGGGCGGCTGATGAAAGAAATTACCGGTACCCCCATGACCAAAGGCACCTATCCGCAGGCCAGCTTTGGGCATATCATGAGTTTAACCGATCCCTATGATGTGGGATATTATGTGTATGCCTGGGCGCTGGTGATTGCGGAAGACATTTTTGCACAGTTTGAAGCACAGGGGCTGTTTAATGAGGAGTTGGGGGCCAAACTGCGCCAGTATATTTATACGCCCGGCACTGCCCAGGACGAAAATGAAATGGTGGAAAAATTCCTAGGCAGACCCTATAACAATAAGGCCTTCTTGAAAAATTTAGGTGTACGTGAAAATTAGCGCTGTTCTGCGGCATATTTTCAGCGCCTGACAACAAAAACCCCGCCTGCCAGGCGGGGTTTTGGCATGCGGTTAAATAAATCGGACAAACTGGAAATAGGAAGCAGAATAGAGAGCAAATTCTATTTTTGCATGTAGTTAAACAGACCGGGCACGGGGGCTGCGCCAAGGCCGGTTGCGCATCTGCTTGCGCAGGGGCCGGCTGCTACATAAAAGAACGGGCGGGGGCGTGGCGTGCTTTTGCTTGTCTATCCTGCTTGCCGCGGGCCGTATAGGCGGGGGTGCCCGGCCAGCTGGTACAGAGCAGGGGCTGGGCGGCGCGTTAGTGTGGCAAAAAGTGTTTTATATACAGCACCCAAAGCGGCAGTAGACACAAGAGTAAGAGGATAAGTAGGATTTTCCAGAACGGAAACCCGCCGCCGGGGGACGGCGTTGCCGCGTCGGGCCTATGTTGCATCAGCAAGGCCTGTACCCGCATTTCCAAAGAGCCGTAACCCGGTGCAGGTGCGGGCTGGGCTGGAGCAGGCGCAAGCGGCGGCGGAGCCGCGGGGAAGAGCGTTTCCCATTGGCTTTGCAGCAGATGTGCTTGCTGTAAAAACGTATCCAATTGGCTGGGGGAGAGCAACTGATGACGGTGGTATAAAAATGCCTGCGGACTGATTTCTATATAGATATCTTCGTATTTAGCCAGCAAACTGCGCAGATAAGGGGTGAATAAGCGCAGGGCCTGATTGGACGAAGCAAAAAAATGATAATTTCCGCCGCCCGGTTTATCCGGCACCTCAAGCCGGGGCAGCGCACTTGAGCGGAACGGGCAATCCAATGGGGCTACTTTAAGCACCGGCCACTGCCCGTTTAGCCGTTCAGCGGCATAGAGGGTAAATGTCCGGGTTTGCGCTCGCCCTGTTTTAGGTGTGGCCGGAAAAGAGACGTCTGCCAAGCGGGCAAATACGTCTGTGCGGGGAAAGGTAAGCAGGTGGCGGAAGAGGATTCCCCGGTGGCGCAGCAGTTCCAGCTTTTGGCTGCTTTGCAGTGTGACCAACGAAGATTTCCAGGGGTCGTAGCGGGCTTTTCTTTTCCGGCCCCAGCGTTTTAAACGCGCTGCCCGCCGCCAGTTCCACCCTCCTGCGGCCCCTGCAGCCAGTAATATAAAAATAAACCCCTTCATATTGTCCCTCCGGGTCTATCTTATCAAAATAAGAAGAGTGATTTGCTATAATTTGTCATTACGGAGGCATTATGAAAAAAATATTTTGTATGGCTTTTTCTTTAGGGATTGTGGCCGCGGGCTGTGTGCTTACTCCGGCCCAGCCGTCTGCCAGCCAGACGGACGTATCTGTAAAAATAGTGGGGCAAAAGCCGCAGGGCTGTCAGTTTATCTCCGGTGTGATAGGCGCGCAGAACGACGCTTCCGGTCAATGGTCGCAACAGCTGCTAGACAATATCCGCGCCAATGCCGCAGCACTAGGCGGCAATGTGGTGTATTTGCGCTCGGCCCGCGTGGCGGCGCCGGGTGCGTCGGACGAATATTTTCAGGACTTTTATGTAGATGGTGTGCAATATGGTGCGCTTATCTATAAATGTCCGTAAACGCTTTATGTAAAACAAAACCCCCGCTCTAAAAAGAGCGGGGGTTTTTAGTAGCTTGGCAAAATGAGTGTAAGGAGGGAATGTTTGTTGAAAAAATGTTTTGCGGGCAGCCGATAACAGAAGGGCTTGATTTGTTTTTTTGATAAAATTTGCTTATGAGTAAAATTTATCAAAAAAAGGGTATCTGTATGAAAAAATATTCTAAAGAGTGTGTAGGTGGATTTACATTGATAGAGCTGTTGGTAGTGGTGCTGATTATTGGTATTTTATCGGCAGTTGCGTTGCCGCAATATACTAAAGCAGTGGAAAAAAGCCGAATAGCGGAAGCCAAGGTTGTTTTAAGAAATTTAGTAAATGCCTCCGTTCGTTTCGGTCTGGAAAATCCGGACGGAGATCCTGTATTGAGCGAATTCGATATCACAATTCCAGGGACGTATGGTTCATATGACGGCTATACTCATGCCGTTGTGGGGGACAAATGGGCCTATTATATTGCTGATACTTATACGGGCGGTTCGCAGAGTTATGGCGCTTCCAGTATGTTTTGTGCACAAAGAATAGGAAAATCTTATTTAGTGTGCGCTGCAGGCCCCGGCTATGACCGTGCTACATTAGCGCAGGGGGGATTTCTTTGTGACGGTTCGGAAGCAGACTGCAAGGCCGTCGGCGCAACAAAAGGGAGTGATAACGGCTATTATTTTTAATGTATTTTAATAAAACCCTTCTCGTAAAAATAGGGATTTTATAAATCATACGCCCCGGGCATATGCCCGGGGCGTTCTATATAGCTTTCAGCTAATTGAGTAGATTTATTTGTTAGTGGTGAAATCCTGTGCAGGGGCTTTGCTCTTGAGGATAGCCCAGGCCAAAATGGCCAGCAGCACAATCACGCACACCCAGCCGATTTTGCCCAGCGGGGTATAATCGTTGTGATAGTTAACGATAATAGGCGCGACAATTACCGCCACCATATTCACCACCTTAATCAGCGGGTTTACCGCCGGCCCGGCGGTATCCTTTAAGGGGTCGCCCACGGTGTCGCCCACCACACTGGCTTTGTGGCGTTCTGACCCTTTGCCGGTGTTGGCGGCAATGTCGGAGGGTTCGTCTTCCACCACTTTTTTGGCATTATCCCACGCGCCGCCGGAGTTGGCCATAAACACCGCAAGCAGCTGGCCCGACACAATAATGCCGGCCAAGAATCCGCCCAGTGCTTCCACGCCCATGGCAAGCCCCACGACAATCGGGGAGACAATGCCCAGCGTGGCCAGCACAATCAGTTCCTTCTGCGCCGCAATGGTGGAAATGCCCACCGCACGCGTATAATCGGGCTGAGCTTTGCCCTCTAATACGCCCAGTTTAAACTGGCGGCGCACTTCCAGCACAATCAGCCCGGCTGCGCGGTTGACGGCATTAATGGCAAACGAGGAGAACAGCCACGGCAGCGCCGCCCCAATAAGCATGCCCACAAAGACCGTCGGGTTAGATACGACAATGCCAATCTGGGACAAAAGCTCCAGCGCTTTGTTTTCGCCGGCGTTTTTCCAGGCCTCATTGAGCAGGGTTTGCACGTTACTCACGTCCACCATATACGAGGCAAACAGCGCTACCGCCGCAATGACGGCAGAGCCAATAGCCACGCCTTTGGTGATGGCTTTGGTGGTGTTGCCCACGCCGTCCAAATCCGCCATAATTTGGCGGGCTTTTTTGGTGTCGGTGTCTTCCTGTCCGTGCCAGGCCATTTCGCCAATGCCGTTGGCATTGTCGGCAATAGGACCAAAGGAGTCCATGGCTACGTTGTTGCCCGTCAGCGTCAGCATGCCGATACCGGTCATAGCCACGCCGTAAAGTACAAACGTGAACGATTGCGCGGCGGTTAAGCCGTCAATCGTGCCGAAAATCAGCACCGAGCAGAAAATAGCCGCCGCCAGCACAACGGTCGTCCACACGGCAGACTCCATGCCTACCGCCAGACCGGAAAGGATGGTCGTAGCGGAACCGGTCGTGGTGGCCTTTTTCACTTCCTGTACGGGCTTTTTGTCCGTGCCGGTAAAGTATTCGGTCAGGCGGTCAATGCTGATGGCTAATAAAATGCCGATGGTCGTTACCGCAAAGGGCCGCCACCAGCCGCCGGGCACCTGGTTCATATAAAAATACGCCAGCGCCCCAAAAATAACAATGGAAATCACCGCGGAAATGCTGTATCCCTTAAAAATGGCTTTCATGGCATTGCCGGCGGTGCGGTTGGAATCTTTGACTGCGTAGGTGCCGATAATGGAGCACAAAACGCCAATGCCGCGCACCAACAGCGGATACACAATCCATTCATGGTGCCCGGTAATGCGCCAGAGCGAAATGCCCAAAATCAGCCCGGATACAATGGTCACTTCGTAAGATTCAAAAATATCGGCCGCCATACCGGCGCAGTCGCCCACATTATCGCCCACCAGGTCGGCCACTACGGCGGGATTGCGCGGGTCGTCTTCGGGAATACCCGCTTCTACTTTGCCCACCAAGTCGGCCCCTACGTCAGCGGCTTTGGTGTAAATACCGCCGCCTACGCGCATGAACAGCGCCAGCAGCGTACCGCCGAAGCCAAACCCCAGCAAAGCGTCCGGCGCGGCAATGCCGAAGATGATAAAAATAATCGTCCCGCCAAATAAACCCAGCCCGTCGGTCAGCATACCGGTTACGGTACCTGCACGGTAAGCGATTTTCAGCGCGTCTCCGAAGCTGCGTTTGGAAGCCGCCGCTACACGCACATTGGCGTCTACGGCGATGCGCATGCCCAGCTGCCCTACCAGCAGCGAAAATACAGCCCCGAGCACAAACGCACCCGCGCGTCCAAAAGCGGCAATCAGCTTAATCGTGTCCGGCGCCAACCCTGCAAAACGTTCCGAAGCGTCGTGCGAAACGGGCACAATATACACTGATAAAAACAGACAGACCGTCAAAAGACCAATTAAAGGCAGAATGGTCTTGAGCTGTCTTTTTAAATAGGCATTGGCACCCTCTTTAATAGCCGTCCATACTTTTAGCATAGCCGGCGTGCCGGTATCTTCATGCAATACCTGGTTGCGTAGGAATAAGGCATATAATAATCCCAGCACCGCAATAAACAATACCCCAAAAAGGGCGTATTGTTCAAAAGGGCGCAAGTCGGAAATACCATACCACATGTCAGACCTCCTTGAAATGAACAAAACGTCCTCTCCATTATAGTATAAACAGGCGCTTTTGGGACAAGAAATTATGCCGGGACAAATCCTGCTTGGCAGCGGGAGAAGCAGGGGAGGAAGGGCTCTTGGTATAAACAGGGGCGTGTGTGCGCCGGTTCTTTTCGGTATAATCATGTTAGCCGGTAGACGCGGGCCGAAACAAAGCCGGAGCGATTTTATATAATAGACCCATCTGGGGAATGTATGCATTGGCAAAAAATAATTATGATTTTAGGGTGTTTGTGCCTGCCGCTGGCCGCCGGGGCGCGGGTGTTTGGCTATGGCTGGAACAGCTTGGAAGCGCTGGAAAAAGCCGCTTTGGAGGGAAACCCGCGCGCCGAAGCTGACTTGGGGAAATACTATATGCTGGCCGAAGAATATGACCAAGCCCTGCCATGGCTGAAAAAAGCGGCTAAACAGAAAGAGCCGGAAGGATTTTACGGATTAGGTTTTTGTTATGAGTATGGGGTGTGCGGGCTGGAGCAAAACATTAAAAAAGCCGCCGCTTATTATAAGAAAGCCGCCCGTAAAGACAGCCCCGGCGGCCTGTATAAAACCGCCCTCTTTTTGCACGACGGGACGGGAATGAAAGCCAATCCCCGCAAAGCGCTTGTCTATATGGAACGCGCCGCCGAAAAAGCAAGCTCCCCTGCCCAGCGCTTTTTGGCGGAGGCCTATATGGACGGCAAAACAGACGCTGTAACACAGGATTATAAAAAAGCCGCTTTCTATTGGAGAAAGCTGGCCGCGTCCGGCACGGATGCCCAGGCCTGTTTTAATCTGGGCTATTTATATTATTACGGCTATGGCGTAGCAAAAGATGTGCACCGCGCTTTTGAATGGGATTTGTGTGCCGCCCAGGCCGGGCTGGCACAAGGCCAGTATCAGGTCGGGCAGGCCTATTTAAACGGGGAAGGCGTATCCGTGGATATGGTGCAAGCGCTGTCATGGCTAGAGAAGGCCGCCGCGCAGGGATACGAACCTGCCCGGCAGCTGCTGGAAAATATTTCTTACTATGTGTACCAGGGCCCGGAAACAGGCGCAAAAAGTGTGGGCCATATAGAGAGTGCTGCAGAACTACAAAAACGCGCCGAAGCGGGAGACCCTGGCGCGCAGTATTTATACGGCAGTTTGTGTGAAAGCGTCCTGCGTGCAAACGCTGTGCCCTGTGATCCGTTGATTTGGTATCAAAAGGCCGCTGCGCAGGGGCTGACTGCCGCGCAGGAAAAATTGAGATCCCGCTAAATACAGTTCTTACTTGCAATCCCTCTGCTTTTGCGGAGGGATTTTTCAGTGTATTCTTTTCTTCCTTTTCCGCCGCAACGTCGCTGCTTTGCGTTTGGGCGGTATGCAGGCATTTAGCCCGCTCTTTTGCAAAATATGTTTTTAACCTGAAATACGTCTTTTAGGTAATTAGTGCGTGCGAGGGCAGACATATAACCAAACAGGGACGAATGTTGTGCCCGTAAGTGGGAAAAGAAGCGCCGCAGGACTTTTTTAGGTTAAAAGGAGCCGCCTAACACAAAGGCCACCATTTGGCTGTTGTCGCTGATATTGCGCGTGTAATTAATGCCCAGCGGAAACGGGAAACGCCAAAATTTATAGGCCAAAGTGGCTCCGGCACCGCTGTGGTCGCGGTAAGCGCCGCCGGCATATATGTAGGCCAATTCATAGAAGGGGCGTATGGATAGAAGCCCTGTGTTGCTGCGCAGCAAATAATACAGCACAGACACCGTCAGCCCCGCCCCGCGGCTTCCGCGGATTAGACGGCGGTAGCGCCCCTGTCCGCCCAACAAATCCGTGGATAAAATTTGGTCGGAAAACGGGGAACCGTAGGCGTCTTGTGCCTTTAGCTGAGCAAACAGTACATGGTGCTGCCGGGTTTGCATTTGCCACAGTGCGGTGGCGGAAAGTTTGGTGATGTCGTAGTCAGCACCGCTCCATTTTCCACCGGCGGTAAACGAAATATCTGCCGCATAGGCGTACTGCGGGGCGGGCAAGTCGGAGAGC
The DNA here is from genome assembly GCA_949291365.1 of uncultured bacterium. Lineage (GTDB taxonomy): Bacteria > Elusimicrobiota > Elusimicrobia > Elusimicrobiales > Elusimicrobiaceae > Avelusimicrobium. The sequence continues at coordinate 26,537 of CASEVJ010000001.1, forward strand.
ATTTTCTTTTTATCGGAAAGCCCAAATCCAAACAAGGCCCCCATGCCCGATGAGGTGCGTATGTTGCGGCGGTAGGAGATGCCCGCCGTCCATTGATTGTGATTGCCGGCGTCTGCCTGGGTGTTGTACGAAACGTGTTTGAACTCCGGGGAGAGAAAAAGGTTGAAGTTTTCCACTGTACGTGCGTAAAGCAGGCGCAGTTTGTAGTCGCGCATATCCCATTGCTGCAGTGGGGTGCCGTATTGGTCTTTGTCTTTGGCTACGCTGAATACGCCGTAGGTGCTGGACCAAAAGTCATCATAAAAACGCAGCTCGGTGTCCAGTTTGGTATAGCTGACTAGAAAAAAATCGTCTAAAATGCTGATCCCGCCGGAAAAGGCGTATCCGTCGGTACTGATGCCGGCGGTGGCGAAGGCGGTTTCTCCTTTCTTTAAAAAATTGCCTTCAAAAAGAGAGAGGAAAAACACGTCTTTGTCTCCGGAAGAAAAGAAAGTGAGCGGGAAAAAATAATACCCGTCCTGGGCGTTGATGGAAATGTCAATTTTCCCTTCGCGGGGCATTGTGCTGAAATCCAGTTTTTTAAACAAACGCATATCGTGCAGTTTGTCTTGTGCTTCTTCGTACAAACGGGGGATAAACGGGTCTCCTGTTTTCAGCGGGAATTTGCGCGCCACTACAGCCGGGTCTATGCGGGTGGTGGTAATGTGTATGTCTCCCACGGTGGGGGTTTGTGCTTGCAGCGCGGCAGACGCGAAGAAGAAAAAAAGAAATGTCCAAAATTTTTTCATAATTATATGATATCTTTTTGCACAAGCCGGCAGCGCAGACAGAAGGTGTTTTTTATATTAGCTGCGTGGGAGCCAAAGCCGTATGGGGGCGGCTGCCGGGGCTAGGGGCGGATATTGGTAAGCCAGCCGGGGGGAGCCGTCCTCTGTATAAATAATGCCGCAATAGTGAAAACCGTTTTTTAACAGCAGTTTCTGCATAGGGGCGTTGTCGCGGTGGGTGTCTATGCGCAAGCGGGGATTTTGCTGCAGGCACCAGCGCAGACAGAAGGAGCCCACTCCCCACCCCGGGCTGTTGACGGCAAGCCGGTGCACCACATAATAGGGCTGTTCGTCAAGCCAGCGGCCTTGCTCTATGCGGCGGTAGGTGGGGTCGGGCCCCGGGCGCCAGCAAAAGGCCGCCGCTATGGTACATCCGTCCAGACATATATATAAGTGGGAGGCGGCAATATCCTGCTGCAACAGGGAAGCACTGGGATAGCCGTTTATCCATTGGGCCTGATTGCCGCAGGAACGCATAAAAGCGCGTGCTTGCCGGTAAAGCGGCAGCAGCAGGGGCAAATCCCGTTCAGTGGCGGAGCGAATATGCATAAAGAGATAAAAAAACCCGCTGGCGCGGGTTTAAAAATGGCGGAGTCGACGGGATTCGAACCCGCGGTCTCTGCCTTGACAGGGCAGCGTGTTAGACCAGGCTACACCACGACTCCAACGACTTAAATTCTTTCGTACTTATATTTTAGCTTATTGTGCGCGGCGCGTCAATTTTTTTCACGCAGCGGGTCTTACGCGCCGAATTCTCCCCAGAGAATTTGCTCCAGCTCCAGTTCTATGCCGCTTTTTTGACGCACCTGACGCTTTACTTCTTCCATCAGATTTTTAATGTCTTCTGGAGTGGCGTGATTGAAATTGACGATAAATCCGGCATGCTTTTCAGACACTTTGGCCCCGCCAATGCTTAACCCGCGCAGCCCTGCCTCGTCAATCAGACGCGAGGCATAATCCCCGGCCGGTCTTTTAAATACACTGCCGGCGGACGGAAAGTCCAGCGGCTGTTTTTCAATGCGTTTATGCAATACGCTGTTGCGCGCTTCCATTAAAGAAGCAAAATCTTTTTTCTCTAATGAAAATCCGGCGCTTAATACGATATAATCTTCTATCCCTTGCACATGGCGGTAGGAATGGGGCAAATCTTGCTTGAGCAGCACCGCCGGCTTGCCGTCTAAATCTATGGCTTCCACATATTCCAGACAGTCAAACGTTTCCTGCCCGAAGGCGCCGGCGTTCATATACACCGCCCCGCCTACACTGCCCGGAATGCCGGAAAGTTTTTCCATGCCGGCCAATCCTGCCCGTACGGCAATTTCGCACACTTTATCCAGCGCCGCACCGGCCTCGGAGGTTAGGCGGTTGCCTTTGACGGCGGTCAAATTCATGCGTTTGGTGGAACAGGTAATGCCGGGCAGCCCTTTGCTGCCTACCAAAATATTGGAGCCAAAGCCAATAATGCGCAGCGGAATGTTTTCCGTCTGGGCCAGTTTAAGCACGAAGCTCCAGTCCTCCGTCGTTTTGGGATAGACATACGTTTCCGCCGGGCCGCCGGTGCGGTAAGTGGTATGGCGGCTCATGGGTTCCTGGAACAAACAATGTTCCTGAAAATATGCGGAAAGTTCTTTTTGGTAATCCATATTCTTCCTAAAAGTTCAGCCCGATACCGCCCTGAAAGCCCTGGCTGTATTTGGTGTAAGTATAGGCCCCGTATACATAGAAAAGCGGCAGCGGGTGGAAATTAACCCCGGCGCTATAGCGTACGACGCCGTCATCGGCTTTTTCCCCGGCGAAAAGGCCTTTGGTAGTCAGCTCGCTGTAGTCATAGCCAATGCCTACATAAGGGGTAAGGAATAAAATATTGACCGACGCGGAAGCGGAAAGAGAATAGTGGTTTCCGTCGTAATAATCCGTACCGTAGCGGTCATAAAAAGCCGCGGCGGCCAGATTGATAAGGGCCAAGTTCCCGTGCCATTTTATGCCGCCGCCCAACGATTTAAATCCGTCGTATTGGGTGCCGCGCAAAGCCACGCCTAACCCCAGTATGGGCAGCTGGGTTTCTGCGGTGATAAACGGCGCATAAAAATAATCTTCAGAAGAAAAATTATCAGAAGAGGTCTTGACTGCAGAGACGGATACACCGACATCAAACCCCGGGAAGGTGGCTCCTTTGCCGGTGTGGAAATCGGCCATGCCCATCATGGTGGAAAGGTCGCGGTTATAGGCGGCCAGGCCGCCGGCGCTAAAGTGTTCGGCAAAGTCGCTGTTCATGCTGGCGCTGGCGGGGAAGGTAAAAGCCAAAACAAAAAATACGGCGAAAAGAAATTTTTTCATAGAAGGTTCCTTATTGCTAAAATTTATTACATATCATATCATAGAAAAAGAGAACGCGCCGCGCAAGACGGCCGCGGAGATTTAGAATGGAAAGGGGGATTTTATGGTCAGCCCGTTAGCCGGTACCTTAACAAAAGAACGCATTGATACGGAAAATTTACGCCAGCTTTTTTGGAAGCCGGACGGCCCGGCGGCCGCTGTGAAATTCGGCACGTCCGGCCACCGCGGGCAGCTGGGGCGTGGCTTTTGCGCCCAGCATGCGCTGGCCATTGCGCAGGCCGTGGCGCAAATTCATCTGGAAGATAGCGTGCAAGGCCCGGTGCTGTGCGGCGGGGACACGCGTTTAATGTCGCAAACGGTAGCGCAGCTGTGCGCAGAAGTGCTGGCAGGCAACGGGCTTTCGGTTATTTTGCCGGACATGCCGCTGCCTACGCCGGTGTTCTCTTTTGAAATTATCAGCGGGCGGGCCAGCGCCTCTTTAAACGGCACCGCCAGCCATAATCCGCCGCAGGATATGGGGCTGAAATACAATCCTTCCAACGGCGGCCCCGCCGGCGCGGAGCTGACGGCGCGTATTGAAAAATACGCCAATGCCTGCCTGTCCAATCCGGCCCTGATTAAACGGCTGCCGCTGCAGCAAGCGCGCCAACAGGGGCTGGTAAAGAGCACTGATTTGATTACGCCGTATGTTACGGCACTGGGGCGAATGGTAAACTTTAACGCAATTAAAAAAGCCGGGCTGAAAGCGGCCATTCATCCGCTGGGAGGCAGCAGCTTGGCTTTTTACCGCGCCATAAAAGAGAAATATGCATTGGACAATGTAGATATCGTCAGTGAAGAGCAAGACCCTTCCTTTTATTTTATTCCCATAGACCATGACGGCAAAATTCGTATGGATCCTTCTTCCCCCTATCCGATGAAGCCGCTGATTGAGCTGGTGCAAAGCGGCCGCTATGATTTTGCCGGAGCCAGCGATCCTGACGCAGACCGCTTTGGCTGTGCTACCAAAGAGGGCGGTTTAATCCCGCCTAATCATGCCCTGTGTGTGGCGGCGGATTATTTGATACAAACCCGCCAGCCCAAAGAGGGCATGAGCATTGGCCGCACATTGGGCACGACGGCGCTTTTAGACCGTATTGCGCAAGGCGCCGGCTATACGGTGGAAGAAATGAATGTGGGATTTAAATATTTTGTGGACGGCATTGTACACGGACGTTATATTTTGGCCGGAGAAGAAAGCGCCGGTATGAGCATGAGCGGCTGGACACCGGAAAAAGACGGTATTTTAGCGGTGTGTCTGCTGCTGGAAATTGCTTCCAAATGTGGAGACATTGCTAAACTCTATGACGGGCTGACACAAAAATACGGCAAGCCCTATTATACCCGCGTAGATGTCCCCACCGACGAAAATGCCAAAAAGAGAGTACAGTCTTTTACAAAAGAAGATTTGAAAGCGTTGACCACGGTAGCCGGGGAAAAAGTGCTGGGCGTGCGCGATACGGACGGTATTAAAGTGTATCTGCAGAGCTCCTGGTTCTTGGTGCGACCGTCCGGCACGGAGAACATTTTAAAGTTCTACGCAGAGACCTTTATCAGCCCGGAACATCTCCAGCAAATTATAGAAGAAGGCCGCAAATACCTTGGCGTATAAAGTATGTATAAACCGACAGAACCCCGCCCAAAAGCGGGGTTTTTATCATATATTTCTTGCCTAATCCCCGGGCGCAGGCACGGGATTTTGTCCGTATGCCCCGTTAGTATGCTGCCGGCCTATTTTTTATTTGTGCTCCGGGACTGCCCGTACTGCGGGAAAGGAATACTGCGGTCGTATCCTTCCCGGCGGGGTACGCTAGGTCAAAAATAGATTGTAAAAACCCCCTGTGCCAGCAGGGGGTTTTATAGTTGTATACCGAATAAGCAGTAAAAAAGATTCTGCACAGAAACAGACGGGGCGTTTGCCCGGCCTGAAATAAAAACCCCCGGCCGGAACCGGGGGAAAAGTCAGCTTCTTCTGTCTACGGCATAGTAGCTGCCGTCGTGTTGTTTGGCCAGGCATTTAAGCTCACTGCCAATACTGCTTACCTGGGCAAACGACGTCAGCTGGCGCAAGGTGTTGTGTACAATGCCAATGCCTATGGAGAGAAAATTGAATTTTTCCTGTTGGCCCTTGCGGTTTACGGAAAGCATAAAGCCCTGCGTCCGGTCGGTATCATTATAAAAAGAGGGGGCCATGCGTGTCATGCCGGCTACAATCTGCTGGGCAACGGGCTCTGCTTTGTCCTGCGCGCATACGACGATAAAGTCGTCCCCGCCTACATGGCCGACAAAGGAAGAAGGGTCTTGCTGCGCGGCGTCCACAATCAGTTTGGAGGTGCTGAGTAATACTTTGTCCCCTTCGCCAAAGCCGTATTTGTCATTGAATGCTTTGAAATTGTTCAGGTCGCAATACAGTACGGCAAATTTGCGCCCGGAAGCAATTTCCTGTTCAATGCGCGTTTGGATAGAGGGGTTGCCCGGCAGCCGGGTAAGCGGGTTGGAATCCATTTTCTGTTTATTGCGTTTGAGCAACAGTTTGACGCGGGCCACCACTTCGTCGGCATCGGCGGGTTTGGTCAGGTAGTCGTCAATATCCAGCCCCAGCCCTTCCAGCTTGGTGCTTTTGTCGGTTACGGCTGTAAAAATAATGATGGGGGTATGCAGATAGCCCGTATGGCTGCGTACGTCCTGTACCACTTCAAAGCCGTTTTTGCGCGGCATTTCATAGTCCAGGATAAGCAGGTCGGGATTTTCTTTATAAATCTTGTCCAAAGCGTCCTGACCGTCTTCTGCGGTGACTACGGTAAAACCCGCATCGGTCAAAATTTCTGACACCAGCATGCGGATGGACGGGTTGTCGTCTGCCAGTAAAATTTTTGCTTTATGTTCAGTCATTTCTTCATTAAACGAAAAATAAGCCGTCTATGCAAGAGGGGCACCCGCTGCAGAGCAATCCGCCGCCAGGCCCCGGCGGATATTTTGCCGTATGCCGGAGCAGGAAAGACCGTTTCTCCGTAGCTGGCGGTGTTTTTTATATAATAAAAATATGACGGCAGCTATTTTATTTATCGGGGTAGTGTTGTTTTTGGGGCAGGTGTTTTCTTCGCTGTTTGAAAAAACACGTCTGCCAGATGTATTGCCGCTGATGTTATTGGGTATGATTATGGGCCCGATTAGCGGTTTGATAAAGCCGGAGATGTTTGGCCAAGCCGGACAGATATTTACCACGCTGGCATTAATTGTTGTGCTCTTTCAAAGCGGCATAGAGTTTAAAGTGCTTTCCCTGCGCGGGGCCATGGGCTCTGGCTTTTTGCTTACGACCATGGCGTTTGGGCTGATAACGCTGGTCATTGCCTGGCTGACCCGGCTGATATTGGGCATACCGCAGATTTATGCGCTGATTATCGGCTCCATTGTGGCGGACAATTCTACGGCAGTGATTACCCCCCTGTTGGACAAGCTGAAAATTGCCAAGAAAACGAAAACGATTTTGTTTTTGGAAGCCAATGTAACGGGGGTATACTCCATTGTGTTGGCCCTAGCGTTGCTGGGGGTGGCTGTGCAGGGCGGGCGTTTATCTGCGCAGGAAGTAGGGCTGGAAATTTTGCGTTCTTTTGGGCTGGGGCTGGCGTTTAGTATTATAGCCGGTCTGTTCTGGATGCGTATTTTAAACCGGGTGCGCGGGCTGGAAAATGCCGTATCGCTGACGTTTGCTTTTGTGCTGTTGGTGTACAGCGTCAGTGAATATATCGGCGGGGACGGAGCCATTGCCACCTTGGCCTTTGGCGTGGTGGCGGGCAATCTCCGGCTGATAAAACGTTTGTGGCTGAAACATCTGGATTTTACAACCCTTTCTTTTAATAAAGGGGAAAAGGGCTTTTTTGAAGAAGTGGAATTTATCTTTAAGACGCTGTTTTTTGTGTATATGGGTATTTCCATGCATATTGGGGAAATACATCTGGTGCTGCTGGGGTTGTTCTTTGCGCTGGCCAAGCTGTTGGTGCGCGCTCCCTGCGTAAACTGGTGCACCGGGAAAAGCATGTTCCGCAGTGACTGTTCCGTCATGCTGGCTATGTGCCCCAACGGGCTGGTCAGCGCCGTGCTGGCTGCCATGATTGCTCAGCAGCTGGACGGAAACGGCAAAGTCATTCCGGATATTATCTATTCCGTTATTTTCTTCAGCGTAATTTTGTCTAGCTTAATGTCTTTCCGCATAGAAAAAGGCGGTTTGCGATGGATAGGGCGTAATTTCTTTTCCCGGCATGTGGAGAGTGAACCGGCCCTTGCCGCCCTGCCCGGCGGGCAAGAGCCCCCGGCCGCAGACGCCGCCTTGACCCAGCCGCAAGACAATGCCGTACCGCAGCAATCGCAAGACAATGCCGCCCCGGCAGATAGTTCCAGTCATTAAGGCCGGTAAACAAATGTGAGAAGAGCGTCTTTGGTGTGGTCGCGCCGGTAGGAGAAAAAGCGGGCTTTGTCCCCGCAGGTGCAGTAGTAGGGGAATTTGAGGTCTTGTTCTTTCAGCCCGGCGGCGGTAAGCTGTCGGGCAATTTCTTGGTTTAAATCTACATATAATTTGCCGTTTTTATGCAGCACGCTGTCTGGAAATTGCGCCGCCACATCTGCCTGCACTTCAAAACAGCAGCTCTGTATATGCGGCCCCGCCCAGGCCTGCAGCCGGCCTTTGCCGCCGCATTGGCGTACGGCCAGCGCGGTTTTTTGCGGCAGCTGGGCGGCCACGCCGCGCCAGCCACAATGGGCCAGCCCCACCACACGGGCCGTTTCGTCCCAAATAATCAGCGGCACACAGTCCGCCGTCAATATGGCGGCGCCAAAACCGCCGGGCCCGCTTAAGACCCAGCCGTCGGCTTCCTGCAGGGGCGCGGTTTGAATACGCTGTTGTTGGCGGGGGCCGGAAACACAAATCAGCCGGTCGGAATGGATTTGTTTAAAGCGCAGGATGCGGCTTTCGGGTATGGATAAAGAGTCAAAAAGCGCCTGCGTCTGCGCGCTTTGGCGCATATTGCCGGCGGAGCGGTCGGTGGTGCCGTGTATGACGCCTAGGGAGAGAAGGCGCGGGTCAGAATAAATTTTCATCAGTTTAATTTTTTCAGATACACGCGGCGCAGCTCCCGGCCCAAAATATTTTTGGCCAAGCGTTTGAACCGGGCGGGGGCGTCGCTGGCGTAGATTTTCATACTGCCGCGGCCGGAGGGATTGAGCTGGTCTGTTTGGGCCAGGCGGGTTTTGACTTCTTCAGCCAGCACTTGTGCCGAGTCTACCAGCTTTACTTCTTTCCCTAAACAGGCGGCAATTTTCTTTTTGATAACCGGGTAATGCGTGCAGCCCAAGATGACAGTGTCGGCCTTGCTTTGCTGGACGCCGTGCAAATAATCGGCCACAATCTGCTCCCCGGCTTTTTTATGTATCCAGCCCTCTTCAATGAGCGGCACAAAGACCGGGCAGGCGCGCTGATAGGTGTGAATGCGTTTGTCCAGCCGTTTAAGCGCGCGCGGATAGGCCTTGCTCTGCACGGTGGCTTCCGTGGCAATAACGGCCACTTTGCCGTTGCGCGTGCATTGGGCCGCTTTCATGGCGCCGGGCAAAATAACGCCGATGACCGGAACGGAAATTTTTTTCTGCAATTCCGCCAGCGCCAGCGCCGAGGCCGTATTGCAGGCCACCACAATCAGTTTTACTTTTTGCTTTTCTAAAAAACGGGCAATATCCAGCGCAAAGCGCGTTACGGCGGCTTTGGATTTAGAGCCGTAAGGCACATTGACGGTATCGCCAAAATAAATCAGTTTTTCTTTGGGCAATGCCTGGGAGAGCGTTTTTAAAATAGTCAACCCGCCCAGCCCGGAATCAAAAACCCCAACGGGACGCGTATCCATATTTCTATTATAGTAATTCGGGGAGCGTTTGTCGCTGACGGGGTATGGGCGGTAAAGGCAGCAGGGCTGGGCTAGGGTATGTGGTCGCTGAAAAAGCAAAAGCCCACACTCCTTTTCCCATGGAAACGGCTCCGGCGCAAACGCGGCATTTATAACACAGTGCTCATAGGATACGCAGTAGCAAAGGGCTCGCCAGTAAGCGTCTTAACACAGCCGATGTGTGGTATGTGATTTTTTGGGCGGGGCCCATATCCCATGCGTTTGGATAAAATAAAAAACGCGTAAAAACGGCACCCCGGTGTCTGTGTTGCAGCCGGGCTAACAAATTCGGTGTAGTTTGTGCTAGAATATGAATATGTTTAGAAAAACATTGCTTTGCTGGGCCTTGTTACTGGCTGGGGCGGTTGCTTTTGCTGCGCCGGCTGGCGCACCGTTGATTGTGGGGGGAAATTTTTCTAACCGCACCAACACCCAGCAAGCCGTTATCTTTGACCAAAAAACCCGCGACGCCGAAATCGCGGCGCTAAATGAGCGGCTGAAAAATAAAGATTTTGCCGGCACCATTGAGCGTATTAATGAACTGGCTTCCAAGAATTTTTTAGACCAGCGTTTTTATCTGCTGCTGGCTATTGCTTATGACGGACTGCATCAATACAATGATGTTATTTATTCCGCCGGGGAGGCAATTGCCGTTGCCCCGCAGGATCCGCGGGCGTATATCTTGCGTGCGCAGGCCTATTTGCAGACGGGAGATTATGACCGCTGCCGTATTGACGTAGACAAAGCCCTGCGCTTAAATCCCAAATCCCAGCTGGCTTTAAAGGTCAAACAGGAGCTGGACAGCAAAACCCGGGCCACTCCGGTTGCCGCCGCCCCGGCCGCCGCTAAAAATCATGCGCCGGCACCGCAGTGGCTGATTATGTATTTCCTGGCTATTGTGGCCGCCATAGCGGTATTTATTTATTTACGCTATGAAGATGTGTTCCGCCGTGGCCCTCGTACCGCTTTTAGCCGCAAAGAAGTAGAGGTAAAGGAGCAATACGATTTCCTGCGCCAAATCGGGGAAGGCGGCATGGGAAAAGTGTATGAAGCGTACGATAAGGTGCTTAAACGCAAAGTAGCCATTAAACGCGTGCGGCCGGAACTGGTGCGCAGCGCGTATGTGCGTGAACAGTTTTTGGCCGAAGCGCGCATGGTGGCGTTGCTGCGCCACCCGTGCATTGTGGAAATATACACGGTAATTGAGTCGGAAAGCAGCTTATATCTGGTGTTTGAATATGTGGACGGGCAAACGTTGGAAACCCGCTTGGATATAGACGGGCGTATTCCGTTTTCGGAAGCCAAAAAGATTTTTGATTTCGTGTGCCGCGGCTTGCATTATGCTCATTCGCAGGATATTATTCACTGCGATTTAAAACCCGGAAATATTATGATTAAAGAGGACGGCACCGCCAAAGTGATGGATTTTGGCGTGGCCAAAAAATCTATGGACGGAGATACCGGTGCCCGTACGGTGGCTGGCACACCGGCCTATATGGCGCCGGAACAGCAGAAAGGGTTTATGCGCAAACAGTCGGACGTCTACTCTCTGGCGCTGTGCTTGTATGAGGCACTGGTGGGCCAGGTGCCCTGGAGCGTGAAAGGATTTGATATCGCCACCAAACGGGTGTATCCGCCTTCCCGGTTAGCTCCGGGTATACCTAAAGAGGTGGATAGATTACTGGAAGACGCTTTGCGCGAAGACCCGCGGGAGCGCATACAAAGCATTGATGAATTCTGGTCACGCTTAAACGCTATTCAGCCGCTTCCGGAAGAAAATTTGGAAAAGACCCATTATTAAAAACCGGCCCGAAAAACGGGCCGGTTTTTTGTATGCTGGGCCCTCGGTTTCTCCTAGATATATTTAATATCTCTCATAAGAATTCCTGGGCAAACGCGGGGGAGTTCCCGGGCTGCTGTGTGGTGCTGGGCAAGGGCAGAGTGGAATGTCGGGCTGTGGACGGAAGCAGTGCCCTTGCAGGAGTGTGGTCTCGGCGTAGAGGCACAGGTAAAGCATAAATTGAGAAATGAAAAACCCCTGTGTAAACAGGGGTTTTTTTAATAAGAAATTACCAGTTTTTGTGCCGCCAATACAGCATAACCAGCCACACGGATATCAGCCCCAGCCCCAACAACACCCAAAAAGCGTCCGGGTGGTGCTCCATGGGCAAAGCTACGTTCATACCGTACATGCTGGCAATCAGGGTGGGCACCATAAGCGAGATAGTGATAATATTAAGTTTCTTAATCAGCAGGTTTAAGTTATTGCTGACGATGCTGGCCCGCGCACCCAACATCTGCGCCAAGATGTTGGAGTAGATGTCCGCCTGGGTTTTGCACTGTAAGTTTTCTACGATAATGTCGTCCAGCATTTCATCGTCATTATCGTCAAAGCCGATACGAGCCGACAGGTTTCGCATTTTTTCAAATACAAAGCCGTTGGCGGCAATGGCTTCTGCATAATAGACCAAGCTTTTTTCTAAACTAAACAGATTGAGCAGATAGGTGTTATCCATGGATTCATTCATTTTGTCCTCAATTTCTTCGGATATCAAATGAATGATGCGCAAATGCTCTATATAATGAGAAATGGCATTGTATACCAGCTTTAAAAATACGTTTTTAATGGAAGATACTGTCTGAAAGCGTTTGCCTACAAACAATGGGATATCTTCCGCCAAGACGATGATCAATTTATCTTCAAACAGAAAAGTCCCTACGGAAGCTACCTTAAATTCCAGCTGGTCTTTGCCGGAGTAGTTTTTAGGCCGTTTGTAAATCATGACGATATGTTCCGGCTCAAATTCCAAGCGGGGCAATTCGTCGGGGTCTAGCGCGGAAGCCAGGGTGTGCTCATCTATCTGGAAAGCACTCACCAGCAAGCGTTGTTCCTCTACGGTTGGATTGGTGAATACATAAATCTGGGCTTTCTCTTCGTCCGTTTGGCAAAGCTTACGTTCCTGGATATTGTATTTGGTTAGCATGAAACACCCGCTTGTTAAAGTTCTTTTTATATGATAACACCTCGGGGGCGGCTTGTAAAGTTTTTTATGCGTTTTAGTTGGACGGGAAATGACAGAGTATGTCATGCTGGTTTTAAACGTCTGCGCCGTTTTGTCTGGTGTGGCTTGAGGTGGGGCGTGGCGGCCCTGCCGCGGAAGAAGACAGTTGGAAATATGCTGGGCGGTGCACGCGAGGGGAGCGGTATTTGCTATAGTATATATATCTTACATGCAGGACGGAACGCCATGACCCTTCTCTTTTCTAAAAAACGTAAACGCACGCTTAAAGAACTCTCCGGCGCCAAGGCCTATTTAAAACATTTGCATTGCACGCTGGATTTGCCTTCCAAGGCCGTTGTTTGCCCCTTATCTTCCCTGACAAAATATGTATTGAGTCAAGGCCATTTTGAGAAATATAATTGCGAGGCCGATATTTATGTGGAACGCCAGAAAGGGTTTTGTTATGTAACCGGCTTTGGCGTAGGGGCCCCTGCAATGGCAATGGCGCTGGAAGTGCTGATTGCGCTGGGCGTGAAAGAAATGGTGCTGGTGGGGTTGGCGGGGTCCTTGCAGCCGGAAGTGCTGGCCTCGGATATTGTATTGTGCGACGGGGCGGCTGCGGATGAGGGCACTTCCGCCCATTATGTGCCGGAAGAGTTTTTGCGTCCTTCCGCCGCGCTGACTAAAAAAATGGGCGGCATTTTGTCCAAGCAGAAACAGGATTATCATCTGGGGCCAACGTGGACGACGGACGCCATGTTCCGAGAAACGGCCGAAGAAGTGGCCCATTACCAAAAGAAAAATATATTAACTGTAGAGATGGAAGCATCGGCCTTTTTTGCCATTTGTGCGCAGAAAAAGGTGAAAGGAGCGGCGGCTTTTGTCATCAGTGATGAATTATACCGTCTGAAATGGGAGCCGCATTTTGGGGAGAAGGCCATTTTTCAGCATTTGTATACCGTGTATCACGCGGCGGTAAAAACATTGACCGGGAAATAAAAAATTTTTATTATAACCTAACTATATACCATAAAAATAAGGAAGGATACGGCTTATGAAACGAACAAATGAATATATCCCGTTGGCTGTTTCCAAACACACCAGCGGTTTTACATTGATAGAATTATTAGTCATAGTGCTGATTATTGGTATATTGGCGGCTATTGCTTTGCCCCAATATCAGTCGGCGGTGCTTCGTTCCCGGGTGGCCAAAGCGTTGCCTATGCTGTCCTCTTTAAAAGAAGCGGTCTTGACCTATAATATGGAAACGGGAACCTGGACGACCTCTTTGGAAGATTTGTCAATTGAAATCCCTGATGACGCCGGCTACTGGATACATAGCCCTATTAATGCCTGGGACGGAGGGTATGCCCCTTTGGTAGTTTGGAATGGCGCCGCCACCCATGACACTACCAAGAATGTCGGGCTGGCTACATCCGTGTTGGGAAAGATGGTGTTGTGCTGCGGCAATGCAGGTGCCCCTGCAGATGATGTAAAAACCGACTGCGCCAAGGCCGGTTATACGGAATATGTAGCGTCTCCTAGCGGCGGGTTGAGGGGTTGTTATAAGGAAGAATAACTTTAAAACCACCATATAAAAGCGCCTGCAAAAGGTGCTTTTTATTTGCGAAAATTCCCCTAGGCAAGGAATGTTTGTAACCGCCAATTCAATACCGGGTGTAATTGGGGGCTAAATAGCGGCAACGCCTTTCTTTTTCAAGGTTGTGTAGCAGTACAAAGGGACGAGGCGGATAGGTGCAAAACAGGTTTTGACTTAATTAGGGGCGTGTATGCCGGGCAGGCGTTTGAAATCAGAGCTTGAGCCATTTAAATTCAAAAAATACCACCGCTCCAAAAAACAGCACCGGCCCCCAACCCGCCAGGAACGGATTGATGTATCCGTTTTCCCCAATAGAGGTGACCATGCTGATCAGCCACCAAAACGTAAACGCAATCACAATAGAAGCGATAATGTTTAAGATTTTGCTTTTCCGGCGTATGCTGATGGCAAACGGCATGCCCAGCAGGCACATAATCAGCGTGACAAACGGAGACGCCAGCTTGGCCTGGCGCTCGGTTTCCGCTGCATAGGTGGTCAGTCCGCTGCGTTTGAAGAATTGAATGCGTTTGGTAAGGCCGCGTATGCTTAATAGTTTGTTATCCGTGCGGTTTACCGACATGTCCTGCGGGGGCAGCTCCAACGGGCTGCGGGCTTGCTCAAAGTGTTCGTCCTCGGTGTCTAGTTCATCAATAAACGTGCGGCGGGTGCCTTTTTCAAATATCCAGGCCTGGCTGTCTTCGTCCCATACCAGGCGTTTGGCTACAAATTGGGAGGCGATATTCCACAAATCGTCGTAAATATCCAAAGAAACATCTTCCATAACGCCTTGGCCCAGGTCTACTTTTTTGGCAAAGAGCATTTGGTTGTCGGCAATGCGCATGGCTACGTCCGATTCGGCATTTAAATTGAAATTTACTTCCGCTTTGATGCGTATGCGGTAGAGTACTTCCGCCTTCATGCTTAAAGACGGCACAATAAATTCTTGGATTAACAAGGTAACAAACGCCACAAGTAAGATACAGCCGATAATGGGCTTGAATAATTGTTTGGGAGAAAACCCGCTGGCCACACAAGCCGTCCACTCCCCGCTAGATACCATTTCCGATATGACGGATATGCCCCCCAGCAGGCAGGCCACCGGCATAATGGTCGTCAGCCAGGTGGGCACCATCATCAGCGAATAGGTAAGCACCGCCCCCATGGTGGCGTAGCCGTTGCTGAGCATTTTCATTTTTTCAAACATATCTCCCAGCACCACCAGCGCGGTGAACACGCCCATGGAGAAGAAGAACGGCGCCCAGAATTTTTTGGCGATGTAGCGGGAAATGCGGCTCATTAAATATTCAACCTCTTTTTCCATAAATACCAGGCCGCAGCCGCCCCTGTTACAATGGGCAGCCACGGAGCCGGATAGGCCAAAATGGGATACTTTTTACCTATGCTTACGCCAAAAGTCATGAGCAGATAAAAAGCAAAAATGATAATAACGCTAAAGAGCATGCCCCACCCTTTGTTGCTGCGTTTGCCTAAGGAAAAGCCAATGGGACAGCTGACAAAAAGCAATATAAACGGGGCAAAGACCATTACATTGCGCATGCCCACTTCGGCGCGGTATTCCGCTTTAAGCTCCGGTGCCATGCCCCCTTGGCGCAGCTGGCGGAAAATTTTGGTGGTGGACATTTCCCCTATGCGCGGCTGGCGCTCTTTTTCGCGCGTGAGGGAAATGCTCATAGTGTAGGTGTCAAAATTGGCCGCTACAATAGAGGTCGGGTCTTTGGCGTCTATGCGCTGCATTTGGCCGTCTTTGAGCTGCAGGCCGATTGCTTTATCGGTCAAGATGATTTTCCCGGAAGTGGCGTTAACTTTGGTGCTCAAGGCGCTCTGGTCTTGTTTGCGTATCAAGTGGATTAAACGGGCTACATCATCCTTTTCCAATTCTTCCAGATACAAATCCCATTCCCCCAAGTCCAGAAATGTTTTGGGTTCTAATGTAACTTTGGTAATTTTTTGGCGGGCCTCTTCGCGCCGGTCAATCAGGCGTTTGTAGCTGCGGGGGGTAATCCAGTTGGAAAAAGCAAACAAAATGACAGAGAGCGCCAGTGCGCAAAAAAACAGCGGCCGGACAATTTCTTTAAAAGAAAATCCCGCCGCCCGCAAAGCAATCAGTTCCCCCTGTTCGCTCATGCTGGTTAGCGTCAGCAGCACCGCTATTTGAAAGGCCATGGGGGCCGACATAGTGAATACGTTGGGAAGTACGTTGATCAGAGAGGAAGCAATCCACCCCCAGCTGGTGCCATAGGTCATGGCCATGTCCACGATACGGATAAACTGGGTCATGAAAATAACAAACATTAAAATCCCTACCACACCCACAAAGAAAGTCAGCAGGGTTTTGGCAATGTAGCGGGTAAAAATAGAGGGACGCGCTATTTTCATAGTCATTTTATTCTAACAAATATCACGCGCGTTCGTGTGCATGCTTTGTATTTTTGCGGAAAGCACCTACCGGGGCCGCACGGGCCCGGCTTGGGAAAGAAGCCGCGCAACTACGCAGAGAGGCGCATCCGGGTGTCCCTGTTTGTGGCCGACAGATAACAAGCCGGGAAATGGAAAGCAGTTTTGCCTTGGCAAACAGGGGAAATATTATACAATGGGAGAATGAGGTTTTTTACCGTCTTATGAAAACCGCACGGTTGGTTTTGTGCCTTTTGCTCATCCCCCAGCTGCTTTTCGGCCCGTATTTACAGGCCGAAACGCTGCCATACCGACTGGTGGACAGGGACAAGTATGACCTGTTTGAGGATGAGCGCAAAGCTAAAGCCGAAGAGGAGCTCATTATCCAGGACGCCCCCGACGACGCCCAACTGCTTAAATATACCAACGAATTTTGGCGTCAGGCCGTAACGGCGGTAGAGGGGGACTATTCGCTGGACAAAGAGCCCGAGCCCATTCCTGATTTGACCTTATTGAACCCGACCCTTTCCCTGCCGCTCTACGGCACCAATATCGCCTTGACCGGGCGCTATGTTATCGGTTTTAAATTAGATGCTAAGCGCTATACGCAGGACGCCAATAACGATATTGAAGAGCGTAATGTGCAAAATTTTGCCATTCAGCAGCAAATGCAGCTGAAAATGCAGGGTAAAATATTAGACCGTATCTTTGTGGATATTGACTATGATGACGAACGGGAAGAAGAAAAAACCCTCTCCGTAGCGTACCGCGGCAAAGCGGGGGAATTTGTACAGTCGGCGGAATTTGGGGATATTAATCTGTCTTTGCCGCAGACGGAATTTATCGCTTATGAAAAACAGCTCTTCGGTGCTAAAGTGCATATGCAACACCGGGATTTAGATATTCACGTCATAGGCAGCCAAACAAAAGGTACCAGCAAGCAGAAGCAGTTTGTCGGCAGCAGCGTGTTTGAAATTGTCACCATTAAAGATACCGATTATATACGCCGTACTTACTATGATTTAACCTTTGGTTCCAATACCCCTGCCGGGGCTAATCTGACGTGGGAAAACACCATGGGCAATATCGCCCCCGGCACCGAAGAAATATATATAGACAGCAATACCACCGGCGGGGACTATGTGCCCATATCTTTACAGGCGCGGGATTATGCCGATGACACCGCCACTTATGCCGGCACATTCCGCCTCTTGCAGCGCGGGGTGGATTATACGGTGGATTACAGCCGCGGCATTATACAGTTTACCACTGCCCGCACCGCCGCCAGCGTGATTGCCGTCAACTATCAGAACAATGCCGGCCAATGGCTCAGCCCCGACCAAACCCGGCCCTATCTGATTAAAACGGAAAACGAAAAAGGGGTCGGTGGGGCGGTATGCCCTTCTGATGCCAGTGTGGACGGCCAGCTGGGCTGCCGTATGGAAATGAAAACATTTTACAATATTGGTGCCCAGCAGATTACGCGTGACAATGGCAAGGGAAACTTTATGCTGAATTTGCTGGACGCCAACGGGCAGGACGTGGGCTACAGCGCCAGCCCCCAACAGGTATATCCCAGCACTATTGATGTGGACTTTGACAAAGGTATCTTTGAACTGCAAAGCCGCATGAACGATGACCAGGGGCTGTATAATCCTACTCCCACCTCTTCCAAAAACCGCACATTTCAGGTGGAATATACCTCTACGGTGAAAACGTATTTTGTGGAAGCGGGCATCGTAATAGAGTCCGAATCAGTCAAATTAAACGGTCAGCAGCTGCAGCGCAATAATGACTATTATATTGACTATACTTCGGGTTATTTGACTATTTATAACGGAGACCGGGTGACCGAGGATTCCATCATTGACATTACCTATGATACAACCGGCGGCTCCAGTGGCAACAATTCCTTAATCGGCGGCCGGCTGGACTATAAACTGTTTGACAAAATCAAACTGGGCGCTACGGCCTTGAAAGAGGGCTGGGATCAGCCCGATACCGTGCCGCAGGTGGGCAATTATGCCCAGGACTTGCTGGTATATGGCGCCGATATTAATGCCAAAGATTTAAAAGTGACGCAAGATTTGTCTGTTGATTTTGGAGCGGAGGTGGCCCAAAGCGTCAAAAATGAAAACGCCTACGGGTACGCCATGGTGGACAGTATGAACGAGACCAATGTGCAAACCTCCGGCAGCAATATCTTTTATGACTGGACTATAGCTGCCAACCCCAACGGAAAGCCGGCTTTTATCAATTCCGTAGCGTGGGACACGCAGGAGCTGCCCATGCTGGAGATTAATCCGCATGCAGTGGGCACCTATAATGAAAAGCAACAGGTATTGGTCATCAATTATGACTTTACCAATATTATGACCAAGCTGGCGCCGGATGGTTCTTCGCTGCAAGACCATGATGAAATTTCTATTGTCTATCCGCTTAGTACCAGCGGGGTGGATTTATCGGACAAGACCTCGTTTGAGCTGACTATGCTCGGTGAAGGCCGCAGCACCGCCGCCCCTCAGATTGACATCACTTTTGGTAATATCAGTGAATATTCCGACTCGGCCAACCCGGCTGTGGTTCCGGACGGTTTAATTCCCAACGATTACGGTATGTATACCACCTGCAGCCCCAATACCGCCGCCCCTAAAACAGAAGACATCAACTGCCTTAAAACCTTGGCCCCCAACGAAGACCAGGGCTGGTGGTTTGCCAACCCGGACGGCACGCTGGAGCGCTTTAACCCGTTTGTCAACAACCTCTATAATCCCGAACGCCAGCCCAACGGCCGCATTGACAGTCAGGATTTAAACGGAAACGGCAAATACGACAGTGAGGAAAGCGCCGTTGGCGGACATTTTGGCTACAGCGGGCTGGCTATTAACGGCTTAACCGACAGTAGCTTGGCCTATGACGGGTGGCAGACGTTTACCAGCCCGTTAAATATCGCCGAGGCCGATAAAAGCAACTGGACGGCGGTGCGCCACCTGCGCATTACGCTGAAACTGACGGAAGAAATGAAAGCGCAGGGCCGCTTAAAAGGTACGGTGAAAATAGCCAATGTGTCGCTGTCCGGTACGGCGTGGAATACATTGGAAAGCGTCAACCCTGACCAGCTGGCTGTGTCGGGCATTAATAATGTGGATAATACAGAATACGTACCTATATTTTCCGAAAACAACGGCGACGGATACGAAGTGTTCCGCTATTTGTACGGTTCGGTGGCTAAATTTAAAGAAAAAAACGATACCGCCAATATTATGGATCAGGCCCTGAACCTGACTTTTGACACACTTAGTGTATATAACGACAGCTTGTATGCCAACCGCAACTTTAACAGTATGGACTTTACCCAACATAAAGAGTTCCGCTTTTTGCTCTACAGCAAACCGGAAAATGCCGGCAGTGAGTTTTTCCTGAAAGTCGGCACCGATGAAAACTATGACAAAGTGATTGTCCCGCTGAATTTTGCTACTGCGCAGTGGCGGCTGATTTCTCTGCGCATGGTGGACAGCGACGGAGACGGCATAGCAGATACGCTGGAGAATGCCTCTAAAGAGGAATACAAAGTGCGTGTGCTCAATAAACGCACCAGCGGAGGCATTTTAAACTTTAAAAAAGTCAGTATGATTATGGCCGGTGTGGAAAAAGAAACAGACATAGATAATACCAACCCGGAAGACCCCGCCGCCTATACCGGCACCGGCAGCCGCGGTGAGGTGTGGCTCAATGTGATTCATTTGGCGGAATCGGTCACCACCGAAGGCACCGCCTATAAATTTGACGGCGCGGTACGCTTGGACGGCTGGGGCAGCATGGGAGCTAAATATAAACACATGGACGGTACGTTCCAAACGCCGCTGACGGTGGCCAAAGAGCAGGAAATTACGGAAGAGGAATATTTCCTTAATGTAGACCGGTTTGAACATTTCCCGGTCAAAGCCACCTTAAACCGCAGTACCACCATCACACCCAACGTAACCGATACGGAAGATTATAACACTATCAGCTCTTTGGATAAGGGTACTGTGGAGCGCCAGCAGGCCAATGTGCGTGGGGACTTTATCAAAGACAATTTGCCCCAGGTCGGGCTGCAATATACCATGGAGCAGGTGGATTATGATTTGCTGCAGCGCAAAGACAAAGAAGAAACCTATTCCGTCTCCGTAACACATGCCACCCAGGGCGCCCTTAAGAGTGTAAACGCCAGTTATTCCTATACGGATACCAGCATTGACTACGCCAAAGAAATGCATCTGATTTCAGAAAGCAATTATAATACGCAGGAAGAAACCCAGCGTATGAATTTTAAGATGAATTATGAACCCAGCAATAATTTCAACTTTACCCCCAGCTACAGCTTGACCCAGAGCAAAGAGGAACGCACCCAGTTCAAAACGCCGGAAAGCGCCTATAACGGACGCTACCCCAAAGGCATGAGCCAAAACGCCGGCTTTAACAGCACTTGGCGTATTGCCAAGTGGCTGGCTCCGTCGGTCAGTTACAGCATTACTACCACGGAAACCAACAATTTAACCGAGAAAATTTTTAATAAAGGCAAAGACGATGAAGAAACATATGATGTGGGCCAGCTTAAAAGCTTAAACCGTAATGCCGACGGCGGCATTTCGCTTACCCTTAACGGTAACGAAATATTGCCTCAGAGCAAACTCTTTAAAAACTTTGTCATCTCCTCCAGCTACCGCCTGCAAGACGCAGATTCCTGGAACGATGTGGACGAAGATTTTGACGGCCGTACGGAACTGTGGATACGCTCTTCCCTCTCCGGCACCGGCAAACATGCCAGCCGCCAGAGTTTGATTTTGCGCGATACCATTACTTCTTCCCAGCGTTGGAGCCCGCTGGCGGCCTATAATTTGGGCGGGGCGCTTTCCCCGCTGAAAACTATTTCGCTGTTAAATAACTTTACCCAGAGCGTCCAGCAAAATAACCAAACCGGTACGGAATACGAATCCAAAAGCATGACGCTGCCGGATTTGGTGTTCTCTATTTCCGATATAGAAAAATTCTTTTACGGCGGTCGCTGGATCAGTGCTACCAACGTAAAACTGCGTTACAGCGAAGTGGAAAACGTGACCGTGGGCAGCAAAGAACAAATGGAACGTAAATACGGGGGGGATTTGCGTTTTCTGCTTTTTAATACATTTGATACGGTGCTGATTTATGACAAACAAAGCTCCGGCACCGACGATTTAACCGCCGGGCAAAGCACGGAAGAAACCAATGGGGAAGATTTCTCCGCCCAGACTTCTTTTTACCTGGGCAACTGGCGTTTTACCCCCAAAGTCGTGTACAGCAATTATGAAAAACGCCTGGTGCGCGGACAGCTCAGCGAAAGCAGCAAAGAGATTACCCCCAGCTTAACTGCCCGGCTGGACTTTAATTTGCCCCGCGGCATTAAACTGCCGTTTATTAACCGAATGTATAATGCCACCAACCGTGTTATTTGGAATACGACTATCGCTTATACGATGAAAGAATCCCCCGTGGAAGTAAACGACAACTATGACCTGCTGGACATCACTTCTTCGCTGGATTATGAAATATCCCAAAACCTGCGTTTAAATCTGGCGGGCACGGTGCAGTGGCTGAAACATGCCTATGTGGAAACCGAAGACTATATGGCCTATAATCTGGCGGCCAATGTCACCATTCAATTTTAAGTATGTGCGGGAGCTGGTGCTGCATGTGTTGCTGCCGCGCACCTGCTATGCCTGCCACCGGGATTTGCCGCTGGGGGAGCGGGCCGCTTTGTGTGCGGCCTGTGCCGCATCCGTAGAAAAAACAGGCACCCGCTGCTGCCGCGTCTGCGGCAAGCCGCTGCCGGACGGCGGAGCCCACTGCTATCACTGCCGCACCGCCAAGACACGCGCCAGAAGCTGTATGCTTATCCGTTCGGCGGTGGTGTTTGGCCCGCAGGTGCGGGCCTTGGTGCATGCGTTTAAATACGCCGGACACACCTATTTGGCGGAGTTTCTGGGGCAATGGCTGGAACAGCAGTGGGCGGTGTATCCGGAGTTGGCAGAGGCCCAGCTGCTGGTGGCTGTGCCGCTGCACCGGCGGAAGTTAAAATCCAGGGGCTATAACCAATCGGAACTGCTGGCCAGAGAGCTGGGGCAAAAGTGCCGCTTGCCGGTGGACAGCCACGCTCTGGTACGGGTGCGCAATACCCCCAGCCAAACGGGTTTTGGCCGGGAAGGCCGCTTAAAAAATATGAGCGGGGCCTTTGCCTGTGTTGACCCCGGCGCTGTAAAAGGGAAAATTATTTTGCTTATAGACGATGTAGCCACTACCGGGGCCACTTTGGAAGGATGCGCCCAGGCGCTTAAAGCGGCCGGAGCCAAAAAAGTAATGGCCTACACTTTGGCGCGGGAATGTTGATAGCGTATACAAAAAGTACCCGCCCGCGGCAAGTGCCTGCATAAAGGGCCGCCCGCGGCAGAAAGAGGGGCTTGGGCAGTTGGTGCCCCTGCGGAAAATTACTATAATGAATATATGGGCAATGTATTGCTTTTTCTAACCAATTTGGCCTTTCCTTTTGCCGCGCTGGGCGTGTTGTTGGGGTTTGTATTTTCCCCGCGCCGGCGGGTGCTCAAAACCCTTAAGCAAGAGCTCAAGGAGCGTTTTGCCCTGGAAGATCCGTCCGCCATTCCCCAAGGGGCCCTGTGGGTGCATTGTGCCAGTGTGGGGGAAGTAAAATCGGTAGCGGGGCTGCTTAAAGAACTCAAAAAATTTTATAAGAAAGAATTGCTGGTCACCACCAGCACTGCCGCCGGCAAAGCTGAAGCCGAAAAAAACCCCGATATTGCCAAAGCCCTGCTTGCGCCGCTGGATTTTTATCCCAATGTGCGGCGTTTTTTACAGGCGGCCCGCCCGTACCGGCTGTTTATTGTAGAGCGGGAAATATGGCCCAACATGATTGCCGCGGCAGAAAAAGAGGGCGTGCCGGTGGTTTTGATTAATGCCCGTATCTCGCGCAAAAGCACACAGGCCTACCGCTATGTACGGCCGTTGTTTGACATGCTGCTGGGACGTGTCAGTTTGGCCTGCATGCAGGACGAAGACGGCGCCCGACGCTACGAAAGCTTGGGCCTGCCCCGCCAGCGGATTTTTATTTGCGGCAATGTAAAATACGACACACTTAACGACCGGCCCGCCAAACTTAAAGAAGCCAAAGCGCTGATTAAAAAACTGGGGTGGGAAAAATCCCCCGTGCTGGTATGCGGCAGCACCCACGGGCTGGAAGAAGAATTGATTGTAAAAGCGGCCCCCGTTTGGGCACAGGAAGGGATTAAAGTTATTTTTGCGCCGCGCCATCTGGAACGCAAGGAAGAAATCCGGGCCGCTTTAAAAAAACAGCCGCTGGCCTATGCGCTGTTGAGTGATAAAAAACTGCCCAAAAACTGTGTGCTGCTTTGTGCAGACACTATGGGCTTTTTGCAGGCACTGTATGCCTGCGGCGGGCTGGCGTTTGTAGGGGGGAGCATCGCCCCGCGCGGGGCGCATAATTTGCTGGAGCCGGCCATACTGGCCAAAACCGTTTTATTTGGAAAAAGTTTTCATAACACGCCCGATACCGCTCATGCATTGCTTGCGGCGGGCGGCGGGGTGTTGGTGAATGAAGAAAATTTTCAGCAGACCGTTTCCCGGCTGTTTAAGGAACCTGCTGTGTTGGAAAATATGTCCGCCAAAGCGCGGCAAACGGCCCTGGGCTTTAAAGGGGCTACCCAAAAAATTATGGAAGCGGTGACGAATTATGAACGAAAATGAACCTAAAATTTTGGTGGTGCGCCTCTCTTCATTAGGCGATATTGTGCTTTCTTCCCCCGTGTACAAAAATTTAAAAGCCAAATGGCCCAACAGCCATATTTCCCTGTTGGTCAAACCCCAGTTTGCCCAAGTGTTGGCCGGGCACCCGGATATTGACGAAATTATGGTGGCAAAAAAGGGCCTGTGGGCCAATATCCGCCAGGTGCGGGCGGGGCATTTTACGCACTATTTGGATTTGCATTCTAATTTAAAAAGCATTTTAATAGGGTTTTTCAGCCGTATCCCCAATAAACTGCGCTACAGCAAAAACCCGGTTGCTCGCCGCATGTATGTAAAATTTAAAAAGAATTCCCCCGTTTTGGAAAAGCATACCCTGCAGCGCTATCTGGAGACGCTGAAGGGCTGGGATGTGCCGGTGCAGTTTACCAACCCAGAACTGGGGGACTGGGCTTATAAGAATGCCAATTTGGAAGGAAAGAAAATCAATAAAATTGGTATTTTTCAGACGTCATTTATCGGAGACAGCGTACTGACCACGCCGCTGATACAAAAAACGGCCAAACTCTTCCCCGATACCAAAATTGTGGTCATTACCCGCCCGCAGACGCAAGACATTTTCCGCCCGATGAAAGAGGTAGACCAAATTATTTTAAATGACAAAAAGGGGTGGAATAAAATTTTCGGCGTGTGGAAAACGGCCCAGGCCATTAAAGAGGCCGGTATTGATATTTTGTTGGTGCCGCACCGCAGCTTCCGCAGTGCGTTGATTGCCTGGCTCAGCCGCGTGCCCATACGCATAGGATTTACTTCCAGCGAAGGGTGGTTTCTCTACACCAAGACCATTCCTTTTAACTGGATGATACATGATGCCGAGCGCAACCTTTCGCTGTTGCACGGCATTGTAAAAGAAAATTTCAAAGCCGAAAAACTGAATATGCGCTACGCCCCTTCCGCTGAAGAAAATGTGGCCCGGCTGATGAAAGATTTTAACCTGGAGGGGAAAACTTTGGTCGGTATTCATCCGGGCTCTGCCTGGGAAACCAAGTGCTGGCCGTTTGAAAATTTTGCAGAGCTTATCAGCCGTATTGAAACTGAGCTGCACCTGCAGACGGTTATCGTAGGCGGCGGCAGAAAAGACGCCGACTTGGGTGAAAAGCTGTGTCAGATTTCCCAAGGGCACTGTGCCAATTTGTGCGGCAAGACCAGCTTGGCGGATTTGATGGCGTTAATGCCGCATTTTAAGCTGTTTATTACCAACGATTCCGGCCCCATGCATATTGCCACGGCGTTTAATGTGCCCACGCTGGCTATTTTTGGCCCGACCACGCGCGAGCTGGGCTTTTTCCCTTACGGACACGGCCACCGCGTGCTGGAGGTAAAGGGGCTGGATTGCCGGCCCTGTGCTTTGCACGGCGGGCGCAAATGCCCTAAAGGCCATTTTAAATGCATGCGTTTGATTACAGTAGATGATGTGTTTAAGAATGTGAAAGAAATGCTGAAAGAAAACGGCGTCATACAGTAACGCCTGTTTTTCCCTTTTTCACAAACAGCCGCTCTTTATGGGCGGCTGTTTTATATTGTTTGGAAGTACGGGTTGGTTTGGCAATTTCAGATATCAAAAATCCCCGCTGGTAAAAGCGGGGAGATACGAAAAGATGACGGCCCATACCCCAGATTCTGTCAGGCGTTTGCACGCCTGGGAGAGCCATTACTCTAAGCGGCCTACTCTGCCTCTGACGCGGGATACGTATGGGCATATTTGGCCTTGCTCCCTGCGGGGTTTGCCCTGCCGCACGCGTTGCCTTGTGCGCGGTGCGCTCTTACCGCACCTTTTCACCCTTACCCGAAGGCGGTATGTTTTCTGTGGCACTTTCCGTCCGCGCGGATTTTACCCCGCGCGGCCCTTGCTTTCGCAAGGCGCATTTCCCTGTGGAGTCCGGAAGTTCCTCCCCCGGCACTTAAGCCGGAGGCGGCTCTCTGGGCCGTCAAAACGGTTCGCCCGCCGCGTGCTAGGCGGGGCTGTCAGTTACAAATCTTCAAATAACAAGGGCTGCACGTGTTGCCCGGTTTTTTTCTTATCTGCGGCGCGGCTTTGGGTTTTGCCGGAGGCCGGAGGAGCCGCTTGCTGCGGCGTGGCGGTTGTTTCCGGGGCGGTGGCCGGGGCAAGCATTTTTTGCGCTGCGTCGTCCGTTTGTGCCGGGCCTGCGGCGGCCGGTTTTGGGGACGGCGCTGCCTGCGCAGACGCAGGTTGTGTTTGGCCGGAGGGCTGCCCTTCGTGACGGACAATTTCCACCGCTACGCCGTTGACCGTATTGTCTGGCTGTACGGCTGGGGCCGTGGGGGCGGGGAAATGTTTAATCGGGTTAAATCCCACCGACTGTTTTAAGTCCATGGCCTTGTTAGCCAGCGCGTCGGGCTCTTTGTTTAAATGGCGCAACACATGGCGTATCCGAATGCTAAAAGCGCGTGCCAGCGTGCGTATTTCCTGCATGCGGGCGGCCAAATCCGGGTTTTTGATTTTATATTCCCCCAGATACTGTTTGACCAACAGCAAGGAGTCGGAGATAATGTCCAGCTCCGTTGCGCCCAGCTCCGCGGCTTTTATCAAGGCCAGTTTCAGGGCCGTGTATTCGGCCTGATTGTTGGTACAATGCGGTATAAAATACCCTTCCTGGGAGAGTATTTTGCCATTGGAATCCTTGATGACAAAAGCCGAAGCCCCTGGGCCGGGGTTACCGCGGCTGCCGCCGTCTATATTGATAATTACACGCATAGCATTATTTTACTAAATACAGTACCGCTCCCGCAGGTGCGCCGAATTAAAACGGCTCCCGCTGATACCGGGCGTGAGGAGGGCTCCTGTAGGGCCGCGGCTCGGTGGAAGGTCATGAAAAAGAGAAAGGCGCCGGGGCTTTCTCTGCCGGATTAGCAAAGAGGAGCAAAAAAAGCCGCCGCTCTTACCCCGCGGGTGTTGCCCGGCAAAAAGTAAGCCGTTTAATTTTAGGCCGAGTGCCGGCCGCGGCATGTGGGGCGGATTATTCGTATTTTAAGGCGTCTACGGGTTTGAGTTTGGCCGCCTGCCAGGCCGGATAAAGCGCAAAGAGAAAACTGGTCAATAAACCAATTAAGATTGAAAGCACAATTACCCACCACGAGAAAGTCATTTGAGCACTGCTTTCCGCCGTATGCAGCAGCACCACATATCCCAGCAGCATGCCCGCGGCGGAGCCGCATAACCCCAGCAACATGGCTTCAATTAAAAATTGGAACAAAATATCCCACCGGGTGGCGCCCAACGCACGGCGTATGCCTATTTCTTTGGTGCGGGAATAAATAACCGCCATGGTCACATTCATAATACCTATACCGCCGGCAATCATGGCAATTAAGCCCAAGAGAAGCATTTTTTTGAGGGAGGCATAAGCCGCTATCTTGTATATTTTAACAGTTTCGTTGAAAAATTTAATTTCCGGTTTTTCTTCCGTGCCAAATTGGGCGCGCAAATAGCTGATAGTTTGGGCGGCAGCGCTCTGCGCAGTGCTTTCCCGTCCGGTTACTACGCGGATATCGGTAGTAAAATAATCATTAGAAGTAGATTGTATATCGTACCAAGTGGTATAAGGGATGAGTATTTCGGATACAAAATTTCGACAGTTATCCAAGCGGGGATCCTCTTTTAGGGAGGGAATATGCAGAATACCTACCACTGTAAAGGTCTCCGTGTTGATTTGAATTTGTTGATTTAATAAATTATTACGATAGGTAAGCTGATCTAACGGGATAGGCGGATTTTCCTCCTTTGGGCCGTAAGTAGACCAAACGGAGGAGAAAAGCTTCTCCCTGGGACGGGACATAACAACCGCCACGCGTCTCTTGTTTTCCACATCTTGCCAATTGACAAAACGCCCCTCCAGCCGGTAGGCAAAATCTACATCTTTCCAGGAGGGCAGTATTCCTGCTAGGTTTAATTCAGAAATCTTTCTGCCTTTATAGGAAGGAGCTATTCTCCAATAGCCCCAATCTGCAACAAAAGACAGGGAGGTGCCTAAAGGAAGCAGACGCTGCAAATCTGCATATTGCTGAAGAGTAAGAGGGTGTTCCGTAGAGGTGGAAAAACGTCCCTTGCCAGAAATATCTATGGCGGTTTGGATGTATTGGCGCCGCTGGCTCAAAACGCTTAACGTGTAGAAAAAGGTGGCTATGCCGATAGCAATGGCAAAAAAGCTTAAAAAGCTGCGCATTTTGTGTGCGCGGATTTCGGCCCAGCCGGTTAACACCAAATCAGGGAATTTCATAAAATTTTGCCGTCCTTCATGTGAATTGTGCGGTGGGTGCCGGCGGCAATTTTAGAGTCGTGAGTTACCATGACAATAGTCAGCCCTTCTTTGTTTAACTCTTGCAAAAGCTCCAAAATATCTTGGCTGGATTTGGAATCCAAATTGCCGGTGGGTTCATCGGCTAAAATGAGCCCGGGGCTGTTGGCCAGTGCCCGTGCGCAGGCCACGCGCTGGCATTGCCCGCCGGAGAGCTGCAGCGGGGTGTTGCTCATCTTTTTCCCAAGTCCCACGCGTTGGGCCAGCTCCCGGGCGCGGGGCAAAATCAGTTTGCGCTCCATCCCGCTGTAGCGCATGGGCAGCGCAATATTTTCTACTACAGAGAGGCGGGGCATTAAATTAAAAGACTGAAAAATAAAGCCGATGTTTTCCCGCCGCACGCGGGAGCGGACGGAATCTTTCATCTGGGCGGTAGGAGTGCCGTTTAAAAAATACTCGCCAGAGGTGGGCTCGTCCAAAAGCCCTAAAATGTTAAGCAGAGTGCTTTTGCCGCAGCCGCTGGGGCCCATAATGGATACAAATTCCCCTTTTTGTATAGACAAACTTACCCCGTCCAACGCGCGCAGCTCCTCGCCGGAGAAATAAATTTTAAGCAGGTTTTGGCACTGTATTACCATGATTCTCCGTATGGAAGCTCCGTCAGGACGCGGTCGTTTTCCTGCAGACCGCTGATTACTTCCACTTGTTGTTCATTGGTTAAGCCGGTGGTTATTTCCGTCCGTTCTGTTTTATTGTTGCCGAGATATTTAAATACGTACGATTTGCCTTCTTTTTCAAATAAGGCATTGGCGGGAATATAGAGCGTATCTTCCTTTTTTTCTATGACTACCGATACGGAAGCGTTTACCCCCAGCAGAATGTTTTCTCCGTTGCGCGGCAGTTCCGCCAATACCAGAAAGCTGCTGGAGTCCCCCCAGCGGCCGCTTTTTTCCATTTGGGAAGAGATATAGGTCACTTTTCCTTTTAGGGGCTCGTGTTCTCCCAGGGCGCTGATGGAGATGTCTGCCTCCATGCCTTCTTTAAGCTTCATAATCTGCATTTCCGCTACATACATGGGAATAACAATGGTATCCATATTGACCAAGCGCAGCAGACAGGTCGGGTTTTCCGTATCGTCATACGAACCGAGCAGAAAAGTGCCCAGCCGGGGCAGGGACAAGTCCCGGTCAGAAAAATCTTTTTCATAATCGTCCGGGTTTAAACATTTTACAACGGTGCCGCTGGCCGGGGCGTAAATAGGAAGCGGCTTGTAGTCTTCAAATTCATTACGGCCCGGTTTAATAAGGGCTACTTTTTGGCCTTTTTTTACCAAATCCCCTTCTTTTACATAAAGGGCCTGCAAAATGCCGCTGGGTTTGGCGGTGACTTTAATGTCTTGCTTGGCGGTAATAGTGCCGGAAGCAACGAAAGTTTTCTCAATCGTTCCTTTTTCTACGGTGGCGATGTCTTCTTCGGCAATCATTTCCCCGCGCAGTTTGGCCAGCAGGGGCTTGCCCCAATAAAACCACGCCGCTGCCACAAACAAGAGGGCCAAAAGAAGGAAAAAAGCTTTTTTTAAATATTTTTTATATGTTTTTTTCATAAAATCGGATCCGTCTGATAATTGTAAATGGAATTGCCCAACGCATATTGGTATTTCATATACGTCAGCGTCAAATCGCACAGCAGCGTTACGTAATCCACCTGGGCGGAAAGCAGCTCCTGGCGGGCCACGGTCAGGTCGGTGGCGCTCATTAAACCGTTTTTATATTTGAGCTGGGTGGCTTCAAAGCGTTCCTGGGCGGTGTCCAGGCGCAGTTTGGAAATCTCCAGCGAGCGCATTTGCAGCAGCATGGTGTTGCGTGCTCCCACTACCGCGTCGCGCAGGGTGCGCAGGAATTGTTCATATTGCAGGTGGGCGTTTTCGTTGGTTAATAAGATATTGCGGCGGTTGCGGCTTTTATCCAAATAGAAAAATCCCAAATCAAAGGTAATCCCGGCGGAAATGCCATAATTATAGTCCCACAACTGATGGGAGTTAAACCCGCGCCCGGTGGAGGCAAAAAGATTGACAAAGAAAGAAGGCAGCGTATCTAAATTATCCAATGTTTTTTGCAAATCCTGCTGCTGTAGGGCCAAGCGCTGGCTGCGTGCGTCGTAGCGGTGGGCCAGGGCATAGGTTAAATCTTGGTCTAAAGAGGGCAATGTTACGATGGAAAAATCTATGTCTTCGTCTAAAGATACCGGGGCTTCCACAGAGCGGTTTAAAGCAATATTAAAATTTTTCAGGGCATTTTCATAATCATTCTGGGCGGAAAAGAGCGACAGCTGGCTGCTGCGCCAGTTGGTTTCGCTTTGCAAGACATCGGAGCGGGTTTTCAGCCCGTTGTCATATAAAACTTTGTCCTGTTCATATTGTTTTTCCGCCACGGCCAAATCGTCTTGGTATACGTTGACTAATTTTCTGGCGCGCACCAAGGTATAATAAATGTCTGCAGCATCCAATACATATTGCTGCAGCTGGTCTTCGTACTCAATGCGGCTTATTTGCCAGTCCAAAGAAGCGGATTTGTAATTCAACACATCTTTGCCTGAATTGAACAAATTCCATTCTCCGTCCGCCCTGGCGGAGCTTTGGGCCCGGCGGAACTCCCCCCAGGAGGAGAGGCGGTTGTCACGGTCGTATTCCTTGCCGGCTTGGGCGGAGAGGGTAAAAGAGGGCAAAAAGGCCTGGGTGAATGCATTTTTATAATCATTATGCGCCATTTCAAGCAGGTTGGTTTGGGTTTTTAAATTTAGGGAATTGTCCAAATAGGCCGCTATATAGCTGTGCAAATCAAAATGACGCTCGGGCAAGTCTGCCGCTAACGCCTGGGAAGGCGTGAAAGAAGCCCCCCAAATAAATACGGGAAAAGATAAAAACAGAGTGGCAAATAATTGGCGCATAGGGTAAAATAAAAGATAATGGTTTTCTACATTATACTAATTATCCGAAAAGACGCTAGCCAGTGAGCAGCGTTTGTGGTGAGGCGGCTATGTTTAAAAAATTATTTCGTTTTGGCTTGTTGCCGCTGGTGGCGGCGGCGATTGTTTTAGGCATTGTGTGCGGGTTGTTTTTCCCGGACTGGCTGGTGCGTGTATTCCTTACGTTTAATGGGCTGTTTGGACAGTTTTTGGGTTTTGTGGTGCCGCTGTTGATTGTAGGGTTGATTGCGCCCGGCATTGCCGAGCTTGGCAAAGATTCGGGCCGTCTGCTGCTCTATACCGTGCTGCTGGCGTATGGCTTTACGCTGTTTGCGGGGTTTTTTACTTTTGGGGTGGCGGCTTTGTCTTATCCGTGGGTGTTGGATGCGTCTGCCTCTTTGGTGGCGTTTGCGGCCCCGCAGGAACTGGCGCCCTATTTTACGCTGCCCATCGCTCCGCTGATGGACGTGACCACCGCGCTGGTGCTGGCTTTTACGCTGGGGCTGGGACTGGCGTTTGGCAAAGGGGAAACGCTGAAGCATTGTCTGTATGATTTCCGGGAAATTATTCATAAGGTGATTGCCGCGGTGATTATTCCGCTGCTGCCGCTGTATATTTTTGGCATATTTTTAAACATGACGGTCAACGGGCAGGCAGCAGAGGTGCTGGCGGTATTTGCCAAAATTATCGTGCTGATTTTTATTATTACGCTGGTTATTTTGTTTATCCAGTTTGCCGTTGCCGGGGTGATAGGCCGCAAGAATCCTTGGACAATGCTTAAAACAATGCTGCCGGCTTATTTTACGGCGTTGGGCACTTCTTCTTCCGCCGCCACCATTCCCGTTACCTACAGACAGGTACAGCGGCTGGGGGTGGAGGAGGATATTGCCGGCTTTACCGTGCCGCTGTGCGCCAATATACACATGTCCGGCAGTACCATTAAAATTACGGCCTGTGCCATGGCTATTATTCTGCTTACCGGCGGGCAGCTGCATTTTTGGCAGTTTGCCGGGTTTATTTGCATGCTGGGTATTTCTATTGTAGCCGGCCCTGGGGTGCCGGGCGGGGCGATTATGGCTTCATTGGGTGTATTGCAAAAGATGCTGGGCTTTAATGAAGAAATGCTGGGGCTGATGATTGCCCTGTATATTGCTATGGACAGCTTTGGCACGGCCTGCAACGTAACCGGAGACGGGGCAATATCAGTGATTATTGAGCGGATATACCGAAAGAAAACTAGCTGATTTCATAAAAAACGCTTTGGCAAGTTTAGCCAAAGCGTTTTTTATAAACCCCCGGCTGTGCCGGGGGTATACGAAAAGCAGAAGCTGGTGTTTACACCAGCCCTTGGTCAATCATTGCGTCTGCTACTTTAATAAAGCCAGCAATGTTGGCCCCGGCCATATAGTTACCTTTCATGCCATATTGTTCCGCGGCAGCCAGGCAGCTGTCGTGTATGCTGTGCATAATGCGCTGCAAATATTGGTCTACCTCTTCTCTCGTCCAGTAAATGCGCATACTGTTCTGCGTCATTTCTAATCCGGATACAGCCACGCCGCCGGCATTGGAG
Organism: uncultured bacterium; assembly: GCA_949291365.1. Taxonomy (GTDB): domain Bacteria; phylum Elusimicrobiota; class Elusimicrobia; order Elusimicrobiales; family Elusimicrobiaceae; genus Avelusimicrobium. The sequence goes on from CASEVJ010000001.1 coordinate 59,328, forward strand.
GCCTTGCCGGGGGAGTAGAGGATTTTGGCCTGCTGGAATACGTCAATCGCTCCCGGCGTGCAGGGCATGTTGGAGCCCTCCGTCAGGCAGATGCAGCCGTTTTTGACCAGCGTTTTGGCGTCTTCGGTATGCAGTTCGTTTTCACACGCGGTCGGACAGGCGATTTGGCAGGGAATGTCCCACGTCTTTTTACCCGGGCGGAAATGCGCGCCTTTGAATTTTTTGTCATACTCTTTCAAGCTGCCGCGGCGCACGAATACCAACTCTTTAAGATAGGCCAGTTTTTCTTCGTCCACACCGTTTTCGTCGTAGATACTGCCGTCATAATCCATAAATCCCACCACTTTGGCGCCCAGCTGAGTTAGTTTTTCAATAGTGTAGATGCCCACATTGCCGGTGCCGGATACGATGGCGGTTTTATTTTTTAAACTGTCTCCACGCGTGGCCAGCATATTTTGGGCAAAATAAGCCACCCCGTAGCCGGTGGCTTCGGGGCGCAGCAAGCTGCCGCCCCAGTTGGGGCGTTTGCCGGTAAAAGCGCCGGTAAAATCGTTGGTCAGCTTTTTGTACTGGCCAAACATATAGCCGATTTCCCGTGCGCCGCAGCCCAAGTCCCCGGCGGGAACGTCGGTATGATAGCCGATGTGGTGATATAATTCGTTGATAAACGAATGGCAGAAGCGCATGACTTCATTGTCGCTTTTGCCGCGGGTGTCAAAGTCTGATCCTCCTTTGCCGCCGCCCAGTGGCAGCGTGGTGAGGGAATTTTTGAAGGTTTGTTCAAAGGCCAAAAATTTCAAGGCGTCTTGGTTGACGCTTTCGTGAAAGCGGATACCGCCTTTGTAAGGGCCCAGAGCGCTGTTGTACTGAATGCGGAAGCCGCGGTTGACGTGAATATTCCCTTGGTCGTCTCTCCACGGCACGCGGAAAATAATCATGCGTTCGGGCTCAAGAATACGGTCTAAAATACATTCTTTAATATAAATGGGATTTTGTTCTAATACAGGAGCTAAACTGCCTACTACTTCATGTACGGCTTGCTGGAATACTTTTTGCGCCGGGTCGCGCTTGGCCAAACGGCCTAGAAAGTCTGCAGTGTACTGTTGGATATCCATAAGCTCTCCTTGGGGCGGTGCCCTACTTTTATTATAGCAACAAATTTTTGGAAAGCAAGCCGGCTTTTCTGCTGGATACGATCAGATATTTTTCAGAAGAGAATATGGCAAAAAAGCGGCAATATGTTATGATATAACAGAAAGTTAGTTTTTCTTATTTTGGGGGACGCATGGGCAAAGCATTAAGTGCCAATATGGAAGATTATTTGGAAGCCATTTCCCTGGCGGCGGATGAGGACGGACACGCCCGCGTAACGGACGTGCGCGATTTGCTGGGCGTTAAGACGCCCAGCGTGACAGGTGCCCTGCGGGTGCTGGCGGAAGGGGGGTATTTAAAGCATGAGCCCTACCGCGGCGTTACGCTTACCGCCAAAGGCCGGCGCAAAGCCGAAGACGTGCGCCGACGGCATGGCATTTTGAGTGCTTTTCTGACCGATGTGCTGAAAGTCAATGTAAAAACAGCCAATATAGACGCCTGCAAAATGGAGCACACCGTCAGCCGGGAAACGCTGGAAAAACTGCATGATTTTCTGCATACATATACCAGGCGTCCGCGCAAACGTAAGAAATAATCCTGTTTTGAACAAACAAACCCGGCTGTAGGCCGGGTTTTGTTTGGGGAAATATCGGCCCGCGGGTACCCCGGGGGCCGTAAGCGTTTGCAAGAGGCAGGCATTGGAGCGCGTCTTTTAAATTAGCCCTGACGGCCCAGGAGCTGTAAACGTCCGCCCCCTGTGGGAGAATAGGAAAAACCTATCGCCCCGGGTGTCCCGGGGGCCGTTTCCAATATGGATTGGCAGAGAACAGTCCGCCCGGTCAATGTTCTTGCATATGCACAAATAAAAACGGGGCTTTGTCCCCTTTAGAAACTTGTTATCCCTGCCAGGCAGGCATTAAAAGTTGCGTTTGATAATGCTGCGCACAATTCCTTCCACATGGAAGCTGTGGCGGTCGGCCACGATGGGGGAATATTTTTTGTTTTGAGATTCCAAGATAATATTTTCCCCGTCCTGACTAAAGCGTTTTACCATCACTTCGCCCTGGTTGACGCATACCACAATATCGCGGTTTTTAGGGCAGGCGTTCTGCTCCACAATCAGCCAGTCACGCGGGGCGATAATGTTTTCCATGGAATCGCCTTTTGCCTCCACCATAAAGCCCTTGCAAGCAGGAAAATAAATCATGCTCGGGTCTACCGGCACCACACGCGTGGGCGTGCCGCTTAAAAGGGTGCCTTCCGGGCCGCATTTGGCACAGCCGTACATGGGCAGATAGACTACGTTGCGCTCCGGGTCTTTTAAAATAATATAGTCACGCGGATTTTCCGGATTGCGTTTTAAGTATCCCTTTTTCTCCAGTTGCTTGACGTGATGAAACGCCACGCTTTTGCCCGATACGCCCAGCCGCAGGGCCAGCTCTTCCAGTGTCAGTGGGTCTGAAATATTATTTTTTAAGATTTCCAAAAGTTCTATTTGTTTAGGATGCAGTTGTTTCATATTTTTATACTCAATATAAAAGTTCTATATTTTGTTCTATAAATTTTAAAGAGGATTGTAAAGGGTTCCTAGGCAAAAAATAGGTTTTTCTAGGGGAGAACACGGGCCTGGCGTGTATTTCAATACTGGTGCTGGCCCGGCGTATACCCCAAAAGCAGCATGTTGGGGAAAAAGCCAGGCCGTTTGTCGGCTGTTGGGGTTTAAAGTACAAAGTGCTTGACTTGTTTTTTTTTTTTGCTACAGTTTCGGGGTAAAATCAAGTTTTTTGACTCGTTTTGGTAAAAGTCGGTTATAAGGGGCTTTAGGGCCCTTTATGTGCATTGTCTATATTCATTTAGGAGAGGGACTATGAAGTTCTGGAAAAAAGCGTTCACATTGACAGAGCTTTTGGTAGTGGTCATAGTGCTGGGCGTATTGGCAGCTGTGGCGGTGCCAAAGTTCTCGCGCGTATTGGAGACGCGCAGGACGACGGAAGCGGAGAACATGCTTTCGGCGGTGCGTATGGAGCAAGAGAAGCGCTGTACGCTGGGCAAGAAATATACGGGGGATTTTGCAGATATA
>CASEVJ010000002.1 GCA_949291365.1 uncultured bacterium
CTACCACCAGTCGTTCGAGCCCAGGTAAGGTTTTTCGCGTAGCGTCGAATTAAACCACATACTCCACCTCTTGTGCGGGTCCCCGTCAATTCCTTTGAGTTTTAACCTTGCGGCCGTACTCCCCAGGCGGATAACTTAATGCGTTAGCGGCGGCACGGAAGGGGTCGATACCTCCCACACCTAGTTATCATCGTTTACGGCTAGGACTACCGGGGTATCTAATCCCGTTTGCTCCCCTAGCTTTCGCACTTTAGCGTCAGTAAAGGCCCAGAAATCCGCCTTCGCCACCGGTGTTCCTCCCAATATCTACGCATTTCACTGCTACACTGGGAATTCCGATTTCCTCTGCCTCACTCAAGAACGCCAGTTTCTGTTGCAGTTTCCGGGTTGAGCCCGGAGATTACACAACAGACTTAACATTCCGCCTACGCGCGCTTTACGCCTAGTAATTCCGAGTAACGCTCGCCACCTACGTCTTACCGCGGCTGCTGGCACGTAGTTAGCCGTGGCTTATTCAAGGGGTACCGTCATTTGTTTCGTCCCCCTTAAAAGGAGTTTACAATCCGAGAACCTTCATCCTCCACGCATCGTTGCTGGATCAGGCTTTCGCCCATTGTCCAAAATTCCCCACTGCTGCCTCCCGTAGGAGTAGGGCCCGTGTCTCAGTGCCCTTGTGGCCGGTCGCCCTTTCAGGCCGGCTATCCGTCGTCGCCTTGGTAGGCCGTTACCCTACCAACTAGCTGATAGAACATAAGATCCTCTCCAAGCGATAAATCTTTGATATTTAAACGATGCCGTTTAAATATGTTATGGGGTATTAGCAATCCTTTCGGACTGTTATTCCCCACTCAGAGGTAGATTCCTTATGTATTACTCACCCGTCTGCCACTAAACTTACTTCAGTATTGCTACCAAAGCAAGTCCCGTTCGACTTGCATGTGTTATGCACGATGCCAGCGTTAACTCTGAGCCAGGATCAAACTCTCCATTAGAATTAATAACCGTTAAACCGCAAGCGGCTTAATGATTACCAATCGCTAACATTGAGTTGTTGACATTTGACTCTCTACTCTTTCGAATTAACTTTGGTGTCATATTCTAAGTATATGACGTACTTAATGAGCCCTGAACCGTTTCCACCCTTACGGGTTTCTTCCGTTTCAAATCGCCCATTCGCACATTGCTGTCAAATTTTCAGAGAGCGAAATTTCCCTCTTTGCTCTTCCGTTCACCGGAAAGCAAGGGAAATTTTTTAGTTATTTCTCACAGCTTCATTGCTGTAAAGATATAATAACAAATTATTTCGCGTTTGTCAAGCTTTTTTTAAATTCTTTTGAATTTCAGAAAAGCCCAACCCTTACTACTCTTATAGTAAAGCAAATTTTTAAAAGTTTGTCAAGTCTTTTTGAGAACTTCTTGATTTTTCAAGTAAGTCTTGCCTAAAAGGCGGAGGTAAAGACATAAAGTAAATTGCAGCCGGTGTTTTTACGGGGTTTTCCAGCTCGGTCTGAACTATCTGTTTCCTTTTCTAATATAAGGTGATATTCAACTGCCTGAAAACTTCAAGAGTAAAAACTTAAATGGTTTATTATAAGTTAAAAGATCAATTCCGACTACCTTTATAGTATAACAAAAACAGACAGAAATGTCAACCCCCTTTTTTATCCTTTTTCAAAAAGATGAAAAAAGAGGTCTTTTGTTATCTGCGAAACGAACCATTCCGTTTCTTATGTATATAGTATAGCGAATTTATACCGCTTTGTCAACAACATTTTTCTCCGTCGGAGAAATGCCTTGCAAAACAACGCTTACTACTGTTTACTCTTAACTTTTCCGCTTTTGCTACCAAGAGTTTTTAAAAGAACAAATCATTTTGTATGTATATAGTATAGCAAAAAAAGAAAGCAGCCGCAAGCATCCGCCAAAAGCATATTATCTTAAATTGTGGGATGAGAGTTTGCAGGGAGGATGCCTCTATTAATGAGCGCGCACGCGCGCGTACGGAGGATGCCTGTTTATCTATTGTACTTTGACATAATATTACGGACATAGGGTCACTAAAAAGGGACTGCGTAACCAGCGCAGTCCCATGTACCCTTTCTTTTCCCTAGAATTGGGGAAATTTATTTAAACGGCTGATTGACAGGCATTCCCTGGCTTCTCAAGCGGGCTTTATAGTCGGCCTCGCTTTCCCACGAATATCTGCCAATGCCAAACATCTTCTGAAGAAGAGACTGTTTCTCTTCCGTTTTTTTGCTATCGGAAGGTTTTACGTCTTGTTTAGCAACGGGAGAGGCGGCTTGGGCGTTTCCTTGCCTGCCTTGGGCGGAGTCTGCATTAGTTCCTGCCGAAGCCGCAGCGTTGTTGGCCGCAATTCCCATCGGATATTGTGCAAACAGAGCAGCATCCCCCAACGCCCCCATGACAAACATTTGTCTTTGTTTTTTCACAGCTTGCTGCTCAAACGCTTTGCTAAAAGCATCCGCTTTTTGTTTTTGCTGTTTGACGACTTTCTGTTGAGCCGGTTTGTTTTGCTTTTTCAAGTATTCTTGGCCAAAGCTATTGATATCTCTGACCGTGCCCATTCCTTGGGCTTGGGCCGCCACAGCGGCAAAGACGGCTACACATACTGTTACAATGACTTTCTTCATGTTATTCTCCTTGGATTTATTCAAAATAAAAACCTCGCATTCCTTTTCAACGAATGCGAGGTTTAGCAAAAAACAAAATGGATTATATCATAGCATACACTCGCAAACACCACCGGCTTCCATCCCCATAATTAGGGAGAAGCGGCAAATAAATAGGTTGCGTTTGTAAGTGTTTATTTCTTGCATAGAAAAAGTTTAGCATAAATTTGTTTTTTGTGTCAATAAAATTTATACTATCTGTAAATTATGACGGATTTGAATAATTTACTTAAGCATACTTCCCGTTCTCTTTACTTGAGTGCGCGCTTCCTGCCCAAGGCCGTGCGGGCGTGTTTCTCGGTGGGATATTTGCTATGCCGCTACGCCGACAGTATTGCAGACACGGCTCTCCTGCCGCCGGAAAAAAGATTAAATTGGATAAAACTTTTTCCGTCTATGATTACACACCCCGATGCCCAGCAGCAGCGTCAATTACTAGACGATATATCCGGCTCCTCTCCCAATATATATGAAGAAGAATTATTGAAAAATCTGCCGGCCTGTTTGGAATTATTTAACCGCTTGTCCTCCGCTCAGCAAAACATGATTTTAGATGTTGTACATGCCGTATGCCAGGGCATGGAAATAGATTTACAAACGTTCCCGGCAGAGAATGCCCGTCAGGTACGGCCTTTTTCCACCAAAGAAGATTTGGAAAATTATTGCCACTTGATGGGCGGGGAGCCGGGTGTTTTCTGGAGCCGGCTCATCGCGTCTCATGTACTGCTTCGGGCAAAGAAAGAAAAATTTCTGGCCTGGGGACATGATATTGGGGATACGCTTCAAATTGTAAATATTTTACGGGATTTGCCACGGGATTTGCGTATCGGAAGATGCTATTTCCCCAAGGAAGAATTGCAAAAGCATGGGCTTACGGCTGCTGATTTATTGGAACAAATCAACAGCCCCCGCTTTGAACCCATTAAGCAAAGCTGGATTGGCTGGGCGCGGCGCAAACTACGCTCTGCCAAATTGTATTTTGCCGCCATTCCCAAAACACAGCTGCGCCACCGGGCCGCCGTGGCTTGGCCGGTGTTATGGGCGGCGGATACGCTCAATAAATTGGAAGCGGAACAGAATTTGTTAGACCCGGCCCACAAAGTCAAAATTTCCCGCAACCGGGTGTACCTAACACTGCTGGCCACTCCTCCGGTTTGGATAAGCAACCGCCTCTTTAATGCATGGCTGGAACACAAACTGGGAAAATAAAACCGTTTATAAAAGACCTATAAAAAATAGGTCTTTTTTAGTACTTGAATTTTTGTTTAACCTGCTTACACTAACAGTACAAAGTACCGCAGGAACGCCTGAAGTCCTTGGTTGCAGTTGCTGGTGGCACGGCGTGTTACCCGATTGCGTTAAGACCCGGATACAGAGCCCCAGCGGGAAAGAGGAACAGAAGTCATGAAAATGACATACATGAGCTAAACCCCCGAAATAATACGCGGGGGTTTATTTTTGCTGTGTGCAGATTTTTTATCCGTCGTCCGGCGTCCCTTTTCAAACGGCGGAGCATAGCTTTCTATTTCATAAAAAACGCGGCGTTTACATGCGCCGCGTTTATATATAAAAGGAAGGATTTCTTATTTGCCGGCACGTTCTTTTTGCTTCATTTCCCGCCACAAAGCCAGGGCTTCCTCGGGCGTGGCGGCTTTGGCATGCTCGCCAAATACATGCGGGTGGCGGCGGTGCAATTTTTCATTCAAATAAATCATTACATCTTCTATCGTAAATTTACCTTCTTCTTGGGCTATTTGCGCGTGCATTAAAACCTGTAACAGCACATCTCCCAGCTCCTCTTTCATGTTTTCGTCGTCTTTTTTTTCAATAGCGTCTATGAGCTCTTGGCTCTCATTTTGCAAACATTTAATCAGCGTTTCATGGGTTTGTTTTTTATCCCAGGGGCAGCCGCCGGGCCCCCGCAAAGTGGCAATAGTCTGTTTTAAATCGTCAAAAGTAGTTTTCATTTGTAGCCCTCCGGCAAAAATGCTATACCATATTATATGAAAATAAATTTTAAACTCCTGTTGGCGGCCTTTTTGACGGCCGGTCTTATTCCCGGCGCCATGGCGCAGGTCACCGTCGTAAAACAAGACGGAAAGAAAATTTATTTGGACACCTCTACCCTTAACCGCAATATATCCGTGGGAGAGACATTTAAACTTATTATCGGGCAGGAAAAACTGACCAATCCCAAAACCGGCAAAGAATTAGGGTTTATTTATCATTATTCCGAAGAAGGAAAAATCATAGAAGTACAGCCGCTCTACGCCATAGGGGAACTGCCGCAGGCCACCCAATATGAAATCGGGCAGGAGGCCGTCATTACACCGGCCCGGCAGACGGCGGTGGCATCTGCCCCGGCGGCAAGCGCTTTGGAAGAACAAAAAGCGCAGACTGCCGCCAGCGCCCCGTCCGCTGCGGCGCCCGCCCTGGTAGCCAACCGCAAAATCAAAACCTATCCGGTTTTGGAATATGAAATTATCAGCGCCGTCAAAGCCGATTTAAACGCTTTCCCCGGCGAAGAAATTGCGGCTCTGGACAGCAAAGGCCAGCTGCGCGTTTATACGGAAGAGAACAACCAACTCAAACAAATTGCCGCTTATTCCTTCTCTGCCAACCAAACGCCGCTCACCCTTTCAGCGCTGGACATCATGCACACGGGATACGCCCAGCTTTTTGCCGTGGTATATGACGCCGCCAAACCGCAAATTACCACCCTGGTATTGGACGCAACAGACAAGGACATACAAAAACGTGACACGCTGCCGTATTTCGTCAAAGAATGGGGCTGCGCGGCCGACAAGAAACTTTACGCCCAAAAGCCCTTTACCCAAGGCAGCAAAGGCGGAGACGTGCGCCTGCTGGAATATGCCAAAGGCAAATTTTCACTGGGAGAAAAGGTGTTTGGCTCACGCGGCAACTGGCTGAGCGGCATGAACTGGTATCCTGTCCAAAATGCGGAAACATTTAATCCCATTTTCACCTTTTCCAATGGAGAGCTGCGTGTGCGGCTTGCCAACGGAAAATATGTGCAGAGCCCTTCGCTTTTCGCCGCCGCGCCAAATCGTGTAAAATATAAACAAGATATAATCTCGTTCTACCCTTCCGTACAGGTATACGGCCCCGCCGGAAAAGCGGTGCTCGCCGCTGTGCAAAACGTGGCCAAATTCGGGATTTTATCGGAAAGTTTTGGTTCTTATAAAAGCAGTAAAATTCATTTCCTGACGTATGAAAACGGCATCTTGGACGTGCGCGAAAGCATAGACTTAAACGGCGTCCTCTATGACACTAACTGCACCACCGAGGGCATATTAGCCCCGCAGGTAGTATCTGGCGAACAGACCGTACTGACGGAAATTTACAGATAACGCCACCTCACTTTAGGAGAAACAACGTGCAAAACGAAAACGATACAATTCATTTGTTGGACAAAGGTTTTATCCGGCTGGTTGATTTTATGGGAAGCGACAACCGCGTTGTCAGCTCCGCCCGCGTTTCATTCGGCGGCACCTCTAAAGGGGAAGAACGCGACAAAGGTTTGATTAAATACCTGCTTGAGCACCGCCACCATACGCCCTTTGAGCATTGTTATTTCCAATTTCACGTCTGCTGCCCTATCTATGTAGCCCGGCAGTGGATGCGCCACCGCTGGGGCTCTTTTAATGAAATCAGCGCCCGCTATACGCAGGTAAAAGATGAATTTTACATTCCTTCCCATTTCCGCGGCCAAGACATCAAAAACAGACAGGGCTCCGTGGAAGCCCACCTGGACGATGCCAAACTGCAAAAGCTCTACGAAGAAAGCGTAGAGGCCTCTTTTTCCGCGTATAACAAACTGATTGAAGCCGGCGTAGCGCGTGAAATGGCGCGCGGCGTACTGCCGGTATGTCAATACACGCAGTTTTACTGGAGCGTAAACGCGCGCAGCTTGCTCAATTTCCTGCAATTGCGCCAGGACGGACATGCCCAGTATGAAATCCGCGTTTATGCAGACGCGATTGCCCAGATTTTCAAAGAAAAAATGCCGTGGTCGTGGGAAGCTTTTGAAGCGCTGGACAAAAAGCTCCCGCTGGGTGCGGCTTAATAAAACAGGGAGAGTTTGAACTATGCGTGTACTAGGTATGATTATGGCCGGCGGCAAAGGCGAACGTCTCTATCCGTTGACCAAAGACCGCTCCAAACCGTCCGTTCCGTTTGGAGGCAAATACCGCATTGTGGATTTTGTGCTGTCCAATTTCGTCAACTCCGGGATTTTTTCCTCCTATGTGCTCGTACAATATTTATCCCAGAGCTTGATTGAATATCTGCGCACCACATGGCGGACGGAAGGGTTGATACCCGACCACTTCCTTACCTGCGTCCCGCCGCAAATGCGTCTGGGCGAAATTTGGTACCGCGGCACCGCCGATTCCGTGCGCCAGAATATTAACCTGGTGCGGGATTTCGCGCCGGACTTGGTGGCGGTATTCGGGGCAGACCACATTTACCGCATGGACGTGCGGCAGATGATTGATTTTCATATAAAAAACAAAGCAGACGTTACCGTAGCCGCCAATACAGTCAGCATTAAAGACGCGCCGTCTTTCGGCATTTTGGCCACCGATGACAACCACCGCATTATCCAATTTGACGAAAAGCCCCAAAAGCCCAAACACATTCCGGGCAATCCCAAAGCGGCGTTTGCTTCCATGGGCAACTACATTTTTAATACAGACGTGTTGCTGCAAGTGCTGCAAAAACGTTTTTGCGATGTACCGGCGCTGGACTTTGGCAAACACATTCTGCCTAAAATCCTGGCCGACCACCGCACATTTGCCTATGATTTCCAGAGCCAAACGCTGCCCGGCGCAAAACCGCACGAAGAGGCCGGCTATTGGAGAGATGTGGGCACTATAGAATCTTTCTGGCAGACAAATATGGACTTGCTGGGGCCCAAACCCAAGCTGGATTTGGACAATCCCAAATGGCCCATCAACACCACCGCCTACCGCGTGCCGCCCACCAAGTATTTGGGCGGGACGGTCATTGACTCCATGGTCAGCAACGGCTGTATGATTTATCCTAAAACGAAAATCAAAAACTGCGTCCTGGCCAGCAATGTCATCGTGCATGAAGGAGCGGAGTTGGAGGGCTGTGTAATTATGGACAACTGCGAAATTAAAGCCGGCGCCAAACTTAAAAAAGTCATCATTGACCGCTTTAATACCATCCCGGCTAAACAGACCATCGGCCTAGATCAGGAAGCAGACGCCCAGCGCTACTATATAGACCCTTCGGGCATTGTAGTCATTCCGCGTGGAAAGAACAAGTTTCTCTAATCTGTCCGCATTGTTTAAAAGGCGCCCTGTTGGGCGCCTTTTTTGTTCCCTTCAGCTCTGCCGCGGCAAACCCTTTAAAAAATATGCAGCCAAGGGAACTTGGCTCTCCCCTTTGCCGGGCGTCTTTTCCGCGGCGTCCACACGGCCTTTTTGCGCTCCTATGTGTACCGCCAAGCCCCCTTTTTCTGCTGCCCTGCCTAACGGGCCAAGCCCGCAGGCCATTTGAAAACATATTTTCCATTTTTATCTGCGATCTGCCTTGTTTTTTATATAATAAAACCAATGATAAAAAAGATTTATTTGCGCGACCAAGACGAAATTTTGTTGGCGCTTGGCGTACAAGACCGCAAATTGCGCGCCTTGGAAAAAGAATTTAAAATAGACGCTACCGTCAAATACAATGAAGATGGCCAGGGGGCGGAGCTGTCTTTAAAAGGCACGCACTCGCGCCTGGATAAAGCGCTGGCGCGGCTGAAAAAGATACTGGAAATGTCCGCCAAAATGAAAACCGAAGAGCCGGAGCAAGACCGCGTCCCGTTTAAAGACAATATTATTTTCCGCCCGGAACATACCCGCCCGGTGGAAGCGCGCACCGAAAACCAAAAAAAATATATTGAAGCCGTCTTTGATAATGATCTGCTGGTATCGGTCGGGCCGGCCGGAACCGGGAAAACTTTTTTGGCCTGCGCCTGCGCATTGCGCGCGCTGGAGCTGGGCATGGTGGAGCGCATTATCGTCACCCGCCCGATTGTGGAAGCCGGTGAAAAGCTGGGCTTTCTGCCTGGGGACATCAACGAAAAAACCGACCCTTACCTGCGCCCCATTTATGATGCATTTTACGCGATGCTGGGAGTAGAAAAGTTCCGCGCGCTTAAATACGGCAATATCCTGGAAATTGCGCCCTTGGCGTATATGCGCGGGCGCACGCTGGAAAAAGCGTTTATCATTTTAGACGAAGCGCAAAACACGCTCCCCGCACAGATGAAAATGTTCCTCACGCGCATGGGCATTAACTCCAAAATGATTGTAAACGGGGATTTGACCCAAATTGACTTGCCGCAGAAAAACCAGAGCGCGCTTTTGCAGCTGCGCAAAATTTTAAAAGGTGTGCCCGGCGTAGCGTTTGTGGATTTTGGGCCCGAGGACGTTGTGCGTCACCCGCTGGTCAAAAATATTCTGCACGCCTATGACAAATGGGAAAAGAAAAGCGCCAAAACTGAAAAATGATTATCAATATTTTCTACCAAACCGATGTCCCCAAATACCTGCGCCGCACCGGGCTCTTTAAAAAGGCCTGTTTGCAAGCGCTGAAAAACTATGCCAAAGAAAATGCGGAAGTAAATATTGTTTTTGTAGATGAGCCGGAAATCCTGCGCGTGAATAAAACCTATTTAAACCACCATTATGTCACCGACGTCATCTCTTTTAATCACGATCGCCCGCCTTTTGATATTGGTGCGCCGTGGGCTTTTGGCGATGTGTATGTGTGTTACCCGGTGGCCCGCAAAAACGCCCCGCAATTTAAGCACACAATTTTACAGGAGATGATGATGTATGCCGTACACGGCTGCCTGCATTTATCCGGCATGGACGACCATACCCCCCATGAACGGGCCCAAATGGATAAAAAAGCCGAACAAATTATTGCCCATACACTGAAAAAATAATTTCCCCAATAAAAAACCGCCCGCAGGCGGTTTTTTATCAGCACAAACAATAAATCAGGTAACATCTACCACTTCGGGATTTCCCCCTACCAAACGCAGGTATTGCATTTTTTTATGAAGTCCTACATCCACCGGGATAATATTGCGCCCATTATCAAGCACTATTTCCGGCACCTGCGTATGGCCCACCACTTGCTTTAATTCACTGCGCGGGCAAGAGGCAAACAAATCGTCCAAATCTTCCCAAAAAATCCCGCCAAATTTATCGGTGCCGCTGCGGTGTATGCTGATATTAAAAATGGGGTGTCGGAAAAATTCATGTTTAATGGCCTCGCGGAAAATCATATTAGTCAAAATAGCCACATTGTTTTCCGTCAGTTCATCAAGCTGCATTTTAAAAATCCGCATTAATTTGTACGTCACCCCTGCATGCGTAAACAAATATCCTTTATAGGAATACGCCGCCCGGATTTCAAAATCCAGCACTTGTCTTTTCAGTTTGTCGCGCACCAGTTTTGCTTCTTCTTTTCTAAAGCCGGAAATTAAAAAATTACTCATCAAAAGTTCCAGCTCATGATTGCCCACCAGGCGCACCACTTCCCCTTGAGACGCATTGGCCTGCCGCTGCAGTTTGTCCAACAAATCGTCCACCTGGCGCGGTTTGGGCCCCCGGTCAAAAATATCTCCCATTTGTATCAGCCGGTTGCGCCCGCCGCACCAATTCAAATTGCCGTCTATCAGCCCGGCATGACGAAGCATGAGCACAAAGGGATCGTATTGCCCGTGCACGTCACCGATAACTACAACTTGGCGCTGTGGTCTGGTCTCGCTCATAAAATAATATAATGACAGTATAGCAAAAATACTATACTTCTACGGTATCATAACAAATTATGCGCATTTCCCACCGTTTGCTTACACAACTGCAGCGCCTGCTGGGGCCAGAAAACGTCCTGACGGATGCTATTTCCTTGGCTTTAAACGGATACGACTGCTCCCAAAGCCGGCATCGGCCGGATGCGGTGGTAACCGTCCGCCAAACGACGCTGCTGGAACCGCTGCTTTGCCTGCTAGCCCGGGAGAAAATGCCTTTTGTCGCCCGGGCAGCCGCCACCAATCACGCCGGAAGCTGCGCGGCGGTGCAGGGCGGGGTGGTAATTAATCTTAACCCGCTGACAGACATTTACCGCATAGATACCGCCCATGCCGTGGCGGAAGTGGCCCCCGGTACCGTAACCGGGGACTTGCAAGAGGCCTTGGCCCCGCTGGGTTTCTTTTACGCACCCGACCCCGCCAGTGAAAAAGTCAGTACATTAGGCGGCAACCTAGCCCAAAACGCCAGCGGCGCGCGCTGTTTAAAATACGGCAACACTTCCGACAATACCCTTTCCATAGAATTCATTACCCCGTGCGGCGAAATTTTTGTACTGCGCCACGACGCCCCGGGCCCCGACTGGCTGGGGCTCATAGCCGGCAGCGAGGGGACGTTTGGACTGATTAAACGAATGCAGGTAAAAATACAACCCGCACCCAAACACATCAAAACTTTTTTGGTTACGTTTCCGTCTTTGGCAGACAGCGTGCAAACCGTCACGGATTTGGTGGCGCAGGGGCTTATTCCGCGCTGTGTGGAAGCCATGGATCAAATCACCGTACGCGCGGTGGAAGATTTCGCCCACGCCGGATATCCTACCGACGCGGCCGCTCTGTTAATTATAGAACTGGACGGAGAACTGAAACAAATTAAACAAGAAGCCCTGTGTCTGGAGCGCATTTGCCGGGACAATAAGTGCCTCTCTTTTGTAGCGGCCCGCACGGAAGCCGAACGGGAAAAACTTTGGCGCGGCCGCCGTGCGGCTTATTCCGCCATGGCCGCCCTGGCGCCCAATGTGGCCGTGGGGGACGGCACCGTCCCGCGCAGCCAGCTGCCGCAGGCGCTGGCGCAGGTGCGGCACGTTATTGAACAAAACGGCGTCACCGCCAGCTTGCTCTTTCACGCTGCAGACGGCAATTTCCATCCGCAAATTATTTTTGACGCACGCAGCCCGCAGCAGAACCGCCGCGTACACAAGGCCCTGCAGGAAATTTTAAGAACCTGTGTGGACTTTGGCGGCACCATATCGGGCGAACACGGCGTCGGCGTAGAAAAACGTGCGCTGATGGCCTACCAATATTCGCGCGAAACACTGCGCCTGTTCCAAAAGATTAAAGACGCTTTTGACCCGCTTCATCTGGCTAATCCCGGCAAAATTATCCCGCTGGGTTTTGAAGAAAAAGCCGCCCCCCACACGGAAACAAATCCCGCGGTGCTTACGCTGGCACAAGACATTAAAAACCGTTTTATTCAAAAGCAGCCCTCCGTGGTACTGGGCGCCAACAGCCAGCTCAAAAGTTCTTCTGCACATCGGCTGTCTACTGCTCCGTTAAATAAAATACTGGACGTGGACAAAACCAATTATATGGCGGTGGCCGAGGCAGGAGTATCCGTCAAACAGCTGCTAACGGCCTTGCACGCCGCCAATGTTTATGCGGCCCTGCCTGCTTCTTATCCGGGCACGCTGGGCGGCCTGGTGGCCGCCAAGGCCTGGGCCGAATTTATCCCCCACCTTACCGGCATAGAGGCCATTTTGCCCAATGGGGATATCGTCCGCTACGGCGGTAAAATTATGAAAAACGCCGCCGGCTACAACCTGTGCCGGCTGTTTGCCGGGTCGGCCGGGGCGCTGGGGCTGATTACCAAACTGACTTTTAAAATTTATGCCCAGCCACTGCCGCAGATAGACGGCCCGGCGCGTGCCTTGCTGGACTTTGCCCCCGACCCGCTGTTTACTGCCCTAAAAAAACAACTAGACCCCGACGGGCTGTTCCGGGCGGCGCCATTTGGAGGGACACATGACTAAAAAACCGTTTTTGCTCTCCCCCCAGCGTTTGGTATCCGGCCCCCGCGGGCCGCGCACGCTTGACTGCAGTGTGGACTATTGCACACGCTGTAATGCCTGCGTGCAAAGCTGTCCTTCGTATCTATTGCACAGAGAAGAGGCATTCTCCCCACGGGGACGCAACCAAATTTTGCGCCTATTATTGGAATGCAAAATAAAACCGTCCGACAATGAGCCCCTGTTAAAGCGCACGTTTTTTTCCTGCCAGTTATGCGCACGCTGCAGCGCGGCTTGCGCGGGCGAACTGCCGGTAGCGGAACATGTGCTGGCTTTGCGCAGGGCCGGCGGCTGGAGCAGCATGCCCCGGCTGCTTGTCTATTTCATGCGCTTATACGGGGCGCACCCGTTGGTTTTTGACAAAATAATCAGCGGGATATTGCTCCTGCGGCGGGCGGGAATACTGGGGCTTTTGCGTATCAGCGGGGTGCTGTCTTTGCCTTTTTTACGCTGGGGGGCACACGCCCACACGATACTGCCCCACTCTCTGCGGACGCTGCGCACTGTATTAAAAAAACAAAAAACCGCTCTCACGCCGGACAATCCCCAGCGCATCTATCTGCCGTCTTTTGAAGCCCAATATGCTGATACCAATATCGGGCTGTATACCTTGCAGCTGCTAAAAGACAAACCGGCGCACATCCTGCTGGCACAGCCCAGCGGTTTGTTTGAATATCTATATGGCTCGGAAACGATTTCTCTGACGCAGGCCAAAAACCTGCTGACGCGCTGGGAAAAACTGTCCGCCCGGCGCAAACTGCCTTTGGTAACAGACGGGCTGGAAACCTATCTGTTCCTCAAACACTATCCGCTGTTGTTTGCCAGTTTGCCCGGCTGGCAGAAACGGGCGGAAGATTTTGCCGCACAGGTAAAATATATAACAGAGCTTCCTCTCTGCAAAACAGGCCCCGCCGGCACAACCAACGCCAAAACCGGGTTGGATATTTCTTCGGTTTTATATCCGTCTGACACTATAGCCGAACGAACGCGTAAAATATTAAAGACACATTTAGGGAAAAATTTTGTAGAGTGTGAATATAGCCGTTTTGTCCTTCCCGTTGCAGGCAGCGCCTTTGCAGAAGGTTATTGCGCCCGGGAAGTGACGCTTGAAAACGTCAAGGACGTTTCGCGGCAGCAGCTTGAGCAGGTGTATTGCCTGTCTGGCTGGGCCGCTTTGGAATTGAACGCCGCTTTGCGCCGGCATTATCCGCAGGCGCGGGCGCGGCACTGGATATACGTGCAGGCAGAGCCATGACAGAATTCAAGACCGACCCCCCCAAGTTATCCGCCGACGAGAAATTAAATTTACTCGTTGAGTTTGGCGCACGCATCTCCAGCGAACTGCGCCTGGATAAACTGTTGGATATTATTGCCCAGCAAATTACCCGCATGCTCAATGTGGGGCGGTGCACCATTTATTTAAAAGACGGCGAACGCAATGAGCTCTGGTCAAAAATTGCACAGGGCCGCGGGTTGGAACACACGGAAATACGCGTACCGCTAAACGGCAACAACGTCATCGCTATTGTCGCGCGTACCGGCCAAACGATTAACATGCCCAACGCCTATGAGGACGAACGTTTTTCTATGGACGTGGATATGGTGACCGATTTCCGCACCCATTCGCTGTTGGCCGTCCCGCTGAAAAACAATTCCGGCAAAGTGTTAGGCGTATTCCAAGTGTCCAACAAAGCAGACGGCACTCCCTTTGACAAAAAAGATGAGGGCATTTTGCTACTGCTGGCTACGCTGGCGGGCAGCTCTATTGAAATAGCCAAGCTGTACCAGGACGTACACGTCGCCCAGTTGGAAACGATTTACCGTTTGGCTGTCACGGCCGAATACCGCGACCAGCAGGATACCCGCGCCCACTTAAAAAACATCAGCATTATTTCTTATTTGCTGGCATTGGCATTAGGCATGAACAAAAAAGAAGCCGAGCTGATTAAAAACGCCAGCCCTCTGCACGACATCGGCAAAGTGGCCCTGGCGGATAATATTCTGCTTAAACCGGGCCGCCTGACGCCGGAAGAATTTGAAATCATGAAATCGCACACCGTCTACGGCGGGCGCATTTTGGAAGGAGCCCACTCCAAAGTATTGCAGGTGGCGCATAAAATGAGCTTGTACCACCACGAAAAATGGAACGGAACCGGCTATCCCAAAGGGCTGAAAGGGGAAGAAATCCCGCTGGAAGCGCGTATCATTACCGTAGCAGACGTATTTGACGCGCTGTGCGTGTCGCGCGTGTATAAAAAAGCATGGAAAACAGACGACGCCTACCTATATATTTTAGGGGAAAGCGGCAAAGCGTTTGACCCGCGCATTGTGGCAGCGTTTAAAAAGATTTATTCCTCTGTGCGCAAATTATACACCGCCCAAACACAGGAAGGCCATGTGGCCCTGCACCCGGCAGAGCCGTCTGCTTCTTCGGCAGGAAGACCTCCGGCTGAAATCAAATAATATATCCAAAGAGCGCCCAGACGCGCTCTTTTTTATTTGTCCGCTTATCTGTTTCCCGACAGTGCAAGGCAGACGGAGCATATGGGTGCGATGGAATTCTGCACGGACATGCCGAAAAATAATAAAATGTAATTGCACGGCGGACAAGCCCCGTGCACCCCTATCCCCGGAGGAACCAGTGGACAAAACAGTATTGGTGGGATTTAGCGGCGGCGTAGATTCTGCCGTGGCGGCGCTGCTCTTAAAAGAGCAGGGCTGGCGCGTGATAGGAGCCACGATGATGATTTGGGATCCATCCCTGCCTATTCCAAGCGGGGCACGCAACAGCAACGCCTGCCTTTCCCCGGAAAAAGAAGACGTCAGCGAAATACGCGCCCTAGCGGAAAAAATTGGCATTGAATACTTAACCGTGGACTGCCGCGCCGCCTACCGCCGCGCCGTGCTGGATAACTTCCGCTCCGAATACGCCAGCGGACGCACCCCCAATCCTTGTGTCATTTGCAACAGCGTCATTAAATTTGGCATCTTGCCGCAAGCGGCGGCTGCACAGGGGGTGGCTTTTTCCAAATTTGCCACCGGTCATTATGCACGCATCGCCCAAGACCGCGCCAGCGGGGAGTTTCTGCTCCTGCGGGCCAAAGATTTATCGCGTGACCAGAGCTATTTTTTGCACCGGCTTACCCAAGAGCAGCTCTCCCACACCCTTTTCCCGCTGGGAGAAATGACCAAAACCGAAATACGCGCCTTGGCCCGCCAAGCCGGCCTGCCGGTGGCAGACAAAGAAGACAGCCAGGATTTTTATTGCGGCGATTACAATGATTTGCTGCGCTTTCCCAATAAACCCGGCGATTTGGTCTTGCAGGACGGCGCCGTCATCGGCCGCCATCAGGGGATTTGGGGCTACACCATTGGTAAACGCAAAGGGCTTGGAATCAGCGGCTTTAAAGAGCCAATGTATGTGGTGGGCATAGACGCGGAAAACAACCGCGTGATTGTTGGCCCCAAGGCGGGCTTGTACAGCCAGGGGCTGCAAGCCGCAGAAGCCAGTTGGATACGCGGTTATCCACCGGCAGAAGAATTTGACGCCCAACTTAAAATCCGCAATCTGCACCACCCCGCCCAGGCCAAGGTAAGCATACTAGCAAAAGGTCGCGGCTTTCGCGCCCGGTTTGCAGAGCCACAGCTCTCTGTTACGGCGGGGCAGAGTGCGGTCTTATACGATGGAGACATCGTATTGGGAGGCGGCATCATTCTGTAGCGCGTTTCCGTTTGACTCCGTTTTCCTGCCGGCGCAACCCGGCCCCCGGCTCTTGTTTTACCTCCGGACGCCCTTCTTCTCCTAGGGCTCTGCCCGCCTCTGCAAAGAACGCCGCCATACATAAAATCAAGCTCTCTGTTCCGCTGCCGGGGTTCTATTCCGCACCCGCCGCACCTATAGAGTTGGCGCGGGCGCGCCAAATAAGCTATAATATATCTACTTAAGAAGGAAGAGTGATTTTCCTTTTCGCCGCGTGCAAACGGGGCGGAAGGGTTTTCGCTCTAAAAAGTGAAAAACATGTACGCAATCATTGAAACTGGTGGAAAACAGTACTGGGTGAAACCCGGTCAAGATCTGCAGGTTGAAAAGCTGGACGCGGAAGCGGGCGCCAATGTGGAACTGAAAGTTCTCTGGGCCGCCGACGAAGAAGGTACCTCAGCAGATACCAAGGCGAGCAAGAACGCCAAGGTCACCGCTCAAGTGGTCAAACATTTGAGAGGTCCCAAAATCCTGGTATTCAAAAGAAGACCGAAAAAAGGGTACGAAAGAACCCGCGGTCACAGACAGGATTTAACGCAAATTAAAATCACCGACATTACGCTCGGATAACTGGGAGAGGATAAACTATGGCACATACAAAAGCACAAGGTTCTTCCTCCAACGGAAGAGACAGCCACGGCCAACGCTTAGGCGTCAAACGCTTCGGTTCCCAGTTCGTCCACGCGGGTGAAATCATCGTCCGCCAGAAAGGCACCAAGTTCCTGCCCGGCACCAACGTAACCCGGGCCAGCGACGACAGTCTTTTTGCGCGTGTAGATGGTATCGTAACGTTTGAATGGGCTTACAGAGGCAAAAAACAGATTTCCGTCTATCCCAAAGAAACGGCGGAAACCAAAACGGCCGCTAAAAAAGCCCCGGCTAAAAAAGCAGCCCCCAAAGCTGCTAAACCGGCTGCTAAAAAAGCCCCGGCCAAAGCCAAAAAAACGGAAACTAAATAAGTGATACGTTTTTAAAGGCGGCGGGTTTTCTGGCCCGCCGCTTTTTTTGCCTAGCAATTTTACCAGAGCCCAAGTCCGGAGGCACAAAGCCCAATGCTCTGCCGGCTCCGCGCGGCCCCAGCCGCAGACTGCCGGGAATGAAGGAATTAGAAACGCGCGTTTGAAAGCGCGTTTTGCTAGAATATGAAAGACGAAGTATTACCGGTTAAACAAGATGTGTGGGGCTATACCACCACCAAAACAGCCGCTCGCCAAAAAGCCAAGCGGGCACGCAGCAAAGCCAAACGGGCTTTCTCCAAGCGGCTACTGCGGCAAATGCCGGACGATTTAGAATAAAGCCCTTGTAACGGGGTAAAGGATTTTTATGCAATCAGGAAGCTTTTTAGACCGTGTTAAAATTTATGTCACCGCCGGAAAAGGCGGGGACGGCTGTATGTCTTTTCGGCGGGAGAAATTTATTGAGTTCGGCGGCCCCAACGGCGGCTGCGGCGGCAAAGGCGGCGATGTGGTTATCCAGGGAGAAAGCAACCTGACCACCCTGCTGGAGCTGGCGTATAACCCACATATAGAAGCCCAAAACGGCGAAAAAGGTGGCACCTATAACAAAACAGGGCGCTGCGGAGAAGACAAAATCATTCATGTGCCGCTGGGCACGCTGATTTATAAAGACGGACAATTACTGGGCGATATTACCCGCCAAGGGCAGCAGCTTACTGTGGCCTGCGGTGGAAGCGGCGGACGCGGCAACCAATCCTTTAAGACACGCAATAACACCTGCCCACACATGGCAGAGCTGGGCCAGCCCGGCGAAGAAGTGACGTTGATTTTAGAGCTTAAAGTGCTGGCGGATTTGGGGCTGGTCGGTTTTCCAAACGCCGGCAAAAGCACCTTTTTAACCGCTATTTCCAGCGCGCGGCCCAAAATTGCGGATTATCCTTTTACCACCTTAAATCCAAATTTAGGTATTACCCTGCACAAAGGGCTCTCTTTTGCTACGGCGGATATTCCGGGCATTATTGAAGGGGCCAGCGAAGGCAAAGGTCTGGGTCACCAATTTTTAAAACATATTGAACGCACGCGCGTACTTTTGCATTTGGTAGACCCGGACGGGTTTGACGGTATGGACGCACTGGAGTCGGTTAAAGTAATTGAGCGGGAGCTGAAGCAATTTGACAAAGAATTAGCCCAAAAGCCGCGTATCATCGCCGTCAATAAGGCCGATTTACCCTCCTCCCAAAAATCTTATGAGCAAATCAAGAAAAAATATAAAAAATATCCGGTTATGCTCATGTCTGCCGCCACGGGCCAGGGCGTTAAAGAGGTACTGGACGAAGTGGTGCAAATCCTTTCTGTTACTCCCGTTCCGGTGGTGGCGGCGAAAGAGCCGCAGGCCGCTTTGCACAAAGTGGAGCCGATTTTTGTTATTGACAA
Organism: uncultured bacterium; assembly: GCA_949291365.1. GTDB lineage: Bacteria > Elusimicrobiota > Elusimicrobia > Elusimicrobiales > Elusimicrobiaceae > Avelusimicrobium. Next base: position 18,765 of record CASEVJ010000002.1, read on the forward strand.
AGACGAGGAAGGGATTATCCATATCACCGGCAAAAAAATAGACGAATTTATTGCCATGACCAATTTCGCCCAGCCCGAAGCGGTGGCCCGGCTACGCGGAATATTTAAAAAAATAGGGCTGGAAAAAGCGCTCCTAAAAGCCGGTGTGCAAGACGGAGACCCCTTGATTGCCGGCGGACGGGAATTTGAATGGAACGGCACGCTGGACAAAGAAGCCGCCGAAAACCCCGAACACGTCGGCTACAAACGCCGCGAGACCAAAGCCGAACGCTTGGCCAAGCGGGTCGCCCGGCGCAAAGCCAAAGAAGAGAAATAATATCCCTGTAATTTCCGCCAATCCTATAAATCCCGGGCTGTTGCCTGGGATTTATAGGAAATGGTCTGTTTCCTGTATAGATACAAATGGCAGGATAGTTTTATTTACCGGTGGGATGGCGCTCCTTGGAGAGAACCTGCATAGCTTTTATAATCTCTTCATGATTGGCGGTAGATTTTTGGGTATATCCGGCGGAAGCGTCATGCCTGTCCAGTTTATAATAATCGCTGCCCATCACGCTTTCCATAAAACTGGTCAGATTTTGGTCAAACACAGGAAACATAAAATATTCTTTGGGATTTTCTTTGCCCATATTAATGCCTAAATAGCCGGAAATAATACCCGCCAGTTCCCCCGTATTGGTCATTACGCCAGAGCCGCTCATCCCTTCGCGGATACCAAAATTACGCGTATAGGCAAAGCCCAAGGCCTGTACATAATCGGTAGGATAGGGGTCGTGCATAATCTGTCGGCGGCCGTCAAAAATAGAAATAACCGATAAATCCCTGTCCACACGCACGTCTTTATTACCAAAAACCAACAAAGCCGGCAATTGCGGCCTCAAGGCCTGCTCAAACTCGCGCCGAGCGACGGGGTTTTTGCGTATAAACGCATTAAACTGCGCATGGGAGACAAAAGCATTCTTGTCCCCTATTTCTTGAGCACGCCGGTAATACCGTATATCTGCATGAGATAAATCAATTTTTAACAAAGCAAAGTCATTAACAACAGGGGTGGAAGCATCATATCCAGGGTGGACAAATACAAGCGGCTTGCGGGAGGTATGCTCCACACTAGCAAAGATAGAATAGGGCTGCTCTAACAAATCTATACGCAGCGTACATTCTTCCTTGCAAAAGGCCTCCACACAATGAGCCGCTGTGGCAAACCATTTCCGTCCTACCCGCGTGGCTTGGCATTTATTTGCCCGTTTGTTTTTATTTACGACGTAATATTCAAACGTATGCCAGAAATCTTCTTTTTGAGTATGGACGTCCTCGCTGGTTACAGACAGCACCCCCACCTCTGCTGTAAGAGGCATTCCTAAAAATACAAAGATCAATGCTAAAAAAAGAGATCTCATATTTATGATTATACTTTAATCCGCATTTCTGCCGCCGGGCTATAACGCAGAGACAAACAAAACCCCCTCTCAATCAAAAACGGGGCTAATACTACAATTTATACTGACTTTGTGTGTACTATAACCCGGATATCGTCTTTATTTTTGTAAAACGGAAGGGGCGCTGGCGGCCGCTTCCCGCACCAGTGTCAGAATATCCTGATAATCCGCCACTACGGGCCGCACATATCCGTCTGCTGCCTTACGCTTATTCAACTGTTGGTAATCGGGCCCCATGATATTTTCCATAAATTGTGTAATATCTGGGTTAAACGTAGTAAACAAAAAATAATTATTCCGCTTTGCATCTCCTATCTGAATAGAGAGTGAAGTGGACACTATCCCCGTCAACTCTCCGCTCTCCGCCATAACTCCGGCACCGCTAACGCCTTCCCGGATACCAAAATTATGCGTATATGCAAAGCCCAACTTTTCTATATAGTTGCTGGGATTAGAATTATGCAACACTTCCCGCTCTCCATGAAAAATGGAAAGCACAGAAATCGGACACAGCAAACGGTAATCCCCTTTCCCTTCAAACGTCAGCAAAGAAGGGAAGGTGGGATTTTGCACTTGGTCGAATACCCGGCGGACAGAGGGGCTGCTTTTTAAAAAGCGTTTAAATTTCCATTTAGATATCCGCTTGTACTGTGTGGCGTCTGCTGTATTATGCTGATAATATTTGATTTTGGCCTTTTCTACATCTATTTTCAGTAAAGCAAAATCATGCACCGCAAATTCAGACAATTTATATTGCGGATGGATAAAAACTGCCGGTTTACGCTGGGTATGTTTAACCGTGACAAACATAGAATAAGGCCGCCCCAATAAATCCATTTTCAGGGTACATTCCTTCTGACAGAAAAAACTCACACAATGTGCAGCCGTAGCAAACCATTGTTTACCTATGCGCGTGGCCTGGCATTTGGCGCGTGGGCCTTCTCCTGCAGTTACATAATACTCAAACGTATGCCAGAAATCTTCCTGCGGGGCAGGCATATTCTCCACCGCCCCCATCAGAGGCAGACCCAAAAACACAAAGATCAGCACTAAAAAAAGAGATTTCATATTTTTATTATACTTTATCCGCTTTCTGCCGCCGGATATATCACGCAGGGACAAACAAAAACCCCGTCTAAAACAGACGGGGTTTTTCGGCAAAAGATACTTATTTGCTGGTGGTCACGTGCACGCCGGGGCCCATGGTAGAGCTCATAGAAATGCTCTTTAAATAAACCCCTTTGGAGGTGCTCGGTTTCACGCGCAAGATGGTGTCCAACACGGCTTTGGCGTTTTCCGCCAGTTTGGCCGCGTCAAAAGAAGCTTTGCCAATCACTGTATGCACAATACCGTACGCATCGGCCTTGAATTCCACGCGGCCGGCTTTCAGTTCCGCAATCGTTTTAGCCAAATCAAACGTCACCGTGCCGCTCTTCGGGTTCGGCATCAAACCGCGGGGCCCCAAGATTTTGGCGGCTTTGGCCAGGTCTTTCATCGTGTCCGGAGTAGCGACCAACACATCAAAGTCAATTTTGCCTTTGATTACCTCGTCCACAATGTCTTCTGCGCCTACTTTATCGGCGCCGGCTTTTTGCGCTTCCTGCGCTTTTTCGCCTTTGGCGATAACGGCAATGCGTTTGGTTTTGCCGGTGCCATGCGGCAGCACGACGGTCGTGCGCACCTGCTGGTCGGCTTTTTTGGTGTCAATGCCCAAGCTGACGTGCAATTCAACGGTTTCGTCAAATTTCGCTTTGGCATTGTCTTTTACGATTTGCGCCGCTTCATCAAACGTATAGAGCTTTTCAGCATCAAACGCTTTTTTGGCAGCTTCCATTCTTTTTCCCATCTGTAAACTCCTTTAAGGTGGTAACGGGCTTACGCCCTCCCTTGCCTTCTAAATTTATTTTACTACGTCCACACCCATGCTGCGGGCGGTGCCTTTCACCATTTCGGCGGCCTGTTTAATGTCTTTGGTATTCAGGTCGGGCAGTTTTTCAGCGGCGATTTCTTCGCACTGTTTTTGGGTAATCTTACCTACTTTGTCTTTGTGCGGAGCGCCGGAGCCCTTGGCCAGGCCGAGTTTCTTGACAATCAGCACAGCCATAGGCGGCATCTTCGTAATGAAGGTGAAAGAGCGGTCTTCATAAACCGTAATGACGACCGGAATCTTAATACCTTTTTCCAGTTTCGCCGTTTTGGCGTTGAACTGTTTGCAGAATTCCATGATGTTTACACCATGCTGCCCCAAAGCCGGGCCCACCGGAGGGGCCGGATTGGCCGCACCCGCGGGGATTTGCAGCTTGATGTAACCTTTAATTTTTTTCTCTTTTGCCATTTTTTACTCCGTAATTTCTACTGCTAAACAACAGCCCGCGCCACGCGCGGGCCTAAAAAATTAGTTCTTTTCCACTTGCAGAAAATCTACTTCCACCGGAGCCACGCGGTCAAAAACCGTTACCATGACTTTGAGTTTGTTTTTCTGTTCGTTGACTTCTTCCACTACACCGATAAAATGTTTGAACGGCCCTTCGGTAATGCGCACGCTTTCGCCGCGTTCAAAGGTAATGACATGTTTGGGCTTGCCGCCTTCTTCAGTCAATTCCACAATACCGGCTATTTCTTCTTCCGGAAGCGGCACCGGGGTCGGGTCTCCCAGGAACCCGGTTACGCCGGAAATATTTTTAATAAACCAATAGGATTCGCTGGTCATGTTCATCTGCACCAGCACATAACCCGGGAAGAATTTGCGTTTGCGAAGGATTTTTTTATTTTGTTTGACTTCCACCACTTCTTCAGTGGGAACCAGTACATTAAACACACGGTCGCCAAATCCCTGCACTTCCACCTGCAATAAGATTTTTTCGCGAACCTTGTCCTCATGCCCGGTTTGGGTATGGACGACATACCAGTTTTTTTCATCAGCCATTAGCGTCCCCCCACAATAAGCCCCAGCACCTTGGTCAACCCAAAGTCAATAATGCTTACGTAGGCCGCCGTCAAAGCCACCACTATCGCCACGAGTACGGTAGATTGAGCCACCTCTCTGCGGCTAAGCCAGGTAGACTTTTTTAGTTCGGACACGCATTGCTTGAGGAAATTGATTGCTTTATTCATATATAATCCTTGCGTAAAACTGGCAGGAGCGGAAGGACTCGAACCTTCAGTCCCGGTTTTGGAGACCGGTGGTTTACCAGTTAACCGACGCTCCCCCGAAATTAGGCCTTCGTTTCTTTGTGCAGGGTGCTCTTGCCGCACTTTTTGCAAAACTTGTTAACTTCCAGCTTGTAATCTTTCTTTTTACCGCGCACTTGGTAATAATTTTTATTCTTGCAGGTCGTGCAAGAGAGCGCGATTGTGATTCTTTCGTTCGTTGCCATCTTTGTTTTCCTTAAGGTAAATGGTTCACTTTATGATATCTACAGGGACATTGACTTGCAATGTCCCTGTAACAGTGAACTAAACAATTTTACTACTCAATAATTTTGGTAACTACGCCGGCTCCCACCGTGTGGCCGCCTTCGCGGATTGCAAAGCGCAACCCTTCTTCCATTGCCACAGGCGTGATCAGCTTCACTTCAATCTCAGCATTGTCGCCCGGCATTATCATCTCTTGTTTGAAGTTCAGCTCGCCAGTCACGTCCGTCGTTCTCAAGTAGAACTGCGGTTTGTATCCCGGCGTCAGCGGCGTATGACGTCCGCCTTCTTCTTTCTTCAAGATGTACACCTGCCCAATGAAGTGTTTGTGCGGCGTAATAGATTTCGGAGCCGCCAATACCTGCCCGCGTTCTACCTGGTTCTTTTCAATACCGCGCAACAAGATACCTACGTTGTCTCCCGCAATACCTTCGTCCAACAATTTGCGGAACATCTCAATACCCGTAGCTACCGTGTTCAAATTGTCGCGGAATCCAATGATTTCCAACGCATCGCCCACGTGCACCTTGCCGCGTTCAATTCTCCCAGTCGCTACCGTGCCGCGACCCGTAATGGAGAACACGTCTTCCACCGCCATCAAGAACGGTTTGTCCGTGTCGCGTTTCGGCTCAGGTATCCAAGAGTCCAACGCTTCCATCAATTTGTGAATGGAAGGTTCGCCCAGTTCGCCCTGGTCCCCTTCAATCGCTTTCAAAGCAGAACCGCGTACAATAGGCGTGTTGTCTCCGTCAAATTCATATTTGGACAATAATTCGCGGATTTCCATCTCCACCAAGTCCAACAACTCCGGCTCATCTACCAAATCTACTTTGTTGAGGAACACCACCAATTTGGGTACGTTCACCTGTTTGGCCAATAACACGTGTTCTCTCGTCTGCGGCATCGGGCCATCTACCGCCGATACCACCAAAATCGCACCGTCCATCTGCGCAGCACCCGTGATCATATTCTTAATGTAGTCAGCATGTCCCGGGCAGTCAATGTGCGCATAGTGGCGTTTGTCAGATTCATATTCTACGTGTGATACCGCTACCGTCACAATCTTTGAAGCGTCACGCACCACTCC
>CASEVJ010000003.1 GCA_949291365.1 uncultured bacterium
CACCTTGTTTAACCTACCGCCTGGCTGCCAGGCGGAAACTCGTTTTATATTACCAAAAGGAGATTTACTCTATGGCCAAACTAGTCGCTATGGACGGCAACGCGGCGGTATCCCACGTCGCGCACGCCACCAACGAAGTCATCGCGATTTACCCTATCACTCCGTCTTCTACGATGGGTGAAATCTGCGACGCCAAAAGCGCCAAAGGCGAAACCAACATCTGGGGCAATGTGCCCGTCGTGACGGAAATGCAATCCGAAGGCGGCGCCTCCGGTGCGGTACACGGTTCTTTAACCGCCGGCGCGCTGACCACCACGTTTACCGCCTCCCAGGGCTTGCTTTTGATGATTCCGAACATGTACAAAATCGCCGGTGAACTGACCCCGACGGTTTTCCACGTGTCTGCCCGCGCTTTGGCCACGACCGCCTTGTCCATTTTCGGCGACCATTCCGACGTGATGTCCGTTCGCCAGACCGGCTGGGCCATGCTGTGCTCCGACAATCCGCAGGAAGCCATGGATATGGCTTTAATTGCCCAAGCCGCCACGCTTAAAGCGCGCGTGCCGTTTGTGCACTTCTTTGACGGATTCCGCACCAGCCACGAGCTGAACATGGTAGAGCCCTTGACCAAAGAGCAAATGGCCTCCATGATTGACGAAAAGGCCATTGCCGAGCACAAAGCCCGCGGCCTCAACCCCGAACACCCGACCGTACGCGGCACCGCCGCCAACCCGGACGTGTACTTCCAATCCCGCGAAGCCGTCAACAAATTTTACAACGCTGTGCCCGAAATCGTGAAAAACGAAATGGCCGCCTTTGAAAAATTGACCGGCCGCAAATACGACTTGTTCCAATACGTCGGCGACGCCGATGCAGAAAAACTGGTCGTGGTCATGGGCTCCGGCGCCGACGTGGCGCAAATCGCCGCCGAAGCGATGAAAGGCCAAAAAGTGGGCGTACTCAAAGTAAAACTGTTCCGCCCCTTCAGCATTGCCGATTTTATCCGCGTCATTCCCAACACCATTAAAAAAGTGGCCGTTTTGGACCGCACCAAAGAACCGGGCGCCCTGGGCGAACCCTTGTTCCAAGACGTCTGCGCGGCTTTCTTGACCAACGAAGCCAAGGCCAAATTCCCGGTCACTCCGCTCATCATCGGCGGCCGCTATGGCATTGGTTCTAAAGACTTTACCCCCTCCGATGTCAAAGCCGTCTTTGACAACTTGGATCTCAAAGAACCCAAAAAGAACTTTACCGTGGGCATCAATGACGATTTGACCCACTCTTCCCTGCCTGCAGCCAAACTGGACAACAAAGCCGGCAACGATATTTTCGCCGCTATGTTCTACGGGCTGGGCTCCGACGGCACGGTAGGCGCCAACAAAAACACGATGAAAATCATCAGCGCCAACGGTTTCTTTGCCCAAGGGTACTTTGTGTATGACTCCAAGAAATCCGGCTCCATGACCACCTCTCACATTCGCTTTGGCAAAAACTATATCCGCGCTCCGTACCTCATTCAGTCTGCTGATTTTATCGGCGTACACATGTTTGACTTCCTGGACAAATATGATGTGCTGGGCAAAGCCAAAGAAGGCGCTACGGTGCTGATCAACTCCCCGTACTCCGCCGAAGAAGTGTGGAACCATTTAACCGCTGAAGTACAGAAACAAATCATTGACAAAAAACTCAAAGTCTATGTCATTGACGCTTCTGACATTGCTTTGGCTACCGGCATGGGCAGCCGCACCAACACCATCATGCAGACGGCGTTCTTCGGTATCGCTGGTGTAATCCCGACGGAAAAAGCCATCGCCGACATTAAAGAAGCCATTAAGAAAACCTATTCCAAAAAAGGCGAAGAAATCGTGCAGAAGAACTACAAAGCCGTAGACGCGGCTTTGGCTGGCTTGCACGAAGTGAAATATCCGGCCCAGGTAACCTCTAAACTGCACACCAAAGCCCCCGTCCCGGCCGATGCCCCCGCGTTTGTCAAAGACGTGCTGGGTGAAATGATTGCCGGCCGCGGCGATGCGTTGCCGACCTCTGCCATGCCCGAAGGCGGCGTCTATCCCACCGGCACCACGCAGTATGAAAAACGCAACATCGCCATTCAGGTTCCGCAGTGGGACCCCAACACCTGCATTCAGTGCGGTTTCTGCTCTTTAGTGTGCCCGCATGCGGCTATCCGCATTAAAGCCTATGACGGCGCGGCGCTCAAAGACGCTCCGAAAACCTTTAAATCCGCCGAAGGCAAAGCCGACTTGGCCGGTTTGAAATTTACGGTACAAGTAGCGGTGGAAGACTGCACAGGCTGCGGCGCGTGTGTGTTTAACTGCCCCGCCAAGAATAAAGAAAACCCGGACAAGAAAGCCATCAATATGGTGCACCAGCTGGAAGTGCGCGACAATGAAATTGACAACTTCGCTTTCTTCCTGGGCCTCAAACAGGCTGACGTAAAAACCAAGAAAGAAACCGTCAAAGGTTCCCAGCTGCGCAAACCTTTGTTTGAGTTCTCCGGCGCGTGCGCCGGCTGCGGAGAAACCCCGTATGTCAAACTCTTGACCCAACTGTTCGGCGACCGCTTGGCCGTGGCCAACGCGACGGGCTGCTCCTCCATTTACGGCGGCAACCTGCCCACCACGCCATACTGCAAACGCGACGACGGAAAAGGCCCCGCCTGGTCTAACTCCTTGTTTGAAGACAACGCCGAATTCGGCTTGGGTATCCGCGTAGCTTACGACCAGTTAAACAGCAACGCCAAAGCCCTGCTGAGCGAAGTTAAAGACGGCTGTCTCAAAGACCATGCCGCCTTGGTGGACGCTATCTTGAACAATGCACAGAAAACCGATGAAGAAGTGGAATCACAGCGCAAGAGCGTGGCTGAACTGAAAGCCATCTTGGAGAAAACTGACTGCGAAAAAGGCAACCGCCTCTTAAGCTTTGCCGACTACTTGGTACGCAAATCCGTCTGGATCTTGGGCGGTGACGGCTGGGCCTACGATATTGGCTACGGTGGGTTGGATCACGTATTAGCCAGCGGAAAGAACATCAAAATCTTGGTGCTGGATACGGAAGTGTACTCCAACACCGGCGGCCAGATGTCTAAAGCCACCCCGTTGGGCGCCAAAGCCCTGTTTGCCGCCGGCGGCAAAACCATGCCGAAGAAAGACCTAGGCATGATTGCCATGACTTACGGCAACATCTATGTGGCGCAGGTGGCTATGGGCGCCAATATGAACCAGACCATTCAGGCCCTAGCGGAAGCCGACGCTTACGACGGCCCGGCTTTGGTTATCGCCTACTCTCACTGCATTGCCCACGGTATTGATATGTCTAAGGGTATGGGCGAAGCCAAACGCGCGGTGCAGGCCGGACGCTGGATCCTCTACCGCTTTAACCCTCAGGCCCGCTATGAAGGCAAAAACCCGCTGCACGTGGACAGCCCGCTGACAGAGCCCACGCTGCCACTGGTGGACTATATGAGCGGCGAAAACCGCTTCAAAGGGCTTATGCGTGACAACCCGGCCCTGGCGCAGGAGCTGATTAAACGCGCCGAGTCGGAATACGCCTGGAGACGCGACCTGTACAAACAACTGGCTGCCATTGAGCCGGCTGTAAAAGTGGAAAAATAGTTTCCTAGCAAGACAAAACCCCCGGTTTGCATGAATACAAACCGGGGGTTTTTATACACATCTCTTCTGCCCAGAGCTCTCCCCCACTTATAACCTTTCACATTAAAATCCGATTTTTTATAGAAGGACTTCTGACATTTTGTATGCCAGTCGTAAATATTAAAATCTGTATAAAAAGAAATATCGGGGTGCAAGGAGGTTCTCTTTTCTTTTAACAATACACCTACAGCCAATTACTGGACAATACTTTCTCTTTCATCTACTTGCCAGCCCTGACGGAAGGATTGTACAAAAACACTCCGCTTTTTAAGAGCGGAGTGTTTTCTATCGTGCTGTCTCTATCCAACAACCCAACGGCCTGCTTTTACCAATCTAAATAAAAAGTGATGTCTTCTTCACAAGTGGCAGACACTTCACAAGCACGGCCTACAATATTGATCAAACAAAGCTCCCGTTCTATACCGGCCTCCTTCCGGATTAATTCCAGCTTGCTGCTTCTGCACTGCGGAAACAAAATCATGGCATGATCTGCCCGCTTGAACGCCTGTTCAATCTCTTCTTTTGGCAAAATATTTAAAACTGTTACCGGATTATCTTTCTTAAAATACTTATTGAGGTACCAGCTCATCATTGGCCGAAGGGCTTGATCCGGCAGTCCCTCACGTATTAAAACAAAAAGTTCTTTCTTTTGGGATTGCATAAAATACTGCGTAAAAAGTTTAGCTCCATCGGGCTGTATTTGCCATACATAATACCACCAGGAAAAAGAATGCCACAAGCAAAATAATAAAAAGAGCCCGCTGACGACTAAAAAAACTCTTTTATATTCCCGGGCCAACTCATTCCATAACATGGCAGTAATTAAATAAAACGCTGGGAATATTACATAGAAAAAGCGTGGCACAAATAAATTCAACCGAAAAGACATTAAATAAATAACTAGAAATACAAGCCCTATGCCCCCTAGTAGCAACCAGCCACATGCAAACCGTTGGCTTGGTTCTTTTTTATAGGATTTATATAAACAAAAAACAGACGCAAGAGATACGAATATCCATACCCAGTGACTATATTCCCCCCCAAACAAGAAACCGTTAAATTCAGAAACAAAATTTTTCATGGCATATTCATTTGCCCACCAATCCCCGCCAAAACGCATGCTTTTTAAATTTTCCAAAGCATTCGGAATTAACCACAAAGAATAGATAGCCCCAACAAGGATTCCCCCCCACAACAAAGTCTTCCAGTATTTTTTATGTCTAAACGCCACATACAACAATCCAATTAACAAAGAATAAAACCATGCCATACCAAAATAGTGGCTATACCCAAGAAGCAAGCCCGATATCCAAAAAACCCAGAAGGTTTTTCTTTCCAAATTAGATTGTTTAGAACACAAAAAATAATATATGTCTAACGCAGAAAAAGTGAACAGCACAGACAGCAACAATACCAGGGAATAAGAACGGGCCTGAGAAGCAAAATGCAAAAGAGGAAAGCTGGTCGCCATTAAACACACAAACAGCCATTGGGTAGTCTTCCCTAACCGTTCCCAAGGAAACATTTTCCAAGAAAAAAACAAAGCCAGCAAAGAACAGAGCAAACTGGGCAAATGGTATTTCCATTCTGCCAATACCGAAGGAAATAGATGATTATATAGCCACAATAAAAAATTATAAAGAGGCGGGTGGACATCTATAATCAACCAACGTTTCACTATTTCAGAGAAAGGCAATAGAGGATCTGTGGTAATGGCTGTAAACAGTTCATCATATTCAAACGAAACTTTCAATGAAAAGAAACGACCTATTATACCCAGTAATACAACTAAAGCAACACCTACACTCAAACAAGTACTTTTTTTATCGTAAAAATAGCGGCTTTTGATAGTGGCGAATCCATTCTGTATTTTTAATAAGATATTGTGCATAAATTTGTTCCGATTTATAAATTTATTTTTCAAAAAATACTTCCTTGTCTAACATATTTTTGATTATATTTTACAATTTATTCTTAAAATTACCTCTCAACAAATAGAAATATTTTCTTTTTCAGCAGGAATACCCAGTAATTCTTATACTTTCCATACCAGCGACACATCAGCCGCTTTTATATACGCCCCCTTATTTTCTAGGCCCTTTTGCCCTATAAAACTAGGTCTAAATACCCTTGTTTACTCCCAAATACAGTGACATAATATAAGTAGAAGGAGATTTGTAGAGAGGAGAGTTATATGAAAAAAAATCTAGTGTTGTCCTTGTTGTTGACAGGCATTTTGACGACAGCTTTTCCGGCTGCTGCCCAACGGCTGACGCCGAAGGATGAAGCATTGCTAAAAGGGGTGGAAAAAGCCGTAGCCAGCCAAATTCCCTCCGCCTGCATTAATGATTCTTGCTTTTATAATACATCAGAAGCCCTGGCCTATTGCCAAGGGTTTGCCCAGGCCGTCACCGAAACGGACTCTCTGCCGTCTACGGCGGATTTGTTGCTAAAAAATACCCTGACCCAATGCAAACAGGTGCTCCAAACGGCCTCTTCCGGCAGCTGTCTCTCCCAAACGGCTTATGAGTCAGCCAAAAAACAAGGCCGCCAAAGCTGGATTTCTGTTCTGATGAAAGGAACCCCAGCCCAGAATGCCGCCGCCGCACAAGTAGACTATGTAGACGGCTACCGTCAAATGGGCAAAGGCATTGCCCAAGGCGCCCATGAAGTGGCCGAGGTCTTTAATGACGGATATCAGAACATGGCCGAAGGATATGGAGCTGTCAGCTATGTAGACGGCTACCGCCAGATGGGCAAAGGCATTGCCCAAGGCGCCCACGAAGTGGCCGAGGTCTTTAATGACGGATATCAGAACATGGCTGAAGGATATACAAAAGTCAGCTATGTAGATGGCTACCGCCAGATGGGCAAAGGCATTGCCCAAGGTGCCCACGAAGTGGCAGAGGCCTTTAATGACGGATATCAGAACATGGCTGAAGGATATACAAAAGTCAGCTATGTAGACGGTTACCGTCAAATGTGGCAATACATCAGAAACTTTTTCCGGCACAGCTGCCAAGGAAAATAAAATCTCCTTACATAAAACAACCTATCAATAACTCTCTGCCCCGGCCATACGGCCGGGGATTTTATTTTCAAACAGAACGCAGCACGGATTTTATATAATTTATAGACATTTTTATTCGACAACCGAAACCCTAATGAAAAAAACCGTTATTTTTCTGATAGCGCTGTTTAGCGTGGGATGTTATTTTTGGTACTACCAAGCCGATCAAGCCCAAAAAGCGGAAGAGCTCCTTTGGGCCGCCTATGACGGCGATTTGACCGCTGTCAAAAACGCGCTGGAAGACGGTGCCCCGCTTAATTATTTATTTCACATTTCAGACCCGGCCCGCCATTATGAAAATGCACAGCTTACTCCTTTGCTTGCGGCCGCTTCCGGCGGAAACACAAAAGTATTGCTTTACTTACTCAAACAGAGCCAAGATTTCGCCCAAGCCAATAAGCAGGGCTGGACACCGCTTTTCATCGCCGTGCGGGACGGCCATGCCGAAGCGGCCGCCCAGCTGGTGCACGCAGGGGCAGATCCCAATGTCCAAACCGATACCGGCACCACCCCGCTGCTACTGGCCTTGCTGGCGGATTTTCCTACGGAAAAGGAACGCCTGGCCCTCATGCAATACTTGCTCAAACGCGGCGCCGACCCCAATTTATCCACCGTGTTTGGCACCGACGCTTTGTTCTATGCAATTACCGAACGCCAAGACCCTGCCGCCGCCGAACTTTTATTAAAACACGGGGCCGACCCCTGCCGCACTTACCAAGGCAAAACATTGGCTGAATGGCTCAAAAACGGCTCTTCAAATGCGGCGCTGTCTGATATACTCAAAACCGCCGCCCGCTCCTGCACCGGCAAATAAGGTGGGGCTATCTCCGCGCACCGTACAAAGGGCCCATTCCGGTAACTTTATACGCCTTCCTATTTTGCCGGATTTTCTCTGCTCCGTCTGCCGCTGTTGCTGTGTTGGCGGCTTTATGTCCCCTTTATGTCCAACTCTCTCTATAGCGCGAAACAAACAGGCCGTTAGTTCTTTGAACGTCCTTTATGGCCCTCTGCACATTACCAAGGGCTGTTGTGCTTTTTCAAATAGTTTTTCACTTCCAAATATTTTACAAGCGGCACTCTTCAACGGTTATAGCCGCCTTTTCCTAATCCCTATACCTAAAAAGCACCGGACGCTTCCTTTCATTTTCCAAACACCTTATCCCGGGCCTGCAAAATTCCACAAAAAACGCCTGCGGGTTTTGCCGCAGGCGCAGAGATATTGCTCTGTTCTTTAGCTTATTTGGGCCAATTTGCTGAACAGCTCTTTTTGTTCTTTGGTCAGCGAATGCGGCACATCAATATTCAGCGTAATAAATAAGCTGCCTTTGTTGTTTAGCCCCTTTCCGCTCAATTTTAGTTTTTTGCCTCCATGCGTTCCGGCCGGCACTTTCACTTTTACCGGGCCGTCCAGCGTTGGCACAAAAATCGTACCGCCCAAAGCCGCCGTCCAGGGCATAATCGTCACTGCGGCATGCAGGTCGTCCCCTTCCAGGCGGTATGTTAAGTGCGGACGGATTTTAATGGTTAAATACAAATCCCCGTTCCCCCGCTGGGTGGGGTTGCCCAGCCCTTTCAGTTTAATACGTTTGCCTTCTCCCACGCCGGCAGGCAGTTTTACCGTCACGTTGCGTCCACCCGGCAGCGTCAGCTGCATTTGTCCGCCGCGGTGGGCGTCTTCCAAATTCAGCGCCAGTTCTGCCTCCATATCTCCGCTGCGCTGGCTGGGCGCCCCGCTGCGGGCGCCGCCAAAACCGGAAAAACCACCCATGCCGCCAAAGCCGCCTCCAAAAATACTTTGGAAGAAATCGCTGAAATCCGCCCCACCGCCAAAATCTCCCCCGCCGCTGGAGCTGAAATTATAGTAGGTATTGCCATTGCCGCCGGAGTACTGCTGGTAGCCGCCGCCAAACGGATTGGCCCCGCCGGAAGAGGAGCGCGTTCTCCCGCCGGAAGAGGAACCGCCGCCGCGGGCATAGTTTTGATATCCTTCTTCTCCTACTTGGTCATAGATAGCGCGTTTTTGTTTATCAGAAAGCACGGCATAGGCCTCGTTAACATCTTTGAACTTTTCCGTCATAGCGGCCTTTTGCGCTTCCGGGTGCAAATCCGGATGGTATTTGCGGGCAGCCGTCTTGAACGCTTTTTTAATTTCAGCGTCGGTAGCATTTTTACTTACGCCTAAAATTTTGTAATAATCTTTATATTGAGCCATATTTTCCCCCTCCGTCACCCATTTTATATAATTTTCCAAGAGGGAACAATGCCGATTTGGACACGAACCGGAAACAGCAAAACCCCCCTGCGCCTGCTCTGGGCGGCGGAAGGGGTGTCTTCTTTGGCCAACCAGTTTATGCAGCTGCTTTTACCGTGGTATATCCTGACGCAGACAGGCAGCTTGCTGTGGACGGGGTTTGTGGCGTTTTGTTCGCTGCTGCCCAATATTTTCTCCTCTCTTTTCGGCGGACAGATTATAGACCGGCTGGGCCGCTCCCAGACCATGCTGCTGTGCGAACTGACGCAGTTTATCCTGCTGGCGGCCATTCCTGCCCTCATTGCCTGGGATGCGGCCTATCCGTGGCTGGTAGGGCTACTGATTTTTTTAAGTTCCTTTTTTGATGCCCCGGGCCAGCTGGCCCGCACCGCGCTGGCCCCTACTTTTTCCCGCTATGCAGAGGTGCCCCTCTCCCGCACCACCGGCGTAGTGGAAGCTTGGGACGGCGTGATGGCGGTCGTGGGCCCTTTGCTGGGGGGCTGCTTAATTGCCTGCGCCGGGTTAGAAACGGCCTGGCTGGCTTTGGCGGCGATGTGTCTTTGTATTGTTTTATTAAGCATCAAAATTTACAGCGGCCGCAATAAACGCCCCCAACCGCAGCTGACGAATTGGCAGCAAGCGCTGGCCCTGCTAAAGACGGACGCTATCCTGCGCCAAAGCATCTTGCTGACTATGCCTTTTTTTATTCTGGGCCAATCCTGGGAATTGCTGTTACTGCCCGGTTTTATTTACCAGCAAGGGTATGGAGCGGCTTTTTTGGGGTTGCTGGGAGCGGCTTTTGGCCTAGGGGCATTTATCGGTGCCATAGAATTTGCCCGCGCCGCCCGCAAATTTAAATTTTTCACGCTTTTAACGGCCAACTATGCGGCCTATTTGCTGTCCATACTTATCTTGTATTTTAATCTGCCCAAAGCCGCCCTGCTCTGTGCCACCGTGCTGTGCGGCCTTCCGTTTGGAGCTTTTTCCGCCATGATTTCCACGCTCATTCTACTGCGCGCCCCGGAGCAGATACGGGGCAAAATTTTAGGCGTATTCGGGGCCGGCTCTTACACGGTAGAAAGCGTATGCGTACTGGCTATTGCCGCCCTGATGCATGGTTGGGGGCTGCAAACGACACTGGCTGTGTTGGCGGGCCTATTTGGGCTGCTGGTATTGTTCTGCCTGCTGCGCAGAAAACAAGCCGATTTCTGGGCCGCCACTTCAGGCAAAACACCGCTGCCCGCCCCCGCCAAGCCCAAAAAGAAACAGCAAATATTGCTGGAGTACAAGCCCCAAAACCAGCTGCGCCGCACCGCGCACCTGCCGTAAAACAGACCGAAATTGCCGTCGGGAAACTGAAGTATTTACAAAGCGTTTTTTTTTAAGTAAAATAAATATGTTGGAAGCAGAACAGATTTATTCCCCGATAGCTCAATGGTGGAGCGACCGGCTGTTAACCGGTAGGTTGTAGGTTCGAGTCCTACTCGGGGAGCATTTTTTAGAAGAGAATGTAGTAAAAATTGTAGACAAAAAACCTTCGGTTAAGATTCCGGAGGTTTTTTTATTTACATTCACATCTAAACTTTTTGCGCATAGCAAATTCTTCTTTTTTGCCTTTGTTCCAGCTTTGCACCGGGCGCAAAGATTCCGCCACACGACTGTAAACCTCACAGAGCAGTATCCACAAAAGGAAGTTTAAGCAAAATCTCTTCTTTCGCCATTCAATTAGCAGTACTATTTATTCTTCCCGCCAGCGTTTCAGCCGGGGCAGCACTGCCGCCATCATGGCGCGTGCCTTGGCGGGGGCCAGCTCCGGGTGGGCCTGCAACATAAAGGGTACGCAGGAATTTATCATTTCTTCCATGGTTATATCGGCGGTAAAATCTCCGTCGCGGTAGCAATAAATGCAATAGTCCGCGCTATAGCTTCCGTCCGCTTCCGTACCATAGAGTTCTTTTTCTTCCCCCAGCGGCATGCCGCAGCTTTGGCAAAGTTTCTGCATAACTCCTCCTGCACAAATCACTTTTATTTATTGTAATTCTTTTTCCGGCTTGCTGTATCCTGGCGTAAAAAGATAGACTACAACAAGGAGGAATTGCATGATAAAAATTATTTCCGTATATTTGGGCGACGGCCAGACCGAGCTGACCCACGGCCCCAGCGGGGCCAAAATTATCACCGATTTGCCGCCGGACAACGGGGGCAAAGGGCGTATGTTTTCCCCGACGGATTTATTGGCGGGCGCATTAGCCGCCTGCATAGAAACCATCATGGGCAAAATGGCCCAGCGCGCTGGCGACGACCTGACCGGCATGACCATACAGATAGACAAAATTATGGCGCAAAATCCGCGCCGTGTGGGCGAATTTATTTTAGATATCACCTTTCCGGCCCATTTTACGCCGGAAATGAAAGAACGTTACGCAGGCGCCATACACGCCTGCCCGGTACACCAAAGTTTACGCGCAGATATTAAAACGACCGTACACATTCACTAAAGAGGAGAACTTATGGCAGAAACTATTCATTGCACATATACCGGCAATATGCGGGTGGAAATGCACAAAGAAGGCACCCATGACATTTTGCATACCGCCCATGACGACACCGGCACCTATGTTACCCCGGGGGACATGCTGTTAAGCGCTTTGGGCGCCTGCACACTGACGATGATGAGCGTGGTGGCCATGAAAGCCAAACAAAATATGGATGGCACCCTCATTGACGTCAGCGGGGAATTTGCCCCCAACGCAGGCGGTCTGACGGCAGTACATTTAAAAGTCACTTTCCCTGACCACGTCACCCCGGACATGCGCAAACGCTATCTAGCCATGGTAGATTTGTGCCCTGTGCACAAAAGTTTGAACCACGATATTGCGTTTAGCGTAGAAAGCAACTAAAATGCCTCTGTTGCCATCATCCCGCCCAACCGGGCGGGATTTTATGTATGGCCTTATCATTATACAGCTCCCATTCATTTATGTCCCCACCTCCCTATTGCAGCACTATGCACCCCCTTTTCTGCAAAAACACTCGCTCCAAAAGACATTTTTCACTAGGCGGATCTTTCCCCCTCTTCCCAAGCCGGATACACCCTGTCTAAAACTGCTAAAATATAGATATGAAATTTTCTCTGATTAGTTTGGGCTGCCCCAAAAATTTAACCAACAGCGAGGAGTTCTCCGCCCGTTTGATTGCTAAAGGGCATGAGCTTTTGCTCTCCCCGGAAGGGGCGGACGTGCTGATTATTAACACCTGCGGTTTTATTGCCTCCGCCGTAGAAGAGGCAGAAAATGCTATACGCCAAGCGCTGGAACTTAAAAAAAACGGACTTGTCAAACGAGTAGCCGTAACAGGCTGTTTGGTGGAGCGGTATAAAGAGAAAATTTTAACTGATTTTCCGGATACGGATTTGGTATTTTCCATTGCCGGACAGGAAACTATTGAAGAGACTCTCCAGCACAGCGGGCTCTTGCTGGCTCCGCCACCCAAGACCCTGTATTTGCCGCAATACAAAATGAGTTTGACGGCTCCGCACACGGCGTATCTAAAAGTAGCCGACGGCTGCAACAACCGCTGTGCCTACTGCACTATCCCTTTTCTGCGCGGGCCCTACCGCTCTAAACCGATGCAGGACATCTTGCGCGAGGCCGACCTTATGGCCCAACACGGCGTAAAAGAAATATCACTTATCGCCCAAGACACCACCTCGTACGGACAGGATTTATACGGCACGCCGCAGCTGACGCAATTGTTGGAAAAACTATTGCAAAACCGCCGCATAAAACGCCTGCGCATCATGTACGGCTATCCGCACCGCGTGACAGAGCAGCTGGCGGAGTTAATGGCCGCTACACCGCGTATTTTCCACTATATAGACATTCCGCTGCAGCATATTGCAGACCCGGTGCTCAAACGCATGAACCGCCATTGCGACGGCGCCCAAATACGCCGCACGCTGGACATGCTGAAAAAGAAAGTTAAAGACATCTCTCTGCGCACCAATTTTATTGTGGGCTTCCCGGGAGAAACGGAAACAGATTTTAAAGAACTAGTGCAGTTTGTGCAGGAGTATGAATTTGACAATATGGGCGTATTTGAATTTTTCCGCGAAGAGGGCACCGCCGCTTACGCCCTGCCGAATCAAATAGCGCCCGACGTAAAGCAAGAACGCCGCCTGCGGCTGGAAGAAGTGCAAAGCCGCGTTGTTGACCGCATTAATAAACGCTTATTAGGCACTACGCTGGAAGCCATCTCCGATGGAGAAACCTTCGGCCGCACCTATAAAGACGCGCCGGATATTGATGGACAAGTCACTTTTTCCCGTCCCGTCGCACCCGGGCGCATTTTTAAAGCAAAAGTGCTTCAAACAGACGGCTACAAACGCATACTGGAGCCGCTTTCCAAATAATTTGCACCCCACTAAAATCCCCGGTGTATACGGGGATTTTTATACGCAAAATGAGCCACCTGGCTTTCTGTATTACATTTGATTAGTCAGCGCTCCCACCACAAAGGACGCCCACCCCACGTCCCGCTCCTGGGTCATCTCTTCTGAAAAAGCAAAATCTTTTTCAAACAGCCGCTCTTCCAATTCTTTCACAAAATCCGGGCCGGATATGCCCAAACTCATCTCCTGGTTTACAAACAAGCTCATCTTGTCAAAATTGGCAGAGCCCACCACCGCCCACCCGTCATACAAGGCGGCTTTGACGTGGCTCATGCCCTTATAAAAATACACCCGCACGCCGTTGCGCCAGAGTTTATTGGCCATAATTTGGTTGTTGGCGTCCATAATGCCCACGTCATTTTCTCCGGGCAAAATAACGCGCACGTCCACCCCGCGCCCGCGCGCTTTAATCAGCTCGCCCACAATGCGGTCGTCTGAAAAATAAGCGTTCTGTATATAAATGCGCCTTTTGGCCCGTTGAATTGCTTCCAGTTGCGCTTGAAAAATTTCTGCCTGGGAGGGTTTGGTATAAAGCAGGCGTATGTCTATCATGCCGGGCTCTTCTCGGTTGCCGGAGCGTTGTTTTTTGCTGAACAGCTTGCGGTAAGCGGCTGCATAATCTCCGCCCCAGCCATTAAAAGACCACGCCTCATAAAAATTCTTCACCAGCCGCCCCACCACCGGCCCCCGCAGGGCCACCATCATATCATGCCAGGTATAGCGGTATTCCTCCCCAATGTTCATACCGCCGGTATAGGCCAGCTCCCGGTCTATTAAATACACTTTGGTATGGTCAAAGGTAGCCCACGTATTGTAATGGGTGCGTGCTTTGGCGCGGGAATCCTTGCGGATGTAACTTTTGATGCTTTTGGGCATGACAAAATCTTCCGGATAATTAAGCGCCGGCTCTTTGGCAGAGTTTAAAACGGTGTTTAACTCGTCTGTCAGCACGCGCACGTCCACGCCATCAGCGGCGCGCTCTTTCAGCAAATCGGCTATTTTCAGCCCATACGGGTCTGTACTGAAGATATATACCCGCGTAAAAATAGAATGCCGCGCCCGTTGGGCCGCCAGCATAAAATGCGGGAAAAACTCTTCCCCGTCTATCAGCAATTTTACAGAGCCCTTGTAATTTTGCCGGGTGATATTTTTATCCAACCAAGCATTAAAATCCGCCAAATCCATTTCTTCGCCGGACGTATTAAGCGGAGGCACGCTGTCCAAATCTTTGGTAGGCGGCGGCAAAGCAGTGTACAAAGAAGAAGACGCCAAAGAAAGCAGCCGAAAAGACGAGGTAAACGGTGCTTTAATAATGCCCACCAAATGGCTCTTTACCACAAACGACCATAAAAACGTGGCCGAAAACCCCAGCTGCCCCATTTCTTTTTCCAGCTCATAATAGGGAGGCAGCTGCAGCGGGGTCATCAGCCCTTGCTCTATATCCACATACATAAACGGCGTTAACGGAATATGGTCTAAACGCAATAAAAAGCGCGTATAGTGCGTACCGGAGCTTTGTATCTGTTGCTTAAGCTGTTCAAAAAGCAACCTGTCAAATTCCGCCGCATCTACTTTGCCAACAATATGCACCCCCGACGGCGCAGAAGCCAAATCGGTCAAATCCCCCCGGCCGTCCGCACGGCGGTAGAGCATGGCCTCATAGGTATGCACAAACAAAATGCGCCCCTCGTTGGGATTGTCCGGCAGCAGCGAAAGAATGACCTCTTTCACCAGCTCTCCCCATTCCTTCCCCACTATCACCACGGGGAAAGCAGAGGCGTATTTATCTGTATCGGAAGCCCGGCGGGGCTTTAACAGGGAATATTCGGAAGCGTTTTTATTCTGCGGTTTTTCCGAAGCGACAAAATAAAACGGGGTTTGTTCATAAATGTATTTTATATACACTTCTCCGTCGTAAACAAAAGCGCGCTGTGGAGAAATCTGGTGATTTTCTATAGAATGCATGGCCCGGCGTTTTTGCAGCTGGGACGACGAAGAACACGCGCATACACACAGCGCCATTAAAGCCAGCACACACCACCGAAGAAACGAAAAATGGGGCATGGCTTTATTGTAGCAAAATCATTTCCGCACTGGCTTTTTTGCTCGGTGACGCACCCTGTTGCCGGCGTGGGCCTCATACCAACCTGTCCTCTCGCTGCCCGTTCTCTATTCAGCTCCCACACCCGCCGCAGGTATCGGCTGTTTGTTCTTTCCGTGCGGCAAATTTATTCCGCCCATGCTATAATAAAAATATGAAAAACACATTTAAAACCTCATATTTTTGTGAAATCGTCCGTTTATTGGAATATCTAGAAAACACCCAACAGCCCGCCATGCACCAGGCCGCGCAGGCCGTGGCAGACTGTTTGGAAAAAGACGGGCTTATCCATACCTTTGGCTGCGGACACAGCGGCAGTGTAGCGCTGGAGCCCTTTCACCGCAGCGGCTGTTTTGCCGCAGTAGATGCGGTATTAGACCCCGGCCTCATGTTCCAGCTGGGGGCCCATACCGGCACCGATTTGGAGCGGCTGGAAGGATACAGTCCGCTTATCTTGAAACGTCATGACTTACGCGCCGGAGACGTGTTGTTCGTATTCTCCAACTCCGGGCGCAACCCCGCCGGGGTAGACGCTGTCCTCTACGCCAAAGAAAAGGGTCTCACTACGATAGCCGTCACCGCCGCTTCGGCCCATGTACAAAGCAAAAGCCGCCATTCCAGCGGCCTGCTCCTTAAAGACGCCGCCGATATTGTGCTGGACAATGGCGCTAGTAAAAACGAGACCTGCCTTACGCTGGGCGGGCTGGAAATGGCCCCCATTTCCACCATTGGTGCTTCGGCAGTGCTTCATACGGTGCTGTACCAGGCAGCTGAAATACTGGCAC
This sequence comes from uncultured bacterium, assembly GCA_949291365.1. Classification (GTDB taxonomy): domain Bacteria; phylum Elusimicrobiota; class Elusimicrobia; order Elusimicrobiales; family Elusimicrobiaceae; genus Avelusimicrobium. The sequence continues at coordinate 16,329 of CASEVJ010000003.1, forward strand.
AACGCGGAGTACCGCCCCCCGTATACCGCAGCAGCAATGCAGCAGGCAATGATGAACACAACACATCCTTGGCCCAAAAATACAAGGGCCGCATTAAGCATTTAGATTAAATATCAGTCCAGAGCCGTTTTTTCTGTTACCAAGTCCTCGGCGCTCCCTCTGATGACAGCATAAGCCGCGGCGTGTCTGTCGTTTCTGTCCTCGGACAGACCTAGTCCCTTGTCTGGCATACTGCACCAGATTGCTGCCAGATTTTTAGCAAGAAACAAGCTGGCCCCACGCTTGAGAGTAATGCGAAGCTTTTTCCAGCCGATTCAAACCGCGGTAAAACCGCTTTTCAGACGCAAGAAAACGGGAAAAAAATAAAATGCCGACGGAAAAATTATTTTTTTCGTTGAAATTTCGGTAAAAATAAGTATACTACTAATAAGCCGTTTATTTTTCCGTCATAAATCTGCAAGGAGTATACATGAAAATTACCTTTGAAGGGAACAAAAAGGTGAAAGTCCGGGTCAAAGATTTTGATATCTGGACAGACCAGCCCAAAGAACAAGGAGGGGACTCTTCCGCCCCTACGCCGATTGATTTGTTTTTGGCTTCCTTGGGCAGCTGCAGCGGGGTGTTTGTGCTCAACTTTCTCAAACAGCATGCGCTGCCGGAAAATGTCTATCTGACGCTGGAACCTGTATGGAATATTAATGACTATGTGATAGACAAAATCAATGTAATCATTCATACTCCGGCCGGATTCCCTGAAAAATACAAACACGCGTTAATTGAAGTAGCCAAGCGCTGTTTGGTGGCGCGTCATGTAAAAGTAGCGCACGACATCTCTCTGGTGCAGGATGCGTAAAGGTTATATATACATATTAAAAACCCCGCCTTTTGGCGGGGTTTTGCTTTATAGTACGGCTAAAACTAGCAGGCCATATATTGTTTGATGGCCGCTGCCAAACGCTGTATGCCTTCCTCAATCTGCTCAAAGGTAGAGTATGAGAAATTAAGACGCAAGTCATTATAGCGTGCATCACGCGGCGGATAAAAGTCCACCCCCGCCACATAAGCCACATGTTGCTGTTCTAATGCTGTTTTCAACATTTCACTGGTATTGATATTAGCCGGAAGAGTAATCCATAAAAACAATCCCCCTTCCGGGCGCGTCCATTTGACCCCTTGGGGCATATATTTTGCCAGCATTTCCAACATTTTGTCGCGTTTCTTGTGATAGACTTCCACCACTTCCGCCACATGCTTAAGCAGCTGTCCACTTTTTAAATAAGCCGCCGTAGCCAGCTGTAAAATGGGAGACGTGCATAAATCCATGGCCTGTTTAAGCACCACAAATTTCTGTATAATCTCTGCCGGCCCCAACACATACCCCAACCGGAAACCGGGCACAAAGACCTTGGAAAAAGTAAACAGCGTAATTACATAGCCGCGCCCTTGATCAAGATTATAAAAAGTTTCTGGGGCCTGCCCCTCAAAACGAACCTGACGGTATGGGGAGTCTTCTATAATAATCGTTCCATATTTTTCCGCCAATTTCAGGATTTCCTTGCGCCGCTCCTGCGGGATAGTCGTGCCGGTCGGATTTTGGAAATCCGGCACCAAATAAATAAATTTGCAGACCCGGCCCGCTTGCTGGAGCTGGCGCAGACAGTTTTCTATTCCTTCCACCGTAACGCCCAAATCATCGCTTTCCGCTCCAAAAATGTCCGCTCCGGAGGCCTCAAACGCCTGCAGGGCACCCAAATACGTCGGCGACGCCGTAATAATAGCGTCCCCATGGTTTAAAAACACGCGCGCCACCATATCCAGCGCTTGCTGGGAAGCCGACACCACCACCAGCTGTTCCGGCGTGGCCTGTATGTGTTCTGTTTCTTGCAGCAGGTTGACCAATTCTTTTTTTAAGCTGGGCTGCCCTTCCGTAGTGCCGTATTGCAAGGCCTCTTTGGGGGAAGCTTGCACCACCTGGCCCATAATAGTAGCAATTGTATCGGCCGGAAATAAATTCGGATCCGGCAATCCCCCGGCGAAAGAAATGACGTTCGGGCGGGAAATAACTTTTAAAAGTTCGCGTATGGCAGATGCTTTAACACTCTTTGCCGTTTGGGAATATAATTTGTTGTAATCCATACATACTGCTCCTTCTGCACCGAGGACAGGCGTTATTTAATATACTCAGTAATCTTCAGACTTAAATCTTTAGACGGTACGGAGTGCGTCAGCGCCCCGCTGGAAATAACATTGGGCTTGGCTTGGCAATAAGCCGCCAAATTGTCTTTGGTAATGCCGCCCGATATTTCCGTTATGGCACGCCCCGCCACCAAACGCACCGCTTCTGCGGCCTGGGCAGGCGTCATATTGTCCAGCATAATAATATCGGCTCCGGCATCCAATGCCTGCTGCACTTCGTCCAAGGTAGTGGTTTCCACTTCAATTTTGGGCGTATGCCCAATGGCATTTTTAATGCGTTGTACCGCCGCGGCAATGGAACCCGCCGCCGCGATATGATTGTCTTTAATCATCACGCTGTCGGCCAAAGACATGCGGTGATTGCGCGCACCGCCGCAGCGCACGGCATATTTATCCAGCTTGCGCATAGCCGGCTGGGTTTTACGCGTATCCACCACCATCACTCCATAGGGCTTGGCTATTTCTGCATATTGGCGACTGGCGGTAGCTATCCCGCTCAAACGCTGCATAAAATTAAGCGCCGTGCGTTCCGCCTTCAAAATGCTTAATGTGCGGCCTTCCAACGCCAACACTTTTTCCCCTTTTTTGACCCACTGCCCGTCTTTTTTAAGCGGTTGAAAGGACACTTCTTCGTCCACCAGCCAAAAGGCCTCTCGGGAAGCGTCCATACCGCAAAGCACCAAATCTTCTTTGGCCACCACCACCGCACGCGCCCGGTCTTCCGGGGTAAAAATCGTATCAGAAGTAATATCCCCCAATCCTATATCTTCTTCCAACGCCAGCTGTATTATTTTTTCTATAATCATCGGCTCATCTCAAACATGTTTTCTAAAGATTGACGGGCGCGCGCTATCACGTCCGGGGCCAGCTCCACCACTTGTTCCGGGCGGGGATTAAGCAGCGCCTGCATGGTATTAGACAACGTATTTTGCTTCATATACGAGCAAATGCCAAAAGTTCCTATAAATGTCTTATCTTTGTATTCCGCTTCCAAACGGTTGATCAGCCCCTGCTCTGTCAAAATGCCAAAAAGTTTCTCTGTGGAGCGGGCCACATAATCGGTCATTCCCTGGGTGCTGCCCACATAATCAGCCGCGGCGCAAACTTCCGGCCGGCACTCCGGATGTACCAACACTTTAATCCCCGGATACTGGCAGCGCAGGGCGGCTATGTCATCGGGGGTATATTTATCATGCACGCAGCAGCTGCCCCCTGCGGAAATTACCTTTTTGGGCGTACCGCGTTTCTGCAGTTCTATTTCCAAATTGCGGGCCATTAGCACGTCCGGCACAAAAATAAATTCTTGCTGCGGCAGTTTGGCCGCAATATCAAACACATTGCCGGAGGTCACACAAATATCGCTTTGGGCCTTTACTCCGGCGGTGCTGTTTACATAGCATAAAACAGGCAAGCCCGGGTGGGCCGCTTTGAGAGCGCGCACTTCTTCTTCCGTAATGGCATCGGCCAACGTACAGCCGGCAGGCCCAGCTGGGATAATGACTTTCTTGGAAGGATTTAAAATTTTAGCCGTTTCAGCCATAAACCATACCCCGGCAAACACAATGATATCGGCTTTGCTTTGGGCGGCTTTGCGGCTTAACGCATACGAATCACCGCTAAAATCCGCCACACCGTACACCAGCTCCGGCACTGTATAGGAATGGGCTAAAATAACGGCATTTTTTTCTTTTTTTAACTGATTAATGCGCAACGTATATGAGGCGGCCTTTTGGCAATCTTCCAGTGTCCATTTCTCTTCGCAAGTGCGCGACACGGAACCGAGAAGCCCATAGAGTCTATGGGCTTCTTGTTCCAAAAGGGCTTTTTGCGTCTCGTCCTGCAAAAACATAGTGTTAGTAGACCACTTCCTCTTCCGTCTCCGCCATGATAGCTTCCGTATCGTCAGGCAGAGATTCCTGGTCGGTAATCGGGGCGGACGCGTCAGCCGGAAGCGGATTGCCTTCCCCGTCCACAACGGTTTTCTGCACCGGCATTTTACGCGCGGGTTTGGAGCCCGTCTTGCGGGTGGTGCTCTGAATATACGAAGAGCCGCTTACCTGCTCCTCATACGGAGCCACACGGTCGTAGCTATCGTTGGGAACGACCAGATTGTCAAACTCTTGGTCTACAATCTGATATTTGGCATACTGATCCGTCAGCCCCTCTTGGGCAGACTGCGTTTTAGTTGAAGAAGCGCAACCGGCGGCCAATACCCCGAGTGCGGCAAACAGAAAAAGTTTTTTCATAAACCCGTCTCCTTGTATGCGGCATGTCTGTCTGATATTATTGTATAAATTATATCCTGCCGTCTGCCAGTATTTTAATTTTTTTTCTGGCCGCTGGCAAGAGCTTCCTGACGGAGAAAAGGTTTTTTTGCTACAATAAAAAAGTACCTTTTCCAGTTTAACCAACCGGAGCTATCATGGAAACATTGCTTCATTACATCAATGTCCTCAATGGATTTATTTGGGGGCCGCCGATGATTTTGTTAATTTTCGGCCTGGGAATTTATTTTACCTTTCAGTTGGGTTTTGTCCAAAAATACACCTTTAAAGGCATCGCTCTTTCCGTACGCAACGACGGTGGAAAAGGCACCGTAAGCAGCTTTGGCTCTTTGGCGGTAATGGTGGGGGCCACGGTAGGCACCGGCAGTATTTTAGGGGTTACCACCGCTGTAGCGGAAGGGGGCCCCGGCGCTATATTCTGGATGGTGGTGGCAGGAGTATTCAATTTTGCCGTCAAATATTGCGAATGTACCGCTGCCGTCAAATACCGCGTGCGGCGCGGGGGCGAATATGTAGGCGGCCCCATGTATGTCATGACGCGGGTGCTTAAAATGAAATGGCTGGCGGCTTTATTTGCCGGAGGTACGCTTTGTATGGCGTTGGTGGCCGGAGCGCTGCTGCAAGCCAATTCCATTGCAGACGTTATGCGGGAAGGATATAGTATTAATCCGTGGATTGTCGGGTTTTTAGTAGCGGTGTTTACCTCGGTGGTGACTATCGGCGGCGTCAAGCGCATTGCGGCCTACTCCGAATGGCTGGTGCCTATTATGGGCGGCGTATATTTAACCATTGCTCTTATTGTAGTATGCATGAATTTCTCCAAAGTACCCGCAGCCATATGGACGGTATTATCTGGTGCTTTTACCGGAAAAGCCGCCCTGGGCGGGGCCGCCGGCACTACGGTATACGCACTGTTCACATCCGCCATCAATGCCATAGGGCTAGGCGTATCGCGCAGTGTAATGAGCACCGAAGCCGGCCTGGGAAGCGCCGCTATTGCCGCTTCAGCCGGCCAAACCAGCGGAGCTGCGCGCATGGGGTTGATTTCCGCTACGTCCGTTTTTTGGACGGTATTTATTTGTGTGCTTTCGGGGTTGGTAGTTGTGCTGGCAGGGGATTGGCAAAACCCCGAGGTCTACGCGGCCAATCTTTGCAACAGCGCTTTTAAAACAGTGCCCTATATCGGCACACCGATATTAACGTTCTCCTTGATCATCTTTTCCTTTACCACTATTATCGGCTGGTCGTATTACGGGGAAAAAGCGCTGCAGTTTCTTATCGGCAACCATGGGGCCAAAACCTGGCGCATTATCTATGTGCTGGCCTGTGCCGTAGGCGGCGGATTAGGGACCGCATTCTCGTTGGGGTGGACTATTTCTCCAAACGCTTTTGAAATAGGATTAAGCACTCGTTTTGTGTGGGGGTTGACGGTGCTGATGATGACACTGATGACCCTGCCAAATATCTATATGCTGTGGCGGCTGCGGCGCAAACTGAAAACGGAAACTAAACGCAATTTAGGAAAACTTTTCCAATAAGCAAAAATCCCGCCTTTGCAAAGGCGGGATTTTTATAGCACTGTTTTAAAACTCGGCGCGTCAGCGGTTTTGCTCACGCGCACCTGTTACAAACTTTTCAGCCGCCAGTGTTACATTGCGTCCGGCGGGCTGCTGGAACGGATAGAGGTCAAATTCTGCCATAACCGAATACAAATGGTCAAATACATCTGACTGTATGTTTTCATATTTGCCCCAATCCGTCGTAGCAGTAAAACAATACACTTCCAGCGGAAGCCCTGCCGTGGTCGGATCCAACTGGCGAACCATACAGGTTTGGCTATGGTCTATGGTAGGCAAACTGTTTAAATAGGCCAATGCATAGGCGCGGAAGGTGCCCACATTGGTCAAATGCCGTCCGTTTAATACGCTCTCTTTGTTGTCATATTTTTCATTGAAAGCGCGCACCTCATCCACTTTTTCCTGCAAATAGCCGGAGATTAACTTAATTTTTTGCAGCCGCTCCAGCAACGCCCTGTCCAAAAATTTAATCGTTTCCACATCTATATTAATAGAGCGCTTAATGCGACGCGCACCGCTCTGCACCATGCCGCTCCAGTTTTGAAACGGCTGGGACACCAAATCATAGGCCGGCACATTAATAATCGTATTATCAAAATTTTGCACGCGCACTGTAGTCAGTGTAATATCAATGACGGTGCCGTCTGCTCCGTGGGAGGGCATGGTAATCCAATCCCCTATTTTGAGCAAACGATTGCTGGCCAGCTGTATTCCGGCGGCAAACCCCAAAATAGGGTCTTTAAATATCAGCATAAACACAGCTGCCGCCGCAGACAAACCGGTAATCACATACATCGGATTTTTGCTGATTAAAATGGATATTACCACCAGCGCCGCCAGCAAATACACCACTATTTTCCCGGCCTGGAATACACCGCGCAAAGGCACATTGGGGTTACGCCCGTACAAATAATCCAGCACGTCCAGCGCAGACACAAACAGCGCCATAAAACAAAACACCACATAAATCCCCACCGCGCGCGACATCAGCATAGACAGCACCGCCCCTTCCGTCGGAATGAATACGGGATAGAGGTGAATGGCCGCCACGGCAGAAACCGTGTATCCCACCGCCCCCAACAGCCGGGCATGCTTTAAGGCCTTGGTCATACGGGGAAAGCGTTTTTCCATAAACGTACTTTCCAAAAACAGCCGCGCCAACGTTTTTACAATCTTGGCACATAAATATACCAGCAGTATAAACAACAATACGCTTAACAATTCCGCCGCTACGGCACGGAACTTATCGGATAAAAACGCCAAAGAGCCCAACGCCCGTTCCAGCACGTGAACAAACATTTTTCCTCCTCCCCGTGTTTTGCGCGGGAAAAGTTATTATAATTAAGTGTATGAAAAAAATTCTCTTTTTGGCAATCTTATGGGGTGTGGCGGCGGGCTGTTATACGCCACTGAACAATTCCGGCGTGGCCACCACCAAGGCCTGGCTGGATATCCCCGCCAAAAAAACTGATTTTGACGGTAAACAGTTTGACTCCTGTTATCAGTTCCGGCTGCGTTTTGTGCCGTCGGATGCGGAAGCTGCTCTGGACTTGCGCGAAAGCTGCATTGACGCCTGTTGCTGGAGAAGCGAAAAAGAAGAAGTAATCCTGGATTTTAATAAAAATTTTGAACGGGATTTAAAATATTACGGTCGGGCCACCAGATACACTCCCGGCCAAATCACACTCAAAGTGGGCCATTCCTCTCTGATTAACACCACCGGGGTGCGGGTATTCCCGCGCGGAGCTATTAGTTCCAACGGTACGGTAAAATTAAAAGCGGAAACGGTGGAAGATCCCGTACGTTTGGCCCAAATAGAAAACGCCGCCCGCCTGCTGCAAGTACGCCGCAATGCACGCCTGGCAGACCAGCGCGCCGCCGAAGAGGAAGAAGAAGCCGCCCTTTTTTACGATGACCCAGCCGTTCAACAGCGCGCCCAGGCGCTTGTACAGCGCCAGGAAGGGGCTCGCATTGACCGCTACTTTTATAATTTAAACAAAACCTACCGTAAAAAAGGATATGTTTTCCTGTTGAGCCAGCGGCTTTATTCCGCCCGCCCGCTGGGAGATTATGTCTATCGCGTCTCCTGCAACGCCAAAGTGCAAAGCGGCACCCAAGCCCAACATTTGCAAAACCGCACCGTCAGCTGTGGGGTATGGCGGGCCGACTTGCCGAAACAAACCGTCAGCCCTATGGACGGCACCGCCCGCCGAATTAAGGCCCTGGACTAATCTGTCCACGCTCCGCTTATTTTTTTAGCTATAACTGCCGGCGCTGAACAATTGTTATCCCGCCCGGCTCCGCCTCACTGCCGCCAAAGCACTAAACACATGGGAGCGTTTTTGTCTTCTCCCCCTGCTATGACGCGGCCCGGCCCATACTTTGGACTATCTAATGGCTGAGCCAAGCCACCGTTCCCCATTGGAGCAAAACTAAACAGCTGCCTTTTTTGTCCACAAAAAACCCCGCCCAAAGGCGGGGGAAAAATGAACGGCAAGCATTGAGGGCTGATCAATACACTGAGTTCCACTCCCGCTTGGTCAATACAAAATGCACCCGGCGGTTGGTCAGGCGGCCCTCTTTGCTGGTGTCAAGCGTGAGCGGGCGGTCAGAGCCATAGGAATGAATGCGGATACGGTCAGCCAAGACGCCGCGGCTTACCAAATAGGACTTCATGGCAGAGGCGCGAGAGGCCCCCAGCCAATAGTTATAATCCTTGTCCCCCACAATATCGGTATTGCCCTCAATAATAAGCTTCATGCTGGGGTGGGCATTAAGCACATTGGCCAGTTTGTCCAAAAATTCATAGGAATAATCCGGCGGGCGGATAGAGTCAAACTTATAGGTGATATCCGGCAGCTTCAAGCTTTCCGCCATTTCGGCTTCCGTCTGATCTAGTAATTTGGCGTTTTTGTCGGCTTCTATTTGGATAATCGGATCCCGCTCCGGCAGCCGGGGGATATCGTCGTCGGCTTCGGTATTTTTGTTGGCCGCACACGCCGCCAGGGCGGCAGCGGCTACACAAGCGGTAAACAACTTTAAAATGTTCATGCACTTCCTCCTTGCAAAGTCCACTAAACCAGCCGCCAAGCCAAATATGCGGCATGGGGATTACTCCCATTATAGCAAAAGCGTCCGAAAAATTTAACAGAAAAAATCTTTTTTCAGTTATCCCAACTTATCCACAAAGTGTGGATAACCTGTGGATAACCCCTTATATACTCTACAGCCAAACCGGAAAAAAATAGTTTTTCCTATTAAAATCCCTTTTTCCCCAAAAAAGCTGTGGATAAATGCCAAAAACTGTGGATAAAACGGGTTTTGTATAGTGAAAAAACAGTTTTTTACCCGAAAACTCCGTCGGAGAAATATATTTGTCCTCTTTTGGCCCGTTTGCAGGGGCTTTTTAAAAAAACTGTTGACAAGTTGAAAAATTTTTATCTAAAAAAGGCCAAAAAGGGCTTTTTTGCTTATTTTTTCAGCTTGATTTTGGTCTGGAACTTCTTTTTGTCCACAAAAACGCTTATTTTCACTTTTCCGGGCACCGCTCCCGAAATGGGGCTCAACTGCCCAGCCGCCGCGTCCCAGCTTACATACGGGGGGCTCATGCGCAGGGAAAGCGGCACATAATCGTACAAGCGTCCATTTTCCAACCGGGCTTGTACAGACAGCGAAACCGGGGTATCCTGCGCCAGCGAAATCTCTTTTTCGGATACCTCTCCAGTAAGTTTTTTGACGGTTAATTGATCCGGACGCGCAAACAAATAATCCAAATCCAGCGCCTCCAATATCCCCGCCGGTGTGCCCAGCGCCGTGACAAAATCTTTTCCATACGTCAAATTCATTTCCTCCAGCGTCTGCTGCCATACGGCGGCCTGGCTCCGATCCCCGGCCAGCAACATGCGCAAAGACGGGTCTGCCCCTGCCAAAGAAACGGGCTCTGTTCCGCCGTTTAAAAGAACCGCACGGGTAAATAAATTCTTTTTAGCCAACAAAGCTGCCAGCGCTTTGGCACCTGCCGCACCGGAAGCGGCCGCCCCGCGCCAAGAGGGGTCGTCAAGCGTGGGATAATTAACATCTATATACGGCACCAATTCCCGCGAGACAAACGCACTCACTTTTTGTGTATCCAGCAATTCCTGCTCCGTAAAATCAACCCCCACCACAATGGCTTTTTGCTGTTGTGCGTCCATGTAGGCCTGTGCCTGCTGTGCATCTTTGGGCCCTATGCCCAGCACATACACCACAGGATACCGCCCGCGCAGCGGCACCGCCGGCTCCGGCAGCATGACGGTAACCGTTTTGGAATTATCGGTCAAAGCAGACGGGAAATTGACAAACGTTTCACGTCCGGGATTAATCAACATCAACGGCTCGCCGCAAAAAGCAAGCACGGGCAGCAACAGCGCCCCTAAAGTAAAAAGTTTTTTCATACTGTTATTCTAACAAAAATCACCGCCTCTGTTCTTTTTCTTGCAACCGCACGCATGCGGGAGCTTATTACCGCAGGGCCTATTTACAGCATGCGCTGCCTGCCGCGCCGGCAAATTGCACGGGGCCCGGGCTGCCAGACGCAGACCCAGCCCCCAGACCCACAGGGCTCTAGGCCCAAAGACCCTTGTGAGCGGAAGCGCAAACCGCTAAAGTATATAAAACACACATCTTGCGTTTATCTGGAGAAATTTATGCTAAAAAACACACCCGCTTTACGCTTTTTACTGGCCCTGGGGGGCAAACGGATAGTGGTCATGCAGCAAGAGGACGCCTTGCAGCTATACAGCGACAGCCGCCCCTGCCGCCGCATCTGCCCAGAACATATCTATCACGCTCTAAACACCAAATAATCCGGCCGCCGCAGGCCTCGCCCGCACACGCACGCAGGACGGGCCGGCGCACCGACATGTCCTTTTCCCGGTTTGTCTGCCAAAGGAAGACGCTGTAAAATGCTATAATGGGAACATGAAAAAAGTACTCTTTTCCACCCTTTGCATACTGTCTTTTTTTGCCACGGCCCAAGCGGCTGCACAGCAGGATTTGTCGGCCATAATGCCCCTGCTGCAAGCGTCTACACGCACCGCAGCCCAAAACCAGCAGGTTCTTGCCTTATTTTCTTCTGCCAAAGACCCCAGCACCGTTTTTGCCGCAGGAGCCAGTTTAGTACGCATTCCGCCCACAGCGGTGCAGGAAAACAAACTGCTTAACATTATTATTAAAGACAATGACATGCTCAAAAAAGTGTTTGCCGCTGTCATTTTAACATCCATGGGCAGCATGCACGAAGAATTAAGCGGCTTATTGCAGGACGCCATTTCCAGCCAAGACCACGCCGTGCGCTCATACGCGGCCGGGGCTTACACGATTTTAAACCCCAAAACCACGGCCTATGCTGATGAAATAATCAATCTCTATATTTATGACCCGGCCTTTGCCCAGCGCGCCATGAACCTGCTGGCAAAAGACGAAAAAGAAACTTTTAAATACATCAAAAAAAGCACCCAGTCCGACGACCCGCAAGTCCGCGCCGCAGCAGCCCAGTGGCTGGGCGAACTGCAAAATGAAGACGCCGCCAAATTGCTTTTGAAAATGGCTAAAACCGAGCTAAACCAACAAACCGCCAGCGCCGTGGCCTCCGCTTTGGCCAAAAACAGCCAGTGGACACTGCAAAGCGTAGCCAAAGGGCTTAAAACGCGCTATACGGCCCAGCCCGCCGCTACCTATGCGCTGGCCTTGGGTTTTATGACCGGGCGCGCAGTAGACATTATTAAGCAAGGGCTGCTGGACGAAAACGAAAATATCCGTATTAATTCCGCCCGGGCCGCAGCGTATATGGCCGGTGTGCTGACCAGCCCGGACGCATCTTTGTACACGCAGGACAGGGCATTTGATATCGCGCTGCTTAAAAGCGTTATAGCTCCTTTGACGGCACTGGAGAAGAAGGATAATCCCTCGGTCAAAGTCTACGCAGGCAATGCCCTCAAACAAATTGCCCGGCTCATGTAACTATGAAAGTAAAAAAATTACACCCTGATGCTTTGCTCCCGCGCCGAGCGCACCCCACAGACTCCGGCGCCGATTTGTTTGCCCTGCAGCGCACCGTACTGCCGCCGCGCGCAGTCAGCCATGTGCATACCGGCGTGGCCATAGAGCTGGCTCCCGGCACTTCCGGCATTATCTGGGGCAAAAGCTCCGTAGAAAGCAAAGGTATTAAAGCCATGGCCGGACTGGTGGACGCCCCGTACAGAGGGGAACTGATTGTTTGCATGTACAATTTGACCGATATGGAATTTGTATTTGAAAAAGGACAAAAAGTAGCCCAGCTGGTCGTATTGCCTACGCTGTATCCGGACTTTGAAGAAGCGGCGGAACTCTCCGATACCGCACGCGGAAGCGGCGGGTTTGGCAGTACAGGCGCAAAGTAAACCGTTTCCTGCCGGCATATATCTTTTCCCCCGCTTACAAAAGCGGGGTTTTTTTATACAGGGGCAGTATAACCGCTTCTGTAGCGGCCTTTTGGGCTGAAGGACAGGTTTGGACTAGGGGGCACAACAGGGAATAGGAATGTTTATACGGAAACCTATCCCGCTTGGGCATGCCCCGCTGTCCACAGCTTATCTGCAGGCCGTTTTGTGCTTCTGTGAACGGGGCACCTACCAAACAGCGCTTCCCGTGTGGGTGTTTGCCGCTTGGGTATTGGGGGGCCCCACTGAAACTTACGGGCTTATGGCTGGCGTTCATTTTCAGGATATAAATACGGCCAGCCGGTAACCCTAGAGACAAACAACCAGCCCGCTTTCTGGGCCGGTTGTATAATTTACTTGGAGAGGTGTTCCTATTCTCTATAGGCACAACGCTTTACCTATTATTCCCCTGCCTTTTATTCCCCCACCTTTCCAACCGCCCCTTTTCAAACCAATTTAGCCAAACATAACAAAAGCCCCCGGCTAAAAAGCCGGGGGCAATACTACGAAACTTCTTTATCTGTTTATCTCTCCGCCACGCTGCTGTCCAGTGTATCTTGCGGAGCTTTTCCCTTGACCGGAGCTCGTTACGGCCTGCGGTTTATATTCAAGCCCCAGTTCTATGACCCGCTGCATGTAATCCAAAGCGTCCTGGATAGGCATGTTGCCTGTCAGCTGGTCGCATTTGCCAAATTCTTTAAACAGGATTTCACCATAGGATTTGGCATATTCGTCGCGGTAATAACCCACTTCTTTGCTAATCCCCTGCGTAGGCAAGGGCTGTATTTGTCCAGCCGTCAAAGACGCCAACGGGAAGCGGCCATTTACCTGCGCCATGCTAATAGCTTCTTTAACCGAGGGATATATGCCTCGTAAAGAAGAGGTTTTTAAGTCGCTGTAATTGCCCCAATAGTATGGGTCTTGAGCAAAGCGGACATCTTTCATCGTATCCCCGTTCACTTCTACCTTTTGGTTGGGATAATATACGGAATCTAATCCCACATAGATAGCAAACGTACCAAAGGTATTGGTCAACCCCTGGGCACGCGCACCGCCGCTGCTCATATCTCTGGAGCGCAAGGCAATGGCTCTGCCCATTTCACATACTGCGGGGCGGGGAACTTCTGTCATCCCCAAGCTGTTTTTAGCCATGTACAAGGCATCTACAAACTCAGAGAGTCTGGGGTTCCCGGAAGCCAATGCCGTAAGATAGGGCTGGCCTTCGGGACGCACCTTGCTGTTATAGCCCTCAACTACCTGATTGATGAACACACGCGCTTCATCAGAAGCCAAGACTGCATTGTTAAAGGAGTCCAAGTCATTTGCCTTGAACTGGGAATACAGCATCGTACCCGTAGCCGGATTCGTTTTGCCTCCCACAGTCAGCAACGCATGCTTGGTCGGATCAGTCGGAATTTCAGCCACAGAGGTAGCCAATACCGCGGCATCCATCTGTTTGTCCACATATTCCGTCACGGTAGCGGCCTGCGCAAGAGGCAAGCTGCGGGGTTCCACCGGTTCCGGAGTGACGCCTTTGGTGCCTTCGTTCTTGAACTCGCAGGTAGCGGTCTGGATCAGCTCACCGCTGCGATACAGGTTCCACTGAACCGTGCCGGGGCCGGCCACACTGCCTTTAACGCCGCCAGCCAAGATTCTGTCGTACACATAATTGATGATGTTGCCGCTGGGCTGGCCCGTCACCGTCTGTTCTGCCAGTACACTGCCCTTATTAGGATCATAAGGTGTATAGGCAGCCGTCACACGGATATTGGCCATGGCTTTGGCTCCAGTGGTTACTCTTCCGCCCTGGAAAGACGGGCCGATTTTTACAATTGCTTTAGCTACGTCGCCGTCCGTCTCCAGCGTGTCCACGCAGTCAATCTTGGTGCTGTTGTCAAAATAGCATCTGGCACCGCGCACTGTGTCTATGCCTTCCAAGCGGTGTTTGCGCTTATTAACATTCTCTTTTTTACCGCGGCGTTCAATATTGGCTTCAAACCACTGCCAATACGGCATCGGCAAATCGTTTACGTCGTATTTCACCGGATATTTGGAAGTAATAGACTCAATAAACGCCAAGTCCATCTGGGTAAATGCATGTTCCGCCAGCTTGCGGGCCGGAGAAATAGAGGAGTTACCCGTTATTTCGTCCGTCGCCAGCTTTTGATCTACCGCCAATTTGGTAAGCAGGTCAATCATGTCGGGCTTGAACGATTTTTCCCAGTTGAGCACTTCCGCTTCCGCCACATAAATGACGCAGGCGTCATTGAGGTCTTCCGATACTACTCCGCCGGCATGAGCGCGGTTGTTATTATTGGCGGCTTTCTTCTTTTCGTTGAAATACTTGCCCGGCTCGTTCATGATGTCATTGGAAGCGTCAATGCGGCTCTGCAGGTTTTTCACCGTAGAGGTATCCCCTTTGGCTTCCGCCGCCGCTTTTTGCTCTTCCAAGGCCTCAATTTCCGCTTTGATGTCTCTTAATTCCTGCGTTTCTTTTTCAGACAAGTCGGCAATCGCCGCCACAGCCGCTGCGCTTCTGTTCTTCCACTTGAGGTCATTGCCCCATTCGTCGCAGACATGGATACGCATCGTTTCCCCTTCCATTACAACGGGGATTTCATTGCGGGTAACAATATAATGGTACGTCTTCCATTTCAGCGCCTGGCCCGTGGGGCGTACGCTGTAGTTGTGCGTTCTGTTAAGCGCGTCGCAGCTGCCAGTACCGCCCAGCTCTAAACCAGGGTCTCCGCTGCCATATTTAGCGGCAGATCCGAAAATACCGTTGGACAGACAGTCAATACGCACTCCCACAAAGCCCAGGTCGCGCCCTTCTGTTCTGCCTCCGACCCATCCTTCAGAGCATTCCGGGTGGCTCTTTTTAAATCCTTTACAAGCTGCTTCATTAAAGGGCACATTGGCTCCGGCATAACCGATCCATTCAGCTTCCTTTACGCCGCAGCAGGTGGCTGCTTCCGTATGGCCGGCACGCACGCCAAAGAAATTGCCCATAGAGCAGTCATCAGAACCAGAGGCCAAGCAGCAGCCAAATCCTACGGCCAAATTGGCCAGCGCCTGCACCAACGGCTCTACCAAGTTTTTTCTCCACAGGAAATATTTCCATCTCCACGCTTCCTGGGAGCGCTCTTTCATCATATCCCACCACCAAGGAGTAATCCCTTTGTAGTCCAAGGTATGATTAATGGTCGCACCGCCGCCGCCAGGAGCAAATTCCCCGGTGCCGATACCACCCAAACGTCCGCTGCGAACCGGGGTGAACATAGCATCACTCAAGGCCTGCAGAGCGTTGGATTTGGTCATCGCATCGCGCGAAGCGCGCGCCTGGGCCGCACCACCCTGCCCATAATAAGAGCGGGACGGGCTGCCAGCTGCACGCAACGGCTGCAAAGACACGGGCTTAATGCCTTCTTTGGGAGCGCCGGCCGAATTTTCTGCAGCCGCCGCTTTTAACTTGGAACCACCAAAGCGGAAGCTGGTACCACCGCCGCCGCGAAGATTCATAGAAGCATCGCCCAATTCATTAATTTTGGTAGCTTGGCGCTGAAATGCCGCGCGGGTGGCCGCAGGGGCATAGGAACGCGGAGAAGACGAAGCGGAAGGTACATTAAAATTATCGTCCAATCCGTCCTGTACTCTATAGTCAACTAACGAATCGTCCGACGCCACTTCTTCATCGTCACTTCCCCATCCTTTGATTAAACTTAACGGATCACGCCCGGTCAACTGGGCAATCTGTCCGTTCGGATCCTCCACGCTGGGGTCAAACCCAAAGCGCTCGGGATCAAAGATAGAGTCCTCCGAACCGGGAGGAATAATCGGTTCCTCATTGACGCTGCCGCTGTATTTATACAGAAACGGAAGCATAAGCAAAGCAGCCGCCGCGGCTACGAAAAAGGGCGCATCGCGTCTAGTCCGCTCAAAAAGCGTCTTTTTCGGTTTGCCGTTGCTGCCGATTTTGGAGGGCACACGTTTAGAGAACGGATTAAAAGCAGGCTTGCTGTTTTTAATCTTATCGCTGAACGTGAATGAATCCTTCTTATTCTCAGCCATAACAGTCTCCTTTTAAGATACACGTCTCCGGCTTTCGCCGGTACTGCTTGGGTCTTAACGGCCGCCCGGGCACGTTAAAACCGAATACTGCAACTGCTAAATCTGTACTCCTTGCGTCTGCGGAAAGAAATCGTTCCCGCCCGGGGCTTGCCCCGCTATGGATATATTAAAACTGTCGCGCACTTCGTAATCTATGTCCCGCGTCAATTCTGCAAGCTGGCGGGTGCGCTCCGCCTTATCTTTATCAGACAAATTCTCATACCCGCTGCATATTTCATTATACGAACTTTCATAGTCGTCTAACCGCACTGTTTCACAACGGCCCAATTTGACGCTGGCCCCGCAAGTCTTTTGCATATTTAAAAAGACATCATTTACAGTACTGCAATGGACTTTAACCATTCGCAAATCGGCACTCCACTTCCGCATGTCCTCTTTGCAGCTCTTGGGCACTTTTTGCAACGCAAGCACCAGCTTTTCCGCTTGTTCCATGTGGGGCTGTATAATCTGCTTGGCGCCGGCGGCTATTTCGCGGCATTTTTCCGCCGCACGCGCCGTTTGGGAAGCGCTCTCAAAATTAGCCGTCTTTTCCCCCCCGGCTACATATACATTTTCTATGTTTACCCCGCTGTAATCCTCTTGGGAGAGGTCTATAGCCATATAACCCGAGAGCGCGGCCTTGCGTTTAGCTACCAAATCCTGGGCTCTGTCCGCCGCGGAAGAAGCCAGCCACGTCACGGCTAAATCCCGCTGGGCCTGCTTATCCAAAGAGGACGGCCCCGCCAAACTGCGGCTGCCGCCTGACATCTTGCGGGCGACCTCATTAATCAGGGCATTATCCTGAAAAGAGGCCTTATTCGCCGCCGCTACCAGTTGGTCTGCAGACACCACCCCCGCTATAGACGCTTGAGGCAAAAGTGCTGCCGTATCAGAAGAACCGCCCGCGTGGGCATCTTGCGCCGCGGCACGCGCTGCCAGATCGCCGTCCGTGCCAAAATAGATTTCTTTGGCACTCTTGGCAGACTCTTCTTGCCGCGCCTGCTGGCTCCAGGTACTAATCGGACGGCTTACAGCAGACACCTCTTGCTCCGTATTCCCCTGCCATACGCCAGCCACTGCATCCGCAGGCAACCCCTGCGCCCGGCGGGAAGCGTTCACCCGGTTTACATCAAATAACCCCGACTGGGGCCCTGCTGCATTAAATCCAGGCATCTGATTTCTGTCAAAGATCGATATTTCTCCGTCCCCGGACCAGTTCCCCGGCCGGGCACGAAGCTCTGCGTCGCCAGCCCACGTCAAGAGCGTACGGCCAAAGCTCATTGACTGGGTGTCCTGCGTACTAAAACCCATCTTCCACGACAAATTACGAAGACCCGGTATCCTTCCCACCGGTATTATAAATATAATCAAAAACAGGAAAAAAACAAGGGCCAATCCTGCCCATACATATTTTCGGTTCACCCATCTTAATACAGAATGAAAGACACCCGCGGGGAGAATGCGCTCATTCTCCCCCGGTGTCTGCAAATTCTGCCCAAGCGGTTGGTTCTTCTCCTGCTTCATATAACCCCTCCGGGCTTATTGGACGGGCTTTCCGTCGGCTCCTATGACGCGGCCCTGGTTATATTCCCGGCGCAAGCGTTCCTGTGCCATCCGCCTTTCCCACGACTGCTCCCGCTCTTGTTTTTCTTGAGCGACCCGCTGGTGGGCCATGCGGTATTCCAGTTCCCGCTGCGCTTGCTTATGCTCGGCGTGGAAATGCAAATACAACACCGCACAACACACCAGCAGTACCGCCACAATTACCTTAAACAACAGTGTTTTCATCATTTTATCAATCATAATGAAACACCTCAAGATTTGCCTTCGCCTTCACTGCCGCTGCCGGATCCTGCACCGCCGTCCCCAGCAGATCCGCCCAAGTCTAAGTACTGGCCACCAAGGTCCATAGCGGCATTTGAACCTGCTCCAATAGCATAATCTTTAGCGGCAGCTCCCATTTTCTGCCAAAAGCCATTATTATTGCCTTTGTCAGCTCCTCCTTGTTCACCAATTTCCGAGCCCTCTGTACCGGTTTGTTGGTTGGCGCCTTCTTTCAGAGCTTGCGTATCCTTTTCAGGGAATTTAATATAGCTGATACCCAAAGCCACCACCATTAACGACCCCACTACTATACCGGCAATAGCCCAGCCCTGCTGCTCTTTGTATTTTTGGATATATTTGGCACAATCTGCCAAATAGAAAGCAATCAACCCCGCCATAACTAATCCGGCCGCAATAGCCCCCAGTAAGGCCCAGGTGGCATACGGGCCGCCGGCGCGGTAGGCCTTCATCAAAGCCGCAATCGTAAAACACGCCCCCACCGTGGCTAATGCCAAAGACAACATATTCTTCATCAAGCGGCTACGGTGTTCTTGACGCTCCTGTTCCGTATTATCCACAGTATCCGCCGCTTCGGCAAAGCCCCGCTCCCGCCGTTCCATATCATTAAGGAAATCGGAAGAACTGGTACCGGCAAAACCGGCATCCCCACCGTCCTCCAAAGCAATACCACCCGAAAGATGTTCTCTGGCCATAAACGGGCTGGTGCCTTCGTTAGCGGCGCGGTTGGCATTTGCCGCTACTTTAGAAGAAGAAACTGCGATATCCCGCAAGCTGCGCCCCTGCTGGGAGTTGGCCCCCATTCTGGAGCTGCTGTCGCGCCCGCCGGCTATAAAAGCGCTTCTGCCTCTGCCGGGCACGCCTTGCACTTCGCCATTAGAAGCAATAAGCGTCGTTCCTTTAGGCATGGAGCCGGTCAGCGCGTAAGAGCCCATACGGGCAGCCGCTTCTCCTTTAGCAGAAGAAGAGGAACCACCTCCATACGAGGAGCCACCAAACCCGCCGTTGCTGCCAGAGCCCAGATTGCTCCCTGAAGCGCGGGCAATAGAAGCCCGCTGAAGGCCGCCGGCCTGTTCTTCGCCCAATTTATTGATTTTGGTTTGAGTAGCCGCCAAAGCCCCCGTCATGGCTGCACTATCTCCATAAGGATTAGCTGAATAGGCCGCTCCGCCGTCATAACCAATTTCCGTAGCGGCATTGGCACCCATACCCAGACCGTCCTCGCCTGCACCCAGCGCACTGCCAAAAACAGAAGCGCTGTCCATCGCTCCGTCAAAAGCGGCCAGGGCACCGTCCCCCGCGTCAAAGATATGGCCTTCTTTAGCGGCTCTTTCTTCTGCGGTTGCAAACTGTGTAGCACCGGAAGAAATGCTAATGGTGGTATCATTAGGCAATGTACCGCCAGAAGCCAAAATTTCACTGAAAGACCGCACACGCTTTTCTTGGGCCGCCGGGCTGCTGTTCATATAGCTATATATGTTGAGCCCCAGCATGCCTACCGTAAAAGCCATGCCGGCCGTTTTACCGGCGCTTAAACTAATCGCGCCCAAACGGCTCTTTAAAAAAGCAAACAGGTTCATAACGCCTCCTAATAAAATAAACAACTTTTATGAACATCTAAAACTAATTGGTACGTGTTTTATTTTTGCTCTGCACCAAATACTTGATACCAAGCTTCACGGCTTTCTACTTTACCAGCCCACCAAGCTGTCCCCGTCAAGCCGCCCCAAGCGTAGTTGTAAATAGCATTGGTAATTGTCTTGGCACTCTGTGAATATGGAGCATTGGTGCTGGTCGTTTCAAATGTGCTTTCTCCCCATTGTTCTTGGAAATCACCAATTTTATCAAGCGTTTTATTATAAGGAGACCAAATCCACGCATAACACAATCCGGGCACTAGGGCCGCTGCACAAGAAATACCTACAGTACGCTGAAAATCCTCTATAGATTCCCGCAATTCTTCTTTAGATTTTTCGTAAAGTTCTATCATGTCCCCTACGCCGCTGATACCAGCCCCCAACCCGCTCATGATGTCATCTCCGGAAAAATCTGAGGAGCTGGCCGCACCCGTGGTCAGCGTATCACCGTTCAGACGAATACCGCCGGACAAACGTTCCGAAGCCATAAACGCTCTGGTACCTTCGTTAGCGGCACGGTCGCGGTTTTGGGTAATATCGGCCGATTGTTTTTGCAGGAAAGCCAACTGCTCTTTATTATTGCCTTCCCCCCAGGCCAAGGCCTGCCCGAAGCTGCTGGTGGATTTGCGCCCGCCGGCTAACCCAGACGTATCCGAACCGTTAGCCGCACCGGCAATTTCCGCACCGCCCAACACGCCGGAAGAACTTACGCGGCCGCCTTCACGTCCCACTCCGCTTCCGGCTTGCAGCGGAGTAGCATTTAAATTACTGCCCGAGGCGCGGGCCATACCGGAAGCCATGCCCCACTTGCTTCCGCCGCCCTGGCCCAATGCGGCAGCGGCTGCTTTGGCAGCGTCTCCCGCTCCGGCTGCAGCGGCATCTGCCGCCGCTTTCTGCTGGGCTTGCATAGAGGCCTGCAGGGCAGCCAACTGCTGCTGCATAGAACCGACATTGGCAGAGCCGTCTATACCTATCTCTTTAGCGGCGTTGGCGCCGTTCATGCCTAACCCACCGGTAGCACCGTCCATTTTATAAGCGGCTATTTTCTGTTCTTGCTGCACAAAAGCCGGGTCATTGGACATCTTTGCCCGGGCGGCATCGGCCTGCATTAACTGCATGTCCTTGGAAAGCGTAGCCCGAATACCGGACTGCACCTCTCCGCCGGCTCCATAATTACCGCCGTACACGCCGTCCCCGCCGGCTCCCGCCACAAAGATTACTTCCTGGTCATTGGACGAAAACACCGTGTTCGGGCTGGGCTGGGAAGAAGACCCCACCATTTGCCAGGTGGCTATGCCGGCCACGCCGACCGCCGCCGATAACCCCACCGCCTGCATGGCGGAAAGAGCTATTTTGCCTGCTCTGCTATGTAAAAGTTTTATGATGTTCATAATTTGCTCCTAATTGCCTATCATACGCCACTCATCATTACCTACGAGTTCAAATTTTTGATTCTGCGTATTGGTAAATGTTTTTCCATCATTATCCAATTTTCCATACATACGTACACCATTGACAGTAATACTTGGCGAGGTATCACCACCGCTTGGCTGACTGTTCCAACCGCTGCCCCACTTTGGTTGACTGTCTCTGTTGTTCCAATATTGAGCCCGGGAATTGCGACGGATCTCTTTCTTCTGGGCCCGAACGATACTCTTATTGTCCTGTTCCCAGTGTTTTTGCGTGGCTTGGTTAATTTTATTAGCTTGCTCCGCAGAAACAGACAAAGTCTGTCCCTCTTCCACTTTCCAAGAAGAATTTTCTCCGCTTTTGCGCGCAACGACATCATTTCCTCTCATCAATACGCTTGTATCTGTTTTCCCATCATCAGTTTTTCCAAAAGACAAGTCGGCCTCCTTCATAAAAGAATCCGCATCTTTGCTACCAGACATAATGTCGTTCAAACTTTCATTAGTCATATCGCCCGATTCTAACCGGGTAAAATCTTGCTTTTGAACCCAGTCTTGATACTCTTGAGCATTCTGATCGCGGGTGGCCTTGACTTGGGACATAGTCTCCTGCAGGGCCGTTTGGGCCATAGACAAAGCAAATTGGCCCGCCATTTTCACTAATTCTCCGGCTATTTCCTCCCAATATTTATCTTCCTCTTCTTCGGCGTTTTCCTGCCCTTGTTCTTGGGCATCGCTCAACGCGTCATCAAACAGGCCCGGATCCATACTGCTTACGGGCGCGTTGGGGTCTAAATTCAAGCCGGCTGCTTTGCTCAAGTCCACAGCGCCGCTGTCGCTTAAGAAAGCATCGCTTCCTTTTACGTTGCCGCCCATCATGGCTTTTTTGGCATTGAGCAGGCGGGCGTCTTTCTGCCCGGCGGCGGCACGGCTGCCGGCAGCCGCCTGGAACAAGGCCTTGCGGGCACTGCCGCTGCCCGGCCCCTTCTGGTTAGAGAAGACGTCTTTGCCTTTCTCTTGGCTGACAAAATTAGAAAAATCCCCAGTAGCGCCAAAAGTGCCGCTCATGCCAGAGCCGGTAGCACTGCGCAAGCTGGCGCTATTTAACGTACCTATAGAGGTGGTGCCCCCGCCGTATCCGCCGCTGCTTGCGCCGCCGTAATATTGGCCATCATAGTATTCCGACGCATCATATTCTTCACCGGACATATCAAAATCCATGGCGTCCTCTTCCTGGCGGGCTTCTTTTTCTTCTTCAGAATACAAGGCATTTTTCTCTACATTCTGCATATCCGGATATTTGGAAGCCAGCAAATACTGCTCCGCCTCATCAGAAGAAAAAGGCATATTGGCCAAATCATATCCGCGGGTTTCAAAATCATAAAAATCATCATCGCTGGCCGAGCCCATGGCAGAGCCCAACGTAAAAAGAGCTACCAGCACCACTACGGCGATAGCTCCCCATGTATAGGCCTGTTTACGATCCATATTATTCAGCTTGGCCCATGTTTTACCCAACGCGGCAAACGGGCTTTGTTTTTTATTCTGCCCGTCTTTCCCAGCAGCGGCGGCAACCGGTTTTTTTTCTTCGTTGTTCTGTTTGCCGGCGCGTACTTTGCTTTTGTTAAACAGGTTGAACATATTTTTACCTCATTATTTATATATAAAAATTCACTCTTGCTGACCCGTAAGAGAACGGCTCTTACGCTCAAACACAGAGTTTAAATTTTTGCGCCCTAAAGGTGCTACTAGTAGTATAAATGCTTTTGAAGCTTTTGTCAAGGGGTTTCCTTGGCATCAACCTTCAGGCCGTACATACGGCAACACGCGTTCGTTGGGCCCCACATATTTAATCACTTGGAGCTGACCGCCTGTCTCGCACAAAAATGCAAACCCTTTTAAACACTTCATGTCACTTTCACAAACCTGCGATTTATTGTAATCGCATAAAAATTTAATACGGGGTGGGCGCGTGTTCACCGTCAGCACCACGCGCGTCCAGGTGCCGGAAGTATTGAAATCCAGTTTAACGTCGCCCAAGCTTAAAAAGCGGCGCATGCCGGCATTGTTAAAGCCCAAATAATCTTCCACTTTTTTAGTAATATCTTTTTCCAAGAAACGTCTATCCCAACGCTGCAAATACGATGTGGTATGACTCTGCAGCTGGTAGCGGCGGGCCGCATAAAAACCGGCAATTTCCATTTTCTGGCTAAGCACCAAAATACCAAAAATTTTAATAATAAACAAAATAAAAATCACCAACACCGGAAACAGCAAAACTGTTTCCGTAGTGGCCTGACCTTTACGGGAAGAAAAAATGCTGCCTATCATAACCCCACCTTTACGCTGTATTTGGGCAGCGGATTGGGCCACACGCAGTTGTTGCCGCCGCGCGGACAGCTGACAGACACACTGTTGCGCACATACGGCTGGTAACGCTGCGTTACGTTAATATTAAAACGGTTGGCCGGCAGTGTATACTTTTGTTTCAACGTAATCCCGCGCGCCAAACGCTGCAGTTTGGAACGGCTGGAAGAATCCAAATAAGCAAACTGGAATAATTTCTCTTCCGCGATATTAGATTCTGTAAAATCAATGGCATAGGCGCCGGAATGGCGGGTAGACCCCTGGAAGTCCGCCGTCACATAAAAGCGTAATTTTTTATAAGGCACTTCAAACGGCTTTGTAGACAAAATATACCGATCCAATGTGGCCGCCGCTTCCCGTCCGCATTCGGATTTGCGGCAGCTGCGCGTATTTAAATAATAGCTCTGGCGGAACATGCGGGAATCTTTTACTGTATCATCATACACATAAGTCTGGGAAGCGTAAATAGACCCGGTGCGGATATAAATGGTGGCATAGTCCCGGATAGCCGGCAAAGCACCCTTGTTGGCCCCAAAGAAATAGTTATCCGCAATTTCTTTATCGGTGATAACATACATTTCCTCTTCATCAAAAGAATCCTGCGGGTCTTCCTTTGCCCAGCCCTGTCTTTTGCCCTCATAATACTTAAAGCCCCAGTCCGTAGACTCGGCCGCCGGGCGCGGATTGGCAATTGCCCCATTCGGCCCCAAAGAATAGTTCGGCCCTAACGAAGGGAAAGCTCCCGATTTATAAAAAACGTCAAAAACCGTGTACTCATTTTCATCTTCGGAGGTTTCTTTGGAAGGGAGCTGGGCGGACATCGTTTGCATAACGCGGTAAGGCAGCGGCCCGTTTACCTGTGCCACGGCGTTTAAATAACCGCTGGTCGTAGACATCTGGGAATAGGCCCCGTTGTCCAGGGCAAACTGCTCGCGCACTTTGCTCATGGACAATTTAGAGGTTTCAAACAGCAAATAAATCAGCAACATGAAAATAGGCGCAAGCATAACCGCGGGCAACAATATTTGTGCCCGGCGGCTGCGAAGCGTATCCCCTATTCTGTTCATTATTTGCATACGTTCACCCGGTCAGCAGCTGTCCCACAAACGTAAAAAACCAACGGACAATATCCTTATGAAACGCCGTAATAAAAGCAGACAAAATGACCAATATGCTGCTAAGCATCAGCACATATTCAATAGAGGCCTGTCCTTTCCGCTGGCGCAGCAGCCGCCATACCGCTTTTATCCGGCGCATAGTATTTTATTATTCTTCGTCCTCAAATTTCATGCCTTCCGAAGAGATAAGCCCTTTTTCAATGGCTTTGACCACCGCTTCGGTACGGCTGCTGACGCCCAGTTTATGGAAAGCGCTGTTCAAATGATTTTTAATCGTTTTGACGCTGCAGCCCAATTCTTTGGCCAGCTCTTTATTGCTCATGCCTTTTCCCAGCAAATCCATTACTTTGATTTCTGTTTTGGTCAGTGTGGCCTGGCTGGGCATACCACCTTCGCCCATACGGCGCAGCCCATGCAAAAGCTTCCCCATCAGCTGCTGCGGAATCATCAACCCTTCCGCCGTAAAAGTCTTTATGGAGTTAACCAGCTCCACTGCCGGCAGCATTTTGGACAAATAGCCGTTGGCTCCGGCCTGTATAGCGTCGAGCACGTGGGCCTCGTCTTCAAAAGAAGACAGCATAAGCACATTTACTTCCGGCACATCTGCCCGGATTTTACGCGTGGCGGCAATGCCGTCCATTTTAGGCAGCTTAATGTCCATCAGCACCACATCGGGTTTGAGCTTTTTGGCCAAGGCCACCGCTTCCAGCCCGTCGGCAGCTTCTCCCACCACTTCTATCCATTTTTCACCGGTCAGCACGTCTTTGATGCCTTCACGGAAAAGAGTCTGGTCGTCTGCAATCAGCACTTTGACTTTTTTCTTTTTGTTCATGTATTCTCGCTCCCGTACTGCGTGAAATTTAGTTGCCGCTTACCGGCAGAGTAAAGTTAAAGGACGCGCCTTGACCCAACCCCTGGCTTTGGGCCCAAATGCGCCCGCCGTGATTGGTCACAATATCTTTGGCAATAGACAGCCCCAACCCCAGCCGGCCCACACGGCTTTTGTCGCCCACTTGCGTAAAGCTGGTGAACAAAGCCGGCGCCTGTTCCGGGTCTATGCCGTCTCCAGAGTCCGTTACCGACACTTTAGCATTTTTTTCGTCTAGTTTGCTCACTGTTACCAATATCCGGCCGTTGTCGGGCGTGTGGCGCACGGCGTTTTCCAGTATGTTAGAAATTACCTGGCGGATACGTTTTTCGTCGGCAAACACCGGTATTTCCCCCACACTTTCAAATGTTACGCTAATGCCTCTTTTGCCGGCTTTGTCTTTAAAAATTTCCGCCGTCTTTTTCATGCTGGCCGTAAGTTCAAAATTAGATTTTTCAATACGCAGCTTGCCCTTTTCAATGGCGGCCCAGTCCACCAGGTCTTTAATCAAATGCTCAATCTGGCCGATGCTTTCGTCCATGTAAGACATTTTTTTGGCTTGGTCTTCGTCCGGCGTCATCTTCTTTTTAAGCATATCAAAACTCATTTTCAGCGTCATCAGTGAATTGGACAAGTCGTGCGATACAATAGAGAAAAACTTGGATTTCATGTTGTTAAGCCGATCCAAATCCGCGTTGCGCGCTTTGAGCTGAGCCAATAATTCCCGGTTGCTTCTTTCTAGGAAATATTTATCTAGCGCGCGGTTGATGGTACGCTTCAAATAGTCAAAATCCACCGGTTTAATTAAGAAATCGTATACCGACTCCTTCATCGCTTCCATAATGGAATTGAGCGAAGCGTAGGCCGTAATCATCAAAATCTGGCTGTCTTGGTTAAAAGAACGGATTTTGCGGATTAAGTCCAGCCCGGTTTCATCGGGCAGATTATAATCCATTAAAATCACGTTAAAAAACTCCGTAGACACCAAGTCCAGGCATTCTTTTCCGTCTCCGGCCTGGTACACTTTATACCCTTCTATTTCCAACAAGTCCGCCAGTGTCTCGCGCAGGTTATTGTCGTCGTCCACGACTAAAATTTTTACTTGCTTATCCATATTTTGTATCTCCGGTTTTGCGGTATATCCGCAAATAAATTGCAAAAACGGCCCCCGGCCCTTCTTTCCGATTATATATAAACAGTTTCCCTTTATGGCGGCTGATGGCTTTGCGCACTACAGCCAACCCCAGCCCCGTACCGCGGGCTTTGGTGGTAAAGAAAGGCGAAAATATTTTTTCTTTCAGCTCTTCGGCAATGCCGGGGCCTTCATCGGCAATATAAATACAAACGGCCTTTTTGCCTACTTTGCTCCCCACGGTAACCGTGCCTTGCTGAGTGGTGGCTTCGCAGGCATTGGAAATTAAATTGCGTATGGCCTGTTTGATTTCTTCCGCGTCCACTTTCAGGCGCACGCTCTCCACGTCCAGCGCTTCCTGTATTTTGATATGGCAGGGCGCCGGAAAAGAGAGCACTATATCATGCAAATAACTATTCAAATCTATCACGCTTAAAATCATTTCCCGACTGCGCGCAAAGCCAAGCACTTCGCTAATGATACTGTTGGCCTGTTTGATTTCAGATTCAATAATAGAAAATTGTTTAATTAGTTTGGGATTGGAAGGCGGTTCAATGGTCTTAATTAAGCGTGTGGCATTGCTGATAACCGCCAGCGGATTGCGTATTTCGTGGCTGATAATAGACGCCATCTGCCCTATGGCCGCCAACCGCTCTGATTTTACCAGCTCGTCAGTAGCGGCTTTCAATTCCGCCGTACGCTCCTGCACACGCAGTTCCAAATCCTTATTCATGGCAGCCAGCTCCTGCTGGGCAGCCAAAATAGTGTCTTTGCGTTCCTGCAGCACGGCAGCCATGTGCAAAAACACACGCGCCAACTGACCGATTTCATTGTTGGGTATTAACAAATCTTTTTCCGTGGGCATATAGTCGTCGCGCTCTTCCAACTTTACGGCGGCTTCCTGCAAGCGGCGCACCGGGCGCACAATAGGAATTAATACCAAATACGCCACCAGCACAATAAATACCATCATAGCCAGCAGAATGAGCACCACATCCCACACAGAATGAAACGTGCTTTCCAAAAACAGTTTCCGTATTGTATTAGCCGGCTGGCGCACAAATACAGTCCAATTGAGTACCGGCACCTCTGCTCGGCTGACTAAAAGAGATTTTCCGTCCTCTCCATGCACCAGGCCGCCGCTTTTTCCCTGCAGTTGCACCCCCCAGGAGCGCACTTCATAGCGAAGCGGATTGTCGGCCGTTAAGGCCAGCCCTCCCTCCGCCCCGGAGTAAGAAATCAAATTGCCGTCCGCACTGACCACCGCCACAAACATATCCTGCGGATAAATCCTTTCCAGCACAGAGCCCAGGCCGCCCAAATCCATTTCCGCCACCAGCACGCCTACAGTTTGCACATCTTTTAAGTGCTCCCGCAACGGAAACGCCATCAGCGCATACAAATGCCCGTTGCTGCGGTTAATAGAGCCCACATAGGCCTTGCCTTCTTTAATGCAGCTGCGCAGGATATTGCCCAGTTCCGACGCATAACTAAAGCGGCTGCTGTCGTTGCTGGAATAAAACAACAAACGTCCGTTGGGATTTAAGACCGATATATGGGTGATTTCCGGATTTTTTTGGCGCAGGTAGTCAATATCTTCTTTATTGATAAAAGGATGACCGCCAAAATCGGTATGCAAATCAGTAAATACATCAAAAAACTGCGCTTTTCGGCTTACTTCTTCCGACACTACGGACGCTATTTGGGAAACGACCGTACGCTGTCTGTCCAAAATTTCTTTTTGCAGAACCCGGCTGTCCACCCGCAATACATGCCAGCCAATCATAATTACCGGCACGGTGGACACGATACTTAACACCCAAATGGCCTTGGAAAACAATCTGCCTGTTTTATTTTTCACACAAACCCCTGAAAGTATCGCCGGAATATTCTTTAAAAGCGGGGGCCCGGTATTCCCAAGCCCCCGCCGGTAGTATTTAGAAAAACATCTGTTAGCAGGAGCCCGCCGGCGCCGCCGCACCACCCTGGCGGGCTTTGGCGGGATTTAAAAATTCCAGTCCGGGCTTCTGAGAGACGCTGCCAAAGTCCAGCACCTCTTTCCCTTCCCACAGGAAAGTAGGAGAAGCATTGATGGCAAATTCTTCAGAATAGGCCGCTTCAGCTTTGAGCAGTTCTACCCCTTCGGTATCAAATTTTTTCATGATTTTTTTGGAATTGATACCCGCTTCGTCCATGGCTTTATCCCAGCGGCTGGAACGATAGTCTTTGTTGCGGATTTCCAAGTATTTCCACAGTTTTTTGGGATAGTATTTGGCAATCAGCAGCTGGCGGATATTTTCTTCCCATTCCGCAGAACCGTGCAAGCTCTGGAAACCGCGCTGCGGGTCATAGCTCACAATGTAGCGCAGTTTAATCGTTTTGTCTTCCGGAATTTTGCCGTCTTTCTGCGCTTGAATGACCAAATTTTCCGCCATCGCACCATAGGGGCACTGGGACATCACAAATAACTCCAGCACATTGGGCTGGGCTTCTTTTTCCCGGTAAACGCCGGTGCGGGTCATGTGCGGGAAAATCAGATAATCGTCATTCTCCTGTACATAGCCGGCCGCAATTTGTTGCTCCAGTTTGGTGCGCAGTTCGGGCGTTTTCTTAATCAGGTACAAAGGCAAAAAGCTATAATCCAAATTAGCCAGTTTGGGATCTTGTTGGGCTTGCTCATAGGTCAAAGCCGTTACCTGGGCTTCCCCGCCCAAGAAATTAGCCAAGCCAGGGGCCAACTGGGTATCCTGTTTACCCGCTTCATATTCCGCAGATTCCACCACCACGAACTCAATAGTCGGTTTAGGGGCTGCTTTTTCCGTTTTTTTAGCCGTTTTAGCAGCGGCAAAAGCAGACGTGGCCACCAAACAGGCCGTCATAGCAATAACTAGTTTTTTCATCCCAAGCATCTCCTGTATTTTTAAATTTATTCTTTATCTTCCAGCTCTACACACACACCGCGGATCCCGATGCCGCACAGAATGTTATAGGCCAGTAAAAAGAAAACGGTAAATACCAAGAACAACAGCGTATTCACAATAGCCGACATAATCATGTTCATGATAAAAGAAAGATTAAACGACACTTCGGGGCTGAACATACCCATAATGCTGCTAATCAGCATTACCACAAACACAGCCACCGGGAATACAGAAAAAATGACGTTTAACACACCAATTTTTTTAATTTCTACTTTCATACACTCTCCCAAGGGGGGTGCCCCTTATTTATTATAAAGATTTTTCAGGTTCCAGTACAAGTATCATGCGGTTCTTGCCGGCATCGTCAGGCAATTGCACGGCTTTGACCGTACATTTTACATTTTTATTGACGACATTGCCGCGCAATACCTTGGTGGGGTTTTCCATCGCCTCACCCACTACCTGAATAATGTTCTGCTGTCTGCCGTCAAAAATATCCAGCAAATGCACGGAACCCTGTTTTTTAATATTCATCTCAAAATTGGTGTACAAGATGTTGTTGTTTTCATCTATGACCAAGGCACGCGCGCCGTGCGGCACGGTAACCGCCAAAATGGTTTTCCACCATTTCTGTTCCTTTTCCAAAGACATGATTTCCACATTTTCCAGCCCTTTCACGTCTTCTTTAATTCTACCCAGCAAAGCCGTAATGGAATTGGCCACGTCCCCTATTTCATCAGGGCGAGGAGTATACGGCAGCTCCAGCCGGTTTAATGAAACGGCGTCCACCCCGTCTTTGAGCCCTTCTAGCGGGCGGATAATCTTGAGCAGCAGGAACAAATACAACACCCCGCCGATAAGCAATATCATGATAATCGCCCCTACGGCATAGCGCACCATAGACTGACGGATAAGGGATTTGGCTTCCTGGCGCGATACCGTAATATTGACCACGCCGGCCACCGTATCTTTGGCCAAAACGGGGATAGCCATATCATAATAATTTCCGTCGTCAAACATGACAGCTTTGGGAATACGATCCCGGATAGCCATGGGCACCACGGGCGTATCAAACACCACTTCATTGTTATAATCGGAATACGACATTTTAATAAACTGCGTATTCTCATGCCAGCGGATAGAGCCGTCATCATTTAAATACACCAGGTTTTTAATGCGGTCATCGTTTCTTTTCCACGCTTTCATGACTTCCGCTTCGCGGAAAGTGGCATCGCTTCTGGGACGGGCGGACAAACTGGACACCAACAACGGCGCACGGAAACGCACCATTTCCACCATTTCATTTTGCAGTTTTTTGTCAAACACAAACTTGAACAGGTTGTAGTAAAACAGCCCGCCGATAATAGCCGCATACAGCGACACAAGCACAAACCATAAAGTCCACTTAGAAGTCAGTTTCATATTCATTCGCCGCTTACCGAATACCGGTCAGCTCCTCCACTTTACGCAAGCCCAGGTCTGCGTCGGTATTACCCGGGTCTAACTGTTTGGCCACAATCCAAGCCGCTCTGGCGCGTTCATAGTCATCTTGGTTAAATGCGTCCAAGCCCTCAATATATTTTTGGCGGGAAGCGGCACTGGCTTCAGCCGACACACGGGTCGCACCGCCGCCAATCCCCTGCGCAACAGTATTGCCGTCCGGCCCCAGCGTCGGAGTGCCTTCTCCGGGCACGCCCAATCCGCCTTCTACCGTAACAGTTTCTATTGGTTCGTCCAACTGCTCTTCCTCTGCCTTTTCGGCCTCTTCCGCTGCACGGCGCGCAGCTTCCTGTTTGCGTCTTAAAGCTTCTTCTTTAGCGTTGCGGGCCTTTTTAATCAGCCGATCCATATAAGAGGCATCTGCTCCCCACTTTTTAGCATTCGTCCAATAGCTGATGGCACTGTCGTATTTTTGCGCATTAAATGATTTATTTCCGGCTGTAAAATAGCTGTTGGCAATTTCGTCTTTCAGCTGGCTCATGTATTTTTGCACCCGCGTATCGCCCGGCTGGATTTTGGTAATCCGCTCAAACACAGTATAAGATTCTACGAAGCGCCCCTGATTATAATAACTCATGGCTTCCTCCATGGCTTCTTTGACCTGTTGTTTGCGCAGCAGGTTTTCTGTTTGGGCAATTTTGTTGACTAATGTCGGGTCATCTTTGCGAATTAACAAAGCATTGTACCAGTTATCCAATGCACGCTGGTAATCCTGTTCGTCATAGGCCACATTGCCGCGGCGGCTGTATTCCTGGGCAATATCTTTGTCAATGCGCTTCTTCCACGCCAGCGCTTTGGAGTTATGCGGCTGTATGGTCAAAATTTCGTCCAGCTTTTCATTGGCTTCCACCAAACGGCCCGAATCATACATACGGTTGGCTTCCTGGAATTTGGCCTCTATCACTTCCGACTCGGATATGGTGCCGTACGCTCCCATGTGGCTGGCCTGCTTGGCCAGCGTGGAGGCCTGGGTAAAATTCGGGTCAATGCTCAAAATAGTTTGCGCCATTTCCTGCGCGCGCTGATAATCTCCACGGCGGTAGAGTGTATAGGCATTTTCATACACCTGGCGCAGCATATAATTTTGAATGCGCTGTTTTTCCAGCTGCACGGTGGAAAGATACTGTTTTTTCTCTTCCACGTCGTTCAGCGTGCCCAGCGTGATTTTGTTCAAATCCAGTATCATACCCTCTTCTTTACCATGCTGGCGGATAGGATTGGGCTGGCGCAAAGGCGCAGCCGACAAAACAGCGGCTGTAGAAACGGCTAACAAAAGCAAAAGATATTTTTTCATAAATTATCCTCTTAAAAGCTGAGCCCCTGCGAGAGCAGACCCTTAATCATCGGCGACAAGATTAAAATAAAAATCGTCGGGAAAATAAACAGAAAGAGCGGGAACAACATCTTGGTAGACGCCTGGGCGGCCAGCTTTTCGGCGCGGCTCATGCGGCGGCTGCGCAAGTCGGAAGAGAAGTTGCGCAGCAAATCCACCAAGCTGGTACCCAATTCGTCCGACTGGATAATCAGCCCCACCAAAGAGCGCACTTCCTGTACGTCGGTACGGTTGGCAAAGCGCTCCAGCGCTTCGCGGCGGGAATAACCCAGTTTGATTTCGTTAAGCGTTTTTTCCAGCTCTTCTTCCAAAATTGTTTTCTTTTTGGCGATATTGATGATTCTTTCAAAAGCGGTTAAATAGTCCAGACCGGATTCAATTATCAACGCCGCCAAGTCTACCGTGGTAGAGAAATTGCCCAAAATTTCGGCCTGTCTTTTTTGAATGCGGCTTTTCAAAAGCACGTCCGGCAAATAAAACCCCAGCGGCACAAACAAAACGCCCCATATCGTTTGGAACATCAGCATAATAGCCAACGGCAGCAACATGGCGGAAATGACTTTGTAATACAAAATATCCACCGGCTGCGGTATGTCGGGGCTGCCCAGCTGCATGTGCATCTGCTCCAGCGGCTTTTCCAAGTGGAAGGTATTCAGACAAAATACCGCCAGACGGTCTACCCACTTGGTCTCCGGCTGCAAACGGGCAAAACTGGAAGAAGATTTAAAGCGCTGTGCGGCCACGTCCACAATTTTCTCTTTTTCCTGTTTAGGAGACAACAGAGAAAACACCACCACGAACAGGGAAAACGCGCCGATGGCTAATATAAAGTTAAGCACTAAAGAGAGCACCATATCATTCATACGCTTATACCTTGACTTCTCCCAGTTTTTGGATCAGTTTCATACCAATCATGATCCAGACAAAGCAGCCGAACAGGATAAATATACCCACCGGCGTAGTATAGAACGAAATCATTTCATCGGGGCGGAACATAAACATTACGCCCAACATAATTACCGGCATGATGCCCACCACGATGGCCTGAATTTTCTGCTGGGCCGTCATGGCGTCCAACTTTTCTTCCAGTTTGCTTTCTTCACGGATATTCTCCACCAAGCGGGAGAAAATGACCGTCAAGTTACCACCCACTTGGCGCTGAATAATAATGGCCTTAATCGTATAGGAAAGCATGCGGCTTTCCACACGGTCGTCCAATCCTTCCAGCGCTTTTTCAAACGGGGTGCCCAACTGATAGTTTTTAATTACCAAACCAAATTCGTCCGCAATAGGCGGCTGCATATCATGCGACACCAATTCAAACCCCTGCACAATATCCATACCGGAACGCAAAGAGTTGGAAAGCAAAATCAGCGAATCCATCAGCTGGGCATTAATTTTGCGCCCACGGCTTTTTTTGAGTTTATCCAACACAATAGGCGGTATACGCACGGACAAAGCAACCCCCATGGCAATAAACAGGAAAAACACAAATATCCCGCCAAAGCCGCCCACGGAATACCCCATAAACAAACCAACAAGACCAAACAGTCCTGCCGTGCCAAACACGATATAGCGCACGTCAATGGTCAAAAACTGGCGATTGAAATCTTCGGCCCAGGCCACACTTTTTACGCGGTAATCGTCCCATTTCTCCAACAAAAATTCTTTCTTGTTTTCCAACAATAAATATACCGCATAAGCAATCAGCACCGCCCCCAATACCAGCAGCAACGCGTTAAACAGGCGCTCTCCTTCCGTGGTCTGGTATACTTTGGCATCGGGCGGATTCATGGGAATAGGCGCACTGCGGAATTCGCTCCACAGCTGATTGGCCAGCGTCACCACCGCCATAACCGATTGACGGTATTTATCCTCTTTTTGGGAAGCCGGGCTGGTAAAGGATTCCACCGTGCTGTAAAACTCCCGGTTCATAAATTCCAGCGTCGCCAGCATGGCACGCGCACGGCCCTGCATGCTGTCTTTCATGCTAAACACTTCTCGGCCGCGCACCAGTTCTTTATTCAAACGGTCTAAATTGGCCACCAAGTTGATGCGGTTGCCCACATATCCGCGGGAAAGCTGCTCCAGCACTACCGGCTGGCTGGGATCCAAAGCGTCATTGGCGCGGGCCAAATAAGCGTACACGTTGGAAAAAGTGCGGTACCAGAGTGTAGCTTCGCTCAAAGTGCCTTGCCCTTCCACATACACCACTTTGACCGCTTCCATGCGTTGGAGCTCTTCGTTAAACCAGTCCGGCATAAAAATAGGTTTGCCTTTTAACGCAGCACCACAAGAGGCGGGATACTCGTATTTTTTCTGTTCTGCAGGTTTGCTCACGTCAAAATAGTTGCCCAATACCTGCATTTTAAACATGGCGCATTCTATTTTCTGTTTATCTTGGCGGTTTAAGGCCCGGGCAAACAGCACCTGCGGCGCCATGACGCCGAATAAAAACACCAGTAACAAAGCCCCTAATGCGGTTTTTTTCATAATCAATATACCGTTTACTGCGGTTTGGCCGGCGCCTGTGGCGCATGTTCTTCAATGGAAGACAAATCCGGCTCTCCGTTTTCTTTAAGCCGCACAGCTCCCTTGGTGAACACTTCCTCGCTCACCGGCACGCCTTTGGCCTTAAAATCACGGAAGAAGGAGGGAATATTGCCGGTAGGAGCAAAAAACCCTTTCACCTTTCCGTTCTCGTCCACCCCGGTCTGCACATAGCGGAAAAGGTCGGTAGACTGGATTTCCCCGTCCTTTTGCCCGTGCATTTCGGTAATATACGTTACCTTTCTGGAACCGTCCGAGAAACGAGACAGCTGTACAATCATATTCACGGCTGACGAAATCATTTCGCGGATAGCAAAAATCGGCAAATCACCGCTGGCCTGCATGCACATAGCTTCCAAACGGGACAGTCCGTCGCGCGGCGTATTGGCGTGAATAGTGGTCAGTGAACCTTCGTGACCGGTGTTCATGGCCTGCAACATGTCCAATGCTTCGGCGCCGCGGCACTCACCGACTACAATGCGGTCCGGACGCATACGCAAGCAGTTCTTCACCAAGTCCTGAATGGAAATCTGCCCTTTGCCTTCTACGTTAGGCGGGCGGCTTTCCAAAGAAACCCAGTGCGGCTGCTGCAAGCGAAGCTCGGCCGTATCTTCTACGGTGATAATACGCTCATCATCGGCAATATAGCCAGACAAAGCGTTCAAGAATGTTGTTTTACCGGTACCGGTACCGCCGCAGACAATAATGTTTTTGCGGATACGCACACATTTCTCCAAAAATTCCATACATTCCGGGCTGATGGTGCCGAAACGGAAATAATCTTCCGGGCCGAACGGTTTCTGCGAGAAACGGCGGATAGTCAGCGTCGGGCCGGACACGGCCAGCGGAGCAATAATGGCGTTTACACGGGAGCCGTCTTTCAAACGGGCGTCCACCAGCGGCACAGATTCGTCAATACGGCGCCCCAGCGGGGACACGATACGTTTAATGACCTGCACCACCTGTTCATTATTTCTAAATTTGTATTTAGTCAGGGTCAACTTACCTTTTTGCTCAATAAAGATTTTGTCAAAGGCGTTGACCATGATTTCCGTAACGCCGGGGTCTCTCATCAAAGTTTCCAAAGGCCCCAACCCTAAAATTTCGTCCAACAGCTCCGAGGCAAAGCGCGTGCGCTGATCACGCGAGAACTGCAAATTGGGCTGTTTCTGCAAAATATCGTCCACAATGGCTGCCACGCGTTTGCGCGTTTGGGCACTGGCACTGCTTTCATCGCTGATTACAATGCGCTCCACCTCCAGCATTCGCACCACTTCTTTGTGGATTTTTTGCTTTAAATCGTCCCAGAAGGACATCTTGGTCTTGCCGGCTTCTCCTTCTTCTTCCACAGCGACATGGCTCTCCACCTGCACGCCAGCACCGCCGGCGCCGACTATCGGATTCCAAATTTCTTTGGCGGCCTGCGTAAACTCTTCGTCCGTTACAGAAGCCGTCCAATCTTTCGGTGCGGGGGCCAAATCCCGTATTTTAGCCAGCACCAAACGCAACCCCTTAATCCACTCCGACTGCGGGTTGGAAATAATTTCCACCTCTTTGCGGTTAGATGCCGCCATAATGCCTTCGTCCCACGGCAGGAACACGTCTATATCGCGGCCCAGTGAATTATAAAACCGTTCCACCTCTTCATAGGGAATAGAGCCCGGCATATCATATTGGTTGCAGATGACGCTCACCCGTTCCATCGGATAGCGCTGTTCTTTATAATCGTTGAAAAGCTGTACCGTGGAATTTAAATGCGTACGGGTGGCATTGGACACCCAAAACATTTTATCGGCAATATCAAAAGAAAACGCCTGCATCGGGAAAGAAGAATCCACGTCCAAAAATATATCAAACGTCTGCGAAAGACGCGACAAAATGGGAATCAAAACTTTAGGGCTGATGGAAGCTATCTGCGCACGGGTATTTCCAAGCGGTAACACGCCCACCCCCCATTGGGACATGGACACTTTCCCGCGCAAAAGCCCCCCCACCACCGCAATATTGGCATTGCCCAGCGTGCGCAGAATATCCGCCACGCTGACGGGCTTTTTAATATCCAAATAAAAGCTGTGCTCCTGGCGCGCAAGCGGATCCAGCGGCACTATGAGCACCGGCCGTTTTTGTATCCCGGCCCAGCCCAACGCCAAGTTCAGCGTCAGAGTGGTTTTCCCGGCGCCTTCCTTGGGGCTGCTCAAAGCTATAATTTTAGCTTCCGTTTTGGGAGATTGGATTTCTGCCATAGCCAATTATTCCACCACTTCTACCGTAATAAACAGGAAGAGCGAGCGCTGCTCTTCGGTCACGTCTTTATATTTAAACAAAAGCCCAATCAGCGGGATACGGCCCAAAAAGGGCACGCGCGTTTCGCTGACGTTACGGGAGCTGCTTTTCAGCCCGCCGATTACCAGCGTTTCGCCACTGTTAAGTTCTACATGGGTTTCCACATCGCGGTTGGTAAAAGACGGAGCTGTAGAAGTACCCACAGACACCGTACGCGAATAGTCCACCGAAGACACGGAAAGCTGCACCTGCAGGTCAATAATATTGCCTCTTTCGGGAATAATCGTGGGCAATACGTTAAGCAAAATACCGTATTCTTCCAGCTGGGAACCGACGCCCTGATTGTTCACCACCGGTATAGGCACTTTACCGCCGACGGTAATTTTGGCGCTGTTGCCGGAGCTGGTCACGATTTTAGGATTGGAGAGCACCTGGGCGCGCCCTTCTGTCTCGGACAGGCGTAAACGCGTAATCACGGCGGTTTTACGCTCAAATTCCCCTAATGAGAGAATGCCAGGGATATTGGCCTCTTCAAAGTCAAAAATCTGGTTCCATTCAAACCCTTTGGCAGAGTTCATGGAGCCGCTGATTTCCACCACATCAGCGCTCACTGCCACCAAACGCGTTTTCTTGGCAAACGCAGCCGGCGCAGCCATGGCCAACAATAAAACAAGCAGTGTGATTTTAGAAGTAAATTTCATATGTATCATTCCTGTTTATTGAAATAACTTATCAAAGGTGGCAATCTCCATGACGTAGTTCGTCACGTCGCCCTGCGAACGCAAGATTACGGAAATTTCACTTCCGTCCTGGTTCTGCGCCAAGGCCAAATACTGCGCATCACGCGGAGAAAGCGCCAAGCTCAACGCCCCCGTATCGGTATAGGCGTTTGCATCTTCTTCGTCATTGCGCATGGCAGCGGCGGTTTTAGCATCTAATCCCTGGCCCAAATCCGCCCCAACACCCAACACCTTTACGTTTTGCAAAAGTGTGACGGTGACTTTCTGGCGGGAGCCGTTTTTCATAATGGCCTCAAAGGTTACCAAGATATCAATATTGTCGTCTGGTTTTATCATACTGGCCACATTGGTCGGCACGGTAATGATATAACCTCTCATCTGCACCGGGATTTTGCTGGAGAGGCCCGCCTCGGGAGAAAGCGAGGTAACGGCGTATTTGGAAATTTGGTTTCCTTTGGGAATCTGAATGCGCGCAATGGCATTGTCTATTTTGGCAAAGTCAGCATCTGTTGTCCAAGTAAACGCATCTTTCTGCACATAGGCAGCAGGCACTTGCACGCGTTTTAAATAGTCGCGTTTAATCACTTCGCGCTCTTTAATATCGCGAACAGGCACGAGCACCGTTTTAATGCTCTTGGAAGCGGTAAGTTTCTTTTGCGCACTGTTGACTATCATGGCATACACCAGTGCGGCCATTATAGCCAACACCAACGGAAGCATTATTCCTTTTTTCATTGTTTCTCCTTAACGTTTACGTCCCGGTAAATTAAAAACAAAAATCTTGTTAAAACCCTTATTTCGTATCCGAGCTGGCATACGTCTTTTCTACTGGCATACGGGTAGTGGCTTTAATACGCCGTATCCCATTGCGTTTGGGCTCATCAGCCAACAGCCAACTGGTGCCCGGAAACGCCAAATGGACGGGATAAGTAACCGTCACAATTACATCTTCATGTTTATGGCGCTGATACATGGGGTCTGTACCCGTCGTCTGCACCTTTACCGCCACACTGATAGACTGCGCATTGCTGCCAAACACTTTCTGTTTGACACTGTTAATTTTGTTTTTCATCGTACTGACTTTTGCACTTGCGCCAGGTTTATTGCTACCCACCAGCGCCCCAATACGGGCAAATTCATAGGAAGCGTGGTTGGCTATAATCGTGTGATAGGCGATGTTGCCGTATTCCAATATAAAGAATATCATCAACATCAGCACCGGCAGAATGAGCATCAATTCCACCGTTACCTGCCCCTCACGCTTCCTACGAAAGAGTTTCATACTTACACCGGCCCTTTTTATATCAGGCGTCGGAAGAGTTGATGCCGCCCACAATCTTGTTCTTGATGTTTTCAAACAATTCCGGCATCATGTTTTTCACCAGTGTACCGACCAACAGGGCGATACCCACCACCACGCCGAGCATGATGATGTATTCAATGGTGTTTTGCCCTTCCTGTTTTTTGACACAGTTAAATGCGGCTTCTTTGGCTGCATTTAACTTATTTTGCATGGCAATAATGAACTTCATGGATTCCTCCTAATTTTTTAAAACTAATCACCAGTATCGTACGTCGTCAAAATGAGTTTGGCCCCTTGGTCAAACTGCTGCGGCACCAGATTGGAGTACAAAGCATAAAACGCCAAAAACGCACCGAACAAAAATCCCGCAGTAAGCACATATTCTATGGCGGTCTGTCCTTTACGTCCGCAGAGGCATCTGCCTGCTGCTTTGCACACCTGCTTCATACTATCCTCCGGGGCTGCTTACGGGACCCGCTTCGGTTAAAACTGAATGCCTACCGCAATCTGCTGCGAAGTACCCAGCGCTCCAAACGGCGTGACCGCATAATCTATGCTGGCCCCGTAACCGAACAATTCAGAGCTGTAAATGCCAAAACCAAAGGATATTTTGGAAGTGGCATCCAAACCTAAACTTTTCAGGTTTTCACTGTCGCTGTAGCCAGTGCTTTCGCGGTCATAATACCCGACGCGTAAGTCAAACCGGGCCACCTGCAACAAATCTTCCGGAATGTGGATTTCCAAGCCGATACCGTAACGGCCGTCATCGTCCACATATTTCATATATTCACCGGAAATCGTCCAATATTTGGTATTAATATCGGCCCCCAAGCGCCAGCCGCGGGGCATTTCGTCTTTGTCACCTATGTTGACAATCGCACCGCCCAAGCCCAGCCACTGCCACGGGCGGGCCTTAGCGCCTACGTCAAAACCGACATTGGTGTAGCGGTAAGTATCCAATTTTTCGTTGATATACTTAGCCGTTGCCCCCAGCTGCAGCTTCTGGTCAAAGAAACCGCGCGCCAAAGACAAGCTGCCCACAAAGTTCTGCACCGGGGTAGTAATGGTGGGCTGCAATTCACCGTATTCGTCACGGAAATCAAAGCCGTCCATATCCATATAGTTAAGCGTTACGCCAATAATGGTTTTGCCCATCGGGTGCAAGTACGCCAGCGTGCGTGAAGCATAGCCCTGCAGATAATCCTGATAGGAAAACTGCAGTTCTTTAGTCGTGGCGGAAGCGGCGCCTGCCGGGTTCCAAAACAGGGCTTCCGGCCCTTCGGCAACAGATACATACGCATTGCCCAAGGCCTGTGCCCGCGGGGAGCCGGCGTCAATTTTCAAAAACGCACTCGCGCTGGTACCGGCGTCGGCATTAATAGCATGTGCAGACGGAGCCGCCAGCACCAAGGTTAAACAAGCAAACAGAATTGTATTTTTTATCTTCATAAATTCCTAATTACCTGGGTATTAAGATTTTGACTACTTTTTGGCAATGCTGTCTGCCGTTTTGGGCCCGGAAATCCACCAGGCCAAAATACACACCGCGGGCTACTTTCTTGCCGTGCTGGTTGGTGCGATCCCAGAAGCAGCGCAGGGCCGCATTGCGCACGTTGGGCATATTGCCGGGCACCGTGGGGTCATAGACGGTATTGCTTACGGTATTGTCCGGGCTCAAGTCTATAGAGCCGCCCATCGTCACGCTCATATTATTGGCATCCACGCAGGTATAGCCGCTTTCGCGCACCAAATCTCCAGCCAGGTTATAGAGTTTGAACGACATCTTACCCGGCACAGGCAGTTTGGTAATTTCCATCGTGCCCGTAGGTGTTTTTAACGGGTTGGGATAGAAGAATACGGTCTTCTCCCAGTCTTCGCAGACAAATTCTCCGTCTCCGATAGCCACCGTGGCGCGGTGCAGGTTGACATACTGGTTGGTATCGGCCACTTTTTCAATGCTCCACTGGGTCGGGTCGGCGCTCTGGTCGTCGGAATTAAGGATTTCACCGGTAATGGAGTCAATATTGGCCGACTGCAAGGCCGTAACAAAGCGGAACGGATAGGTACCGTCCGGTACGTCTTGCTGGGCATAGTCGGTGCCGTCCCACACTTCTTCAATCAGCGTCGTGGCGGGGCGGATACCCACAATGGCTCTGACCAGCACGTCGCGGATGTCGGTTACTTCTTTGCCGGTAGCCGGATCGCGCAAGGTACCTTTCTGATAGTCATAAATCGTGGTGCCCGGTTTAAAGATCTGAATAGCCACTTTCATCGGCACGGAGACCTGATACGAAATACTCATATTCGCACCGCGTTTACTGAGCGAATAGGCCTCCGTCTCCGGCAAGTCAAACACTTTGAGCAGATCCACATTCTGCGTCAGCTGTTTGACCGTGGGCTCATACAATCCTTCATCGGGGTAGTTCTTGGCGGTCAGGCGGATTTCATAGTTACCATTGCGAACATAATAACCATTATTATCCGTGCCATCCCAATAGATTTTGCGCACCACATTGGGATCAAAGTTCGGCGTATTGACAATCGTCATGGTGCTCAAATATTTACACACATCGCCGGCGCGGGCCATCTGCACGTTGGGATCTCCAGCGACAGCCGGGGTATCCATAGAGGTGCACAGGCCGTCTTCCAGCGCCACGATAGCTACCTCCACCGTAGCAGCGCGGGAAATGGCGAAGTTAATCTCATAAGGCGGTACAAAGACCGGGCCAGACGAGGTGTTGAACAACTGCGGCGCATTGGGATAAACCGCCACCGAGCCGTCCAAGAAATACACCGGGCCGCGCGTAATATTGACGCGGTGCACTGTTTTGTCCGTAGCATACAGACCCGTCTGCGGGGTGACATCGGCGGCATCACGCACCGGCTGGGCTGTAGTGGGATCATAATAGATATTCACGGGCTCTTCCGTCTGGGCCGCCAGATAGAACGGATAGGTGCCGTCCGGTATCATTTCATACGGACATGCTTTCAAATCCGTCTGGTTGGCGCACGCGGCTACCGCTTCCGGCGTATTTTTGCCGCCGTCGAGCGTAGAGACCGGGGTCGGGTTATAGAAATACTGCGCGTCCCATTCTTCGGTCTGAGTTACGCCTTCGCCGGCTTTCAATGCGGAGCGGTTAAACGTTTTCACTGGCTGCAAGCGCACATCCAAGGTTTGTGCGGCGCCTTCAGCGTAATTATATTTAGCCGCTTCAGGATTGGCCGGATAGTTGGTAAAGGTCGTATCGTTTACATAGATACACTGCGGGCTCTTGGTCGGATCCACATATCCATTGGTAAAGACTGCCGCATCGGTATCTTGGTCGCACACGCGCGGCGGCCAAGAAGTAACCGGCACCGTGTATTGCAATACTTCAGAAACGATATAATCTTCCGTAGTGGCAGTTACCGCGGTAACCTGTTTGGTGGCCCGGTAATATGTATAAGAATTGCCTGTCAATACGGGCTCTGTATATACATAGGAGTAACCCACCGTATCGCCCGTCACTAACGGAGCACCCGTTACAGTTACCGGCACTGCGCCGCCCGCTGTTAAGTTAGGAAGCGGGTTAGGGTTCATGGTGCCCACAGCAGTCACTAACCCTGCCGGAACCGTGGTGAGGGCAGTGGCAGCAGAGTCCCCAGTATCTTTATAAAGCGGAATAACGACATCCTTATTATATATATTAATCTGCACGTTCATGGCTTTGGAGAGCTTATAGTTAATAGTCGCTTTGGCTCCGCTGTCTCCATACACGTCAGTTGCGCTTACGTCTACCACGCGGTAGAGATCCACCGGGAACAACGCAGACGCCGTGGTCTGTACACTCTGCGGGAACATGGGGTCTCTGGTTTTGACCACGAACATATAAGTCCCGGGGCCCACCATACGGCCCTGGTCATCACGTCCGTCCCAGCTTAATGTGTTCATCTGCTGGGCCACATTGGTGTTGCCGCCTTCATCGGTCAATGTTTTGACCGTGATACCGGCGGTATTTTTCACCACTGCCTCTACGTTGGCTTCACGCGCTACGGAATATTTAAAGATGAACGGATCCAACCCATACGCCGTGGGGCTAGAGCCAATGGTGGAGTAGCTGACGGGCTGAATGGTAATGTCCACTACGCCGCGTTCCACCGGCAACAGACCGGTATAGTACTTTTGGGTTTTTACAGCCGTAAAAACGCCATAGCAGACAGAAGCCGTTGTGGAATTATCAAACGAGTCCGGGCAGATGGTTCCATCATATTCACAGATATAGGCACCGTTCGTCCCTGTGCAGGGAACCAACTCACCCACACAGCCGGCAGGAGTATGTATCGTGGGTAATATATCCTGCGTATTACACGCCATACCATTATTATAAGCAGAGGTATAAGGCACTTCAGCCCACAGCACATATACATAATCGCCGTCTGGCAAAGGAGCTCCGTTGGCAAAAGATATGACACAGCGGCCATCCCCATCTATCCGGCCGCCATCTCCTACGCAGGAGAGCAAGTCTCCGTCAAAAATCTTACCAGATATCGGCAATTTGCTTCCCTGGGCATACAAAAGGTCACAACCATTTGCATTATGGCACAGCCCGTCCCATTTGTCCGGATAGCTCTGGGCGCGGCCGCGCTGCTGGCTGCTGCTGTATACCAGCGTGCCGCTGTTATCGGCAATCACGGGGCGGGAGCCCGTCGGCTCAAACCCTTTGGTAAACAAGCTTTTAAACGTGGTACCCGGAGAGTATACCTCAAAGTACACGGTGGACGCTTCCGTAGGTACATAGCGGATAGTGGCATAAGCAGTGGACTGTTTATTAAGCCCCTGCACCTCAATATCCGTCAGTTTCAGCGGGTCTACGGACAGCTGGCGCGTAACCGCGCGGGAGAAGTCCGTCCCCGGCCATTCGTCCTGGCTTCTGGCCTGGATAGACACTAAATAGTTGTTGGCAGGCAAGAGGCGGCCGCTGTCGTCGCGTCCGTCCCATTGTTCGGACTCAACGATAATCTGGTCGCTGTCAGCCCCTTTCATGCCTTCGCCCAAGCGCGGCTGCCAATCCACCAGGTTGCGCACCACAGAATTTTGTTTTAAAATCAATTCCGCATCATTATCTGAT
Organism: uncultured bacterium; assembly: GCA_949291365.1. GTDB lineage: Bacteria > Elusimicrobiota > Elusimicrobia > Elusimicrobiales > Elusimicrobiaceae > Avelusimicrobium. Next base: position 61,063 of record CASEVJ010000003.1, read on the forward strand.
ATATTGGTCGTGCCTTGGTTGGTCACAGGTACGGCGGCGGACGCGTCATACACCATAATTTTGACGTCAGAATCTTTACTCAAGCGGTACGCCAATGAATACGGCAGCGCCTGTACGCCGGTTATTTCCCCCACCACAGAGGGCGTGCTGCGCACGGTGTGCACATTGGTTACGTCCACCTGGATAGGATACTGGTTGTTGCCGGGGTAGGGGTAGGTCTGCTCAATATTGATGTTTTCCACCGCCATACCGTCGCCGGGATAATCGGTCTTAATAGTAGAGCGGAAGCCGAACTGACCATTGGTTTTGCCAAATTCGCCCAAGATTTCGTAGGAGCCGTCCCAAGACGTGCAGAAACGGATAGGGTCATTGTACCCTTTACCGGTACCGGGAGATTTAATCAGACATTTTGTTTCCGCCCCATTGGCTTTGCCTAAAGTAAACTTTTCTACACAAGTAGTCGTACTCACAGTCTTTGTAGGGTCATTAATAGAAACGCAGCAATTGCCAGAACAGTTTTCTGAAGGACAAACATAGAGCGGATTGGGGCAGGTAGTAGTATCCTCAAAGTTCGCCCGGGCCCCAAAGCAGGAATAACCGGCACACATATAATTGGACAAATCTTGCAATTCAGACGTTTTGGGCAAATTCTCATACGCCGTTTGGGCGGCGATTTTTCTATTTCTAGCAGCTGTTTCCGCATCAACAAGTGCATTATAGGTAGCCGTCGCTTGATTATATACGGCTTTAGCGGCCAGATAGGTAGTATAGGCCGCATCTAATGTAGCCCCTACTGGTTGTAAGGCATCCCAAGCGTCCTGACAATCGTTTTCTGGTATACAAGCTGAATTTTGTCTACAAGTGAAACCACTGTCAGCATTAGTAAGACAGGCAAAAGGTGTTGCACAGGCACCACCACCTACCCCTATGCTTGGATTTCGACAGTCACGAACCTCGTCGCTCCTTAAATAATTATTTTTGGCAGTAGTCCAAGCAGATTGAGCGGTATTCCACACATTAGTTGCTTCTACATAGTCATAAAGTCCCTGCTGTTTCTCCCACTGCGCTTGGCTATATGCGGCTTGTGCAGCTTCATATTCTTGGATAATAGGGGCATACTCCTCCCAGTCCACAATAGAGTTATCAAAAATACTCCGGTAAATGGTATGCACGGCGGGGTTGGTCTCCGGGTTGGCTACGCCCAGGGATTTGTTGTATTTCACGATTTCAAACATGATGTTCTGTATCGGGAAAGATACAGAATAGGTGGAAGCGCCGTTGGGCTTGTTGGTGCAGTACACGTCCATGCACAGAGCCAAGCAGTGGTTGGGATACTTGTTAATGGAGTTCGGCGCCGGATAGGGCTGGTCATACTCTATCAGCGCGGAGGTCTGCCACGGGTCGTCTGCGTTGTGGCCTTCTACATTAACGATACCGCTTTTATAAGCAGAAAGCTCTTTTTTGCTAATCAAGTTATTAGACCAGTTGCAGTACACATCGTTAATGTCTGAATTTTCCTCTTCGCCGTCAATATAATACACACCGGCAGAGCGGATTTCGGCCGTTTGGGCAAAGGCCGGCGCGGCGGAAACTAAAAACAACAGAGGCAAAACAGCCGCCAAGGCCGCTTTGCCAGCAAACATTTTCCAAAAGTTTTTCCGTGTCATATGTGTTTTATTGTATCCCATTTGTATAATCTAAAAAATCTTTCCACGAACAAAGGCCGCCCGGCTCTTATATGTATATATAAAAAGCACGCGACGGGACTTACTCTTAAATTCTTACAACTTTTGGCCCGCTTGTCAACACTTTTGTACTATTTTTCCGTGCACGCGGGCACTTTACAGCCGCTAATTAGGCAAACTAAAAATATAAAAACACGCCTTCTTGCGCTTTTTCTCCGACGGAGACGCCCTGTTCCAGCCCCGGGAACGCCTGCCGCTGGCGGACTGATAAAAAAAAGGACGGAAAGCAAAAACAAATTAGCAGTTTTTCTTTTTTCCGCCGCATATTACAGCAGATTTTTTCTATTCAATCCCTAAATGCGCTTGTTTTATTTTACCAAAAGGGCAGGCCGCTGACAAAATGTTAGATGTATTTTTCGCGCAAAATACGCTCATTTTTACACAGGGCAGGCGCAGCGCTCAAGCAAGCATTTTTGAAAAGCCGTCAAGTCCGGAGGGCTTATTTTCTGCGGCATTGTGTTAACCGGCGCGCAAAAACGCCGGCCCAAAAGCCGGCGCTGAAATAAAAATTTCTTGCTTCTGATATACAGCTACTGCGGCAGCTGGTCGGCCACTTCGCGGTATACGGCAAAGGTGCCGCGGCGGCCGTCTTTGACCCAATAGAGCGCTTTGTCTGCTTTTTCAAATAATTCAGCCGCTGTTTGTCCGTCCTGCGGGAACACTGAAATCCCCTGGCTGATGCTTAAGGTAACACGCTCTCCGTCTGTGTAGCGGTCTGGTATGGCAATAGCGCCTATGCGGTCTTTGAGACGCTTGGCAATGATTTTGGCCTCTTCCCCGTTGGTGCGCGGCAGCATAATCACCATTTCGTCCCCGCCGTAACGGCACGGAAAGTCCGTCTGGCGCAAGCTGGTGCGGATAACGCGGCTGACCTCTTTAAGCGCCCAGTCCCCGATTTGATGCCCGTACGTGTCATTGATTTGCTTGAACAAGTCAATATCCAGCAAAATGACCGACATCACCAAATCAAAACGTTTGGAGCGGTAAATTTCTTCGGCAAATTTTTCATTGAAGAAACGCCGCACAGGCAGTTTGGTCAGCTCATCGTAGTTGGAAAGCTCCTGCACACGCTCAAACAGCACGGCATTGTCTATGGCCAAGGCAATTTGGTTAGAGAACTGTTTTAAGGAAACAAAATCCAAATAATTAATGCGGCGGCGGGAAAGCAAATTGTCAAAAGTTAGAAATCCTACTTTGTTGCGCTGCACCTTCAGCGGAATATACACTACATTATGAATGGTGCGGTAGGCCGCGCCCGATTCAAAGATATCGCGCAGCAGCGTGCGTTCGTCCTCCGGCAAATCCTCCCCGCTTTGGCGGGTAACCTCGCCGGAAATATCCACCCCCAAAATCGTTTTTATTTTGCTGCCGTCATAGGTGGTTTGGTACAGGCGCACCCGGTCAAAGCGGAAATATTTTTGCACCCCCTGCAAAATCAGCTCCAACCCGTCGGACAAGCGCAAGGAAGAGGCAAAAATCGTAGCTAAATCATTGAGCGCGGTGGCAATATTCAAACGCTGGTTTTTGGCCTGGTCTACCTCGGTATTAGTCAAATTGTGCGAAATCTCCTCCGCAACGGCTTTTATCATGCGTTTGTCGGCTTCATTAAATACGCGGTTTTTGCGAAAGCGCTCCAAGCGCAGCACGCCTACGCTTTCTTTGATTACGTTGTGCACGTCTTCGCCGTCCAAAGCCATGGCCGGGCGTTTCCATTTCAGCAGCACATACACGGCGGGATAATTTAAATCGGTAGAGTCGGCAATGCCGTCCTGTAACAGCTTCTTTAAAAATTCCGGCTCATTGAGTACGGATATATCTTCCTGCATATCCATGCAATATTCTTTTTTGCACATCATCTTTAAAGACAAAAGCGCCCTGTCCAGCTGCCAGTCAAAAAAGTATACTCTGTCCAGCTTAAACAAATCCCGCAGCGCCGGCAGGGCGCAGTCCAGCAGTTCCCGCCGGTTTTGGAACGATTGGTTTAATTTCTTGCCGAATTTAAAAAGAGTAAACGCCTCTTTATCAAACATAATTACCCCTCGTAAAGCGACAGCAGATACTGCACCTCTTTGGCCGCTTTGTCCAGCTCTATGTCCAAGCTGGCCTGCGTAAAACGCCCCTCCACAATCTGGGTGGCGCTTACTGCCAGGATTTTATTGAGTATTTCCACCACCGTACCGGTAATGGTCATGTTGGGCAGCGTACGCGCCGAGGCCAGTATGCCCGAATATGTGCGCAAACGCTGGGAAGAAGAAAAAATAAGCTGTTCAAAGCTTTCTTCAAACGCGGGGAACACTTCCATCATGGCGGCGTACTGCATCTGGTTATCCGTACGCGCACACCATTTAATAAACTGCAGGGCGGTTTCTTTGTCGCTGCCGGCGGCATTAATCATCAAATTCATGCCGGACAGATAGGCCTGCGGCGTTTGACCCGTGCGCGGCACGGGCAGCGTTTTGACGCGTACGCCAATTTTGCCTTCAAAGCTGGCCACCCCCTGCTTGCGGGAAATGAGCATGCTGGCTTTGCCAGAGAGCATGGTGCCCAAGCTGCCCCGCTCGCGCAAAATAGGCATATAGTCTTTCAGCGCCAGCGTAATGTAATCCTTCACCCCTTCTTTAAACTGCGGCGTGCCAATCAAGGTGCCGCGCAAATCCGGCGTAAACATAGCCGCCCCGCGGCCCCATATCTCCATAAAAGCACTGCGGGTGGAAAGGGAGCCACGCCAGTCGCTGTTTTGCATGGGGAAATATCCTTCCACCTGGCTAAAACGCTCTTTGAGGCGGGCGCATACGTCCAGCAAGCCCTCCCACTGGGCCAAATCTTTTTCCGGGTCAGAGGTGACTTCTTTTAAATGATCCGCACGAAAGTGCAGCGCGCTCATGTCAAACCACCACGGATAGGAATACAAATCTTTGGTACCGGGTTTATAGCAGTGCGGCCGCAGCGGATAAAGCGCTGAAGAAAGCGAAAGCCCTGGGTCCATCTTGGACAAATTTTCCGCCACGCCCGCCCGCGTCAAAAGCGCCGTCCAATAATGCGGGATTTGGATTAAATCCGGCACCGTTTCCCCGGGGGCCGGATTTTTCAGCGTAAAAATTCTCTTCCACAGCACATTGCGCGTGAACACCTGCACGGTAATATCGGCTTTGGGATATTCCTGCTTAAAACGCTGCACTAACTGACGGTAATCTTCTTTGGTTCGCGCGCCGGAATCCGGCATGACCCATACTATCATTTATTTCCCCCAGTTCTTTACCTGCAAATTCGGATTAATGTTAATATTCCACTTTTTCTCAAAGGCGCCCGGCCCGGCATGCTGCAGCTGCTTATACGCCGCCAGCGCAATCATGGCGGCATTGTCCGAAGACATTTTCCGGGGTACAAAATGCACCGCTATGCCGCGTTTCTGCCCCTCGTCTACCATCATTTGGCGCAGCAAGCTGTTGGCCGCCACACCGCCTCCCACCGCTATATGCTTAACCTTGTATTTTTCCGCGGCAAGCATTGTTTTTTTCACCAAGGTCTCGCATACGGCCTGTTCAAAGCTGGCACATACGTCCGGCACGCTTATATGCTGGTGGTCGCGCAGATAATAACTTACCGCTGTTTTTATGCCGCTAAATGAAAAATCCCATGTGCCCGGCAGCAACGGCCGCGGGAAATCCACCGCGTCACGCCGGCCCTGCAAGGCCTGGGCCGATACCTGCGGCCCGCCTGGATAAGCCAGCCCCAGCAGCTTGGCCACTTTGTCAAAGGCCTCTCCGGCCGCGTCGTCACGCGTGCGGCCCAACACCTTATACTGACCGTAATTTTTCACGTGCCACAGCTCCGTGTGTCCCCCCGACACAATCAAAGCCACCAGCGGGAAAGTTAACGGATTTTTTACTTCCCCGTCTTCAAACTCGCACGCGAACAGATGGCCCTCCAGGTGGTTTACCCCTAGTATAGGGACTTTTTTAAAATTTGCAAGGGTTTGCGCCGCCACGCGGCCCACCATCAGCCCGCCGGGCAAACCGGGCCCGCGGGCAAAAGCCACACAATCTATATCCCGTCCGGCCAGCGCTTCATCTATCACGGTGGCTATCTTGGCCGCGTGTGCGCGGCTGGCCAGCTCCGGCACGACGCCGTGATATTTTTTATGTTCCTCTATTTGGGAATAAATGACGTTACTCACCAGTTTTTTCCCGTCCACCAACAGCGCAGCGGACGTTTCATCACAGGTGCTTTCTATGCCCAAAATAGCAAAATCTTTTTTCATAAACCGGCTTATTGCACTCCTGTTATTTGTTTTCTTTTTTATCCTGTTTGTCCGCATTATCGGCCGAGGGCTGCTCTTGGGCAGAAGCTGCCTTATCCGAGGCGGCCTTTTCCTGTTGGGCCTGGGCTTTTTGCGCCTTTTGGGCAATAATTTTCTCCGGCCCTTCTTTCAATATTTCCACCGCTTTGTCCAACACGGGGTCTTCCGCCGTGAAGTCGGCCTTGGGGGTTTCTTGGCCCGGGATATAGACCAAATTATTATACTGCATAAAAATCTTTACTTCATCATCGGATTTCATTTTCACTTCCACATCGGGGAAAATGCCGCCCTCGTCGGCTTTGCTCTTGTCGCGGTAATCACGCTGGATTAAGCGGCCCTTGGGCGTGTAATATTTGGCCACCGTCAGGCGCAGACCCGCCCCGTCGTTAAGCGGAAGCACCTGCTGGACGCTGGCTTTGCCGAAGCTGCGCTGGCCAACCAGCACCGCCCGGTCATTGTCCTGCAGCGCCCCGGACACAATTTCGCTGGCGCTGGCGGAACCTTGGTTAATGAGCACCACCAACGGCAAATCCGGATAATCAGCTTTGGCTCCAGTCGTAAACTCCTGGTAAAACTCCGGTTTGCGGCCCTGGGTGTACACGACCAGCTGATTGTCCCCCATAAAAAGTTCTGCCACATCCACCGCTCCGGTCAGCAGGCCGCCCGGATTAAAGCGCAAATCCAGCACCAAAGATTTCATGCCTTGCTTGGTCAGCGCTTTGAGAGCTTTTTCCATTTCCTCAGTGCTGTGGCCGGAGAAATCAACCAAATAAATGTATCCGATGTTGTCCTCCAGCATACGGTAGTAGACCACTTCCGGCACAATTTTTTGGCGTTTAAAATGATAATCGGGCAATGTTTCATATTCGCCTGTTTTTTCATTTTTGCGGCTCATGGTGATTTTCACCTTTGTTCCCACCGGCCCGCGCATTAAATCCACCGCCTCGTCCAACGGCATATCCGTTATATCGCGGTCATCTACAAACAAAACGCGGTCTCCCGGCATGACACCCGCTTCAAAAGCCGGCGTGTCGGGCATGGGGCTCATGACGGTGACAAAGCCATCCACTTTAGACAGCCGCAGGCCCAGCCCGCCAAAGTCCCCGCGCGTATCGCTTTTGAGCGCCTTGTACTCCTTGGGCTCCAAGTACTGTGAAAAATCGTCCAGTTCCTCCACTACTCCGCGTATAGCGCCGGTAATCAGGGTATCACTGTCGGTGGGCTCTACATAATTTTCCTTTACATATTCCACAACGTTGACAAACGTGCGCAGCTGTTTGAGCCCCCCGTCCACAGCGCTGTAAGCGTATGGGAATAATGTACCTATAAAGAAAATGACCGCCGCCCATGCGGCAATTTTGGTTGATTTTTTATCTTTCATTTCATCCTCCGTTCCACAGGGACGCTTCATATTAAAGCGGACGCAGCCAATCCATCGGGTCTACTGCCGTGGTGCCTTGGCGCGTTTCAAAATACACGGCATAGCGGCCCGTGCCGGAGCTTTGCTGCGTATCCAGCCCGGCTGCTCCAAGCACGCCGCCGGAGGGCAATTTCTCCCCCACGACAGCCGTAATGCGGCTTAAGAAACCGTAAATACTGAAAAATCCTTTGCCGTGATCCACAATTACCACATTGCCGTAAGAGCGGAACGGCCCGGCATAAATCACGTCTCCCGCCGCTACGCTGTGCACATCTTCTCCGGCTTTGGCGGAAATTTTAATCCCGTCTCGGAAAATCCAAGTATTCAAATCGCGTCTGTACTCTTTGCCAAATTTACTGATAACCTGCCCCTGCACCGGCCACGGCAAGGAATTGCGCGGCACGTCTATTTTAGCAATGGACGACTGCTTTTTGGCGGTTGTCCCCGCCTTTTTGGCGGCGGCCTCGGCCTGGGCCTGCTCCTTGGCAGCGGCGGCTTTGCGCTGGCGTTCAAAGCGGGCCAGCAAATCGTCCAAGGCACGGGCCGATTTGTTCAGCTCATTGATTTCGTCGCGGATTTGGGCGGTTTTCTTTTTTGTTAATTTTAAATCCTGCTGTTTTTTCAAAAAGTTAGTTGTAATTACTTTTTGCGTTTTTTCAATCTGGGAGCTTTGGGCCAACAGTTTGCGGTTGCGTTTTTCAAAATCGTAAATTTTTTGTTTGGCGGCCTTGTTTTCATTCTGCAACGCTACGGCAAACTCCGCCTTCTGCGTCAGCACCCGTTCCACAAACAATTCTTCCTCCACTGCGTCCCCCCCCGGGCACGCGCTGCAATGCGGCGTCAGGTAAAACCCAAGCAATTCATCTAACACCACCGCCCGCCACAGCGGCATACTGCGCTCCATGGCTTCCCGTTTGTCCTCGGTAGAAAGAATGGTCTGCTCTACATAATCAATATCAGACTGCAGCTTGTTTTTTTCGCGCAAAGCGGCCGCTTTGCGGCTTTCCAACGCTGAAATCTCTTTGGAAATAGCCGCTTCCTGCGCACGGTATTTTTTCAATTCTTCCTGTTTTTGGGCGGCCTGCTTTTTCAGCCGTTCCAGCTCTTTTTTCTGCTCGGCTTCGGATCCTTCCGCACACACTGCCGGCAGCAGACATAAAAGCAAACCCCACACAAACAGTATTTTTTTCATCATATTCATCTGCAAATTAAAATTTTTGCCATTTACCCAGCGTCCAGCCCAACAACCCGCAAAATACCCAAATAGTCAGCTGTCGCTCCAGCGAAGTAAAATGCTGCAGGGCCGGCAGCAACAGCCCGGTCGGATACGTCAGCGCCATAAAAAGCACCAAAGACAGCACCCCCGCCAGCAAGGCAGACCATACCCCGCCCGCCACGCGCACTTTGCCGCGCACCGGATAGGCCTCCACCATAAACATAAAAGTAAAAAACAGCACCAGCGCCAGCACCACCGCCACATTCAGCGTACGCAGGCAAAGCCCGCTGTAAAAGGTCAGCCGGGCCTGCTCCTGCGAATATTTCAGTAACAGCTGCGGATATTCCGCCTGTAAATTCTGCACAAACGGACGGATATTGTTGATAGCCCGGTTGGAAAGTTTCAATTCAAAATAAGCCGGCATTTGCTCATATCCCAGCGCCACCAAGGCCTGGGTCAAGCGTTCATTTTTGGCTTTTAAAGCGGCCATGGCGTCCTGCGGAGAGAAAAGTTTGACCGCCAGCACGTCCTCTTTGGCGCTCAAACTCTCCCCCAATTCGGAAAGAGCTTGGTTAGAGGTGGGCTGCGTAACGGCCAGCACCACTTTAAAATCCTCTGCCAAAGCGCGGTGATAGCGGCTTAACTGCAGCTGCAAAAAACTCACGCACTGCAGCAGTATCGCCACCGCAAACACCAATGTAAACAAGCGGCGGTATCCGCGCAGAACAACCGCGGTAGTTTTACTCCTTTTGGGTTTTTCTTGCAAAAAATCTTCCATGCTTCTCTCCGTATAGGTTACCAACCCAGCGCTTTTTCAAATTTCCCTTTCAAATCCGTATTATGATACACCCCGGCAAACCCGTCTGCTCCGGGCCCGTACGCCACCCCCAGCAGCATGCCGGAAGAGTGGTTTCCCGTAGCCCACACCAGTCCCAAGGCCTCGTTGGTCTTGTCCAGCAAGCCGGCATAATCGGGCACCTGTCCATTCAGCTGCAAATCCAAATGTCCGCCCAATGCCTCATCGGCCATTTCCTGCAGTTTTTCCGCTGTTTTTTCTTCCGCCGGCAGCTGTTCAAATTTAGGGTACATATAATACAGCAGATGCTTGTGAGCAAACACTTTTTGATAATACGGATAATTGACAAAATCCGTATTGCCGCCGTAGAGCATTTCCCCTTGGGCGGATTTATGTTTGGCGATATCTTCGTCTAAATGGTGATAATGAAAAGCGGGGATACCCGTTTCATGGTCGGCGTTTACATAGACCAGCGTATCGCCGCTTTGCCGGGCAAAGTTCCACACATAGGCCAGGGTTTCGTCCAAATTCAGCATTTCCCACATAGCCGGCCCCGCTTCATTGTCATGCAGTGCCCAGTCTATTTTTCCAGCTTCCACCATCAGCACAAACCCCTCTTCGTTTTGGCTTAACAGTTCTACGGCCTTTTGCGTCATTTCTTTAAGCGTAGGCGTTTGCGGATACTGCTCCATATCTCCATAAAAAGGCATTCCGTCCTCGGCAAACAGGCCCAGCACCCGCCCCTGTTTGACGGCGGCCAATTCCTGGGTGTTTTCCACCACCGCCCAACCCTTTTTGCGGGCTTTGGCCAGCAGTTTTTTGTTTTCCTCTTGCGTAAAATATTTTTGGCCGCCGCCCAAGACCACCTGGGCTTTTCCGTCCACTATCTGGCGGGCGATTTCATTTCTCTCTTTGCGGCTTTTTACATGAGCCAAAAAACCGGCTGGTGTGGCGTCTGTTACATAGGCATCGGTAATCACCCCTACGGCTTTGCCGTGCTGGCGGGCCTCTTCCAACAGATTTTCCACTTTTTTGCCGTTATAATCCACCCCGATATAATCCGGGCGGGACAAACGGCCCGAAGACATCTGTGTAGCCGACCCGGCAGAATCGGTTACTATAGTATCGTAGGTATGATTAAAATAAACGCCAGTAACAGAAGCGTTGATAAATTGTTCCAACGTGGACTGTTTGGCAGGATACTGCGGCAACGACGTCAAACGTACACCCTGCATAAACATACCCATTGCGCCCGGCCCCATGCCATCGCCGATAATCCAAATCACATTTTTGGCTTTTGGCGCACTGCCGGCTTGGCCTTCCGCGGCCCAAGCGCCCGGCAGGTAAAACGCTACAACTGCGGCAAACAGCAAGATTGCTTTTCGTTTCATTTTTGTCCTCTTAACGGGTCAGGGTTTTTTGGTACAGCACCATATAATCGCGGGAAGACTTATCCCAGGAATGGTCTTGCTGCATGGCGTTTCTGACCAATTTATTCCAAGTCTTTTTATCTTCAAAAACAGTCAGCGCTTTGTCCAGCGCATTATAGATACCGTTTTCGCTGAAGGTGTTAATAAAAAATCCGGTGGCACCTTCGGTGCCGGCTCCGTCTTTATAACCGCTGACGGTATCCACCAGCCCGCCCACTTTGCTGACCACGGGCAGAGTGCCGTACTTCATGGAAATCATCTGCGAAAGCCCGCACGGCTCAAAACGAGACGGCATCAAAAACAAATCCGCCCCGGCATAAATTTTGTGGGCCAGTTCTTCATCAAGCTTGGCGGCGTAAGCCACGTCCGCCGGATATTTTTTGGCCAAATCGCGGTATTGTTTTTCCAAAGCCGGGTCCCCGCAGCCCAACACCACAAACTGGGCTCTCTCATGCAGGCGCTCTATCACGCCGGCAGCCATGTCCAGCCCTTTTTGGTAATCCAGGCGCGACACAATGCCCACCAGCGGTTTTTGCGGGTTTTCTTCCAGCTCCAGTTCCTGCTGCAAGGCCTGTTTGGAAACGGGTTTGTTTTTGGAAAAAGTGACGGCGTCGTATCCCACCGGCAGCAAGGGGTCTATTTCCGGATCCCAAATTTCGGTATCAATTCCGTTGACGATACCGCAAAAGTTTTTGCTGCGGTATTTCAGCAGCCCTTCCAGCCCAAAGCCCATAGCCGGGTCTGTCTGCACTTCTTTGGCATAGTTGGGGCTGACGGTGCTGACCTGGTCGGCAAATACAATGCCGCTTTTTAAAAAGCTAATCCCGCCGTAATATTCAAATTTGTCCGGCGTAAAATCCACCGGGTGGAAACCCGCTTTTTCAAAGGTGGAATACGGGAAATGCCCCTGATAGGCAATGTTGTGTATCGTCAGCAAACAGCGGGTGCGCGTATAAAAAGCGTCCAGTTTATACACCGTCTTTAAATAAGCCGGTATCAGCGCGCTCTGCCAGTCATGACAATGGATTAAATCCGGGCGAAACCCTACAAATTTGCACCCTTCCAGCACGGCGCGGCTGAACAGGATAAAGCGCTCGTCGTTATCCACATAATCGCCCAATTTGGTGCGATAGAGCTCCGGACGGTCAAAATAATGGCGGTTGCCCACAAAGAATACCAGCACATTGCCCCAGTTGATGTACGACAAAGACACCTGCTCTATCTTTCCGCCCACAGGAATTAAGTACACGCCGGGCACCACTTTCAAAGACGACACCCGCCGTATATTGCGGTAATGCGGCAAAAACAAAAGCACTTTGTTTCCTTTCTGTCCGGCCAACTGTTGGCCCAGCGCCCCTACCACATCAGCCAAACCTCCGGTTTTACAAAACGGAAACGCCTCACTGGCGGCTAAAACGATATTCATGCCTCTTCCTCCTGTTTCAAATCTGGCCCGGCAGACGGCTCCGCAGCGGTATCCTGCGCGGCAGGGTCTGGCGGCAAGGGCGCTTGGCTTTGCGTCTGCGGGGTTAGCTCTTCCGATAAGCGGTCAGGCGCTTGGGCGGACGCAGCCGCCTCCGGCCCGGTCTCGGCATCTAACGCGGCGGACGGCTCTGCCGCATCAGACAGCTTTTCCACGGCGGGCTCTTCCTGCTCAAACATGTTTTTGGGACGCTTAAAAAAAGCGTCTGCCGCGTCCCCGGTCTCTTCTTCCAGCGCCAAAATGGCCGGCTCGGCCAATGGCGGCAGTTTTTCATCAAACGGCAAATCTTCCTGTTTGTTTTGCAGCTGCTTGGCGGCAAAGACCTGCAAGTCCGGCAATTCTGAAATTTTATTAAGCCCAAACAAGCGCAAAAATTCGTCCGTCGTGCCATACACCATGGGGCGGCCTATCGTGTCGCGCTTTCCCAACACACGCACCAACCCGCGCTCCAGCAGCCGCTCCAGCGGGGCCGCCACATCCACGCCGCGTATCATTTCCATTTCCGCGCGCGTAACCGGCTGTTTGTAAGCAATAATAGCCAATGTTTCCAGCGCGGCGTTGGACAGGCGCGTGGTCATTTTTTCGTTATAGAGCCGGCGCACCCAGCGGCCGTATTCCGGCTTGGTGCACATTTGGTATCCGCCGCCGATTTCCAAAATGCGAATGGCGCGGCCCGTGTCGGCATATTCTTTGGCAAGCTCATCAATAATTTCCAGCACCCGTTTGGCATTGACCGTTTCCACCACTTCGGCAATGCGGGACGGTTTTAAAGGGCGGTCGGTAATAAAAAGCAAATTTTCAATAATTTGTTTGGCTTCATCGCTCTCAAGCAGTGCCGCCTTGTCTGTCTGCGGGGCGTCTTGGGCCGAATGATTGTCAGACGGAACAGCATTCGCAGCGCGGCGGGGCTCTTCGTCAGCCGGCTGTGCCTGCGGGGCAGCGCATGCTTGCGCTGTTTCCGGCAGGGCTTGCTGCACGGCCGATGACGGGGCTTGCGGCTGGCCGGCCCCCTCTTCCGCCGCTTCCTGGCTGGCGGTCATTTCGCCCGGCAGATCGTTTTCCTGCGGGTGGGGAGTGTCGGTTTGAGAGGGGTTTTGCAAAAGTTCTTCCATAGAATCTCCGTACTAGGCCGCGTCCCCGTGCATGAGTTCGCGGAAATCCGTATCTTTGTTATCGGGGTTTAAATAAATGCGTATTTGCCCGTCTTGCTCATCTTGCCGGGCCAGCAGTTTTTTAATCTTCATCAGCTCCAGCACCGCCATAAAGCAGGTGATAATACCGCGCTTTTTCGTTTCCCCCACAAAAATATCGTCCAGCAATATCCATTGGCGCGTTTTAAGCAGCTGCACCACTTTTTCCATTTTGCTTTCAATGGGAAACTCTTCTATTTTCAGCAATTCTACGCGCTTGCGTTCGTCCAACCGGTCAAAGGCGCGTTTGACAGCAGAGAGCAAATCAAACAGCTGCAAATTAAGCACTTTCTCGCCATTGTCAAAAATGGGGGCCGATTTATAAAAATTGTCTTTGTTTTCTTCCAGCTTTCCTTCCAAAAACTTGCCGGCTTCTTTGTATTTTTGGTATTCAAGCAGCTTGGCAATAAGCTCTTTGGCAGGGTCTGGCCCTTCGTTTTCACTGGTGGGCACCTGGGAAGGCAGTAAGCTTTTGGCTTTAATCTGCATCAGCGTACTGGCCATGACCAGAAATTCGCCCGCAATTTCCAAATTCAGCTCCTTCATCACGTTTAAGTAATCTAAATACTGTTTCGTGATTTCGGAAATCGTCACGTCCGTCACGTCCAAATTGTCTTTTTTGATAAGGTGAAGCAGAAGGTCCATGGGGCCTTCAAAGACATTGATGTGGACGTTAATGGGCGCGGTGTTTATCATTTAATCACTTTCATAGCCCGTTTGACTTCTTGCAGCGTCACTTCTGCCGAAGCACGCGCGGCTTCCTTGCCGCTGTGCAAAATCTGCTGCAGCTGGGCTTTGTCATTTTCAAAAATTTTGCGTCTGTCCAAAAACGCTTTCAACTCCGGCTCCATCAGCGCAAAGAGCTGTTTTTTACACGCCACACACCCCAATGCGCCGGCTTTGCATTCTTCACAGCGTTTCTGCCAGTCCGGGTTATAAATTTTGTGGAAAGCAAACACCACGCACCCTTCCGGGTCAGCAGGGTCGTTGGCTTTCTTTTTATTGGGGTCGGTGTACATGGACATCACTTTTTTGCGCACACTATCCAAATCTTCCCCCAAGTCAATGGTGTTGTTGTAAGATTTGGACATTTTGTGTCCGTCCAGCCCCGGCACTTTGGCTATTTTGGTAAACAGCGGCTTGGGCTCCACAAACACATTGTCCGTGCCGTAAATTTCATTAAAGCGGCGCACCAAATCCCGCGCAATTTCCAAGTGTGCGGTTTGGTCTTGCCCCACAGGCACCAGCGCGGCTTTGTGAATTAAAATATCCGTCGCCATCAGCACCGGATAGCCCAAAAAGCCATAGACGGAAATATCTTCATCGGCAAGCCCTTTAACACGCTCTGCCAGCGGGGTGTTTTCGTCGCCTTGCAGCTGCCCGGCGTATTTGCGGGCCAGCAGCTCCTGGATTTGTTCTTTATACGTCGGGTTGCGCAGCAGCCAGCCCAACGGGGTAATCATGCCCAGCAGGGTGTTTAGCTCGCTTACCTGCGGCACATCGGATTGGATAAAAATGGTGCATTTCTGCGGATCCAGCCCGGCAGAGAGCCAGTCCACCAGCATTTGCTCACTGTTTTGGGCCAAATTTTCGGTATGTTCGTAAGCGGTGGTCAGCGCGTGCAAATCCGCCACAAAGAAAAAACACTTGTATTTGTTTTGCAAATCCACCCAGTTTTTCAGCGCCCCGTGATAGTTGCCCAAGTGTAATTTGCCCGTCGGGCGCATGCCGGATACGATAATGTCTGTGCTCATGAGTCCTCTTTAGATACCAAAAATTTTGCCCAGCAAACTAACCACCAAATACATCGGCGGATACAAAACATAACGGAAAAGTCCCGTCAAAATCAGTCCAAACACCACATACATTCCCCACCGCCCAAAAAAGCGCGAATAAGCCAGCGCCGCATTAATCGGCAGCAGCGCTTCCACAATGTGTCCCCCGTCCAGCGGGCTGATGGGCATAAGGTTAAATACGGCAAGCAGCACATTAATTTGCAGCCCGTATATGAGGAACTGAATGGTTTGCGCCGTGCCCTGTGCAGACAGCACCCCCGACACCAGCGTCAGCTTAATTAAAAACGCACACACCACCGCCAACAGCAAATTAGCCGTCGGCCCCGCCAGTGCCACTTTGCCCATGCTTTTGCGCGGGGAAGGCAGGCGCATGGCATTGACCGGCACGGGCTTGGCCCAGCCGAACATTGGCACCCCCAACACATAGCATAGCCCCGGCACCGCTATCGTACCGATGATGTCCACATGTTTTAACGGGTTAAGCGTCAGCCGCCCCATCAAATAGGCCGTATCATCGCCCAAGCGGTAGGCCACATATCCATGTGCAAATTCATGCAGCACAATGGAAAAAAACAGTATGGGTAAAATGATAAATAACTCCATATTGCTATTCTACTAAAATATTACGCGTTCGGAAACGGCCCGCCCCAATACAAAAGACCCCGCCTTTTGGCGGGGTCTGAAAAGCGGTTTTATTTGATTACCGTGCCGGTCTGCCCGGTCTGGTAATGGACGATGCGTATTTCTATGCCTTTTTCTTTAGCCAGGCGCACCGCGTCGGGGTGCAGCACATTGGCGCCGTTTAGGGCCAGTTTATACATTTCGTCAAAGTCCAGCACTTCGTATTTTTGGGCTTGGAGGTCTTTGTTGGGGTCTGCGCTGTAAACGCCGTCCACATCTTTAATCATTTCCACGTGTGTAGCGCCCAGCTGGCTGGCTAAAAACACAGCCGACACATCCGACCCGCCGCGCTTGAGCGTGGTAATCTCTTTGTTCTCTCCAATCCCCTGAAAGCCCGCCACCACCGGCACGTGTCCGGCCTCCAGCTCATGCACCAGGCGGTTGCCCTGTAATTTTAAAATATCCGCCCCGGTATGGGCGCAGGTGGTAATGAGTCCGATTTGGCTGCCGGTCAACGATACCGACGGCACCCCAATATCACGCAGAGCAATAGACAACAGCGCCACGCTGACCCGCTCCCCAGTGGTAATAAGCATATCCAGCTCCCGCTTGTCGGGGTTGCGGCTGATACTGTAGGCATGGTCTAGCAGTACATCGGTCAGGTTGCCGTTGGCGGAGGCCACAATCACGGGCAGATAATTTTTATCATAGCGGGATTTAATCAGCTGGGCCGCCATAAGGAGTTTTTGTTTATTGGCCAGCGTATTGCCGCCGAATTTCATAATGCAAATTTGTTTGCTCATAGTTATTTTCCTATCCAGGAGGGCACGCTTTGGCCTTCCAGCATTTCTTCATAGCTGCTTCTGCGGCGCACCACGGCATATTCGTTGCCGCGCACCATCACTTCCGCCGGAAGCGGGCGGAAATTGTACTGCGACGCCATAGACGCGCCATACGCCCCAGCACACATTATAGCTAATAGACGGCCCGACTGCACAGGTTCAATAATGCGCTCTTTGGCAAATACGTCGCCCGATTCGCAAATCGGCCCTACGATATCGGCCACCACCGGCGCCGTGCCCGCGCGGTGTACCGGCAGAATGCTGTGCCAGGCGTCATACATGGCGGGGCGGATTAAATCGTTCATGCCCGCGTCCACAATGACAAAGCGTTTTTGGTCGGTCTGTTTGGTATACAGCACCCGGGTAACCAGCACGCCGGCATTGCCCGCTACGGAGCGGCCCGGCTCCACGATAATATGTTTGTCCAGCTCGCCTAATGTCTCGCGCACCACCTGGGCATAGGCCTCACAGGTGGGCGGGAGCTCCACATTGTAATTAATCCCCAAACCGCCGCCCAAATCAATATTTTCTATCGCAATGCCGTCCGCTTCCAGCGCGCGCACCATAGCGGCTATGCGCGTAAAGGCCAGGCGGAACGGCTCCAAATCCAACAGCTGCGAGCCGATATGCACCGCTATCCCGCACACCCGCAGCGACGGCATCTGCGCCGCCGCGTGGTACAGCTCATGCGCTTCCGGCCAGGGCACGCCGAATTTATTTTCTTTTTTGCCGGTGGTAATTTTGACATGGGTCAGTGCGTCTACATCCGGGTTGACACGCAGGGCCACATTGGCCCGCTTGCCCACGCGCTGGGCCACCTGGGCCAAAAGCTGCAGTTCCTCGGCAGATTCCACATTAATCTGGCGTATGCCGTGGCGCAGGGCCTGCTCCAGCTCCTGTGCGGTTTTGCCCACGCCGGAGAATACTATTTTGTCTGGAGAAATGCCCGCTTTGAGCGCCAAAAACAACTCCCCGCCAGACACCACGTCCGCCCCGCCGCCCAGCGCCGCCACCGCAGACACCACCGCCAAGCTGGCATTGGCTTTGACCGAATAGCACACCTCACTGTGGAACGGCTCCAGCGCGCGGCGGTAGGCCTCTATATTGGCCGCCAGCTTGCTGTAGGAATAGCAATAAAAGGGGGTTCCCACTTCCTGCGCTATTTTCTCCAAAGATACACCTTCCGCCTGCAATTCTCCGTTTTCATAATGGAAACACATACGCTCTCCTTGCCAACAAAAACCCCCGCTTGCAATGAAGCGGGGGTTTAAATCGGTATATTGTTTAAATTACGGCTAATCCGTTTCCGCCAAATTGCAAGCCAAAGCGCAAGAGCATTTCTTGCCCTTGTTCTGTTTGCTTACACGTTTGACGGAAAAAATGAGTGCCATGTGGGCAGTATAATAAAAAACGGCGCTCAAGCGCAAGTATTTTTTAAAACGCCGCCCAGCCCGCCCGCCGGCGGCGTGGCTTATGCCGTGGCGGCACGCCGCCGCATACCTGATTCGGCACATTCTGACACACTGCCCCCAAGACAGCATCCCAACGCCCACCTTTGCCGGCAGGGCAACCATATATCTGGGGAGAGTTGCTGATATGCGCTGTGAGAGCAAAACCCGTCCAGTGCCCGGGGCACTGCACCCAAAACAAAACCCCCGCTTGGAAACGGGGGTTTATACTCGCTAAATTAAACGAGATTACAAGGTCGGCTCAGGGCACGTGGCCGCACCGTCGTTGCAGCACGTTGCAGCAGGATCGTCCAATCCGCAATATTCGGCGCACAGGGCCTTGTCTTCATCAGCCGTGTCGCCGGTACCGGCATCGCACTGCACTTTATTGCCCTGATAGTAGCGGGTCAATTTATAACCATAGCGGGCATTGCCTTTGCGTTCCGCGGTTACGACCGCAGTAGCGGTGTTAGTACTTACTTTGGTCTGATCCAAAGAAATGGCAAAGCCGTTTCCAGTACAAGCAGCTGCCGTACCATTAGCAGTCGTGCCGCCTTTGGTGCAGAACACAGAGGTAGCCACCGTGGTGGGGGACACGTCCAAGCCAGAGAACTTGGCGGCATATTTCCCGTTTTTCATCAGGGCTCTCTGCTGGGCCTGGGCGATATTGCCCATCATCGTTTCCGCTTCAGAGATGCGGGAGCGTTCCACTGCCTGGAAATAAGCAGGCAACGCCATAGCGGCCAAAATACCGATGATCAGCACGACCACCAGCAATTCGACCAAGGTGAAACCTTGTTTTCTATTCATCATATCAATCTCCTTGGGTACAAAACCCTTATCGTCGGCAAAGAGAACAAACCTTCTGCAGGTTTAACCCTTCTCCTGCCTACCTTAAAAGTATAATAAAGTAAGTTCAAATCGTCAAGGTTTCTATCCGGATTTTTGGGCCTAGGTCTTTTTATTTTCCCCGCCGCAACAGCTGCTGTTGCGGGGTGCAAGGAGAGGTCTTTCTTCAAACGCCCCCTTTTTCCGGCTTTCTTCCGGACGGATAAAAAGCCCGCTGACGCGGGCTTGGCAAAAGCAAAATGGGCGGTCAATCCCACTGCGGGCGCAGCTTTTTAATTTCTTTTTTAATGGCGGGTTTTAAGGCAGGGTCTGCATAATCAATAAAAAATTTGCCGTCCAAGTGGTCTATTTCATGCTGGAAGGCCTTGGCCAGCAGGCCGCGGGCGCGCACTTTTTGCACCTGTCCGTTTTCATCAGTAAAACGCACCGTCACATCGGAAGCGCGCGGGATTTCCACCCACAAACCGGGCAGAGAAAGGCAGCCCTCTTCTTCCACAATATCGCCGTGTTTTTCCAGAATTTCCGGGTTGATAATCACTATACGCTTCAGCGGCGCGTTCTTTTTGTCTGACTCCGGAATTAGAATAACCGCCATGCGGTACTCCAGCCCAATTTGGTTGGCAGAGAGCCCCACCCCCCGCACAGACAGGCAGGTTTCTTCCATATCCTGCAGCAGCTGCGGCAGCTGGGGGCGCAACGTTTCAAAATCCGTCGGTTTTAGCTTCTGGCGCAGAATAGGCGCGCCGTATTTCACAATTTTGCGTATAGCCATATAGGTATTATAGCATTTCCCGCCGCCCGCCAAAACACGCTGACATACGGCCTAATCAACCCGCACCGCATTAAAAAAGCCGCCCTTTCTGCCGGGCGGCTTTATGTGAATTTGTTTCAGAAATTTATCTGTTGAAGCGGTAGCTTACCTCTCGCCCTTCCCACAAAATACGCGCCGTGACGGGATGTTTCAGTTCCGCGTCTTTAAGCGCGCTGAAGGCCATGACCACCCGCTCCATTTGAGCATTGGAGCCGTGCCGGCCAGAAACGCCCATCACAATTTCTTTGGCGTCTGTAGCGGCAGACACTTGCACCATGGCATAAAAGGCGTCGTTGGACTGCACCATCACAGGCACTACGGGCACACCGTATTTCTCCGCCAGGAAAATGACCTGCGTAAACAGCTCCCGCTCGTCTGCGGCGTTGCTGCGCATATCCTGGCGCAGCAGTACGTTTTCCACCGGTTTGGCATAGAGCACAATTACTTCTGTATCTTCCACATTTACCGTGCTGAGCACGTCTTCCAGGTGGTATAAATTATCCGGGTCTTTTACCGCCACCAGCACGCGGTTGGGTTTCTCTATTTCCTGCACCACGGCCTGCAAATCCGACGCGCTGGCTGTATTCATCGTTTCGCGGTATCCCTCTTCAAACATGGTATTGGCTTTTTTGGCGTTTAAACGCTCCGAAATTTTAAACACCGTAAACAAAAACGCCGTAAAACAAATACCCGATATGGTGGAAATTTGCTTGGTAAACAGGTTTACCAACGCCACCGCCAGCAAGAACAAAAACACCAGCGTCATGCCTACCGGGATATAATAGTTCTCATATTTAATGTTAAACGGGAACATAAAATCCCGCTTTTCAGCGGCGCGTTTAAAGCGCAGCATGATAATAGACCCCGTCTCCAGCACAAAGCACCATATCACGCCAAACGCATACGCTTCACCCAGCAGGTACACGTTGCCGCGGGAAAGGATGATCACAACTGCCTGGCAGAACGCCACAATGTTAATGATATGGTAAGTGGTGCCGTATTTGCGGTGGATTTTGCGGAACCAATCGGTCAAAATACCGTCTTCCGCCACGCGGTTTAAAAGCGCGTTAGAACCAATCAGCGCTGTATTGACCGCGCCGGAAAGCATGACCACGCCCGCCACCACCACCAGCGTCTGCATCAGCAATTTCAAAAAATTCGGCCCCGCCATGGACATGGCTAATCCAGAGAGCAGGTTTTCATTGTATTTGCCCGCTATCAAATCCTGCGGGATAATCAGCGCAGACAAAAACGTCAGCCCGCCGGTAAACACCATGGCAAACACAAAAATCAGTATGGCAGCTTTCTTCAAATTCTGCGGTTTGGGGTATTCAATTTCACGGTACACCTGGGACAGCGTCTCCAGCCCCGAAAGCGCCAGCACACTGTGCCCAAACGCTATCATCATGCCCAACGCGCCGATTGTTTTATGCCAATCCAAATCTTTCAGCCAGCCCAATGCTTCCGGTGTAAACTGCAGCGTCATCGGTGGCCACTGCACGCCGCGCAGCCCCATAGTAATAAAAGCCCAAATCGCCAACAAAAAACACACCACCAAAGAAAAAGCGATAATTTTGGCGCTTTTTCCGCTGGATTCCTCTATCCCTTTCACATTCTGGCGCCAAAAATAAGCCGTTACCAGCAACCCAAACACCACGGAAAACCCTTTTTCCGGTATGGCAAAGCCCGCCCCAAATTGCAGCAGAAACGAATTAATTAACCCCGACAAATAATGCCCCGCCGTTACCGCGCTGATAGGGCCGGTGAGTAAAAAGTCAAAGGCCATGGCGGAAGCGGCAAACTTGGCGGAATTGTCCCCCAACCCGTCGCGCACCACCTTATACACGCCGCCGCGCACAAAAAGGGAGCAGGACTCTATATATACCGCCAGCAACACCCCGGCAAAAAGCATAACCGCCAGGATAAACCACGGGAACGCCGGCCCAAACGCGCGCATAGCAATACCGCCGGCATAAAAGGCGCTGGAGCCAAAGTCGCACAGCACAACAGCCGCCGCTTTCCAAAACGGAATAAACGTAAGCATGGCGGTAGTCAGTACAATGACTTTTTTGACCCGTAGCGGACTTTTGGCTTCTGAAGAATTGGGAGAAGGTGTCATGAAATTAAAATTATTCGCCTGCTATTTTGGCGGCGGCCTGCTGGGCAGTTTGGCAGTGGGTCAGCTCTTCAATAAAATCGGGCTTAAAAACCTCGGCCAAAGCAGCCAAAATCTGCAAATGCTGCTGGAAAAAGGCCTGTCTGGCCGGAGAAAGGAACAGAAACATGGCTTTAATTTCCAAATGCGGGCCGGAAGGGTCTTCTATCCCCTGCGGCAAAACAGCCAGCGCGGCCTTAAAGCTGTCCAGCTCTTCCAAACGCGCATGCGGAATGCTCAACCCCGTATCCAGCGTGGTGCTGATGCCTTCTTCGCGCTTGAGCACCTGGGCCAATACTTCGGTGGCGTCCAGGTTTTGCTCTGCGCGGCACACGGCCTGCGTCAGCCGCTCTATTACCTGCGCCTTGGAAGGTTTCCCCGCCACACAGAAGATGCGCTCGGGGGATAATAAACTGCTTATTTTAAACTTACTGGTTGTATTTGCGTCCATACTTTAGTGAAATTCCATATTAGCAAATCTGTCGGGCTCCCGCAACCGCTGCAATAGTCTATTGCTGGGCCGGGGACAGCTTTTTAAGCAGGCGTTTGGCCGCTTTAAGCGTCTGGGCGGCCTGCTCCAAATACGGGCGGGCCTGTTCCGGCCGGCCCATGGCGGCGTATACCGCCCCCAAATGGTAAGCCACGTCTGCATTGTCTTTTATAAAATCCGCGTCAAAACTTTCCAGCAATTCCAAGGCCTTTTCATACACTCCCTGCCGGTAATATACCCACGCCAGCGAATCGGCAAAAGCTCTGTCCTGCGGGCGCAGCTCCAAGGCGCGGGTCACCAGTTCCTGCGCTTCGTCCAGCCGCTCATTACGGTCAGCCAAACTAAATCCCAGCAAATTATACGCCGCGGCATTTTTGGGGTTTGCCTCCAGTACTATACGCAGCTGTTTTTCCATTTCCTTATATTTATGCAAGGCCTCCAGGGCAAACGCATAGGCCAGGCGGGCTTGTTCATAGGAAGGGTTGGTCTTTAAAATAGCTTTTAACACCCGCGCGGAACGGCGGTTTTGCCCGGCGTCCTGCAAAGCCAAAGCATAAAAATATCCTATTTCCACATTTTGCTCAAACCGTTTATACCCCTCTTGCAACGTGTTCAAAGCTTCCTGACTTTGGCCGGCGCGCTGCTGATAAAAAGCCACCTGCAGCCATTTGCCGGCGTCTTTTTGAAAATCCGCTGTTTCTTGCAAATAACGCGCGGCGGATACAAAATCCCCGGCGTCTTCGGCATACAAAGCTAAAAAATAGCCCGCCGATATATTGCCCGGCTCCAGGGCCCGGGCTTTGCGGAAATACGTTTTGGCGCGTTCATCATCTTGCACAATGACGTATACCGCCCCCATGCGCGCATACATGTCGGCACTTTCATAACCGGTGGCTTCCAGCAGCTCCAATTCCCGCAGCATGAGGAAGTATTGGGAACCCTTCTCATACAGTTCCGCGCGGGCCAAATACGGCTCGGCATACTCGGGATTTTGACGGGTGGATTTATTGTAATATTCCAACGCTTTAAGCGGCTGTTTTTGGCGCCGGTAAATATTGCCTATTTCATAGTCAATAATATAGGCGATGGAAGGATAATCCTCTTTATGGGCCTGCAGTTTTTCTGCGGCTTTGTCGGGGTCTATATAGGTGAGCAGCAATACATACTGGTACAGCACCCGCAAATCGTCCGGCGCCGCTTCCAGGGCTTTTTCATAATATTGCTGGGCTTCTTTAAGCTGGCCTTTGCGCCAATGATAAAAGGCATAGACGGCCCAGTCCTCGGCGTCGTTTTCCCCTTCGTCAATATAGGAAACGTATTGCCCGGCTTGTTCCACCTCTCCGGCAGACAGGGCGCATACCGTCAGAATACGGCGCAAATATCTGCTCTGGGGGACTCGCGGCAACAGCCGGCGGTAAGCAGCACAATAGTCCGGGTCTTGGCGCACCTCGGCCTGCGCAGCAGCCATAAAATCCAAATACAAATCTGCTTCCTGCTGGCCCTGTTTGCTAATAGGCAAGGATTTGGCCGACAGCGCACCGCTCAAAAACATCACACAAATAAATACACTTATGGTTTTTTTCATACGTCCATTCCCATAATCAAAGCGTCCCGGCCCGGGCCATAAAAATCGCTTCGCCGGCCCAGCGGCACAAACCCGGCCTTGGCATATAAAGCACGGGCGGGCCCGTTATCTTCCGCCACTTCCAAACTGATGCGGCAGGGGCCTTGCTTTTTTAATTCTTCCAAAGCATGGCTCACCAAGGCATATCCCGTCCCCCGCCCGGCACAGGCAGGCAATACCGCCACATTGAGTATTTCACAACAATCCGCAGCCGCGCGCAAGGCCAAAAAACCGGTTATTTCCCCTCCTTCACACGCACACCAAATCCGGGCGCAAGGTTGCTGCAGTTCCCCAGCAAACCCTTGCTCTGCCCAGCCGGCGGCCTGCGGGCGGGTGCTTTCCACGCGGGCCAAAGCGGCGGCGTCTTGCTGTTGGGCAAGGCGTATGTTCATTTGCCCAGCTCAAAACGCGCGGGCTTTAGATACAGCGGCTCCAGGGCGTCTTTTTCATAAGCAGGGTCGGCGCTCATGGCTATAAGCGTCTGCGGCTGGACACGGCACTCCGCCAGCGGAGCCAAGCGGTAGCGGTCGTCCAGCAGCTCTGCCAGAGACGCACCGTCTTTATCCGTACCGGCACAATAAAGCGGTTCCTGCCGTTGAGCCAACCGGGCCAGCAAGGTCTCTTTGTCCAGCCACACAGGCCCCTGGCCGCTTCCGTCAAAAATCTGCAGGAAATATTCTTCCCTAAACGCATGCAGTACCACCGCCAGCACGCCCAAGGGATTGGCTTTTTTCCATACGGAAAAAGAATGCGAATGGGCCACCTGAAAACGCAAAATATCAAACACCGTAGCACCCAAAACGCGGGCACCGTTTAAATATTTAAGCATGGAGGCAAACGTCAGCGAAATGCGTATACCGGTAAAACGGCCCGGCCCGCGCACAATAAATATTTTCTTTATATCGGGCAAATCGGCCCCGGCTTTGTCCAGTGCCCGCTGCAGCAGCGGGAGCAAAAATTGCTCCTGTTTAATACCCGTATGATGCAGGGCAATGATTTTGTGTCCGTCAAAAGCGCATACGGCCAGCGTAGGGCCGGAGCTGTCCATGCCCAGCGTTATTTGTTTTGGCTCTGCCATAATCCCTCCGCCAGCGCCTGCGAAACCGGCCCGTTGGCCCGCAGCGCAATGCGCCGTTTGTCGGCTCCGCACAGCGTAAAATCCATTTCCAGCCGATCCTTGGGCATCATAGACGCCAGCGGATCAGGCCACTCCGCCAAAATGACGGCTTTTTCATCTTCTAACATCTCCTCAAACCCCAAATTAAATACTTCTCCCTCGCTTAAGCGAAATAAGTCAATGTGAAAGAGGTTTTTTTTGCCTTTTTGGTAGCGCTTCATTAAGCTAAAACTGGCACTGGTGGGAGAGCTTTTCATGCCCAGGGCTTCGGCCACTCCTTTTACAAACACGGTTTTCCCGGCGCCGATAGGCCCGCGCAAAAACACAATTTCCCCTCCCTTCAGCCGCGCGGCAAATTCCCGCGCCAGCTGGCGGGTTTGCAAGGCAGAAGAAGAATGCAGGACGAGTTCTTTTGTCATCGGATTGTTTTAATGCACACCGTGCGGCCTTGGTATTGGGTGCGGTCTTGGTTGGTCGGATCCAGTACGTCTTTCCCGTCCGCCACAAAGACATATTTGTATTCCCCCGCCGGCAACGCCAGTGAAATTTCAAAATAGCCGCGGTTATATTTTTTCAGTTTAATCGGGGTTTTGCCCCAGCCGTTAAAATCGGCCTGCAGCTCCACTTGCTGGGCGCCGGGGACGGTTAAAAAGAAATTGCGGAATTTTATTTCCGTATTAAATTTTTCGTTGGTTTTCTTATTTAAATTCAGCAGGTCTTCTTTTTCCAGCGGAGCCGTCTGCGCCGCCCCTTCCACCGAGCTGGATGCGTAGTCATAATAATCTTCCGCAGCGGTAAAAAACAGCGTCAGCGCCGCGCACATCAGCAGCAAAAACAGCACAAAAAGCGTCCCCGGTTTTTTACTGTTCATCTAAATATTCCCTTTCATTAAATGAAGCCCCGCACGAAGCCGCCAGCGCGCGTACCGCGGCAGGGTCGGCTCCGGTTTGGTCTACACAGCTGGCGGCCACCCGTTCAAAGCCGGCCGCGGCGCATTTTTTCAAAAATTCCACCACACTGGCAAACCCGTTTTCATATCCGGGGGCCGGCCGGAGCAGCTGACGCCAGAGCGTTTCGTTGGGCGCATTTAAGCTGACATATACTTTATCTACCGCACTGCGCAAATCCGGCACGATATCGCGTTTATTAATTAAATTGCCTAGTCCGTTGGTATTGAGGCGGATTGTAAACGGGGGATATTTTCCTGTCTGTTGGGCTTTCTTAAGGGCCCGCCCAATAGTCAGCACCGCGTCTAGGCGCATGGTCGGCTCCCCGTATCCGCAGAATACAATCTCTTCCGCCGGGGCCTGTGCCAGCTCCTTATCCAGCAAGGCCAGCACCTCTTGCGCCGAGGGCTCCTGGCCCGCCAAATCCAGATTATGCCCGTCAAACTGCATATTCCATTTGGTTTTAATGCAAAACACACACAAATTCGGGCAGCGGTTGGTCAGATTAATATACAAACCCTTTTTAAAACGGTACACTACAGTTGCTTCAGCCATACAACACCTCTTGTATTTATTATACCAGTTTCGCCGCACCGCGCGGCGTGCGTCCCGCCCCAAGCGCCCTTGCGGGCCAGGTGTGCGCCACGCCCTAGTTGTCTTACCCGGCGGACAGACGCGGCGGTTGCCAAGCGGCACTGTTTCACCGGCAGCAGGGGCAAACAGCTGCTTTTGCGGCTTTGCGCTTGCCCCGTTGTTAGGCGCAGCAGTTGCTCTCTTTCCTACAAACGATTTCATAGGTACTAGGCATTTGATGCCGATTTATTGCTAGCGCCGGCAGGGGAGCGGCGTATATGCTATCGGTTTGTGCTGCGCACTTTCCTTGGCGGCCCGAAAATTAATAAAATAAAGTATATGGAAGGGTGGCCGAGCGGTTTAAGGCGTCAGTCTTGAAAACTGATGTAGGGGCAACTCTACCGAGGGTTCGAATCCCTCCCCTTCCGCCATTTTTCCGCTAAAACTCGTAGATCCTATCTTATTCTGTTTATTTCATTTCTCCTTGCTTGATAACGCTCCAGTGCTTTTTTATTTCTATTTTATTGCCCTTATAGTATGGGCTTCATTACTCCAAGGATTGACTTGGAGTTAGATCCAGAAGATAGAATATATATACCCCCACAAAAGGAGGTCGTATGCAAAAAATATTAACAGCAGTATTATCTGCCATACTTTTGGCAGGAGGAGTAACTATGTCGCATGCAAAAAAATGGGATAAAACCTTTGAAAAAAGCAGTCAGGTAAACGTCAAAAAAGTAACCTTTAAAAACCGCTTTGGCATTACGCTGGCAGGGGATTTGTATACACCCAAATCCATGAAAAGAGACGAAAAACTGCCCGCCGTGGCCATATCCGGCCCGTTTGGCGCGGTGAAAGAGCAGGCTTCAGGCCTGTATGCGCAAACCTTGGCCGAACGCGGTTTTATCACGCTGGCATTTGACCCATCTTTTACGGGTCAGAGCAAAGGGCCGCAGCGCAATGTATCCTCGCCTGATATTAATACGGAAGATTTCAGCGCCGCGGTGGATTTTTTAAGTAATTACAAAAATGTGGACCCAAATAAAATCGGCATTTTGGGTATTTGCGGTTTTGGCGGTTTTGCTTTGAATGCCGCCGCCATGGATACCCGCATTAAGGGCACCGTCACCGCCACGATGTACGACATGACACGCGTGTCAGCCAACGGATATTTTGACGCTATGGATGCCAATGCCCGCTACGCCCAAAAAGAACAATTAAATGCCCAGCGCACGCAAGATTATAAAAACGGCACCTATGCCTTAGCGCCCGGCTTGCCCGAAAAATTAACAGGACAGGAACCGCAGTTTGTGCAAGACTATTGGCACTATTACAAAACCCCGCGCGGCTTTCACAAACGTTCCATCAATTCCAACGGAAACTGGACGCTAACTTCTTCACTCTCTCTGATGAACCAGCCCATTTTGGCTTACAGCAGCGAAATCCGCAATGCCGTGCTGATAATCCACGGAGAAAAAGCCCACAGCCGTTATTTTAGTGAAGATGCCTTCAAAAAACTAACTGGAGATAATAAAGAATTGCTCATTATCCCTGGGGCCAACCATGTGGATTTATATGACAACCTGCAGAAAATACCGTTTGACAAAATAGAAAATTTCTTTCGCATAAACTTAAAATGAAACTATATATAGGTCTTTTAGGTTTGGTATTTTTCGCTACATATTTTTGTACCGCTTGCGAAAATTCGCAAGCGGTAAAAGAGGTGTCACAAACGCCACATCCGCCAAGAATATACTCTATGAAAATCACAATAGACAAACATATTTTTTACGCTGAATTGTTGGACAATCCTGCCGCACGCGCTCTTCTGGGACGTCTGCCGATGAAAGTGACCATGCAGGAACTCAACAAAAACGAAAAATATTATTATCTTCCTTCTCCTTGGCCAGTTAACGCACAGCCCGTTGGACACATACAAACCGGCGATATAATGTTGTTTGGAAATAACTGTCTAGTTCTGTTTTATAAAGATTTTAAATCTTCTTATTCCTACACGCGTTTAGGATATATCACAAATCCGCAGCACTTGGAGAAATTTATAGGTCAAAAAGACATTCTAGTTTCTTTTTCTCTCTAAAACCTATTTGTCCTTAATTGTATATCTTTTAAAAAACAGTTTATCGCCGGAGTATATTTCCCTTTTCATTTACCGCATAATAATACAAAGGCAAAATTTGTCATAATATAGAAAATCTATTTTAGCAGAGGAGTTTATGGCACATATCACTTACGGCAAAGAAGGCCTAGAGCTGGACATTACCCCCGTTTCCCGTTGGTATGACGACGGGCAGGAAGAACCCTGTGTGGAATATGAAATAGGGCTCTATTATAGAAACACCCCGCTTTTTTCCGATGAATTTGCGGAGAAATTCGTTGCGCTCAAAGACAGCCAAGCCCCTTATCTCTCTGCTTTTATTTTAAACGTCCTGGCAAATGGACAAGCAGACAACTGGATTATGCTGGAGCCCAAGGTGTCCGTTTTTATGGCGCCTAAAGCGGCGCTGGGCTGCGCCTGCCGCGGGGAAATGCCGGGACAAACGCCGTTTTTTATGGAAATCAAATTAGACCAAAATATTCTGGCGGACAAACCTTACGCTGAATATTCCGATACGGGGTTGTCTTTAAAGCTAGAGGCCTCGCGGGAACAGTGGGGCCAGTTCGCGCGGGATTTGGAAGCGGAAGAAACAGACTTTGACGAGTAAAAAATACCGGCCCGGCCCCAACGGAAAATTTCCTTTCCGCATACTATCCCCGGCCCGGCCGGGGATTTTTCCATAAAAAAGCCCCTTTTGCGGGGCTTTTTACGGTAGGTTTATTTATCGTCATCAAATCCTTTGGGGTTGGGAATTAAATGTTTAGACATTTCTTTAAATGTTTTTAGCAGCAGCCCTTTCCGCCCGGACATACGGCGGGCTCTGTCGGGCCGCTCATAATCGGGAGGCAGATTGACGTCCTGGAGGTCTTTGTCAAAAGAAATACGCTGGCTGCCAAACACGCTTTTTTGTCCGGTCAATAAAAAGCTGATTACGCATGCCACCGCCGCATAGGGCGCAATTTCCGCTCCAAAAAGTTCAATAGCCATAATGCTGGCGGAAAGCGGCGTATTGGCCGCCCCAGCCAGCACCGCCACCAATCCCAGCGCGGCCATGGTGGTCGCGTCGGTACCCAGCAGCGGGGCCAAGGTGGCGCCGGCTTGCGCACCGACAAAGAAAATAGGAGTAACAATCCCTCCTACCCCGCCGGCGGCAAAGGTGATAGCCGTGGTCAGCGTCTTAATCAAAAAACCAAAAGGCGAATGCAGTGCGCCACCGGCCAGCACTCCGTTAAAACCGTCCAGCCCCAGTCCTAAATACAAAGGGGACGTCCACAACCCAATTGCCACCAGCACCGCACCGCCTATAAAACAGCGCCAAAAAGGCGAGAAGCGAAGTGAAATATAGCGAAACACCACTTTAATAAATTTCATCACTTCGGTAAACATAATAGACACTACGCCAAAAAACAACCCCGCAATCAGCACCTTTAAGAAAAATTGTTCCGCAAACACCGGGGCAAAGTTCATGGGGTGATAAATATAATCCACCCCTAGCCAGGTCGTGACTTGGAAGGCGGTAATCCCGGCAATAAACGCCGGGAACATGACATCATAAAAAATATGCCCCACCCACAATACTTCCAACCCAAACAGCGCCCCCGATATCGGCACGCCAAACACCCCGGCGAAGCCGGCGCTTACGCCGCAAATCATCATTTTGCGCTGGTCTTCCAAACTCATGCGAAACAACCGCCCAATCACAGAGCCCACCCCCGCCCCGGCATCGGCGCAGGGGGCTTCCTTTCCGGCAGAACCGCCCACCGTCATCGTAAAAATACTCAACAGCAAAGATTTCAGTGCCGAAATCAATCCAATGGGCCGGTACGAATTAATTTTATTGATAACAGCATCTGTGGAATAATCCTGCGCCTGCGGCGCAGCTTTGCGCGCCAGCAGCCAAATGATATACAGAAAAAACGGAAGCCCTACAAAATAAAGTGGAAAACGCGCACGCCAGCCAATCGCCGCATCCAAGGCCTTTAAAAAGCAAGCGTCCACCACTCCCACCACTACGCCAATAAATGTGGAAAGGAAAAACCATTTCACAATATTCCAAAAATTACGGTGCGTTCTGTAGGTAAACATAGATGTATTGTACTAAATCCCCCCGCATACGAACAGCGGATTTTACATTATACGCACCCGCCCACACAAAGGCTGGAAATTGCTATACTATATAAGAATAAAGCGGCCCCCGGGCCGTATGTTTTGTTGTATAAAATCAACAAGGAGTTGTTATGGACTTTTTCCTTTCTTCTGTTATTACCCTTTGCTTGGTCATGGATCCGTTTGGCAATATCCCGCTTTTTATTTCTGCATTAAAAAAAGTGGCTCCGGAGCGCCGCAAAGCCGTCCTTATCCGGGAGCTGGCTATTGCATTGGCTATTTCGGTGGCTTTTTTGTATTTGGGCAAATGGTTTTTGCGCATGTTCGGCATACACTCCTTTTCCATGAGTATTGCCGGAGGGATTATTCTGTTTATTATTTCCATGAAACTGGTGTTTAATAACGAAGAAGAAACCCACACCAATCCCAAAGAGGAAGAACCTTTTATCGTGCCGCTGGCCATACCGCTGGTGGCAGGGCCGGCCGTGCTGTCTATTATCATGATTTTATCGGCCCAACAGCCCAATAAGCTGATTACGCTGGCGGCGTTGCTGACGGCGTCTGTTATCAACTCGGCTGTGCTGATGCTTTCCTCCCCGTTTAGCAATCTGCTGGGGAAAAAGGGGTTGACCGCTATTGAACGGCTGACCGGTATGATACTGGTGTTAATGTCGGTAGACATGGTGATGGGCGGCATATCTGAATTTATGAAGGGGAATCTGTAAAAATGAAGAAACTTGTCTTTTTGGCACTGTCTTTATTTCTCCCCCTCTTGGCAACAGCCCAAGATACAAAAGTGGATTTTGCTGTTTTTGTCAGCCCTACCTGCGTGCACTGCAAGCATTTTGAAAATGAATATTTGCCCGTCCTGCAGGAAAAATACAAAGACGACGTCAATTTCATTATCTATGATGTCTCCCAAGACGGCAATAATTTAATTTTGCAGCAAACGGCCAAAGCGTTTGGCAAAAGTCCCGCTTATCCGACGGCTGTTGTAGGGGATACCTATATGGTGGGCTACCCGCATGAAATCAAAACATACGCCGAAAGCGCTATTGAAAAAGCCCGCCTGTTAAATCAAAAAACCCTGGTTCAAACCAAAACACCCGACACGCAAACCGCATTTTCCCAAATTACTTTTTGGGCTATTATAGGGTCCGGCCTGGTGGACGGCATAAATCCGTGCGCGTTTGCGGTGATTGTCTTTTTTATCTCTTTCTTAACGGTATACAAATATACCCGGCGGGAGATTATCGTGGTGGGGCTCTCCTACTGTGCGGCCGTGTTTGCCGCTTATGTGCTCATTGGGCTTGGGCTGTTCCGTTTTCTGTACGCCATGCAAGGGTTCTACTGGGTTATTAAAGGGTTTTATATATTGACGGCCCTGGTATGTCTGGTATTCTTCGTATTAAGCTTGTATGATTTTTGGATTTACCGAAAAACAAAGAAATCCGACAAAATGCTATTACAGCTACCGCAGAATTTAAAAGTACGCATTCATAAAATCATGGGTTTTTTCTTGCGCGATAAACACGAAAGCGTATGGCGGCTAATGTTAGCGGCGCTGGCGGTGGGATTTTGCGTCTCGCTGGTGGAAGCAGTATGTACCGGACAGGTGTATATCCCTACCGTAGTGCTGATTATGCAAGACCCGGCGTACCGGGTAAAAGCATTCATTTACCTGCTCTTATATAATTTTATGTTTATCGTGCCGTTGCTGGCGGTATTTGCACTGGCGGTGGCCGGATACGAATCGCGTGGGTTTAATGATTTCTTAAAGAAACATTTAGGGATTACCAAACTGCTGCTCTGCGTAGTATTTTTAGGATTATTTATCCTGCTGGCCCAAAACATTTGAAAACATACACTTGTTTAAGGAGCATTTATGCACTGGCTGCACAAAAATAAAAAAGGATTCACTATGCTGGAAATATTGGTGGCTTCGCTTATTCTGACGATATTAGTAGCTATCTCGGTCGTCTATTACGGGCGTTTTATGGAGCGCATGCGCATTGCTGAAGTGGACTCTCTGGCCGCTTCCATGATATCTTCCCAAGAACGCCACCGGCTGCGTTACCAGGATTATACACGCCAATGGCACAGACTGGAAACCTCTCCCGTACAAGTTCGCAAAGCTTCCGCTAACAATGACTACGCAAACGGAGAAGAAAACGCCATTTTTTATACGCGTGGCGGCATGCGTTCCGGCACGCCCAAACCAGGGTTTGCTATCTCTTTTGAGTCCGATGCAAATTATGACTGGTTTGTAGTGGCACGCCGGGTGGGACACGGCCCCTACACCTACCGTTTAATCCGTCCGTTTGAGAGCAACGAGACCGTCTGCGTGCCGGACTGGAACAATGAAAAAGACATTGCGCTGTGTATGGATTATATGGGCGTAGAAACGCAAGACGAATTAAGCGACGACCCCATGTTTTCCAACCCTGATGAAGAAGAAAACCCTTAATTTAACTTTCTGCTTTACCAAAACCGCCTTTTTAAAAGGCGGTTTTTTATTTACCTGTGCCTGCTATCCTTTACTCCGTATTTCTTATTCCCCGGACTACGCCGCATGTTGTTCGAGCGGAGCCCGTTCCCCACACGCTTGCTGCATAAGGGTTTAGCATAAAGAAAAATAGACATTGACCGTGCAAAGCGCCAATTGTTACCATATACCCAGTATGGAAAAAACAAATTTTACTGCGGCAAGCGCGGACACTCCCGCTCTGCACCAACCAACGCAAAGCGCTGTTTTTGCTGGCGGATGTTTTTGGGGCACGGAATATTTTTTAGGCAATGCCCCGGGAGTGCTGCAAGTAGAAAGCGGCTACACCGGCGGGCACCTGGCGCACCCCTCTTACCAACAGGTTTGCACGGGCCAAACCGGTCATTACGAAGCCGTGCGGCTACTGTTTGACCCAACGCAAACTGATTATGAAACGCTGGCTAAACTTTTTTTGGAAATTCATGATCCCACCCAGCCGGACGGACAGGGGCCTGACCTAGGGCCGCAATACCGCTCCGCCATTTTTTATGCTACGGACGAACAAAAACAAACTGCCCAAAAACTGCTGGACATTTTGCGCGGGAACGGATTGCCCGTCGTGACCCAGCTATTGCCCTTAACCACCTTTTGGCCGGCAGAACCCTATCACCAACACTATTATAAACACAAAGGCACACTGCCCTACTGCCACAAACGCGTCAGACGCTTTGATAAATAAGCCGGCTATTTTCTCCTTTATCAGCAGAGGAAGCGAACGATTATCTCTTCTTTCCTGCACAGAGGCAGCACGGACAAATCGGGAGTTTTCTCTCCTGTTTACCCCATTGTATTTTGCAGGCACTGCCGTAATCGTTTGGCCAAGTAATAAAAAGCCCTTTCCCCTCTATAAAAAGGAAATTAAATTCCTCTTTTCCTATCTGAAAAACTGCTGAAATCAGGGAAAAACTAGCTATTTTTTTGTTTCCGGCCGGCAAATTTGGCAATGCTTTCTTTTTTGGAAGGGAATTTTTTGCCCCAAGCCCCATGGGCCCGGGAGATTTTCCATTTATCTATGTCTCTTGATTTAACGCCCATGGACTTTTCAAAAAACGCCTGTTGGCAGGAGAGGACAGGGCGTATAGGCACTTTGGCGGGATATTCTGCCACAAAGCCATAAAAAAACCATGCTTTTGAGCATGGTTTTAAATGGCGCCCTCTAGGAGAATCGAACTCCTCTTTTCGGATTGAAAATCCGACGTCCTAACCGATAGACGAAGAGGGCTAAAAAGTGCGCCCGGTGAGACTTGAACTCACGGCCCCCCGCTTAAAAGGCGGATGCTCTACCACTGAGCTACGAGCGCTAAAAACGGT
Organism: uncultured bacterium; assembly: GCA_949291365.1. Taxonomy (GTDB): domain Bacteria; phylum Elusimicrobiota; class Elusimicrobia; order Elusimicrobiales; family Elusimicrobiaceae; genus Avelusimicrobium. The sequence goes on from CASEVJ010000003.1 coordinate 95,994, forward strand.
CAAGGAACTACGAGGGTCTGTGGGCTGCTCAAACCCTCAACATAAATATTATACTAAAATTTAATCCGTAAGAAAAGATTTTGTTTTTCTCTCGGAATCTCTATAGATATTATAGCAAATTTTTCTTTTTCGCCGCCAGTTGTTCGCTCTACTGGATTTATTCTCCTGCAATCTCTTCGGCTGCACGCAGCACCGCTGCTATACAAAAAGATTTTTCAGCGCTTTCTTTTGGAATGGATTTTGCTAGAATATGTATATGCGCTATATTCTGTATATTTTTACACTGGGATTGGTTTTTACCGCCGGTATGTTAGTGGGCAATTTTTATGTTCCCACCAGCAACACCAGCCAGGCGGCTGCCGTGTCCGTGCCGGATTTAGACCGTCTGAACCCGGCATTAGACCAAGCCACCTTGCTGCAAGCCCAACGCAACATTGCCGTTTTGACACAAGCCCTGGATTCCTGCCCGGTAGTGGTAGAGGCGGAAAGAGATCGCCTGTTTAAAGAAATCACCTTATACTTGGCTTTGCAGGATTTTGAGGTAAAAAAAGCAATTTATGAGGCCGAAATAGCCAAAAATACAATTAATACACGGCCCACTTCCCGTTTTTCGGAAGCTGCCACGCAATACAGCACCGCCAAAGAATATACGGAAAAGTTGGCAGACGAACTGTTCCCCCCTCCGCCACCGCCGCAGACCCAAAGTTCCACAGACACCGTGCAAGGGCTGGAGACAGCCATAGATGCACCCGCGGCTCCGTCTACCGAGGGTTCCACCGATACCGCCAAGCAGAACAATTCGTCCGTATCGGCTTCCGCCAAATAACATTTCACTTTTCTGCCCCAAGAAAAACCCCGCCTGTATCAGGCGGGGTTTTTGGCAACATAGAGATTAGTTGGAATATTTGTCTAAAATAAGATGCTTTGCCTCTTTTGCGTTTAACTGGGTATGGGCCGACACGATAGCGTCTTGCAGCCGGCAGTTTTTCAGCACCGCTCCTTCCGCCACGGATACATAAGGCCCCAGCTCGCAGTTTTCCACTATGGCGCTTGGGTCTATATAGCACGGCGCAGTAATACGGTTACCGGAGAGGAACTTTTCCGCTATATGGGCATGACGGTCTAACAAAATGCGGTTCGTCTGCAGCATAATTTCCACCGTACCGCAGTCAAACCAATCATTCATTTTCACCGGCACAATCTGCACCCCGCGTTGCAGCAGGCAAGACAAGGCATCGGTAAGCTGTATTTCATTTTTAACCGTTTTGCCCGATGCAATCACTTCTTCCAAACAGCAGAACAGCTGCCCTGCGTCTAAAAACGAGTACGCACCAATTAAGGCCAAATTGCTTTTGGGACATTCCGGCTTCTCTTCAAAACCGGCAATCACGCCGTCTTTCATTTCCACCACGCCAAAACGGCGCGGGTCTTCTACGGTTTTTACACCGACGGCGTTTTTCCCGCAGGACACCAGCGGGCGCAAATCCCCGTCAATAATCGTATCCCCCAGCACAATAAAACAGGGCCCCGTTACCACCGGTTTAGCCATATAAATTGCATGGCCCAAGCCCTTGGGTTCCGTCTGTTCTACAAACACCGTTTCCAAACGCGGATAATGGGAGCGGATATACTCTATTAATACTTCTTTTTGGTAGCCGACGATAAATACTACCTTGCGTATACCACATTCTTCCACCTGGTGCAAAATATGCGCGATAATGGGCTTTCCTGCCACGCTGAGCATCGTCTTAGGACAATGCTGCGTAAAAGGCAGCAAGCGCACCCCTTTCCCGGCCACCGGAATAATAGCTGTATATTCTCTCATAAAACAAGTATAACAAAAGTCCCTACAAAAAAATTTTAACTATCTTATGCCACAACAAAAAGCGGTGCCGGCTGACCGCCTGGCACCGCCGGCAATTTCTGTTATTTTTTCAAGCGGCCCGTTTCCTGCAACAAGGAAGTGTAGCTGTCCAGCTGTTCCCGGTAAACCTGGGCCGCTTCCTGCGGGGTATACTCGCTACGGTACGTCCAGTTTTCGTCAGACACCGTACCGGGCACATTTACACGGTCTAATGTACCGATAATGTCCTGCCAGGAAAACATCGTCAGCGCAGAGCCGGACGTCAGCACCCGGCGCAGAATAGCGCGCTGGGTGTCCAAATTAAACGGCACATTACCGTCTGTTTTCTGGGCGGAAATCATTTCCCAAATATTGGCGCGCTCCTGCTGAGGCATAGTTTCCCACCAGCCGCGCACTGTTTCCGTATCGTGTGTAGAAGTGGTGCACAAAGACACCGCCGGGAAATTGCGCGGTTCGCGGTAATAGCCATTGTCTTCCCGTTCCCAGCGCAGCACTTTATAGCCGGGGATTTTCATTTCCACCAGCATACGGCGCACAAACGTAGGGATAACTCCCAAATCTTCCCCTACGGGCATGGCTCCGTTGGCACTTTCCAGCACCATGCTTAAAAAGCCGTACCCGCGGTCAATTTGCTCCTGCTCCACCAAAATATCAAACCCGCCCTGATTATCACCGGATTTAAAAATATAGGTGCGGAAAAACCCTACCAGGTGGTCTAGCCGAAACAAGTCATACAGCTCCACCGCCCGGCGTATTTTGCGCCGCCAAAGGCCAAACCCATCTGCCTGGATGTGTTGCCAGTCATAAGCGGGCAGCCCCCAGCATTGGCCGTCTTTGGAGAACTGATCAGGCGGGGCGCCGACGGAGCATTCCAAACGGAAGTTTTCCCGCTCGCTCCACACTTCGGCACTATCTAAATTGGTGCCAAACGGGATGTCCCCAAACAAATGTACCCCGGCCGCCCGGGCGTATACTTTGGCCTGGCGCAACTGCAAATCCGCCTGCCATTGTACATAAGAGAAAAAATCCACATATTCGCGGTATTTCGCTTCAAAAGCATCCACCGCTTCTTTTTTAAACAAAGCCAAATCCTGCGGCCAGTCCGTCCAGGTTTGCCAGCGGTAAAATTCCTTTAAGGCGCGGAAAATGCTGTACGGGCGCAGCCACTCTTTTTTGGCGGCGCGGTAGGCCTCAAACGCCTGCGCGGCAGGCGTAGTATAGGCCATTTCATTTTCCAAGAAAAACTGATAGGCCTGCCACAACACTTTCATTTTGGCTTGTTTGACGGCATTAAACGGCGCTTTGCGGCTCAAACGCCAAGCGGTAATATCGCCCTGCAAATTGCGCACCTCTTCCTGCGCACGGCCGGACAAGCCCACCTCTCTGACGGCATGAACATCAATGTATACCGGATCTATAGCAAAAGCGCTTAACGCAGAATACGGACAGGTCTGCCCGGGAGCGGTCTCCTGCAAAGGCAAAATCTGCACAATCTTTGCCCCCAGTCCCCCCAAAAAACGCACCCACTGGTTCAGCGAGGAAAAATCCCCCACTCCCCAGTCGTTTTCCGTTTTCATCGCGGCCAGCGGCATAAGGATACCGTTGCTGCGGCTGGCTAATAATTCTTCGTGCACGCTTGCCATAGTTTTCCTTATTTACGCACAATGGCTTCTATTTCAACAGCGCTCCCTTTCGGAAGAGCCGCCACCTGCACCGTGGTACGGGCGGGCGGATTGTCTTTGAAGAAAGTGGCATACACTTCGTTCATTTCCGCAAAAGCGGTCAAATCCGTCATATAAACCGTAGTTTTAACTACATGTTTTAGATGAGCGCCGGCAGCTTTGAGCACATTTTCCAAATTTTTCAGCACCAGCTCGGTCTGCCCTTTGACGTCCCCGCCAAAAATTTCCCCCGTCACCGGGTCTACCGGCAGCACGCCGGAGGTAAAAATAAATCCCCCTTCTTCCACGGCCTGGGAATAGGGGCCAATGGCTTTGGGAGCTTGCGGGGAATTAATAATTTTTTTCATAAAATCCTCTCTTTGTTTCTCGTGGTAAAACACCCTTGTATTATATGGTATAAAACCCCGTTTGCCCTGTCAAACAATAAATCCCCCTCTTTTGCCGTACACGCAAAAACGGCTCCGCCCCAATATACTCTTTTAAAATATAACCTTCTTTCACCCCAACAACGCTTTTTCATAACACCTTCCTATCCCCAGAAGGCCTAGCAGAGAGAGCTTTTTGTTCTACATGCTTGCTGCTTTTTAGACCGCAGAACTGCGTACAAGCCCCCTTTGTTTGGGACGGATTTTCCTGCTCCGGCCCGCGGGCTTACAAGCGGGTTTATGCGCCAAGATATGACAAAACCCCGCACAACGAAAGTTGTGCGGGGCGGAAAGTGAACTGCTAATCAGAGAACCTACCTGTCCTTTGGCGCGCCGAACCAAACAACGATGTTTTATCGGCGCACGGGAAACGCAGGTTATTTGCTTTCAGCGGCAGCTTCAGCTTTGGTTTCGGCTTTGGCGTTGGGAATGGTGGGTTCCACTTCCGTCAGGGCTTCAATTTTCACTTTAATTTTAGCCGTAACGGTGGGTTTCAAATAGATGCCCACTTCGGTTTCGCCCAGGGCTTTGACCGGCATATTGAGCTCAATGTTGTCTTTGGTAATCTTGTGGCCCAATGCGGTCAATGCTTTAAAAATATCGGCTTTATTGACAGAGCCGAACACCACGCCGTCGCTGTTGACGGTTTTGGTAAAGGGCAGCACCACGCCTTCCAATTTTTCGGCAATAGCGCGGGCTTCTTTCAGCTCGGCCTCAATCTTTTTGGCGCGGCGTTCAGCGCCCAGCTGCCAATTTTTCACGGCACCCGGGGTGGCTACTTCAGCCAAGTTCTGCGGCACCAAGAAATTTCTGGCATAGCCGTTCTTCACTTCCACGATGTCGCCGGCCATGCCCAAGTTTTTCACGTTTTCTCTCAAAATAACTTTCATTTCAAATTCTCCCTAAACACTTATTTCTTCGGCAGCGAATACGGCAAAATAGCCAAATTGCGGTCGCGTTTAATCGCTTTGGTAATCTGGCGCTGGTGTTTGGCGCAGGTGCCGGTAATGCGGCGGGAGAGAATTTTCCCGCTTTCCATCGTGAAAGATTTAACGAACTGGAAATTTTTATAATCTACGTTGTCAATTTTTTCCGCGCAGACTTTGCATACTTTGCGGCGGCTTTCAAAGCGCTTTTTGGCAAACGGTCTGGCCGGTCTTTCCGGTCTGGCGGCCGCAGCAGGAGCAGCGGCGGGTGCAGCATTGGTTTTAATTTCTTCGGACATTTTCACTTCCCTCTTAATTTGAAAATTTAAAATGGCACATCATCTTCCATAACGGGCTGATCCACGTCTACGGAAGGCACATCGTCTTTAGCGGCGGGCTGGCCGGCATAGTCGGCCCCTGCGCCAAAACCGCTCTCCAAAATTTGCAGGCGGCGGCAGGTAATCTGCAGCGATTTGCGGGTCTGGCCCGTGTTTTTATCGGTATATTCGCTGCTGGTCAGGCGGCCTTCCACGTAAACAGGCGTGCCTTTTTTAAGGCGGTCTTTGGCCCGTTCAGCGGCGCTGCCCCAGACTACTACGGGCACGAACACGGTGTCGTCCTTCCATTCATTTGTGGTCTGATCCAGATAGCGGCGGTTCACGGCCACGTCAAAGCGGCACACTGCCTGCCCTTTCTGGGTAAAAGCCACATTCGGCTCGCGCGTTAAGCGGCCTGCGATAAGGACTTGGTTCTGTTCCGGAAGTCTGATTTGGCCTGCCATAAGCGCCTCTTATTTGGCCACCGGAGCCGGTTTGGCTTTGATTTCGCTGGAGAGCATGACCATGGAGCGCAACACTTTTTCATTGAGCTTCATCGTTTCGTCCCATACTCTAATAAAAGACGGCTGGGCTTTGAATTTCAAGTACAGGTAAAAGCCGTCGCGGACATGATTAATGTCGTGGGTGAATTTCCGTCTGCCCAGTTTTTCTTCGCTGGTGACTTCGCCACCGTTTTTGGCAACCAATTCTTTGACTTTGGTTACAAATTCCGCCACTTCCGAATCGGAAAGCTGCGGTTTCACAATCGTTACAGTTTCGTAGGTTCTCATAGATTTATTATACTATTTTGTTTCTCTGATTTTCCAGACAAAAAACCTCACAAGGCGTATCCTACCGCCTCGCATAAGTTTATTGAATCTCTTTTGGGCACTAACTCACCTGCGGCCCGGGCGATTCTTTCCTTGTGTTTATTATAGCAAAAAAGAAAAATAAAACACAACCGTCCCGTCTGTTGGCGTTCCATGTCTTGCAAGCAGCGTTATGTTGGCAGTTGGGGCTCTGCAGGTATTTGCCCGGCTGCTCTTAATTTCACATAGGCAAGCGACCTATGCCCTAGCGCAGGCCAAGCCCCTTGGGCAAAGAGAACCCTCTCTAACAAATGGCGCCAAAACAAAGCTGGCGCGCCTTTATAAGAATGAAGAAATATAGATTGCACAACAAAAATTAGTTACTTGCGCAGCAGAAAAATTTTAGCCGGGGAAGTGGCCCCTTTGATAAGCGAAAGTTTGTTTTCCGCCACGCCCAAATGCGCTGCCAGCGCCGTGCGCACGGCGGCATTGGCCTGCCCACGCTCGGCCGGGGCTTTGACCCAGATTTCAAAAGTATCGGCGGATTTTTCCAGCAGTTTTTCTTTTTTCTCGCCGGCATGCACTTTGACTTTTAGATAGCTTTCCATAGGTTTATTTTACTTTTTCCGCCACATGGCTGCAAAAAGCGGGGGCGGCCGTTTGGCTGTCCCCGCTTTGTTTAGACACATGAAACTATTTTTCAATCAAGCTTTTTGCCGTCATATCCGCCGGTTTATTAAGCCCCATCACCTGCAAGACGGTCACGGCAATATCTCCCAAGTTGCCCGTGGCGGCCATTTTGACGCGGGGCTCATCGGGGTTGACATAGACGAAATCCACCAAGTTGGTCGTATGGGCCGTTTTAGGCATATTGATTTTTTCGTCCCACATTTCCTCGGCATTGCCATGGTCGGCGGTAATCATGACGGCGTACCCTTTGGCCAAAGCGGCCTCGGTTACTTTGCCCACACATTCGTCCACTACTTCAATGGCTTTGACGACGGAAGCAAAATTTCCGGTGTGTCCCACCATATCGCCGTTGGCAAAGTTGATGACGATGAAATCATATTTGCCGCCTTCCACTTGTTTGACGGCCTCGTCCGCCACGCGGTACGCTTCCATTTCCGGATGTTCGGCAAAGGTGGCAGGGTCAAAGCGGCCTTTGATTTCAATGCGGTCTTCCCCTTCATACGGCTGAATCTGTTTGCCGTTGAAGAAAGAGGTAACATGTTTAAATTTCTGCGTTTCGGCCAGGCGCAGCTGTTTGAGTCCCGCCGAAGAAATAACCTGTCCCAACAGATTGTTCATGCCGCCGCCGTCGGTCATAGACGGCAAAGCATTGTAAGGGAAAGAATCATAATACTTGGTCAAGCCGCAGTACACACACGGCACGCGGGTAATCTTGCCCGGGTAGGCCGGGTCAATAAAGGCTTTGGTCAGCTGAATGGCGCGGTCTTGGCGGAAATTAAAGAAAATCACGCTGTCGCCTTCGCTCATACCTTTATAATCCCCCAGCACGGTGGGCGGAATGTATTCGTCCACCATGGGGCCGCCGTCGGGCGTTTTCAAGGTGTCATAGTCGGTTTGCACAGCTTCTTCTGCCGTTTGGGCGTGGGCACCCTGGGCATGGACAATAAGGTTGTAGGCCTTGTCGGTCAGCTCCCAGTTTTCACTGCGGTCCATGGCATAGTAGCGGCCCTGAATAGTGGCAATTTGGCCTACGCCGCATTCCTTAATGACCCCTTCCAGCTGGCGAATAAAGCCGATGGAAGATTTTGGAGGCGTATCACGTCCGTCAGAGAAAAAATGGACATACACCTGTTTAATTCCCTTCTCTGCAGCGTATTTCAAAATGGCGAACAAATGGTCTTGGTGTGCGTGTACTCCTTCATCCTGCACCAGCCCCATCAAATGCAGGGCTTTGTGATTATTAACACAGTTATCAATGGCAGCAGCAAACGGGGCAGATTTGAACAAAGAGCCGTCCTCAATGGTGTCTTTTAAGCGTTTAAGCTCCTGCACCACAATACGGCCTGCACCCATATTTAAGTGGCCCACTTCAGAAGACCCCATATACCCCGCCGGAAGGCCTACCTGTTCGCCGGACGCTTCAATCTGCGTATGCGGCCATTTAGCCAAATATTTGTCCATATTAGGCGTTTTGGCGTTGGTAACGGCATTGTATTTGCCGGGTTTGGCATCACCCCAGCCGTCACGGATAATCAAAACTACTTTTTTCATAAATTTTCTCCTTACCTATATGCCGCGCATGCGGCCTTATTACTTATATTATATGAAAGTATCCCCTGCGCCGTCACGGCAGCGGAGTCAGCCCCAGCACCACTTTTTCATGGCGTTTTGTCTGGTATTTTTGCAATTCTTCCAGCGTACTCACGCCGCCGAGGGCAAATTCGTGCAAAAAGTTATACAGCACTTTTTCCGTCATGCGTACATCGGCCATGGCGCGGTGCGCACCGTCAGCATTAATACCCAAAGCGGAAGCAATAACCCCCAAATTATTACGCGGGAAACAGCCGTTTTTCCGGGCGAGTTTCAAGGTGTCCAGCACCGGATAATCCGGAAAGTGAAGTCCGCAGGACTGCGTTTCCGTCCGTAAAAAAGAAAGGTCAAATTCCGCATTATGCGCCACCAACACGCACCCGTCCAGCAAGACCAGCAGCTGCGGCAAAATATCTGCAAAAACGGGGGCATTTCTGACCATATCGTTGGTAATGCCGTGTATGGCTATCACGTCCGGGTGCATGGGCATACCGGGGTTTAAAAGCGTAGTGAATTCTTCTAATTTTTGCCCGTTTTGGCTGACGGAAACGGCAATCTCACAGATTTTTCCGCCGCCGGCAGGGCTCAAACCGGTAGTTTCCGTATCCAAACAGGCAAACTTGACAGAGGCAAGAGGCGTCATGGCTGTAAGTAAAAACTCCATTTGGTTAAAAATCCAACCGCAGTAGCGCCAAAAGCGCTGAAATACAAAGCAAAGCGGGAAAAATCCATCAGCCGGTTGCGCCGCGCCATACGGCACGCCCACAGCCAAACCAAAAACCATATCACCCATCTCCAGCCCGGCAGCAACACAATCAAGTAAAAAATCAGACGCATCAGCATAGTTACAAAACTTTCGTCCATAGTGGGGTAATCCCGCCCGTATTTATCCTGCTCCACCATATAAATAAATAAATTGAACATCTTGGTAACTACCAATGCCCCTACAAAGAAAATAATCCACGGATCTGCCACCAGATTGCCGGTCTGGTAAAGCACATGGGTCGGAGCACACAGAAGGATAAACAGCAAAGCCAAAATATCATGAGCCACAAAAGTAAGTGTGTGATATTTTTTTTGGTCGGAACGGTACACCAACAGATGATTATTAAACGTTTCAAACAGGGCAAACGCCGCCAAACACACCACCGAAGGCACTTTCCATATCCCCAGCAAAGGCCACGGCAGCTCCCAATACGCCCACGTCAGCCCACCGCCTATGGCAAAATAAGCCGCCGCCTGTACGGCTGCGGCCGCCCAGGGGCTGCGGCTGCGCCAAGCAAAAAACGGACGGTTATAACAGAACACGGCTACAATATAATAGCCCAGCACCAAACGCCAAAAAACGCTCATTTTTCCTCCTTAGGCAGCGTTAAAATAAACGTACTTCCCTGCCCCAATACGGAAGACACCGTCAAATCCCCTCCGTGGGCGCGGGCCAGCTGCCGGCTGATAAACAGTCCAAGCCCATATCCCTCCGCCCCGTCGTCCACTTGGCGGTATTTCTCAAAGATGTCCCCGCATTGTTTTTCCGTCAGCCCGACGCCGCTGTCGCGCACGCTGATGACCGTGCGGGAGGGCTGGTCTTCTACAGAAATTTCCACAAAACCCTTTTCGGTAAATTTGACCGCGTTGGAAAGCAAATTCGTGACAATGCGCCGCAGCAATTTCGGGTCGGCCCAGGCGGCCGCGTCCTGCGGAGTTTTCAGCTCCAGGCGCAGCCCTTTTGCCGCCGCCACCGGTTCGGACGTATGCACCACACTGCGCAGCAGCGGGGCCAGCTCTACATGCTGGCGCTGAGGCAGCGTCATGCCGGCTTCTATACGGGAGACGGACAGCACATCTTCCAACAGCGAAGATAAATTTTTGGCGGCTTCGTCCATACGCTGCAAATACTCCTGGCGCTGCTGGTCTGTAATTTTGCCGCTGGACAAAATATAAATATATCCCTGCAATCCCAAAAGCGGCGCACGCAAGTCATGGGCCACCGAGCGGAAAATTTGCTCTTTCATTTCGCTGATTTGGGTTTTGAGCTGCAAGGCCTGGTAATCTTTTAAATCTGAGGTCATTTTGTTAAAAGAATCAATCAGCTGGCGCAGCTCCCCCCAGGCGGCTTCTTCGCTTATCTGGTGGTCAAAATTCCCGTGGCTGACTTCTTCGGCCCCTTTTGCCAAAGCGGCAATCGGTTCTCCCAAACTGCGCGAAAAAGTAAGCGCGCCAAAATAGGCCAGCGTTGCAATAGCCAGTAAAAACAAAAAGATAACTACATTTGAAAAATACAAACTGCGGAAGGCCTCTTCCTGCGGTTGCAGCACCGTCACATACACATCCAACACTGCCGCAGGAGCAAAAGCTCCTGCATAGGTATCTTCATTGCTTTGCAACCCTTTAATAAAGCGGTTTTCCCCGGCAAAAAGTTTTTGCAATTTCTCCGATTTTATTTCCGGGTGCCATTGATAGGGCAGCAGCATAATTTGCCCGTCCGGCGTTACTAAATGCACCTGCCCCGTCCGGCCAATACGCATTTGCTGCAGCCGATCCAGCAAGTCATTCATGCCCAGCACGCCATACAAGAAACTTCCGTCCTCCAGCGGGTACACCATCTCCACCACCGGCCAGGAACTTACCGTCTCCAACCCCGTTAAGTGAATGCGCCTGTCGCGCGCCATCTGCGGCAGAGCCGGGTCTTGGGAAATGTCTATTTTTTCTCCTTCTTCCGCCGCCGCAGTGCGGGCCGCGCGAGCCGTTTCTTTTCCGTCGCTGCCCAGTACTGCCAAAAATATAAAATCCGGATTGGCGTTTAAGGCCTCGCGCAGCAGAGGCACGGGGTCTCCTTCTTTTTCCAGCACCGCCGGCAGCTGCTGTGCAAAAGACAGACGCCAGCCCAAATCCTCGGTATAGTGCTTAATATTAGAAGAAACGATTTCTGCCAAATTATAATGGGTTTCCAAAATATTGTCTTTCTGCCGGTTTTGATAATAGGCAAGCAGCAACGCCATGGGGATAAGCGGCATGAGCACCACGGTAATAAACAGTTTGAAAAGTTTTGAAAATATAGACATATCCTTATTTATTATAGCAATTACACACACTAAAACACCCCCTTGACCTGGAGTTAAATCCAGCTCGTATAATATTCGTAGCACAACTTAATCAAGGAGTTATTTATGCAAAAAACCATGGAACTTATTTTACCCCTCTTTCTGCTAGCTCTGCAAACGATGCCGGCCTTTAGCGCAGAAGAAAACAAAACCCGCGCCCAGAAAGCAAATGAAACTTATAAACGTCTCTTTGCCTCGGAGCGCCAGCTGGATCCGACAGACCCGGAACTGATGCAAATTCTGCAAGAGTTTATATTTGGGGAAGTTTTTTATATCGGAGATTTAGACGATAAAACCCGTGAGCTCATTACCGTCGTTTCGCTTGCGTCCATTCAGGCGCTGCCCCAGCTCAAAGCCCATATCAACGCCGCCTTGAATGTAGGCAGCAACCCTTTGAGCATACGCGAAGCTATTTATCTATGCGCCCCGTTTATTGGTTTTCCCCGCACGCTTAACGCCATAGCCGTATTTAATGACGTAGCCAAAGAGCGCGGCATAGAGCTGCCTCTAAAAAGCCAAGGCACCGTAACCGATAAAAACCGCTATGAAAAAGGATGGCAAATTCAGCAACCCCTTTACGGCGATGAAGTAAAAAATGCCCTTCGCCCTCTGCCTGCGCCCTATGCCGAACAAGTACCCAATATACTGACTTCCTTTGTATTTGGGGACTTCTATGCTCGCCAAGGCCTGACCGTACAACAAAAAGAATTGTTAGTTCTTGTCATACTGGCAGCCAGCGGCGCAGAAAAACAAATAAGCGCACACATCGTGGGTAATTTGAAAGCAGGCAACAGCAAAGAAACCTTGCTGGCGGCTATGGTACAGAGCATGCCCTATATTGGTATGCCGCCGGTTTTAACGGTAATTAATGCCATAAAAAACACAGACGCCAAAAGCTATCGCTCCATTTACACAGACTAATCTTTTGCGTTTAAGTGCGCTCTCTTCCCGCCCTATCAGGGCGGGTTTTTATTTGCCGAATATGGGACTAAAGACCCAGAAAAACTAGGCCGCAAAAGCCCTTATCAAACAGGCCCAAAAAGCCATGGCGCTTGGGTCTAAAGACTCTCGTTGTCTGCGCCCATAAAAAATACACTAATAGTATGAAATACGCATGGGAAGAAATTAAAAGAAATTTTTTGGTTTATACCTACCGCCGCCGCATGAACGCATTGCGTTCTTACCTTTCTAAAGCTACTGTGGTGGACTTGAGCTGTGAGGAACAGGATTTTGTGGATTTCCAGACATACCGCCTGCTCAAACGCAAAACAGAACGCCAGCGTCGCATGAACCCGGCCCTGGACTGGACGGCCTCTCTGCCGGCCATGCCCCGGCGCGGCAGCGCCTATGCGGTGTATACCGCCCGTTAACATGTTTTAACCAATTAATATTCATCATCTCCTCCGCCCCGCGCCGTCAGGCGCGGGGTTTCTTATGCGGCGGGTTTTTACACAGAATGCGCCTTTTGCAATGGACTTTGACTTGTACTTGTGTGTTTTTAGGCAAAAATATAAGATAGTTACAGATATCAGCCCTGCGTTTGGGCTGATTCTCCATACAAGGGGTGCCCTATGGAAGTATTTACACGGTATCCGGCAGAATGGCTGTATATATGGCTTATCGTACAAGCGGGGTGGCTGGTTAAACTAAACAGCAGGCCGCTGCCTGTAATAGGGTTTACTCTGTCACATGCCTGTTTTTTCTGGTATATGTGGGCCTTTCGCCACGAAATGGCCCCGCTGTATGGGTGGCATGGCCGCACTTCTGACAATGCCATGTCTTCTTTTGGGCTGATTTTGTTGGCCTGGCTGGCGTTGGCAGTTGTTTATTTAACAAAAGTACTTCTTCTGCCCAGCAAACACACTGCCCGCACCAAACGCCAAACGCGCCCATTCAAATAAAGTGTTCCAACAATAACACAAACAAAACCCCGCTCGGTTGAGCGGGGTTTTGTGTTAAATTTCACTAGATTTTTTTAACAATTCAACAAGAATTTGCTCCTTTTCTCTGATTTCCTGCTCTGTTTTAAAAACAATTCTATATCTATTCCATCTCGAATCATAATCCATACAATTAAATCCTTTCTCTTCAAGCCAAGAATCCATTAATTCGGAATGAGGATAACGGATTTCTACTCTTAAAAGTTCTTTCTTCGGACGAAAAATTACCCAGTTATCAACCAAGCCGCCTTTTTCTAATCCAATATAAAACTTATTATATTTAAGTTTAATATCTGAAGAAAATTTATGAATAAGGTTCAGTATATCATCCACTAATTTTACCGTTCTTTTTGTTGCATGGTTTTCCCAGTAATGTCTATCCGTTACTTCTTTTGTATCTTCGTCCTCCCCTTCTAATCCTCTTTTAAATTCAGATAGTATAGTCGTGAAAATTAACGAAAAACTCTCCCCAACTTTAATGGCTTTCATCTGTATAGCAACTAGTGGAATAGTATTATTAATCAGATTTAATACATTCAAAAAACGGCTTGTAATATCTTCAGCAATAACAACTGCACAATGTTCGTATTGGGGATAACGCTTTTTTTCTATATCCCAATATTCGATAGTTCGTATTAAATGGCTTTCATCTAATTTTCCTAATTGGATTTCTACTTCATACCTTTTAACACAGTCTTGATCTTGTAATAATAAATCCAAACGCCCTGCAGCTGGTTGCATTCTTTCCTTATCTTTTAGAATCAAATTTCCTAATCCCAAAATTCGCGGATCTTCAGCTATTCGTTCTTGAACCCATTTTTCATTAATGGTAGGATGATCTTTCAAACTTACAAATTCTGTCTTTACATATTTATCCATAACTACCCCCTTTAACACTAATTATACATATTTACCACAAAAACCCCGCTCGGTTGAGCGGGGTTTTGGGTTAAAGGAAAGCATTATTTGGCTTTGGCTTTCTTTACGGCGTCCACCACTTTGGGAAGCAGCTGCCGCGCATCGCCCACAAAGCCGTATTTGCATACGTTAAAGATAGGGGCGTTGGCGTCTTTGTTCACCGCGATAATCACATCGCTGTGTTCCATACCCACAATGTGCTGCACCGCACCGGAAATACCGCACGCCACATACAGCTTGGCCGCTACGGTAACCCCGGACTGGCCGACCTGTTTTTCTTTGGGTTTGAGCCCCAGGTCAATGGCCGCGCGGGAAGCGCCCACGGCACCGCCCAGCTCGGCAGCCAAGTCGTCTAGCATGGCAAAGCCCGCGGCGTCTTTCATACCGCGTCCGCCGGCTATGACCACTTCGGCCTCGTCCAGTTTATCCTGGGCAGAGGTTTCATCAAAATGTTTGCTGATAATGCGCACCTTTCCGGCAGCGGCAGGCACGGCAATGGTTTCACTCACGATTTGGGCCATACTGCCCGGGCGGGTGAGCACTTTTTTAAACACGTTCGGGCGCACGGTGGACATTTGGGGCCGGTAGTCCGGGCATTTAATGTCTGCCATAATATTGCCGCCGAAAGCAGGACGGGTCTGGATTAACAGACCGTCGGCAATAGACAAGCCCGTGCAGTCCGCGGTCAAGCCCACAAACAATTCAGAGGAAATACGCGGCGACAAATCACGTCCAATGTACGTAGACGGATAGAGCACCACGCTGGGGCTGTATTTTTTAATCAGCGTCACCATCGCATTGGCATAGGCAGTGGTGTTATAGTCGTGGTAAGCCGGGCCGTTTACGGCGTAAATTTTGTCGGCTCCATAAGAGGACAGCTCCGCAAAATATTTTTCCACTCCGTCGCCAATCACCACGGCGCACAGCTCTTCGCCCAACTGGTCTGCCAGTTCGCGGCCTTTGGACAAAAGCTCAAAGCCCACCGGGCGTACCTTTTGGGTTTTGCCGTCATCAGAAATTTCAATAAAGGCCCACACGCCTTTATAGGCGGAAAGGTCTTTTTTGGCACTGGCCGCGCCGGCCGCCGGCAAAGACAGCGCTTTGACCGGGCAGACGCTCACGCACGCGCCGCACATCGTGCAGCTGCTGTTGGGCACCGCTTTGCGGTTAACCAAGGAGAGCGCCCCAAACGGACACGCGGCTACGCACTTGCCGCAACCGACACAATTAGAAGCTACTTGAATCATTTGACAAAACTCTCCTTTTTCAAAATTTCCACAAATTTAGCGGCCATTTCCTCGGCAGAGCCGGAAATCATTTCCCCTTTGGCTCTGGCTGGCGGCGGGAAAATGCGAGACACCCGCGTAGGGGAGCCCTCCAGCCCCAGTTTATGCGGGTCGGCTCCGATTTGGGCCGCCGTCCAAATGAAAATTTGCTTATCCTGCGCTTTGTGTGCCGCCAGGAAAGACGGATATTTGGCTACATAATCCACCGGCATGGTCATGGTAATAAGCACCGGCAGGTCGGCCTGCATAATCTGATGTCCGCCTTCAATGAGTTTTTTGACCACGGCATGTTGGCCGTCGCTGTCTACGCTGTCGCAGAATGTAATCTGCGGGATACCCAGGTGGTAAGCAATACCGGGGCCAGTTTGGGCGGTATCCCCGTCAATAGCCATCTGCCCGCAGAGGATTAAATCATACTGACCGATTTTTTTAATTGCCGTAGCCAACGCATAAGAGGTAGCCCAGGTGTCAGAACCGGCAAAAGCACGGTCTGAAAGCAATACACCTTCGTCCGCGCCCAAAGCCAATGCCAAGCGCAATACAGCCACCGCCTGGTTGGGGCCCATAGACAGCACAGTTACTTTGGCGCCCGTTTTGGCTTTAATGGCCAGGGCTTTTTCCAGCGCGTAATGGTCGTAAGGATTTAAAATGCTGGGCACGCCGGCACGGATTAGGGTGCCGGTTTTCGGATCCACCTTGACTTGGGTGGAATCGGGTACTTGTTTAATGCATACGATAATGTTCATGGTCTTTCCTTATGCTTTAAAAGTTTCTCTGAGTTTGGCAGACACCAAGTCTTCGTCCTCAATCAAACCGGTCATTTTTTCTTCAATGCCGATTAAGTTGACGCCGGCGGACAAGTCTTGCGCAGAGGCGGCGCCTACGCCCAAGATGAGCTTCATGCCTTCGGTGGCAATCTTAAATGCGCTCAAGCGCGCATTGACGCGCGACATAATCTTAAGCGTGTTCAAGTCAAAGCGGCTGCCTTCGGTCACACGGCCTTCGGCGCATTCACGCGCGAAAACAGCGGCCACTTCGGCTTCGCTGATCAAATCGCCCAACATAAATGTAATATATTGGTGGCGCGTGAGTTTCTGCGCGCGGCAGTCTTCCAGCACGCGGGCCAAAGCACGGAAGCCCAAAGCCACACTGTCGGCGCCCACATCGGGGTGCTGGGCGTGAATGGCTTCAAACTCTTCTGCCTGTTTAATGTAATACTGACCGCGGGTCTTGAGGTGTTCCTGCCAGCGTCCGCGGAAGATGGTCATCTCCAGCACTTCGCTGGTGCCTTCGTAAATGCAGGTAATTTTGACGTCGCGTTTGATTTTCTCCACCGCAAATTCTTTGGTATAGCCAAAACCGCCCATGGCCTGGATAGCGTCTTCAGCGGCTTTGTTGCCTGATTCGGTGGCATAAAGTTTGGCAATAGCGCCTTCGGTAGCCAAGCCGTGATTGTTGACTTCCAGCTGTTTAGCCGTCCAGTCAATATAGGCGCGGGCCGCTTCAAAGCGCACATAATGCGGGGTAATCAGCTTGAGCATAAAACCCTGCTTCTGCGCCAGCGGGCCGCCGGCCTGAATGCGCTGCTGGGCATAGATTAAAGCGGTTTCTACCGCTTCTTCGCCGCCGCCCAAACCGAAGGCCGCCACCATTAAGCGCGTATAGCCGAATACGGCCTGCGCCTGCAGGAAGCCTTTGCCTTCTTCTAAACCAATTAAATTTTCTGCCGGCACATACACTTCATCAAAGGCCAAACCGGCGGTATTGGACAAGCGAATGCCGTGTTTGTCTTCGTGTGCGTCCTGCGTAAAGCCGGGGGTGCCTTTTTCCACGATAAACCAGCTCGGGCCGCCCGGGGCCAGTGCCAGCACCGTGTAAATATCGGCTACGCCGCCGTTGGAAATCCACATTTTGCTGCCGGTAATTTTGTAGCCGACGATTTTGCCGTCCTTTTCCACCCGGTCGGCACGCGTGCGCAAAGACACCAGGTCAGAGCCGGCGTCCGCTTCCGTGGCGCCGTAAGCGACCAGCTTGTTTTCGTGCGCAATTTTTTGGAACCATTTGGCTTTTTGCTCCGGGGTACCGCCTACGTTAATCGGGTCGCTGCCCAAGAAAGTGGCAAATACGCCGGTGGCAATGCCCAAGTCTATGCGGGCCAGCTGTTCACACACGCGGTAAATTTCCGTGGTCTGCCCGCCGAGGCCGCCGTACTCTTCCGGAATAAGCAAAAGATGCACGCCCAGCACGTCATGGTCGTACATCTCTTTTAAAATATCTAGGGGAATTTCGTTCTTCGCGTCATGCTGACGAATGAACTCATGGGAAATCCTGTTCTTGGCATATTGCTTCAAACTGTCCAACATCAGGTTCCTGGTAGTCAGGTCATTTTTTGCCATGGGGTATATCTCCATTACAATATATATAAAGTAATGATACCATTTTCCGGGGCAGCGGGGCAAAGCGGATTTCCCCTCCGGACGCTGCCCCGCCAAATACGGCTGATATTTGCTAAAATGAATGTATGCTACTTCCCCGTATTTTAACCGCCGTCATCGGCGTACCTGTTATTTTAGCCGCCATTCACTTCGGCGGCGTGATTTACATGGCCTTTACGGCCTGTGTCATCTTGCTGTGTTTGTATGAATACGGCCTGGTGCTGACCGCCGGTAAAAAACCGGTACATATGCTTTCGCTCATGTTTTTTGGGCTGCTGATGGCGGTAGTGGCTGTGTTGGGCCGGGCCCAGCTGCCCGCCCTGGAATTGCCGGATAATTTGTATCCTTTTTCTATCAGTGTTGTTATTTTCGGCGTGCTTTTTGTAGAAGTATTAACGCCGCGCCGCAGCTGGGAGCGTGTAGCCAATACCTTTACGGGCATTTTCTTAATCCCTTGGTCTTTGGCACACCTCATTAATATACGCGATATTGCCCAATACGGCGAATATCTGACGCTGTTTATGATTATCACCGTATGGGTATGCGATACGGGGGCCTATTTTACGGGCCGCTTTTTAGGCAAACATAAACTCAATCAGGAAGTCAGCCCCAAGAAAACCTGGGAAGGCGCCATTGGCGGTACGTTGCTGGCGGTGGGCGGGGCTCTGCTGATGAGACATCTGTTTTTGCCCACTTATTTAACCGTGATGCAAGCCATTTGGCTGGGGCTGTTGGTGGCGGTGGTGGGGCAGGTATCCGACCTGGCCGAATCCGTCATCAAACGCAGCACCGGGGTAAAAGATTCTTCCCACCTGCTGCCCGGACACGGCGGTTTTTTAGACCGGTTTGATTCTTACTTGCTGTTGGCGCCCGTATTTTACTATGTAGTCCTGTATACCTTATGAAAAATATCATTGTGTTGGGTTCTACCGGCTCTATCGGCACCTCTGCGCTGGACGTTATCGGGCGGCTGGGGCCGCAGTACCGCGTGCTTGGCATGAGCGCCAACCGCAATACTGAGCTTTTTATTAAGCAAGTGCACACCTTTAAGCCGCGCTTTGCCGCCGTGTTAGACGCCGCCAGCTATGAAATTTTAAAAACCCAAATGCCCCGGGGCACCCAGCTGCTGCCGCCGGACATGGACAGCTTGACTTTTCTGGCGTCACTGCCTTCGGCGCATTTAATCATCAACGGGCTGGTGGGAGCAGTTGGCTTTCAGCCGCTTATTGCCGCCATTAAAGCAGGCAAAACTATTGCTTTAGCCAACAAAGAGCCCATGGTCATGGCCGGCCAGACCGTCATGCAGGAATGTAGACGCTGGAAAGCAACCATTATCCCGGTGGACAGTGAGCCCTCTGCCATCTTCCAATGCATGGAAGAAACCGATGCCAACAACTACGACCGCGCCAATGAATCTATCTCTCGCGTATTTTTGACCGCTTCCGGCGGGCCGTTTGCCCAGCGCAAAAAGGCGCTCTCCACGGTTACTCCGGCTGAAGCGCTTAATCACCCGCGCTGGAAAATGGGCAAAAAAATTACCATTGATTCTGCAACGCTGATGAACAAGGGCTTTGAAGCCATTGAAATCATGAATTTGTTTTCACTTCC
Organism: uncultured bacterium; assembly: GCA_949291365.1. GTDB lineage: Bacteria > Elusimicrobiota > Elusimicrobia > Elusimicrobiales > Elusimicrobiaceae > Avelusimicrobium. Next base: position 115,585 of record CASEVJ010000003.1, read on the forward strand.
GCAGGAAAAGGTGCAAATCGTCATTCATCCGCAGTCATTAATTCATTCCGCGGTAGAATATGTGGACGGGGCTATCTTGGCGGAAATGAGCGAGCCGGACATGCGCATTCCCATTCAATACGCCATTACCTATCCCAAGCGTATGCCCAGCCCGGTCAAACCGCTTAATCTGTTCCAGGCGCAAAAGCTGGAATTTTTTGAGCCGGACTTTGACCGCTTCCCCTGCCTGGAGCTGGCATTGGCGGCACAGGCCAAGGGCAGCATTTTCCCGGCTGTGTTAAGTGCGGCCGATGAGGTGGCGGTGGACGCGTTTTTAAAGGAGCGCATCAAATTTACCGACATTCCCAAACTCATTTACAGCGTGCTCAAAGAAACCTATGGCCGCGCCGGACGCGTCACGCTTAACCAAGCGGCCGAAGCCGACGCCTGGGCGCGTGAAAAAGCCCTGGTAAACCTGGCGGAAAAGAAATACAAAAAAGTCATTTTATAAGGGGTAATTATGTTATTGTCCATTGTTGCTGTAATTGTAGTGCTCAGCCCGATTGTGATTATTCACGAGTTTGGGCATTTTATTGCCTGCCGTTTAACTGGCATAGGGGTAAAGGAATTTTCTTTCGGTTTTGGCAAAATACTGTGGCACAAGAAATCCTCCAAAGGCACCGACTTCCAAATCCGCGCCATTCCCTTTGGCGGCTTTGTAGAGCCCGAAGGGCAAATGTTCCAGGAAGATGACGCCAAAGAAGCCCCCAACCCCAGTGAATTTGCCGCCAAAAAATGGTATGCCAAGTTTTTTATGGTGGTTAACGGGGCCTTGTTTAACTATATACTGGCGGCTGTTATCTTTACCGGGCTGATTTATGTAAAAGGCATGCCGGAAACAGACCCTACCCTGCTGCCCGCACAAATTGGCACCGTCGTGCAAGACTATCCGGCCGATAAAGTAAAATTACAGCCAGAAGACATTATCCTCTCTATCAACGGGCAGCCCACCGCCAACTGGCAGGAGCTCACCCAAGCCATTCAAGAGCGAAAAGGGGACTTGGCTTTAGAGGTGCAGCGGGGAGAAGAAACCCTGTCCGTCACCGTCAAAGACAGCGACTTTTTAGCCGACAAACCCACCCTCTTGGGCATTGCCGTTTATCCGCAAATGAAAAAAGTGGGCTTTTGGGCTTCAGCCGGGCTGGGCATATACCAGTGCTGGTACTGGACAAAATTTTCTTTGCAGTCCATCTGGCAAAGCATTTCCCATAAAAAAGCCCCGGAAGTAGCCGGCCCTATCGGCATTGTTAACATTATCCACCAGTCTGTGCACCGCAGCTTGCTGGATTTTATATTCTTAATTGGCATGCTTTCGCTGGCGGTAGGCATGTTTAACCTCTTTCCCATTCCCATATTGGACGGCGGCTATGCGCTGGTATATCTGTGGGAAGGGCTGACGGGCAAACTCCCCTCCACCAAAAACATTATGCGTGCTGCCAATGTGGGATTTTACTTATTAATGCTGCTGGTGGTGTACGCTTCGTACTCGGATATTAAACGTATTTTCTTTAAACCCAAAACCGCCGTCGCCGCCACGCAAACCGCCGGTGAAACGGCACAACAGACGCAGACGGACAAACCCGCCGCGCAAGAAGGCAACTAATGTATAAAACCAGACAAGTCCAAGTAGGCCCCTATACCCTTGGCACCGGTAACCCGGTGCGCGTGCAGAGTATGTGTAACACCGACACCCGCGACGCCGCCGCCACCGCCGCGCAAATCAACGCGCTGGAAAACGCCGGCTGCGAAATCAACCGCGTCGCCGTGCCGGATATGCAGGCCGCGCTGGCGTTGGGCGAAATCAAAAAGCGCATTCACAGCCCTTTAGTGGCAGACATTCATTTTGACTATAAATTGGCGTTGGAAGCCGTCAAACAAGGCGTAGATAAGGTACGCATTAACCCCGGCAACATCGGCGCAATAGAAAACACCAAAGAAGTGGTCAAGGCCTGCGCAGACCATGGCGTAGCCATACGCATTGGGGTCAATGCCGGCTCGGTCAAGTATTTAAAAAGCGTAGCCGGGCAGGTGGATTTGACCGATGACAAATGGGCGCAGGTCATGGTGCAGGAAGCGCTGGAACAGGCCAATATTTTGGAGCAATTAAACTTTAAAAATGTGGTCGTTTCTTTAAAATCGGACGATTTTGCCCGCACTTTAAAAGCCAACGAGCTTTTTGCCTCCCAGAGCGACATTCCGCTGCACATCGGCTTGACCGAGGCAGGCAGCTTTTTAAGCGGTACGGTCAAAAGCGCCATTGCGCTGGGCACTCTTTTGCAAAAGGGCATTGGCGCCACGATACGCGTATCGCTGACGGAAGACCCGGCCCTGCAGGTGCGCGCCGCCTATGAGATTTTAAAAGCCCTGCACTTGCGCCAGTACGGGCCCAATTTGATTTCCTGCCCCACCTGCGGACGTACGCAAGTGGATGTAGCTGGCACCGTGCGGGAACTGGAAAAACGCATTTACGCAAACAAAGAACTTTTGCGCAAAGCCACCGGGCTTAAAATAGCCGTTATGGGCTGTATTGTCAACGGCCCCGGCGAAGCGCGCGACGCCGACTTTGGTATAGCCGGCGGCAAAGGCGAAGGCCTGTATTTTGAAAAGGGCCAGACGATGTTTAAACTGCCCCAGGAAAAATGGGTAGATTTTTTAATTGAAAAAATAAACGAGTTTGGCAACAAATAGCCCTTCCCCCGGCCCTGTATCAGCCGCGGAGCAAGCGCTGTGCCGCTCAAAGGAATGAAAATGAAATTATCCAATTACTATATACCTACTTTAAAAGAAGCCCCCAAAGACGCAGACAATCTGTCGGCCAAACTGATGATACGCGCCGGGCTTATCCGCAAGCTGGGCAGCGGGCTGTATGAATGGCTGCCGCTGGGCTTAAAAGTACTTAAAAAAGTAGAAAACATCGTGCGCGAAGAAATGGATCGTGCCGGCGCGTGCGAAGTGTGGCTGCCGGTGGTGCAGCCCCAGGAATTATGGGAAGAAACGGGCCGCTGGGAACATTTTGGCGCCCAGCTGCTGAAAATAGAAGACCGCAAAAAAGCGGGATTTTGTTTTTCCCCCACCGCCGAAGAAGTGATGACAGACCTGGCCCGCAAGGATATCTCTTCTTATAAACAGCTGCCGGTATGCCTCTATCAGTTCGGCACCAAATTCCGCGATGAAATCCGCCCCCGCTTTGGCGTTATGCGCGCGCGCGAATTTTATATGAAAGACGCCTACTCTTTTTGCGCTACCGATGAGCAAGCCACTGGCTGGTACCAGCGCATGTATGACGCCTACACCCGGGTATTTACGCGCTGCGGCTTTAAATTTAAAGCCGTAGAGGCAGACACCGGCGCTATCGGCGGCAATTTCTCGCATGAGTTTATGGTATTGGCAGACAACGGCGAAGACGCTATTGCCGACTGCCCCGCCTGCGGCTACGCCGCTAATACGGAAAAAGCCGCCATCAAAGCGCCTGTATTTACCATAAACGAAGCCGACTTTAAACCCATGGAAAAACGACCCACGCCCAAGGCCTACACCGTAGAGGACGTGGCCAACATGTTAAACGTGGGCACGGACAAGCTGATTAAACTGCTGGTATTTACTGCAGACGGGGAGCCGGTAGTGGCCTTGGTACGCGGCGACCACGCACTTAATGAACCCAAACTGCGCGCCCTGCTTAAATGCACCGAGCTGGAAAAAGCCAGCGAAGAAGTGTACACGCAGGTTACGGGCTCGCCGGTGGGTTTTGCCGGGCCGCAGGGCTTAAAAGCCAAAAACCCCAAAATCAAGATTTTGGCAGACAATTACATCAAAGGCGTGGTCAACGGCGTAGCCGGCGGCAACGAAACCGACGTGCACGTCATCAACGTCAACCCCTCGCGCGACATTGAGGTGGACGCTTACTGCGACCTCAAAATCGCCTCTGAAGGGGACTGCTGCGCCAAATGCGGCGCCAAGTTTAATTTTACCCGCGGCATAGAAGTGGGCCACATTTTCAAACTGGGCACCAAATATTCCGCGGCGATGAAAGCCGAATTTTTAGACGAGAAACAAAAGGCCAACCCGTTTATTATGGGCTGTTACGGTATTGGCATCAGCCGCGTAGTGGCGGCCGCCATTGAGCAAAGCCACGACGACAACGGCATTATCTGGCCGCAGCCCATTGCCCCGTTTGACGTGTCTTTAATCGCCATTGATTACGACACCAATCCTGACGTGAAAAAAGCCGCCGACGAACTATGCGCCAAGCTGGAAGCGGCGGGGCTGACCGTGCTGATGGACAATAGAGACGAACGCCCGGGCGTCAAGTTTAAAGACGCCGACCTAATTGGCTTGCCGCATCGTATCGTCATCAGCAGCCGCACGATTAAAGACGGGCAATTTGAATACAAACGCCGCGCCGACAAAGACGCCGTACGCAAAGACCTCTCCGCGGCTGATGCGTTTATGGCAGAATTGAAAAAATAACACGCTCAAAAGCCGGCCTTATTCGGCCGGCTTTTTATCTCCAATGGGAAACGCCGCCCACACGACCGGGTTTCCGGCCATTGGCCTGCAAGCCAAGTTCAGCCAGGGCCTTTACCCCAACTGGCGGGAGCCGCGACAAGATGTCCCACAAAAAGCGGAAAGTTTTATATAATATATATACTGATTTTTTGCTGGTAACAGAAGGTGGTGAAAAAGTTAATGGTTTTTGTGAAAGTCAGAGACGCTGAACACCTGGAAGAAGCGCTCAAACGCTTCAAACGCGAATGCGAAAAAAATGGAATTCTCAAGGAAATCAAACGCCGCGAGACCTACATGCCGCCCAGCGTGAAGCGCAAAATCAAATCGCAGGAAGCGCAAAGACGCGCCCGCCGCACCAAACGCCGGCGCTATTAATACAAGCAGTTTTTCAGGCAATAGTCCACGGGGAACCGGGGGCTATTGCCTTCTTTGCTCTGCGCGCGCGGGCGCATACGCGCGTACGGGATACCGACGGTAAAATGGATACCTTATGCAGGAAAATCTGGCTGAAAAAATCAAGCAGCGTCTAGACATTGTAGAGCTTGTGCGCCAATATGTGCCGCATTTGAAAAAAGCCGGCAAAACGTGGAAGGCCTGCTGCCCGTTTCATAAAGAAAAGACACCCTCTTTTACCGTAGACGCAGAGAAAGGGCTGTATTACTGTTTTGGCTGTCAGGAAGGGGGAGATGTATTTGACTTCCTGATGAAAATTGAAAATTTGTCTTTTAACGAAGCAGTGCGCAAGCTGGCGGAAGCAGTCGGCGTAGAATACAGGCCCCAGGGCGGTTTTTCTGCCGCGGAACAGCAGCGTATCCAAGTGCGCAAAACGCTGGACTTTGCCAAAACGTTTTATCATAAAAACCTGATGAACGCCGGCGGGGAAATGGCTCGCGAATACGTCAAAAGCCGCGGGCTGACCAAAGAAACCATACAAAAGTTTGAATTGGGCTTTGCCAAAAATGACGCCGTGGGCTTATGCCAGGCGGCCCAAAGCTCCCACTACACCGCCCAGCAGCTCAAACAGGCCGGGCTGTGCGTACAAACCGCATACGGCGCGCGGGATTATTTCCGCGGACGGCTGATGTTCCCCATTATTAATCAACGCGGGGAAACCGTAGGTTTTGGCGGACGTATTTTGGCAGACGGAGAGCCCAAATATCTCAATTCGCCGGAAACGGCGGTGTTTAGCAAAAGCCAGATTTTATACGGGCTTAATTTTGCAGGCCCCGCCATACGCAAAGCCGGACGTGCGGTGCTGTTGGAAGGGTACATGGACGTTATCGCCTGCCACCAGGCCGGATTTGAAAATACGGTAGCGCCGCTGGGCACCAGCTTAACGGCGGAGCACGGCAAACTGTTAAAACGCTATACGGACAATGTCATCGTGCTCTTTGACCCGGATGCCGCCGGCATTAAAGCGGCGCTGCGCGGGGCGCTTATACTGATAGAGCAGGGACTGTTTGTCAAAGTGGCCTCCCTATCAGACGGACTAGACCCCGATGAATACATTGCCCAATACGGCAAAGAGAAATTTGAGGCCGTGCTGGACAAAGCCCAGGATTTAATAGAATTTCACACGCGTCTGCAGTTGGATTTATATCCGCGCCCGCTGCAGCCGCAGGCCAAAACGGCTATCATCAATGAGCTGGCGGAAACCCTGCTCAAACAGCCCGACCCGATTGTGCGCAGGGAATGGGTCAAATATGTAGCCGAACAAACGGGCGTGGACGAAACGTTGGTGCTGGAGCGGCTGCGCGGGCGAGAGAAATCCGCCGCCCGTTTCCAACAGCATTTTAACACCAGGCAACCGGCTACGGCCCCCAAAGAGACCTTCCACGCGGCGGAAGAAAACCTGGTCAGCTGGCTGCTGCGCTTTCCGCAGTATAGCGCAAACTGTGAAGCGCTGGCCGCCTTGTTTGACAGCCGCTCCCTGGCAGAACTGCTTAAAGCCCTTTGCCGCGCCGCTGCCGAAAATGCAGCCGCAGAAGGGTTTGTAGACCGCGTATGCGCCCTGGCCCCGCAGCAGGCCAAGCTGGCCATACGTCTTTGTATGGAGCCGTTGCCCAAAGATTTTCAAGCGCAGCGGGATATTGCTTCCTGCCAAAAAGCCGTAGAAAAGGAAGCCCTGCAGCGTCAGTTAGTTTCGGTGCGCCAGCAAATTAAAACAGCCGGAGCCGGACAGGTGCCGGCGGAGCTTTTGCAGCGCATGATTCAATTACAAAACAAATTAAAAAATTAGCGGAAAAGAGGTACAACACACATGGCAAATCCGGGAAATAAAGCTTTGAAAGAGTTGGTAGAAGCGGGTAAAGAGAGCGGCATGCTCTCGCTGGATGAAATTAACCGTTCCCTAACGTCCAATTCCATGAGCGCCGAAGACATAGACGGGCTGATGGGCACACTGGAAGATATGGGCATTCAGGTAGTAGATGAGAAAAAAATAAAAGCGGCCTCTCTGGCTGACAAAGAAGTCTACACCGACGAATGGGCGGCCGCCAATCCGGACATTTCCAACTCTATCCGCATGTATCTCTCCGAAATGGGGAAGGTGCCCCTCTTAACCCGGGACGAAGAAATCACGCTGGCGCGCAATATCCGCGAACGCGAAAAAGAACTGCGCAAACTGGTGCTGGAATCCCCCATCACCATGCGTGAAATCTGCAACTGGGAAGAACTGGTAGACCAGGAAGAAATGACCACCAAAGAGCTGATGCCCCGCGGTAAACGCACCACGCGCGAGCTTAACAATATGCGCAAAAAGCTCAAAGAAGCGGCCCAGTTTATCGGTAAACGGGAACAAGAAATTACCAAACTGATGAAAGAACTGCGTGAAGGCAACCTCTCCGATAAAAAACGCAACCACCATATTGAACTGCTGGAAGCCAAACAAAAAGAAGTGGTGGCCCGGATTATCAAACTCAATTTAAACCAGAATAAAATCAAACGTCTAACCAATAAAATTAAAAATTTGGCAGACCGTTTGACTGAAACCCGCAACGATATGGAACGCTTTGACAGCTATTTTGGCCCGTATGCCGAAGTTAAAAAACTGGTCAATGCGTTTAAGAATAAAAAAATTACGGAAAAAGATTTTAAAAAGAAAACCAAATTTACATTAGAAGAGCTGGAACGGGCACTGGCCAATATTGAGTCCGTGCGCGCGCGCCATGAACGCATGGTAGAGTCGCTGCCGATGACGGAAAAAGAGTTCCTCTCTTTCAATGACCGCATTGTCTTCTTTGAAGACATGATTTTGCAGGATAAGCTGAAACTCATTAAAGCCAACCTGCGCTTGGTGGTGTCTATCGCCAAAAAGCACGTCAATTCCAATCTGGAACTTTCCGACCTAATCCAGGAAGGGGGCCTGGGATTGATGAAAGCGGTGGAAAAATTTGAATACAAACGCGGCTTTAAATTCTCCACCTATGCCACTTGGTGGATACGCCAAAGCATCAACCGCGCTATTGCCGACCAAGCCAACACTATCCGTATTCCAGTGCACATGAAAGAGTTGGTTTCCAAACTGACCAAAGTAACCAACAAATTCCGTCAGGAGCACGGGCGCGAACCGACGCTGGAAGACTATTCAAAAACGCTGCGCCTTTCCATGGAAAAGGTCAAAAGCGTATTAAAAATTATGCAGGATCCGATTTCGCTTTCCACCCCTATCGGCGAGGATGAGGACTCCAACCTGGAAGATTTTATTGAAGATAAAAGCGGCCCCAATCCGACCACCTCTGCCGTAGATTTTCTGCGCAAGCAGGAAGTGGCCGACGTGCTTGCTACGCTCTCTGAAAGAGAGGCCAAAATTATCAGCTTGCGTTTCGGCATAGACTCCGGCTATCCGCGTACCTTGGAAGAAGTGGGCAAAATGTTTAATGTAACCCGCGAACGCGTGCGCCAAATAGAAGCCAAAGCCATACGCAAACTGCGCCATCCCAGCCGTACCAAAATGCTGAAAGATTATCAGGAATAATACAGAAGCTGGCTCTGGCAGGATATTTAGACCACTCCAATCCGGGGTGGTCTTTTCATATACGGCTCTGGCAAATATAAAGGTACCGCCTTTAACAACCTGTTTACTTACGGGCAAAAAGCTCCGTCCCAGCCAAAATACAACTATTTCCCCACCGCGCCTATAAATATAAACCCCACTCCAGGTGGGGGGTTTATATACAAATCAGCTAATACGCTAAAGTTAGGGCTGGGCTAAATACCACGCTTTTAATTCTTCTTCTTTTTGGCGGAGTAATTGCTGGCGGCGAATAGAGGCATACAGATCTGCGATTTTATTTGAGCCCTTTTTGTTAATCTGTTTTTGTTTAGGAAAGAGCTGTTGTTGGAATGGAAGCAGCGGCGTCAGAGAAGAGAGTTTATTATCCTGCAGGCCGGGCCAGACAAATTCGTTTTCTCTGTCCCAATTCACTTCCCGGCTGACTACATTGCCTTTGCCGCCAAATTCCAATTTAATATCCAGCGCTGGATTGTCTTCATTCCAGCCATTGGCGTACCAAAGTGTTCCTTTTTTATCCTTTCGGCCAACCTGGCGATTATAGGTCACCAACGACACCTTTCCGTTTTCCCCAAAGAAATTAAATACATGTTCCCGCTCCTCATTGCGGTTTTCTTTGGAATACATAAGCGAAGAAATCTCCGCCCGTATGACCCTGTTTTTATAGGTTATCAAGCGGGTTTTCTTGTCATAAATATAGGAATAATAAATATATTCCCCATTTTGCCCCCGGGCTAACACAGGGCGTCCGGAGCCGTCTTTCTGAAGGATAGTTTCCGTCAACGGCTCCCACGGGTAACGTCCGTTTTGTAAATCCATGGTAAGAATGCGACTTTGGGGTTTTTCCCCTGGCTGATAAATATCCAGTCTCCAGGAAAAGGCCATATCTTGCGAAGAAATAGAATAGGGGCCCTTCCCCGCCGCCCATCCGTTAACATAATAAACCTGGGAACCTGCACACAGCCCCCGCCAGCCGTTTTGCCCGCCCCGGCTGCGGCCGCGCGTCCAATCAATTAAATTTATTATGCCGTCTGCATCATCGCAGGAAAGTTCCGTTGCCATTGCCATAACGCTCTTTTCATTCTGTTCCTGGCTAAAAATGGGGTGGGTATTTAAAACGCGGGCCTGCTTATACTGGTCGCTTAATCCCAGGGAGTGCCCCACTTCATGCAAGCCAATGTACTTCGTCTGCACTTTGCCAAGAGACAAAAAGCGCTCCCAGCCGTTTTCCTGGGGCAAAATAATCCGGGGCGTTTTTCCGTCTAAATAAGCTATGGACAAATAGCAACCGTAGGCCCCATCGCACGCCAGGCGGGCCTGCGCAAGCGGATACACAAACACCTCTATATCCGCCTCTTCTCCCATCGGCACAAATTGTAGGGAAACACCTTTATCCAGTATAGGAAGGACATCTGCAAATTCTTTTTCCCGGCCCTGTTTGCGGATCAGCTGGGCCGGCCAGGAAAACCACTGCTGATAGTTGGCACGCAAAGAATCTTCATAATCCTGCCGGCGAAATTCACTATTATAGTCCAAATACAACGCCACGCGTATGGACTTCCCCTTTAAAATAGGTGCCAGCAAATACCGCTCCCCTACTTTATCGGCTGAAACTGCTGTTTCTGATTGGGGCACATCATAATCCAAAATGCCCCCCCACGGCGCTGCCGCCAGCAAAGCCGGCCAGCAAACTGCAACACATAGAAACAATAGTTTTTTCATAATACCTGCACTTGGGCCATACAATACGCAGGGCCCTCTCTCCATATTATAAGCAGAAGCCGGCTAAAAAGCAAATCCTCTTAAGTACGAATATATTTTATAGGCCTTCCAGGCAGACACAGCTATACAAAACCGTTTGTTTATAGTGTCAGCACCCATGCTCAAAGCAGCATGCCTGCGGCGGAGCGGCAAACAAAAACCCGCCCCTGACAAAGGGGCGGGGACACGGTTTTTGTACTAAAAAAGCTTATTTTTTCCGGTTTTGATTTAATTCCTGCTCAAATATGCCCCGCAGGAATTCTTCCGCCAGCGGTTTGGCCCCCAACCCCACTGCAATAGCAAAAGCCAGCCCCAGCGAGGCCAAAATGACTACCGCCACATTATTTACCAACTGACTGGCAAACCCCAGGTTTTCCACCGCAATCAAAGCACAAAAGAAAACCACAAACACATACACCGCCCGGGAAAGAAGCACTCCCCCGCGCAAGCTGTTGGCTTTGGCGGAATTTTCAATTATATTGCCCAGCAGCTTGCCCAACAGCAAGCCGGCAAACAAAATAAGCACGGAAACAAACAGCGTGGGGATAAACTCCAAAAAGCGGGTAAACAAATCCCGTATAATAGCCAAATGCAATACGTCTGCCGCCAGCACCACCGCATAAAAAATAACCGCCCATGCCAGCACAAACGAAATAATGTAGGTGGGGGATTTGCCCAGCCCGAAACGTACGCACAATTCATTAATGCCCAGTTTGGAAGTTTTATCGTCAAACGAAATCTTCCCCAAAAATTTCTTTACATACGAGCCCACAAAGCGGGACAAATACAACCCAATGACCAAAATCAAAACCGCAATGAGCAATGCCCCCAATACGCGGCCCGTTTGTTCGGCCAAGGTTAACACATGTTCGCTGATGCGCGCAGATAGCAATTCCAAATTCATAGCGCCTCCTTTTTTTCATTGTAGCAAAATTTAAATTGCTAAAATAGACGTATGAGCTCTATCCAGTATCTCAAAGGGATTGGCCCCGCGCGCGCCAAAGCATTGCAACGGCTGGACATTTTCTCCGTGGCGGATTTGCTGCACTATTATCCGCGCGCCTACCAAGACCGCCGCGAAAACCCGCCCGATCATACGCTTAATCCCCCTTCCTTGGTGGTATTTAAAGGCCGTGTGCTGCGCGCACAAACGATACCGGCCCGCTCGGTGCTGATTTTCAAAGCATTTTTGGCAGACGAGAAAAACAATCAATTTGAATGTACCTGGTTTAAAAAGCGCTCTTTCCGCAATTTCCGCTTTGACCCGTTTGCCCAACTGAAAAAAGATTTCAAAACAAATGCAGAAATATGGGTCATAGGCCGCAAGGAAAACCGCCAGCAGTTCTTTGACCATAAAATTACCGTGGAAGAATATTATCCCGTTTCCGCGCCCGACAGCTCTTTGCACGCCGGACGCCTGACCCCTGTTTACGGTTTGACCGAAGGCATCACCCATAAACAGATGCGCCAGTATATGCATGAGGCGCTCCTGGCCGTCCAAAATGACCCGGAACCGGATATTTTGCCGCCTGCACTGGCGGAAAAACGCCGTTTTTTAGGTAGTGCCCAGGCATTGCACGCGGTACATTTCCCTTCCAGCTTGGCAGAGTTGGAAAACGCCCGCTGCCGCCTGGCCTATGAAGAATTTTTGTTATTAGCCACCGCCTGGGGGGTCAAACGCACCCAGACCAAAACCGCCGCCAAGGAATATACCTATCAAATAAAAAGAAATCTGCTTTCCCCGTTCCGCCAAAGCTTGGGATTTGAATTTACAAACAGCCAAAAAAAAGTTATCAATGAAATCTTTGCCGACTTGCAGTCCCCCCTCCCCATGAACCGCCTGTTGCAAGGAGACGTGGGATCGGGCAAAACACTGGTAGCACTTTCGGCCATGCTGCTGGCGGCGGAAAACGGTTACCAAAGCGCCCTCATGGCCCCTACGGAAATTTTGGCGGAACAACATTACCTGACCTTTCAAAAAATACTCAAAAAGCTAAAAGTACCCGTCGCAGTGCTCACCTCAAGCACCAAATCCGCCGAACGTAAAAAGATATTGGCGGCGCTGGCGGAGGGGTCTTTATCGGTCATTGTAGGCACACACGCCCTGATACAGGACGATGTGCAATTTAAAAATCTAAAGCTGGCCGTCATAGACGAACAGCACCGCTTTGGCGTGCGCCAGCGCGGCAAACTCAAAGAAAAAACGGCCCGTCTGGACTTGCTGACCATGACGGCCACCCCTATTCCCCGCACGCTGGCTTTGGCTTTTTATGGGGATTTGGCCGTCTCTACCCTGACCGAACTGCCCCCCGGCCGTCAGCCCATTGCTACCCAAATGGCCAGCGATTTGCAGGCCCGCAATATCGTAGCGCAGGAAGTGCAAAAAGGCCGCCAGGCCTATATCGTTTATCCGCTTATTGAAGAGAGCGAAAATATCTCCGCCAAGGCCGTCAGCGAAGAGTTTGAAAAATTAAAAGCGGCTTTCCCGCAATACCGTTTAGCCATGCTGCACGGGCAAATGAGCCGCACGGAAAAAGAAAGCGTCATGAAAGATTTTGCCGCGCATAAAACCGATATTTTGGTGGCCACTCCCGTCATAGAAGTAGGGATAGACGTACCCAACGCCACCGTCATGGTGATACAAAACGCCGAACGTTTTGGGCTGGCCAGCTTGCACCAGCTGCGCGGGCGGGTGGGCCGGGGCCAGCACGAAAGCCGCTGTATTTTGGTGGCCGAACATGACGGCTCCGTATCACGCCAGCGGCTGCGTATTATTTGCGACACCTGTGACGGCTTTAAAATTGGGGAAAAAGACATGCAGCTGCGCGGCCCGGGGGAAATTTTGGGCACGCGTCAAAGCGGAGAGCTGGAGCTCAAAGCGGCAGACCTTTTTAAAGACCGCAATATTTTACAATGGGCCCTGGAAGACCGCGACGAACTGCTCCGCAGCGACCCGCTCCTGCAAAAACCCGAGCACGCCCCATTTAAAAAACGCCTGTTGGAGCTGTACCAGCAGAACTGGCACCTGATAGATTTAAATTAAAACCCGCGCGATGCCGGCTTTTCAGCCGCCGCAGCCGCCGCACTTGCATTTCATGTATTTAGCCGACAGATTTTGATACAGACATACAAACACCCCGGGCGCACCCCAGGGGTTCTTTTATTTTCCCTTTCCAGCTTTGCTTCCGTTGGCCCACCGCCAACGGAGTGCAAGACACGCCGCTTCCAATAGCGGGCCCATGTTCCAGCCCCGCTTTAACGTCCGTTTATGGGGATAAAAAACACCCCGGATTGTAGGCCGGGGTGTTAAAAAAGCACTTATTTCTATTTGGTTTGCTCTTCCAACCGCGGGAACAGCGGCGGATATTTTTCTATTTTGCCCGGGGCCAGCCGGCGCTGCATTTCCTGCGCGATGGTAGGCATAAACGGCTCTATCCAGCGGGAAATAAAACGCAGCCCGCACACCAGCTCCAACAATACTTCCGCGGCGGCGGCTTTATCGGTCTTTGCCAGCTCCCAAGGTTTTTTCTCGTCTACCAGTTTATTCATTTCCCCGGCAAATCCGTAAATGCTTTCCAGCACTTTGTCAAAAGCCAGCTCCTTATAAAAATCGTCTATGGCTTTTTCCGTTTCCAGAGCGCGCTTTTGCGTAGCGGAACCTTCGGCCGCTTCCTGCGGCAAATCGCCCACGTTTTTGGCTGCCATATTCAGTGTGCGGGAAAGCAAATTGCCAATGTTATTAGCCAAATCGGCATTATAGCGGTTTTTAAAGCTGGTCATGGAAAAGTCCCCGTCTTGTCCAAAGGGTACCTCGCGGAACAGGAACGCCCGCACCGGGTCGGTGCCATATTTATGTGCCAGTTCCACCGGGTTGACCACATTGCCCAAAGACTTAGACATTTTCTCCCCTTCCACCGTCCACCAGCCGTGCGCAAACACTTTATCGGGCAAGGGCAGGCCCAGCGCCATCAGCATCGCGGGCCAAATCACGGTATGAAAGCGGAAAATTTCCTTGCCCACCAAGTGCAGGTTGGCTGGCCAGAAATCTTCAAATTTTTCCGCCCCTATTTTTTGCAGGTGTTCTTGGTGTTCCTGTTTATCTTCGCACAGAAGCGTGCCCACGCCCGTGGCGGAAATGTAGTTAATCAGCGCGTCAAACCACACATACACCGTATGCGCCGGGTCGGACACTACCGGTACGCCCCATTTGACTTTGGTACGCGTAACGGATAAATCCCTCAGGCCGCTTTTCACAAAATTAATGATTTCATTGGCGCGGTATTTAGGGCTTAAAAAATCCGGGTGCTGTTCGTAAAATTTCAGCAAAGCGTCCTGATATTTGGAGAGTTTGAAGAAATAGGTTTCCTCGTTTACCTGCGTCAGCGGCCGTTTATGCACGGGGCAGAGACCGCCCGGGAGCATTTCGCTCTCGTCATAATACTGTTCGCAAGAGAGGCAATACTGTCCGGAGTATGACCCCTTGTAAATGTCGCCTTGTTTAAGCAGTTTTTCAAATACGGCCTGCACCACATGTTCGTGTTTGGTGTCTGTGGTGCGGATAAAATCGTCATAAGAAATGTTCAGCTCTTTCCACATCTGCTGGTATTGGGCCGACACATTATCCGTCCATTCCTTGGGGCTGACGCCCTGGGCGGCGGCGGATTTTTCAATATTGGCACCGTGTTCGTCCGTCCCCGTCAGAAAATGCACGTCCGCGCCCTGCTGGCGTTTATAGCGGGCCAAAATATCCAGCGCTATCGTGGTATAGGCATGGCCGATATGCGGCACCGAATTCACATAATAAATAGGGGTGGTGATAAAAAATTTCTTGCTCATGATGTCTCCGTTATAGTTGGATATGCAGTTTATCCAGCCCCATCAGGGCTGTTTCCACCGTCAGCGCAGGCGATACATTGCGCGCGACGGCTATTTTATAATTTTCCAATTTTTTAAGCGCCTGCTGGCAAGCCAGCCGGCTTTGTTCATCTGCCGCTTCTGTCCAGGCGCGGTGCAAGGCCAGCATTATCACGTCCAGCACGGCTTGCGCGCTTTGGCGCGCCGCCGCCATGGTGCGCGGCAAAGCCGCCGCAGCCGCCGCCGGCCAGGCCGCCCCTTGGGGTGCCGCCAGCAAAATTTCCAGCGCCAGCGCCGCCGCTACCGCCCGAGTGAGCGAGCCCTGCGCATATTTCGCCGCTAACGCCGGGTCTGCTGCGTCCGGATAGTGCTGCCGCAGCAACTGTTCCAGCGTTTGCGGGGGCAAAGGGGCAAACTGTAAGGGCTGGCAGCGCGACAAAATCGTTTTAAGCATAGCCGCTTTTTTATCCGTCAGCAAAATCCACACCGTCTTTTGCGGCGGCTCCTCTATAAACTTCAATAGGGCGTTGGCCGCTTCGGCCTGCATGCTTTGCGCTTCGTCCACAATAAACACTTTCCAACCGTTTGCCGCGCTTTTCTGTTGGCTTTTGGCGGTAATATCGCGGACAGTATTTACTTTAATGCGCTGCTGCTTGGCCAGTTCTTTTTCCAATTCTTCTTCATAGCCCTTGTCGACGGGCTCTTTTTTCAGCTCCAGCCGCGCCTGATACAAAAAATCCGCCACCACCACATCGGGATAAGTGCCGTTGTCTATTGCGCGGCAATGGGCACACACGCCGCACGCGTCGCCACACTGCTGGGCCTGTGCGTCCAGGCAGTTGAGCGCTTTGGCAAATTCCAGAGCTGTCTTTTTCTTTCCCACCCCGGAGGGGCCGCAAAAAAGCAAGGCCTGGGGCACATGGCCCAGCACGCTTTTTTGCAAATAGGCCGCCGCGGCGGATTGGTTTAAGATTTCAGCAAAGGGCATAAATCTGTAATATGGTGTTCTTTCAGCAGCTCTATCACCCGGGCGCGGATAACGTCCACATCATCATCGGCATCTATCAGATAGGCATTTTTGGTGCGTTCCACCAGGTTTCTGTACCCTTGGCGCATATTTTGCCTAAATTCGCGGTCTTCGCGCTCCAAACGGTCTGAAAAAAGGTATTCCCCGCGGGAAGAAAAATATTTGTCTGACATCAAAAACACCAACGTCAAATCCGGCTGCAGCCCGGTGGTAGCAATTTGATTGACGGTCTCTATCATCTTCAAATCCAGCCCGCGGGCATACCCCTGATAGGCGCAGGTGGACATGGTATAGCGCTCACAAATCACTATTTTCCCTTCCTGCAGCGCCGGAATAATTTTTTCCTGCGTATGCTGGGCGCGGCTGGCTTCATACAAAAGAAGCTCCGCCACCGGGCGTATATCCAGCCCCGGCTCCAGCACAATTTGGCGTATTTTTTCCGCCGCAGGCGTGCCGCCCGGCTCCCGCGTGAGCACCACGTCGCAGCCGTGTTCCAGCAGATAGTTATAAAGCAGTTTGGCTTGGGTGGACTTGCCGCAGCGGTCAGGCCCCTCCAATACGATAAATTTTCCCTTCATATCAAGAAATTCCTTCCTGGGAAGTGACAATGCGTATGCCGCCCGCCTCCGGCCGCGTCCATTGGGAAGCGCGGATATCGGACAAAATGGCAGGCATTTTGCCCTGCGCCGTCACAATCAAATCCGCCAGCTCGCGGTAAGCGCCCGCACCGCCGGCCCGTTGGGTAATATAATGGGCCGATTTTTTGACCTCGTCTACGGCATTGGGCACCGTTACGGCCAGCCCCACCTGTTCTAACAGCGGGATATCCGTCAAATCGTCCCCGATAAAGGCCACTTCTTCAGCGTCTACATTCTCCCGCTTCATAATATCCTGCAGGGGGCCCAATTTGGTCAAAAACCCTTGGTAAAAATAGTCCATGCCCAAATTGCGCGCGCGGCTTAAAGTAGTCTCGTGACGGCGGCCTGTAATCACACCGCTTTTAATGCCGGCAGAACGCAGCAACATCACCGCTATCCCGTCCAACGCATTAAACGTTTTCATCTCTTCCACTTTCCCGTCCGGGGTGAGGAAGAAATTGAGCTTGCCGTCCGTCCAAATGCCGTCTACGTCATTTAAAACAATTTTAATCTTGCGCGCACGCGCCAATAGTTCTTCATTCATATATACCTATTATAGCAAAAAGCCCCTCCGCCAAGCCGCCGGGCGCGCGTTGGGCAAGTGCTCTTGGAGCTGCTCTGGCCCGCGGTATCTTAAGCGGCGCGGGGCAAGGGGCTTTACAGCCAAAAACCCATGCGCTTGGCTCTCCACAGCAGCGCGTATTTTATATAATATAGATACTATTTGTATAAGGGGTTTTAAGATGGCCAAACGATTTACCGAAAATGCACAAAAAATTATTCTTATCGCACAAGAAGAAGCCAAACGTTTAAATCATGATTATGTCGGCACCGAACATATCCTGCTGGGACTGACGGCATTGGACGGCACTGTATCTAACAAAATTTTAGCGTCGCTGGGCATTACGTTTCGCAAAGTACGCCTGGAAATTGAAAAAATGGTGGGCGTGGGAGACGCAATTATGCTGGTGGGAGAAATCCCGTTCACCCCGCGCGCCAAAAAAGTGCTGGAATACGCGGTGGAAGAGTCCCAATCTTTAGGCATGGAACACATCGGCACCGAGCATATCCTGCTGGGCTTGGTGCGCGAAGAAGAAGGCATGGCCGGCACCATTTTGCAAAATTTAGGCATTACATTAACAGCCGTGCGGGAGAGCACCCTGTCTTTTTTGGAAGGGGCCCAGCCCGAAGACTTGACCGAAACATTCACCTCCCCCCACTTGGAAGAAGAAGCGGAGGAGGAAGAACCGTCCGAACCGGCCCCCGCAGCCAAACGCCCCGCCAAGAATGTCAAAAGCAAAACCCCTACGCTGGACGAATACACGCGGGATTTGACGGCGCTGGCCGCCAAAAGTGCGTTGGATCCGGTTATCGGCCGCGACGAAGAAATTGAACGTCTGGTACAAATTCTGGCCCGCCGCACCAAAAATAACCCCGTGTTGATTGGGGAGCCGGGCGTAGGCAAGACCGCCATTGTAGAGGGTTTGGCCCAGCGCATGGCTAAAGACGATATTTCAGAAGTGCTAGCCGGCAAACGCCTTTTGGCGCTGGATTTGGCCTCTGTGGTAGCCGGCACCAAATACCGCGGGGAATTTGAACAGCGGCTTAAAAACATCATTGACGAAGCCGCCTCCGACCAAAACTGCATCATTTTTATTGACGAACTGCACACGCTTATCGGCGCCGGTGCAGCGGAAGGATCTATAGACGCTTCCAATATGTTAAAGCCCGCCCTGGCCCGCGGCGAAATACAGTGCATTGGGGCCACCACCTTTGACGAATACCGCAAATATATAGAAGAGGACACCGCCTTTGAACGCCGCTTCCAGCCCGTAACGGTAGACCCGCCGGACGTGGAGCAAACCGTTACCATTTTGCGCGGTATATGCCCCAAGTATGAGGAGCACCACCGCGTACATTACACGGAAGGGGCCTTGCACGCCGCCGCGGCCATCGCCGACCGGTATATTACCGACCGTGCTTTGCCCGATAAAGCCATAGACCTCTTTGACGAAGCTGGCGCCCGTGCCCGGCTGAAAAACACTGCGCTGCCCCCCGAAATCCGCGAGCAGCAGCAAAAATACCAGGCCGCCTCTGCAGAAAAAGACGCCGCCATACGCAACAAAGAATTTGAAAAAGCTGCCCAGGCCAAAACCCAAGAAGAACAGCTCAAAAAACGCTTGGACGACCTCAAAGCCAAATGGCAGGCCGAACGCAATGCCAAAACCGTGGAAGTAACGGAAGAAGACATTGCGCTGGTGGCTTCCAAATGGACGGGTATCCCCGTCACCCGCTTAACCCAAAGTGAAACGGACAAAATCCTGCATATGGAGGAGCACCTCCACGAGCGCATTATCGGGCAGGAAGAGGCCGTGCGCGTCGTTTCGCAGGCCATACGCCGCAACCGCACGGGGCTGGGCAACCCGCACCGCCCGATAGGCGGCTTTCTGTTTTTGGGCCCCACGGGCGTGGGCAAGACGGAGCTGGCCAAGAGCTTGGCTATGTTTCTTTTTGGCGATGAAGACGCCATGGTGCGTATTGATATGTCCGAATATATGGAAAAATTCGCCGTTTCCCGCCTCATTGGCGCGCCCCCGGGCTATGTGGGCTATGAAGAAGGCGGCCAGCTGACCGAAGCCGTCCGCCGCCGCCCCTACAGCGTGGTGGTGTTGGATGAGCTGGAAAAAGCCCACCCGGACATTTACAATATTTTGCTGCAGGTGCTGGACGAAGGAGCCCTGTCGGACAATTTGGGCCACAAAGTCAGCTTTAAAAACAGCGTAATCATCATGACTTCCAACGTCGGCGCACGGGAAATTACCAACAAGGGCTCCGGGCTGGGCTTTACCGCATCGGCCACGCAGGAGCAACAACATGAAGAAATGCGCAAATCCGTTATGGAAGAGGTCAAAAAAACCTTCAATCCGGAATTTATCAACCGTATTGATGAAATTGTGGTGTTCCATTCACTAACCAAAGAGAACATCGGCGCTATTTTGGATTTGCAGCTTAAAAAAGTGGCCGCCAAACTGCAAGAGCGCCAGCTGACGCTGGAGCTGACCCCGCAGGCGCGGCAGTTTTTAATTGACAAGGGCTTTGATGAAAAATACGGTGCGCGCCCGCTTTTACGCACGCTGCAGCGTTTGCTGGAAGACCCGCTGGCAGAAAACATCTTGCTCAACGGCTATCCGGCCGGAACGAAAATTATTGTAAACTTAAATGAAGAAACCCAAAAACTCGGTTTTTCCAGTGCCGCGGCTTCACAGCCGGTGGCGGCTTAATCGGTTTTAAACCTCGGAGGGAACATGGACGCAAACAAACAGAAAGCATTGGATTTGGCCCTGGGGCAGATTGAAAAGGCCTTCGGCAAAGAAGCCATCACCACCCTGGGCAGTGCAAACGTCAAAAAAGTGGACGCTATCCCAACCGGTGCCCTGTCGTTGGACTTGGCGCTGGGCGTAGGCGGCATTCCGCGCGGCCGCGTTATAGAAGTGTACGGGCCGGAAGCAGGCGGCAAGACAACGCTGTCTTTGCATGTGGCGGCCCAAGCGCAGAAAAACGGCGGCGTGGTGGCGTTCATTGACGCAGAGCACGCTTTAGACCCGGTGTACGCTTCTTCTATTGGGGTGAATGTGGACGAACTGCTCATCTCCCAGCCGGACTCGGGCGAGCAGGCCCTGGAAATTGCCGAAAAGCTGGTGCGTTCCGGCGCGGTGGATTTGATTATTATTGACTCTGTGGCCGCCCTGGTGCCCAAAGCGGAAATTGAAGGCGAAATGGGCGACGCACACGTCGGCCTGCAGGCCCGCCTGATGAGCCAGGCCCTGCGCAAGCTGACCAGCATTTTAAATAAAACCAAAACGAGCATTATTTTCATTAACCAGCTGCGCCAGAAAATCGGCGTCATGTTTGGCAATCCGGAGACCACGCCGGGCGGCTTGGCCCTGAAATTTTACTCGTCCGTACGCATTGATGTACGCCGCATTGAAAACCTGAAAAAAGGAGACGAAATCATCGGCACCCGCGTACGCGCCAAAGTGACCAAAAACAAAGTAGCCCCCCCGTACCGCCAGGCCGAATTTACCATGCTGCACGGGGAAGGCATTTCCCGCGAAGCGTGCCTGCTTGACAAAGGCGTAGAGTCGGGCATTTTGGAAAAAAGCGGCAGCTGGTTTATCTATGGCGATGAGAAATTGGGCCAAGGCGCAGAAAACGCCCGCCAGTATTTAAAAGACAACCCGCAGCTGGCGGCTGAAATAGAGGACAAACTTTACGTCAAATATTTAGGCCACCACTACAACGGCGGCAAAGCCGAAGCCGAAGAAAAACCGGCCGAAGCCAAAGCGCCTAAAACTGCCAAAAAATAAGTTCTGCCCAAATAAAAATGCCCCGCTGGCAGCGGGGCATTTTTTAATAACAACAACATCCGTCATAACCCACATCGGGCCAAATTTTCTATCGGTTTCGTAGAAGGTGTTTTTATAAATTAGTTTTCCGGGCGGCTGTTTATGGGGCTATTAGCCCCCTGAAGCCCTTGCGTAAAAATCTGTATTAAAAACGTCTCTTTTATCTCCCTTTTAGCATTCTTTCCAGGAGACTGCCATTTCCCATTTCAACATAAAAATACCCCGGGCAAAAGCCCGGGGATTAAGTAAAAAACAGCACTTCTTTTGCTCACCCTTTTCTTATGCTGTCCAAAATATAATCTTCCATATACTTATATTTTTCAGGGAAATAACCCGTGGCACCCCAGCCATTCTGGCTACGTGTTATATATATGTTGTAGTCGCCGCCGCTAGTACTGGTACTGTTTTTTTCCAATCTGTAGACAAATATTTGTCCTCCGCCCGTCCATGTCATGGGCCAGTACCAAAAGTGGTCTGTCTTATAATAAGAGCCGTCCACATCTCCACTGCTTAACTCTTCTTCCATAATATTAAGAAATGTAGCTGTATCAGAAGACGTCAACTCCCCTTGTTCTAAAATATACAAATCAATAGCCCTCTGCATAGCAGCCACATCCGTCAGCATTTGAGAAGCACGGGCCTTTTCCACCGCTTTGGTATACTGTGGCAAAGCCACCGCCGCCAAGATACCAATAATCAGCACCACTACCAGCAGTTCTATTAGCGTAAAACCGCCTAAATACCCTTTAGAGCTTTTTTTCATAAAGAAACCCCTTTTTGATAATTTTTGTTTATATTTATAGTATAAGAAAAAATTTTTATCTTAACAATCTGCCCCCTTTTGCAAGAGGGCAGAATACCTCACAAAAAATCTATAATGTAATATTATGTTAACCACAGGCCGGGGAAACCCGCCGCATAGGGGCCACACGGACTATTTTATATGAATGACACTTTATTGCAGGATTTCCAAAGCCACCTTAGCTTTGAGCGCCAATTAAGCCCCAATACGCTGGCAGCATATGTGGCGGACGTGGCGCATTATCTGGAATACTGCACCGCCGCGGAACAAAACCCCGCCGCCATAGAGCCGGCTTTTTTAGACCAATACACCTACCAGCTGCGCGTGATAGAAAAATTATCCGCCGCCAGCGTATTTCGCAAGCTGGAAGCGGTCAAATGTTTTTACAAATTTTTGCTTTTGGAAGGGCGCCTGCAGCAAGACCCCACCCGTTTTTTAAAATCTCCCAAATTACCGCAGCGTATGCCGCAGCAGCTTTCCCGCCAGGAAATGGAGCGGCTGCTGTCCTATCCGGCGGAAAAATTTGACGAGGTGCGCACCCTGACTATCGTAGAGCTGTTATATGCCGCCGGGCTGCGCGTGAGCGAACTGATTAACCTTCAGCTGGAAAATGTAGACGTAAACGAGGGCTGGGTGCTGGCCTTTGGAAAAGGCGGCAAACAGCGTTTTGTCCCTCTTCACCCGACCTGCTGCCAACGCTTAAAATATTATTTATCAGTGCGGGAAGCGCACTTTGCCAGCAAGAGCGATGTGGGCTCGGAGCTGTTTTTAAACCGAAACGGCAAAAAAATCAGCCGCCAAAGCGTGTGGAAAGATTTAGCCGCACTGGGCCGCAAGGCCGGTATTTCCCAGCCCTTGCACCCCCACTTATTCCGCCACACCTTTGCCAGCCACCTGTTGCAAGGCGGGGCGGATTTGCGCAGTTTGCAGGAAATGCTGGGCCATGCCAATTTGACCACCACACAGATTTATACCCATTTAGACGTAAGCGACCTGAAAGAAAAACACAAAAAATTCCACCCGCGCGGCTAAATCTGGCCCGCGCCCAAACCGCCGCTGCCCCTCTGTATTTTCCCCCTGAAAATTGTTAGAATAAACCTATGAGTACCGATAACATCCAAGACATTGACAAAAAACAACAAGCGCGCTGGGAAAAAGAAAATCTCTTTGCCAGCCCCCGCATGCCCAAAGGCAAAAAATTCTATTGCTTGGACATGTTTCCTTACCCGTCGGGAGCGGGTTTGCATGTAGGTCACCCGGAAGGGTATACCGCTTCTGACATACTAACGCGCTTTAAACTAATGAACGGATTTGACGTACTCCACCCCATGGGCTGGGACGCCTTTGGCCTGCCGGCGGAAAACTATGCTATCGCCACCGGCATTCACCCGGCTATTACCACACAGAAAAATGTGGACAATTTCCGCCGCCAGATTAAATCGTTGGGGCTGGCTTACGACTGGAACCGGGAAATTAACACCACCGACCCCAATTACTACAAATGGACGCAGTGGATTTTCCTGCAGCTTTTTAAAAAAGGGCTGGCTTATGAATCCACCGTGCCCATAAACTGGTGCCCTTCCTGCAAAACGGGGCTTGCCAACGAGGAAGTATTCAACGGCAAATGCGAACGCTGCGGCCACCCCATTGAACGCAAAAAACTGCGCCAGTGGATTTTGAAAATTACGGATTATGCCGAACGGCTGCTGGCAGATTTGGACGGGCTGGATTGGCCCGAAAGTACCCTGCAAATGCAGAAAAACTGGATTGGCAAAAGCAAAGGGGCGGAAATTATCTTCCAAGTAGACGGCACCAAAGACAAACTGACTGTTTTTACTACCCGGCCGGATACGCTTTTCGGGGCGACGTATATGGTCGTCTCTCCGGAGCACCCCATTTTGCAGCGCATTGTGACGCCGGAGCAAAAAGACGCCGTAGCCGACTATCAGGCGCAGGCCGCCTCTAAAAGCGATTTGGAACGCGCCGATTTAAATAAAGACAAAACCGGCGTATTTACCGGCGCTTATGCCGTCAACCCGGTTAACGGCAAAAAAATCCCTATCTGGACATCGGACTATGTGCTGATGGGCTATGGCACCGGCGCCATTATGGCCGTGCCGGCGCACGACGAGCGTGACTATGCCTTTGCCAAAAAATTCGGCTTGGAAATCATAGAAGTTATCAAATCCGAGCAAGGCGTCAAAGAGGCCGCCTTTACCGGAGACGGGGAGCTGGTCAATTCCGGCTTTTTAGACGGACTTCGCGTACGCGAATCCAAAGCCAAAATGATTGAATGGCTGAAAGAAAAAGGCGTAGGCCAAGGCAAGACTACTTATAAACTGCGCGACTGGGTGTTTGCCCGCCAGCGCTACTGGGGCGAGCCCATTCCGCTGGTACATTGTGAAAAATGCGGTGTGGTGCCCCTGCCGGAAGAGCAGCTGCCGCTGAAACTGCCTGATATGAAAAATTTTGAGCCGTCCGGCACCGGAGAGTCCCCGTTGGCAAACGCCGCCGAATGGCTCAATACCACCTGCCCCAAATGCGGTGGAGCGGCCAAACGGGAAACCAACACCATGCCGCAGTGGGCCGGCTCCTGCTGGTATTATCTGCGCTATATGGATCCGCACAATGACCAGGCGCTGGTAGACCCGGAAATAGAAAAGGCCTACGGCCCGGTGGATTGCTACATTGGCGGGGCGGAGCATGCGGTGCTGCACCTGCTGTATGCACGCTTTTGGCACAAAGTGCTTTATGATTTGGGCGTTGTGCATACCAAAGAGCCATTCCAAAAGCTGCGTCACCAAGGCATGATTTTGGCTTTTTCGTACCGCGACAAAATGGGCGCTTACCACGGCTATGAAGATATAGATTTCAAAGACGGCAAGGCCTTCTTAAAAGCCACCGGGGAAGAGCTTTCTCCCATGGTGGAAAAAATGTCTAAATCCAAGAAAAACGTCATCAATCCAGACGACATTCTTTCCCAGTACGGGGCCGACGCATTCCGTATGTATGAAATGTTTATGGGGCCCTTTGAAGCCAGCAAACCCTGGGACATGAAAGGCATTGAAGGCATAGCCCGTTTCCTGCGGCGCATTATGGCGTGGAATGATTCTGTTAAATTGACTACCGCCAGCAACCCCAAGGAAATTGAAATTTTGAAGAACAAAACCGTAGCCAAAGTGACGGAAGACATTGAAACTTTCCACTTTAATACGGCTATTTCTTCGCTGATGGTGATGTTTAACGAAATCAGCAAATTGGAAACCATCAGCCAGGATACCTTTGACACGTTTCTCAAACTGCTGCACCCGTTTGCGCCGCATATTACCGAAGAAATCTGGCAAACCAGCGGCCACAGCGGCTTTTTAGTCAAACAACCTTGGCCGAAAGCCGATGCAGACCTGATTTCCCAGGAAACGGTGGAAGTGGCCATACAGGTAAACGGCAAAGTACGCGACCGTATCAAAATATCTGCCAGTGCGTCTAAAGAAGAAATGGAAAAAGCAGCCCTAGCTTGCGAAAAAATCAAACGCAATTTGGAAGGCATGGAAATCAAGAAAATTATTGTCGTGCCGGCCCGTATTATCAGCATTATCGCCGCGCCGAAAAAGTAAGGAGGAATCATGAAAAAATTACTTTTGCCCGCTTTGTGCGCCTTGCTGACGCTGGCCTGCGGCACGGAAGGGGCTTACTATAAACCCCAGGCACAGATTATGCCCCAGCATATTAAAAAAATTGCAGTGCGTCCTATCCTAAACAAAACCGAAATTTTTGCTATGGAGGACAAGCTGTATTTGGCCCTGTACGATGAATTTTTGAAAAACGGAAGTTACCAAATCGTCAGCGAAGACAACGGCGCCGAGGGCGTCATCGTCACTACCATTACCCGCTATTTAAACGTACCAGTGCAGTATGACAGCCAGTTAATCCCCACCGTGTACAAAATGGATGTATGGCTGGACGTGGTGCTGATGGATAAATCCACCAATACCCCCGTCTGGCGTGAGCCGGCCTTTTTGGGCACGCAAACCTATTCCGCTTCCACACTGCCGGGCGGGCTGACCGAACAGCAGGCGCGTGAACGCGTGTGGGAAAAGCTCTCTAAAGACATTGTCAAACGTACGGTGGACGGCTTTGGCTCTGTGATGAGCGAAAATAAAAAGAAAGTCATGCAAAATCCCGAATACACCACCATTACCCAATAATGCCCAAAACCACCGCGGCCAAATTGGCGCAAGCTATTGCCAAGAACGATATTTCCCCCGTCTATTTGCTGACGGGGGAAGATTTGTTCCGCAAGCAGGAAATTATCCTCCAGATTACCGCCGCCGTGCACCCGGATGATTTTAATATCTATTCCTCTTCCGCCGATAAGGCGGACTTGGGCGAAGCGCTGGCTCTGGCCAACACCGCTCCGGTTTTTTCAGACCGGCGGTTGGTCATTTTAACCGGTATTGAAAAACTGCGCAAAGAGCCCAAAGAAGCCCTTATCCATTATCTGGAAAACCCGCTAGATACTACCGTATTGGTGCTGACGCACGATGACAGCAAAAAATTTAAAACGGAAAAATCCCTCGCTGCCGCTGCCGCCGCCAACGGGCAAACCGCCAACTTTGATGAATTAAAACAGGAAGAACTAGCCCAGTGGGTCAAAAACCGCCTAAAAGAACAGGGGCTAAACGGCACTTTTGAAGCGGTGGAAACGCTGTGTGAGGCCGTAGGCGGGGATTTGAATGCACTGGCACAGGAGATAGAAAAGCTCTCCCTCTACACCGCCGACCGAGCCGATAAAAACATTTCCAAAGAAGATGTTTTAGCCGGCATAGGTTTTTCTAAAGAAGAAAATCCTTTTGCTCTTTCCAATGCCGTGCAATATATGAATAGAGACCGCGCCTTGGCCTTAACCGACAAGCTGCTTGAAAGCGGGGAAGACCCCGTATCCGTTTTGGGCAAAATCACGTATCCCGTGCTTAAAATGGCCCGCATCAAACGCATGGTCAATGCTGGCATGGCTCCGGCGGAAATTACACGTGCGGCAGGACTGATGTTTTGGGAAAGCAGTTTAATTAACAATGCACGCCGCTTTCCTTCCGAAGAAACGTTTATCCGCACATTAGACCGCATTATAGAAACGGACAAGGCCTTCAAAACTTCTACCGCCTCTGACCCCAAAACTGCTATAAAAGGGGTATTGCTCACGCTCTTTCCCCACAAATAATTACTTCGCAGACAGCCCCAACACACCGGCTTATGCCCCGCACGCTATTGCCAATCATTTCCCGGTGCTGCCCGTTTGCAGTCACTGCCACATGCCCCGGCTAAAAGGCGAAGTGCTTTATTTTTAAAAATATGTCCAAGTAATTTGTATCCGGTGCAGAACAGTGGGAAAATTTCTCTATCTAAAACACAGCCAAACGGGCACAAAAGGAGTTGCTGAGGAACCCCCCACCCTAAAGAGGAACCCCACACGCGGGCCCAAACGAGCACAAAAAGAGCCGATGAGTAACACCCCAGCCCAGAAGAGGAGCCCCATGCCGGCACAAACGGGCACAAAAGGGGCTGCCGGCCCCCGCCCTAACACGCCGGACAAATGGCAATAAAAAACCCGCGCATTTAGGCGCGGGTTAAATACAAAAAAACCGTTTATTTGGCTTTAGCGGCGGCTTTTTTGGCCGGGGCTTTTTTGCCTTTATTCACGGCTTTAGCCAAGCGCGATTTTTTGCGCGCGGCAGTTTTCCAGTGAATGGTTTTTTTCTTGGCGGCCTTATCAATGCTAGAAGCAGCGGCTTT
Source organism: uncultured bacterium (assembly GCA_949291365.1). Lineage (GTDB taxonomy): Bacteria > Elusimicrobiota > Elusimicrobia > Elusimicrobiales > Elusimicrobiaceae > Avelusimicrobium. Next base: position 143,420 of record CASEVJ010000003.1, read on the forward strand.
CAAGTCTTCCGCCACGGTGGCGGCTTCGGCCTTGACGGCGGCGAGCACCTTTTTGGTGGCGGTGCGCACTTTTTTCATCAGGCCTTTGTTCTGGGAAGTTCTCTTCTCAGCTTGTCTTTGCGCTTTTAAAGCGCCGGTATGTCTTCCGGTTTTCAATTTTGCCATTGTACTTTTTTCCTCGCGAGAAAATCTCTCTTGGTATATATTTTACCCTATTTGGAGAACGGGGTCAAATTTCCACCGCCGCAGAGCCCCTCTATCCTTTTCCGCTCCGCGTTTCCTTATCCGCTTTTGGCCCAGCGGGATTAAATGTTAGAATAAGGCATGGATCCCAGAATAGAACTGCTGCCTAAAAAACCCGGCGTATACATCATGCGTTCCCGAGAGGGAACGGTCATTTACGTCGGCAAAGCCAAAAATCTTTCCGACCGGGTCAAGCAATATTTCCAAGACAGCAACCTCTATTCCCGCGGCTGGAAGCTACCCAGCTTGCTGCCGCTTATCTGGAAAATAGATTATGTCACCACCGCTTCCGAGCGCGATGCTTTCGTGCTGGAAGAAAAACTAATAAAAAAATACCAGCCCTTTTTTAATTCTCTGGGCAAAGACGACAAACGCTATCCTTTTCTGAAGCTCTCCCTGTCGGAAGATTTCCCCCGCTTATCCGTCGTGCGCAAACGCACACCGGGAAAAGATTTATATTTCGGCCCATATCCCAAATCCAGCATGGTGCGCAGTTTGATGCGCTTTTTATGGAAAAGCAAATACGCCCCGCTGCGCCCGTGCAAATGGAGTTTCTCCCGCCAAAAACCGCTGGAAGAACGCAAGATAAATTCGTGTCTATATTTCCACACTGGTTTATGCCCGGCCCCCTGCGCAGGCAAAACATCCTATGAGGATTACCGCCAAATCGCCCAGCGAATGGCCTTGTTTTTGGAAGGGGATTTTACGGAAATCTCCCAAAAAATCACCTCCCAAATGAAACAATGTTCCGACGCTATGGAGTATGAAAAAGCGGCTGTGTACCGCAATTTTCTGCAAGCCCTTGAACACATGCGAGAGCGGGTAGTCGTCAGCCAGTATAAAGACGAAAAAATCAGCCAGGCCATTGCCAATTCCGATAAATTAAAACGCCTGGCTCATATTGTAGGATTAACGCGTCTGCCGGCGCATATAGAAGCGTTTGACAACTCCCATTTGTTTGGACGGGAGGCGGTGGGCTGTATGGTGTGCTATATTAACGGCGAAAAAAACCACGAGCATTACCGCCGCTTTAAAATCCGCTCCCCGCTTCCCAAATCCGGCGGGAGCGATTTTACCATGATGCAGGAAAGCGTTTTCCGCCGCCTGCGCCAAATCAAGAGAGACCCCGCCCAAAAACCCGATTTGTTCCTTTTGGACGGCGGCAAGGCCCAAATCACCGCGGCCCTAAACGCGTGTGAAAAAGCGGGGCTGTATATTCCCATGATTTCCCTGGCTGAAACCCATGAAGGCATTTATGTTCCCGGGCAGGAAAACAGCATTAAACTGCCGCTGGGAGACCCGGCCTTAAACCTGCTTATGGAAATACGCGACGAAGTGCACCGCTTTGCCGTTACCTATCACCGCAAACTGCGCGACAAGGCCTCTATCTCCAACGAAGGGCACCTGCCAGCCGGCCCGGCAGAAAAACAATCCAAGCCCTAATTCCTGGCACCAAAAACGCGGCTTTGCGCTGTTTGAAACGCCGGGCTGCATATATGGGCGGGTTGTTTATGTAAAAAATAGCCCCTCTTTTAAGCTGCGGGCCTACACAAATATGCCGCCGCGTAAAATTTCTGTTTTTAAGCCCTACCTCTTCAGGAAATACCTATAGATATAAAACATGCCAGGCGCTCCTGCCCCGTGCAGAAAAGCATAATGAAACACCCGGGCCTATACCCGGGATTTTATTTTAAATCTCCGCTTTGCTCTATTGTGCCCGCACCCCCGCAGAAGAAAAGTCCGTTTTAGTAGCAAGGGCACTAGCATATGGATCAGCAGGCAGCGATTAGCTATCTATATGCTGACCGGGAAGTTTTAGCAGGCCGCTTGCATGTTTATCGGCGTATTTATCCCAGATTTAAGGAAAATGTGTACAAAAAAACCGCGCCCGAAAGCGCGGTTAAAACGAAAAGCGAACGCTTATTTAAAATGCGTTTGCCCGGTTTTCTGCTGCAGGTATCCTTTCAAGCCGGAAGGATCGCTGGAGTGAAGGATGGCCTCCTGGAACGTGATTTTCTTCTGCAGATACAAGTCACCCAGGGTCTGGTTCATGGTCACCATACCCATACCGACGTTGGTCTGCATGGTGCTCATAATCTGCTCGGCTTTACCGTCGCGAATTAAGTTGCGCACAGCCGCATTGGCAATAAGCACCTCGGCCGCCATGACGCGTTTGCCGTCCGTGCTGGGCAGCAGCTGCTGGGACAGAATGGCCTCTAACACGAAAGAAAGCTGTGTACGCACCTGCGGCTGCTGGTTAGCCGGGAACACGTCAATAATACGGTTAACGGACTGAATGGCGTCGTTGGTGTGCAAGGTGGCAAACACCAAGTGACCGGTTTCCGCCAGCGTCAAGCAGGCCTCAATGGTTTCAATATCGCGCAACTCGCCTACCAGAATGATGTCGGGGTCTTCGCGCAGGAAGTGTTTCAAAGCGGCCTGGAAGGATTTGGTATCTGCGCCCACTTCGCGCTGGTTGACGATACTGCGTTTATGCGGATGCACGAATTCGATAGGGTCTTCCACCGTAATAATGTGGTTGCTTTCGTGCATGTTCAAATAGTTAATCATGCTAGCCAAAGATGTAGATTTACCAGACCCGGTGGCCCCGGTGACCAGCACGAGCCCCTTATTGAGTTTCATCAAATTATACACCACCGGCGGCAAACCCAATTGTTCAAAGGTTTTAAATTCATTGGGAATGGAACGCAAAGCGGCGGCCACGCATCCTTTTTGTTTATAGACGTTTACACGAAGACGGCCCAAACTTTTCAAACCGAAAGAAAAGTCCAGTTCCAATTCATCTTCAAACTGCTGTTTCTGTTCGTCCGTCATGATAGAGTAAATCAGCGCCTGGGCCGATTCCGGTGTCAATGTTTCAAACTGGGTGGCATACAGCTTGCCTTGAATACGCAATACCGGAGGCACGCCTACCGTCAGGTGAATATCGGAAGCATTTTTGGCTTTCATGAGTTTAAACAAATCGTCCATGATAATCATAAATAAACCCTCTCTACGTTATTTTATTTTTCCCACTAAATCCAGTGTAATATTATTTAGGGCGCCGGTCAATTTCTTTTTGGCAGTGTCTGCCTGGAAGATATAGACTATCGGCTCCTTGCGCGTCTTAGCCAGACGGTATTTGACTACATACGAATTGCGGTGCAGCGGCTCGGCGGACCAAACAGCCGCATAGCCCTCTTTGAGCTGCTTGCTGTACAAACGGTTTAGGTATTCCTCCACCGTCCCGCGGCCGTTATCCAGCGGATAATTCTGCACGATTTCTTTGGCCAGCTCCAGCGGGTCTTGCACTGGGGCAGCCGGCCGTTGGGGCAGCGCATGTATGGCTTCCCGCGCGTCCGGCAAAGAGTCCGGCACGTCTGGCACATCTGCGGCAGTGGGGGACTCTTGCTCTTCTGCCGTTTCCTGGGAAACTGCCGGTGCCTCACTCTGCGTCCAGTTTAAATAAGCACCCAGCAACAGCACCATTACTCCCAGCCCCAAAAACACAAATTTCATCTTCCCCACCGGGCGCTGTTTGATTACGCGCGGCTCCTCTTGCATTTCTGCCGCGGAAGCATGAGACGGGGCCTTCTGCTGCGGGGGCACTTCTTTAATCGGTTCCGGAATTTCTTGGCGGAACGTATCCACTTTCAGCTTTCCTTCTAAAATCGTTTTGACTGTTTTATCATTGGGGTCGTCTTCCTGCTCCGGCACCAACATTTCCTGCACGGGAGGGGGCACCGTATCCTCTTCTTCTTGCGCCGCTTCTTCCACAAACCCCTGCCCTGCCAGTGGCAGCGACTGTGCCGCTTTCAAATCTGGCAAGGAACGTCTCAAATTTTCTTCGGTCTTTTTATCGGCCTGATCGGTGGTGTCTGCCGCGGCGGGGCCGGCAATTTCGGCGGTTTGGGCTTTAGGGGTAAACTCATCAAACGGGTCGTCTTCTATCGGATGAACCAAAGCGGGATCTGTCTTTTCAAACTGGCTTTCCAGCGCCCGCACCAAGTTCATATCGGAATTTTCTTTCGGGTCCGGAATCCCTAAAATATTGCCCAAATCCCCGCTTTTAATCGTATTAAAATATTCTTCTATCGGGCTGGCATGGGATACCGTTTGCGTTTCTATGTGCATTTCCTGCGCCGCTCCTCCCGCAGAAGAAGCAGGTTGTGCGGGCGCTTCTTTGCCTTGTTCAGCTGAAAGGTGTCCCTGTTCAGAGGCGGCGGACTTTTTCAGCTGTTCTTCCGCTTTAGACACCGCTTCACGGCCCACCCGCCGGCGTTTCATTTCTTCCGAGGCCTGCAATAAAATAGAAGAAATTTTTTGCTCCTCATCTTTCGCATTTGCTGCCGGCCGGGACGGCTTGCCGGAAATGGACGGAGCTGTATTTTTATCCTGGGCAATTTCTTTTTCCGCATCTGCAGCAGGAGCCGGCTCTTTTACTTGCGGTTGGACGGGCCGGGGTGTTTTGTGCGAGGCATTTTCCTGAGTAGATTTGGCAGAGTTCTCATCGGCAGAGAGGGCTGCTCGTTTGGAAGCGGCGGGCGCGACCGCCTCTTTTCCGGCTTGATCGGCAGCCGGTTTGGCAACTTTGTCGGTCTGATGCAAGGAAAGGTCTTTCTCTCCTACCTGGAAAGAAGACAGCTCCGTCATTACCGTATCCATCGCTTTTAAGAATTGCTCGGTCGGCACAACGGGGGCCGGTTCTTCCGCCTGAGGCCGGGGGGTTGCCTGGGCTGGGAAGCCAAATTCTTCGTAGAAATGGGCCTCTTTCCAGTATGCTTCTTCATCGCTGTACTCTTCCGGACAGACTAAACTGTGCGCGCCAAACCCCGGCCGGAGCAAAAGCTGCTTCGCCGTGAAAGGCCCCACCACATCGCCGCCGTCAAAGAGACAGTATTTCATCGTATGTTATTTACAGTATTGCAAGGCATTTTGCAAACGCCGCACCACCGTGTCTTTCCCCATATATTCCAGCATTTTAAATAAAGTCGGCCCATGGGTACGCCCCGAAACGGCAACGCGCACCGGGTGAAACACCTGCCCGGCTTTATATCCGTTTATCTTGGCAAAACTGCGCGCGGCGGCTTCCAGCGGGCCTTCGGTAAAGTCGGCCAATTCGCCGTATGTCTTTATCATGCCTTCTAGCACGGATTTGGCTTCCGGTTTGGCAAACACTTTATCCAGCGCTTCCTGCTCAAACACCGGCTCTTCAAAGAAGAAACGGATTAAATCCGGTATTTCCGTGAGCAGTTTGTATTTTTCCTGCTCCAGCCCCACAATGCCTTCCAGCTGGGCGCGGGACACTTTGCTAACATCTATACCGGCTTTTTCAATAAATGGAAGGGCATAGTCTGTCAATTGGGCAATAGGCGTCTGGCGGATATATTCGCCGTTCATCCAGTTCAGTTTCTCCGGATCCATAACCGCCGGACTGGGCTGACAGCCGGAAATATCAAATTTTTCTTCCAGCTCGCCCGGGGCGAAAATCTGCTGGGAGTCTGAAGTGGCCCACCCCAAAAGTGCCAAATAGTTTTTCAACGCTTCGGGCAAATAGCCCATATTTCTAAACTCTACTACGTTGGTGGCGCCATGACGTTTGGAAAGTTTCTTGCCGTCGGGGCCGTGAATCATGGATAGGTGGGCAAACACTGGCTCTTTCCAGCCCAACGCGCGGTAAATCTGTATCTGGGCGGGGGTATTGGAAATATGGTCATCACCGCGGATAACATGCGTCATGCGCATTAAATGGTCGTCCACTACCACGGCAAAGTTATAGGTCGGGTATCCGCTGGTTTTCTGAATCACCAGGTCATATAAATCTTTGCTGGCGAATTTAACGTGCCCGCGGATCATATCGTCCCATTCCACGTCCCCTTCTTCGGGCATGCGGAAGCGGATGACGTATTTGCGGCCCTGCGCTTCCAGCTCTTGTTGCTGCTGCGGGGTCAGGTCGCGGCATTTGCCGCTGTATTTGGGCGGGCGGTGCTCTGCCAGGCATTTTTGGCGGTTGGCTTCCAGCTCTTCTTCCGTGCAATAGCATTTATACGCTTTGCCTTGGGCAATCAGCTGGTCAATATATTTTTTATAAATCCCCTGGTCAGCGCGCATGGCCTGGTAATACGGAGCGTCGGGGCCTTTGTCGGTACCGTCGGGCATAGGGCCTTCGTCCCAAGTCAGTTTCATCCATTGCATGCCTTCAAAAATAGCGTCCGTGGAGGCCTGGGTGCTGCGTTCCTCGTCGGTATCTTCTATACGAAGCAGAAAGGTGCCTTTGTTCTTTTTGGCAAAAAGATAATTAAAAAGCGCGGTGCGTACGCCCCCGATATGTAGAAATCCCGTAGGAGACGGGGCGAATCTGACTCTGACTGTCATGGTAAAATATCCTCTGTGTAAATAGTATAAACGTATAGATATATTATACTTATTATGCGAAATTTTTTAAAATATGAGAGAGGACATTTTTGCGCGGTGCCGCACAGACGCCGCGGTGGGGATTGTTGGTATGAGTTTTTTTGTTTTTGCCAGTCTGATTCTGCTCTGCATGCAGGCGGTCATTGGTTTGTGGATTTATTTTCTTTTTCCGGCAGCAGGGTGGAAAGTGCCCGCCGTACTGCTTCCCATAGTGTTTACTGCCGCCATGCGGCTAGCTATGAATTACACGCGCACGCATTACGGTACGCTGGAAAACATACTTTATTTTGTCTCATACGGGTATGCCGGGTTGGTGTTTTTGCTGTTTTTCATCGTATTGGCCTTTGCCTTGCTGCAAGCTATTTGTGCATTGCTGCACCTGCCAGCCAAACACATTCTGGGCCCGGTCAGCTTGGACTGTATGGCGCTGACGGCTATTTTGTCTATTTACGGGGCCTGTACCCAACCCCGCATAAAACACATTGACGTACATATCCCCGGAGCCCCGGAAATGACAGCCGTGCTTATTTCAGACACGCATTTGGGTATGGGCGTTTCCCTAAAACGCTGGGAAAAAGCCCTCTCCTGCATTCAGGAGCAAAACCCAGACACCCTTTGGATACTGGGTGATATATTTGAGTACGGCGCCAACCGCTCCGCTTATGCCCAGGCGCTTGCCAACGTGCAAACCAAATATGGCTCTTTTGGGGTGCTGGGCAATCATGAATATTACACCGGATATGAAAATTCGCTGGAGTTTTACCGTCAGGCCGGCATAGAAACCCTGCAAAACCAAATCCATACGCTGCCCAACGGGCTGCAGCTTATTGGCTTAAACGATATCCGCACCGCACGCGTGAGCGCGCAGCAGCTTGACGACTTGCTTGCCCAAACCAACCCGGCCCGGACGCGGGTCATTTTAAGCCACCAGCCCCTTCTGACTTTGGTGGCGGCCCAGCATCGGGTGCCGCTTATGGTCAGCGGGCACACGCACAATGGGCAGATTTTTCCGTTCAATTTTTTTGTTAGAATGACTTATCCGTATGTATACGGACTGTATCAAACGGGCCCGCAGTCCCATATTTATGTAACTTCCGGTATGTTTTACTGGGGCGTGCCGCTTCGCTTTTTCGCCCCGGCGGAAATCCCGATACTGCATATAAAAGGACATGCTTAAAAGACTACTGTGTATAGCTGCCTGTTGGCTGGCCGTCCTGCCGGCGGCGGCTCAAGTGGAGTTTGACGATTTATCCCTAGAAGAAAAACTGGGGCAAACGCTGGTCGTGTTTGCCGATGTGGATAGCGCCGACATTTTCCGCCCCGTCATAGAGAGCGGCAAAGTCGGAGGTGTGCTTATCCAGTGGGGCAACTATTCGCTGGAGCAGACCAAAGAATTAGTGGACAAAATGCAGGGCTGGGCCCAAAAAAGCCCGCACAAAATCCCCTTACTTATCGCCATTGACTATGAAGGCGGCACCGTATACACCCCTATCACGCTGGGGTTTGACTATCTGCCGACAAATATGATGCTGGCCGCCGCCAATGATGAAAACGGAGCCGCTTCCATTGCCTATTTGGCCGGGCTGGAATTGCGCCGCGCCGGCATACATGTCAACTTTTCCCCGGTGTTGGACGTAAACAGCAATCCGCATAACCCCATTATTGGGGTGCGTTCTTTCGGCTCCGACCCGGAAAATGTGACCAAGATGGGGCTCTCGCTGATGAACGGGTTTAAAGCCGCCGGCATTATCAGCGTGGTCAAACACTTTCCGGGCCATGGGGATACCTCGGTAGATTCCCACTATCAGGTGCCCGTGGTTAAGGTATCAGACAAAGAATTGCGTCAAGTGCATATTGCCCCGTTTGCCCAAGCTGTACAGCACGGTGTACAGGGCGTGATGACCAGCCACATACTCTACCCGGCGCTGGACAACAAAAACATAGCCACTTTTTCCAAACCTATTTTGCAGGATTTGCTGCGCACGCAGCTAGGATTTAACGGACTGATAGTGACCGACAGTTTGGACATGAAAGCCGCCACCCGCTTCTGCACGATTGCCGACTGTGCCGTGCGCTCTTTGGCGGCAGGGGTGGATTGGGTGCTGCTGGGCCGCTATATTAAACCACAGACCACTTTCAACCGTATCTATAAACAAGTGGCCAACAGTTCCCTGGGCCGCGCCCGGGTGGAAGAAGCGGGACGCAAAATTTTTAACTTAAAAAAAGAATTGGGTCTGCTTGACGGCCCCCGGCCCGAGCCGGCCCCTATAGACAAGGCCTACCGCGCTGAACTGGAAAAAATAAGCGACCAGGCCGTTACCCTCGTGCGCGACCGGGCCAATTTGCTCCCGTTCAATCCCCAAGTCCAGCGCGGCAAAAGCCCCACCGTATGCGCGGTGTTTTTTGCCCCGTCGCGCTTTGCCGACCAGCTGATGAGTTTCTCCCGTCCGTTTTTGGAAAAGGGATGGCAGGTGCGCAGTTATAATGCCGCTATGACGCCCCGCTCCATAGACGCACGCCGCGCGCGGGAATGCGCAGACGGAGCCGACCTGTTGGTCGTAACCAGCTTGCAATGGGCTGACAAAACCAATATCAACCAAAAAAACACCATTAATGCGTTGTTTGAAGAATACCCACGCAATGTATTCATCTCCACCATGAGCCCCTACGATATCCCCAGCTATCCGCAAGCGGGCACCGTGTTAGCCACCTATGGGCTGAACAAATACGTCCTGCAGACAGCGGCTGACATCATTTTGGGCAATATTTCCCCACAGGGGAAACTGCCGGTAGAACTGCCGGCGGAAGAAGAATAAACCGCCTCTGCGCCCTTGCCCAAAGCAGAACAGATGTCTTTTCTTTCCAGATGAAACAAAACCGGCCAAACCTCTGCGGCGGACAAACAATTTACTGTCGCAGAAATATCCCCGGCTGCACCGGCGGGCATAAACCGCATTAAAAAACCCCGGCAAAGCCGGGGTTTCGGGTGCAATCAGTTTTTGCGGCCCTTTCGCCGCTCGGCCCACACCTCATACACAGCCGGCAGTACCGAGATAACAATAATAGCCACTATCACATAGTGGAAATGATTTTGCACCAGCGGCAAATCCGCAAACCAATAGCCGCCCATACAAAAAAGCAGCACCCACACCGCCGCACCGATAATGTTATAAGAAATAAAATGCCAATACGTCATCTTGCCAATGCCCGCCACAAACGGCGCAAAAGTGCGGATAATGGGGATAAAACGGGCCAGAATGATTGTTTTCCCCCCGTATTTTTCATAAAATGCATGGGCTTTATGCAGGTGGTCTTGGTTTAGCAGCCAGCTGTCTTTGCGGTTAAACACTTTGGGGCCCAGCCATTTGCCTATTTCGTAGTTGGCACTGTCTCCCAATACAGCGGCGGCAAAAATGACCGGAATTAACACCCACAGATCAATAGGGCTGCCGGGCCGGGAAGCCAGCGCCCCGGCGGCAAAAAGCAAAGAGTCCCCCGGCAGAAAAGGGGTTACCACCAGCCCCGTTTCGCAGAACACCACCACAAACAGCACCACATACAGCCATGGCCCAAGCGTGCCCGCCCAGGCGTTTAAATGTACATCCAAATGAAGGAAAATATCCCATACTTGCGCTAATAGTTCCATAAATATATTTTACCAAAACAGCCGCTTATCCCCCAAGACTTCAGCACGCACGCAATATGTTTGCTGCCGTCTTAAATTCCTGATGCTCATTCTCCTCCTCCGTTTGCCCAAAAACCGCGTGCCTTGCCGAAACAGCCCGCTTATTCTCTCCCTAGCCGTCCAGGCGTTTTGCTCCCCAAACAGCGCATAAAAAACCGCGCCTTTCAGCGCGGTTTTTATGGAAAGAGGACAGTTACTTTTCCAACCGGGAAAGCCGGCTCTGCGCCCGGGAGGCATATTTATCCGTAGGATAATTGATAATCAACCGTTTATAGGTTTGCGCCGCCGGCTCCGGGCGGCCCAGCTTTTCATACGCTTCCCCTAACTCATAGAGCACTTGCGGGGCCGTTTGCGTTTTGGGATAAGAGAGCATGATTTTTTCCAGCGCGGCGGCCTGCATAGCCGGGCTTTTTAAACGGCGCTGGGCAATCTGCGCCGCTTCAGCCAAGGCCTCTGTGTATTTGGTTTCATCGGCCGCAAACAGTTGCGCCGCAGACAACAAAGTATCATAGGCCCCCTGGTAGTCTTTATTTTTTATCTGTACGTCGGCTTTGCCGCGCCACGCTTCGTAAGCGGCAGGACGGGAGCCCAAATCTTTGATAGCCCGCTCATAATAAGCGGCTGCGGCGGCGTAATCCTTGCGGTTTTCTTCCATGACCGCCAAGTGTTTATACACCACGCCAATTTCATTGGAATCGGGATACTGTTTAAGCAGTTGATTATAAATAGCAACCGCCGTATCATAATCTTCCAAATCACCGGAATACACGTCGGCCGTCATGCGCAAACTGGCGGCTTTATAGGGTGTATTGGGAAACAATTCGTTCACCCGTTTATAGGCAGCCACCGCCGCGGTGTAATTCTCATTTTGGCGGTACCAATCCCCTTGCAAGAGCAGCATTTTGTCCGTTTGCGAGAACTGGGGATAGGTGGCAAAAAAATCTTCAAATAGTTCATTGACCGGCTGATAGGTTTGCGACAGGTTGGCTTTTACCAACGCTTCCAACAGCGCGGCCTGCTGGAGCTGACGGGACAGCCCGTCCGTATTCACCGCCAGCACTTTGAGGGCTTGGCCTTTTTGGGAGCGTTTGATTTTCTCCATGGCCTGCTCTATATTAGAGGAGAGCACCGTAAAATCCTGCGCCGACGGAAAATAAAAGCGCACTTGGTACAGCGCCACCAAAGCCCGGGCCTCTTCCCCCGCGCGCAAATAATAATCGGCCTGCATTAATAAAGCCGTCTTGAGCTCGGGGCTTTGCGGGTTCTGCTTTATCCATATTCCGGTTTGTTCTGCTAACGCGGAAGCAAAAGCGCGGTCTGCGCGGGTGTTTTCCCCTTTCATCAGGGCCTGACGTTGGTAGAAATTCAGCGTAGCGTCCTTCGCGGCAAAAACCGGCATACAGGCAAAAGCAAGTACAAAAGCGACAACAAGTTTTCTCATGATGGCTCCTATCTGTAATTGGTAAACTGTAAATCCAGCCCAAAATCTTTTTCGCGCAAAAGGGCCTGCGTGGCCTGCAACTCATCTTTGGATTTGGAAGACACGCGCAGCTGGTCGCCCTGGATAGAGGCCGCCACTTTCAGCTTGGCGTCTTTAATGCAGCGGGAAATTTCTTTGGCTTTGTCGGACGGAATGCCCTGCTGGATTTTAATGCTTTGTTTGGCGTTGCCTCCCAAAGCGGCTTCCACTTTGCCCTGCGTCAAATTTTTCAGCGCCACGCCGCGTTTAGCCAGGCGCGTAAACAGTACATCGCGCAGAGCGCCCACCTTGTACTCATCGGCGGAAGTAAGTTTCAGTTCGTTTTCTTTGTCATTAAGTTCAATATTGGAATTGGTTCCTTTAAAGTCATAGCGGTTAGAAATTTCTTTGCCGGCGGCGCTGACCGCTTCGGCAATTACGTTCATATCCACTTTGCTTACTACATCAAAACTATAATCGGCCATACAACCTCCCCGCGCGGGCCTAACCGCCGCGCGCAACATACACATATTATATATTTTTTGTACAATGGGTTTTGGAAGCGGCTCTTTGCCGCCGCCTCAACGCAACACCAACTTACATACGGAGAACTGTACAAAAGCCGTTCGTTACCGTACCAACGCTTATGAACATGAAATTCCGCTTAATTGTCATGAATTTCCTCCAGTACGCTGTCTGGGGGGCTTACCTAACCTCCATGGGGGCTTTTTTAGCCAACGTGGGGCAGGCGCAGCACATTGGCTTGTTCTACGCCACGCAGGGCTTTGTGTCCTTATTTATGCCTGCTGTTATCGGCATTTTGGCCGACCGCTGGCTGCCCGCCCAGAAAATGCTGGGGCTGTGCCATTTATTGGCCGGTTTCTTTATGATGGGGGCAGCTTATTTCGGATCCCAGACGCCCGTGAGCTTCGGCTATATTTATACGTTTTATCTTTTAAGCGTAGCGCTGTATATGCCCACGATTGCCTTGTCCAACTCCGTGGCCTATACCGCTTTGCATAAAGTTAATTTAGACCCGGTGCGCGCTTTCCCCCCTATCCGCATTTGGGGAACTGTCGGCTTTATCTGCACCATGCTGGTATCTAACTTTACGGGATTTCAAAACACGTTTGCCCAGTGGTACCTCTCCGGTATTTTAGGTGTAGTGCTGGGCATTTACAGCTTTACGCTGCCCGAGTGCCCGGTTTGCAAAGACGGAGAGAAAAAATCTTTCTCCGAGGCGCTTGGCTTAAATGCGTTTAAACTGTTCAAAGAAAAGAAAATGGCCATTTTCTTCATTTTCTCCATGCTTTTGGGCAGCTGCCTGCAGATTACCAACGGCTACGCCAACCCGTTCATTCACAGCTATAACTCTTTGGCGGGTATGGCCGGCAGCTGGGGCGCCAGCAATGCAAATGCCTTAATTTCGCTCTCCCAGCTTTCCGAAACGTTCTGTATTCTGCTTATTCCGTTCTTCTTAAAACGCTTCGGTATCAAGAAAGTAATGTTAATCAGCATGTTTGCCTGGGTATTGCGCTTTGGGCTCTTTGGCGTGGGCAACCCGGTAACGTTTGTCGGCATTTCGCTGTTGGTATTGTCCATGATTGTATACGGGGTGGCGTTTGATTTCTTCAACGTGTCCGGCTCCTTGTTTGTGGAAAAAGAAACCGACGTATCTATCCGCTCCAGCGCGCAGGGCTTGTTTATGCTGATGACCAACGGCGTTGGCGCCACGATTGGTATGCTGGGCGCACAGAAAATCATTGACCATTTCGTCAATGCACCGACCAACGCCTACATCGCCGCCAATGGCATGCTGGCACCGGGGGCCGTTTATCCGGCTGACGTATCCCAGGCCATTGCCTCGGGCTGGTCTACTTCTTGGTTTATCTTTTCGGCCTATGCGTTGGTAGTGGCCATAGTGTTTGCCTTTGTATTTAAATACAAACACGTGCCGGAAGCCAATTAAGCTTTCTTGCAACAAACCTCCCCGCTCTGGTGAGCGGGGGTTTTTGTTGGCTCTGTGCAAGCAAAAACCTTCTTTATTAGGGCTAAAAACTCTTTTTTCTGTCTGCAAAAATCCCCGCGTTTTGCCGCGGGGATTAAAAAATAACAGAAGAAAAACTATTTCAGCTTTTCTTCCATAATATCCACAATCATCGGGTCTACCGCACGCATGCCCACGGTGGAAATATTGCCCAGGTTCTGTATCGTCTCTTCCGCGCTTTTGCCCACAAAACCTTCCACTTCCGTAATGCCGTAGTCATGCATACCCATAAACGCGGCGCGGATAGCAGCGTCTGTAGAGCTGACCACTTTGAGCGCGCAGCCGCTTTTGGCCCCATCGCACAGCATACCGCCGATGTCGCTGATGATGTTGTTAATGGCCAGCGTCATAGCAGGCACATTGGCCCCGCGCTGCTGGTACACGATCGCCGCAGCTGCACCTACCCCGGCGGCAATCGCACAGCCGCAAATGGGGGCCAGCTCCCCGGTAAATACTTTGACATAGCCGTTTAATAAATGGGACAGGGCGATACTTTTAAGTATCGTTTCCTCCGGCACATGCATTTCTTGGCCCACTTTCCACGGCACCAAAATCGTCACCACACCTTGGTTGCCAGACTCGCCGCTGCTCATCACCGCCACCGGCTGCCCGTCCATGCGCGCGTCTGCGGCGCAGGCGGTCAAGATTTTAGTGGAAGAAAGCAAATCCATCTGCAGCAGGTTTTTGCGTACCAGTTCCTTGATATAAAAACCCACTTTGCGTAAAGACTGTCCCATCTCTGCTGCCTTTAAATTCATCTCTACGCCTTTTTTAATATAGGCCAAGTCGTCGGCATCGGCGGCTTCGGCCCAGAATATTAAATCAGCCAGTTTGGCATTACGCAGGGCCTCTTTAAACGCAGCCGAGCAAGAGCCCTGCTCTTTTTCCGTCCGCAAATCTTTGATAATTTGCCCGTCTTTAGCCAAAAACACCACATCCGTATGGCTGCCGGCAATAATACACTGCCCCTCCGCCCCGGCGGCCCCCTGCAACCAGGCCTCTATATAAAACCCATGCTTTTCCGGGGCTACTTCCAAACGCACTTGTTTACGGGATACCATTTCTTTAGCCCGGGCCAGCAGGGCAGCGTCCGCTCCGGACAAAATTTCCATCTGCAGCTGCGGCTTGGCAATCAGTAGGCCCAAAGCCGCCGCCAGCAAATTGCCTTTTTCCCCTTCCGTATGCGGAATACGCACACCGCAGCCGTTTTTGTAGGTGCCGGGGTCTAGCCGGAACAGGGCCTTTTGCACCGGTTGAGCCAGCAGCTCTGCCGCATACGCCCCGCACAGGGCCACGGATACGGGCTCTGTACAGCCCATAGCCGGATACACTTGGTTTTTTAACACTTCTTTAAGTACATTCATTATATTTTCCCGTTGGCTTTTAAACTGTAATGCGCGCCCTTGCCAATAATAATGTGGTCATGCACGGTAATGCCCAACAACGCCGCGGCGCGCGCTACTTCTTTGGTCAGTACCACATCGTCCATAGATGGCGTTGGATCCCCGGACGGATGATTATGCACCAAAATCAAGGCAGCCGCTTTGGCCGCCAACGCCCGCTCCACGATTTTGCGCGGCGAAACGCTCACGCGATCCAAACTTCCCTGTGATACAATTTCCGTACCGATTACCGTATTGCGTACAGACAGAAAAATCAGCTCCAGGCATTCATCGGCATTCCCTGCCAAAGAGGCCTTGCAATATTCCAATACCTGCTCCGGCGTACGCACGGTAATTTTATTTTTCACTTCTTCCAGCGAATATGTTTTAAATACGGCCCGTATAAGTTTTAAAAACTGTGCGCTTTGCTCGCCTATTCCTTTCACAGTGCACAACTCTTCCACCGAAGCGTCCAGCACCGCCGCCAAACTGCCAAAGCGCTTCATCAGCGCCCACGCCGTGGGCTTGGTATCGCGCCGGGCAATGCAATACGTCAGCAACAGTTCCAGCGTTTCATGATCCAGAAAATGATCCAGTCCGCCCGCGGCAAATTTTTCGCGTATGCGTTGGCGGTGGCCCAAATAGGAAGGTTTTTGATTTTGCGGCATAATCTAATTATATGTTTTTTCCTGCTGTTTTTAATGCTAGAATACAAGAAAATATCCCCTTTTTGCCATAGTACGGAGGTTGTATGTCCCTCAAAGTAGCCGTCATCGGCGCCGGCCCCGCCGGCTATCCCGCTGCGCTGGAAGCCGCCAAACTGGGCGCAGAGGTAACCGTTATAGAAAAATCACTTGCCGGCGGCGTATGCCTGCACAGCGGGTGTATTCCGTCCAAATCCCTGTTAGACGCGGCCCACCGCTTTGACGCGGTGCGCGGCATTTCCGCCCTATGCCAGGAAAGCGCCGCCCCTGCCGCAGAGAAAATTTTAAAAGCACTGGACTGGCCCAAAATCCAAAAACGCCAGCAACTTGTCAGCCAAAAACTGGCCGCCGGCATTTTGGCCCTGTTCCGCCAAGCTAAAATACATTATATAGAGGGGACTGCCTCCTTTAAAGACGCACACACCCTGCATATCACGCAGAAAGAGCAAAGCCAAGAACTCACTTTTGACGCTGTCATCATCGCCGCGGGCAGTACAGCATTCGTCCCGCCGCCGTTTGACAAAATAAACACACATATCTACGACAACAGCACCATTTTCCAAATTCCGCAGCTGCCCAAACGCTTGGCTATTATAGGTGCGGGCGCCATTGGCTGTGAGTTTGCCACACTGATGTCGTCCTTGGGCATAGAGGTGCACCTGGTGGAAATGCAGCCGCGCCTGCTGCCCATTATGGACGAGGCCGTATCCCGCCTGGTTGCCCAAAGTTTGCAAAAACGCGGCGTCGTTTTGCGGCTGGGACAAACCGTCCATGACGCCCGCCTGGAAGAGGGGCACCCGGTGCTTGTATTGGACAAAGACGAACTGTTGGAGGCAGACGCTGTCCTGGTCGCCATTGGGCGTCAATGCAATTTAGCGGAGTTGCATTTGGAAAACATCGGTCTGGAGTGGAACCGCAAGGGAATCGTGGGCGTCAATCCGCGCACCTTGCAGGTAAAAGAGCATATTTACGCCGCCGGAGACGTAACCGGGCTGGCCTTATTGGCCCATGCGGGCTCCCGCCAAGGAATAGTGGCTGCGCATAACATTGGCGGTCAGCCCATGGTCTACCACAACGAATGGGTGCCCAATGCTGTTTATACCGTGCCGGAAGTGGCTGGCGTGGGCTTAACCCGCGCCCAAGCCCAGGCGCAAGGGCTGGAAATTAAAGCGCAAAAAGCGTTTATGCTGGCCAACGGGCGCGCGCTGACCATGGCGGCGTCGGAAGGATTTGTGGAAATCATCAGCGATAAAAATACCGGCCGCCTACTGGGAGCCACACTGGCTGGGCCAAACGCCTCGGAAATTATTAGTGCATTTACCGTGGCCCTGGAAGCGGGATTTACCGCCGAGCAATTACAGCAGGTTATTTTTCCGCACCCGACCGTCAGCGAAGCCATTGGCGACGCTTTAGCCAGATGACCCGCCCGTTTACCGTCATTCTAGTCCACCCGCGCGACCCTAACAATATCGGGGCCGCGGCGCGGGCGATGGCTAATTTTGGGTTATCGGAACTGCGCTTGGTGGATCCCTTTACTGTTGCGTTTCAGGACGCCGTCAGCGCGGTGGGCGCGCAGGATATCCTTAAAAATGCCCGCATTTTTGACACCCTGCCGCAGGCGCTGGCGGACTGCCCGCTTTCTTTGGCTACGTCCGCTTTGCGCAATCGCCGCCTAAATCAAAGTTTTGTTACCCTGCCGCATTTGCCGGATTGGCTGCAAACGCAGGCGGAAGGGAAAACAGCCCTGGTGTTTGGCAACGAAAAAACCGGTCTTTCCAATGAAGACATAGAGCTGTGCGGCGCGGTGCTCCATATCCCCACCACCGCCAAACAACCTTCTATTAATTTAGCCCAGGCGGTCATTTTAACCTGTTATGAGCTGGCCCGCCAAAGCCAGCCGCTTCCGCATAAAGAACCCAAAAATATCAAAGCCACCTTTGCCGAGACGGAACGGGTGGTGGAAGAGCTGGAAGGGCTCATGCAGGCCAGCGGGTTTAAATACGATTATACGCCAGAGCAACGCAAAGAAATTATGCGCATTTTATTGCGCAAGAGTAATTTGTCTAAAAACGATTTGTTTTTTATCAAAAATTTCGCCTTCTATGTTCATGGCCATTTACAGGAGGAACCCCACAATGTCCATTGACGCCAAAGACATTCTGGTCAAAATTAAGAAAAAAGCCCGCGCCCTAGGCCCCGCAGGCGCAAGAGCGCGTAAAATGTTAGAATATAGGAAACAAAGCGGCGGTGTTTCTATGCAACCTAACATTTTGGTCATCAATCCGGGCTCTACTTCAGACGACATCGGTTATTACCGGGGCAACAAGCCCGTCTTTGAGGTAACCGTGCGCTATTCTTTAACCGACTTGGAACCCTACGAAGGCAAAAATGTAACCGAGCAGCTGCCACTGCGTAAAAAACTGATTTTAGATTACCTCATAGACCACAAAGTACCGCTCAAAGAAATTGACGCCGTCATCGGACGCGGCGGATTTATCCGCTCCGTAGCAGGCGGCGTATATGAAGTTAACGACCAAATGGTCTCCGACCTGGAAACCGGCCGCTATGGCGGCATTCACCCGTGTAATTTGGGCGGCATTTTAGCGCGCGAAATTGCCAAATACGCCAAATGTCCCAGCTTTATCGCCAACCCGGTGGTCATTGACGAACTGCAGCCGCTGGCACGCTACAGCGGTATGCCGGAAAACCCGCGCATTTCTATTTTTCACGCTTTAAGCCAAAAACGCGTCGCCCGCCTGATTGCCGAAAAACAGAGCACCGTCTATGAAAAAGTGAACTGTATTGTCTGCCATGGCGGCGGCGGTATTTCTATAGGGGCGCACCGCAAAGGAAAAGTGGTAGACGTCAGCAACGGCTACGAAGGAGAAGGCCCCATGACCCCGCAAAGAAGCGGCACCGTACCATGCGCGGGGCTGGTAGAAATGTGTTTCTCCGGTAAATACACCCAAAAAGACATACGGCTTAAAATGCGCGGCAAAGGCGGATTAGCCGCGTATACCGGTACCTATGACGCCAAAGATTTGGAAGAATTTATACAAACCGGCAAGAAACGCCCGGGCTCTCTTATTGCATGCACCCGCGAGAAAGCCAAAGAAGCGCTGGACGCTATGATTTACCAAATGTCTAAAGAAATCGGTGCGCAGGCCGTCGTACTGGAAGGGAAAGTGGATTTTATCGCCCTTACGGGCGGGCTGATGCACAGCAAATATATTCCGCATGAAATAGGAAGGCAGGTGGGCTGGATAGCCCCCATTTATGTATTCCCGGGCAGCGAAGAAAAAGATGCTTTGCGTGACGCAGCCCGCCGTGCGCTGGAAAATCCCTCTATAGTTAAACATTATTCATAAGGAGCTGCAAAATGAAATTTAATAGCTTTGAAGACCTGATAAACCAGGTAAAAGGCAAATCCAACCGCGTAGTCGTCCCCGGTGCCAACAATGCCGAAGCGCTGGAAGCCATCAAAATGGCCGACGACAATGGGCTCATCTCCCACGGCATTTTAATCGGCCCTATTGCCCAAGTAAAAGAAATGGTCAAAGCCGCCGGACTAAAAGAAGATAAATTTGAATTTATTGACTGTGAAGACGTGCCCACCATGTGCAAACTGGCAGTAGACCAAATTTTGACGGGCAAAGGCGATTTCTTGATTAAAGGGCTAGTAGACACCAAGTATTACATGAAAGCCATCTTGAATAAAGAAGCCCACCTGGTGCCGGAAGGAGCGCTCTTGTCGCACTTTGTGTTGTTCAGCACGCCTAAATACAAAAAACCTTTTGCCGTGACCGACTCCGCCGTCGTTATCGCTCCGACGCTGGAACAAAAAGCCAAAATCATTCAAAACGCCGCCAATACCATGCACAAACTGGGGTTGGAACACCCTAAAGTGGCCTGCGTGTGCCCGGTGGAAAAAGTGAATGAAAAAATCCCCAGCACGGTGGACGCCACCGCTTTGGCCCAGATGAACGCCGAAGGCAAAATCACGGGCTGCACGGTGGAAGGGCCGTATGATTTGTACATTTCCCTTTCTGAAAAGAAAGCCGCCGAAAAAGGCATTACCGGCAAACAAGTGGCCGGAGACGCTGATATCTTGATGCTGCCGGACTTGGACGCAGCCAACCCGCTCTATAAAGCACTGGCTTTCTTTGGCGACCACATAGAAGCGGCGGCTATTTTGGTGGGGCCGACCATTCCGGTCATTTTGCCTTCCCGCGCTGATGACCCGAAGGTAAAACTCAATGCGATTGCCTTGTGCTCTTTCTTGAAAGACCAGAAATAATATAGACTAAAAAGGGCGGCCGGATACAAGCTCCGGCCGCCTTTGTATGCCTATGTATAAAAAATTGATTGCCTTTTTTAACAAACACTACCGGCGTAATCACGATTTGATGTTTTATTTTCTTACGCTGGCTGTCATCTTAATTACCACGGTGCTGACCGTGGTGATTACGCATAACAAAAACCAGCGCGAGCTGGTCAACTCTCTGGAAAAAGAAATTCACGTGACCGATTTTGCCGTTAAACAAAAACCCATTTATGTAGCCCTGCAGGAAGCGGGACTGGACAACCGCGAAGTATCTGAAATTGTAGACAAATTAAACTCCGTGGCTGACACCCGCAAATTGCAGCCCGATGACGAATATTCCATTTCCACCACTACCAACGGGCAGTTTTCCATGCTGTTGCTAAACCAGGGGCTGACACGCTATTTCGTGGCAGACGCCGGCGGGCAGCTGGTGGCGGGCAAGTCCGACGTGGAGATTTTGACACGCGTAAAAAGCACCGCCGGGGAAATTCAAAATTCCCTGTTTGAATCCATGCTTAAAGACGATGTTACCGTCCCGCTGATTGTAGATTTAACAGACGCCTTCTCCTGGAACATAGACTTTAATACCGAAACCCGCAACGGCGACCAATTTGCCGCCGTGTGGGAAGAACATTATACCCGCGACGGGGTCATTACCGGGCAAGACCTAGTGGCCGCCATGTACAAAGGCCAGGTTACCGGCGAGAACTACGCATTCTATTACAACGACGAATTCTTTGACAAAACGGGCAAGATTACCAAAAAAATGTTCTTAAAATCCCCCATCAGCTTCCGCGGGGTGCGCATTTCTTCCCGTTTTAACCCCAACCGCATGCACCCCATTTTGCGTATCCGCCGCCCACATTTGGGCATAGACTATGCCGCCCCCACCGGCACGCCGGTACAAGTGGTGGCAGACGGGGTTGTTACTTTTGCCGGTAAAAAAGGCGGCTTTGGCAATTATGTAGAAGTGCGCCACGCCAACAATTACGTCACTTCTTACGGGCATTTAAGCCGCTTTGCCAAGAAAACCAAAAAAGGCGCCAAAGTCATACAGGGAGACACCATTGCCTATGTGGGCAGCACGGGGCTTTCCACGGGGCCGCATTTGGATTTCCGCATTAAACAGAATAATAAATTTATAGACTTTTTAAAGATGAAAAACCGCAACTCCGCGCTGCGCTCCGTGCCCAAAAACCAACGCGAAGATTTTGAAGAAGTAAAAGAGCTTTATATGCAAGCGTTAAACGAAGCGCTGGCGAAAGCATTGCCGCCGGCGCAAAATGCCGAAAACACGCAGGAGGCCCAATGACAAAACGCATTGCCATTACCGGGGGCCCTAACGGTGGGAAAACCACCGCTCTCTCGGTGCTCAAAGAAACGTTTGGCAACAGAATAGAAGTGGTGCCGGAAGCGGCCACCATGATTTTCAGCGGCGGTTTCCCGCGCAAAGACGGCAGCGTGGAACATGTACACGCCGCGCAGCGTATTATTTTTTACGCTACCCAACAGCTGGAAAGCTTGGCCATGCAAACTTCCACAGCCGAGCTGATTGTGTGCGACCGCGGTACCGTAGACGCCGCCGTATACTGGCCGGAAGGGATAGAAGATTTCTTCGCGCACATGGGCACTACGCTGGAAGAGCAAATTGCCCGTTACGACGCGGTGATTCATCTCTCCCCCCCGCTTAAAGCGGAGTTTTACCAGTCCACCCGCGTGCGCACCGAGACGCTGGCGGAAGCGTCGCGCATTGACCGCAAAATTTTAAAAATTTGGGAAAAACACCCCAACCGTATGGTGCTGCCTTCCATGGATCATTTCTTCCAAAAAGCCGGCATCATTAAAGATTTTATAGACACCCTTCTTCCCCAGGAGGAGAAAAAATGAACAAAAAGAAAATCGTTTTAACCGGTGGCCCCAGCGGCGGCAAAACCACCGCCCTGTCTATTTTAAAAGAAACGTTTGGCAACAAAATAGAGCTGGTGCAAGAAGCGGCTACGCTGATTTACAGCGGCGGCTTCCCGCGCAAGGACAACAGCCCACTGCATATTGAACATGCCCAACGCATTATTTTTTATACCGTACATCAGCTGGAACAGCTGGCCGACGTAACCTCCGCCGCCCAAGTGATTGTATGCGACCGCGGTTCTATTGACGGTGCCGTATACTGGCCCAAAGGCCCCGAAGATTTCTTCAAAGCCATGAACAGTACGCTGGAGACGGAGCTGGCTCGCTACGACGCAGTCATTCACCTCTCTCCCCCACCGGAGAAAGATTTCTACCAAGCCACCAACGTGCGCACGGAAACGCTGCAGCAGGCGTTTGAAATTGATGACAAAATCCTCAAAATTTGGGACAAGCACCCCAACCGCCTGGTCGTACCGCGCAGCAAACATTACTTTGAAAAGGCCGAAATTATTAAAAATTTCGTGGAGAATTTGCTCCACTAATTCATTTAAGGAGTTTTAGACAGTATGTGGAATCCGTTTAAGAAAAAATCCGACGAGCCCACCGCCACAGCGGTGGCCGATGCGCCGCAAGCGCAGGAAAAGGCCCCGCAAAAAGCACCCAAAGAAACTATTGAACAACGCATTGAGCGGGAAATAGACGCTTTGCCGGGCATGATTAAAAATAAACTCAAAGACCCGCAAATTAAACAGCGTTTTATAGATATTGCCAAACGCATGGAAAAGGACGGCGTGGACTTTAAAAGTATCCGCCAAATGAAAAAATGGATGAAAGCCCACGAAGCCGAGCTTAAAGCCGAACAAAACGGCGGGCAAAAAGTGGAAACCGTTGTGCATGAGGGCCCGCGTATCGGCCGCAACGACCCCTGCCCCTGCGGCAGCGGCAAAAAATACAAAAAATGCTGCGGCAAAGACCAATAAGAAGGCCCCATAAGTTTACTGCAAAAGCCCCCGGTTTTGCCGGGGGCTTCTATATAACATCACAAACCGATAAACTTTCCACACAGACCGTCTCTTTGCTGTTATCCTGTTTATTACACACATTTATACATAGGGCTTAATATGGGCATATACTTTATCGGCCACTAATTTATACCCTTCCGCGTTGGGATGTATTTGATCCGACATCAGCCCGCGCTTGCCAAATATCCCGTCCAAAATACCCGGCACAAACAGCGCCCCTTTGGCCCGGGCTATTTTTTTGTAGGCCTTGGTATATTTTTTCATGCCGTAATAGCCGCCCGTATCCACAATTACCGCCACCGCACCGGACGCCTGCACCCGCTCCACCATTTCTTCCACAGCGGCTATGCTCTGCTCAAATGGCACCGAACGCATAAAATCATTGCCGCCAAATTCAATCAGCACCATATAGGGCTTGTGCTCCAGCGCTTGCTCCAGGCGGCGCGGGGCATGGGCGGCCGTGTCGCCGTTGAGCCCCAGATTGACCACCTCTTTGCCGGTTAGCTGGGCCAGAACGGCGGGATAGGTTTTATCCCGCGCTGCGCCCTGCCCGTAGGTCAAGCTGTCCCCAAACGCCACAATAGTAGTGCCGGCGGCTCCGGCGTTTTTAATTTCCGTCTTGTCGGCATGCCACCAAAAACATATCCCGGCTATCACCAGTAATACTAAAATTATTTTCCGCATGGCTCATTGTAGCAAAAAACCCTTCCCGGGAAAAGTCTCTTTCCCCCGTCGGAAAAGGGCTTGACTTTTCCGGCTACAAAGCTAGAATAGAAGTATGAAGAAAAAACTAGACGCCAAGACATTAGACACGCTGGTTCAGGCCGCCGTAGCGGTCAAAAAAAATTCCTATTCGCCCTACTCTCATTTTAAAGTAGGTGCTGCCGTTTTGGCTCCGGACGGAAAAATTTACGCCGGTACCAATATTGAAAATGCTTCCTATGGGCTGACCGTTTGTGCAGAACGCAACGCCATGTTCCGGGGGGTGTGCGAGGGGCAGAAGGAATTTGTCGCGCTAGCTGTCTGCACCGACCCGGTGGAAGGCGACGAATTTGGCACGCCTTGCGGGGCCTGCCGCCAAGTAATGGTGGAATTTATGAAATTAGAGGCCCCTATTTTACTGGTATCCGTAAGTAAAAAAGGACAAACCAAAGTTCATAAAAAGAAATTAAAAGATTTGCTTCCTCTTCCTTTTCTAAAACCGGGGGAATAATCTTTCGCACTGGGTACGGCCCGGGGCCGTACTTTTTTTGTCAACGCAGCGGGGGTATATATGAAAAAAATTCCATATAAAGGGTTGGAAGGGCTACAGCTGGAAAATAATTTCCTATCACTGATTTTCCTGCCTGGTTACGCCTGTAAAATGGCCAGTTTGATTAAAAAAGACACCGGACGGGAATTTTTGTTTCAAAGCAAACAAGACACCCTCACCCCACCCCCGTACGGAGCAGCGTTTTCCCAATATGACTCCAGCGGATTTGACGAAGTGCTCCCCTCTATAGACGCAGCCCCCTATCCGCACGGGCCTTATCAGGGCACCCCGGTACCCGACCATGGGGAAGTGTGGGCCTTGCCCTGGAGATATACCCTGCACCCCGGCCAAGACGGGCTGACCGCCTGGGTAAAAAGCCACAAGCTTCCTTACCAATTTTTGCGTGATTTAACTCTCCGCGGCCCGGAAATTTACATGCATTATACACTGGAAAATTTTTCCGACGCCCCCTTCTCATTTATCTGGACGCCGCATTGTCTGCTTACCTGTTCAGAGCAGACCCGGCTGGTGCTGCCCGATAATCTAACCGAAATCATTACCGTAGAACACAGCACCAAAACACTAGGCCCTTGGGGCACACGCCACCCCTATCCCTGCACACACGGCATAGACGGCAAACCGGTAGACATGTCGCACACCCAGCCCGTAACAGACAATTCCTGTGAAAAATTTTACTTCACCCAAAAGAACACCCAGGGCTGGTGCGCCATTACCCACCAGGACAACGGCGACACCCTGACCTACCGCTACGACGCCGACAAAGTGCCCTATCTGGCGGTATGGAAAACCCAAGGCGGCTACCGCGGCGACTATAACCTGGCGCTGGAACCCTGCACCGGGGAATGGGATGATATTTATGTAGCGCATAAAATACGCCGCGCCGCCGTGTGCGCGCCGCACGGCAAATATGAATGGAATTTTAAAATGATTGTCAGTCAGGAGCCCCTATGAATAGACAGGAACTAAAAACAAAATTTTCCGAAGTTTTCGGCCCGGACAGCACCCCGCGCATGTTCTGTGCGCCGGCCCGGGTAAACCTAATCGGCGAACATACCGATTACAACGGCGGACATGTTTTTCCGTGTGCACTGTCGTTTAACACCTATGTAGCGGCTGCCAAAAGAGCGGACGATAAAATCCGGCTCTATTCCCTAAATTTTGAAAAAATCGGTTTGGTGGAAACAGATTTGGCACACCTGGCTTTTGACAAAAAACAGGATTGGGCCAACTATCCGCTGGGGGTCTTTTGGGCCATGCAGCAGCGGGGGATTGCCTTGCACGGGGCGGATTTGCTGTTTTGGGGGGACGTACCGCTGGGGGCAGGGCTTTCTTCCTCTGCGTCTATAGAGCTGGCTGCCGCCGTCACGCTCAACACGCTTTTTGCATTGGGGCTGCCGCAGACGGAGCTGGCCAAAATCGGGCAGGAAGCGGAGAATAAATTTGTCGGCATGAACTGCGGCATTATGGATCAGTTCGCCTCCGCCATGGGCAAAAAGAACCATGCCATTTTGCTGGACTGCAACACCCTAAAATATGAATATGCCCCGCTGGATTTAAAGGGCGTATCCATTTTGATTTGCAATACAAACAAGCCGCACAATCTCATTGAATCCAAATACAATGAACGCCGCTCCCAAAGCGAACACGCGCTCCAACAGCTGCAAAGCCGCCTGCCCATTAAAGCACTGGGAGAATTAAGCGAAGAGGAATTTGAGAAAAACCAAGCGCTTATCACAGACCCCGTAGAACGCAAACGCGCCAAACATGCCGTGTACGAAAACCAGCGCACCTTAAAGGCCGAGCAGGCGCTAAAAGCCGGTGATTTGGAACAATTCGGCCGGTTTATGAATGCCTCGCATGTGTCCTTGCGCGACGATTATGAAGTCACCGGGGCAGAGCTGGACGCCATGGCCGAGGCCGCCTGGAAACAGCCCGGCGTACTGGGCGCCCGCATGACCGGCGGCGGTTTTGGCGGCTGTGTGGTGGCTCTGGTGAAAAACGAACACATAGAAGCGTTTAAACAAAACGTTGCCCGGGAATACGAAGCCAAAACCGGCTACAAGCCCGATTTCTATATTGCCTGCGCCGAAGACGGCGCGCGGGAACTGAACGATTAGGAGCGTATATGCCAGATATTTACCGCCTGACCGACCAACTGATTGCCTATGCCCTGCACAACGGGCTGATAGAGCCCGAAGACACGCGCTGGGCGCTTAATGAAATATTGGCCGTATTGGGATTGACCGATTACAAACCGGCCCGCACAAAAGCCAAAACGCCCAAAACCGCCGCCGCCGTGTTAGGCCCGATATGCGACTGGGCCGCCGCGCGCGGGCTGATTACGCCCGACACCGTCACCCAGCGCGATTTATTTGATACGCGGCTGATGAATGTGTTTGCCGCGCGCCCCTCGGAAGTGATGAGTGAATTTGCCGTGTTGTATAAAACACAGGGCCCGCAGGCCGCCACGGACAAATTTTATCACGATGCCCGCGCGCTTAACTATATCCGCACCGACCGCGTGGCCAAAAACCGTGTGTGGAAAGCCGCCACCCCCTACGGCCGGCTGGACATTACGATTAATATGTCCAAACCGGAAAAAGACCCCAAAGACATCGCCGCGGCGCTGCAGGTAAAAGCGTCCGGCTATCCGCAATGTCTGCTCTGCAAGGAAAATGAAGGATATGCCGGGCACGCCGCCCATCCGGCGCGGCAAAATCTGCGGCTGATTGCGCTGGACTTATTACAAGACGGCAAGCCGTGGTATTTGCAATATTCGCCCTACGTCTATTACAATGAGCACTGCATTTGCCTATCAGACAAACACGAGCCGATGAAACTGACCAAAAACAGTTTCGCCCGCCTGCTCGTCTTTGTAGACATACTGCCGCATTATTTCATCGGCTCCAATGCCGATTTGCCCATTGTGGGCGGCTCTATTCTGACGCATGACCATTTCCAGGGCGGACGCTACACCTTTGCTATGGAACAGGCCCCGGTGGAAAAAACGTTTAAAATCAAAAAGTTCCCCCGCGTCAAAGCCGGTATCGTGCGCTGGCCGATGAGTGTCATTCGCCTAAACGGCAGCAAAAAAGACCTCACGGACGCCGCCGATTATATCCTGAAAAAATGGCGCGCCTACAGCGACCCGCAGGCCGATATTCTGGCTTTCAGCGGCAAGACGCCGCACAATACCATTACGCCTATTGCCAGACGGCGCGGCAAACTCTTTGAGATGGACTTGGTACTGCGCAACAACCGCACCACCCCAGAGTTCCCGCTGGGCATTTTCCACCCGCATGCAGAGGTACACCATATTAAAAAAGAAAATATCGGGCTTATAGAGGTAATGGGGCTGGCGGTACTGCCCGCCCGGCTGGCCGGGGAACTGGAAGCGTTGGCCCAAGCGCTTATCCGCCGTGACCTAAAAGCCATAGAAAAAGACCCTGCCCTGCAAAAACATGCCGCCTGGGCGGCGCAATTACTGCAAAAACACACTTTCACCGCTAAAAATGCCAAAAACATTTTGCAAAAGGAAGTGGGGCTTGTCTTTGCCAAGGTGCTGGAATACGCCGGCGTATATAAGCGTACCCCGCAGGGGCAGGCCGCTTTTGAGCGGTTCTTAAAAACACTGTAAATAAAACCCCGGGCAAAGACCCGGGGTTTTTAGTGCCATATTTTAGCTTTGCCTGCGCTGTTGCCCAACAGGAACTATTTGTAAGAGAATGCCGCCCAAACAGTTGAAGAAAAAGCGTAGGGCAAGATAGCCACTCGCTCAAATAAGCATAGGGAGTAACTATATTGGATACGCCTGCAAACAGGTTTTGCCTCGTGCGCCGCGGGCTGAAATAACACCTCCTGCACTAGCCAAGTATATGGCGTAAGATGTGTAAAAAGCGCCCCGCTCCAAAGAGCAGGGCGCTTCGTCTACTCGGCTCCTCTCCTCCGCCAGCGTTATAGCGGGGGAAAGGACGGGAGACATGATGAATTTTCTTTCACTGCCGGGTACTTGTCTGGCTACATAGCGCCTATGCCAATCATGTACCCACCATTGTTACCAGTGCCATTATCTATATGCTGTTTGACACCTCACTATTGCACTCCCTTATCCGCAGAATCCGCATTGCCAAAACCCAAAGTCTCATCATTGGGATTCGTATGAGTATATCCCTCCGGCATAGTAACCGTAAAATTGCCGCACTTACTCAAGTCGTCTGTTCGGCCACATACCAAGCAGGCATATTGCAATTGGTAATAGCTATAAGGCCAACCATCCATAAGAGTCAAGCCAGCAGCTGCGCCGCCATATAAATATTTCTTGCCCGGCTCACAATCTGCCGCTTGGCCCCGCGTATAGGTTACCGTAGTGTTGGAACCATCACAAGACATATACTGTTTCCACTCGCTAACATCTATGGAAGACCATATACCATTAGACTTGTCAATACTGTCGTCTTTCATGGCTTCTTGCACTCTGTAGTCATTTGCGCCAGGAATTACCGTATGCGTATTCACACTGGTAAAGCAGGTATACTCTCCTTCTTCTTCAACGTCTGGTACACAGCGCTGTTGAGACATTGAGCAATTCCCGTTCATATCACACGTTTCGCTACTTTGTAAAGAAGATCCATCCGGGCACCGACAGATGCCTCCCACAGCAACCATCCCTATTCTTTTCTGTTGAGTTGTACAAACGTCGCCTGCAGAATCCGTACAACCGCCGGTTTGCCCGCTGCAGCAAGTTATTTCCTGTCTATAAGAGACCCCATCCTGTTCAAATATGTCTATACAGGTGCCAGGATTGCCATTGCAGCTATATCTACCTATCTTGTTTCTATCACAAGTATCTGAAGCCGTTACAAGCGCAGGTTGTACACTACCGCAGGAAGGCGTGCAGGCAGATTCGCAGCGTTTGGTTTCTTCGTTCCATACTTTCCCATCCGTACAATTGGGCACGCAGCTCTGAGATTCACTGTCCCAAATCGTATCTTGGCCACACCGGTCTTCACAGGCCTGATTGCTGGAGTTCCACACCTGGTCTTCACTGCAGATGTCTTTGCAGCTGGAGGTGCCTGCGTCCCAGTATTCCCCTTCTCCACAGATGTCTACGCATTTGCTCCCGCTATATTTCTGCCCGGATGGACATACGCACTGCCCATTTGTA
>CASEVJ010000004.1 GCA_949291365.1 uncultured bacterium
TGGGGAAGGGATAAGAGCGAATATAGCGGCGTATGAGCGGGTGATCCGGATAGGGCGGCTGCAGAAGTATGGGACGAGCAGCTGGCGGGAGATATTGATAAAGAAATTGAGTGTAGTGAGCGCTGGGGAAGCGAAAGCGGCGAGCCAAGGTGTGAAAGAGGCGGCGGCAGGCAAAGAAGTGCAGGGAGCGGTGAAATTAAGTGAAGGTCAGATAGAGGCCAATGCGCAGGCGTGGGTGTCGCAGACGGCGCAGATGGAGCGAGCCAAGGCGCAGGCGGCGGCAGCATGGAGAGCGGAGCAGGCGGCGGAAAATTTACTGCCTGCACTTTCAAAACCAGTCGTACAACCCTCTGCCCAGCCAGCTTCAGCCGGTAAGGTGCGGGCACAGATTGTGACTGCAGAAAAACCTTTGTCTGTGGAAGAAATGGCCAAGTCGTTGGGCTGGAAGCGTTTCTATAAAAAGGGCAGTATGCTGACCCCGGAAATAGAAGCTGAACTGTTGCGGAGCGGCGGGGACGAATTGCTCCTTGCCGTACGCAGAGAATTGGGGCTGGTAAAAACTTCCCCTGGGCGCGCTATAAAGAAAAACCGCAAAGCCGCCCGGCAGGCCCGGGCTGAAAAGATGAAGGAACAGGCCTTGCCGGAAAGCAAGCTAAATTCAGTGCAGGGGAAGCAAGCGGCGCCTGTCTATTTGGTTAGTAAAGATCCTGCTTTTTTAAATCAGCCGCCCACGGCTCTGCTGGGGCATTTGCGCCGTACCTATGGTTTAACGCCAGACGCTCTCAAAGATATTAGAAAAATTTTGGCCCGTGCCGAAACACTTAATGATGGCGGCGCATTAAAAAGAGCCGTATTTGAAAGAACAGAGCAACTGTTAAATATTAAAAATGAGGTTATTAAATCTTATGCGGCCGCTACCAGACGCCCGCAAGCCCGGCCCAGCGTGCGCGTGTATTATTTGGGAGAAAAAGAAACGGTGACTGCCGCTTCTTTCCAGCCCAAGCATATTTCGTTGGCTTTTGAAGAGGTATTATCCCCCGGTATGCTGGAAGATTTGCCTGCGATGGCTGCGCGTGTAAACGAAGGGCGTACCCCATGGACTATGCAGACAACAGGAGTGGCCACCATTTCGGCTAATCCCGACAAGCGGATTACGCCTGAAACGGTATCGCGCTTGTATCAGAATTTGCTTAATTGTTCTTTTAAAGAGCCATGCCATTTTATTTATGACCAAAACGGTACGTTGCTGCTTTATCCGCCGCAGGGGCGCACCTGGCTGCGGGTAGGGGAACACGAAGTGGCTAATAAATTCCATATTCATATTCATACAGATGTATATTTGCCGGTACAGGGCGGCATACGCGGCGGTAATGAGCGTGTCATTTTGAACTACCGTATTCCAATCACAGGGCTGGAGCGCTCTTTGCGTTCGTTGGCAAAAGCCAAAAGACATGGCCATTTTAACCAATATATTTCAGTACAGGATACAGAGCCCTACCGTGTTTTTGTTACCGGTGCCTTGGAAGACATGCTGCGCACCGGAGCGGCGCTTCCTTTGGATTAAGCCGTGGCTCTGCGACCTGTGGGCGGTTGTGGAGGGAATACAAGGGCGGGAAAGACAGCAGAAATATAGTCTCTCCGTTACAGCCAAAAATCAGGTACAATATACATTATGAGCACACAGACGGAACATTTTCGCAGCGGTTTTGCCGTGCTGGCAGGCCTGCCCAATGCCGGCAAGTCCACCTTGTTAAATGCTTTGGCGGGGGGCTTGCTTTCCGCCGTAACGGACAAACCGCAAACCACCCGTCAGAATATTTTGGCTATTATTGAAGGAGAGGGCTTCCAGGTGGTGTTTGTGGATACGCCCGGTTTCTTGCGTCCGCGCTATAAACTACAGCAGACCATGGCGGCCTGTGTAGAGCGGGCCGTAGGGGAAGATGCGGATTTGGTGCTGTTGCTGATAGACGCTTCCGCGCCGGATTTGCCGGCCCATCAGGAACTGTTTGACAAAATATCTCAGGTGTTTTGCCCGGTATATTTGGTGCTGACCAAAACGGATTTGGTCAAAGACACAGCTGTCTTGGCGGAAGTGGAAGCCAACGTGCGCAAACAGCTGCCGGCTCTGCAGCGTGTGTTTCAGGTGTGCGCCCCAAAGGAAAAAGGAGTGGCGGCCTTAAAAGAAGCCGTTGCCCAAGCCATGCCGCAAAGCCCGGCCTATTTTCCGCCAGGCCAGTGGACTGACCGCTGGGAACGTTTTTACGCGGCGGAATTTATCCGGGAACAGATTTTCAAGCTCTACCAAAAAGAAATTCCATACAGTACCCAAGTGGAAATAGAAAAATTTACCGAAGATTTGGGAAATAAAAACTATATCCGCGCTTTAATCCATGTAGAGCGGGAAAGCCAAAAGCCCATTTTGATTGGCAAGGGCGGCGCAGCTATTGCCAAGCTGCGCCAGCAGGCACAGAAGCGGATTGAGGAATTTTTGGGCCGGCCCTACCGCTTGGAACTGCAGGTGGTAGTCAGCCCGAACTGGCGGGACGACCCCCAATTTTTAGAGCGTTTTGGATATATAGAAAAATAATATAAACCCCGCTTCCCGGCGGGGCTTTTGATGGCTGGCAAAAGGGCAGGCCGGGGCGGGAGCCGGTGTCGCGTGGGGAAATACCTGGCAAATTGTTATGTGTGGCAATGGCAAATTATGCGATGAAACCTAAATGAAGTCAGGTATGATTTATACAAAAGAGCAAATATATAGGAAGTGAACCTGTTGTAAAAGAGTACAAATTTTTTTACAGTAAGTTTCAGGTATAAACTCAGCCGGTCTTGTAATTGGGAGAATAGATTTTGTTTAGTTGACATTCGGGAAATTTTTCTGTTTGTCTTGAATTTATTTGTTTTTTTTGATAGATTTTATTCATGAATAAAATCTATCAAAAAAACCTTTTAGATATAAAAAAACCCCTAAAATGCCATTTTGGCGGTTTTACGCTGATTGAACTTTTAGTGGTAGTTCTAATTATCGGTATATTGGCTGCAGTAGCTTTGCCGCAATATACTAAGGCCGTTATGAAAAGTCGTGTTTCTTCACGAATACCATTTATGCGTTCGTTGGCTACATTACAAAAAGCGTGTTATCTGGAAAATGAACGCATATGTACGTTAGATGAATTAGGCGTAGAGTTGACAACAAAAAGTGGAAATAAACTGGTTCCTACTTCTTCTCGGCAGGAAATAGATGAGCATTTCTATTTTTATAAGCCAGATCCAAATATGTACATGTTAGGCCTTTCTCCTTATGCGGGGGAGTACATGATTGAGCTGTATATTGGGCCTAAAGGTTCTTTTCATTATAGAGTGAATTCTAGTCACCCAAAAGGTGTGGCTTTAGGAAAAGCGCTTTTCCCTAATGCAACATGCACAGGCACTGCATGGATATTTTGCACTATATCTGAATAGTCAAACGATGTTTTTGGACACCGCCCCCCTGCTATTAGGCAGGGGGTTGTTTTCGGAAAAAATATCTGCTGCCGTGTCCAAGCTAGATTTCCGTTATAAAAAATGCACTTGGCAGAAGCAGGTTGTCATACACGCTTACGTGTTGGCCTGAAATTAGTTTTACAGGGAGAGCCCGCTCTAAAGCCCTGTAATTATCATCATACGGGACTTTTTGTCGCAGGGTGTTATTGCTTTGTTTTCAGGGGTAACCTTTTTGCAATGCTCTCGGAACTATTACACGGAGTAGATTCTTGAACGTTAAAGGGGTGTCCCGGGCGGGGCGGATAATTTGCTATCATATACCCATGACGAAAAAAGAAGGCATTTTGGTCGTGTGCAGCAACCGCAAGGCCTATCATGATTATTTTATTTTGGAAACCTTTGAAGCGGGACTTTCTTTGCTGGGGCCGGAAGTGAAATCCGTCCGCCAAAAAGAGGTCAGCTTGGAGGGGGCTTTTGTGCGGGTGGAAAACGGCCAGGCCGAAATACTGAATATGTACGTCAAACCCTATAAATTCAATTCTCTCTCTGAGCCAGACCCCACCCGTCCGCGCCGTCTGCTGTTAAATAAGCGGGAAATACGCAAACTGTATGCCGGGGCTGAAATCAAGGGGCAGACGCTGGTGCCGCTGGAAATTTATTTCAAAAAGGGCTGGGCCAAAGTGAAAGTGGCCCTGGCCAAAGGCAAACATTTGTACGATAAGCGCGAAAGCTTGAAAAAGAAAGATTTGAACCGTGAAATGGAGAAAGGGTTTAAAAATGCTATCCGTTTTTAATTTTATCCGGGAGGAAACAGCATGGAAAAAATGATTGCAGACCAAGCGGCAGTATCGGATTTGTTGGATACATTGGCCCGGCAAATCGTGCAGAAACATGCCGATACCGCGCAGTATTGCTTGGTGGGGATTAAAACGCGCGGGGCGCATATTGCCCGGCGTTTGCAGCAGCGCATTGAAAAAATAAGCGGTGCCCTGCCGCAGCTGGCGGAGCTGGATATTTCCTTTTACCGGGACGATTTGACATTGGTGGCCCAAGACCCGCTTTTAAAAAGCACCTCTTTGGGCGTGGATATTACCGGCAAAACGGTTATCCTGGCCGATGACGTGCTCTACTCCGGCCGCACGGTGCTGTGCGCCCTCAATGCTTTGGCCGCTTTTGGGCGGGCGGGGAAAACAGAATTTCTGACGCTGGTTGACCGCGGGCACCACTGCCTGCCTATTTGTGCCGATTTTGTGGGCATGGACGTGCAAACCGCCGCAGACGATATTATCCATGTGCATTTGAAAGAAAAAGACGGCGATGACTGCATTATGCATAATATCGGCGGACAGCGTAACCGCTGAAGCGGAGGGCTTGCCCGCTGGGGCGGGAAATTTCCGGCGGGTTTGGCGCTGCGCCGGGAAAACTAAGCGTTTCCCAGGGCCTTGGTGCTTGGGAAAACGTAGGGCAGAGGAACAAAACAGTTTCTCCGACGGAAAAAGCGCTTTGCCTTGCAAAACATGGCGCAATTTTCTAAAATATACTCTGTGATGGGCGGGTGGCGGAATGGCAGACGCGCACGGCTCAGGACCGTGTGGACGAAAGTCCTTAAGGGTTCAACTCCCTTTCCGCCCATTTCTTTTTAGGTCTGCGGCATGAAAAAGTATGATTACTATCGTCCTTCGGCTTCCTCTCTGGGCCGGAAGAAAAAAGTTCGCAGGACTTCTGCAGTTACTTTCCTTAAACCTTTCATTTTCTTTTTAGTTTTTGTGGGCTTGTGTTTTGCCGCGTATGTGGGTGTTTCTAAAACATACCAGGCCTTTTCTGCCTCGCGCATGGGCAAATGGCAGC
This sequence comes from uncultured bacterium, assembly GCA_949291365.1. Classification (GTDB taxonomy): domain Bacteria; phylum Elusimicrobiota; class Elusimicrobia; order Elusimicrobiales; family Elusimicrobiaceae; genus Avelusimicrobium. The sequence goes on from CASEVJ010000004.1 coordinate 5,332, forward strand.
CCGATAAGGCAGTAGTGTCGGGGGTGGGTGGTGTGTTGGCAAAAGAGCTGCAGGCCACGGCGGATAAAAAATTAAAACAACCTTTTTCGGTGTCGGATGCGGTGTCTTTTCAAGCCCAGCTGGCCAAGCAATACCCCCAGCTGCAGCGTATTAGCGTGAAAAGAGGGCTGCTGTCAGGAAAATTGAAGATTTCCGTCAAGCGGCGCGAACCGGTGGCTAAATTCCTGCTGCCGGACGGTTCGGTGCGTTTTATTGATGGCGACAGTACCGTCTATACCGACCCTAATCCGGATCCGCTTTCCACGGTGCCGTTTGTGGAATTAGAAGGCAATGTGCCCGATAAGCTGGGCAAAGAATTTGTGGATTTGGTGCAAAGTGCGCTGAAACTGAAAAACCAGCTGGATTTTGCGTTTTTGCGCTTTAATACCGACAAAGACACGGTGCGTATGCATTTGCCCGACGAAAGCGTGATTAATTTCGGCCCGGCCCAAAATCTGCGCGCCAAAGCCCGCCGCGCCGCCCAAATAGAAGCCGTGGCCGACCAAAACGGGCTGCCGCGGCCGCATGAGCTGGATTTTACCTACTTTGACGACGGAAAAGTTTTTTTAAGACAGACAGGCCATTAATTTTTATAATATACTAAAGACTTCTACTAGCAGGTGATTTATGGCTAAAACAAACATCATTGCGGGGCTGGACGTAGGAAGCGCCAAACTGACCGCCGTCGCCGCAGCTCACGATTTTGAAACCAATACCTTACAAATTTTAGCTGGCCGCAGCGTTCCCTGCAAAGGGGTGCGCGGGGGCGTGGTGTCTGATATACGCGAAACTTCCGCCGCCGTTACGCATTTGCTGGGCGGCATTGAGCGCGAACTGAACAAAGACATCGGCAGTCTGTTCGTCGGCGTGCGGGGCGCGCATCTGGAATCTTTCTGTAATCACGGCACTTATAACATTTCCCGCATGGATAAGGAAATTACGCAGGCGGATATGGAGCTGGCGGTGGAAAACGCCAAAGCCATGCCCATGAAAAACGAGAATGAAATCGTCAATGTCATTACCCAGGGGTTTTCCATCAATAAACTGCGCGGCATCAGCAACCCCGAAGGCATGGAGGGCTCTTTGCTGGAAGTGGACGTGCATATTACCACCGGTTCCACCACCCATTTAAACAATTTGGCCAAAGCCATTCAGCGTCCCGGATACAAAATTGATGGTACGTTTTACGGCCTGGTGCCGCTGGGGGACTGTGTGCTTACCCAGGAAGAAAAAGATATCGGCGCGATGATTGTGGACATGGGTGGGGAAACAATGTCGGTAGGAATTTATATTGACGGTATGCTGAAATTTTCCCGCGATATTCCGTATGGCTGTGATTTAATTACCAGCGATTTGTCCCGCCTGTTGCATACCTCCCGCCAAAACGCCAAAGAAATTAAGGAAAAATACGGGGTGGCATTCCCGACGTTTTTGGACGAGGAGGGGGAAATCCCCGTGCCTTCGTTAGACGGACGCAGCAGCCATAATATTAAGAAAAGCTATATTTTGGACATTATCCAGCCGCGCGTGGAGGAGCTGTTTGAGCAGATACAGCACTGCGTGGCCACTTCCGGATACAAAAATTTTCCGGTGGTGGGCGTCTTGACCGGCGGCGGCAGCCAAATGCCCGGCATGACGGAGCAAGCCGTCAATATTTTAGGACTTAAAGAAGTGCGCCGCGGCGTAGTGCAGCGGGATTTAGTCACGGCGGCGGACGAATTTTTTGACCCGGTATACAGTACCGCCATGGCGCTGGCTGTTTATGCGTCGGACAATTCCGGCTACGAAGAATACAGCCGGGGCGGATATGAGAAAAACAGTTCGTTTTTCGGCAAGCTGGGCCGTATGTTGAAAGGTATGGATTTGTTCGGCAGTTGAGCTGCCGGGAGCGGATATGAGCGATTTATTTATGCCGGCCGATTTGTTTGAAACAAAGAAGGCCAAAATTAAAGTTATCGGCGTGGGCGGCGGCGGCGGAAACGCCATCAACCACATGGTCAACGCCGGGCTGAAAGACATTGATTTTATTGCCGTTAATACGGACGCACAGGATTTGCGCCGTAACAAAGCCCCCTATCTGGTGCAGGTGGGGGAAAAGATTACCAAAGGATTGGGCGTCGGGGGCGACCCGGAAAAGGGCCGTCTGGCGGCGGAAGAGTCCAAAGAAAAACTGAAGCTGATTATCGGACAGAGCGACCTGCTGTTTATCACCGCCGGTATGGGTGGCGGCACCGGCACGGGCGTGGCGCCGTATTTGGCCAAGCTGGCCAAAGAGCTATATGGGGACGATTTGTTAGTGATTGGCGTGGTCACCCGCCCATTCAGCTTTGAAGGATATGTGCGCGAAAAACAGGCCGATGAAGGCATTAAGGAAATGCAGAAATATGTGGACTCCATGATTATCGTGCCTAATGAAAAACTGTTTGCCAATATAGACCCGGAAACGTCCTCGCGCGATGCTTTCCAAATGGTAGATGAAGTGTTGCTGCAGGCCGTTAAAGGCATAGCCGAGGTGATTACAAAACCCGGCGAAATGAACATTGATTTTAACGATATACGCAAAGTGATGTGCAACTCCCACAAATCGCTTATCGGCATTGGGGAGGCCAGCGGCCCGGGGCGGCATTTGGCGGCGGTGAAGAAGGCCATTTCTTCTCCGCTGTTGGAAAATGCCGATATCCGCGGCGCCAAGGGCTTTATTGTGCATTTCCTGGCAGATGAAAACCTGACGCTGATGGAACAGGGCGAAGTGATGAATTTAATCCGCCAGTATGCCAGCAACGATTCTATTGTGATGTTTGGCCATTCGTATGACAGCAGCTTGAACGGCGTGTTTAAAGTGACGGTAATTGCCACCGGCTTTAGCGCCGAAAAAGCCAATATGTTCAACGTCCGCCGGCCTATAGAGCCGCAGACGCCTCAAACCTACGATTTGAAGAAAAACGTATTTACCACATTTGACGAACCCAAAGCGCAGCAAGAGCCGGAAGACAATATGCTTATTCCCGCTTTTTTGCGCCGGAAAAAAATGGAAAAAACCCGTTAAGGAGGGATTATGGCGGTAGGATTGCAAAGCTTACTTAGAACAGTGGTGGACAACAAGGCCAGCGGCCTGCATATCCGCGGCAATTCCAATGCGTATGTGCGCTTGAACGGAAAAATCAAACCGATTGATGATTCTTTCGTTACCAATGACGAAGCCAAAAAAATGGCCTATGCCTGTATGGGGGAGCGCGAACGCAAGATTTTTGAACAGTACAGCACGGTGGACTTTTCGTTGGACGCCAAATCCTACGGGCGTTTCCGCTTTAACGTGTTCCGCCAATCGTCCAAGATAGCCATGGCTGTCCGCCATATCCCGCTGAAAATTCCTACCTTTAAAGAATTGAGCTTGCCCGAAGAAGTGCTCAAAAAAATTGCCGATAACCGCCGCGGCTTAATTATCGTAACCGGTATGACCGGCTCGGGCAAAACCTCCACGCTGGCGGCTATTATTGACTATATTAACCGCACCCGCAACGGGCATATTCTGACGGTGGAAGACCCGATTGAGTTCGTGCATACCGAAAACCAGTGCATCGTCAGCCAGCTGGAGCTGGGGGTGGATACCCCTTCCTACACCGGGGCGCTGCGCGGGGCCATGCGTCAGGATCCGGATGTAATCATGATTGGTGAAATGCGCGACTCGGAAGTAATGAAAGCCGCCATTGCCGCCGCCGAAACCGGGCAGCTGGTGCTTTCCACCATGCATACGGTAAACGTAACGCAAACGCTGGCCCGCTTGACGGAGGCCTTCCCCATAGAGCAGCACCAGCAGGTGCGTTTGCAGCTTTCCGAATTGACCCGCGGCATTATCTGCCAGCGTTTGCTGCCGACCATTAAACCGGGTATGACGCCGGCTTTGGAAATTATGGTCAGCACGCCGCAGATACGCAAACTGATTTTGGAAAACCGCTCTAGCGATTTGTTCAAGGCCTTGCAGGGCGGGGAATATTACGGTATGAATACCTTTGACCAATCCCTGGCGGCATTGTACAAGAGCAATAAAGTGGATATGGAGCAAATCATGGCCGCTGCTACCAGCCCCGATGCGCTGATGATGGCTATCCGCGGTGTGACGGATAACCTGGAGGCCGCGTGAGCCGCTTAAACGGGCCCGTAGTGGCCATAGACGGCACCGCCGGGACGGGGAAATCTTCCGTCGGGCGGGCGGTGGCGCAGCGGTTGGGATACGGCTTTTTGAGCACGGGTGGGCTTTATCGGGCGCTGGCCTATCATGTGTTTGCTCAACGAGTAGACGCGGCCGATGCGCAGGCCGTGCTGAAAGTGGCGCAACAGCTGAATTTTACCTTTGAACGCCAGCCCGATGCAACGCTGAAAATGTGGGTCAACGGTGAATATTTGGGCAATAAACTAAACTTGGACGAAGTGGCCCAAACCGCCAGCAAGGCCTCTACACATGCGCCGGCGCGCGCGGTATTGACGGAAAAAATGCGCCAAGCCGGAAAAGACGGCGGAATTATTTTGGAAGGGCGTGATATCGGCACGGTGGTGTTCCCGGACGCCGAGGTAAAAATTTACCTTACGGCTGCGCCGCAGGTACGCGCTGAGCGCCGCGTCAAGCAGCTTTTGGCGCAGGGCGTAGCGGCGGATTATAGCCAAATTTTGGCCTCTATCAAGGAGCGGGACTTGCGCGACAGCACCCGCGCCGCTTCCCCGCTTAAACCGGCGCCGGACGCGGTGCAGATAGACACCTCCGACATGAATATGCAGCAGGTGATAGACGCCGTGATAAAGGAAATCAACAAGTATGCTGCTTAATTTGGTAAAATTTAGTGCAAGGGTGTTCTTTAAAACATGCTACGATTTCAAAGCGGAAGGGCTGGAAAATATTCCCCCGACCGGCGCTTTGATTATTGCGGGTAACCATTTGTCCAATGCCGATCCCCCAGCCATAGGCGCTTTTGCTGGGCTGGTGCGCGATTCGCGTTTTATGGCTAAAAAAGAGTTGTTTGCCGTGCCCGTACTGGGGTGGTTTTTCCGCCGCTGCGGATATATTTCTGTAGACCGCAAACGCACGATTGGGGATTTTGGCGCGCTGGAAGGTGCTATTGAGGCCCTGAACCGGGGGGAAAGCATTGTGATGTTCCCCGAAGGCACGCGCTCCAAAACCGGCAAACCGCAGAAGCCCAAAAGCGGGGTCGGCTTTTTGGCCTACAAAACCGGCGCCCCGGTGCTGCCTGTTAAGGTGGAGGGCACGTTTGGCTGGCCCTGGGTGCGTAAAATACGCGTCAAATTTGGCCAACCGTTTACCCCGGTGAAAGACCCGGCCCTGGAGCCCAAAGCGCAGTATAAACAATTTGCTAATGAAATCATGGAAAGAATAAATTCAATTACTATCTAAACGGAGGGAACGCGCCATGCTCCGACGGAGTGCGGCGCAAATAAGGACTTATGACTACGACTAACGAAGAAATCAAAAATACCGAAGAAACAACCAACGAGCCCGAAATGACTATGGACGAGTTGATTGCCCAACAAGAGTCTTTATCGGAACATCTAAACAAACGCGAAATTGTGGAAGTGACGGTTGTACAAATTACCGGGGATTATGTGTTGGTGGATACCGGCGCGAAGAAAGAAGGCGCCATCGCCGTTTCCGAATTTGACGGAAAAACGCTGCCCGCGGTGGGGGATAAAGTGTCGGCCGTGCTGGTTAAACGCGGCAGTGACGAAAGACATTCCATTTTGTCCCACAAAAAAGCGTTGGAAATGCAGGGTTGGGATATTTGCAAGCAGGCCTATGAAAACAAAGAGCGCGTCAAAGGCGTTATTTTGCAGACCGTCAAAGGCGGCTATATTGTGGACGTGTTCGGCGTGAGCGGGTTTATGCCGCTGTCTTTGTCTGAACTGCACACCGCCTATAAGCATTATTTGCCGGTAGGGGCCAAGATTAAAGCCGTTATCGTAGAATTTTCCAAAGAAAAACAGAAACTGATTGTTTCCCGCAAACAGGTGCTGGAAGAGGACGAAGCCGTCCGCCGCACCGAAGTGCTGGGCCAGATTAAAGAAGGCGAAGTGCTGCGCGTCGTCGTGGCTAAAGTGGACAAAGACCGCCTGTTCCTGCGCTTCCACGGTATTGAAGGCGTGGTGAATATGGAAAACATCGCCTGGAAAGAGCCCGAGGCCTCCTTGGCTAATTTCCGCCGCGGCCAGCGCTTGAAAGCCAAATTGCTCAAATTGGATCAGGAAGCCCAAAAATTGGAATTTGGCCTTAAACAGCTGTTCCTCAACCCGGCCGACGCGCTTAAACGCCGCTATCCGTATAAGAGCTCTGTGAAAGCCACCGTGACCAAAGTGGACGCGGAAAACGGGGTGGAATGCACCATCGGCAAAAATAACACCAAGGCCTTTATCAGCCCCTTTGAAATGGGACGTGATTTCAGCGCCAACGTGGGGGACGTGATTACCGCTTTGGTGGTTGGGGTAGACCCGGAAACCTTCACGGTTAACCTCTCCGTAAAGAAATATGACCAAGTGCAAAACCGCAAAGTGGTGGCGCAGTACTTAAAGCAAGCTCCGCGCCCGACGTTGGGACAGCTCTTGGAAGATTCTTTCAATACGGAAGAAACCGAAGAGAAATAGTTTAGAGCGTAATTGAAAAGCCCCGCCCCAGCCGGCGGGGCTTTTTTACTGCCAAAAGCCCTAGGTGGTAAAAGCCCCAGGCAGGGGAGGAAGGGCGCATATTCATCATTGGTATGGGGCTTCCGTCCGCAAAAAGGCGGCGTCCTTTTATGCGCAGACAGTAAACAGAGGCAGAGAAACGCGCAAAGTGCCCCAGCGTGTGGAAGCGGTTTTGTGCAACAGGTACTTTATGTGGACGGAAAGGATATTTTTGGACAGAAGCTAACTGCTATAATTTATGTATGGAGAAATTGCTTCTTTTATCCTGCTGTGCGCCGTGTTCGTGCGGAGTTATTGAAAAACTGGCCCGTCAGGGCCGTGTGTTTACCGTATTGTTTTATAACCCCAATATTGATACGGAAGCGGAATATGAAAAGCGGCTGGCGGAGAACAAACGCGTCTGCGCGCGCTTCGGCGTGCCGTTTGTGCAGCTGCCCTATGAGCCAGAGGTATGGCAGCAGGCAGTACAGGGGCTGGAAGCAGAGCCGGAGCGCGGAAAGCGCTGTTCCGTGTGTTTTAAGCTGCGCTTGGAACGGGCGGCCCGCTATGCCAAAGAAAACGGTTTTACGGCCTTTTCCTCCGTGCTGGGCATTTCCCGCCATAAAGATTTGGCCCAAGTAAATGAACAGGCGGTGCAAGCGGCTCAAAAAGAAGGCATCCCGTACGATTTGACCAACTGGCGCAAAGGCGGCACCGAACAGCTTAAAACCGCACTCATGCGCGAAATGCAGATTTACAATCAAACCTATTGCGGCTGCCCCTACAGCCACCGTACAAAAAATAATTCTTAATATGTGCTGGGCCGCTTTATTTGCAGGGTGAGCCCAATATTTTTTACTTACCAGCCGCAATTTATAGCGGCTGTGTTTTTATGCGCAGGAGCACCGGGGCTGCGGCTCCGTCCATGCGGCAGACAAGTTATCAAAAACCCCGCCGTTTGGCGGGGTTTTGGTTTTAGCAAAAGTTTAATGCACGCCGTGCATCCATTTTTTGATGCCTTTCATGCTGATAATCAGTATGCCCGATACCAGCAGCGGCACCACCACCAGCCACAGGAAAAACTGCACATTGCTAATTTTCTGAAAGTAGCCGGAATAGACGCCCGCCAGCTTATTAGCCGCGGCATTAGAGAGGAACCATACTCCCATCAGCAACGACACAAAACGTGCCGGGGCCAATTTGGTCACCATGGATTTGCCCACCGGGGAAATGCAGAGCTCGCCAAATGTGTGGAACAAGTAGGTAAACGCCAGGTAGAACAAGCTGATTTTTGCATTGCCAATCAGGGCAAACGCTCCCAACAGCATCACGGCAAATCCCGCCGCCAACAGCCACAAGGATACAACAAATTTAGCCGGGGTGGAGGGCTCTTTGCCTTTGCGGGCCATGCTAATCCACAATTTGGAAAACAATGGCGCAAAGATGACAATGTAGAGCGGATTGAGCGATTGGAACCAGTTGGCCGGTATTTCCCAGCTCCACGACCCTAGCGATATAACGCGGTTGGTGTACTCATAAGCAAACAAGTTTAAAGCTGCTCCCGCCTGTTCAAATGCCGCCCAGAAGAAAATGGTAAAAAACGCCATAATGGCAATCACAGCGATTTTCTGTTTTTCTTCCGTGGTCAGCGGGGCCTGATTTTGGGTCTGGGGCTGTTTGCGGGTTTTCATGTAGACGATATACGCCACCACCAACACCGCCGCACAAATCCAGGCCGCCGTTTGGCTGCCTTTCATATACAGGGCAATCACGCCCGCACCTAGCAGAATGGCCCACAGGGCCGGGTCTTTGTAAAACACCGGTTTTTCAGCGGGGGGAAGCCCTTTGCCAGACAAAAATTTCTTTTGTCCGATAATAAACGTGGCCAGCCCCATCAGCATACCCACGCCGGCAATCCAGAACGCCACTTTATAGTTGTTTTGAGAGGCAAAATACCCCACCGCCAGCGGCCCAAAGAAGGCGCCAATATTTACGCTCATGTAAAAAATGGTAAATCCGCCGTCGCGGCGCGGATCATTTTTTTCATACAGCTGCCCGACGATGGCTGTCACGTTGGGTTTAAAAAAGCCATTGCCTAAAATCAGCAGCCCCATAGCGGCGTAGAGCATGCCTACGCTGGGTATGCTCATAACAAACATGCCGGATGCAATCAGCACCGAGCCTAAGATAATAGACCAGCGCTGTCCCAAATAGCGGTCTGCCAAAAATCCCCCTAACAGTGTAGACAAATACACCAAACTGGTAAACGTACCATACACGTTGGCCGCGCCGGTTTTGTCCATTTGCAGCAGATACACCATATACAGAATGAGGATACTGCGCATGGCGTAGTAGCTGAAGCGTTCCCACATTTCCGTAAAGAACACCAGCCACAAGGCCACGGGTTGCTTTTCTTGTATAATTTGGTCTTGCGTCATGCTTCCTCCTAAACACAAAGATAGTACACTTTACTAAATTTTGTTTGGTATCGGTTAGAAAATTTGTTGGTTTGTAAAATATGCAAGCTTTATGCAGCTGTCTTTGGCTGCCCAATCAAGCGGTTGCTGTGCAGAAGTGATGTATGTTTTGTGTAAATATAAATCGCAAGGTGTCTTGTAATATTTAAAGCAAATGTATTTTATTGCCATACAAAACCCCCCGTTGGCGGGGGGTTGTACTATTTGATAATAATGTTTGGGCCGACGGCCGACTGGAGCTTTATCTTGTCTACGCTTTCATAATGGTATGGATAAAGCACTTTGGGCTTAAGGCGTTTGGCGGCTTCTACAAACATCTCGTCGGTCATGGTGTAAGGAAGATTTTTAGGCAGGAAAGCCACGTCCACTCCGGCAATATCTGCCATTTCCGGGATGTTCTCCGTATCGCCTGCCAGGTAAAGGCGCAAATCCCCAATATGCAGCACATAGCCGTTGCCCCAGCCCTTGGGATGCCAGAACTTGCCGTTGGGCTGCTTGTGCTTGATATTGTAGGCGGGCACGGCGTCTATTTGCACTCCCTGCCAGGAGAAGCTTTGCCCGTTTTCCAGCGCGGTGGTACCAGGGGGCAGCTCTTTGGCGGCGGATGCGGAAGCGACAAAAACCGTTCCCTCTTTTTGGGTCTCTTTCCAGGCCTTTTGGTCTAAATGGTCGTAATGGTCATGGGTAATTAAGACCAAGTCGGCTTTAGGCAGTGCGGCATAATCGGCTATGGCGGAATATGGATCTACCTGAATGGTTTTTCCGTCCCAGCTGATTTGTACCGACCCATGCCCCAGCGGCAATACATATACATCTCCGGCAGACGTTTGGTATAGGTCTCCTTGCGGTTTTTGCATAGCACATCCTCCCGTCATAAAAAGCAATATCCCTGCCAGCAGGGCCATTGTTTTCATGGTTCCCCCTTATTTGATAATACTGTGTACCAGGCGGTACGGTTTGGGTTTGGCGGCGGTTAGTTTAACCGCTTGCGCAAACAAATCCGTCCCTTGCTGCAGGCGTTTGGGGTCGGAGGCGTACAGCGCGGCGATGACGTCGCCTTTTTTCACCGCGTCGCCGGCTTTTTTGTGCAGCCATATTCCGGCGCCGTAGTCAATTTCATCTTCCATGCGGTCGCGGCCCGCACCCAGCAGTACGCCAGCACGGCCCGTCAGTTTGGCGTCAATAAAGCCGACATATCCTTTTTTGTCTGCTTTAAACTCATAGCAAAGCTTGGCATTTTTGAGGTATTTTTCGGGTTCGTCGGCCACTTTGGGGTTGCCGCCCTGCCATTTGAGCATTTGGCGGAATTTTTCCAGGGCGCTTCCGTCGGCAATATACCCTTCCAGCAATTTGCGCGCTTTGTCCAAATTCTTTTCCCGTCCGCTGATGACCAGCATGTGGGCGCCCGTTTCAATTACGGCTTCATAAAAGTCCGGCGCCAGCTCTTTATGTCCTTTTAAAATTTCTATGCTTTGATACATTTCATTGGCGTTGCCTACGGCCCGTCCCAGCGGCTGATCCATATAGGTAATCAGCGCGCGGCAGTTAAGCCCCAGCATTTTGGCGGTGGACACCAATGCTTTGGCCAGTTTTTTGCTGTCTTCCAGCTTTTGCATAAAGGCGCCGGAGCCGTACTTGACGTCCATGAGCAAGCTGTCTACGCCTTCGGCGTATTTTTTAGACAGAATACTGGCCACAATCAGCGGGCGGCTTTCCACCGTGCCGGTGGCATCGCGCAGGGAGTAGAGCTTGCGGTCGGCGGGGGCCAGGTCTTTGGTCTGGCCGAACATGCACACGCCGAGCTTTTGGATTTGACGGTGAATGAGTTTGGCCGGAATGCGGATTTCAAAATTTTTGACCGATTCCAATTTGTCCAGCGTGCCGCCGGTATGCCCCAGCCCGCGGCCCGACATCATCGGCACCGCCACCCCCGCACAGGCCACCAGCGGGGCCAGCGGCAGGGAAACCCCGTCCCCTACGCCGCCGGTGGAATGTTTGTCCACTTTGGGCATGTCAATATCGCTAAAGTCCAGCCGCGCGCCTGAATGCGCCATGGCTTTGGTCAGCAAGGCGGTTTCTTTGTCTGAAAGCGGATTTAAAAAACAGGCCATCAAAAAGGCCGACAGCTGATAATCCGGAACGGTTCCTTGCGCTGCGGCCTGGGCGACAAAATTGAATTCTTCGGCAGTTAGTTGCTTTTTGTTGCGTTTTTTAATGATGATGTCAATCATTCTCATAAGTACGGCCTCCTCCACCGAGGGGTGGACTTTCAGCATAGCATATTAAACGTATTTTGAGAAGAGGGGAAAAATCCTTCCCCGTCTGTGCGTTTGCTTTTATATTTCGTATAATAACTATATATCCTTAATTAAAGAGAGAAAAACATGGCTAAAAATAAATATTCTTCCACCGTTTTGCTGCCCAAAACGGATTTCCCCATGCGTGCAGGTTTGGCGCAAAAAGAACCTAAAATTTTGGACTTCTGGAAAGAGATTAACCTCTACGAAGCTATTTTAAAGAAAAACGAAGCGGGCAAACATTTTGTCTTGCACGATGGGCCCCCGTATGCCAACGGGCAAATTCATATCGGGCACGCGCTGGACAAAACCATTAAGGATATTATTTTAAAAAGCCGCGCGCTGATAGGTTTTTATACGCCGTATGTGCCGGGGTGGGACTGCCATGGCCTGCCTATTGAGCAAGCCCTGATGAAAGAGCTGAAAATAGACAAAAAACACGTAACAGACGTGCCGGAATTCCGCAAAAAGGCGCGCGCCTTTGCCGCCAAATTTATTGACTTGCAGCGCCAGGGTTTCAAACGTTTGGGCGTGCAGGGCGAGTGGGACAACCCCTACCTGACCATGGATAAACGCTACGAAGGCATCACGATTGCCGTGTTTTTGGATTTGATTGAAAAGGGCTACGTCTATAAAGGGCAAAAGACCATTACCTGGTGTTCCCACTGCGAGACGGCTTTGGCTGACGCGGAAACGGAATACAAAGATGTGGCCTCTTCTTCTATTTATTTGCGTTTTAAATTAGTAAACCCCACGGCGGAAGTATTCGGCGATTTGGATTTTACCAAACCTGTTTCTTTGGGCGTATGGACAACTACCCCGTGGACCATTCCTTCCAATATGGCCGCTGCCGTGAATAAAGACGAAGATTATGCCGTCCTGCAGGACGCTGGTACACAGGAATATTATGTGGTGGCGGACAAACTGGCGGAAGAATTTTTAAAAAACACTGGGCTTACCGCCCAAAAGGTGTCTGCCGTGCGCGGAGAAAATCTGGTGGGGCTGAAATATTACCACCCGCTGACGCAAAAACAAAACCCCATTATTTGGACGGACTTTGTGACCATGGATGCCGGTGTGGGTATTGTGCATATTGCTCCGGGCCACGGCGAGGACGACTTCCGCGCCGGTAAACAGTGGGGGCTGGAAACCTTTTGCCCCGTGGACGAAAAGGGCTGCTACACCAAAGATGCGGGCGTGTTTGAAGGCATGCACGTTTTTAAAGCCAATCCGCTGATGGTAAAAAAATTGGACGAGCTGGGCAGCTTGATTAAAGAGCAGGAAATTACCCACAGCTATCCGCATTGCTGGCGCTGCCATAACCCCATTATTTTCCGTGCGACGGAACAGTGGTTTATGAGCATTGACAAAGATGGCCTGCGCGAAAAACTGATGAAGAATTTGGACAATGTCAAATTCTATCCCGCCGCCGGGCAGGAGCGTATGCGCTCCATGATTGGCCTGCGGCCAGATTGGTGTCTGTCCCGCCAGCGCTTCTGGGGCACCCCGGTTACAATTTTGTACTGCAAAAAATGCGGCAAGCCCCAGGTGGATCACAAACTCTTTGAATTTATCAAAGAGCGCGCCATGAACGAAGGGTCTGATTTTTGGTTTACCGACCCGGTGGAAAAACTCATGCCGCAGGGCTACCACTGCGGCTGCGGGTGCACGGAATTTAGAAAAGAAACCGACATTCTGGACGTGTGGCTGGACAGCGGTGTGTCCTGGGCGGCGGTACTTAAAGACCGCGGCCTGGATTTCCCGGCGGACGTGTATTCCGAAGGGTCTGACCAGCACCGCGGCTGGTTCCAAAGCTCGTATATTCCCTCTTACACGCTGGAAGGCACCGCTCCGTTTAAAACGATTTTGACCCACGGCATGGTGCTTGACCAGCAGGGCCGTCCCATGCATAAATCCCTGGGCAACAGTGTAGACCCGCAAGACGTCATCAATAAATACGGCGTCGATATTCTGCGCCTGTGGGTGGCGTTCTCGGACTATCAGGGCGATGTGCGCATTTCCGATGAAATTTTGGGCGGGCCGGTGGACACCTACCGCAAACTGCGCAATACCATTCGTTATGCGCTGGGCAATTTGTCGGATTTTGACCCGGCACAGCATACTGTTGCCGCAGACAAACTGGCGGAAATGGACCGTTACATGCTGGGCCGTTTAGACCAGCTGATTGGCGAGGTGCGCGCCGGGTATGAAGAGTTCAACTTCCGCCGCGCCATGCGCGCTGTTACGGATTTCTGCATTTTAGATTTGTCTTCTTTCCTGTTAGATGCGTCTAAAGACCGCCTCTATACGCTGGGTGCTTCGTCCCTGGCGCGCCGCAGTGCGCAGACGGTGCTGGCGGAAATTGTGCGCACGCTCTTGCAGCTGACGGCGCCGGTGCTGTGCTTTACCTGTGAGGAGGCCTGGCAGGAACTGTTAAAAATCCCAGCTGGCAAGGATTTGCCCAAGAGCGTTTTCCTCTCCGATATGCCGCAGCACGCTTCGTTGCCGGCGGATAAAGCGCTGGAAGAAAAATGGAATAAAATCCGCCATATCCGCGAAGACGTGCAGAAAGCACTGGAAGAAACGCGCCAAAAAGGGGTCATTGGCTCTTCTTTGGAAGCGCAGGTCATTTTTAAAACTAATGACGATAAAACGCGCCAATTTTTGACTGAAAACGCCGCGCTGTGGCCGGAGATTTTCATTGTGTCTGCCGTGTCTGTGCAGGAAGGCACGCTGCCGCTGGAAATTGCCGTACAGCACGCCGAGGGCCAAAAATGTGCCCGCTGCTGGCAGTGGAAAAAAGAAGTGGGCCAGAGCGGCCGCACCCACAGCGACTTGTGCGACCGCTGTACCGAAGTGCTGGAGCGGGAAGGGCTTTGTATACAGGAGGAGCAGCCCGTTGCGTAAACTTTGGCAAACGGTTTTATCTTGGGTACGCGCCAACAGCCGTATATTGTGGGTGTTGGTGCTGTTGCTGGGCGTTGACCGGCTGACCAAACGGCTGACGCTGGAGTTTCTGACCAAGCAGGATATTATAGTCGCGCCGTATCTGCATTTGCGCTATGTGCAAAATACCGGTGCGGCTTTTGGTATAATGCAAGGTGGCAATTTGCTGCTGATAGTGATTACCCTGCTGATTATTGGGTATTTGCTGAAGAATTGGCGCGAGCTGTGTGCCTATGGGCCGCTGGTCAAATGGGGGCTGGTGCTCATTTTGGGCGGTGCATTGGGCAATCTTTATGATAGAATAAGTTTAGGTTTTGTGGTAGATTTTATAGACTTAAGGGTGTGGCCCGTGTTTAACGCGGCTGATAGTTTTATTACGGTAGGGGGCGTCTTGCTGGCCTGGGCGCTTATCTTTTCCGGCAAAACACCGAAAAGGGAGGAAGAATGAAAAAGGTTTGGCTGGTTGCATTATCTGCTTTGGTATTGGCTGCCTGCGGCGGCAGTGAGGCCTCATTATTCCGTCAGGCGCAAGTCGCTTCTGACAAAGGCCAGTTTGACAAGGCCATACGTCTCTATTCCACAATTATTAAAAACAATCCCGACAATTACGCCGCCTATGCCAGCCGCGGGTTGGCTTATGAACGGGTGAAGGTGAAAGATACGGAAGAAATGAAGAAAAACCGGGAGCTGGCGGAGCGGGATTACTTGCGGGCCATAGATTTGAATTACCAGCGGCCGGAAATTTTCAATAATTTAGGAGCTTTGTATATTGACCAGGGCCGCTACCAGGAGGCAGTGCTGAACCTGAATCAGGCACTGGCCCTGCGCCCCAATTATTTTATGGCGCTGTTAAACCGTGCCGTGGCGTTGAGCCGGCAGGGGAAAATAGGTATGGCGCTGGTGGATTTTTCTATGGCGGAGAAAATTGATCCGCAGTCTGCGCTGTTGTATTTGAACCGGGGATTAGCCCAGTTTGCGGTGGGGTATTATGCCAGCGCCGCCGAAGACTACAGCCAGATGATAGAACTTGACCCGCAAAATCCGCGTCCGTATCTGGAGCGGGGCCGTGCGTTTATGAAAATGGAATATTATCAAAACGCTATGGACGATTTTCAGCAGGCCATTGCCTTAAATCCCAATTATGCCATGCCCTATTTCTATGCGGCGGAGCTGCTGTTTAACAAAGGGGAAGTAGACGAAGCCGTGGCATATGCGGAGCGTGCCAAACTGCTGGCTCCTACTTACGCGCCTGCTTATGAAATGTTGGGGGATATGCTGGCGCTGGAATCTCCGGTGGAAGCCACCCAGCATTATTTGGCGGCCCGCCGTTTAGACCCGCAGCGTTCCCTGCGTTACCAAGGCAAAATCCGCCTGATGACCACTGAAGAAGGACGCAAACGGGTTGTATCCGACCGCTTTTTTGATTTGCAAAAGCAGAGATAATCTTCATGTCCGCCTGTACGCGTGCCGCCGATGAAGCCGCAGCCCTATCTGTTCCTGTAAAGGCCTATTCCTACAGGTTCTTTCTCTCCGTGTGTTTTGGGGTAATGGTGTCTTATCTGCTGGCGCTGCACAGCTCCCCTTCGGGGGTGTTTGTGTTGGTGCTGCTGAACCTGCTGTTTTGTTCAGACGTTATGTTTAAGAACGCCTGGCGCGACTTGGAACGCTTCCGTATTACTTTGTCGGTGTTATGCAGTGTGGCGGTGTTGGCGGCGTTTTGTTACGGGTTGTCCAAAACGTTTTTTTTAAGCCCGCTGGCCGGCAGCGCACCGGATTTGTATATTGCGCTTTGTGCGGTGGTGGTGTTGTATTTATGGACGGCTTCTCATGCGGCCCGCAGCAAAGAACGCACCAAAGTATTTATCAAAAAATTAGATGACTTCCTGCCCAAATCCGGCCGGCTGATGCAGGGGCGGCGGGAGATGATGGTGTTCGCGCGCGAGCTAAAAGAAGGTGACATTATCCGCGTCAAAGCCGGGGAACGTATTCCCTGTGAGGGGGAAATAGCCAAAGGAGACAGCGCTATAGACGAAAGTTTGATTACGGGTAATATGCTGCCTACAGCTAAAACGGTGGGCAGCCGCGTTTATGCGGGCACCCTCAATAAACGCTGCGAAATCATGGTAAAGGTGAAAAAAGGGCTGACTCAGTCCGTGATAGCGGGTATTATTAATGCCATTAAAAACAGCGAACGCCGCCGCTGTGTGCGCAAAGATCCGCTGGACGCGTATGCACTGGGTGTATTGGTGTTGGCTTTGGTGCTGGCGGTGGGGGGATACCTTTATTTTTACTGGCAAGGGGATTTCCGCCGGCCTTTGCATACAGTAGGGATTTTTTTGTTGGTCATGGGCATGGCCTGCCCGGTGTCTTTTTTCTTTTGTGCAGTTTTCCCGGCATGGTGCGTACGGTGGGGAGCACGGCGCAGAAAAATTGTATTGCAAGAATTGGGCGCCTTGGAGACTTTGTCTCGGGCTGACGCCGTGTTTTTTGACAAAACCGGCACCCTGACATACGGCGAACTGCGGGTGGCTTCCGTCCACGCGCAGGATGCCAAAACCAAACGCGAGCTGGAGGAGTGCCTGGCCAGTGCGGAACAGTTGGTGGACGGCCCTTTTGCAGCGGCGGTGAACGTATATGCCGAGGAACACCGCGTTGCCGTGCGCAAGTTGCTTTGTTTTGATGTGTTGCCGGGATTGGGGGTAAAGGCCGTGTCCGGCAAAAGCGTGTTGCTGGCTGGGCGGCCCGAATGGCTGCGTGAGCAGGGAGTGCCGGTGCCGGATAAACCGTTTGGCGAGCAGGCCGTCATTTGCGGGGCTAAAAACGGAAAATATTTGGGTTATGTGTTGTTGGACGATAAATTGCGCCCCGGTGCGGCGGAAATGGTGCGAGCCCTAAAGGATATGGGAAAAGAAGTAATTTTGATGTCAGGCGATAATGAGGCCTCCGTAGCCGCTATTGCCAAGCAGGCAGGCATTGATAAATTTAACTTTGGCGTTTTGCCCCAGACCAAGGCGGAAATTTTGGGCAATTTCAGTGCACTTGGAAAGAAAGCGGTCATGGTGGGGGACGGGTTTAACGATATTACCGCACTGCTCCGGGCGGAAGCAGGGGTGGTATTCGCTTCGGGCAAAAATGTTTATAATAATTGGGTGGACGTGATTATTAAGCGTTCGGATTTGGCCAGCATTACCGATTTGTTCTCTATTAACCGTAAACTCCTGGCCTGTGTGCGCGGCAATGTAGTTCTCTGTCTGCTATGCAACCTGGGATTAGTGGGCTGGCTGTTGTTCGTTCCGCCTTCTTATTGGGGGGCATGGTATCAGGTGCCGGCGGGTATAGCGGCGGGGGTTTTGGTGGTATTTTTAAATTCTGCGAGGTTATTAAACGTCAAATGAAAACACAGGATATTGATTTTGGGTATACTTCTGACCATGCGCGTAAAAACGCGGACGCGGTCTTGCCGCAAATCCAGTGCTGGCCCAACCAGTATAAACGGGACTACACGATTAAAATTGAATTGCCGGAATTTACTTCCGTCTGCCCCAAAACGGGCCTGCCGGATTTTGGCGTAATTACCATTGAATATATCCCCAATGAGCTGTGCCTGGAGCTGAAAAGCTTGAAGTATTATCTGCTGGAATACCGGGATATGGGGATTTTTATGGAGAATATCGCCAATAAAATTTTGGACGATGTGGTAAAGGCCTGCCAGCCCAAATGTGCCACGGTGACCGGTGTGTTTACGCCGCGCGGGGGGCTGTGCTCCGTCATTACGGCGTCTTATGATGAGAAGGAAGGATATGGCAAAAAATAAAATCAGAATAATAGCGCTGGCATTGGCGGCGCTGGCGCTGTTTTTGGCGGGGGGATGGTTTTTTACCTCACTGCCGTATTGGCGCGCGCCCAAAGGAGAAGTGGAAGAATTGTATAGCGAAGACGGCGAAGCGTTTGGCATTTTTGACAATATCCCCGCGGAAGATTTGGCCGCGGCGGAAACGGCGGCATTGTATGGGCTGAACCAGGAAGTGGTGCTGCCGGAGGAATCCGCCGAGGCAACGCGTAAGGACGGTTCTTTGTTGCCCAGCCAGATTGCGTTGACGGACGTGCAAGATATTGCCGGGATTGCTCCGGTGGAAAAGAAAGAAAAGCCCGAAACCCAAGAAGGAGAGGAGGCAGGGGAAAAACAAGAAAAGTCTGCCGCGGTGCCTTTGATGTTAAGCGGTGATGAAAAAAATGCGGCGGTGCCGCAGGATATTTCCGCCTTGCCAGACAGAGAGAGCAAAATCACGCTGGTGGCGGCTCCAGTGGAGTATACGCTGATTAAAAACACCCAACAGTATAAGAAATTTAAAACCCGCGCCCGGGGCAAATATCCATCGGTGGATTTTACAAAAAATATGCTGGTGGTGTTGGAGTCACAAAGCAATTTGCCCGATAAAGTGTTTGAGATAGAAAAAGCCGAAATCAAGGACGGCAAATTGCACGTTTCTTACCGGGTAAATATTTTTGGCTTGGACGAAAAAATAAATACCCATACGGTGGCGGTGGTAAATAAGACAGAGGCGCCGGTGGAGCTGGAACAAATTTTATAATCCCGCCAGTATACACAAACCCCGCTCTTCGGAGCGGGGTTTTGCTATTTATTGAGCAAGTTGGAAGAGGGTTTGAAGCGTACTTTCTTTTTGGCGGGCACCTGTACTTTTTCGCCGGTTTTAGGATTGCGGCGGGTGACGGGCAGAGCCGTTTTTAAATGAAAGGAACCAAAATTGCTGATGACCACTTTCCCGTCGCGTTTCAGCCCGTGTTTGATAATTTCAAACACTTTGTCTACGGAAATTTTGGCCTGTTTTTTGTCCAGCACATGGCGGGTCAGGTGGCGGATAACGTCGTCTTTATTCATCTTTTTGTCCTTATATGCGTAAAATTATTTGTCGCCCCGGTTCACAAAGCCCATGGCCTGCAGCAGCACATGGGGCTTTTTTCCTTGGCAGACGATTTGCCAAATAGCGTTTATAATCGGCGTATTTAACTGGTTTTTGCGGGAAATATCGTACACGCTTTGCACGGAGTTGACGCCTTCAGCAATGGTGCCCACTTCTTTTTTGGCTTCTTCCAGCGACAGCCCGGAACCCAGTTTTTCGCCCAGGCGGCGGTTGCGTGAAATGGCGGACATGCCTGTTAAAATAGCATCGCCAAAACCGGCTAAACTGTATACGGTGTTGGGCTGGCCGCCCTGGCTGATAATTAAATCATTCATTTCCTGCAAGGCCTGCGTAATCAGCGCGGCCTTGGCGTTGGATCCGTCCCCAATGCCGTCTATGACCCCCGCGCCAATGGCCACCACGTTTTTAATGCCGCCGCCGTATTCCACTCCACGCCGGTCAGAGGACGGCACCACGATAATCGGGTCTGCGTCAAATACCCGGCGAATGTCTTCCACCAAGACGGGGTCTTTGCCGGCCAGCATAATTTTGGTGGGTACGTTTTGCGCCACTTCCAGCGCAAAGCTGGGCCCGCTGAAAGCCATCACTTTGTCTTGCAGCTGGGGGAGCTCTTCTTCAATAATTTCACAAATTGTTTTAAACGATTTCTCTTCTATGCCTTTGGAAGCGCTGACTACAGGCAGCACTTTGCCGTTTAAAAGCGGTTTGAGCTGCTCTCGGCAGAAAGAGCGTATGGCTTTGGAAGAAATCACGAACACCAGCATATCGGCATTTTCCACGGCTTCTTTTACGTTGCCGGTCAGTTTGATGTTGTCGTGAATTTTAAAATTGGGGATATTGGGGTGCGTGCCGCTGGTTTTGAGCACATTGAGCAGCGGCTCGGAGTATTCCCACAGCCGCACGTTATAGCCGTTTTTGGCTAAATGCTGGGCAATCACGCTGCCCCAGATACCTGCGCCGAATACGGCGATGTTATTGATGTTCATGTTGTCTTTTTTTGGCGCCGTCTTCAAAGGCCAATTCTTTTTTGGCCAAGAGGCGTTTGATATTGGGGATGTGTTTGTAAATAACTAAAATGGCAATAGCCAGCGCCATTAAATCCACCGCCAGCGGGTGCTTGCCAATGAAAAAGCTGGCCAGCGGCAAGATAATGCATGCCACAATAGAGCCAATGGATATACGGCCCCACAGCGCCACACAGATTACAAAAGCCGCAAAAGCCAGCCCTGTCGGGATAGGCAAAAGCGCGGCAAATACGCCGGCAGAGGTGGCCACCCCTTTGCCGCCACGGAATTTCAGGTAAACGGTCCACATGTGTCCCAAAATGGCGATGGTGCCACACAAAATTGCCGGCCAATAGCTGCCCGGGAAAATATGCAGGGCCAGACAGGTGGGAATAAAACCCTTTAGTCCGTCAATCAGAAAAGTAGTAATGCCCGCCCATTTGCCTACGGTGCGGTATACATTGGCCGCGCCGGGGTTGCCAGAGCCGTGCTGGCGGATGTCTATGCCCATGGCTTTGCGGGCAATCAGGTAGCCGGTAGGTACGGCCCCGAGCAAATAACTAAACAAGACAAGAAGCAATACTTTTATAGTCATATATTTATTATATAAAGTTTGGCTTGCGGGGCAAGCCCCAAAATAAAGCAGCAAGTGCTTTGGCTGGCGGCGGGGCATTTTTTTATATATACTTAAAAAAATGCGGTTTTTTAGCGGAGAACAAAATGAAAAAATGGTTTTTGGGCGTGTGGTGTTTCTGTATGGGGCTGGCCCCGCTGGCGGCCCAGCAGGCGCCTGTGTTTATTGCTGAAGATTTTGCCAACCAGAGCATGATGCTGGCCCAAAACAGCCGCGACGCCAAACAATGCCAGGCCGTGCGTATTCTGCCTAAATGGTATTTGACGGCGGCCCACTGCGTGCGCCCGTATTGCGATAAGGAGTGTACCCTTACCTTTACGCTGTTGCATGGGAGTTTGCAGGCCATGGCAGATGTGCGCCATACGGCGTCTGACCCGCATGTGTTTACGCCGCGCCAATACCATTTGGGCGAGGCCAAAAATATCCGCTACGACGTGGCACTGGTGCGTTTTGACCCACAGGAGCAGGATTATTTGTTTTATGACACGCAGAGCAAAAAAACACTGGACAGGAAAACTTTTTTGAAAATGCTTAATCTATCCCAATATGCAGACCAACGTTCCCAGTGGCAGGCCCTGGCTTCTGCCCGGCCCAAACTGCTGACCGTGCCGGGGACGCACAGCCGCCAGGTGCAGTATCCGCTGGCGGTGCCGGATTTGCGCGGGGACGGCATTTTCTTCCGAGACAGCCAAAACACTGCATTCTATTTTTTCAAAGAATTGCAGCACTATATGGGCTATAACTTTGGGGTGGAGAAAGGAATGAGCGGTTCGGGCGTGGTGGTGCCTGGGGGGGACATTATCGGCGTGGTGTCTGCCAGTTTGAACAGCCAGAGCCAGTTAGTAACCTATGACGAAAACGACCAGCCCGTTCGTTCGGTGCCGTATTCGGCAGATTATTTTTTGTTTACTCCGTTAAGCCAGTCTAATATGAGTTTTATCCGGGCGACTATTTCTTCTTTCCATGAAACGGGCCAAAACCCGCGCTTTGTTTACATCAGCGGGGCGGAAGCCAAACAAACCGACGCCACTGTGGAGAGCGCTTTCCCGGGGGCGCTGACGGTAAAAGACGTGCTTTCTTCTAAAGAGAAGTAATTTTTTGTCTGATATTTTGCCAGTTTCCTTCCGTAGCCATTACGCGCAAACGCAGGCCGCCGTCCGCGCCTGCTTGGCAATCCAGCACCAAACATTGTTTGTAAATAGCCGCTAAAAGGTGGGCTTGATTGGCGGCAAGGCGCAGCAGGCGCGTTTTCCATTTGGCATGCAGGGCCTTTTCCACTGCTTTAAGCAGGGCGGGGATGCCTTGCTTGTTTTGTGCGCTGATAAAGAGAGCTTGCGGATATTGCGCCCGCAACGCGCGCCGCCGGGCCGCAGAGAGCATATCTGTCTTGTTCATCACATCTATGACCGGCAGGCGCACGGCTTTTAAATCGGTCAAAATTTGGCGCACCGTGCGGCTTTGGGCTTGCTGTTGTGGGGAGCTGGCGTCGTGAATATGCAGCAGTACGTCGGCAAATTTGGTTTCTTCTAGTGTGGCGCGGAACGCAGACACCAGCGAGTGCGGCAGCTTTTGGATAAAACCCACGGTATCCGTGAAGAGCATTTGCCCTCCTCCGCCCATAGGCACGCGGCGGGTGGTGGGATCTAGCGTGGCAAAGAGCTTGTCGTCTGCGTATACGGCCTGCTGCCCGGTCAGAGCGTTTAAAAGGGTGCTTTTGCCGGCGTTGGTGTAGCCAATTAAGGCAATTTGGGGCAGAGGCACGGAGGCGCGTTTTTCGCGGCGCAGGGCGCGCTCCTTTTTCACTTGTTCAATTTCTTTTTCCAGCCGGGCAATGCGTGCGCGCAGCCGGCGGCGGTCATATTCCAGTTTTCTTTCGCCGGGACCACGCATGCCGATACCGCCTTTCTGCTGCATTAAAGCGGTGCCTTTGCCGCTTAAACGCGGAAGCAAATAGTTCAGCTGGGCCAGCTCCACTTGCAGTTTGCCTTCCTGGGTGCGGGCGCGCTGGGCGAAAATATCCAAAATTAACCGGGTGCGGTCTAATACTTTTACCGGCAAAATTTCTTCCAAATTTTTTTGCTGGGCCGGGGTAATTTCATCGTCAAAAATCACGGCGTCTGCGCCGGCACTTTGGCAGGCGGCGGCAATTTCCTGCAGCTTGCCTGCACCAATCAGCGTAGCTGGGTTATAGGCCTCCAGCCGTACCTGAAAAATAGCTGCCGTTTCCGCTCCGGCGGTTTGGGCCAGCCGCTCCAGCTCCGGCAGAGAGGTATTGTCCAGAAATTGGGTTTTTAAACGGGCACCCACTAAAATTACTTTTTCCATATTCAGTCCTGTTGCGGCGTTTGGCTCTGGTAAATGCGCAGTATGTGCCCGGCTAGTTGATCTGCGTCAAAGTCTGCCGCTCTGTGTAGATCTATGCGCAGGGCGTTTTTATAGCGGTTGAACCAGGTGCGCTGGCGTTTGGCGTATTGACGGGTGAGGGTACAGATTTTGTCAAAGGTCTCTTCTTGATTTTTCTCTCCGTTCAGCCATTGCAGGATTTGTTGGTAGCCCAAGCTTTTCAAAGCCGGGCAATCTGCTTTTTGCCCGCTTGCCAGCAAGGCGCGGGTTTCCTCTGCCATGGGGGCCAGCATGGCGCGGGTGCGGGTTTCTATGCGGGCGTTGAGCAATTCTTTATCCCAGTTTAAATAGACAAGCATGGCTTTTTGCAAGGGGAACTGTCCCCCGAAAGAGCCGCTTTTTACGATAGAAGCTGGCCGCCCGCAGAGCAAGGTAATTTCCAGGGCGCGCATGGTGCGTTGGATATTGCCGGGGGGAATTTGCGCCGCGGAAACCGGGTCATGCTTGGCCAGCCGGGCATGCAGGGCCCCTTTGCCCTCTGCGGCGGCAAAAGCCGTTAATTCTGCCCGCAGGGCCGGGTCGGCCGGGGGCAGCGGGTCTAACCCTACAAAAAATGCGTGCAAATACATGCCCGTTCCCCCGGCAAAAATAAACGGCTTTTGCGGGTGGGTCTGCAAAATACTTTGTGCACGGGTACAGAAAGAGGCCGCGTCAAAGGTCTGTGCGGGCGGCAGGAAATCCACCAGATGATAGGGAATTTTTTGTACGAGGTAAAGCCCGTTTTGCCAGCTTCCTTCGGGTTTGGCGGTGCCGACGGTCAGCCCTTGGTAAACCTGGCGGGAATCTGCCGATATGACCGCACTGCCCAGCTGCCGGGCCAATGCCAGTGCTAGTTTGGTTTTTCCGCTGGCGGTGGGCCCCGCCAAAACAATATGTCTCATGTATATATTTTAGTAAATTGCGGACGGAACCCTGTACCCCGCTTTTTTAACAGCGTGCTGCAACTGCACCCACGGAAAAGAGCCCGCAAGAGGCCTGCTCTTTATGCGAGCATTTTGCTTTTGGTAAAAGCCCGCTAAGAAAAAACAGCCGCTGATACTTTGTCTTTATAAGGTAAAAGAGGGGCCCAAAACAGGCCGCCCAGCGGTTTTGGCGAAGTGTTATCAAAACAAATTTCCTTGCTGGGTGGGCAAACTTGGGGTAGCCAAAAGCCCGCCGTGGAGCAACAGACTAGCCGCCGTATCCAAATTGTTGGCGGTGCTGGGCCACAAAAAAGCCCGCCACAGGGCGGGCTTTTGGCGGTGCAACAGATTAATTTTCAAAAAGGGATTCATCCTTTTGAATTTTATTGCAGATACGGCATGCCTTGCAGGTGGACACGCACACTTCCGGCAGGCGCAGCAGAATGCGGGTGTCGCAGTCGTTAAAATCGTCTGCCATGGCACTGATTAAAGCGGCATATTGCGGTTTCATATCCGTAAATTCAATACCTACCGTATATACGTTTTCTTTTTGTTTGACCCAAGCCATGCGCGCGGCTATTTCCATGCGTTCCATGCCGGGCAGCTGCAAACTGATAGAGAAATGGTCTGCCATCGGCGCACCCAAAAAGCTAATCATACGCATACCGGAGGCGGATAAATCTGCCAAAATGGCCACGAGGGAGGTTTCTTTCCCGTCCTGGGTTTTATAAAAAAGGTTGACCGGCTCAATCAAATTGCTGATTACCGGCATGCGGCGGTGTTTGCGTTTTTCTGAAAAATTCTTTTTGTTCATATCAGTCCCTCGTAAAGAGTAAGGTGCCGTCCGATGCGGTGACTTCCGTTTGCACCACTGACCCTATTGTATAACTTTTTTTCGTTTGTGCCCAAAAATTATCTGACGTGCGGCCTTTGGTTGGGCTTTCCATTAAAATTTCTGCCTTGCGGCCGATGTGGGCTCCGTAAGCGTTCTCGGCCAAACCTCTTACTTTATTTAACAAAATATCCAACCGTTGTTCCAGTATTTTTTCATCAAGCAGCGGCATTTGTGCTGCCGGTGTGCCCTGGCGGGGGGAATATTTAAAACAGTATGCCGCCGAAAACCCGGCCTGTTCCACCAGCGTGAGCGTTTGGGCGAAATCTTCTTCCGTTTCCGTCGGAAATCCGACAATCAGATCCGTACTGATGGCAAAGCCGCAGCGGTGCAGTGCTTCTATTTTGTCCAGCAGTATTTCCCGCGTATAGCCGCGTTTCATTTCTTGCAGCACTTTGCTGGAGCCGCTTTGCACAGGCAGGTGAATATGCCGGGCAATTTTTGTATTGTTCCCCACGGCTTGCAAAAACTGCGGGGTAATAAAAATAGGGTGCGGGCTGACAAAACGTACCCGCTCCACGCCGGGCAGAGCAGATACATCGTTTAATAAATCGGCAAAAGTTTTGTTTTCTTCCTGCCAGGCATTTACAGTTTGGCCCAACAGCATAATTTCCGGGCAGCCCTGGCGCGCTTTGGTCGCGGCCTGCGCCAAAATTTCCTGGGAGGGCAGACAATGCACCGGGCCGCGCACGGAAGGGACAATGCAGTATGTGCAGGCAAAATCACAGCCGCGCATAATTGTAACATAGCCGGTAACGCCCTGCGGGGCCGGGGTGCCCGCTTCTGCGGCGGGGGTAAAAAGGCCGCTTTGGTCTAATAAAGAGGAAAATTGCTCTATCTCCCGCGCACCGGATACCAAATCCAGGTAGGGAAACGTCTTTTGCAGTTTTTTACCCAAGCGCTGGGCCGCGCAGCCGGCAAAGATAATATGCCGGCCCGGTTTTTCCCGTTTCCATTGGCGCAGCCGGCCCAGAAAGGAAAGGGCCCGGTGCTCGGCATGGTCTCTGACGGTACAGGTGTTGACTAACACCAAATCCGCTTCTTCCAGTTGCTGTGTCAGCGCAAAGCCGCGCCCCAGCAAGTGGGAGGCCATTTCTTCCGAGTCGGCCAAATTCATTTGGCAGCCGTAGGTTTGGATAAAAAGTTTTTTCATGATACATAAAAAAGGCGGCGTATAAACGCCGCCTTTTTGCGGGAAAAGGTTAGAACAAGTCGCTCAATTTCTTGACGGCTTGTGCCACGGGCTGCTGCAGGTGCAGCTTGACCACGCGGCGGCCTTTGTTTTCCAGGGCCTGGAAATCACCCAATGCCTGGGCATTGCAAAGCTGCCCAAAGGTGTAGTGCTGGCCCGGCACCTGGATATCGTTGGCCGGGTCGGCCGACAGAATCAGGAATACGCCGTTGTTGCCGTCGCCTTTGTGCAGCTGGCCGCTGGAGTGCAGATAGCGCGGGCCATAGCCAAACAATACGGCGCGTTTGGTGCGGCATAAAATTTTATCGCGCAGGCCGGCCAGGGCTTCGTCTATTTCTTTGGAAGGCCACAAATACGGCAGAATAGCCACATAATCGTTGCTTTCCAGCAAAGAGAAGAAATCCTGTGCCAAAGTGTCCAGTTTTACTTCATCTTTTAAATCTTTGCTTACCAGCAGCGGCGCCGTCACTTCCGCCGGGATATCTCCCGCTTCCAGTTTGGCCAAAATGTTTTTGGTCAGCGTTTTGGCTTCCTGTACGTTGGGTTGGTCAAAGGGATCAATGGCCAAAATGGCGCCGGCCGCTGCCGTGGCAATTTCCCACAGCAAATACATGGCCCCCAGCTGGTATTTGTCTTCCAGATGCAGGGTCATAAGCGGGAATCCCCGTTCGGCTAAATCGTCGGCGATTTCTTCCACGCGTTTGTTGTCGTCCGTGTTGGCGGAAAGATAGACGAAGAAACGGTCGTCGCGGTAATCAAAATTGCGGTGCAGCGTCTCTCCGGTTACAGGGACGATGCCTTTGCTCTCTTTCCCGGTGGATTCTGCCACCAGCTGTTCGGCCCACAGCCCAAAGGCGGCAATTTCTTTCGGAGCCAAAATGGTCAGTTTGTCCTTACTGTGGTTGGCGTAGCACGCACCCATATACGCGCCCAGTTTTACAGCGGCATTATCTTTTACCGGGGCTTGCGGCCCAAAGGTTTCTGCGGCTTCTTTGGCGCCGTTTAAGATTTTCACTACGTCCACGCCCATAATGGCTGCCGGCACAATGCCAAAGAAAGACAAAGCCGAAAAGCGGCCGCCAATATCAGAAGGATTGGTAAAGACATGGCGGAATTTATGTTTTTTAGCCAGGGTTTGCAGGCCGGTGCCAGCGTCTGTAATGGCAATGAAATTCTGCCCGGGATTTTTGACACCGGCTTTTTTGACTTCTTCATAGAAATACGCAAACTGGGAAGAGGGCTCCACCGTACCGCCGGACTTGCTGGCGAAAATGAACAGCGTTTCCGCCGGGTTGATTTTGGCGCGCACGTCACCCACCCAATCCGGGTTGGTGGTGTCTAGCACAAAGAGCTCCGGCCGTCCGGACTGCTTGCCAAACAAAGAGCGGAACACTTCCGGGGCCAAGCTGCTGCCCCCCATGCCCATCACAACGCAATATTTATAATCTTTTTTGGCTTCTTCGGCAAACTTTAATACTTCGTCAATATGTTCCAGCGTCCAATTATATACGGTCTGCCAGCCCAGGAAATTTTTAATCAGCTCCTGGTGTTCTGCTTCCTGCTTCCACAGGGTCGGATCTTTTGCCCAGAATTTCTTATTGAAATTCACTCCCTCTAATTTAATAATACCTTCACGGGTAATTCCTTCTGCTGCGGGGTTTGCGTTCATTTTCATATTTAATGCTACTTCCTTTTTACAAGTTTAAAAATCAGGTTTTATTATATTTTTTCTTCTAATGCAAGCACTTTGTCCACGCGTTTTTTATAATTGCCTTCGTTAAAATACGACGCGGTCAAAAAGCGCTCCACCAATTCTTCCGCCACCTGTTTGCCTACTACCAGCGCCCCCAGGCACAAAGCGTTCATATTGTCGTGTTCTACTCCCTGATGAGCAGAATATTGGTCGTGGCAGACGCAGGCATATACGCCACGGATTTTGTTGGCCGCAATACACATGCCAATACCGCTCCCGCAAATCAGCACCGCGCGCTCGGCCTGGCCTGCAGCCAGCAGGGCGCCGGCTTTGGCGGCGTAATCGGGAAAATCTACACGCTCGGTATTGGTACAGCCACAGTCAAGCACTTCGTGCCCCAGCGATTGGATTTTTTGGGCTACGGTGTCTTTCAAGGCAAAACCTGCATGGTCGCAGGCAAGGGCTACTTTCATATCTGCTCCTATAGGGCTTGGTCTACCAAATCGCAGACGCTGTGTCCGATAAAAATATGGCATTCCTGCACGCGCGGCGTATTGGGCCATTTGACCACAATGGGCAAATCCACCACATCTTTTATGGTGCCGCCGTCTTTGCCCAGCAATGCTGCGGTATAGCAGCCGCGCTGTTTGGCTAGCTCCAGGGCCAGCTGTACATTTTTGCTGTGGCCCGAGGTGGAAATGCCTATCACCACGTCTCCAGGGCGGGCAAAGCCGTCTATCTGGCGTGAAAAAACCGTATCGTACCCGTAATCATTGCCTACGGCGGTTACGGTGGAGGAATTGGTGTTGAGCGCCAAAGCGGGGAACGATTTGCGTTCTTTTTTAAAACGGCCTACAAATTCCGCCGCAATATGCTGTGCGTCGGCGGCGCTGCCGCCGTTGCCCATTAAAATCACTTGGTTGCCGTTGGCAAACGCTTCAATAATGCGCTCAGCCAGTTCCTGCACCTGCGGGCCGAGGTTTTCTTTGACGTACGTAACGGCGGCTATCAGTTCGTCGGCTTCTTTGGTAATAAACATACGTTCTCCGTATATTAAATTTTTTCCAGGGCGTCCGCTTCCACCCAGCCCTGCAATCCCTGGGCTTTTACAATGACGTCATACCAGTTGTCTTTGGCGTCCTGTATAAGCAGCAAATGCCCTTGTGCCACGCTGGCACTGGCCGGGAAATTGGTGCCTGGCCCGCTGCGCAGCTCCGTCACCGGGGCGGCCAACACTGCCAAGGGGCTTTGTGCAATCCGCTCCCGCCAGCCATACCACACCGCCAGCACTATCATAACCGCCAGCGCGGCTACTGCGGCCCGCCCCAGCCGGCGTTTCACCAGCCACAGCGCGCCCAGCGTGCAGAACAGCCATAAAGACAAAAAGAACAACCCTTTTAATTCGTCCGTGCGCAAACTAAAGAAAAGTTTGTGCAACACTTCGGGCATGCCCGTCGGTACAAAACGTTCTCCGCTGTTTTCCAGCGCCAAAGACAAATTATGGCGTATATCTGCATCACGCGGGTCTAAACGAAACGCCCGGTAATAATTGGCTATGGCCAACCCGGTACTGCCCATTTTGAAATAGCAATTTCCTATATTGTAGTAAACATGGGGGTCGTTTGGATAGGTGGCAAGCAAATCTTCGTATTGCCCCAGTGCGGCGGCAAATTTGCCCTCCCGGTACAGCTCTTCCGCGCTTTGCAGATCTGCGGCGGGGCACAGAAGCGCTGCGCCAAAGAGCAGAGAACAGACAAAAATTATTTTTTTCATGCGCGGCCCCCTTTATCCATGGCTTTTATCAGCTCTGTGGCCTGGCGGGCCAGCTCTGTCGTGCCTTCCCCCTGCATGTCCACCGGGGCAAAGCGGGCGGCATTCAGCCGCTGCCATAATGCTTCAAAACGTTTTACCAGCTCCGCCGAACAGCCGTGTTTTTCCAACGCAGCGGAAATGTCGCGCAGCGGCAAGCTGGCGGTGTGTACGCCATAGCGTACCTGTATGTATGCGCTCAGCGCTTCAGAAATCTGCTCTTCGGTGTTGGCGTTTTTGAGCAGTTGGCGCGTCTTAGCCAAGGATCTGCGCCCGGCCAGGGTTTGTTTGTCCATTAAGGCAAATACGCCGCTTAATCCCAGCAAAGCAATAAACAGATAGTTGAGCCAGGGCAGATGGGCTATTTTTACCAAAAAAGTCAGCGTAGCGTCTGCGATATCAGATTTTAAATAGCGTATATCCCGGCCCAGCTGTCTAAATCCGCCTCCCAAATCGCTGTGGGCGCCAAAATCAAAACCGGTGTCGGTTTTGGAAGAGGGGGTCACTTCTATATTTAAGGGTTTGGTGCGCAGGGTGCGGTATTGTTTGGCAGAGGGGTCAAAATAAGACCACTCCAGCGCCGGAATAGTATAGCTGCCTGACGAAAGAGGCACCATAACCGTTTTAAAAATCTTATAGCTTTTCAGTTCCCCGTTGGACGGCACCGCCCCGGACGTGGCGGCTACATCATAAATTTTAAAACCCGGTATTTGGGGCAGCTTTAAATCGGAAGTCGGTTTTAAATTGCCGCTTCCGTTTACTTTGACAGTTAAGTTTACCGCTTCCCCGGCTTCCACTTCTTCCCGGTCTACAGAAGCGGAAATTGTATATCCGCTGCCTACTGCTCCGTAGAAACTCTTGGGTTTGCCTTCCTGTGGAGTAGAGCGTATGGTCAAATCCACCGAGTTGGACTTTACGGTTTCTTCTTCTTGGGATACTGCGGCAAACATACGGTCAAACACAGACAGATTGGTCAGGTTCCCCGCCGGGATATACCGCACCGACGCGCCTCCTGTCTGGGCCGGGCCGGCAGTAACGCCGGAAATGGCGTAGCGCCGCTCAATATATCCGTAGGTTTTGTTGTCAATGGTCTGGCGCCCTTCCGAGGTGGAAATCAATTCCATAAACAAATTGGAAATAGTCGGCTCATTATACGGGGCATTATCCATAAACGGGCGGGCAAAATAAAAACGCACACCCAGTGTAACCGTTTGGTTTACATAAGGGGTGTCATTATTGACCGCGGCTACCATAAAATAGGTCTTGTCGCCATTGCGTGCGGCCATATTGTACAGGTTGCGCTCCAAAAGCGGCATGTCTGCCGGAGCTTGTGCCGGCGCAGCGCGTCTAGCCGCTACCGGAGAGGGGGAACTGGCGGCAGATTTTTTAGTGGTGTCTTTAGGCGCAGCAGATGCCCGGTAAACGGTGACGGTAATGGGCTCTGTCTTATAGGTTTTATTGCCGTAAGTTAAGGTAATAGGGCCGATGACGGCTTTGCCGGCAAAGCGCGGCACCATGATATATTCAAAGGTGCTGATGGCATGGAAATTATTGATTTGTTTGGCCGTGGAGCGGGCGTATACGTTAAAAGAAGGCAAACTGGGCAACTGGGGCATAAAATCCCCCGTGGCTCCGTCCACCGTAACGGTCAAGACCAGCTCGTCTTCCAGCGTTAGAGAGGTTTTGTTGACGGAAGCCGTCATGCTGACGCCGGTCAAATCCAGTGCGGCCTGGGCAGAGAGGGGCAGAAGCAAAAGCAGAAGAAGCATGATACGTTTCAGCATAGTTACCAATCCTTTTCCACCGTTTGATCCGGCTGTTGGTTAGAGGAGCCGGAGCGGCGGTATTCATTTTCTTTGGCCATCGCCATAACGCGGTCGGCTGCATTTTTGTCCAGCTGGCCGCTTTTGTCCTGATTTTGCTGTGAATCCTGCGGCGCCTGACCTTTGTTATTGTCATTTTGCTGGTTTTGATTGTCAGAATTTTGGTCTTGGTTGTCCTGATTGTTTTGGTTATCCTGATTTTGTTGCTGTTGCTGCAAAATCAGCTGTAAATTATGCACCGCTTCTTTGTCTTGTGGATTGTCTAAAATGGCGGCTTTATAGCTTTCTATCGCTTTTTCCGTATTGCCTGCGCGGTAGTAAGCGTTGCCTAAATTGTAGAGGGCGCTTTGGCTCAAATCCCCTTCTTCTGAAGCGGCTTTCTGGTACATTTCTTCGGCTTGGGTATATTCATTGAGCCGGTAGTAGGCGTTGCCGGCATTGAAAAGCGCGCGTTGGTTGTCCGGGTGTTTTTTTAAAATGGTGTTATAACTATTCAAAGCAGAGCCGTATTTTTGGTCTTCATAGAATTGCCCGCCTTGGCGCAACTGCCCCCGCACGCCGGCCTGGGCCGCCGTGACTGCCAGTAAAAACACCAAGCATACGCTCCATTTACTCATCTTTTTTATTTTACCTTTTTTTCTTCCGTTTCCGGCGCAGGTTTTCGGCACGGGCGAAAAGGCAGCGCCAATGCCGCCGCCAAACACAGAACAGCCAAAAGCAGCGGGATTTGGTAGCGGTTTTTATACCGTGCGCGGGAAGAAGATACCGAGCGGCTGCGGTCTAAATCTTTTACGCTCTCTTCCACCTTAGCCGCCACTTGGGCCGGGGTGGTATATTGGATATATACCCCTTGCGTGGCTTGGGCCAGGGCGGCCAAACTTTGCTGGTCTAATTTGCTGACCACCGTTTTGCCTTCGCGATCTTTTTTGTATTCCAGCACCCGGCCGGATACGTCGGTGCGCTGAGGAATTAACTCTCCTTCCGGCGTGCCGATGCCTATGGCTATAATGCGTATTCCTTCCTGCTGGGCGACGTTTTGGGCTTCTTTAAGCTCGTCAGGTTCGTGGTCTTCTCCGTCTGTTAAAATAATCAGGGCTTTTTTGCCGGGATATTTGGCCAGCATGTGGGCCGCCAGCTTAACCGGCGCCGCTAAAGACGTACCCGCCACCGGCAGCATATCGGGCTGGAGGGAAGAGATGAAATATTTCAGCGCGTCCTCGTCCGTAGTGATAGGGCATTGTATGTAGGCCTGCGAGGTAAACGCTATCAGCCCTATGCGTTCATTTTGCAGGTGGCTGATAAGCATACGCAGCATGTTTTTGGCGCTGTCTAAACGGTCGGGGTGTACGTCCCGGGCGCGCATAGAGGCCGACACGTCTACCGCAATGACTGTTTGAGCAAAATCCCCTTCTGCTTTGACGATTTCCAATCCCCACTGCGGCCGTGCCAAGGCCGCAAAGGCAAAACAAACTGCCGCTACAAAAAGCGCTGTTTTAAGCCATTGCCAAGCGTCACCGCCGCCGCTTAAACGGGCATAAGCTGCCGGGCCGAACAGGATAGCCGCTATGCGCCGTTTCAGGCGCGCTCCCAGCCAATATATGCCGGCCAGCCCGCCTAAAGCGATAAGCAGATACATAAAATAAACCGGTTGTTCAAACAATTGCATATTACGGCACCTTAATAAAAATCAGCTTGCGCAGCAAGGCCGCCAAGAGCAAAAGCGCCAGCCCCGCCAGCAAAAACGGACGGTATACATCGTTTTGGCTGACGCGTGCGGCCTGAGTAAAGTCTGTTTTTTCCAGCTCATTGATTTTGTCGTAAATCGTTTGCAGTTCCATTTCGTTTTTGGCACGGTAAAACTCACCGCCGGTGGCTTTGGCTATTTCCATCAAAAGCCCCTCATCAATTTCATCTTCCCGGCTGGAGAAAATAGTAGTGCCCGGCGGGCTGGCGGTGGCAATGGTGTATACTTTAATCCCATAAGCCGCTGCGGCTTTGGCCGAAAGCATAGGGTCTAATGCCCCGGCATTGTTGGAGCCGTCCGTCAGCAGCAGGATAATTTTGCTTTTGGCGGAGCTGTCCTTTAAATGACTGGAAGCCACGCCCAGCGCATCGCCTATAGCGGTCAGATTAGGGTCTACAATCCCCAAGTATAAAGAAGCCACCAGCTCTTGCACCGCGTCATGATCCAGGGTCAGCGGCGCGGCCAGGGAAGCATTTTTGGCAAACACTACCAGCCCAATACGGTCATTGAAGCGTTTTCCAATAAAATTGATAGCCGTTTTCTGGGCGGCCACAAAGCGGGAAGGATAAAAATCCCGGTTGGCCATACTAGCAGAGGCGTCTATAATCATCATGATATCTATACCCTGGGTGGGGGGCAGTTTGGCCGTACTGACGCTGACGGGGCGCGCCAGCGCGATGATAAACAAGCACAGCCCGCCCAACACCAATGCCAGCGGCAGGCGGCGCGTTAAGGCCGCGCGCAAAGAGAAAGGTTGCTGCAGAAAGCCGGTCAGCGGGTAATCCAGCGGGTGATTATACAGCCCGCTGCGGAAAATATAGATTGCCCACAGCAAAATAGGAAGCAAAAGCAAAAAAAGAAAAGCCGGATTGAGAAACGTAAACCGCCCGCCTGCCGCCTTTTCTGCAAACATGCCGGCTGCCAGTAGCAGCGTGGTACATACAAATACCAACACGGCTCCTCCTGTCAGCCGGGGAAAAGAACGTACAAAAACCGAGACCAACAGCGCCGCAAGCAATAATCCCAGCGAAATTAAAAACCAAATGCTAAACATCAGCGGCCCTCCTTGGTCAGCTCTTTGGGGGAAGTTTCCCGCACGATTTCCCGCACGGTGCCTACATCTTTTTGCATAGCGTCTTGAGACGGGGTTACTTTGGCAAATTTTACCAGATCAGAAGAATTTAAATAGTCGCGCAGCGGCGTAAGTAGCGGGGCCAGCTGGGGGGTTTTGCGGGCGCGGCGCAAAAGTTCTATAGATGTATCGGAAGACACATCTTGCTGAAAGCGCCGCCAAAAATATTCCCGCAGAATTTCGCCCAACTCTATATAAAACATTTTATACTGGGCTTTTTCCCACAAACCGCTTTGCAGCAGGGCTTCTATTTTAGACAGAGCAATAACGTCGGCGGGGCGGTCGTCGCGGGTTTGCTGAAGTTCCATTTTTTTGGCGCGCGTATCTTGGTAAAAACGGCGCAGGAAATACGCAATCAGCCCCAGCGCCGCCAAACACAGCAGCCACACCAGCCAGCTGGACGGGATATACGGCGGGCGTATGTCGCGCAAGTTGGGGTCTTTGAAGTATTGGACGGGCTGTACGTCTATGATTTGCGGCTCGGAACCTGCCTGCGCCAGCGTTTTGCCGCCGGCCTGTTCTTTGAGTTCAAAGGTAACGGCGGTAAACGTAGAAGCCCCCAGCGTAAATGGCACAAACGTCAGCTGGTAGGCGGCGGTGCCAGGGGAAAGCTTTTCGGTTTTTTGCGCGGTCAATTCAAAGTCTTGCGGCAAAGATTCCTTATTTATCTCCGTTACATAGCCCGGCTCGTGGGCCAGTTCAAAGCGTATGTCAAACGGGGTGGCAAAAGAAACTTGTGAGGGAATGGTTTGCGCCGTAATGCTGATGGCTCCCGCCGCTTGCGTGTTTGCGTGCGCGGCCGGCGCCGCGCTGGCGTGCTGCATTTGTGCATGCGGGTCTGCCGGCGCCTGCTGCGCCGCCGGATATCCCGCCGCCATACATAATATAAGCAATAGTAAACAAGATTTTTTCATCTTCTTATCTTCCGGGCGCGCCGTTTAAAAAATTCAATGACCGGGTCTGCCGGCGGCAGCGCCGTATCCACCAAAATTCCTTCTATTTTAAGCGGATTAAACAAATCTGTCAGCTGCGTTTCCCACACGTCGCGCCGCAAGGCCAAAAGCCGGTTTAAATCCGATGAGGCGAGGGAGAGAAATTTTTCTTCCCCGGTTTCCGGGTCTCTGACGTCCATGCAGGCGTGTACCAAAGGAAGCTGCTTTTCCAGTCGGTCTTCTATAATGACCGGGATTAAATCAAATTTTTTCGCCGCCAAGCGCAGCGGCTGGGCAAACGAAGCGGGCTCGGCCAGAAAATCGGAAATAAAAATCAGAATACCTTGGCGTTTGATGACTTTGGACAGTGTGGTCAGCGCCAATGCAATATCCGTGCCGGTGTTTTGCGGTTCAAAAGCCACCAGCTCGCGGATGAGGCGCAGGATATGCTTTTTGCCTTTTTTGGGGGGGACGAAAAGCTCTATTTTATCTGAAAACAAAAGCAAGCCCACTTTGTCGCCGTTCTTTAAAGCGGAAAAAGCAAACAGCGCAGCTAGCTCGGCGGCGGCTTCCTGTTTAAACTTATCAAACGAACCGAAATTTTGGGAGCCGGACACATCGCAGGCAATCATCAGCGTCAGCTCACGCTCTTCGTTGAATTTTTTTACATACGGGGTGCCGCTGCGCGCTGTTACGTTCCAATCTATAGAGCGCACGTCGTCTCCGGGAGTATATTCACGCACTTCCGAAAATTCAATACCCTGCCCTTTGAACGCACTCAAATACTCCCCGGCAAAGGTTTCTTCCACCAGTTTGCCGGTTTGTATTTCAATTTGCCGTACCTTTTTTAAAATGTCGGCGGTATCCATGCGCATGGCGTTTTTTCTCCGGATATATCTTACGGAACGTCCACGGCTTCAAAGATTTCTTTGACGATTTGGTCGGATGTCATGTTTTCCGCTTCCGCTTCGTACGTCAGCAGTACGCGGTGGCGCAGTACGTCCAGCCCAATGGCTTTGATGTCTTCCGGGGTGACGTAGCCGCGTCCATTTAAGAACGCATACGCTTTGGCGGCTTGGGTAAGGAAAATGGTGGCACGCGGACTGGCCCCGTATGCAATGAAAGAAGCCAGTTTGTCCAGTTTATAGGCCTTGGGGTCGCGCGTGGCAAACACCAGCTCCACGATGTAGTTTTTGATTTTTTCGTCTACATAAATGCCGTCCACCACACTGCGGGCTTTTAAAATCATTTCCGGTGTTACAGAGGTGTTGAGCGCAATCGGCTGGTGGGAAGACATACGCTCCAAAATTTGTTTTTCTTCATCTTTGGTGGGATAGGTGATAAGCACTTTGAGCATGAAGCGGTCTACCTGCGCTTCCGGCAACGGGTAAGTGCCTTCCTGTTCCACGGGGTTTTGGGTAGCCAGCACCATAAAGGGCGCCGGCAGTTTATAGGTTTGCTCGCCGATGGTCACCTGCCGCTCCTGCATGGCTTCCAGCAGGGCGCTTTGCACTTTGGCGGGGGAGCGGTTAATTTCGTCGGCTAATACAAAATTGGAAAAAATCGGCCCGCGTTTGGGGTAAAACATACCGTCTTTCGGGTTAAAAATCAAAGTACCGGTAATATCGGCAGGCAGCAAGTCCGGGGTAAACTGGATACGCTGGAACTGCGCATGAATGGCGGAGGAAAGTGTTTTGACGGCTAATGTTTTAGCTAGGCCGGGCACGCCTTCAATCAAAATATGCCCGTCTGCCAGCAAGGCAACCAGCATTTTCTCCAGCAAGTCTTCCTGCCCGACGATAACTTTGCTTACTTCCCGTTTCAAATCTTGTAAAAAAAGACTTTCTGCCTGTACTTGTTTATTTAGCGTCGTGATATCCATAAAACCCCTCCTCTGCCTTTATACACCGGGCAGAACGGCCCCGGTGGTGTGGCGTCTTTCTTTATTATAACTAAAATGAAAAAAGTTCGGAAAGCAGTTTTTTGAGATTATTTTGCCCGGGGCCTAACCGGGGGCCAAGGCCAAGCGCAGCAGCTGTGCAAAGAGGCCCGTGTGGTGATAAAAACAATCAAAAAGCCCCAAATACAAAACCCCAATAAGGAGTGACTTTTAGCATAGCCAGAAACTATCAGCCGGAAATTTTTGTCTATATCTCACAGCAACCCCCAGCTGTTGCTGTTTGGGCTGGCTTTTGCGGGGGGAATTTCTGTATACAACTTACAATAAACCCCAGCCGTAAACCCGGGAAATGGAGGGAAAACTGTCATGAGAAAGGGGGCGCGGAGCCGTTTTGTGACGGGAGAAAGAGTGAAGGAAAGTTTTGAAATAAGAAAAGCCGGCGCGGAGCCGGCTGGGAATTTCTGTATACATCTCACAATAAACCCCAGCTGTAAGCCCGGGGAATGGGGCGGAAAACCTGCCATGAGAAAGGGGGCGTTTGCGCGGAACAGTATTATGGAAGAGAAAAGAACGAAAGAGTATTCTGAAATAAAAGAACCCCCGGGCCTAGGCCCAGGGGTTTGTTGGAGGAAATAATTCGGCCCGGGGGCTTGCTTATTTCGCCTCGGCAGCCGTTTCTTCAGCGGCGGGAGCTTGCTCTGCAGCCGTTTCTTCAGCAGCGGCGGTTTTTTTCACTTCCTGCAAGCGGGCAGCTTTGCCGGAGAGTTTCTTTAAGTAGTTCAATTTGGCTCTGCGCACTTTGCCGCTCTTCAATACTTCAATGCTTTCCACGCGGGGGGAATGCACCGGGAAAATTCTTTCCACGCCTACGCCAAAGGAAATTTTGCGCACCGTGAAGGTTTCGCTGATGCCGCTGCCTTTGCGGCCGATGACTACGCCGTCAAAGGCCTGCAAGCGTTCGTTGTCGCCTTCTACGACTTTGACTTTCACGCGCACCGTGTCGCCAGATTTAAAGGACGGCACGTTGGTTTTTAAATTGTGTTTAATTTGATTGATGTTCATAACTCTTACTTCCTCCGAAAAATCATTTCGTTGTTTTTTTCTTCGGCGTCTTTTTGACGGCTTTTTTTACCGTATTTTTGACACCCTTTTTCGTTGCGGCCTTTTTTGCATGAGAGGTTTTTAGCAAATCGGGTCTATATTTTTTTGTCAATTTCAGGGCTTGTTCCCGCTTCCATTCTTCCATTTGTTTATGGTGGCCGCTTAAAAGGATTTCGGGCACTTTTTTGCCGCGCCACACCTCGGGCCGGGTGTATTGCGGGGCTTCCAAAAGCCCGTCTTCAAACGACTCGGAAACGGTTACGTCCTGCTTTTTAAACGTCCCCGGCAAAAGCCGTGTGATTGCATCTATCATCACAGCTGAAGCCAGTTCTCCGCCGGTCAGGATAAAATCCCCCAGCGACACTTCCATATCCATCTCGGGATACACGCGCTCGTCTATCCCTTCATAATGCCCGCAAACGAAAATCAGGTGCTTCTTTTTGGCTAGCTCTTTAGCCAAGCCCTGCGTGAACGTCTGTCCGCGCGGGCTGGTCAATATGACCACCGAATTTTTTTTGCGCAGCTTTTTAATTGCCCGGTAGAGCGGCTCTGCTTTCATCAGCATTCCGGGGCCGCCCCCATAGGGCCTGTCGTCTAGCGTATGGTGCTTATCATCGGTAAAATCCCGCGGGTTGGTAAACCCTAACTTCAGCACCCCGCTTTTTTGCGCTCTGCCTACAATGCTTTGGCCCAGCGGGCCGCACAGCATATCGGGAAACGCAGTAACGACATCTACTTTAAGCATTAGTCTTCCAACTTCAACGTAACTT
The DNA here is from genome assembly GCA_949291365.1 of uncultured bacterium. GTDB lineage: Bacteria > Elusimicrobiota > Elusimicrobia > Elusimicrobiales > Elusimicrobiaceae > Avelusimicrobium. Next base: position 44,628 of record CASEVJ010000004.1, read on the forward strand.
TTACGTTTTGTTTGGCCGCCGCCGCGCTGAGCACGGTGCGCACGGCCTTGATAATGCAGCCGTCTTTTCCGATTACCTTGCCTTTGTCTTCGGCAGACACTTTGGTCGTGAGGTAAACTTTATTGTTCTCAACTTTTTCTTCTACCACCACATTGTCCGGGTTAGCGGAGAGAGATTTGAGAAGGATAGTGGCTAACTCTTTCATATACAGCGCCTCTTATTTGGCGGCGGCTTCGGCTTTTTTAATCAAGCTGGCTACCGTTTCAGACGGTTTGGCGCCGTTTTTAATCCAATGCTGCACGCGGGGCAGATTGAGCGTAATTTGTTTGGCTGTTTCTTTATTGCACGGATCATACTGTCCGAGTACTTCTTTGGCTTCAGAACCGACGGCGGTTTTCTTTTCAATCGCTACGACTCTGTACTGCGCATGGGCTTTTTTGCCCACTCTTTGTAATCTAATGACGACTGCCATGTAACTTCTCCTTATGTTCGCCCGCTAGCGGGCGGTGTAATTAAATGGTGGCCGCTTGGCGTATATCCAGCAGCGCTTGCTTTGGGGCGGCCGCGGCAAAAATGGCGCTTCCTGCCACCAGTGCGTCCGCTCCGGCCTTTGCCGCTTCGCGCGCGGTCTGCGCGTTAATGCCGCCGTCCACTTCCAGCCAAATACGGCGGCCGCTTTGGGTAATGGTGTGGCGTACAGCAGCAATTTGCTGTGGGCTGCTGGGCAGGAAACTTTGCCCGCCAAAGCCCGGCTGTACGGTCATGACCAGCACCAAATCCAGTAAATCTAAAAACGGCTCCAGGCGCGCGGGGTCGGTGTCCGGTTTTAGGGACAGGCCCGCTTTTACGCCCAGTTTATGAATTGTTAAAAGAGCTTCTTTGATGTCGTCCTCTGCTTCTATGTGCACGGTCAGCATATCTGCGCCTGCTTTGGCAAAGGACGCTATAAACTGCATTGGCCGGCGTACCATTAAATGCACATCCAGCGGCAATTGTGCCCGGCCATTTAAACTTTTTACAGTGGCGGGCCCAAAACTTAAATTGGGTACAAAGTGCCCGTCCATAATATCCACATGCAGCCAGTCGGCTCCGGCCTCACGCACGGTTTGTACCTCTTGGCCCAGCTGCCATAAATCGGCCGACAAAATGGAAGGCGCAACTATTATTTTACCATTTGCAGGGCCGATTTTGGAAGTCATTGTATTTCGCGCTCCCGCACTAAAATACCGTCCGACAAAATGCGGAAGGTGGCTTTGCCGCTGTAAGGAATTTCCAAATCTATCTTGCTGCCTGGCTGGCGGGATTCGTTGATTACTTCCCGTTCGCCGTTGTCATCGGTCATCACAATTCGGATGCGCATGGCTTTTTTGCCCTGCGGCAGCTCATAATGCAAGTGATACATCTTTTCATCTTCGGACGCTTCGCGCCGGCTGACCGTCACCACCACGGCAGAGCCGGGGGCCACCTCGCTGTCTGCGGCCGGCTGCTGTTCTGCAATGGTACCATAGGGGAAGGGGGAGTTGGCATCTTCTTTAACGATTAAATTCATGTTCTGCTGGCTGGCCCACAAGGTGGCTTCCGCTAATTTTTTATTACGGAAATCCGGCACCAAAATCACGCTGGCCGGCGGCTGCCCGTTGGAAAGAGTGAGGGTAACTTTGTCGCCGCGGGTAAGCATGCTGTCGGCCTCCGGCGTTTGGGAAATGATAAGCCCTTTGTCTACGGTAAGAGAGTAGGCGTTTTCTACCTTTTCCACCTGCAGGCCGGCCTGGCGCACTGCCAGCTGCGCGGCGCGCAAGTCCAACCCTTCTACAGATGGGACAAACACCATTTCATCCCCCTGGGAAATCCACACGCGTATTACACGTCCTTCCCGCACGGTGCTGCCTGCGGTGGGAATTTGGCGCAGCACAGAGCCGGGGGGAACATTTTCCGCATATTCCAATCCGGCTTGTTTTAAGGCCAAATTAACACTGGCCAATGAATTTAAAGCGGCGGTGACCGGCTTTTTGGTGATATCGGGCACCTGCACTTCTTTGCGCGTATGCACCAGCGCGCCCATTACCCAGTCAATGGACACGAACACCAACAATACAAAAAATACCAAAATTACAGCCGCCGCAATCCACTTGCCGCGGGAAGATTTTTTGGTTTTTCCGATAAACTCTTCAAAATTTTCTTCTGTGTTTTTAGTCATGACAAAAAACCACTTCGCCGGAGGGTTTCAAGCCGCGGCCGTTGGCAAGGTCTGCCGCGGACATGGGTTTTTTTCCGGCGGGGTGTACTGTAACAAGCCAAATAATTCCTTGTTTACATTTTACTAAAATTCCCTTTTCGCTTTCAACGGCGAGTATGCTGCCGGGCGCGGCCTCTGGGTCGGACGGATGCTGCGGCAGCTGCGTACGCAGGATTTGCAGCGGTTCCTCTTTGCCGTTTAGCCGTATAAATGTGCGGGCCTTGGGGCCGCAGGCCAGGCCGCGCACTTTGTGGTGGATTTGTTCGGCAGACATGGTTTGAAAATCCAGTACGGCGTCCTGCTTATCAATCATCGGCGCTAGGGTGGGCGTACCGCTTTGGGCAATTTTGGTAATGTTGCCTTGTGCAATCTGCTCCAGCGCTTCTTTTAAAGCCGAAAGCCCAAGCGGGATTAATTTGTCAAACAGGGTGGCGGCGTCATCTTCCGGCTCAACAGGGATTTCTTTTTGCAAAAACAGCGGCCCGTCGTCCATGCCGGGGGCAATCCAAAATACGCTCACGCCGGTTTGTTTAAAATTTTGGAATAAGCTGTGCTGCACCGGTGCCGCCCCGCGCAAAAGCGGCAAAAGTGAAAAGTGCACATTTAAAATGCCCAGTTTGGGCAAAGCCAGAAAATCCGGGCGGAACAGTTTGCCAAAGGCCACTGCTACGCCTAAATCAAAGGGAATATCTTTTACTTCTTCGTAAATATCTTTTAATTTCTCCGGGGAGCGCACCGGTAGCCCCAGCTCCAGTGCACGGCTTTTGACGGGGCAGGGGGTGATGACCATGCCGCGCCCGCGCGGCTTGTCGGCCTGGGTTACCGCCAGCTGCACATCAGTCATTTGATGTAATAATTCCAAATAGGGCACAGAAAGTTGCGGCGTGCCGAAAAAAATCGTTTTCAGTTTGCTCATAACTTATTTATTCTATCAAATTGAAAAAGATAAAAATGCACCCTGCAAGACTGCACATCAAAAACACTGCCATTTACCCTGGGCCCTGACTATGCCAAAATAGTCTGTATGAAGCGGTGGCGTGGGAAGGAAGAGATAGCTGTTGGCGGTATTGGGTAGTATGAATAGGGGCAAATCCCCGCAAGGGCAGACAGGGCGGTTTGGAGTTATTTTTGATATGGCTCCGTCCAGTGATTAAGTTTGCGGGCCAGCTTGAGGTAAATCAGCCGCAGGCGGCGTTTGGTACTTAGGGTACGGCGGGCCTTCTGGTATTTGCCAAAAAAATGCACCAAAAAAGGGATAGATACAAAAAAGGTAAGCATGTCTGCGGCGGGTTGGGTGGCTTCCACACCGTAGAGCCCAAAGTAATGCGGCAATAAGAAAATCAGCGGCAGGAACATAATCCCCTGCCGGCAGCTGGCTAAAAATGCCGCGCTTTTGGCCTGGCCTAAAATTTGCAGCAGCTGATTGACGTAGGTGGAATAAGCCAGAAAAGGCAGTGCCACACAGAAGAAGTACAGTGTTTGCACGCCAATAATGACCACTTCTTCACTCCCGGTGCGGAAAGCCGCTATCACCGGGCGCGCCCATACCGCCAATACTACCGCCGCCACAGTGCATATAATAGTGCCTGCGCGCGTAGTTACCCAAAAGGCCTGCCGCACGCGGTCATAGAGTTTGGCTCCGTGATTGTAGCCCGCCACTGGCTGCATGGCCTGCCCGATACCCAGCACGATACCGCGCATGGCCAGGTAAATTTTGGTGGCAATGCTGACGGCAGCTACGGCGGCGTCGCCAAACGGGGCGGCTTTTACATTTAGCAGCGCCATGGCTAAAGAGGCAAACCCTTGGCGCAATGTGGTGGGGGAGCCCAGACGGATTAAATCCCAGTAATCCCGCCCGCGGCGGCTGACCAGCTTCCAAGAGAGTGTGGTAACGCTTTTGCGGCGTATGAAAAACGACAGCAATATGCATAAACTAATGCTTTGGCATATCAGCACCGCAATAGCGGCCCCGCCAATGCCCCAGCCCAATACATAAATAAACAGGGGGGCAATGGCAATATTTAAGACAGCCCCCGTCGTCAGCCCTATCATGGAAAAAACGGCCTTTCCTTCAGCCCGCAGGGTGGTGTTAAGCACAAAGGCCGCACACATAACCGGCGCGGCAATTAAAATATAGTGTCCGTAATCGCAGGCATAGGGCAAGATGGTGTCAGTACTGCCCAGCCAGAGCATCAGACGGTTGACGTTTATTTCTCCTATGGTCAAAATACATAAGCCAATAAATACCCCGAAGAAAAAAGCCGAAGAAACGTATTTGGACGCTGTTTGCGGGTCACGCCGGCCCAAACAGCGGCTGACCATGCTGGCGGCCCCCATGCCTACCCCCATGCCCAATGCCTGAATAAGTGACATTAAAGAAAACACCACCCCTACCGCTCCTGCGGCACTGGGTCCCAAGTGGGCCACATAAAATGTATCAGTAATATTGTATATGGCGGAAACAAGCATGCTGATAACCGTAGGAACCGACAGCCGCGCTACCAGCCGCCCCACAGGGGTTTGGGTCATAATGAGAAATTGTTTTTCTTCGCGGCTGGGTGCGCCGGGCGTGACAACAGCGTTCATTCTTATATGATAGCAAAAGCATTTTAGATAACGGATACGTTTAAAATTCATAATATAATTGTGATACTTTTTTTGTTGGAGCATAATACTAGTGTATGGCAGCTTTTAAAGAACTATATGAGGATTATTTTAAGCGGATATACGCTTATGTGCTTGTGCGCGTAAAAGATCCGGTCTTGGCTGAAGATCTGTGCGCTGCAACTTGGCGGAAAGTATATGAGAAAATAAATAGTTTTGACCAAAACAAGGGCACTTTTGGGCAGTGGATTTTTACAATAGCACGCAATGAAGTAAATATGTATAGGCGTTTGTATTGGGTGAAACATTTCTTTTCTATAACTGAAAAAGAAGAACTGCTGCAGAGTTCGGAAACTTCTTTTTTACAGGAAATGGAAGAAGAAGAATTGAAAAGACAACTATTTTACGCTTTAGATACATTGTCTGTCAGGGAAAGGGATCTGATCTCCTTAAAATTTTATTCCAACCTTAATAACAGGCAAATAGCAAGCGTGACCGGGTTAAGTGAAAGCAATGTGGGCACGATTATCCAGCGTGCCGTACACAAAATGAAGCAGCAAATGGAGGTTTTATGAGTAATAAGAACAGCAACTGGCTTTGCCGTGTATCCTCGTTGGATTTTGATCCGGATTATAAAGCCCAAAACCGTGTTTGGACGCGTATACAGCGTCCTGTGGCACAAAGACCTGCTTCTTTTATCTTGGTTTGGGCCGGCTGTTTATTGCTTGTTGTTGCGGCAGGAGTTTTGACCGTACGAGCACTCTCGCCTATCTCTTTTCCTTCTGTGCAAACAGAATTAAGCGAAGAAGACTGTGCCAAACTCAATGGCCGTTACTTGTTGGCCCGGGCTTTAGCCCAGAGCGAGGAGAATTGCCCTTGTGAAGAACATTTAACCGCTTATGATAAGCAAACGGTGTTACAGTTACGTCAGGAACTGGCTTCCGTTGCTTGTACCGTATGTTCTGCCAAAGAGCAGGCGCAATTACAGCAATGCCAGGCGAAATATCCCTCTCAATTAAAAGAAATCAAATTGTGCAAGACATTATGTTAGGAGCAATTATGAATATAAAAAGGGCTTGTGTATGGAATATTTTGGTAATAGGGGCGTGTCTTTTATGGGGGGGCGGCCCGGTTTGGGCGGGGGAGCCGGTAGACGTGATGGTATTTACCTCTCCGTATTGTCCGCATTGCCGGCAGATGGAGCAAGACGGTTTTGTAGAGCGCTTTGCCGCCCAGCATGAGGGAGAGATAAATCTTACCCGTTATGATGTAACACAAAACGGGGGAAATATCGTGTTTTTAGGCGTATTGCAAAATAGCAACATCCGTTCTGCGGGTATTCCTGCTATGGTAATTGACGGGGAAGTACTGCAGGGATATCCCGCTGCTATAGCCAGCCGTTGTGAAGAGGTATTGAAACGGGCATTACAAAAGCAGCGGGCACAAGAAACGGAAGGAATGCCTTTGGATGATGGAAAAGAAGGGGATCTTTCCGTGCAGAATGCTAAACAAACCCTTACCGCCAAAACGGAAGAGCATATTCAGCCGGCCAAACAGAAAATGCTTTTAAATACACCAGCGCCGATAAATGTGGACGCAGCGCAAACAGCACATTCAGAAAAACAAAATTTATCCCATTCTTCTGCTGCCGCGGCAGATTTGGCGCAACATGAAGCATTTTTTAACCAAATTACGGCCTGGGCGATTATTGGGGCCGGCTTGGCAGACGGCATAAATCCCTGTGCATTTGCGGTTATTGTATTTTTTATTTCTTTTTTGGCGGTCTATAAATACAACCGTAAAGAAATTGTTTTGGTAGGGGCTGCGTATTGTGTTTCTGTATTTACGGCGTATATGTTGCTGGGGCTTGGATTTTTCCGCTTTTTATACGCGTTGAAAGGATTGGCTTATGTTACACTTGTTGTTCAGTGGGTTACTATTGCATTGTGTGCGGCGTTCTTTGTGTTAAGTTTTTATGATTTTTGGATTTATCGTAAAACCAAACAATCTGATAAAATGCTTTTGCAGCTGCCCCGCAGTTATAAAGAGTATATTCACAAAGTGATGCGCTTTTTTTTAAAAGGCAAGCACAGCTCTTCTTGGCGTTTGGTGCTGGCGGCGTGCTGTGTGGGGTTTGTAGTGTCTTTAGTAGAGGCGGTATGTACGGGGCAAGTATATCTGCCTACTATTATGGTTATTTTGAAGGAATCTCATGAGCATTTTTTCAAAGCGGTTGCATATTTAGTGCTTTATAATCTAATGTTTGTTGTGCCGCTGATTTTGGTGTTTGTACTGACTTTGTGCGGGAAAGAGTCCGTGACGTTTAATAATTGGCTGAAAAAACATCTGGGACTGACTAAATTGCTTTTGTGCGGTGTTTTTTTAGGTTTGTTATTGTTGCTGTTATTTAATTTCTAACGAAAGCACAAACACACAAATGACCCCCGCCTGTGGGCGGGGGTTTTGTTTGATAGTATTTTTTGCTAAAACAGAATACAAGGGGGAAATTATGAATTGGCAAAGTATTTTAGTCGGGTTGGGCAGTTTTTTGATTATTGGTCTTTTTCATCCTATAGTCGTTAAGGGAGAATATTATTTTTCCAAAAAAATTTGGCCCGTATTCTTGTTGGCAGGCATAGGATGTTTGGTGTGGGCTCTGCTTATGGAACATATGGCTTGGGCCTGCCTAATCAGTATGTTAGGGTTTACCTGTTTGTGGAGTATATTGGAACTTTTTGAGCAGGAAGAACGCGTTAAAAAGGGGTGGGCACCAGCCAATCCAAAAAGAAAATAAAAAAAGGTTCTTTGATACAAAACCCCGCTTCGGCGGGGTTTTAAGTTCTACGGAGAGGGAGGGATTTGAACCCTCGAAGCCTTGCGGCTTACAGGTTTTCGAGACCTGCTGTTTCAACCACTCACACACCTCTCCCAAAGCTCTTTATATTATAACAAACTAGACGGCGGCCTTGCTTGCCGGACGGAGTTTTGTCTGCCGCGGGCCTATATTTTGGGGCGGCGGATCATAAAGGGTTTCCCGGCCTGCGTTGTGGCAAAGCGCCGGCACACGTGAGGGGGAAAGTGTCAGCGCAGAGAAGCCAAAAATTCCAGCGCGCGTTTTTCCAGCCAGCCAAATTCTCCATGCGCCCCCACCGCTGACGCATAGGCCTGTGTGCCGTGCGGTGCTAGGCGTGCCAAGGCGGCACTCATCTGCCAGGGGACGGTTTCATCGGCTTTGCTGTATCCCACCAGCAAGGAGGCGCAGACAGAATGGATTTTGCGGGTGTTGTCCAGTTTTTTATTCCACAAAATGAGATGCAGCAGGGGCAGCAGCAGCCGCTGGCGCGCCGCCCAGGGCTTGTAATGCCCTCCTGCGCGGAATGCAGCCATTTCTATACTGGAGGTAAACGGGCTTTGCACAATCACGGCCTTAAAGGGCAGGTGTTTGTTATCTAGAGCGGTTTGCAAACAAACGGCGTTGCCTAACGAAAAACCCCACAGAATGATGTTTTGCGGCGGTATTTTTTTGGCATGTAGTAAATAGTGTAAAGCCGTTTGTCCGTCCTGGTAAGCGTTTTTCTCACTCACGCGCCCGGTGCTTTGTCCAAAGCCGCGGTAGTCAAACATCAAAATCCCCAGCCCATGCGCGGCGTAGCGCTCTGCAAACGGGGCAAAGTGAGATAAATTGCCGCCGTTGCCGTGGAAAAACAGAATAGTGTCTTTGCCCGTACGGGCCGGAATATAAAGCGCCTGTATTTTGCTTTTGCCGCTGGGCAGGAAGAAGGGTTCCGACGGCAATTTCCCCGGCAAAAACCCGCGTACCGGGTGAAAAATAAATTCATCGGCTTTGCGGGACAGGATAAGATAGGCGCCTGCCAGCACCAAAAACGCAAATGCGGCGTATATCATTTTTTAAGCGGCCACTCCAGTATTTGGTTTTTGTCCTGCTTGGCGTACCAGGCATTAAACGCGTCTGCCGTGCGCACCCCGTCGCGCAACACCGCGGTGTATATCCAAATACCGCCGATGTGCGGCGTAGGGGGCAGGTCTTTTTTGATTTGCAAAATAGCGGTGCGGGTGTCGTCAGTCAGCATTTCTTTAATAGCCGCGGCCTGCTTTTCAAAATACCCGTCATAAGGGCTGCCGCGCATGATATGGATAATGTCCAGGTTCCATTCGCGGCCTCTTTCATCTTCAAAAAACACATGCCACTCTACGCACGCTTCCGGCGTATCCAGCAAATTCTGGCAGGTGAGGCGCTTAAAACCCTTTTGTTGGGCAATCATGGCTATGGCGGCAAAGGCGTTTTCCATATCAAACGGGTCTGTATAGACATGCAGGTCAATGTCGCGGCTGTCAAAATAGAGCCCGCAGGCCAAAGAGCCCACGATATGCACCTCCGCCCCCTGCAAATCCCACGCCGTTACCGCGCGGCTTTGGCGCAGCATGGCAAAGGCCTCTTGGGCGTTATGTTGGGCCAGCTGTAAAATGTTTTCCATATATCTATTATAGTAATTACGCACCAGTGCGTTTAATAGTACAATAAACGTATGAAAGATTTTTTAGCTTCTTTCCGTTCGGCCCTGCCCGTTTGGTCTGCACCGCTGTGCGGCGTGACGGGGGCGGCGTTGCTCTTGGCCGGGACGGTGTGCTTTGTGGCCTATAACTGGGCAGACTTGGGCACGCAGTATAAATTTGCCCTGCCGCTTGTCGGCCTGTTGGCCTGTGCTTTGGGGACTTATATAAAAGGGCTGGAAAGCGCCGCCGGCAAGGTGTTTTCTTTTGTGTGTGGATTGTTTGTGGGTCTGTTTTGGGTGGTCTATGGTCAGGTGTATCAAAGCGGGGCTTTTGTGTATGAATTTTGCTTGGCGTGGGCGCTTTGCCTGTTGCCGCTTGCTGTGCTGGCGGGCAACCGCTGGCTGTGGCTGCTGTGGGCGGCGGCAAGCAATTTGTATGTTTTGTCTTACTGGGGCAATACTACTAAAGACGGCTATTTCTTTGTTCATCTGTTTGGTCTGAATATTTTGTGTTTTGCCGTTAGCGAATGGAGCGCGCGGCGCCGCGGCAAAGGCGGTTGGTTTTCGCTTTTCTTTTTGGCGGGGGCTTTGCTGGCCTGTGTGATGTACGGGGGCGGGTTTTGGGGCAGTTCTTTTTGGACAGCGTTTTGTTTTATACTGCTTTTGGGCGTTTACGGCTGGCGGTTTAAACGCGGCGTAACACAGCTTGCTTTTTGTGCGCTGGCGTTGGATATCTTACTTGCGGAGCGTATTATTTCCAGCCTGCCCTATGGCCACGGAATTGTAAGCGTACTGCCGGTACTGGCGGTGTTTATATTCAGCGCGTGGGCGGTCTATTTTTTAAGCAGACCGGGTGATGAGCATGAATAATACGGAAAATAAACTTCCTTTTATGGTGTCTGCCCTGCTGGCTGTGGGGGCGTGGCTGGCCTGTTTGCCGGTGCTGTTTTTAATCGGCCGGCAGTTTTGGACAGGGGCCGCGTTTGTGGTGCTGGCGGCGGGGCTGCTGTACGGGGCCGGGCGCAAAGGCGGCGTGGCGGGTGCATTTATGGAACAGGCGGCGCTGGCGTTCTCTTTGTGCGGCAAGGGCTTGCTGATTTTCGGTTTTATAAAATTATGGTCTTTAAGTACGGGGCAATCCTGTCTGTTGGTGTGGCTGATAACGGCGATTAGTTACCCGCTTTTTACGCAGAAAATGGATCGTGCCGTCATGGTGTTTGCCAGTATGCTGGCTTTGCAGTTTTGGTTGTTTGAGTATCAAACGGAAATCTGGCCGTGTATGGAAACAATCAGCATATTGCTTTTTGTGCTGGCTTACGTTCTGTTTTTTGTGCCCAGTGAAAAAGTCAGCCCGCTGGCGTGGGGCCTGTTGCCTTCCTGTGCGCTGGCGTTTGCCTTTGGGCTAATGAAAGAAGAGCCGTTCGGTTTGGTGTTTAACGCGCTGTTCTTGGGCGTTTGTCTGTGCGCAGTGTACGCGTGGCAGGCGCGGGAAAAATTTCATATTGCTGTGGCGGTGCTTATTTTGCTGGTGTCTTATTTGACCAACAGCGGTACGGTAATGGGCGTGGCCCTGTTGGCGCTGGGGTTTGGGCAATGCCGTTTGAGTTTAAAAATAGCTGGTGCTGCGGTGTTTGCCCTGTCTTTGATTTGGCTGTATTACCATATGCAAACTACACTTTTGGTAAAAGCGTATTATTTGTGGGCGTCGGGGCTGTTGCTGCTTGGGCTGTACGCTTGGCAGAAAAGGGGGAGCTATGCGCGCTAAATGGTTTTTTCTTTTGGCCAGTGTGCTGACCGGCTTTTTGTGCGGGTACGCCGTTTCTACCCAGCGGGCTTTGCAGACGGCGCAGACCGTGTATTTAAAAATAGAACCGGTGGACCCGCGCGCTCTTTTAAGCGGCGATTATATGCAATTAAGATATGACTTTGAACGATGGTCCCAGGCAGGAAAAGACCAGCCGCTGCTGCTGCAGATGGAGGTTTCTCTGCCTAGTGGCACAGAAAAAACAGTAGACCAAAACACCGGGGCAAAAAACACGCAAAATCAAATACAGCTCCAAACCGTACGCATAAAAACCCTGCGCTCCCGTTACCGCGTGCCGCACCAGTTTTATTTCCAGGAAGGCACCGGCAAAAAGTACGAAAACGCCGCCTATGCCAAAGCGGCGGTGCTTCCCAACGGGTCTATTTTGCTTTTGGGCCTGACGGACAAGAATTTTAATTTGTTATAAAGACGCGGCCTCTTGCGCGCCTGAGGAGATTTACATGAGTGAATGCAATCATGATTGCGCTTCCTGCAGCCAAAACTGCGGCGAGCGCAAAGAGCCCCAAAGCTTGCTGGAAAAACCCAACCCGCATGCGCGTATTCAAAAAGTAATTGCCGTATGCAGCGGCAAAGGCGGGGTGGGCAAATCGTTGGTGACGGCGCTTTTAGCCAGCGCCGCACAGAAAAAAGGCCTACGCGCCGGGGTGTTGGACGCTGATATTACCGGCCCGTCTATCCCCAAAATGTTTGGCGTGCATGAGCGCGCCAAAGGCGACCAGAGCGGCGTCTACCCCGTGCAGAGTGCCGGCGGTGTGCAGCTGATGTCTTTGAATTTACTGCTGGACAATGAAACCGACCCTGTCATCTGGCGCGGGCCGCTGATCACGGGCACGGTCAAACAGTTTTGGACGGAAGTGATTTGGGACGATGTGGACATTTTATTTGTGGATATGCCGCCGGGCACCGGAGACGTGACGCTGACGGTGTTCCAATCCCTGCCGGTAGACGGCATTGTGTTTGTAACCAGCCCGCAGGAACTGGTGGGTATGATTGTGGAAAAAGCGGTTAAAATGGCTCGCATGATGAATTTGCCGCTGGCGGCGCTGGTGGAAAATATGAGCTACTTCGTCTGCCCGGACTGCGGCAAAGAGCATGAAATTTTTGGCCATAGCCGCGTAGCCGGCACAGCCCAAGCTTTTGGCATACCCGCCACCGCGCGCTTGCCCTTAAGCCCGGATATTGCCGCCGCGGCCGACCGGGGCGGCGTGGAAGGCCTGTCTTTGCCGCAGCTGGAAGGTGTGCTGGCGGCTGTAGAGGGGTTGAAGAAGTAAAAACCGTTTATCCGGCGCCGGACCGCTTAATTGTCCGGCGCCGGGATTTTCTACCCTGCAGAGAGTGCAGCGGGCAGTAAGAAATAAAAACCTTTTTCCCTTTGGGTCAATTAAATGTTACAATGGGAATAAGGAGTTTTTGGAATATGTCTGATTTTATGTTAAGCCGCCGTGCGCAAACTATTGGCGATTCTCCTACGCTGAAAATCAATGCGTTGGCGCGCGCGCTTAAAAAAGAAGGCAAGCCGATTGTACACCTAGGCGGCGGAGAGCCCGTTTTTCCTGCCCCGCAAGCGGCGGCAGGCGCTATTATAGCCAAAGCCCGCAGCCGCCAAATCAAATATTCTCCCTCCAGCGGTACCCCCGAGCTCAAAGATGCGGTGGCCAAGTATACCTTAACCCATTACGGACAGCAAGTCCGCCCGGAAAACATTATTGTCAGCAGCGGGGCCAAACAGGCGCTGTTTAATTTCCTGTTGGCTGCCGTGAATGAAGGCGATGAGGTGCTTTTTCCGGCTCCGTATTGGGTGAGCTATCCGGAAATGGTCAAGCTGGCGGGGGGAAAGCCGGTTATTGTGCGCCCGGCGCAGGGGCGTCTATTGGTAAGCTTTGAAGAGCTCTCTGCGGCCGTGACGGATAAAACAAAAGCCATTTTGCTTAACAGCCCCAATAATCCCTCCGGCCTTATTTTTGAGGTGGATTTTATCAAACAGGTCGTCCAATTAGCCGAACAGAAACACATCTTTTTAGTAATGGACGACATTTATCACCAACTCGTTTTTGACGGAAAAACATGCCCTAATCCCTATGCCTACAGCCAAAATGCTGACCATTTGGTCATTGTCAACGGTGTGTCCAAATTGTATGGGCTGACTGGGCTGCGCATCGGGTGGGCGGTGTCACAAAACAGCTCTTTAATTAGTGCCATGGGGCGTATGCAGGCCCAAAGCACTTCTTGCAACAGTGACTTGTCCGAAGCTGCGGCCGCCGCTGCGCTGACGGGCAGCCAGCACTGTGTGGAAGAGCTGCGTTCTTTGTTGCAACACAATAGAGACGTCCTGATGGCGGAATTGGAACAAATTCCGCATGTCTGCGTGCAGAAGCCGCAGGGGACGTTCTATTCGTTCGCCGATTTTGGCCACTACAATCCCGATTCGCAGGCGCTGGCACAGTACCTGCTGGAAAAGGCGTTGGTGGCTGTGGTGCCCGGCCAGGCCTTTGGAATGGACGGTCATTTGCGCATCAGTTTTTGCGCCTCCGAGGACAGCATTGTGGAGGGGGTACGCAGGATCAAACGGGCGCTGGAAAATCTCCCTATAAAGGAAGGATAGGAACATTATGAACACAAAACATGCAAACCCGGATTTTTTTAAACCGGACTATGGCTTGGAGCATTCCGGCCTAAAAACCACCAAGACCGTGCACTGGAACTATTCCACCCCGGCCTTGTATGAAGAAGCCGTCAAACGCGAAGAAGGCGATATCGTATACGGCGGCCCGCTGTGCGTCAGCACCGGCAAACACACCGGCCGCAGCCCCAATGACCGCTTCTTTGTGAAAACCAAAGACGTAGAAGGCAAACTTTGGTTCAGCAAAGGCAATGTGGGCATTGAACCGAAATACTGGGACATTCTGTTTGCTAAAGCCCAGAAATACGTGGAAGACAAAGAGCTCTTTGCCCGCGACGCTTATGTTGGCTCCAGCGAAGCTTCCCGCCTCAAAGTGCGTGCCATTACCGAATGCGCTTGGACGAACCTGTTTGTCAAAAACATGTTCATTGAACCCAAAGCCGAAGAGCTCAAAGGGTTTGTGCCCGAATTTACGCTCATCTGCCTGCCGCGCATGAAAGCCGACCCGGCCACCGACGGCACGAACTCCGAAACGGCTATTTTGATTAACTTTGAAAAGAAAATGGTGTTGGTCATCGGTTCCGAATACGGCGGCGAAAACAAGAAAGCCCTGTTTACCGTCATGAACTATCTCTTGCCGCAGAAAGGCATTATGACCATGCACTGCTCCGCCAACGTGGGCCCCAAAGGCGACAGCGCTATTTTCTTCGGTTTGTCCGGCACGGGCAAAACCACGCTCTCTGCTGACGTATCCCGCGGCCTCATCGGCGACGATGAACACGGCTGGGACGAAAGCGGTATCTTCAACTTTGAAGGCGGCTGCTATGCTAAAGTAATCAAGCTCAACCCCGAAGCCGAACCGCAAATTTATTCCACCACCCGCCGCTTTGGCACCGTGTTGGAAAACGTGGTCTTTGATGCCGAAACCGGCAAACTGGACTTGGACGACGGCTCTTTGACGGAAAACACCCGCGCCTGCTATCCGCTTAATTTCATCAGCAACGCTGTGGAAAGCGAACGCGCCGACCACCCGAAAAACATCATCTTCCTGACCTGCGATGCTTTCGGTGTGATGCCTCCGATTTCCAAACTTAGCCCGGATCAGGCCCTGTACCACTTTATCAGCGGTTATACCGCCAAAGTGGCCGGCACGGAAAAAGGCGTAAAAGAACCGCAGAGCACGTTCAGCACCTGCTTTGGCGGGCCGTTTATGCCCCTGCACCCGGATGTGTATGCCCAGCTGCTCAAAAAGAAAATTAAAGAGCACAATGTGGACTGCTGGCTGGTCAACACCGGCTGGATCGGCGGCCCGTACGGCGTGGGCAACCGCATCAGCATCAAATACACCCGCACGCTCTTGAATGCGGCTTTGGACGGCAAACTGGCCAAAGTGCACTTTACCACCGACCCGGTGTTCGGCTTCCAGATTCCGACCGAATGCGAAGGCGTTCCGGCTGAAATCCTTAATCCGATGAACCTGTGGCAGGATAAAGAAGCGTACATGAAAAAGTACGAAGAGCTGGCTAAAGCGTTTGTGGAAAACTTCAAAAAATACGCCGACGGCGTATCCCAGGAAGTGCTTTCCGCCGCGCCGAAAGTGAAAGAAAGCTGCTGCTGCGGCAAATAAGCAGTTTTGACGGCAAATTGTAAGGGGTGTAAAAATCCCTTACAATTTGCTTGGTAATTTACTAGAATAGAACAAATACCCTTGCGGTATCTGACTACCCAATATACAGGAGACTTGTTATGGCAAAAGCGAATGCTAAATTTATGGCCCCTTTAACCCCCAGCGCCGAACTGGCCGCTGTAGTGGGTGCTACCCCCCTTCCGAGAACTGAAATCGTCAAAAAAATGTGGGATTACATTAAGAAAAACGGTTTGCAGGACAGCGCCAACAAACGCATGATCAACGCTGATGACAAATTGGCCGCCATCTTTGAAGGCAAAAAACAAATCAGCATGTTTGACATGAGCAAATATATTTCTAAAAACGTCAAATAATCCTAGGAAATATACTGCTAATTTGAAGCGGTGCCGCCAAGCGGCGCCGCTTTTTTTGTTTTCTTTTGAAAAAACATAAGCGGCATATGTTGGTCACGGTCTGGATTTCGGTGCAGCGGCTGCAGAAACGCTCCTGGAAAATAAATTATTTCCCTCTAGGCAGACCTTTGGGGCTGTGGGTGGGCGGCTGTAGTGTTGGCATCGTTTTCCAAGCTGCTGTGTATTGTGAAAAAATACGGCTACTTTTCTTGTTTCCCAAGCTGCTGTACGCTGTGAACGCCCCCCTTTGAACGGCTACATTTGTTTGGAGGGGTGCTGCTTACAAGGAGTAATTTGTATCTTTCCTCGCATTATCCTGCCGAATAGTGGCTTGGCGGGGTACTGGTTGCAAGGAGGAATTTCTATGTTTCTTCGAATTACCTTGCAGAATAGTTGCTAGGCGGTGTGGCTGTTGCCGCCGGACGGGGTAAAACCGGCCCTGGCTGAAAATAAGAGCGGGTTTGATAGGGCAAAAAGAAGGGGGCATTATGTACTTTACCGCCGTAAGAAGAAAATAGTTTTTTTTGTGCTAAAAATAAACTATACTTACTGTATGGAATCCATCGTGCTTTTCTTCTTGTTTTGTGTAGTGGTCGGCAGTCTTAGCTATGGGCTGTGGCAGCGCCGGCCTCCTTCTCCCGCCGTCAAAAAACAAATGTACAAAGAGCTGGACGCCCGCGCCAAAGAAGGCGACAAAGAAGCCATGTATGCTTTTGCAGAGCTTTTCTATAAAGAAAAGGACGAGAAATATTATCCCATGATTTTTAAATGGGTCAGCATTTTAGCCGCCCAGGAAAAAGACCCGGCTGTTTGGCTGTTGTTGGGGGATTTGTATGCTTCCGGCTGCGGCACTTTGCGTGACCCAAAACGCTCGTTAAGCTGTTATGAGCAGGCCTTGTCTGCCGATATCGCTTCCGGGCGCAACACCGATTTGTCCAAAGAAGCCCACGACTACCTGGAGCAGTGCATTATTCGCCTGCGCAAAGAAGTATTCAGTCAAACCGATACCACGGAAACAAAAAGTAATCAGCAATAGTATTTTATATCTGAAGATACACGCCTTATATGGCTGGGTATTATGCGAATTTCGTCTGCCTTGGCCGTTGTATTACTTCCAGTCTTTTCGTATTATGTGGATCAGTGGCTTGCGTACGGTTCTTTGGAATGGTATGTTTTTGTGGGCTCTCTTATTATTTACAGGTACAGCGGCAATAGTGGGACTTTTATATAAAATTCCGTTTTTTCGCAAATATTTCTTGTAAAAAATCCCGCTTTTGGGCGGTATTTTAGTTAAGCAATTTTCTTGTTCTCTCCGCCGCGTGGGCCCCGGCGCGGCAGCCCCAGCCAAATAGCCAGCAGGGCACCAATCCCCAGCAGATACGGATAATACAAATATTGCATAATGGCAAGGGGGGATAAGTTAGATAGCCCTGCCGCCATTAAAAGCTGTGCCCCGTAGGGAATAGCTCCCTGTACAAAACAAGAGAAAATATCCAAAATGCTGGCAGAGCGGTTGGCCGGGATTTTAAAGCGTATCGCAATTTCTTTGGCAATGGGGCCGGCCATAATCAGGGCAATGGTGTTGTTGGCGGTGCACAAATTGGCAAAGCCCACCAGCCCGGCAATGGCCAACTCGGCCCCGCGGACAGAATTGGCCCGGGCGGTCATTTTTTGGATAATCCAGGCAAATCCGCCGTTTAAACGTATCATTTCCAGCATGCCGCCGGCCAAAATGGTAACGACGATAAGCTCCCCCATACCGTTAATGCCTTTGCCCATGGCTCCCGTCCAGCCCCAAGCGTCAAAACTGCCGGTAAGCAGCCCAATCAGCCCGGCTAACACCGTACCGCCCAAAAGTACAATCATCACATGTACCCCGGCCATAGCCGCCGCTAATACCGCCAAATAAGGCAAAACATGCCACCAGTTCACGGTACCCGGTGCGTAGGAGCCGGCGGCATTGCTGCCTATGGCAAAATAAATAAGCGCGGTAATGATGGCAAAAGGAAGCACAATGCGTAAATTGGTGCGAAATTTGTCTTTCATGCGGCAGCCCTGCGTACGGGTGGCTACGATAGTGGTATCCGAGATAAAAGAAAGATTATCCCCAAACATTGCCCCGCTGACGACCGCCGCTGTCATTAATGCAGGGGCGACCCCTGTTTTGAGCGCAATACCGGCGGCTACCGGCGTGAGCGCTACAATGGTGCCCACGGACGTGCCTATCGAAAGAGATACAAAACAGGCCGCCAGAAACAGCCCCGGCACCAGCAGTTTTTGTGGCAGCAGCCACAGCGTCAGGTTGACGGTGCTGTCTACCGCGCCCATCGTTTGCGTTGTTTGGGCAAAGGCACCGGCCAAGATAAATATCAGCACCATCAGCATAATGTTACCGTCGGCAGCCCCTTTGCAGAAGTTTTCAATGCGCTGGGTAATGGAAGCGCCTTTGCACGCAGTCACCGCCACCACGGAGGCTAATAAAAAAGCCACCGTGATCGGCATTTTATAGAAATCTCCCGCCGCCAGCGATACTGCCAAATAGGCAATCAAAAATACCCAAAGCGGCAACAACGCCCAAGCATTGGCTTTAGCAGGTAACGTAGGCAAAGAGGTAAGCGGATCCATAGATAACGGTTTAGGTGCCAGCGTATGCAGCAGGCCAAACGGATAAAAGCGGTTTTTCGTTGCGGCACGCGGATGTTAGAAACCAACGAGCCAGCTTCCGTAGAAAAAACCATGCGCCCGGCGGGAGTCGAACCCACATTTCCAGCTTCGGAGGCTGACGCTCTATCCATTGAACTACGGGCGCGAAAATAACGAAAAATAACGGCTCCGGCCGTCATTTCCTCTATATTTTATCATATTACGGCGGGGTTTGTTTTTTGTATCCAGAAGCCAAACAGAACTCCCCCGGCCAGAACAGATGCCAGAGCACATGCGAGGGGGCAAACAGAGCAGCGAAAAACAGAAATATAAACCATAATACGTTTTCCCGCTGGCGGAAAATGAAAATAGTTGTTATACTGAAAACAGCTGCGTATTTTAGTTGTGCAGGAGCGTGTATGCTAAAGCAGATAATGCTGGTGGCTGTGCTGGGAGTGTGTGCGGTGCCCTGCTTTGGGCAGATTCAAAAGTTTTGTATTCCGGGGGTGGCCCCAACGCGCAACGTTACGTCGTTGGAGTTTTCGCCTTCCATTGCGGTCACCGACAACAAAGGCGGTGTGTCTACCACGTCTATGACCAGCAAGATGTATTATGCTTTCACGCCGGATTATAATATCGGGATAGAAGTGCCTCTGTCCCGCTTTGAAGCGCCGGACAGTTCCGTAAATGGGCTGGGCGATATTTTGTTGGCGGCAGAAGCGGTGCATTCCGTGCATTATATAGACTGGGGGGTAAAGCTGGAAAGCACGCTGCCCACGGCGTCTGATGATATGTTGGGTACGGGCAAATGGGTGCTTATGCCTTCGGTGTTTGCATTGGTGCCGGTGAATGAAAACTTTTTCGTTTCTTTTGGGTATAAACAGTATGTGTCTGTGGCGGGTGACGGCGGCCGCTCCAATGTTAATTATGCACGTTTTAGAGCGCTGATTTCTTATATGGCAGATTCCCAGTGGTGGGTTACCTTTGACCCGCAGTATTATATGAACTATGAAGAATCCGGTCAGGCCGAATTGGTGTGGGAGAGCGAAATCGGCGTCATGGTCAATCCGGGAACGGCTTTGTATATGAAACCGGGAGCACACCTGGGGGGAAATTGGAAAACCCGGGAATGGACATTTAGCATGGGATTTAAAATCTTGTATTTGTAAAAAAGTCGGCAGCAACTGTGTGCGCTAGAGCGGAAAATAGAAAATTTTGTAAATGTTTTTTAAAAATGTTAAAATAAATAGGTAGTCAAAAACAGGTTGTAAAAAATATCCGTTTTTTAGCGCCCATAGCTCAATGGATAGAGTGTCAGCCTGCGGAGCTGAAGATACAAGTTCGATTCCTGTTGGGCGCACCATTTAAAATGGTTCTAAACGGAGTTTAACAAAGTTTAATTCTCCGACGATAAAAGAGCCAAAAAGATATAAAAAGACCTCCTAAAACTAGGAGGTCTTTTTTTAATGCAGTTTAATGGATTTTAACGCATTTTGACCAAAAATGGACACTTTTTGGACACCTCTTTCCCCTCTATAAACTGCCAAATTTTGGACAAAGGAACGCTGTAGTAGATATATCAATATAGATATTTTAAGGGATATACCATTTTTCACTAATTTTTGCATTGTCACTATCAGTTTTAGGATTGGCCAATTCGAATTGCGTTACAGTAGGTAAATTAATTGCTGTTCCAAAAACAAGAGCATGTCCCGTTTGTAAGTACGTCAATCGTTCAATCGTATTTCTGTTAATAAAAGGAACCATGCGTGAAATGTACGACAAATCATCAGGATTCTGTATACGGTGAATAATAAAATTACTGCATTGAGAAACTACAGTTCCAGATAATTCTTTAGGCCGTTGAGATGATATTCCCAATAAGAGCCCATATTTGCGCCCCTCTTTGGCTATACGTTCAAAAATATTATACCCGAGAACAGGATAAGTCACTCCATCTTTAATAAATCTATGAGCTTCTTCAATAATAAAATTAATAGGACGTTCCGCTTTTATTTTTTGTTTTCTCAAGTAATCCAATAAAATTTTAGCCAATACTTTAATTACAACCTCCCCCGCCGAATCATCCAAAGAACTAATGTCCACATTCAACACTTGGTTAGTACCCAACAAAGCATTAATATACTCGTCAAGGTTTTTCAATTCAGTCTTAACTAAAATATTTCCTGCTTCAGAACTTTGTAAAGATTGAAGTCTCGTAAGTAGTGTGGCTGTATATTCTTGAATTCGTTGAGAACTCACACTCCCTTCATATAAAGTTGCAAAATTCACGGCTTCTATAAAATCATTTAAACTAAAAGGTACATAGTCTTTATTAGAAAGTAAAGACTCAGATGAAGAAATTTGAAAGCTATGAAGAAACTGGAGTATATCTTTAAGTTTATCTATTGTTCCAAACTTAACCGTAAGAAGCGTTTGAAGGTCCTCTTCCGCCCCATCAACAGGTATTTTAACACTAAGATTTATTTCACTAGTATTAAACGACTGCAAAATGCTAACCACTTTGTCCTTTTTAGAAGGAGAGGAGTCCGAACTGTTAAAAATCCCAATAAGCGTACTTGCTAAAATATGATTTTTAATTCTATTATCCTTATCTGTCGAGGTCCGGAAATTTTTAGCAATATCCAATGCTCTTTTTAAAACAGGCAATTGGGTTCTTTCTGACGCATGTAATAACAAAGCCCAGTCTTCAACTGAAAGTGCCCATACGGGAATTTCTATTTTATTTTTTTGACTATCAGTTTGAAGAATTTTAATAGAAATATCGGAATTATGGGATAACTCTGAAAACGCTTGAGTATATTCTCCATTGGAGTCTATAATTACGAATCGAGCTCCTTTGGCAGAATAATTCTTTTTGGAAAAAATTGTTTGAATTAATTTAGCAATTGTATTTGATTTACCAGCCCCTGTATTACCAAAAACAGCAAAATGAAAACCAAAGAAGTGATCAATGTTCACCTTCACAGGGAAATCAGGGAATAACACAGATTTCCCTATAGGAAGCAACAATAAGCGAGTATTTTTATCTTTTACTGTTTCTTCTGATTTTGACACCTCTAACATAATACTTAAATCAGTTTTTGAAACGATGTGAATAGGAGAAAAAATAAATGGCATTTTTGTCACTCCAAAGAAAAATTTATTTTGCCGAATCTCCCCTATAAGATTAATGGTTACTTGTCTATTATAATCTGGAGTGTTATATTCCGTTTTCTGTTGATCCGGATAATGATGTATCGCAACTATCTCTCCTATAATCGTACGACCTATATCATAAATTGATATATATGATCCTACTTCACCAATAAAATAAGTATACCCATCTGCATTTAAATAATTGGTAGAGAAATTATAAATTTCTGCAAGAATATTTTCAGCTGTTATCGAAATAATACGTCCAATTTCTCTATTGTTCATCTGCAATTCCTTCTTTCTCTTGGGATAATAATGAATGTCCTTTTAATGTAGGCGACAGAAATGGCTCTCCTTTAGGAAAAACCTTCTCAATTAAATTCTTGAAATAATGAATTTTATCATCAGAATAAATAATGTTTACTCTAGGGTTTTTTAATTCCTTAAGTTTTAAGATGGAACTAGATTGTCCAAAAACAACAAGCCGAAAAGAGGAAAATGCCAAAGAATTAGTGATAATCCTATTAATATGATCATCTGAAAAACTATATCCTAATACGATTAAAGTAGTATTAGGGCGGGAAAGAGCGATTTCAAGCATTCGGAATAGATCTGAATATGGAGATAAAAGAGTCGACTGGGCTTTAAGAGGGGTGGGATATATTATTAAAGGATTCGTGCTGCCTTCAATGCTAGACAAGGAGGCCTCATAAATTTTATCTCCTCCTTCATTTTTAAACCAAGAAATAGAACCGTGCAATTTTATTAGGTTATAGAAATGAGAAACAGGCTGCCAGGTTTTGGTTTTTAAGTTCATATTTTCCACATATAAGTATTTATAACTACTAGGATTAAACACACGATTGTGGACGCCAGTAAATCCATTATTATATGTAAATGATAATTCTTCTAAAGCGAGTTCATTAAACAAATCATAATTAGTAGTAAATATATTAATAGGAGCCACCATGTTGTTGTGCCAAGTACAAGAGTAAAAATTTTTATATAAATCTATCAAAGATTTACTCTTTAAGGCTTCAATAATCTTAGTTTTTAGAAAATTCTGTACTACCTGAATTTTTTCATCTATTTTGGGTTCAATATCATCAATAGTAGCAACTGCACGGATAGCCTGCATAATTTCTAACAACTTTTCTAGGCTAGAATCACATTTATCTTTTACATCTTTATTTAAAAGTGTAAAATCGGGATGCTGATTAAAAAACTCGTCATATAATTTAGACATGCTCGAAATTCCTACTTCGCGGTCATTTTCAATTAGACTCGAGCAACCTGCTCCTAATAAAAAATTTAAATTATCCACCTGTAATACTTGGGCAAGGTTTCTTTGTAATTCTTCTAAAGAAATAGTCGATTCTGTTTCCCCGTGTATATATTTAATATTTGATAAATTTTGTTGTATTTTCATAATTTTCTTTATAGCAATATGTGAGCACTTTAATTGATTTTTAGAGTATTCAAATATCCCAATTTTATACCAAGTATCTAAAATATTGGTAGCAATAAATCTATTCTAACCCCTATTATTCCTCAATATCATGTTGATTGATAATTCCAAATTCAAGAAATAAATCTCTTCTGAGTTGAGCCAAAGGAGGAGTAATATATCTATACATAAAATTTTGCTATAACTGGCATTACCTAAATACTTCTGAATTACGAATATTACTAATATAATCTCATTATATTATATTTGTAAAAAACGAAATTAATCTCTATATGAAGATTAATTTATTGGATGCTGAAAAAATTAATTTCTATGATTTTTATACAAAAATAAAAGGCTCCAGTATATATCTAGAGCCTTTTATTCATTTATTTTTGGTGTTTGTCTTATTAAATGTTTATCCCCGGCATATATTCTGGAGTATGGACTGGTAGCTATCTCTAGTAACCATAGCAAATAAACATTTTCCATGGCTCTTTTCTGCCCATAATTTGCCTATATTCTCTTTCTCCTGAGCGTCTTGGGCTGAAATCAAGTGTTCGCCTTTATATTCCACCGCTAATAATCTGCCATCGTTTAATAAAGCAATAAAGTCTGGATAGAACCGATCCGTAGAAGTGGGTAAAGAGAAAGAATAAGCCGATTTTTCTATGTTCCGAACCCAATATTTAACTTCTGGCATAGAGTCTATTGCTTGGGCACATTCAGCCTCTTCGTTATTCATTTGTCCAACAAAACTATAAAAATGCTTATTAAA
>CASEVJ010000005.1 GCA_949291365.1 uncultured bacterium
CGGGCACGGCTGGGCGTGGCTGTTTGCGCCGGTGGCGGTGACGCCGGAGTCGGAGCGGCGGCTGGGCT
This sequence comes from uncultured bacterium, assembly GCA_949291365.1. GTDB lineage: Bacteria > Elusimicrobiota > Elusimicrobia > Elusimicrobiales > Elusimicrobiaceae > Avelusimicrobium. The sequence continues at coordinate 69 of CASEVJ010000005.1, forward strand.
TGGGGAACTTCTTTAAGTTTAAAGTAGGCAAACCGCAGTTCCTGCTGGACTATGCCAAAGATTTAAAACAATATGAACAAAAAGCTGGCAATTATGAATATAGCCAAATGTCTGCCGAAGATCGGGATTTGATGTATGCTAATTCGGATTTATTTATATTTAAACAGTGGCTGCAAAGCAAACAAGATTTGGCTGTAAAAGAAAAGTCAATACAGTTGTATTGGAAGCAGCAAGGGTACCCGGCGACCGGTAAAATGCAAGCGTTCTTGCAGCTGGCTAACCAACGGTTTGGTACTTACTTTTTGGCTCCCTTGGCTCTGAGCCAGAACCCTTATTATCAAACGTATGTTAAATCTGTAGCAGAAAATGATAAGAAAAGAATTCAAAAGAAAATAATTGCTGCGGCAGGTACAAATGCGACTACAAGCGGCATTTTATATAGCGGCATTCCTGTAATGGCAATTGGAAAATTGATCAGGAAAGCTGCCGACAAACGTAGTATTTCTAAAGATAACACAAAAGCCAAATTTATTTTATCAAAACATGCACCTTTGGCTACGGATTTGCGGCAGATTTTGCAAGGGAAAGCAGATCTGAAATATAAGAAAGACGCTCTTGTAAAACTTTATGAGGCGGGTGTCTTGGATGCAGTTATTTCTTCTTTACCTAATACAACTAGACAGATTACTCGTCAGGCATTGGAAAGCTTTCATACTAGCAAAAATCCTGAAAAATTACAGAAGATTTTATTCCTTCTGTATGAGTCTGGGATTTTTACTGATGCTTTAAATAAAATAAAAAACTTTAATATTACCCCCCCAGAAACTTACTCTCAGGAATTATCTGAAATTACTTCAGGAGAAGAATGGGAAGCCGAGCGCCGGGCTGTATACAAATATACAGAAGTGCTTTCCAGCCAAGCGGCAGACTTTACCGGGGTAGTCGGCCATTTGCCCGATGTGGACGAAATTTTAATTTCTGCAGGAATTAGAAAAAGTGGTTTTGCGTTTGATAATGCATTTCAACCAAAAGAAATTGAGAAAGGATGGATGTATTATTCTAACAACATTCCTGTTTATTACCGTCAGTCAAATGGTAAATTGAGTGAACTTCCGGTAGCTATTTTGCACCAGCCCAAGAGTACCTGGTTTGGAAAAATGTTGTCTAAACTCCGTTTGTCGTCCCCTATAGGGTTTAAAGTACCTAAAGGGATGGTATTGGCTATTGATGAAGCTGGACAATGGAAATATGTCCGCCGCGCTGGTCATGAGGAAGATATACAAAACAGTAAGGCCGCCCGTAAAATACAGGAAGATATTTATAAAAAGGGCTCGGCTCCCGTGGCTGTAGACGTTCCTTATTCCACAACGGATATGCTTGCTATTGCTAAGTTAATAGCAAAAGACCCAAGCATTAATTTTGAGTTACTTTTAAATCCGTCTAACTCATTGGATCGGTTTATTGAGTTCTTGGCGCTGGGGGTAGGACTTAATGCTGATGGTGTATTAGTGGGCCCCTTAAAGAATGAAGCTAAAACTGCCGCTCCCGGTTACAACAATACGGCAACAGCCACCTTGGGCGGTATAGGTTATATAACACCGTTTATTGGCGGTTGGGCTTTACCTTTCATGTCTAAATTCGGTATGGAGAAGTCCATTGGTGTAGTTATGAGCGTAATTTTAGCCGGGCTCCTTTGGTCTATTTTTGGGGTTAATTTGTATGGCTTGTCCACGCCTCATAACATGACAGACTTTATTGTTCCTATGGTTGCATTAGTATTGGGAGCAAGTTTGCTTCGTTCGGGTATGTCTGTTATTTTAAACTATCACAAAGATCCGCAAGCTCGTTCCAAAGCGTTTTTGAAAGTATCTTCGTTCCAGCAAGGGGCCCGTGTCGGTCTGTCAGCGCTGACTTTCTTATGGGGTATGGCTATGGCCGGACAGGGGGATGCTTTTATAGCAATTCCTGTTGCAGCAGCATTATTTATAATGGCTCTGCTTTTATATGTTAATACACCTATGTTTAATGCTATTATTCATCGTAATTCTGCTGCGCAAAATGTAAAAGAAGCATATGCCAAAAAAACAGGTGTTACTCTGGAGAAAGAAAAAAAGAAAGAAAATAGTAAAGAAGAAAGTCTTAAAGATAAAGAAGAAGCGCTTAAAAATAAAGAGGAATATAATAAACTTTTTCTGTCCTTGCCCGAAGTTAAAAGCATTAAATGGCGAGTTAGCTTGGTCTATGCTTCCTATGCGGCTTCTGTGATGTTGATGAATCAGCTGGCTAATACAATTTCTGATGATTGGGGCCAGTTAATAGTAGCTGCTTCTTATGGGGCGTCTTGGATTGTGCGGCTTTTAGCTACCCGGTGGGTGGGATCTGGTAAATTTACAGATGACCAATTGACCGGAGTTTCTTTGCTCGGGCTTACCACAACGGCGGGCCTCATGGCTGTATTGCCTTATCAGCACTGGTATTTTTTGCTGCCGTTGCTTTTCGTTGGGTTATTGCATAGTATGAGTACAGCGGTGCCTGGACAGTTAGATGCTGCCCGTTTGCAAAATATGGTAACAGCTATTTTGCAAAGAGAAAAAACAGCTGTACAAGATGATCCGACCTTGACGGAAGATGCAAAGAAGGAAAAAATGGAACGCCTTGAGCGGAAAGAAAAACAGTGGGCCGCGCTGGCTGGCCGTTCCTACTCTTTCTATAACGGTATGGGAATTATTGGTATAGCTGCCGCTGTGATATTAGGTTTCTTTGTGGGGGATGCTCCAAATGAAACAGTGTTGGCTATTCAAAATGCGGTTCATTCTTTGCTTGGCATGGATAGCTTGGGCAAAGAAGCTAGCTTCCTGTTCTATGTTCGTTTAATATTTATCTATTCTTCCATAGGGGCTTTGATCTCGTACCTGCTCAATGCCAGTATGTTCCATAGTTTTTTGCAGGGCATAAAGAAAACAAGGATTACGCAAAAAAATATTGATGAAGGAAAAGTATCAGCCAAGACTTTCTCTATGACGGCTAAAAATGCAGAAAGAAATTTGGTGGAACTCAAAAGCGGCAAAAAAGGTATTAAGAATTTGAAAAATATGATTGGGCCTTACAGTATGCAGACGCTGGTATCTGAGTCTAAAATGACTGTGGTACTCAATAGAATGATGCAAATTCATAACCGATTAGTAGCAGCTACCGAAGTGTTGGATAAAAAGCAGGTAACCCCTTATTTTGAAAGCTTCTATGAGCTGGTGAAGCAATATAATCAAATTTTGCTTTTCAGCAAAGGAATGTCTGTATCTTTGCAACGCGAGTATCAGAAGTTAATAGCGGCCTTATGTAAAGATGGTGTTTTAGAAAAGGGGATCGCCGCCAATCCTTCCTATGTGCCGGAAGGAGAATATGCTCGCCCTGAAGGATATGAGGATTTCTTGCATGCGCAAGATTTGATTGTGGACTTGGAATATTTGGCTAAATTAATTATGGACAAAAATTCAAATCTGTCGCATGATACATATAGACTGTTTGTAAAATATCATGCTCAAGCCCGGCTGGCATTGCAGAAATATACCGCTATTAATCCTAGCGAAACGCAGCCAGTGCAGTATTGGGAAGACCGTTTGACTAAAGTCTGCATAGAGTTGAAAAATATCAACATTGCATCCAATATATTTCAGGAACATCAGGATTTCATTCCGAAAGAGGATAGACAGGCATTAGAAGATATTTTGCAAGCATATTAATGCTTCCCCCGGGATTATCCCCGGGGGATTTTTTATTAATACAAATTAAGTCAATATATTTTTTGTTTCAGTAATTGTGAATAAATAATATTTATTTTGCTGCAACTCAACAAAAAAGACAAATAAAAACACCCTGCTGGCATAGCAGGGTGTTTTTGTATGACAGGATAAGCTAGGCCCGGATAATATAGAGCAAGTTGGTTTCGCCAGAGCGTCCGAACGGAATACCGGCGGTGACCACAATTTGCTGGTCTTTTACCACCAGTCCGCTTTCCAAGGCCGCGCGGCTGGCTTCGGCAGAAATATCGTCAAAACTTTCCAAGTCTTTTACCACTACCGAAGTTACCCCCCACACCAGCGCCATATGCCGCGCTGTCGTGATTTTTGGAGTAAGGGAGAGTATGTGTACCCCCGGACGGAATTTAGCTGTTTTAAGCGTGGTTTTGCCCGAATCTGTAAAGTTTACAATGATATTGGCGGTTTGTACGGCCCGGGCGGAAATACCGGCAGCTATGGTAATGGCTGTTTCCGCATTGCGGTTTGCAATTTCGTCTTTGCGCAGCAGATTTTGACGGTAGCGTTCGTCATTTTCCACAGTGCGGATAATGCTGTGCATAGTTTTGACGGCTTGCACCGGGTATTTGCCGGCGGCTGTTTCTCCAGAGAGCATGACTGCGTCCACCCCGTCATATACGGCGGTGGCAACGTCGGAGGCCTCGGCGCGGGTCGGGGTTACATTGGTAATCATGGATTCCAGCATTTGCGTAGCAATAATAACCGGTTTGCCAGCTTTGCGGCATTGGTCTACAATGCGCCGCTGCAATACCGGCACCATTTCGGTACTGACCTCCACCCCTAAATCTCCGCGCGCTACCATGACGGCGTCTGCCAGGGAAACAATTTCTTGCAAATGTTCCACGGCGGAAGGTTTTTCAATTTTAGCGATGACGTGGGCCTGGCTGGTCATCAGCTTACGCAGCTCCAGCAGGTCTTCGGGCTGCTGCACAAAGGAAAGCCCGATAAAATCCGTGCCCAGTTTTTCCGCCAGTTTCAAATCTTCTTTGTCTTTGGCCGTCAGAGCGCTGATAGGCAGCTTGACCCCCGGCACGTTGACGCCTTTATGGTCGGACAACACCCCCCCCACTAGGACGGTGGTGTGGGCGACGCTGTCGGTATGGTCGTCAATGCGCAGGCGGATTAATCCATCGTTTAAAAGCAGTTCCAGCCCCGGCTGCATGGCCTTAAAAATTTCGGGGTGGGGCAGCGTGACACGGGTTTCGTCCCCGGGCTGGCCTGTCATATCCAAGGTGAATTTTTGGCCGTCCTGCAGGGTGACTGCACCGTCCTTAAAGATGCCTACGCGCAGCTTGGGGCCCTGCAAATCGCATAGTATACCCAAACAAATCCCGTATTTTTTCTCCAAGGCGCGGATTGCGCTGACGCGGGCCGTCATTTCCGCCTCCGTCCCATGGCTGAAATTTAAACGAAATACCGACACACCTGCCTGCACCAGTTTTTCCAAGGTTTCCGGGCTTTGGCTGGCGGGGCCCACGGTAGCGATAATTTTGCAAAAAGAGTCATGTATTAACATATTTTACCTGTCCTTATTTTAGTTCTTTTTTATATTTTATTATTTTCTCCCCCTTCTGTCAGGTCATGGCGTCTCCAACAGCCATAGCGGCCCTGGGTAACATTAAAATCCGTTTTACAGCAGGCCTGCAAAACAGGTAAAATAAGAAAATATGACAACAGATTTTGTGGCTAAAAAAGACTATTTTTCCCCCATGCATACGGCGGAACATGTGCTCAACCAGACTATGGTGCGTCTCTTTGGCTGCGCCCGCAGCAAAAATGCCCATATCGAAAAGAATAAGTCCAAATGTGACTATTTTTTGTCCGCCGCCCCCACCCAGGCGCAAATAGAGCAGGTGCAACGGCAGGTCAATGAAGTGTTGGCGCAGCATTTGCCCGTCCGCGCACAGACGCTTCCCCGTTTAGAAGCGGCCCGCATAGCAGGGCTTGATATGTCTAAACTGCCCGCAGACGCCGGGGATATGCTGCGAGTGGTGTTTATTGGGGATTACGATGCCTGTCCTTGTATTGGGGCCCACGTGCAAAATACGGCCCAGGTGGGGCGTTTTATGATTTCCAGCTGGGATTATGCCGACGGGCGCCTGCGTATCCGCTTTAAGCTGGAAGATTGTGTACCGCAGGAGAGCCAGCATTCATGAAAAATATTTTGTTGACCGGAATATTATTGGCAGTCCTTTTGCTGCCGGCTTCAGCCCAGCAGCCCAACCCCAAACGCGGCTGGCAGGTGGTGCTGGACAGAGCGTCGCTGGATCTTTCTTCTACCGATGTTAAAAATGCCGCCGATTATGAAAATTTCCCTGAATCCCAATTAAATGCAGACTCCCAGCGGGTGGTAAAGGGTCATTTGGATATTACAGCCGACTATTATGCCCGCCATTTTGTCTGGGGTAATGAATTGCTGCTGGATTATGGCAAGACCACCCTCAAAAGCTACGACGGAGAGCAAACCACCAACGAAAGCGCCGATACCGTTCAGTTTACTTCTTCCTACACCCAGCGTTTGTGGAAAAATGACAGTTTTTTAGGCGGGTTTGAAGCCGGCCCCTACGGTTCGCTGTCTTATCAGACGGAGTTTAGTTCCGCGGCGGATACGCCGCTTAAAAAAGTGCTGCGGGCGGCGGCCGGAATTAAAATTTATGAAGGGGTGTATATCAAGAAATTCCATTTGGCCGGTTTTGCGGAAAACGATTTTACCTACGACCCCTCTTCCGTCAAATATGGCTGGGAAACCGGGCTGGAAATACAGCATGTGCTGCGTGATGGGGTAAAAGCGGTTTATTCCGCCATGTTCCGAGACTATTTAACGGAAAGCCGCAAAGAACCGACCGATTTGGATTATGTGTTTTCCGCCCAGGCCCGCTTGGACGTAAATGTGCTGGGAGAACTGGCCCTTTCCCCTTTTGTGGAATATTATACCGGGCAGGCGCGTGCTTTCGGCCCGCGCGGGCAGAACTTTTATATCGGCGTATCCTTGAATTTTAGCCATACATTTCTGGAAGCCAAAACCGTGGAGTAAACGCCTATAGGCAAATTATGCACCCTCTGTTTTTCTTAAACAGAGGGTTTTTTGCGCCTTTCTAGCAGATAATTTCCGGCGGCAGCGGTGCGGTAAGGTAAAAGCAGGGCTTTGCAGATGCGTACAGGTGCCCACTGCGGCATACCGTGGCGGAAACAGAAAAATAGCTGTATGTTCTGTATTAGGATAAAAAGTTTTGGCACGGTATGGCAGAAACGTCAAACGGAAGCGGGTGTATTTAGACCCGTACCCAGAAGTGGTTGGGGCTTTCTGTTTGCAAGCCAGATGTCTCTGCAGCGTTGGCTGCCCGTTTTCAGAAAAGGGCCGCTTTTCCCTTGGACACCATGGCCCGGGTGCCATAGGGCAGGTTAACTATTTATTCTGACGGTTGTTTTGCCTTTATGTCATTGTCTGTTTGTCAGATTGGAAAAGAAATTTTTTCCGCCGCTGAAGTTTTTTTATATAAAACAAAACCCCGCGCTTTTAAACGCGGGGTTTTAAAAGCAGTGCCGTCTTTTATTTCTTGGCAATGCCTGCGGCTTCTTTTTTCCATGTAGTAGCGATTAATGCCATCGCGATAATACAGGAAATAATGCAGGAGAAATACACCCCTTTCCAGCCGTAGGAATGGCTGATATAGGCCGCCCCGGTGCTGGAAAGCATGGCCCCGAAATAACCGAACATGCCCGTAAAGCCGCACGCGGCAGATACAGATTCCTGCACGGTTACGCGGGAGGCCTGCACGCCGCCGGCCAAGTTTTGCGGGCCGTCTACAAAGAAGCCGATGAACGAAGCCAACAGCGACGTCCAGAAGAAATGATTGGTGCCGGCAACCAAATAGAAGCCCCAGCAGCTGGCGGCCAAGATGATCAAATAAATAATGTTCATCTGGGTGCAGCGGCCTTGGAACCAGCGGTCAGCCAAATACCCGGCTACGATTCCGCCCGGCATGCCCAAAAACGGCATCCATTTCATGGCAGACACAGCCGCTTCCTGGCTAAATCCGCGTTCCTGGGTGAGGAACATGGTGCCCCAGTCCAGCGTGGCAAAACGCACATAATAAACGAAAACATACGAAATGGCCAGCGCCCACAGGAACGGGTTTTTGAATACGTGTTTTTTCAGGATTTCCCAATGGGAAAGAGTACTTTTTTCTTCTACCGGCATTACGTCGTTTCTATATACTTCAATAGGAGGCAACCCCACGGTGGTGGGTTTGTCAGTCAAGAAAAAGAGCAGGAAAATGCTGTAGCAGATACCCATGATGGCGGGAATGACGAAAGCCATTTTCCACGCGTCAAATTTCAGCAAATAGGCAATCAATACGCCCACGAAAAAGGCGCCAAACGTGTGAGAAGAAGACCAAAGCGTCCATTTGGTGGCTCTTTCAGAAGGAGAAAACCAATAGACCAACCCTTTGGCTACCGGAGGAAATCCCATAGACTGGGCCACACCGTTCAACCCCCACAAAAGAGCGGCCAAAGCCACCAGCGGCAGGGTAATGCCCATATTGCCCAAAAAATGTTGGAACTGCGGCAGGAACGGGAAAGCCAGGTTGATTAAAGAGGAAGCAAATAAACCCAGCGCCATTACGCCGCGGATATTGCAGCGGTCGGCCAATACACCGCTTAAAAATTTGCCGATACCGTAGGTCAGATAAATCGTGGTGCCGATGTAACCCAATTGGATTACGTCCAATCCCAGGTTTTCGCTTAAGGCAGGTTTTACATAATCCAAGTTTTTGCGGGTGAAATAAAACAAGGCATAACCAAAATACATGCCGAAGAACATCTTAATACGCCAATTACGGTATAGACGCTTAATCTGCTGCTCGTCGGACAATGGGGCACTGTCCGGCAGCGGTTTAAGCCAGTTTGCTAGCTTTGACAGCATACACTCTCCTTATGATGTAAGTATAAAAACAAACTCTCCTGTTTTACCCGACATTAAACGGAGAGTTTGCTGGCGGAGAAAATAAGAGAATTTGTTTACTAACGCTCTAAACGGCTCAAGCCGTTTACCTCTTTATTATAACAAATTATCCGTAAAAAGTTCGTATCCGTTTTACAGGATTTTTTACGTCTGGAAAATGGCGTCCGTGTTCCTATTTTTATGTATGTATCCTAGAGAGGAATAATTAGAAAATGCGGGCCTGCAGGTTTTCCAGCAGCAGTAATTTGCGTTTAATATCCAATCCGCCGGCATAACCCGTCAGCGCACCGTTTGCTCCCACGACCCTGTGGCAGGGGATAAGCAATGCAATAGGGTTCTGGTGGCAGGCCCGCCCTACAGCCCGCGCCGCGCCGGGGCGGCCCAGCCGCCGGGCGACTGCTCCATATGAGAGGGTTTGCCCGTAAGGGATAGTGCATAACACATCCCACACCTGCCGTTCAAAATCCGTTCCGTGGGCTGCCAGCGGCAGGTCAAAATAGAAGCGTGTTCCGGCGAAAAATTCATTTATCTGGCGGGCCGCTTGCCTCAAAAGGGGTGTTTGCGCCTGCGGCGCATGCGCCGGGGCCTGCTGGGCATGAAGAAAGAGATGAGTGATTTTCCCCCCTTGCTCCACAATGGCTATATCTCCCAGCACCGTGGGAATAATCAGCTTGTACATAAGCAAAGTATATAAAAATGCGGCGTTGTTGCGCTGACTGCTCAACGGGGCAAACGGCCCCCGGCTCTGTTTTTACAATATAAAAGCGCTGTGCTGTCTGGGCTGTGTGAAGAATGCCAGCAGGTCGACTAGGAAGTAAAAGAGCAAATGGTATTTGTTTGGAAGTTAATCTCCCTCCAGCCGCTCTTACGGTACGGTGCCGTTTCCCGGGCATATCTGCGCAGGCGGGACGGAGATAGTTGTAGCTAGTTTAGGGCTGCACGTTTTATAGACAAAAAAACCGCGCCCGGAACAGGGCGCGGTTTTGCCGGATAAAACTTATTTGTGGCAAGGTTTCAAAGAAGCGGCGTAAATTTCCCGCACGGCTTCTTTGGTGGCTTTGGTCGGGGCGATGGCCAGCAGCCCGTCCAAAGACGGCGTGGTGAAGGCCAGCTCCACCATTTTATCCACGTCTTCTGCCTTAAAACCTTCGTCTTCCAGTTTATGGTCGGCTCCTACGCTGAAAAGCCATTTTTCCACTTCCTGGGCGGCTTTTTCGGCTTCGGCAGGGTCGCCGGTTAAGCCCGGAGCAATGGGTTTGAGCACGGCAGCCAGCGTGGCGCCTTTGACGGTATAGATGTTTTTAATCACCGCCGGCAGCAGCATAGCCAGCCCCAGGCCGTGCGTCAGGTTCGGGTTGACGCCGGAAAGCGGGTGTTCCAGCGCGTGCGTGTAGTGCAAGAGCCCGTTGTCAAAGCTGATACCAGCAATGAGCGCCGCATAGGCCAGGAAATAGCGCGCTTCCAAATCGGCGGGGTCTTTTAACGCTTTGGGCAGATATTGCGCCACCAGCTCTACGGTGGAAAGTGCCAGGTCCACGGCATAGGGGCTGGTCAGTACCGTGGTGGACGCTTCCACCACATGGTTTACCGCGTCAATAGAGACGTAGCGGGTCTGCTTTTCGCTTAAGCCCGTCATCAGTTTCGGGTCGTCAATGGAATAAAGCGGGTAAATGCAGTCGTAGGCGATGGCCGGTTTGAAATCTTTTTCTTCAATAGTTACCACCGCAAAACGGTTGGCTTCCGAGCCGGTGCCGTGGGTAAGGTTTATGGCCACGATAGGGGCCGCTTCCGTCGGGGTAAATTTGAACTCATAAAGTTCTTCTGCGGTTTTGCCGGGATTTTTCATCAAGATGGCGGTGCTTTTGCCTGCGTCAATGGCAGAGCCGCCTCCAATGGCGATGACGGCCTGCGCACCGAATTCGGCCGCTTGTTTGGCCGCGGCATTGACTTGGTGCGTATTGGGGTTGGGGGTTACGCCGTCATATAGGGTATAGGCGATACCGTGTTTGTCAAAGGCCTGGGTCACATAGTCCCACGCGCCCGTTTTCTTATAAGAACCATGCCCGGTAACCGCTAATATTTTGCTGATGCCGCGGGCTTTTAAATCTTTAGCGATGTCGTCCATCTTGGCAATGGCACCTGCACCGAAATAGACCAACGTCTTGCTGCGTATTTCGCGTACGGCGTTAATATCAATATCTTTCTCCCACATAAAACCCTCCTGTAATTGTGGCGGAAGTTATCCCCCGCCTTCCTCTTTACTCTAATACTTTTTTAGCCGGCTTTGCAATGGGCATTTCTGTTCCTACACGAGCATGGGGTAATATAAAAAAGGGAACGCTGTGCGTTCCCTTTTTTAAGATGTATTATGGGGTTAATCTTCCATGTATTTTTCTATTAGTTCTTCTTGCGGGGTTTGCTGGATAATCTGAAGGGCTTTTTGCCGGACGCTTACCGGACGTCTTTTCTTGCGCATTTCCTGCTTGGACGGAATAACTCCTTTTTTGCGCAGGATACGGCGCACTTCCTTATCCACCTGGTTTTCTTGTTTGAGGGAAGTGAACAGATATTCCAAACTTTGCAGGGCCAATTTTTCCTGTTTAGCAGTTTCCAGCTCTCGCAGGGTATATTGGGCCAGCAATTCCCAGGTTTTGAACACATCATCTTTGCCCGCTCGGGAGATACGTTCTATTTTTTCTATATTTTGGTTAAAATCTTCCCCCAGCACAACCGAACGGTGGTGAAAGAAAATGTACATGTTGTTAAAAAGCTGTTCCACTTTGGGGTGTAATTTGCATAATTCGTTAAATTCTTCTTCGCTGATGTAAAGCAACAGAAAAGGTTTTTGTTTAATCTTCTGGTAAAGCTGTTCCAGCGTCACGCGCGGAATAAGATAGACGTTAAAGTCTTGCTCTGCATTTTCTTTCAAATATTCAATGTCTTTATCAAAGAATTTAACAATTCGGGTAGACCAGCCCTGCGTCAGCTCTTCCATAAACACACTGCTTAACCCCAGCGTAATTACATTTAAAACGGTGGTAAGCGGGCGGCGATCGCGCTCTGTCAAACCGACGCGGGTGCGGTAATTAATGTCTTTTACCCAAGAGGCCAAATATTCCTGCCGGTGAATAAAACTGGCGTCATTTACATTGGCGGCTACTTTAATTTGGGCAGGCGGCTCTTCTATGACGGCATACAACGGGCCGTCCTCCTGCGCGTAAAATACGGCGCCGGCATGAGCAATCTGCGGACAATAAAAGAGGGCACAGAGAAATATACCAAAAATCTTTTTCATGCTTTTCTCCTTATATAAACGCTATATGTTTATTTTGTGAGATTTAGCCCGCTTTCACAAGGGACAAAAGACCTAAAAACATAGGGCAATAGGGCCTATTCCCGCATTGGGAAAAGACAAAATCCGCTGTTAGCCATTCCCTTTTGGAAAGATACGCCGCAGCAACTGTTATGGCTGGCGGCTAAAAGTCATTTCCGCGCCGTTTTCATCGCTCAGCAGCAGCGTATTTTTATCCGGGAAAGAAAAAGTATACGTCTTGGAGAAAGCAATCGTCTGTCCGTTGCCTATGCTTTGTCCGTATAGTACCAGTGTATCTCCCTGCGTGCGCCAGCTTTTGTAAAGCAGGGTGGCCATGTTGATACTTTGGGCACTGCCGTCTGCATGCAGAGCAAACCCCTGCACATGGTTTTCCTGTCCGGGAATGGGCTGTATCCATTTCCCTTCCATGGTGCCGGGGCCTGCGGCGCAGGCGGCAGTAAGAATTGCGGCACATAAAGGTAAAAGCAGGCGTTTCATTTTTTCTCCTTTTTATTTTTGATGACGTTTATTCCAAAAATCAGCCGTCCGTATACGCTCCTGCAAGGCAAAGGCCTTTTGGGAGGCAGTTCCCCCGTCTTTGCAGAGCTTATTTTTCAAGCGGTATCCCCACTGCATCAGCCAGTAAAGTCCGCGGCGGCGAAAGTGGCGGCGCATGGTGTGCGCGTATGTCTCTTGCGCTTGGAGTATTTCCGGCAAAAAAGGCGTTTGGCGGGCGCATTGCCACCAAAGATCAGCATAGGGCATATCCGGGTAAAGCCAGGGTTTTTCTATGCTGGCATAGTGAATGATGACGGGGCTTTCCTGTGCCTGGGCGCGGTCTTTGAGATACGCCAGCCACGGCCGCGGAAGAGTAAGCTCCGCCAATGCCAGCGGCTGCGGAAATAAATTAAACCGCTGCGGTAAGAGGGCTGTGTTTCCGTAAAAAGCCGCATTTAAAATATCCTGATCCATGTGGGGCGAGCCGGAAAATTTTTCCCGGCATTGCTGCAAGCGCCGGGATAAATTTTGGCGCCGGAATTCTTTTAAATCCCACAGCAGGACGCCGGAATTGAAATATTCAAACGGGCTGTTAAGCCCCAGCTGGCGGGTGTGTTGGGCAAAAAACTCCCGCTGGGCGGCACTGGCGGCATAGGCCAAAGCGTCGGGCACGGCCCCCAGTACATAACCGGCGGGCAAAGCCGTGTGATAGAGCTGGGCTATGTCCTGCCGCAGCAGAACGTCTGCGTCCAAATAGATAATTTTATCGTAATGCTGCATTATTTGCGGCAGTACCAGCCGGTAATAGGCGCTGTAAGAAGTGTTCTCCCGCAGCAGCATTTGCCCTATCCAGCGGCCGGTTAGCTCGGCCACGTCTATAAAACGGATTTGTGCATGGGAATATGCTTGCCCAAGCTGTTGGAATTTGCCGGCGGTATGAGCCGGCAGTGTGCCGGCATATAAAATAAAAATATCGTAAAAGTGGTGTTTTTGCGCCTGCGCCAGCAAGCTAGCCACCGCTACGGCACAATAAGGCAGAAAATGGGCGTCGCAGGCAAAGACCACGGGAATATTGTTTTTGGACTTAAAAGGAATAGGCAAATCCATATATACACTATAACAATTTCTCTGTGCAAAGGCCAAGCCGCGTGCCACAGTATTCGCACAGACAGTTCTTTTTTTAATTAGTGCATTTCCCATTTTTCGCCGCTTCCAGCCGCGTCTGCCGGCCCCGCAAGACAGGTAGTTTTTAGCTGGCGCATTCTCCGGTTTACTCTACTCTTCCCCGTGCCTGTTGTGTTCGTTACTAGCGCATGCTTCGTTTGGCTCGGTTCCCTGCGGCTGTGTCTGCTGCGTTCGTAAAGGCAGGGAGTTATCTGGGGAGTTATCTAATAAGGACATTCTCCGTTTTTGCCCCACTCCCCGTCGCGTCGGCTGTGCCGTGTTTCCCGCCGTTGTGGACGGGGACGACAGCCGGAACTAAAGCAATCTCCTTGCGCCCACTGGCAGGGTTTTCCGGGGCAAATACGGACAGCGGAGCAAAAGAAAACACTGCCCCGGCCGGGTATACTTTGGGGCTGGGATAAGGGCGAAGACCTTTGCTCTTCTTTGCTCTGGAGATAATATATTCTTCCGCTGTCCAGAGCCCGGCGCGTGTGCGACGGAACTTGTGATAAAACCAAACCGGGTGCCGGCCCGGCCTGTGCAGGGCAAAGATGTAATGGCGGTGTTGGGGCTTGTGCTTGGAGCTAGAGCCGGCTCCAGCATAAGCCAAACCCGGCATTAATCTGCCAAGAGCAGACCGCTAAAATAAAAAAATGCTTGACTTAAAGCCAGCTCCAGAGTTTACAATATATACAGGGAGAGGTTATGAATATTTCAGAAGTAAGCAAAAAATACGGTATTTCCATAGATACCCTGCGCTATTATGAAAAAGAAGGGTTTATCCCCCCTGTGCGCCGCAGTGAAAGCGGCCTGCGTGATTACAGCGAGCAGGACTGCGGCTGGGTGGAGTTTATTAAATGCATGCGCGGGGCGGGGCTTTCCATAGATACGCTGCGTCAATATATTTTGCTTTACGGCAAGGGCAACCGCACATTGCAGAAGCGTAAAAATTTGCTTATTGCCGAGCGCGACAAACTGCAAGCGCGCATAACGCAAATGCAGCAGACGCTGCAGCGGTTGGATTATAAAATAGAAAGTTATGAAGAGCGCATTGTTGCGTGTGAAAAAGAATTGTTACAAAAGAGGAAAACGAAATGAGCAAAAAGGTATTAATTGTATCTGCCAGCCCGCGCAAGGGCGGCAATTCTGATGTTTTGTGCGACCGTTTTCTGGCAGGGGCTTTGGAGGCGGGCCACCAGGCGGAAAAAATATTCCTGCGCGATTATAAAATTAATTACTGCATGGGCTGCGGTCTGTGCAACAGCAGCCACAAATGCCTGCAAAATGACGATATGCCCCCCCTGCTTGATAAAATGGTGGAGGCCGACGTCATCGTTTTCGCTACGCCCGTATATTTTTATTCCTGCAATGCGCAGCTGAAAACATTTATTGACCGCTGTCTGCCCAGATATACGGAGATAAGCCACAAAGATTTCTATTATATCCTTTCCGCCGCAGATACGGACAAACGAATGCTGCGCCGCACACTGGAAACCTTGCGCGGCTTTAGCGAAGACTGCCTTGACGGCACCCGCGAAAAAGCCGTCATTTACGGCACCGGCGCCTGGCATACGGGAGATGTAAAGAAACTGCCCGTCTATCAAGAGGCCTACGAAGCGGGAAAAAACTGCTAACCCCCTCTTAACGGCTGTTGTATTTTGGCGCTCTGTTTGCAGAGCGCGGGAGGGTTTTGTGCCAAATTGTCCCGTAATTATAGGAGCATAATATAGATGAAAAGAAAAATACTTACAAAACTGGTCTTATGTATGGCGCTGTGGACTGTAGCTGGCTGCGCCAGTGTAAACTATACAGAAGAAAAAGAGGTTAAAAAAATGAATAAATCCCCCATAGATACCGTCTTTGCACAAGGAGAGCTTAATCCGTACGGAAAATTTTTCACGGGTACGACGTATTTGACCATGTTAAGCCCGGGCGGGGACGAATTTAACGCTCCCATAGGCAATGTAACTTTTGAACCGGGCGCGCGGACAAACTGGCATAAACACGCCGGCGGGCAAATCCTGCTGGTGCTCAACGGAGAAGGACGCTATCAAGAAAGAGGCAAAGCTATTCAGATTTTGCACAAAGGCGATGTGGTGCGTATTGCACCCGATGTGGAGCATTGGCACGGGGCTGCGCCGCAGAGCTGGTTTGTGCATATTTCACTGGAGACCAACCCGCAGCGGGGGGCTTCCACCTGGCTGGAGCCCGTGGCTGATAGCGATTACCGCTAACGCGCCTTTGGCCCCGGTTGCTGCGGGGCAGAAAGCAGGTATATGGAGAGAAACATGAACTATAAAAATCTATTATTAGCGGCCGTTGGATTGTGCGGGATAGCGGCTTGTTCCCCGGCGCCGCAGGCGGAGTCAAACGCTTCCGCCTCGCAGCCCAATCCCGCTCCGTCCGCCGTCCGCCAGCTGGAGGAAGAACCTATGCAGAGTAAAATATTGGTGGCCTACTTTTCTCATTCCGGCAATACGGCCGCCGTTGCCCGCCAAATTGCGGACAAAACAGACGCCGTGTTATATGAAATCCGTCCCCAAACGGCTTATCCCAATGAATACAGCCAACTGCTTGATCAGGCCAAAGAAGAAATCCGCTCCGGCTTTCTTCCCCCGTTGCAGCAGCCGTTGCCGGACATATCTAGTTATGATATCGTGTTTATTGGCTCCCCCAATTGGTGGGGCACCTATGCTCCGGCAGCAGGAGCGTTTTTGGCACAATATGACTGGAGCGGCAAGACCGTGGTACCCTTTTTTACCCATGGAGGAGGCGGCATGCAAAATTGCAGCCGCGATATACAAAAACACTTAACCCAAGCCAATATAGGGCCGGCGGCGGCTTTCCGCGGGCGCTCCGGCGGGGCGGATGAAAAAGAGCTGGAAAAGTGGCTTACAAAAATAGGATTATAATATGCGCAATGGGCAACGTTTGGTGAAAATAACGACCGATGCGGTCATTCTGGGGCTGTTAATTACGCTGTTGGCTTTCCCGTGGACAGGACACCGGACGCATGCCTGGGCGGCATACGGCTGGGCCTCGGCTGTATTGCTGCATGGGATATGGAACAGAAAATGGTACGCCGCACTCTGGCGCGGAGCGTATGATTGGCGGCGTATGATTGGCACCTTGCTGGCGGTATTATTGTGGCTGGCGGCGCTGGGGGCGGTGCTTTCCGGCGTATGTTTGGCGCATTTTCGCCAGGAGCTGGGGCATGCTTTGTGGTGGCGGCAGCTGCACATTGGGTGCGCCTATTGGCTGTTGGTGCTGTGCGGGCTGCATTTTGGCCTGCATATAGAGGCATTGGCGGGCCCTTTACGCCAAAAAATGTGTTTTATTAAAATAAGGAAAGTTCTTCCCTGGCTGGGTGCTGTGCTGGCCGCAGCCGGGCTGTGGGCCGGCTGGCGTTTAGCCGTAGGGCCGGCGCTGTTGTTTGGCTCTTCTTTTGTCCCGAACGGAGGGAGCTGGTATTGTTTCGCCGCGCAGGCAGTGGCGGTGTTTTGGCTGTGTGCATTTGCGGCCTATGTTTTTACAAGGAGAAAAATATGCAAATAAGAAAACATGGATACGGGATTTTGGGTTTAGCCGGCGTGTGCGCCTGTTTGTGCGCGTGCGCGGCCGAAACGGAGCACGGGGCGGCTCCGGTGCAGCCGGCCAAAGCGGTGGTGTATTTTACGCGGGATTTGTCGGCGGAAGGATTGCAAAAAGTTTACAATAAAATCAACCAAAACTTGACCGGCAAGGTGGCTATTAAACTGCACACCGGGGAGCCGCACGGCCCCAATATTATTCCGCGGGAGTGGGTCAAAGCCCTGCAGGCCCAAATCCCCAACAGCAATATTGTGGAAACCAATGTGCTCTACGAGAGCCCCCGCCAAACTACCGAGGGGCACCGGGAAACTTTAAAAATTAACGGCTGGGATTTCTGCCCGGTGGATATTATGGACGAGGACGGCGCCATCATGCTGCCCATTAAAGGCGGTAAACACTTTAAAGAAATGTCCATGGGCAAGAATATTTTAAATTACGATTCTATGCTGGTGCTAACCCATTTTAAAGGGCATACCATGGGCGGATACGGCGGTTCTTTAAAGAATATTGCTATCGGCTGTGCAGACGGCAAAGTGGGCAAGGCCCTCATTCATGGCAGTGTACCGGAAAACACGTGGGCTACCAGCGGAGAACGATTTCAGGAAAATATGGTAGAGTCTGCCAAAGCGACGGTAGACCATTTTGCCCCGCATATTGCCTATATTAATGTGCTGCGCAATATGTCGGTGGACTGCGACTGTGCCGGCACGTCGGCCGCGCCGGTTAAGGCCGGGGATATCGGCATTTTGGCCTCTACGGATGTGGCAGCGGTAGACCAGGCCTCCATTGACATGGTGTGGGCCTTGCCGGAAGAAGAAGGCCATGACCTTAAAGAGCGTATCCTTTCGCGTAAGGGGCTGCGCCAGCTCTCTTATATGAAAGAACTGGGCATGGGAGACGGCCAGTACGAACTAGTGGATTTGGACAAGTAGTTCCCGCTTATATAGTATACGGCGGCTTAAAAGCCGCCGTATTTTTTGTATCAGCAAGTCATAAAACAAGGCCCCGGGGTCTTTTGCACGTATAACCCCAAAGTAGTTTCGGAGACGAAGAAAGCACAAAACAGTATTTGTTTGGGGGCCGGGGATAAAAAACTCCCCGGCGTGTAATCCGGGGAGTTTGCTTGGGGCACAGATTAAGAAAAGCGCATAGTTTGTACGTCAAATTGGGCGGAAAGCTCTTTTATCATTTCTTCCTCTTTGCTGATTATTTCCAGCAAAATAATCCCCCCCGCGGCGCATTGGCCTTCGGCTACGTCATGCAAACCGATGCGGGTTTTAATACTGCAGCCATAGCGGGTTAAGATTTCCTGCAGGGCTCCGGCCTGCTGGGTGCGGTTTTTCAGGCAAATACCAAGAATGGTGTGTGGCATAGTCCCTCCTTATTTTTTACACTGTAGCATAATAAACCTGTTTTGTGGTGATATAATCAAAAAAAGCGGAGGCGCCTATGGGATACAGAGAAATTGCACTGGCAAAAGCCCTGACGTTTATAGAGCCCGGACCGGTGGTGTTGGTCACTACTTTTGACGGGAAAAAGAATAATGTCATGACTATTTCTTGGATTATACCGATAGATTTTGACGGGCATTTTGTCATAGCCAGCGGGCCGTGGAATTATTCTTTTAATACCTTGTTGAAAACCAAGGAATGCACGGTGTGTATCCCGGCACAGGATATGCTGCAGACCGTGGTTAAAATAGGAGATGTAAGCGGTGCAGATTGTGATAAATTTGCGCGCTTTGGCCTGCAGGCGCAGCCCGCCAAGACAGTTCAGGCGCCGTTGATAGCGGGCTGCCAGGCCTGCCTGGAATGCCAAGTGACAGACGTCATCAGCCGCTACGGCTTTGTGGTGCTGCAGGCCAAGCGCCTGGTGCGAGACAAAGCCAAATCCTGCGGACGGCTGTGGCATGCCGTCGGAGACGGAACATTTACGTTAGACGGCAAAAAAAGCAACTGCCGCCGGCTCATGAAAGACAAACTACCGCCGGGGCTGTAACAAATTTTTGGGAAATAAAACCCCACTTTAAGTGGGGCTTTATATTCCTCAGAGTTTTTGCTACTCATTTCCGCCCATGCACGGACGGGCGGAGAATAACCGGTTCAGAAATTTTGGGAGCCAGCGGGGTTTACCAGCTGTTCAAACCCTGCTTTAATTTGCGGGTAGGCGCTTTGGGCGTTGTCTAAATTGCGGGCCACCGTTTCCATGGGGCAGCTGCCGGTTTTACTTCGGTTTAAAATATAAGGCACG
This sequence comes from uncultured bacterium, assembly GCA_949291365.1. GTDB lineage: Bacteria > Elusimicrobiota > Elusimicrobia > Elusimicrobiales > Elusimicrobiaceae > Avelusimicrobium. The sequence goes on from CASEVJ010000005.1 coordinate 19,666, forward strand.
GTTTTGGGGGCGGTATATTTAATACCGTATTTTTCCAAAATGGGGATAGCTTCCTGCGATAAAAGCCCCGTATGCAGCTCTTTGGCTCCGCCATAGGCCAGCAACAGCGAAGAAGCCCGTCCGGTCACTTTATCATACACATAAGCGTCTTTTACCCCATTATTTGCCAGCGCGTCAAACAGGGGCTGTAAGCCCCGCCCGTCATAGGTGCGGATTTGTCCGTCCGGCAGCGCCACCACCAGCGCATGATGGGCAGAAAGCTCCTGTACGCGTTTTTGCACGGCAGAAGAGATGTCCACCTGGGGGTGCCGGGTGGCACAGCCAGCCACAAATAGTCCGACGGTAAGTACGGCTAAGAATGGTATGTGTTTCATATCAATTCCTCCTTTTTATAGTATACCTGCTGGAGTGGGATAGAGGTCAAGAAATTTTTGATTTTCATGGGCCCCTATCCCCCCTTGATTTACGGGTGTTTTGGCCTAGACTATGGGTAACAAGGAGGCGGCTTATGAAAAAGATACTTTTCCTATTCGTCTTTTTATGTGCCGCTTTTCCACTCAATGCGTGGGTCTTTTTGGACAGCGTGGAAAAGGACGGCAGCGGCTGGCTGTTGCCCAAAATGCTTTCCGGCCAAACCGTACGTGTATGTGTGGACGTACTGGAGCCCTCGCAAAACGGGAAGCCGGTTCTTTATACCGGCCCGCAGCAGGACGCATATTATGCCATGAGCGCTCAAATTGTCTACAGCGCTTACCAGAGCTGGTTTGATAATGCGTGGAATCAAATCCGCCATTCGGGCCGTAAGAAAGAATTTAAAGATATTTTGGCTGTTTTACCTAAAAAGCCCCCTATCCAGTTTATTAACATCAGCCCTTCCGCCAAAGTATACAAATCCTGCCGTGACTATGCGCCGGAAGAAGTGGATTTAAAGGTACAAGCTACGCTTTATAAGCCGAAGGCGCCTTCTAACCGCACAACAGTGGCTTTTGAACTACTGCCCGATAATACCGGCTTGACCAATGTGAAAGATCCGGCCCCGTCTTCTTCGCTGGAAATGGCTTTGCGGGAAACCGGATATACGTTGGGCCTGGCAGACCAAAATGCGCTTAAAAAAGGATTGGCAAGCCCGGTTTATACTTTTGCTGCGGCACAGGAAGGCAAAACGGTTGCTGTGGGTGAGAGCCCTGTGCTTGGCTGTGATGAGGCGGAAGGATTGATAAATCTGGTAGATTTCTTTTCCCGCACTCCCTCACAACGGGTACAGAGCGGCTGGCTGGGCTTCTGCCCCAACCGCCCTGTTGTCTATTCGCAGGGGGTGGGCGTTGCGATAGATGCCCAGCAGGCGCAAGCCCAGCAGGAATTTGTGGCCCAAGGCCGCCAAGACCCGGCACCGTTGGCGGCGGAGCTGGCAGCCGCACGCGACAATGCCGCCCGCTACCAGCGTGTGAAGAATGCCGCCCAAGACAAGCAGAAAGAAGGGTTCCGCCGCGATGTGGCACAAGCCATATCTGCCGCACGCCAAACGCAAAAATAGTCCCATGTCCACGATGTCAAAACCCCGGTTTTACCGGGGTTTTGTTTCGTTTGAAGAAGCACCGACAGATTACGCAAGATACCAGCATAAGCCCGGTATAATGTAGCGTGCTTATCTGCCATAAGCTCACCCCGGCCTAGGCGGGGCCTGTCCAATATGTACGAAATCAGGGATTTACAAGTACGTCCCTGGCCATGGAGGGCTCAAGCGGTTTGTTTCTTTCAAAGAGAATATAAAATAACCTCAAATATTTAAAGTTATTTTTCCCGATAATTCATTTCTTTTTGGTATTCATGAATTTGTTGAATAGTAAATTGCCGCATAGGCAGTCTCTGGTAAAAGTGCTTATCCCACTGGACAGCAGAGCCAATGGTTTTCTCCAGGTTATAGGCGGGAGCCCAACCCAACATGGATTTGGCTTTGGTATTATCCAACAAAAGCAGCTGGGCTTCGTGCAGTGCATCAGAGGAAGAAAATTGGATATTCCCTTTTCCGTAAGCCCGCACCAGCTGCCGGGCCAGCTCCGCGGCGGTGATTGGGGAAGTGTCCGGCCCTATGTTGAAACTTTGGGCATATTTTTGGCCTTTGGCATACAGATAATGCCCCAGCAGCAAATATCCGCCCAACGCATCTAGCACATATTGCCAAGGGCGTATGAACTGTGGGTGGCGGAGCAGAATGTCTGTGCCGGATTCTATAGCGCGTACGCAATCGGTCACTAAACGCCCTTCCGCCCAATCCCCCCCGCCTATAGCATTCCCCGCCCGCACGGAAGCAAGGGCATAGCCCCCGTCCAAAAGAAAGCTGCGCCTGTAAGAAGCGGCCAAAATTTCCGCGCAGGCCTTGGAGGAGGAATACATATCATATCCGCCCAGCGCATCGCTTTCCGGGTAATGATAGGTTGTTTCCGCATTTTCATAACATTTGTCGGAAGATACCAGCACAAAGGCCTTTACCGAAGGGGTGTGGCGGGCCGCTTCCAACATGTTAATCGTATCGATGACATTGGTCTGATAGGTTAGCAGCGGTTCTTTGTAGGAAAGACGCACCAGCGGCTGTGCGGCTAAATGGAATACTATTTCCGGCTGGAAATGCTGAAAAGCGGATTTCAGATTTTCTTTATCTGAAATATCCCCCGTTATGTGCAGAATGCCTTCTTCCGTCTGGACGGCCTGGCAGATGCTTGGCGTTGTGTTTGGGGGCAAAGAATATCCGCATACTTGCGCGCCCAGCTCCTTTACCATAATGTCAGCCAGCTGCCCTTAAAACCACTGTGTCCGCTGACAAATACGCGTTTGGATTGATAGGTTTGTTTCCACATTTATTTGCTCCGCCAGATTAAAATATGCATGGCTGGCTCTATTTTTGCCGGGATAATAAGTTTTTTTATTGTATTAATTTTGCCGCTGCATTCAACAGCAATTTATAATAAAGAAATGTTTCTTTTTGTTTTTAAGCAAATTTACTAAAAAGAATTGCTATAATCTAAATACTTTACTGCTAAAAGAGGTCAAAATGTTTGCAAATTTTAATCCGTGGCATCACGTTTCTCCCGGCAACAAAGATACTCTGCCCTATGTGGTAAACGGCATTATTGAAATTCCTAAAGGCACCCGCGCCAAGTACGAACTGGACAAAGCCAGCGGGCTGCTGCGCCTGGACAGAGTATTGTATTCATCGGTATATTATCCTGCCAACTACGGCTTTATTCCCCGCACTTTGGGCGAAGACAAAGACCCATTAGACATTTTAATCCTTTCTCAGGCGGAGGTAGTCCCCATGTGTATCGTGCCGGCGCGCATTATTGGCGTTATGCGCATGTTGGACAACGGGGAAGCCGACGATAAAATTATCGGCGTAGCACAAGGCGACCCCAACGTAAGCCACTATACGGATGTCTCCCAGTTGCCGGAACATCTGGTATCGGAGACCATGAGCTTTTTTGAGGATTACAAAAAGCTGGAAAATAAAACCGTTGTGGTGGAAAAAATCTTTGATAAAAAAACCGCTATCAAGATTTTGCAGGAAGCGTTTATGGCTTATGAGGAAAAATTTGTCACTTACAGCAATTTTTCCCACCTTGCAGAGAAATAAGCGCGCCCCACGCCTATCCATTCCTTTGCCCCGGCCTAGGCCGGGGTTTTTATTGGGCCGCCTTGTTGAAAAAGAGCTTTGTTCCGCCGGTCAAACAGACGACGCTTACAAGATTTTAAAGCACCCACGCGCGTAAGCCCGCCTAAAGAAAAACGTTTGGGAACAAACCGCGCTTTTATACGCCAAACACCCCCGCCATGCGCGGAGGTGTTTAGAAGGAGCCAAAAGGGTTTTATTGGCGTTCTCCGGTAAAATCGTAGCCCGCTTTGTTAATGATTTTGGCGGTTTTCTCGTTGATTTTATGGGGCTGAATATTGACAATATCCTGTGCATTTTTGACCAGCCCGCTGTTGGCGTCTGCGCCTACCACCTCAATAGTTTCTTTGTGGGCGGCAAGGGCTTCCTCTATTTTTTTGCCCACTCTAATCCACGAAGCCAAAAAATTGCCAAAAGAAGTGATAAATTTTTGGGCGGCGGAGCGGATTTCTTCATTTTTTTCATCGTCCCGGAAATTGAGCCAAAGCGCATCTACAATCTGCAGCGCGCCCATTAATGTGCTTTGGGACACCAGCACAACATTGTGTTCTTTGGCATAATCCAACAGCGAAGAATCTGCCGCCAGCGCGCAGCTTAAAGCGCCTTCCGGGTGGACGTACATCAGCACCATTTCTACCGGATCTCCGGTTTCTTCTATATTTAATTTCTTGCAGATTTTTTCTATAGATTTCTGGTAGGCCTTGGTACCCAAGGTGTGAATAGTGTTAAAGACCGCAGAAACATGCTCTTTTAATTCCTTTTTTTTGGTTTCTTCGTTGGTGGCCTGTACATAAGCGTCATAATGGCTGAAAATCGTTTTAGAATCTATCACAATGAGTTTATTGTTGGGCAGGCGGACAATAAAGTCTGGGCGTTTGTCATCTTGGGCGGTCTGCTCAAAATAGGTAATGTCTTTTTGCAGGCCGGAGCTTTCCAACAGCTGGCGCAGGGACTCCTCCCCCCATAAACCACGGGCCTGTACCTGATTGGTAATGCTGGACACAAAATCCCGCGTAATTTTCTCAATCAGCTGGATTTTGCTATTCAAATTGGTCTTGTCTTCGCGTTGGTCTTTGGCGTATCCGTCTATTTTGGCTTTAAAATCGCGCAGTTGCTCTTCCAGCTGTTGACGCATGGGGGTCAGCACGTGGCCCAGCTCTTCTTTGTTGCCTTGTTTAAAAAGCTGGGTCTGTTTATTCAGGATATCCGTAGCCAGCGTTTCAAATTGGCTTTTATAAGTTTCCAATAGATGCTCTTTTTCTTCGTTAAACTTGCTTTTCTCTTCCAGAAGCGTTTTCTTTTCAGTTTCAAAAGTGGCGCGCTCCACCTTGATATTAGCCAACGTTTCCTGTATTTGTTTGAGCTCGTTTTGCTGGTGGTTTTTTTCTATTTGCAATGTCTCTATTTGTTTGTTTAAAGTTTCGTTAATACCCTGATAAGAGGCGCATTTTTCCGCCGTAGCCAGGTACTGCCCCTCAATTTCTTCTTTGGCGGTGCGCAAATGCTGTAGCTCTTCCTGCAATTGGGCCAGATTTTGTCGTTTGCCCCGGCCTATAAAAAACGCCAGCACCCCCACGAGCATAACAATAATGATAAAAGCAAAAATTTCCATAACTGTTCTCCCTGCGGCACATAGACAGAAAACCGTCCGCCTCCGCTCCAAAACCTTGCCTATATTTTACTAAAAACACTAGTATATGAAATGTATAATGGGCATTTTTTCGTCAGTCAAAAATTGTTATTGACCGTAATTTTTACAGTCCCCCACTTTTTTGCCAGTGTCCCCAGTTTTCAAATCAAACAGTGTCCCCAGTTTTTGTCCCCAGTTTTGACCTTGTTTTTTCTTAATTTACCTTAACACCCCTTAACACATCTTACTATGTTTCTCGTCGTAAAAAGGCAAAAAAAGAGCCCGCTTCGTCTAAGAAACGGGCTCTCGTCAGAAACGGAGAGGGAGGGATTCGAACCCTCGATACGGGAATTAACCCGTATAACGGTTTAGCAAACCGCCGCTTTCGGCCTCTCAGCCACCTCTCCCAAATCGTTTTTTACGTCTAAAAATGCTTCAGCAATATTATTATAACAAATAATAAAACACTTGTCTGCTCTCTGCTGCGGCTTGCGCGGTATTAGCAGGGCGGAAACACAGTGGTTAAAAACTCTTTTTTAACCCGTCTTCTAAAGACGTAAAATCCTGCCCGCTGATTTGCTGCCATTTTTTGCCGCTGCAAATCCAATGTCCGGGGATAATGGCTTCTCTTACTTTGTCATAATTTAAAGCCGGCTGTGCCCCGGTAATACGGGCCGTACAAGAGTAAACACAAGCGGCCAGTTTAAGCAGCCAGACCGGGGCATTGGGCATAAAAGGTTTTTGCACGCCCATGGCGTGGGCCATTTTTTCAATAAACACCGGCCAAGGATAGGTTTGCTCTTCGCAGATAAAGAAAATTTGGCCTTCCGTGCCTGGCAATTTGGGGATATCGGTCAGTGCGCGCACCAAGTCGTCCACATACACAAAGCTAAATAATCCCTGGCCCGAGGTATTTACCATTAAACCGCGTTTAACCCAGGCGGCGATTTTAGACACGCCGGAATCATTTTTGCCATACACAATGGGCGGCCGGACTATTGTCCATTTGACGGAGGGTTTAAGCGTTTTGACGGCTTTTTCTCCCGCTAATTTGGTAATTCCATAGTCCGACACCGGGACAGGGGCCATATCTTCGGTGCGGGGCTGGGCCGGGTCTGTGGCGTAGCCGCTGGCAGCCAAGCTGGATACATACACAAAACGCTCCAGTCCCGGCGTCAAATTTGCCGCGCAGACCATATTTTGGGTGGAGCGGGTATTGGCTTTGGCAAAATCTTCCTGGTTAAAGCCAAATATAGCCGCAGCCAAATGGTAGATCATGCTGCACCCTTCCATGGCCTTTTGCAGGGAAGCGCAGTCCTGATAATCCGCCTGGACGATGCTAACATCGGGATTGAGGGGTTTTTGCTTGCTGGGCCGGCGGGAAACGATACGCACCTTGTATCCTTCCTTTAGCAACGCTTCCGTCAGACGGTGCCCGATAAATCCTTTGCCGCCCGTTACCAAAACCGTCTTTTTCATTTTTCCCCCTCCAGTTTCTCCACAAAAGTGTCCAGCTTTTCTTTTTTCTCTTTTAATTCTTTGCGTATTTCCGCGGCGGTATCCGCCGTACCGTCTATTTTCTGGTTTACAAAGTTGGCTTCCCGGTGTACGTTGCGCCGCACAAAATCAAAATTAAATGTTAGCCGCCGGGCCCCTTCTTTTACGTCTTCTACCGTGGGCCATTTATTATACTGAATGCGTTTGGCGGGGGTTTCGCCATCTTTAAGCGGAAAATAGAACAGCAGACAGGTCAATAGCGCCCCTAAATACAAAATACTGATAAAACGGTTTAAAAATTCAAATTTATAAATACCGAAAATACCGCTCAACACCGACAGCATAATAATCACACACGTCCACAAAATAGCAGACATTAACATAAACGTCAGCCCGGCGCTGTCATATTGCGGCCACAAAATCAGCGTCAGCAGACAACACATAATCAGAAGGAAAAAGCGTTGCCAGCCCGTCATATCAGCTCTCCTGTTTAAATTCCACCGTCACCGTCAGTTCGTCTTTCTCATACATCATGGGCAGCGGAGGAAAGGGGCCTGCGTTAATCACAGCGGAGGTGGCGGCGAAGTCAAAGCTGTCGTCCCCGGAGGATTTTTGTACCTTTAAATCTTTTATTTTCCCGTCCCGCGCAATCGCAAAAGACACCAAACTCCCGCGCACTACGCCGGCGGGGCGGCGTTTTTCCCACTGGCTCCACAAGCTGTTGCGTACCTGGGTAATATACCAGGGATAGGGGAAAGTGGCAAAATCGGTGCGGATATTGCTGCCTTCAAATTCCCCTTCTCCCCCCTCGCCTGCGGCGGGCTTTGGATCTTCTTTGGCTTCGTCCAAAATGCTGGGCGCCGCCAACGGGGCCTGCGGTTTGGGCGGAGATTTCTTTTTGGGTTGTTTTTTGGCGGAAATTTCTTCCTTGGAATTATAGGCCTTTTTATCCGGTTTAGCGGCCGGCTCTTTGGGGGCGGCAGGCGGCTGGGCCACCTCTTTTTTAATTTCTTTATCAGCAGGGGCAGCGGCAGGGGCCGGTTTATTCTGGGCCTGCATAGACACCACTTTGCTGTTGCCTATAAAGTCAATAGTATAGGTAACGTGCAAGTCCGCCGCAGAAGGGCTCAATATGCCTATCACGGTCAGGGCCAGCGCTAAATGCAATATGCAGGAGAGAACGAAATAGCGGTTCATTAGTTTTTAGAGAGCACTCCTATTCCCAGTTTGGCCGCGCCAAGTTTTTTGGCTATATCAAATACGTCCACTACGGTTTGTATCGGCACATTTTTGTCGGCTTCTACCAAGATAGTTTTTTTGTTGGCCTTGCCCATACGCAGTACCAGTTCACGTTCCAAATTTTTAACCGTATAGGTGCGGTTTTCAATACGGATGACCCCGTTTTTTTGTACTTCTATGCGGATAACGTCATCCTCCGCGGTTGTGTTTACCGCGTTGGATTTGGGCAAATCCACATTCATCTGCATTTGCACCAGCATAGGGCTCATCACCATAAAAATAATCAGCAAAATCAACGTGATGTCTATAAAAGGCACCATGTTGATTTCAGCCATAACGGTTCTGTTCTTATGCGCCATAGATTACCCGCGGTTCTGCTGGAAAATGATTTCATCGGCAATATTTTCCAGCTCTTTTCCGAAATAATTGGTTTTGGACAAGAAATAGTTATAGGCGATTACCGCCGGGATAGCCACAAACAGCCCCGCCGCCGTATTGACCAGTGCCTCGGCAATACCGGCCGCCACTACGGAAGCCCCCGCCGCAGAGGCCGAAGCGCCCGCCAAGTCTTTAAACGCGTGCATAACCCCGATTACCGTACCAAACAACCCGATAAACGGCGTAATGCTGCCCAGCGTACCCAATACGGTCAGTTTGCGCTGGAGTTTGGTCACTTCCCAGTCAATGGCAGAGTCGGCTATTTCTTTGAGTTCTGCTTTGGAGCGGTCGCGCTTTTCCACCAGTGTCATAATAACATGCGCCGCCGGCGTGTTGCGGGTCATTTCGCGGGTGCAGGCATCGGACACTTTTTCATAGTTGTCCGAATGAATGGGGTGGCGGCAATACGCAATTAGCTTGCGGGAAACGCCAATGCTTTTCTTAAACTTAAAAAAGCGTTCCAGAATAATGGAAAGCGAGTAAATGGAAAGCAAAATCAGCAGCACCAACACCGGGCCGCCGGCCGCGAATAATTCACGCAGATTGGTCATGTTGGAAAAGTCCATGTTTTTTATTCTCCTTATTCTCACGCCTTGCGGCGCAGATATATGATTTATAACAAATTCAAATAGGGCGTTTTTCCTTACGGATTAAAAGCCGCTTTGCCGGGCAATAATTATAAACAGCTGTATCACTATATTCGCCAACAGCCCTGCCGACACATCATCAAACACCACCCCAAAAGCGTTGGGCATACGGTCAAAATTTTTCACCGGCCAGGGCTTCAGCGTGTCAAACGTGCGGAACAGCACAAACGCCGCCAGCAAATACGGCCATGTACGCGGTAAAAACAGCACGGCCGTAAAGTAACCCGCTATTTCGTCTATCACAATACGCGGGTTGTCATGTCCTTTATAGGCGCCACCCAGCCGCGCCCGCTGGCACACCCACACCGAAAACGCCCAAAACGCCATCAGACACACCAAGTACAGTATATAATCCTGCGGCAGCAAAAACACAAACGGCACTGCCAGCAGCGTCCCCAAAAAACCGGCGCCCGTATTTTTTTTGAACGGGATAACCAAAGCCGGCAAATAACTGATATAAAACCCCGTGGCTAATGCATTAATTACTGTTTGCATACGGGCAAACTCCAGGATTTTTTCAGCAGTTCCCAGTTATTTTTCAAATACGAAATCGCACTAATCCAGGTAATCACGGCAGCTATAGCCGTAATGGCGTAGGGGATTTTGCGCAAAGTCAAAAAGGAAATTGTGCACACGGTTTTCGCTTCTCCCGTCAGCAAATGGGAGAAATGGTATAAATCCAGCACAAAGAAAATAGTCCCCACCGCTACCATTTGGATAACAGTTTTAAATTTGCCCCAGCGTTCCGCCGCCATGACCTTGCCTTCCAGCGCGGCAATCACGCGCAAGGTGGAAATCATCAGCTCACGCAGCAGAATGAAAAACACGGCCCAGATGGGAATGTCCAGCTCCCGTATACCCACAAAAGCAAATAAGGCCGCCGCAACTAAAATTTTATCCACAAACGGGTCTACAATCGCCCCAAACGGAGTGATAGTGTTGGTTTCGCGGGCTATTTTTCCGTCCACCCAGTCGGTGCTGGCCGCCAGGATAAAAATCAGCGTAGCCGTCAGCCGGGCCCAGCCATAAGGTATTAAAATAAACAGAAACATCACAATAGAAAGCCCGGCGCGGGTTAGGGTAATTTTATTTGCAAGCGTCATCATGGGTTCATCCCCTTAAAAACTTCTTTTTTCAGATTTCCGTTAAGCCGTTTATCAGTCAGCTCTGCGGTGGTTTTCATTAATTCGGCTTGTATGGTAATATAGACCGGGAAGCAGTCTTGCTCCCCTACGGCCACATACAGCGTATAGTCCTGCTTTTTTTCTTTGGGCTGCAGGCGCAAAATAGCCAGCCCGTCTTTATGTTCCAAAACGGAGGCGTCATGGCGCGCAATAAGCGCGGTGTAATTGCCAAAATCAAACAGGGCCTGGTTGGGCTGCCCTTTGAGCCAATCCCTCCAGCTGACTCGGGTCACCTCTTTCCCATTTTCGTCCAATATCCAGATTGCTTTTTTATCGGTCAAAGCGGTCTGTGTCACTTTCCCCTTTTCCAAATTGTCCAAGCGCAGCTTTTGCCCGTCCTGCATATAGTAGATACGTCCTTCGGAACGGCTGATAAGCACGCCGTCGTATTCGGTAGTCTGCACAAAGTCCGTACGCAGCGTACGCATATTCTTATCCCAGGCAGTAAAGCATGCCAGATAATCTTTTTCCTGCGCAGCCGGGGGTACCAGCGGTACAGAAGGGACTGGCTGCTGTGCCTGTGTCCACAGGCCGCCAGCCAGCAGCAAGGATGCCGCGGCAAACAATGAATTATTTATAAACCGTTTCATATTCAGGTTCCTGATATTTGTCCGTATCTCTGTTTTCCAGAGCGGTAATTTGTTCTTCTATTAAATCGTAATGGATTTCCCAGCGGTTGGAGCCCTCGGGCTTGGTAATAAAGCCCTTCATTTCCAGCACGCTTAAAATATTGGTCGCCCGGGCGGAAGAGCCAAAATGCGCTTTGAGCAAATCCTGCGACACGCGCCGCCGCTCGGTAATAAGCTTGAGCGCCTGCAGCAGCTCTTCCGGAGAGGTGCCCAGCCCGTCCTGCGGGCGCTGCATGCTGTGGTCGGCCATAATCTGCACCGGATAATCCGGCGCTCCCTGGCTGCGCAAAAAGTCCGCCACGGCGGTAATTTCGCTTTCGCTGACGTATGCCCCTTGGATACGGTGCGGCTTTTGGTCAGACGTGCCCTGATAAAGCATGTCCCCGCGGCCCAACAGCAGCTCCGCCCCGGCGCCGTCCAAAATCACGCGCGAGTCGGTCTTGCTAGCCACCTGCAGCGCAATGCGCGAAGGCAGGTTGGCTTTGATTACGCCCGTAATTACGTTTACAGAGGGGCGTTGCGTGCACAAGATCAGATGAATGCCCACCGCACGGGCCATTTGGGCCAAACGTTGGATGGAGTCCTCAATAGCGGCGCGGGTTTGCAGCATTAAATCCGCCATTTCGTCAATAATGACTACAATGTAGAACATCTTTTCTTCGCCTTTTTTCTCGGCCCACGCATTGTAGCCCTCAATATTTTTCACTTTGGCTAGTTCCATGATTTTCAGGCGTTTTTCCATCACTTTGACCAGCATTTGCAGCGATTTGACGGCTCCCTGCGCGTCGGTAACCACGTTGACATCGTCGCAGGAAGTTTTGGGGTCGTACAAGTGCGGAATGCCTTCATAAAGCGTCAGCTCCAGCCGTTTGGGGTCTATCATTAAAAATTTGACCTCATTGGGTTTGGCATGGTACAACACGGACATGATAATCGTGTGCAGACAAATGGATTTGCCGCTGTTGGTGGCGCCGGCAATTAAGATATGCGGCCATTTTTCCAGCATAGCGCCGGCCGGGCGTCCGTCTGCAAAACGGCCCAGTGCCACCGGCACGCGCGCCTTGGACTGGGTATAGACCGGGTCTTGCAAGATTTCTTTCATCGTGACCATGACAGGCCGGTCGTTGGGGATTTCAAAGCCGATGGCGTCTTTGCCCGGGATAGGGGCTTCCACGCGGATAGACTTGGCTTTCATCGCCAAGGCAATATCATTGGAAATGGACACGATAGAGGCAATTTTGACGCCCGGATCTGGCTTTATTTCATAGCGCGTTACCACTGGGCCGGGCGAAACGCCGGTCACGTGGGCGCCAATTTCAAAATTCTTTAAGGTTTCTTCCAGGCGTTTGGTGGCCTCGGCTATTTCTTCGTCCGTGGGGCCGACTACGCCGTTATTGACCGGGTCTGCCAGCAAATCCAAAGAAGGCAGCTGGAAAGTGGCCGGGTCAAAGGGTTTGGTCTGCTGCGGGGTTTCCTCTTCCTGCGGCGTTTCCTGCTTGGCGGCAGGCTGTGCGCCGGAAGAGCGCGGCAGCTCTTTAACCATTTCCGCCACGGGGGCTTTTATTTGGGCATGCGGACGGTAAATTTTGGGCTTGGACGGGCGGGGTGCTTCGTCCGTTTCTTCGGACGTTGCCTGCGGCACCGGGCTGACAGCTTGGCGTTTGATTTCCTCTTTGCCTTCTTTGACCTTTTCTTTCAGTTCGGCACGCGCCTGCATCCACCCTTGGAAATCATCGCGCAAAAATTCGGCGCTTTTGCTTACCAGCACCTGCCACGGTATAGCAAATAAAATGTGCAGCCCCACCAACAGTAGCGCCAAGGAAAACAGAGAAGCTCCCACCGGTCCCACAATTCCTTCAAACCAATAGAACACTTTTTGTCCGGCTAGACCGCCGGTAATCTGCGAGCCGGTAAAAATCAGCTTGAGCATGGTCAGCACCGAAGAGAATGCCGTCAGTGTCAACAAAGAACCAATGAGGAAAAAGACAAACGCACCGCTTTTTTTAATCAAGCTGCGCACCAGCCAATAGGTAAGCAACAAAGGGATTAACGGCGCGCTTTGCCCAAAGAACTGCCGCAGTACCCGGCAGGAGACCTCGCTAAAACTCCCTTGGGAAAATCCAAACCATAACATGGCAAACAACCACGCAGTCACGGCAAAGCCAAAAATATACAGGGCCGATGCCAGCCAGCGGACGGAGGAAGCTTGTTTTGATTTTTTCTTGGATTTCTTACGCGCGTAATAATATTTTGTTGCCATAGCTATATTTTAGCAATTTTACAGGGCAAAATATAGCACGCTTCCAACATGCTTCTGCGCGGTAATGCGCCGGGAGAAAAGCTCTTTGCCGGCCGCTTGCCGCCTCTCCCCGCCGTGAGAGAAATTTCCACCCATAAAAAAGGCCCCCTTCCGGGGGCCTTAAGCCAAATTAGAACTGCTGGGGCGTTTCCACATCCGGCTGCGGCAGAGAAACCTTGTAATTTATATCATCTGCTTCCAGACGTATTTTGCCTTGTTCGTACAAAACGCCCAACGCCAAATACAGCACCGAACTGGATAAATGCAGGGCCAGCTTTAACTGCCAGGACGTGGCCTGCTTTTTATCCTGCAAATACTCTAACATGCGCCCGCAGGCGGCCTGAATGCTTTCTTGCAGCGGCGTCATACTTACACCCGTTCAATGGCAAACAAGGCATCGCCCTGTTTAATGGGTTTGCCGTTTTCCACCAGCACTTTTTGCACGATGCAGTTGAAATCGGCGCGGACTTCATTGAATACTTTCATGGCTTCAATTAGGCAGATTACATCGCCTTTTTTCACCTGGGCGCCTTCTTTGACAAACGGAGGTGCAGACGGCGTAGAGCCGCGGAAGAAAATGCCCATCAGCGGCGATTTAATCACTTCTTTATATTGCTCCTGCGCCGGGGCGGCGGCTGCAGCCGGGCCTGCCGCGGCGGCAGTACCTACATTTACCGGCACGGGCACCATGGCGGGTTTGGCCTTCACCAGGCGCAGATACAGACCGTTCTGGTCGTATTCAATGGTATCAATGGAATTGTCCTGCATGAAAGAATAAAGTTGTTTGACTTCCTTCAAAATCGGGGATTCTTTCACAGCCGGCTTTTTAGCGGCGGCTTTTTTGGGTGCGGCTTTCTTAACAGTTTTTTTCATAAAGAAAATGCCCTCTTGCACATGGTCTGGGCCAGTGCGGCCCGAACAATCTTTTAATATTTTACATAATTTTGGCCGTTTTGGCGCGTCCGGCAGGCAAAAAGGCCCCCTGTCTAATCCGAAGGAAGCGGAAAATCATCGGGGTCTACCGGCTGTGTTACGCCCAGCGTGCGCTGTACCTCATAAGAAGAAACTGCAAAATTTAAATTTTCCACTCCGCTGCGCAAATCCCCTATATCAGCCGAAGGAACTATTGCCCAGCTATTCACACCCAGCACGCGCCCAGTTTGCAAGCTAATCAACGGGCCACCGCTGTTGCCGCTGTTGACGGCGGCGTCCGTTTGCAAGGTATCTATGCCGTTATGGTCGCGCGCGGCGCTGATAATGCCACGGCTGACGCTCCACTCCACCCCGCGGGGGGCGCCCACGGCCAGCACTTCCTGCCCGGTAACATAGGCGGAACGGTCTGTTTCCAACTCCAAATACGGCAGGTTTTCCCCCTCCATTTTAAGCAAAGCCAAATCCCGCGTTTGGTTGGTTTTGAGCACTTTGGCAAAGCGGACTTTGTTGTTGGTGGCTGTTGGGTTGGCAGATTTGCCGGGCTCGGTTTTGTCCATCAGACGGCGCTGGTCATATAAAATGACGGACACGTCGCGTGCGTCTTCCACCACATGGCGGTTGGTGATGATATAGCCGTCTGGACTAATCAGAAAGCCGGAGCCAAGCCCCGTATCGGTATAAATATACACCGTGGCCTGCATAAAGGGAATGTATTTGCCGTCTACGCGCACATTGGTCTGCTCGGTAAGGTGTGTTTTGCTAAAATTGACGCGGTCTTCTTCCATGGCGGGCATGATTTGTGAAGAAAGGTTTTTTACAATGCCTTCCTCTAATAATTGGCGTATATGGCCCCCGTAGGCCTGAATGTGCAGCGGCGTAAGCAACCCCAGCGTAATTACCCGCAAAAATCCAGTCATCCACAGCAGTGAGCTGCTGGAAGCGTCCTCTAGGAAAACGTCGGACGTTTCCTGATAGCGCGCCGCCGCATAGCCGCTTTGCGGGTTGCGCACGGTCAGCGTCAGCTCCGTACGCAGAAACGGATGGAAGATAACCTGACTGAAAAAAGTGTTTTCCAGGCGCACTTCCGCCAGGCCTGCATGCAGGGCCGCTTTATAATCCAGCTCCACAATATAATCGTAATTTTTGCGGTATTTATATTCGTTTACTTCCACCTCGGTAAACAGCGTACCCAAGGCCTCCGCTACAGCGATGGGAAGACCGTCGGAAAGGCGGAAATAGTATTGGCTATCGCCCTGCAACGTCAGCGTCTGAGGAAAAAATTTATCCGCCACCACCATCACGCGGGCGTTTATTTTTTCTTCATAATCGGAATGTTTATAAATGTCGCGGTGTATTTTGCCGTGATAGGTACAGCCGCCGCACAACAGTACAGCCAAAAGCCCAACTAGAGAGCAAAAGCGGAAATAAAAATGGATTTTCATAGCGTTTATTGTACCTTATTTGCAGCTGGGAATATAAAAAATATAATTTTGAGGCCTTTGTTATGCCAATCTATCGGGACGTATAGGGCTGGTGGGATATTGCAGAGCGAGGAAGCGGGTGCTGCTCACGGGACGGTCTGTTGTTTTTGCCTTTCACTGCGCTTTGAGCGCAAGGCAAAGATTAGAAAAAGCGGGTTTTATTGGAAATAAAATTTCTTAAAAAATTTGCCATAATTGGGCGGAAATAAAAACCCCGGGATATGCCCCGGGGTTTTTGACGTTCTTTGAAACTATTTCAACAGAACTTTTCTGGACAGGCGGACTTTGCCGTTGGTGTCAATTTCCACACATTTGACTTCCACCACATCGCCCAAGTGCAGTACGTCTTCCACTTTGTTGATGCGGTGTTTTTCAATTTCGGAAATGTGCAGCAAACCGTCTTTGCCGGGCAGAATTTCTACAAACGCGCCAAAGGGCTGTATAGACACCACTTTGCCTTTGTAAATCTTGCCCACTTCAGCTTCGGCCGTCATCATTTCAATTTCGGCTTTGGCCTGATCCAATTTGTCACCGTTGGAGGCGGCGATAGTTACGGTGCCGTCTTCTTCAATGTCAATCTTGGTGCCGGTAGATTCGGTGATGCGTTTAATGTTCTTGCCGCCGGGGCCTATTAAGGCGCCAATTTTGTCCACGGAAATTCTCATCTTGAATATGACCGGGGCAAAACGGGAAACGTTCTGTTTCGGCGCGGCGATGGTTTTTTCCATATGATCCATGATGTGCATGCGGCCGCGGGTCGCTTGTGCGATGGCCTGGCGCAAAATGTCCAAAGGAATGCCGGTTTTGAGTTTGACGTCCATTTGGAAGGCCGTAATACCTTTGCGAGAACCGGTCAGTTTAAAGTCCATATCGCCCAGGTGGTCTTCCAGCCCCATAATATCGGACAGGACGACAAATTTGCCCTCACCCGAAATGGCGCCCATGGCAATACCGGAGCAGGCCGCTTTCATCGGCACGCCCGCATCAAAGAGCGACAAGCTGCCGCCGCAGACGCTGGCCATGGAGGAAGAGCCGTTGGACTCCATAATATCAGACACTACGCGGATGGTATAAGGGAAATCCGCTTCGCTGGGCAAGAGGGGCATCAAAGCGCGGCGAGCCAATTCCCCGTGGCCGATTTCGCGGCGGCCGGGGCTGCGGTCCGGTTTGCATTCGCCCGTGGCAAATCCCGGGAAGTTGTAGTGCAGCATAAAGCGTTCATAGGTGGTTTCGTCCAATCCTTCCACCATTTGCTGGTCATCGGGCGTACCCAAGGTGCACACCGCCAAAGACTGCGTCTGACCGCGCGTAAAGAGCGCAGAGCCGTGGGCGCGGGGCAAAAGCCCTACCATGGAGCTCAAGGGGCGGATTTCTTCGGGTTTGCGTCCGTCCACGCGCACGCCTTCGTGCAGCACCATGTTGCGGGATTCTTCATACATAATGTTTTCCAGCGCAACGGCTGCGTAGGTGGCGGCATTGTCGCCATAGGTCGGGGTCAGCTCTTCGGTAAAAGAAGCTTTGAGCTGGGCCACCTGCGTGTCGCGGGTTTGTTTGTCAGAAAAAGCGTGCAAAATGTTGCGGGCTTCCTGGCGGAATTTACCGTTAGCTAAATCGGCCACTTCCTGCGGCAGTTTTTCCACCACATAGGGGAATTTGGGCTTGCCGCAAAGTTCGCGCAGTTTAAGCTGCACGGCGCACATTTTGTCAATTTCCGGCTTGGCCACTTCCATGGCTTTGATAATGGCTTCTTCTTCCACTTCTTTGGCGCCGCCTTCCACCATCAACAGCCCCTGCGCAGAACCGGCGATGACCAGGTCCATGTCACATTCTGCTTCCTGGGGTTTAGTAGGATTGACGATGTACTGCCCGTTAATGCGGCCAATGCGCACCGCGGCGACCGGCTCATTAAACGGAATGGAAGAAATCACCAGCGCGGCCGAAGAGGCCAGCACGCTGATAACATCAGAGCCGTGCAAATCATCGGAAGAAAGCACCATCGCCGTCACGTTGGTTTCGCAGGTGAAACCTTCCGGAAAAATCGGGCGCAGGGTGCGGTCAATAATGCGCGAAGAAAGGGTTTCTTTCTTGCTGGCGCGGCCTTCACGCTTAAAAAAGCCGCCCGGTATTTTGCCGGCGGCATAGGTGCGTTCTTTATAGTTGACGGTTAAGGGCATAAAATCAGAAATGCCCGGCTTTTGTTCTTTGGTGCACACAGCGGTGGCGAGCACTTTGGTGTCGCCCCACGTCACCATGACAGCACCGTCAGACTGGCGGGCGATGAGGCCCGTCTGCAAATTCAGCTTCTGACCGCCGACTTCCACATCTAGCGAGTGAATGTCAAAATTATGGTTAAAATTTTCCATGAAAACTATTTCCTTAATTTGAGTTCTTTGGTCACTTGCTGGTATTTGGCAAAGTCAGATCTTTTCAAATAAGCGAGCAAGCGTTTGCGCTGGCCGACCAGTTTATTGAGGCCGCGTTCGCCGGCAAAGTCTTTCGGATTGGCTTTGAGGTGATTGGAAATGTAGCTGATGCGTTCGGTAATCAAAGCAATCTGTACGGCGGCAGAGCCGGTATCGTTGGGGCTGCTCTGAAATTTACCGATAATGTCTTTTCTGTCTTGTACGGAAAGTACCATTTTATTTTACACTTAGGTTGAAAACTGTAGCGACCAAGCGTCCCATCTCCTTAGGAAACGCCGAGCCGGAGTCCAACCTTCTCCTTTTTAATTTTTGTACTAGAGTACAGCATATTATACCAAAAAAAAGCCCAAAGAGCATATCCCTGCCCTTTGGCTTTTATATAGTATAGCAAATTAACATATCGGCCGGGCTTATTGGGTGAGAGCTGGCCTGTATATGTATGGGGCAGAGGGGCCCTTTTCTCCCGCAATCCACGGCAGGTGGCCCTTGGATGAACAGCAACTAGGATACATTGCGCCCGGTGCTCCGCCCCTTATTATACCAGCGCCGGGCAGCCGCTGTTAAAAAGTATTGATGTTTACTAGAAAAAAATCATAAAACTGCCCTATTTTTTTCCGCTACTCCCACGCCCCCGGTATTCAACATCAGCCCCAGCGGGAAACAGGCAAAATATCCCCGTTTTCGCCCTCCCCCCTCCCGCATATCAGCTCCGGCAGGCGCTTTTCAAAAAGCCACCTGTTTTTTAAATACGAAATGAACGCCCGCCGGAAGGGTTAGGCCGGCGGGCGAGGGGTTTTGTAGGAGGAAGTATGAAAAATTAAATCAAACTGGCGCCTAAATGCAAGCTGGCATAGCGCTCCGTATTGTATAGATCCAAGTCACTCAATGTTTTAAAATCTCTAAATTCGCGTTTAACCCAGCTGATTTCCCGCTCCAAGCGGCGTTTTTTCATAATTTGTACTTTACGGGTTATAATCATAGTATTTGTTTTCATAAACAACCCCCATACGGCTTTGGGTATCTCTTGCTTTCTTATAAACAGAATAACTTTTACGAAGAAAACCTACCAGGGTCATTGGGCCCAAAAGGGGCTGTTTTTTGGGCCCACTGTTTTGCGCATGCCAGGGCCTACTTTACATGCCGGCTTTGGGCCCTGTTTTTCCGCTTGCAGGGCCTAGGCATTAGATAGGCCCTTTTGGCCCGGGGCTTTTGCAGCAAACGCCGGAAAAATTCCCTTTTCTTTAAATAGGAAATATAATACAATATGAAAGTGCAAAACCTGTTTTACGGGGTGTTGTATGGCCCCGCACGCTATTCTTTACGGAGAAAATAAACACAATGGCAAAGAAAACTGTAAAAAAGCCCGCCAAAAAAGCTGTTAAACCGGCGGCAAAGAAATCCGTTAAAATGGTATACGCTTTCGGCGGCGGCAGAGCCGACGGAAACGGAAAAATGAAAGAACTGTTGGGCGGCAAAGGCGCCAACCTGGCAGAAATGGCAGGTCAGCTGAAACTGCCCGTCCCTCCGGGATTTACCATTACCACCGAAGTCTGCACCTACTACTGGAACAACAAAAAGACCTATCCCAAAACCTTAAAAGCCGATGTAGAAGCCAACCTCAAAAAAGTAGAAAAACTAACCAAAAAAGAATTTGGCTCTGACAAAAACCCGCTCTTGGTGTCCGTACGCTCCGGTGCGCGCGCTTCCATGCCGGGCATGATGGAAACGATTTTAAACATCGGTCTGACGGAAAAAACCATTCCGGGCATGATTGCCAAAACCGGCGACGAACGCTTTGTGTACGACGCTTACCGCCGCCTGATTATGATGTATTCCGACGTGGTAATGGAAAAAGCCGCCGGCATTGAGCCCAAAGACGGCGAAGGTATCCGCAAAATCTTGGACGGCATGATGGGCGATGTAAAAGTCAAATTGGGCGTCAAAGACGACACCGGCATTCCGGCGCAGGAACTCAAAAAACTGTGCGTAGAATTTAAGAAAACGGTTAAAAAAGTGCTGGGGAAAGAATTCCCCGATGACCCGACCGAACAGCTCTGGGGCGCCATTGGCGCGGTGTTTGCTTCTTGGAACGGCAAACGCGCCATCGCCTACCGCAATATTGAAAACATTCCGCACGATTGGGGCACCGCCGTCAACGTGCAAACCATGGTGTTTGGCAACATGGGCGACACTTCCGCCACCGGCGTGGCCTTTACCCGCAACCCGGGCAACGGCGACAGCCATTTCTACGGCGAATACTTAATCAACGCCCAGGGCGAAGACGTGGTGGCCGGTATCCGCACCCCCTCCCCGATGAACAAATGGTCTGCCAACGCCCACTCGGCCCACTTGCCCACGCTGGAAAAAGTGATGCCTAAAGTGTACAAAGAGTTGGACACCATTCAAAAGCGTCTGGAAAAGCATTTCCACGATATGCTGGATATTGAATTTACCATTGAACACGGCCGCCTGTGGATGTTGCAGTGCCGCGTAGGCAAACGCAACGGCACGGCTGCGGTGCAAATGGCGCTGGACATGCTTAAAGAACGCCTTATTAATAAGGAAACGGCTGTCCTGCGCGTGACCCCGCACCAATTGGGCGAGCTGTTGCTGCCCGCCATTGACCCCAAAGCCGAAGCCCAAGCCAAACCGATTGCCAAGGGCTTGCCGGCGGGCCCGGGCGGAGCCAGCGGCAAAATCGTGTTCACCTCTGACGACGCCATTAAACTGCAAGCCAAAGGCGAAAACGCCATTTTAATCCGCGAAGAAACCAACCCCGAAGACATTGAAGGGATGCGCGCCGCGGCCGGTATCTTGACGCAGCGCGGCGGCATGACCTCCCACGCGGCCTTAGTGGCCCGCGGCTGGGGCAAATGCTGCATTGTGGGCTGCAGCGAGCTGGAACTCAACACCGTCAAAAAGACCGTCAAAATGGGCGGCAAAACCTTTAAAGAAGGCGACTTTTTGACCTTAAACGGCACCAAGGGCTGGGTATATGACGGCGCCTTGAAAATGTTGGAAGCCGGCGAAGGCAACAAAAACTTGGCCGCTTTCCTCAAGTTGGCAGACTCTGTACGCACGATGAAAGTGCGCGCCAACGCCGACACGCCCGAAGACGCCGCCAACGCGCGCAAATTCGGAGCAGAAGGCATTGGGCTGTTTCGCATTGAACACATGTTCTACGGAAAAAACTCCGATGAGCCGTTGTTCATTTTGCGCAAGATGATTTTGTCCGGCAACGAAGCCGAACGCAAAGCGGCTGTTAATGAGCTTTTCCCGTACATGAAGAAAACCATTAAGGCCACCATTAAAGCCATGGCGCCTTACAGCGTGACCATTCGCTTGATGGACCCCCCCTTGCACGAGTTTGTGCCTACCCTGCTGGCTAAACAGCAAGAGCTGGCCCAGGCCCTGGGCATTGACGCCAGAACCTTCCAGGAACGCGCCGCCGGCCTGCACGAAGTCAACCCGATGATGGGCCACCGCGGTATCCGCTTGGGTGTGACCTATCCGGAAATCACGGAAATGCAGTCCCGCGCTATTTTTGAAGCGGCGGCCGAGCTGATTAAAGAAGGCGTCAAAGCCGTACCGGAAGTGATGATTCCGCTGACCTGCGACGTCAACGAAATTATCAAACAAAAAGAAATTATCCGCAAAGTCTATGAAGAAGTAGTGGCTAAAACCAAAGTCAAAAAACTCAACTTCTCCGTCGGCACGATGATTGAAATTCCGCGCGCTGCGGTCTTGGCTTATGAAGTGGCGCAGGAAGCGGATTTCTTCTCTTTCGGCACCAATGACTTGACGCAGATGACGTTCGGTTTCTCCCGCGACGATATCGGCGCTTTCCTGCCCGAATATCTCAAGCAGGGCGTGTTGGAAGCCGACCCGTTCCAAACGCTGGATCAGCGCGGCGTGGGTATGCTCATTGAGCATGCCGTAGCCGAAGGCCGCGAGTCTAAACCGAACCTCAAAATCGGTATCTGCGGCGAACACGGCGGCGACCCCGAAAGCGTGGAGTTCTGCCACCGCGAAGGATTCAGCTACGTCTCCTGCTCTCCGTTCCGCGTGCCCATAGCACGTTTGGCCGCGGCGCAGGCAGCCGCTAAAGACGCGTTGGCTAAAAAACGCAAATAAAACCTATATCTGTAATCCCGCCTTGCCTAAAACAAGGCGGGATTTTTTAGATTTTTATGGATAACCCCGAAGAAATTATTATTAAACCGGCTCTCTTCAACAGGATATTCATTTTCTTGTTTGGAATTATTTGTATATGGTTCGCTTTTGCGACGGATTTTCTGCCTCAAACGGCAGGAGAGATGATCCTGAAAAACGGCCTGCTTTCTCCTGGGATTTGGCATATCGTTCTGCTGGTTATTTTTGGGGCGATGGGGCTGTCTGCCTTTATTGTTTTTTTTGCGCCTTATAAAGTAAAAATTACGTCGGCAGGTATTCAGGGCCCTATCTGTATTTTCCCCGTGCCGTGGCATGAAATTAAACATGTAGACTATCACAAAATACGCCGTACGGAAATTTTGACTTTTTATATGAAAGAAGGTTGTTTTGCGCGCGTACGCATATTATATCTGTTTCCCGCTAAACAAAAATCCTTTGCAATTGTTCTTACCCAGTATAATGCTGACAGTCAGCAAAAAATTTTAGAAACCGTGAAACAATATGCCATTTTGAGAAGAAAATTATGAAAAAAGCAAAAGATATTTTTTGGCTGTTATTTTGGGGCATTATTGCCGGTGCTGTGTTTGTGGGCTGTATTTTAGGTTTTGGCAGTTTTGTAAACTGGCTCAATACCGCTAAAAATGCTCCGCTGTCTGCCATGGGGTTTAAGGTGGCATTGCTTGTATTTATTTGTGCCGTTTTATTTGTCTTATTTAAAGTGGCGCTTGTCTTTAACAATAAAATCACGCATAAGCAAGCAGCCAAAGTTTTCCCGCCGGAACTGTTAGATTTTATTTATAAAGCACCTGTGGCTAGGGCAGTGGTGCAGCAGCGTGAAGACCAGCTGGACGGCCTGCGCTTTCTGCCGCCAGACGCCTGCGTTCAAGCTGTCAATGCCCCCGTGCACAACGGCATAACCCCGCTGCATGTAGCCGCGGCCTTGGGGCGCAAAAAATTCTGCGCGCGGCTGCTTAAACTGGGAGCGGATTTGCAAGCCAAAGATGCACACGGACAAACGCCTGCAGATTATGCCGCGCGCTTTAACCAGCGGGAAACCTTGCAATTTTTGCAGTCTTATCATATAAGCAATGTCTATTAAAAGGGTTAAAACGCTTTTAGCCGTACCGTTTGCACACAATACGGCACCAGGCAAAGGCAACTTTGAACAGAGGGATATTAAATGAATCCGGAAACAACCAAACCAATAACTTTCAGCTCTTCTTTTGTCTCCAAACTTCTCTTTTTTCTGTTAGGCATAGGATGTTTTTGTTTGCTGGGCTCCGGCGAAATGTCTACTTTTATTGCCTCCAAAGTACAGGCCGATTTTTTTATCCCGCCGTTTCTTTTTAAAATACTTCTTTTTCTGTTTGGAATCAGTTTTTTCCTGATGATTTTTTCCACCATTAAGATAAACCGGCATGGCATCAGCACGTCTTTTCTATTGATTTTTATAGAACCTATTGCTTGGGAAAACATAGAAAAAATAAAAATAGAGCAAATGCGTGTAAAAAAGCAACAGCTCTTCCAGATACACATCTTTTTTAAAAAAAACCATTGCGCTCAGAGAAGAATATTGTGGCTTTTTACACAAAAAATAGACCAATGGAGCTTTTCCTGGCCTGCTAACCTTACAAGCAAAAAGATGACCTTGCCCCAAGCCCTTGAAAAATACGCGCGGGAAAACAATGTCCCCGTCTTTAACCATAGCAATCCGCTTATCTAGATCCTACCCGGCGCCTGCCACCTTTCCCCCGCTTTTACGCGGGGCTGTGGTGCAGGCGTTCCCGCTAAAAAATTTAATTATTGACACTTCCCCGTCTTAAGATTAAACTAATATCAGAGAAACGGAGGCGTCTATGTCGTGGGCTCTTTTTTTTGTATTTCTTTTTTGCTTATTTTGGCTTAATCCCACTTTTACCGGCCTGCTTTTGTGTCTGGCACTGGCTGTGGTGTTTTTCTTTACGCGGCAGCTGTTAATGGGTATTGTTTGGCGAATTGGCCTGCACAAAGGGGTCAACCCGGAAATCGTCAAGTTTTTGACAAAAGAATTACAGCGTTTTCCGCTGCATCAGGCCGTTTTTTGGAATAATTTTTACACCGCAGACAAACTGCTTGACGATGGCTATACCGTGGCCCATGAAACTGACGACGGGCAAACCCCGCTTCATATTGCGGCGGAATGCAATCAGCCGGCTATGTGTCTGTTCTTGCTTAAAAACGGGGCGGAAATAGACGCACTGGATAATTTTGGCGGCTCGGCCCTGCATGCCGCCGCGGCCTGCCAAAGCCAAACCCGGGTTATTAAGCTGCTGCTTAAACACGGCGCCAATCCCCATTTGCGCGATTCGGAAGGGCTGACCCCGCTGGAGGTAGCCCGCAAATACAAACATACGCAGGTGGAGCAATTTTTGCTTGCCCGGCTGCCTGGGCACAGCCAGTAACTGGCCCGGCCTTGCCTGCCGGGGCCCTCTGGAGATAGCGGAGACGGAGCGCCCGTTTGCGGGGCGGGCGGGTATTTACCAAAAGCCCCTTATTTTACTAAAATAGATAAATGAAACCTTTTCCCATTATAGTATCCTCCCCTTCCGGCGGCGGCAAGACTACCGTGGTGCAGCATTTGCTCAAGCACGATAAAACGCTTTGCCGCGTCATTACCGCCACAACACGAGCGCCGCGGGACGGAGAAAAAGACGGGAGAGATTACCATTTCTGGACGGATAAACAGTTTTTAACCGCCGTGAAAAAAGGCCAAATGCTGGAATGGGCCCAGGTACATGCCCATTATTACGGCATTCCTAAAAAATCGGTAGACGGAGTGATGAAAAAGGGGCTTTGTCCCGTGCTGGTCATAGACGTACAAGGCGCCAAAACAGTATCCGCCAAATATCCGCAAGCGGTCAAAATTTTTATTGTGCCGCCCAGTTTGGAAATATTAAAAGAGCGCATCGCCGCACGCAAAGACCATACGCAAGATGTGGCCCTGCGCTTAAAAACCGCTAAAAAAGAGCTAAAAGAAATCGGCTGTTACGATTATGTGGTGTTAAATGACAACTTGAAAAAAGCCGTTTCCGATACAGCCGCTATTGTCCGTGCGGAACAGTTGAAAACAGCCCGCCGGATAAAAGATTTAAAACTATCTAAAGTTATTTAGGGAGCCAACCATGCCGAATACCAAGAATGAGAAAACCTTTGAGTCCGAACTCATGAACTTTGACGGAGACCGCTATGATGTGGTGGTGCTTGCTTCAATCTGGGCCAAAGAACTCAAAAAGAAATCCGAATACAGAAACCAACCCAACGCCGCAGTTATTAAAGTGGCCCTGGACGATATTCTTTCGGGCCGCATGAGCAAAGACGCCGTGCTGGAAATCAGCCGCCAAAACCTGGAAGCCGAGCTTAAAGCCCAGGAAGAAGCCCGCAAAGAAGCCGAGCGCAAAGCCAAAGAACCCATGAAACTGTAAGTATGAAAGACGACGTGCGTGCACTCGCGGCGGAATTTAAAGCATTTCTGTCCAGCAGAGAAGAAGACGATTTGACGCCGGCGGCCTGCCATCAGGCCGCCGCGCACGTCTCTGCCGCGGCGCAGGGCCACGAAGGACAACTTGCCGGACGTCAGGCCGCTGCACCCCGCTCCGACGATAACCACGGGGCCGCGTCCCAGCCGCAAGACCACCTGACTATTGAATTTGTACGGGCGGGCAAACACCCCTTTCATACCGTTTCCGCCGCTTCGGTGCCAACGGCAGCTCCCGCAGCTTCCCAGCCGCATGCTGCCCCGGCCGTTTCCGCCGCCCAAACGCAGGAAAAGGCCGCTTCGCAGGACGCACTAACACCGCAGAGCACTGACACTATGCAAGACAAACAAGCCGCGCTGAACCAAATTGCAGAAGAAATAAAAGCATGCCGCCGCTGCCCGCTGGGGCAAACGCGTTTAAACGCCGTCCCCGGAGAAGGCAACCCCTCCGCAGAGCTGATGTTTATCGGTGAGGGCCCCGGCTTTGACGAAGATCATAAAGGCCGTCCGTTTATCGGCCGGGCCGGACAGCTTTTAGACAAAATGATAGCCGCCATGGGGCTCAAGCGGGAGCAAGTGTTTATCGGCAATATTGCCAAATGCCACCCCATGGTCAACCCCGCAGACCCCGAAGCCCGCGGCAATGACCGCGCACCCAACGCAGGCGAAATAGCCGTCTGCCGCAAATATATAGAGCGGCAAATTGCAGTTATTTCCCCCAAATACATTGTGGCCTTGGGCGGAGTGGCCGCCAAAGCGCTTATCAGCGATACCAAATCGCTCGGGGCGCTGCGTGGCAAATTTCATCTGTTGCACTTGGATACGGTGGAACTCAAAACGCCCGTCAAAATCATCGCCACCTATCACCCCGCCGCGCTGCTGCGCAACCCGGGGTGGAAAAAAGACGCCTGGGCCGATTTGCAGATGGTCATGGCGGAAATGGGGCTCAAACGCCCGCAGGCATAACCCATGTTTTGCAAAGTCGTTTTTGACGTACCGCTGGACAGGGACTTTGACTATGCCGTCCCGGAAGCGCTGCGCGCCCAAGTTAAGCCCGGCATACGCATTACGGCCCCGTTCGGCCCCATGCTGACCACCGGGCTGGTCACCGCCACGGCCCAGCATTCCAGCTTACCTCCCGGAAAAATTAAAGAAATTGCCTGCGTTCTGGACGAAAAACCCGTTTTTGGTTCAGACTTGTTTGCCTTGGCACGATTTATGAAACAAACATGGGGCGGCCCGATAGGACAAATTTTATTTTCTTTGGTGCCGGCGCAGGCCTATTTCAAGTTATCCCCCTCCATCCCACTCCCGGCTACGCCTTTTTCCGCGCCTTCTTTTTCATTTGCTCCTTCCCGCCAGGCCGCTTGGGAACAGGCGGAAAAACAGCTGGACCGCGGGTTTAAGCAGATAGTGTTCTGCGGGCCGGACGCCGAAGGGCAAACCCAAAGCGTTCTGCGCCTGGCGGCTAACGTGCTATCCCAATGCGGGCAGGCGCTTATTACCTTGCCGGACGTGCTGGCGGCGCAAAATTTGGCGGCGCAATTAGAGAGCTCTTTTGGAAAAGAGTGGGTCTGCTGCTGGCACAGCAAAATGCTTATCAGCCAAAAGAAAAAGATTTTTTCGCGCGTGTCTGCCGGACACCCCTTGCTGGTTATTTCCGCACGTTCCGGCGGGCTGCTCCCGTTTAAAAACCTGCAGCTGGCCGCCATGCTGGAAGAAGAAAACGATAATTATAAACAGGAAGAAAACAAACCCTATTTCCATTTGCGCGATTTGCTGGCTTTCCGCTGCCAGCAGCATGAGGCGCTGTTTATTTGTGCGTCGGATACCCCTTCCCTGGAGACACTGCGCCTGGTGCAGGAAGGCAAGTGCGGCTCTGTTCATTTCCCTTTATCTTCCGGCCAAACCCAGCTAAAAGTAACCGCTAAAAAAGGAGAACATTCACCCCTGCTTTCGGACTTTTTGCTGCAGCAGCTTAAAGACACCCGCCAGGCCGGGCAGGCCAGCGTCATTATCCTTAACCGCCGGGGCTATTCCAACGCTTATTACTGCTTAAACTGCGGCGCATACGCCAAATGCAAAAAATGCGGGGCAATTCTGGCGCGTGAAAAAAATGAAAAAGCGGAAGATATCTTGATTTGTAAAAAATGTGGGCACAAGGAGCCGCTGGAACAAACCTGCCCGCTGTGCCAGAATAAAATTTTTAAATCACGCGGCGGCGGCACCCAAAAAATCGTCAGTGAATTAAATAAATTGTTCCCCGGGTGGCGGGTGCTGCGCCTGGACTCGGACACGCTGAAAAATAAAGACGGACAGGGCCGCGCCGTACGCCGCGCGCTGGACGCCGCGCAAGCCGATGTGGTGGTAGGCACCCGCCAGGCGCTGGAAGCCGCACTTTCGCCGCGGGTTACTTTGTGCGCGGTGGCCGATGCAGATTTAGAGCTAGACAGCCCGGATTTCCGCGCGTCAGAAAAGTTTGGGCAATTGCTGTTCAAATTAAAAAACCGCCTCGCTGGCCGCCCCAACGGCCGCTTGGTAATACAAAGCTCTTGCGCCGACATCTACCCCTTTGAAGCCCTAAAAACCGCCTATGAAGACGCCGCCAGCGAGGAACTGCTTGCGCGCGAAAGCTTTGGTTATCCGCCCTATGTGTCTTTGGTAAAGGTATTGGTCAGGAGCAAAGACCCCGTCCTGCTGTCGGCGGAAACAGCCCGCATTGTAAGCGCCGCCGCGCCTTTCTGCCAAAGCACGCTGGGCCCCACGCGCACCGGCAAAAAAACAGATGTTTACCAAAAGCAATATATACTGCTCAAAGCCGCCCCCGGCCGCTATGCTGAACTGGTGCACGCCCTGGACACATTGCCCGCAGTAAAAAGAGCTGAATTTAAACTTATTGCAGACCCGTACGATTTTTACTAATCTCCGCATCAATCTGCCGCCCGCCGTTTTTTCACAGGGCTTTGCCTGCCGCTTAAAATGTAACGCTCTCAAATACTGCCCCGCGGCCCCGTTGTTCATCGGGCATTTGCCAGCGCTGCTAAAGCATACACTTTCTGCGGCGGCAGCGGACTTGGCGCTAAACGGGCCGCGCTTGTGGCTTTGGCCCGGCACGCAGCGGGCGGAGAAATTCTTTTCCCGCGCCAAACGCTTCTCCGGCTTTGAGGACAAACAATACACCTGTTTTCTTTTGCCGCATGCACCGCAATTTCCATTACCCCGCTTTGCCGACAAGCCCGCGCGCCTAGTTACTTTTCCCTTACGCGCGCGTATATGCTAAAATAGAAAGTAGAGATTTTGCCGCCGCACACGCGCTAAAACCGCCGGCGGCAGACGTTAAGACGGAGATAAAACCTGTATGAATATCCAAGAACAAATTTCTTTTTTAACCCGCGGCTGTGTAGACGTAGTCAATAAAGAAGGACTGCAGAAAAAGCTGGAAAGCGGAAAAAAATTAATCGTCAAACTCGGCTGTGATCCTACCAGCGCTGATTTGCATTTGGGGCACAGCGTGGTGCTTTCCCTATTGCGCCGCTTTCAGGATTTGGGGCATACCGCCGTACTGGTAATTGGGGATTTTACTGCCGCTATCGGCGACCCTTCGGGCCGCGACTCTACGCGCCCTGTCCTGCCGCGGGAAAAAATCTTGGAAAATGCCAAAACCTATACCGAGCAGGCCTTTAAAGTATTAAAGCCGGAGCAAACCCAAATCTGCTTTAACAGCCAGTGGCTTGACCCGTTTGTCAGCGGAAAAGACCTGTTGATGACGCTTTCCAAAGTTACCGTTGCCCAAGTGCTGGAGCGCGACGATTTCAAAAAACGCATGCAGGAAGGCAACCCTATCAGCATGCTGGAAATTTTATACAGCTTATTCCAGGGGCAGGATTCCGTGGCGCTCAAAGCCGATGTGGAGCTGGGCGGCACAGACCAGATTTTCAACTTGCTCGTCGGCCGCCAACTGCAAAAACAAAACGGCCAAGAGCCGCAGATTGCCCTGACGGTGCCGCTTTTGGTGGGCATTGACGGCCTGAAAAAAATGTCCAAATCCTACGGCAATTATGTGGGATTAAACGACGCCCCCAACGATATGTTCGGCAAGCTGATGTCGGTATCTGATGAAATGATGATGAATTATTATGAACTGCTGACGTCAGAAAACATGGACGAAATCAAGGCCATGCATCCCATGCAGGCCAAAAAGAAACTGGCCGCCCTGCTGACGGAGCGTTTCCACGGCAAGGAAGCCGCGCAGGCCGCACGTGACCATTTTGAGAAGGTATTTTCCAAAAAAGAAAACCCCGATGAAATGCCTGTTTTTACCCCCGCTGACGGCGCCATGCTTTCGGCTGTGCTGTTTGAAGCCGGCGCCGCCCAGAGCAAAAACAAAGCCCGCTCTTTAATAGAGCAGGGCGCGGTGCGCTTAAACGGCGAAAAAATTACGCAGGACGGCCCGCTTTCTTTCCAAGACGGAGATGTATTGCAGACCGGCAAACGCGCATTTTTTAAATTAACCCACTGAACATGAATAAACGGCTCCTTATCTCCGGCATTGTTTTTTTGGCGTGTGTCATTGCTTGTGGCTTATTTATTAAGCTGCACTATTTCAGCAAAGGCGACGCGCTGGTGTTTGAGATAGAGCCCGGGCAGACCGCTTCCCAGGTGGCCCAAAACCTCAAAGAGGCCGGTGTCATTTCAAGCACCATCTGGTTTAAGTTGATTTTAAAACTTTCCTCTTCTGCCAAAGATTTGAAAGCTGGCAAATACGATTTATATAAAAACATGCCTTCCGAATCGGTGCTCAACTGCATTAAAAGCGGCCAATGCCTGCACCTGACCAAGCTGACCACGCTGGAGGGCTGGAGAAGCGAAGAAATTGCCGAAGTGCTGGCCGCCAACGACATTACCGATCCGCACGCTTTTTTGGATATCGTGCGCAAACGGGAGCTGGAAGGACAGCTGTTCCCCTCCACCTACTATTTTTCCGAAAACACCCCCGCCTGGGCCGTGGTGGACGCCATGCTGGCACAATATAATAAAAAAGTAAAACCGCTGTTTTCCCAATATAAAACCAATCTGACGGAAAAAGAAGTACTTACCGTGGCCTCCATTGTAGAGCGGGAAGCTATTTTTCATGATGAGCGGCCCAAAATAGCCGCCGTCTATTTAAACCGTCTGAAAATTGGCAAACGTTTGGAAGCCGACCCTACAGTACAGTACGCGCTGGGCTTTAATTTCCGTGAAAACCGCTACTGGAAAAAAGGGCTCACATACCGGGATTTGCGCAATAAATCCCCCTATAATACTTACCGCTACAACGGCCTTCCTCCGGGGCCGATAGCCAACCCCAGCTATGAATCAGTCAAAGCGGTGTTAAACCCGGAGCCGGATTTTGATGCGCTTTATTTTGTGGCGGACAATACCGGCCGGCATGACTTCAGCCGCACCTATAACGAACATTTGATAAAGAAAAATAAATACCGCCGCAAAAAATAATCCCGGCTCTCTCCCTCTTTGCCACGCCCCGCTTTGTCCGGCGGGTTTTGTATCTATCTTCAGGATCAGGGATAGCAGAACATTGCGTCAATGCAGCGCTTTATTTTAGCAGACAAATGCATGTCCAAACGGAAAAAGCCATGGAGCCAGCGGGATAATGCCGTGCTTTTCAGCACGATACTTCTTACCAAGGAAGAAAATGCCGCTACACAGCCGCGGGAATAAACAAAAATCCCCCGTGGAAACAACGGCGGCCCCGTTCTCCGCACCGCACATACAGAAATGCAAAGGGTTAACCATTTTTGGGGCCGAAAATATCCCCTCTAATCAGGGAATATATAATGGCGCTGTCCGGCGGGTTTTTTGCCCGCCGGGACAGACACTTTATTCCACTATTTCTTATAAACCAAAGGACGCAGAGAATTGAGCACCGCCAGCACCGCCACCCCTACATCTGCAAATACCGCTTCCCATAAATTAGCCATGCCCAACACCCCCAACGCCATGACAGCGGCTTTAACCAACAGAGAAAACCAAATGTTTTGTTTTACAATATGCAGCGTAAAACGGCTTAAAGCCACGGCTTGAGGAATTTTGGACAATTGGTCGTCTGTAAGTACCACGTCTGCCGCTTCTATGGCCGCGTCCGAGCCCAAAGCCCCCATGGCTATGCCCACATCGGCGCGGGCCAATACAGGGGCGTCGTTAATGCCGTCTCCGGCAAACAGCACGGCAGTGCCCGGTCTTTTATTGTTTAATAATTCTTCCACAATGCGTACCTTGTCGGCCGGAAGCAAAGAAGCATACACCTGTTCCACCCCCGTCTGCTGTGCAACGGAAGCGGCTGTTTCCGC
The DNA here is from genome assembly GCA_949291365.1 of uncultured bacterium. GTDB lineage: Bacteria > Elusimicrobiota > Elusimicrobia > Elusimicrobiales > Elusimicrobiaceae > Avelusimicrobium. The sequence goes on from CASEVJ010000005.1 coordinate 51,764, forward strand.
CCGGTCTCCGGTCAGCATAACGGTTTGGTCAAACGCCAGCGTTTTTAGGCCGGCTATAGCAGCCGCGGCGTCTTTTTTTACCGTATCAGCCAAGGCCAATACCCCGGCAGCATGCCCATCCACCGTGACAAATACCTCCGTATGAGCTTGCTGGGGCGGCACAGCAAAAGCCAGAGCCGCGGCATCAGAAGCGTCTTTTCTGCCGGCAAACACTTCTCTGCCGTCTATCCGGGCCCAAACACCCGCACCGGCTTTTTCATGCACTTGGCTGATACGGGAGCGGTCTATTTCTTTTCCATAGGCCTGTACAATCGCCTGTGCCAACGGGTGAGAGGAGGCGCTTTCTGCATAGGCGGCTATTTCCAGCAACTGCTGTTTGGAAAATCCTTCCGCCGGATAAACAGCGCTTACGGAAAAACGCCCCTGGGTCAGTGTGCCGGTTTTGTCAAATACCATAACTGACCCTTTCGCCAGCCCTTCCAAACTGTTGCTGCCCTTTATCAGTATGCCGCGTCGGGCCGCCGCCCCAATCCCGCCAAAAAACCCCAGCGGCACCGAAAGCACCAGCGCACACGGACAGGAAATTACCAAAAAAATTAACGCCCGGTACACCCATACTTTTAATAAGGCGTCCGGCCATATCAAAGGCGGCACAAAGGCCGTCAGCACGGCGGCCGCCACTACAGCCGGGGTATACCAGCGGGCAAAACGGGTAATAAAGCGCTCGGTGGGAGTTTTCTTGGCGGAAGCATTTTCCACCAATTCCAAAATTTTAGCCACAGCGGAGGCGGCATAAGGGCGCAGCGCTTTGAGCTCCAGTTCTCCGTCCAACACAATAACCCCGGCAAACAATTCCTCTCCCGGGGTGGCTTGCTTCGGGAGCGACTCTCCCGTCAGAGCAGAAGTATCCACCAGACTCTGACCACTCTGTATAACTGCATCCAAAGCCGTCCTTTCCCCAGGTTTAACACGAAACACTTCTCCCGGCTCCACGCTTTGTGCCGGGACGTGCCTCCAGTCGCCTTCCCGGCGCACCAGCACCGTGTCCGGCTGCAGCTCCAACAAGGCCCGCACACTGCGGCGGGAGCGGTGCAGTGCCCAATGCAGGAAAAATTCTCCCGTCTGGTAAAACAGCATAACCGCCACCGCTTCCGGATATTCCCCTATTACAAAAGCCCCCACCGTGGCTAAAGACATTAAAAAATTCTCATCCAGCCACTCCCCTTTACGCAGGTTTTTGGCGGAACGCCACAGCACATCTCCCCCGCAGATAAGATACGCCGCCACAAACAACGCCAATTTAACCGTACCTGCGGACAGACAAAGGGCCAGCGCATATACACCCCCCCCAATTAAGATTTGTCCCGCTTGTCTTTTCATAATTGCCCCCTATTCCAATATGTGTTCCAGCCCTTGTTTAAATATGGAATGAACATGAGCGTCTGCCAATGAATAGAAAATAATTTTCCCCTCCCGGCGGCTTTTGACCAGCTTGGCCTGCTTTAAAATGCGTAGCTGGTGCGAAAGGGCGGACTGGCTTATCCCTAAAAGTGCCGCCAAATCCAGTACACACAGTTCTTTCACCTGCAGCGCAGCCAAAATACGCACCCGGGTAGAATCGGCAAATATCTTATACAAATCGGCCAAATCGCAAAGCGCCGGTTCCGCAGGCATATTCTTGGCCAATGCACGCGCCTGGGCGGGAGTTAAATGCAAAAAAGACGGTATGGTTTCTGTTTTCATATAGTCCTCTCTTTTTACAACCCTGCCGTAAAAGCAGAAAGAGAAAATAATTTAACATATGAACAAGTGTTCATATATAGTATACGTCATTTTTTCTTTTCAGTCAAGTGTTTATAAATTGTTTTTAGAATCTGTGTATACCGTTTCCCGTCAGCAGCTTATCTGGGTCTCCCTAAGCGCGGCCCGGGGCTTTTGTGTGCCTTCAGAGAGGAGATAAAAAGCCCGGGGATCCCCGGGCTGGTGAAAGTTAAAGTTTTTTGAGCAATTTGGCTATCGTGTCCGTCGCGTCCATGGGATTAGGCAAATCCAGCTTGGCGTAGCTATCATGCATGGTTTGTAATATGGAATTATTGGGCGCGTTTAATATACGGTTAAGCAACGTATACAAATCCCCCCGCAAACCGGGCCCTTGCAGTGCCAGGGCGGCACAGCCCATGCTTTGCAATACTTTGGCATTATAATACTGGTGATTGGCTGCCGCCGTCGGAAGTGGCACCAACACAGCGGGTTTTTGGCAGTAAATCAGCTCCGCCAGCGTCCCTGCCCCGCTGCGGCATACCGCCAAATCACAGGCATGCATTAAATCATAGATTTCATTGGAATAGGGCAGTACTTTGACGCAGCGCGTCTTGCCATATTGGTCGGAAATCATCTGGTACCAGCGCTCCCCGCTGATGTGGATAAACTGCAAATTTTCATTTTCCGCCACCAGCTGCTTGACCGCCTCTATCAGTGCCTGGTTCAGCGCTTTGGCCCCCTGGCTGCCGCCAAAGAGCAGCACCGTTTTGTATTCGGGATTTAAGCCCAGGGCAGACAGCGTTTCTTTGCGGTTGACCGGCTCGGCAAATTCCGGGCGGATAGGGGTGCCCACCAGCTCGGCATGCGGGATTTTGTCATTTACTGGCAGCCCTAACAAAAACAAATCCGTCCAGTGGGAGCAAATTTTGTTTGCCAGCCCGATTTTGGTGTTGGAGTCGTGCACAGCCGTTTTTATCCCTTTAAAATGAGCGGTAAAAACCAACGGAAACGAGATATATCCGCCCGTTCCCACCGCCACGTCCGGGGCAAATTCCGTTATAATGCGGCGCGTCTGCCGGAGAGCTTTATAAAACTTGATGGCAAATTTAAAGTAACGAAACGGATTAAAAGAACGCGGCAAAGAACAAAAATCTATTTCCCGGTACTTCAGTTTGCTTTCTTCCAGCACGCGGCAGGAAGGGTCGCCCCGGCGCACGATAAACAGCACGCTGCAGCCCTGTTTATTAAGCAAGCGGCCCAGCGAAAACCCAGGATAGAAATGGCCGCCCGTTCCGCCGGCGGCAATCAAGAAACGTTTATTCATGCCTATCTGTTCCTGTTTTTATAATCCGTAAAATCGTCCGTCCGGCGCGTTTTGGGGGCGGCGTCGCTGGCGGCCAAATTTAAGATAATGCCCACCATCACCAGCGTCATAATGACGGAAGAGCCGCCGTATGAGAAAAATGGAAGCGGAATGCCTTTGGTCGGGATAAGCCCAATAGCCATAGACATATTAAAAAAGGCCTGAATACATACCGTCATGGTCAGCCCAAAAATGACCAAACTGTTAAATCCGTTTTTAGACACCCGCGCCAAACTCACCCCGCGCACCAAAAACCAACAGAAAAAGAAAATCACCATCAACACACCAATCAATCCGATTTCCTCACACATTATAGAAAAAATAAAGTCCGTATGCGCCGCCGGCAAATATTCCAGCTTCAGCTCGCTGTTGCCTAGCCCTTTGCCAAACCAGCCGCCGGAACCCACTGCCAAAAAAGACTGCATCAGCTGGTATCCGGCACCACCGGCCTGCGCTTCCGGATTTAAGAAAGAGAGCAAGCGCTCCAAACGATATGTATAAAAAATAAGCTGGTAGAGGATAATCGGCACCGTACAGGCAAACAGCACCGCTAAATGTTTTAAGCTGGCTCCAGCTACAAAAAGCATCAGCACCACCACCGCCCCCATCAGCATAGGCGTTCCCAAGTCCGGCGCTTTCATCATCAGCGCAAACGTAATGCCGCTTACAACCAGCGGTTTAATAAGCAGCTTCCAGTTTTTGGCCAGTTTGCCCTGTACGTTATTTAAATAATCGGCCACATAAATCACCAGCGTCACTTTGGCCACTTCGGAGGGCTGCAAATTAAAAAACCCCAAATTAATCCAGCGGTGCACATTGGCTATCGGCTCAGTAAACAACACTATGAGCAAAAGCGCCCAGGTACCATACATCAGCCACAAAGGTTTTACAATACGCTGCAGCGGCAAATACGTTTGGGACAAAAACAAAGCCGCCGCTATGCCCAACGCGTCAAAAATTACCTGGCGCTTAAAATAGGCCGTAGAGTCAAACGCGGAGGAAGAATAGGTAAATATCAGCCCAAAGCAAATAAACGCAAATACAATAAACGCCAGCCGTTTGTCTATTTTAAGCGGCTGCCAGGGCTGCTCCGCCCGCATGTTGCGCCGGGCGGGCTGCCCGAATAAGGCCGGCTGCCGTCTGGCAAATGTATTTTGTTTTTTGGCTTTGGAAAAAAGTTTGACCATATTTATTCCTGCATAAACTAACGTATTTTAAGCGACGCCAGCGCCAGCAGCATCAGCATAGCGCCCATAATCCAAAAACGCACAATCACTTTGGGCTCCGGCACGCCGCTTAACTCAAAATGGTGATGTATGGGGGCCATTTTAAAAAGCCGTTTGCCATGAGTCAGTTTAAAGTACCCCATCTGCAGCATGACAGAGAGCGTTTCCAGCACAAAAATTCCTCCGGCAATGGGCAAAAGCAGTTCCTGCTTTACAATCAGCGCCGCCGTACCCAGCACGCCGCCCAAAAACAGGGAGCTGGTATCTCCCATAAACACACTGGCCGGATAGGCATTAAACCACAAAAATCCCAAACAGGCCCCGACCAGCGCCCCTAAAAATACGGAAATTTCCCCCGCGCCCGGCACATAAATAATTTTCAGGTAATCGGCAAAATTAATATTGCCCGCCAGATAGGCAAACACCGCATACGTAATTGAGGCAAACACCATGCACCCGCTGGCCAGCCCGTCCAGCCCGTCCGTCAGGTTTGTGGCGTTGGAAGCGCCTACAATAACCAACATGGAAAAGGCAAAATAAAACACGGACAAATCCAAAAAGGTTTTGCTCACATACGGAATAATCAGAGAGGTGGCATATTCCCCGTTAGGCGGGTTTAAGGCCAAATAGCCCACCACGACCACAGCAGTAAAAATTTGTATAGCCAGCTTTAAGGAAGAAGGCATTCCTTCGGGATTTCGTTTGACCAGTTTGGTATAGTCGTCTACAATCCCGGCAAACGCCAAACATACGGTGGTAAAGAGCATCAGCCAAATATAGGCGCTGTCCAGCCGCGCCCAAAGCAGCACGCTGCCCAGCAGCGCCAGCAAAATCAGCAGTCCGCCCATAGTGGGAGTGCCGTTTTTAGACAGGTGGGACGCCGGGCCGTATTCACGCTCTATTTGCTGTATTTTAAACGCGCGCAGCCGCGCTACCAAAGACGGCCCCAACAAAAGCGACAGGATAAACGCCGTCACAATCGCGCCACCGGTGCGGAAGGTAATGTAGTTAAAGATATTTAAAAAGCTTATATCGTCTTTAAACAAAGAAAGGTAATAGAGCATCTTATATCTCCTTGAGCAGGGTCTCAAACTGCATACCGCGCGAGGCCTTGAGCAAACAGGTGCCCCCGCGTTTGGCAAGCAATTCTTTCAACTCATGCAGCCACGGCTGCGGCGTTTGGGCATAATATACTTTCACAGAAGTGTCTTCTTCAAGCGCTTGGGCGGCATATTTCATTTCCTGCCCGGCCAAGAAAGCATAATCCACTTTGTTATCCAACAGCCAGCGCGCCACCAGGCGGTGGTAATTTTTAGACGTTTCCCCCAGCTCTTTCATATCACCCAGTACGGCAATGCGCGGACTGGCGGCTTCCCGGCCCAGAATTTCCAGTGCGTTCTGCATGCTGGCCGGGTTGGCATTATAGCAATCCAGAATAAACCGCGTCTCTCCCCGCTGTATGCGTTCCATGCGCATAGGCATAGGAGTATAGGAGAGAAGGCCCTTTTTGATATCGTCCATAAACAACCCCAGCGCAATGGCTGCGGCGCAGGCGGCTGCGGCGTTTAATTTGTCATGGCGCTGCAAGCGCACGGGAATAAGATAGGCCTCATTTTTATACGTAAACGAAAAATTTTCCGTCTCCAAAATACGCAAATCCGCCGTTGGAGAAAAACCGAAACTAATCGCTTTCCCTTTATAAGCCCCCAGCTGGCGCAGCCACTCGTCGTCTGCGTTATATACCAGGGTGCCGCCGGGCGCTAAACAGGAAACGATTTCCGTTTTGGCCTTATATACTGTTTCCAAATCTTTAAAAAACTCCAAATGCGCCGCCGCTATATTGGTAATCACCGCTACGTCCGGCACTGTCAGGCAGGCCGTTTCGGCAATATCGCCGGGGCGGGAAGCCCCCAGCTCAAACACGCCAAACTTATGTTTGGGCTGTATTTCTAACAAAGAGAAAGGTACGCCGAACTGATTATTAAAATTGCCCATGTTTGCCACCGTTTCCCCGGCTTGCTGGCAAATGGATTTAAGCATTTGCTTGGTGGTGCTTTTGCCGTTAGATCCGGTGATAGCCGCTATTTTAAGCGTGCTGTTCAAGCGGTGGTATTTGGCCAGGGCCTGCAGGGCGCGCAAGGAGTCCTCCACTTCCAACGTATCCACCCCGGCGGCGGAAGCATCCGCCATGCGGCCTTTTTCCCCCACTATCAGAACGGCCCCCTTTTGCACGGCCTGCGTGATGAATGCGTGCGCGTCATGCTGGCGGCCTTTAAGCGCCCAAAAAACGTCCCCGGCAGCCAGCACGCGGCTGTCCGTTACAAAAGAATGAATTTTGCTCTGCGGGTCTTTGGCGTGCAGCACCCCTCCGGTCACGGAAGCGAGTTTAGATAAAGTGAGATTTAATTTCATAGGTTCTCCTTACAATTTACGGTTAAATCTATTTCTTTTTGGGTGGCTCCTGCAGTTCCTCGGGCCGGTCTGGAGCGATGCCTTCCATAGCCAGCAGCCCTTCCGCCACTTCTTTAAACACCGGCGCCGCCGCCGTACCGCCAAAGGTATATTTGGCCGGATTATCCAACACAACCAAAATGGTAAAGCGCGGGTCGTCTATCGGGGTAAACCCGCAGAAAGACACCACATGATGGCGTTTGGCGTAGCCGCCTTCTTTGCTCAATTTTTCTGCGGTACCGGTTTTACCGGCTACACTGTAGCCCTTGATTTGGGCTTTTTTGCCGGAGCCCTCTTTAACCACATGTTCCAGCACTTTTTTCATGGTCTGCACGGTTTCGGGCTTAAGGACGCGGCGGATGCGGCGCACGTCGGCTTTTTTCTGCACGCGCCCGTCGGCGTACTCAATACGGTCTACCAAATGCGGCTGCATCAAATATCCGCCGTTGGCTATGGCGGAATAGGCACCGATAAGCTGTATAGGCGTCAAGGCAATCCCGTAACCATATCCTTTGGTAGCGGTATCCACTACCGTCCATTTGCTGTACGGAGGGACATACCCTTTGGACTCACCGCTGAAATTGATGTCTGTTTTGGTGCCGAAACCAAAAGCCGTAATATAATAAAACAGGTTTTTGGCGCCCAGCTCCAACGCAATTTTGCCGGCGCCGATATTAGATGAAACCGCCATAATTTCCGGTATAGTCAGGGCTTCTTTGTCGTGCTGATTGTCCCGCACTACGACCCCGCGGGCTATTTCCCATTTGCGCCCACTCATGTCTATCGGGTCATTAATCGTGACCACACCAGCGTCCAGAGCAGAGGCAATGGCTATAGTTTTAAAAGTGGAGCCCGGCTCATAAGTAAACTGGAATGGCAAAGACTGCCCGTCCTTGCGCGGATAGGACGCCGCCGCCAAAATACGCCCCGTTTGCGGCTGCTGCACAATAATCAGCCCGTGCTCCGGCTCATAATCTTTGACGGCTTTTGCCAGGGCTTCTTCCGCATAGTACTGGGCCAAAATATCCAGCGTCAAATATACGCTTCCCACGGAACGCTCTTCCTTCAAGCTCCGGTCATAAATCAGCTCCCCCCGCCGGGCCCGTTTGGCGCGGCGGCGGCTAATCTCCTGGCTGAGCTCACTGTTAAACATCAGCTCTATGCCCGAAAGTCCGTAATTTTTGGAATTAGCCGCCCCTAAAATATCTATAGCGCTGTCCCCATAGGGGTGCACCCGTTCATACTCCGGCGTTAAATCCAGCCCCTGCCCCAGCGAGGTGCGCAATACGGGCAAAATATCCATATACACATCGGGCTTAATCTTTTTGGCGACGAAAAAGAAATTGCGGTTTCTGTTCCACTTGCGTTCTATGTCCTTGCGGGAAACGCCCAGCGTTTCAGAGAGGAAATCCAGCGTTTGCTTTTTATCTTTCACATAGCGTTTGCTAATCCCGCACGAATGGGTGCGCACGGATTCGGCCAAAAAGTGCCCGTTCGTGTCGTAAATTTTGCCGCGGATACGATCTTCGTCCAGAAAATTGTAAATGGCTCTTTCCGCTTTGGAAGCCAATTCATCATGCTGGAACGTTTGCATATAAAACAGCCGCACGCCAATGCACAAAGGAGCCAGCAGGCACAAAAGACCGCAGAGCTTCATGCGGGCTTTGGCATTATAGGCAAAGGGACTGTTCTGTTTAAACATTTACTCTTCCAATATCACTACATTCTGCGGCGGCGTACGGCGCAGGTGCAGCTTTTCCTGTGCCATTTGCTGCACCGTCTGCGGGCTTTGCAAGCGGATGACTTCCAGCTCCAAATACTGGTTGCGGGCACGCTTGATGTCCACTTCGTTTTGCAGCTGTCCAATTTCGCGCCCGGAGCGGTTTATCTCTATACGCATCATCACCACTCCAAATGCAAAAACACTAATAGCAAATACTATCCCAAATAATTTCATAGGCGCTCTATTACCCGCAGTTTGGCACTGCGGGCCCTCGGGTTACGGCGTACTTCTTCGTATTGCGGCGCCACTACATGTTTTGTCACCAGACGCCAGCCGCCTCCGGCAGCCAATTCTTTCAAACGGGTTTTCACCAGGCGGTCTTCCAACGAATGGAAAGTGATAATGCCAGCCCGGCCGCCCGGCTTTATAATGTCGGGCAATACGTCCAATACCGTACGCACACAGCCCAGCTCATCGTTTACCGCAATGCGCAAGGCCTGAAAGGTTTGGGTGGCGGGATGTATTTTGCCGCGGGCGCGCACCACACTTTCCACTATTTTTTTCAAGTCAAACGTCGTCTCTATGCGCCCCTGCCGCCGCGCGGCCATAATGGCCATTGCAATAGCGTGGGCATTTCTTTCTTCCCCGTATTCATTCAAAATACGTTCCAACTCCGCAAGCCCCCAGCCATTGACTATCTCTGCCGCCGTCACCGATGACGATAAATCAAAACGCATATCTAACGGCCCGTCCCGCAGCAAGCTAAATCCGCGGGCGGGATTATCCAGCTGGTAGGAGCTTAACCCCAAGTCAAACAACGCTCCGTCCGCTCCGTCTACACCGGCCTCTTTCAGCACCTGTGCCGCTTGCGTGTAGGAGGCGTGCACCGCCGTCAAACGCGGGTCATGGATCTTGGTGCGGGCCATAGCCAGGGCTTCTTCGTCTTTGTCAAAGCCAAACAGCCGGGCGCACGGCCCCAGCCGTTCCAGAAAATAGGCCGCATGTCCGCCCAACCCTAATGTCCCGTCCACATACACCCCCTCGGGACGGGTGAGCAACAGTCCGGCCGCTTCTTGGGCCAATACCGGGATATGCGTCCACTGCGCCGCCATTAAAATCCCCCCTTATAGCCATTGGTTTCCACCATTTTCAATTTTGGGATAACCGTTTTCTGCGGGGTTTTGGCCTGTGCTGGCTGCGGTTTGGGCTGGGCAGCCGGCACCGCAATCGTCTGCGTAGAAGAAATTACTTCCGGCGGAACCGGGTTTTTAGGCGCTTGTTTGGAATAGAGATGCCCTTTGGGATGTTTAGCCAAGTCATGCAGCCAGACGTTTTGCAGCACGGACACCTTGGTAAACGGCATGCCGTAGGCGCGGTAAAGCGCCTGGTGCAAGGGGGTGCCGGATTTGAGCTCATTGCAGAAGCGGTAAAATTCGTCGCGGCTGCGCTCATTAAGCAAATAGTCCACTACGCTGTAGGCCTGGGAATACCACATTTCCGCCTGTTCGGTATTCAGAGAGGACAAGTCGTCCATTTCCACCAATGTTTCCAACGGTATATACCGGCCCTGCAGGACATTGTTTAAGCTCTTGTCCACCCAGCTGGGTTTCTGGCGGGTGGCGTATATCTGCATATACACGGCCATGCCCTCCGAAAGCCACAGCGGCGAAATAGTAGGCAAAAAGTATCCGTCAAAATACAAATGCGTCAGCTCATGCACCGAAAGCGGATAAAAACTCTTTCCCTCCAACACATACATTGTGTCTGCCTTCAAGTCAGAGGCCGCCCCCGACCAGGGCGGACGTTTGGTAAAACTCATATAGCTGTCTTTCTGTCCAAAAAGCATTACTAAAATTTTATTGGGCTTGGACACCAGGGTAAAAGGCGTCAAATCCAGCATCAGATTGCCGTGAATGGTGTCCAGCACGTCTTTAAGCTTCTCTCCGACGGGTTCCTTTTCGCGGTAAATCAAATAATTAAACGTTTCCCCTGTCAAAAATCCCGGCGGCGGAGGCAGCCAGCGCACTTTTTGCTGGGCATCAGGCGCGGTGCGCACCTGGGCCGGCACTCCCATAATGTGGTGTTTTTCTTCCGGCACTGCCACCGAACCTACGCGCTCCAGCCCGGAAATCAATTCTTTAAATTCCTCTTCCGCCGCGGCACGCTGCTGCGGGGTTTCGGGCTGATGTTCTTCAAAAAGTTCATCAAAAATTTGGGGATCAATTTTTTGTTTTTTAGCCGGCTCCGCCGGTTTTTCCGCCGGTTTGCCCACCATCAGCACCTTGCGGTAAGCGGCCTGCACATCAATATCAAAATAGCGCAGTATAGGCGGAGCGATTAAAATAGCGCCCAGCACCCACAACAGCACGGTAATTTGTTTGACTACATCCATCGGCTTACCCCACATGTCCCCGCGCTTCTTTGGCAAATACAGCCAAATAACGCGCTCTCTCTTCCCCCGGCAGCGTATAGGCCACCGGTTCTTTTTCCCGCAAAGCACAACGCTCCACCAGCTCCGGCTGCGCCTGGCAAGGCCGGCTCTGGTACGCGGCAAAAAGGCCGCCTTCTTTTACGGCGGGCGCAATCAGGGGCAGCACATCGTTTAGTTGCCCCATGGCGCGCTCTGTTACAAAATCAAACGGGCCTATTTGTTTTTGGCCCAAACGCATACATACTACAGTAACATTTTTTAAGCCCAATTTTAATACGGCCCAGTTCAAAAAAGAACACCGTTTTTCCAAGCTTTCCACCAGCGTTATCCGCGCCAGCGGCAAAGCCGCTGCACACGCCAGCCCGATGTATCCCGCCCCGGAGCCCATATCCGCTATAGAAAAGCTTTCTTTTTCCCCCGCCGCGCGCTTAAAAAAAGCCGCCGCGGCCAGCCCGTCGCATATATGGCGGGTAAAAAGTTCCTCTTTGGCGGCTACGCTGGTCAAATTCAAATAATCCTTTTTTATCCACACCAGCTCCGCATACGCCTGCAGCTGCTGCGTCTGTGTTTGGGTTATGTTCAGCCCTAACGAGGCCGCAAAATCAGACATGCTGCTGGGCATGTTTCAGTCTCCGGTAACGCTCTATATGAATGGCCAGCAACTGTATATCCGCCGGTGTAACGCCCGGGATACGCGCCGCCTGCCCCAAGGTGCGAGGGCGGACGGTTTTGAGTTTTTGGCTGCTCTCTATCAAAATGCCTTTGACGGCGGACGGGTCAAACCCTTCCGGAATAACGATGTTTTCCGCCTGGGCCAGTTTTTCCGCGTCTTTGCGGTTGCGCTCATAATAACCGGCGTATTTTTGGAATACGTCCACATGAAAACGCACCTTTTGCTCCGTCCACGGGTACAGATCTGTTTCATCAATCACATGGTGGGGATTGGCTTTGAGCAATTCCACCTGTTTTTGGTAATTTTCAAACGCTTTTTTGTATTTTGCATTCAGCGTGCCCAATTCAAACCCATAGGGGCACAGACGCAAGTCGGCATTGTCGTTGCGCAGCAGAATGCGGTATTCGGCGCGGGAAGTGAACATACGGTAGGGCTCATTGACGCCTTTGGTTACCAGGTCGTCTATCAACACGCCGATATACGCCTCGTCACGGCGCAGGACAAAGGGCTCCTGCCCGCGTGTTTTGCGGGTGGCATTAACACCAGCCACAAAGCCCTGCCCGCCGGCTTCTTCGTAGCCGGTGGTACCGTTGATTTGCCCGGCGCAGAAAAGCCCCGGCACTATTTTGCTCTCCAAAGAAGGAAACAAATCCATCGGGTCGGAAAAGTCATATTCTATGGCATAGCCCGGGCGGGTAATGGAAGCGTTCTCCAGCCCCGGCACCGATTTTAACAAGGCCCGCTGCACTTCTTCAGGCATACTGGTAGAAAACCCCTGTATATAAAATTCTTCGGTATTGCTGCCTTCCGGCTCCAAAAAGAGCGGGTGGGTTTTTACGTCCGGGAATTTTTTGGTTTTATCTTCCACCGACGGGCAATAGCGCGGCCCCAGCGCATGTATTTTGCCGCTGTACATGGCGGAGCGGTTTAAATTTTCGCGCAAGATTTTATCGGTTTCTTCCGTCGTGCGGGTAATGTAACAGCTTAAAAAGTGGCGCTTGGATTGCTCTTTAGCGTCTGTAAAATGGGAAATGGGCTGCAGCGGGTCGTCCGAGGGCTGCAGGCGGAATTTGGAGAAATCAATGCCGCGCGCATTTACGCGCATGGGGGTACCGGTTTTGAAACGGATAATATGCAAGCCCAGTGCTTTTAAAGATTTAGACAGCTCATTGCTGGGCATATCGTTGTAGCGGCCGCCGGGGAATACTTCTTCGCCTATGTGAATGGTGCCGCCCAGAAAAGTGCCCGTGGTCAGCACCACGGTTTTGGCGCGGTAAAACGTGTGGCGCAGGGTGATGACACCAGACACCGCCCCGTCAGAGGTGGTAAGTTGGGCCGCCTCGTCCTGCATAATATCCAGATTGGGCTGGCGCTCCAGCGTGTGTTTAAAATTGAACTGGTAGGCCTTTTTGTCACACTGCACACGCGGGGAATGCACGGCAGGACCTTTGCCGGTATTAAGCATGTGGTAATGCACGGCGGCACTGTCTGTCACCAGCCCCATGGCTCCGCCCAGTGCGTCTATTTCGCGCACGATTTGCCCCTTGGCAATGCCCCCAATGGAAGGATTGCAGGACATTTGGGCAATGGTATCCAAGCTTTGGCTCAAAATCAGCGTGCGCGCACCGGTTTTGGCAGAGGCCAGGGCCGCTTCACAGCCGGCGTGCCCGCCGCCAATTACAATGACATCATACTGCTGTGGATATTCATACATGATACGTCTACTTCCCCATACAAAATTTAGAAAAGATAATACCCAGCACATCGTCGGGTGTCACTTCCCCGGCCAGCTCTTTAAGCGCCTTTAAGGCGCCGCGTATATGCTCGGCGCACAGCTCCAGCCCGGCGTTGCTCTGCAAACGCACGCAGGCCGACTCCACTTCGGTTTGTGCGTCCAACACCGCCTGGTATTGGCGCAGGTTGGAAATCATCACCCCGTCCTGCGCCTGCGCCTGCGGCGCAGACACAAAAGACAAAATCTGCTTTTTCAGAGCTTCTACCCCTTCTCCGTTTTTACAGGAGACATAGGCCGTATACTGGGCCTTGCCTTCCAGCTCGCAGCGGCCCTGCGGGGCCTGGTCTGTTTTGTTTAACACCAGCACGACCGGCTTATTGGTCTTTTGCACATCGTCCCACAAAGCGCTTTCCTGCGGGGTTAGCTCTCGCGTCAAATCTGCCACAAACAGCACAATGTCGGCCTTTTCTATGGCGCGCAGACTGCGCTTCATACCTTCCTGTTCGGCAGGGTCTAATGCATGCTCGCGGATGCCGGCTGTATCGGTTAAAATTATTTTTTGGCCCTCTAAATCCAGCGTTTCTTCCACCGTGTCGCGCGTGGTGCCGCTTTGGTCAGACACAATGGCCCGGTCAAACCCCACCAACGCATTAAGCAAGCTGGATTTGCCGCAGTTGGGCGCGCCCACAATGGCGGCCTTGATCCCTTCTTTTATCAACCGCCCCACGGAAAAGGTATCTGCCAGCCGCGCCAGCACCCCGGCTTGCGCCAGTAAATCTTTTTCTGTTTTTTGCGTATCCAGCGGGGGCATTTCTTCATCTACGTCATCCAAGCGCGCTTCCAGTTGGGCCAAAGTTTCGGCCAAGGTGTTTTTAACGCCGTTTAGCTTCTCGCTCAAACGTCCGTCCAAAGAAGACAAGGCCAAATCATGCGCGGCTTTATTGCCCGCAGAAATCAAATCACACAAACCTTGCGCTTCCAGCAAATCCATTTTCCCGTTTAAAAACGCCCGGTAAGAAAATTCCCCCCGCTTGGCCGGTTCAGCTCCGGCGGCGCATAAAATTTCCAGCAGCCGCCCGCGAATGTAGGCAGAGCCGTGCAAAGCAAATTCCACCACATCCTCCCCGGTAAAACTGCGCGGCGCCGGAAAATAAGTAACCAACGCCTCGTCCAGCACGGTTTTTCCGTCGTAAATACGGCAGAACACCTGCTCCCGCGGCGGGAATATTTTTTCCGCGGTAGTAATTTTGCACAGCAATGCCAAACTGTCCGGCCCGCTCACGCGGATAATGGATATGGCGCTTTGCCCCGGTGCGGTGGCCGGAGCGCAAATAGTCGTTGACATAGGTATATTTTATAATTTTTGCTTGCTTTTTGGGGGCTCTTTTCCGTACGCACGCGATAAATGTCATTTAGGCGTCCCGCCAAATCCAACCCCTGCGCGCTATGGCACCGCCAGCCGCTCAGAAAGGCCATATTCCCATAAAAATGCCCGCTCTGGCAAGCGGGCATATCGTTTATAAAAAATATTTTTATTGTTCTTTGGGCAGGGTAGGTACAAACTCTTTGCCGCCGTTGGCCTTAAGAAAAGCCGCCGAGTCCGTCCAGGCGGGCGCTGCGCCCCTGCCATAATACAAATGCGTTTGCACCGCCGCGCCGCTGCGGCGCAGCAAGGTGGACACATTATTCCACCGTTGGGTCAAAGAAAGACCAAATAAGTCCAGCGCTTCTTCGGCCTCTTTCTTCCCCATAAAACTGTCCGAAGCCAGCTGAAAGTTGTCGTCACGAGCGCCCATATAGTAAAACTGGGGCGTTTTTTTCCAGTTTTTTATATCAAATTTTTGCCCCGTCCAAGTTTTGATATCTGCCGTGCCCAGCGGATAGGCCAAGGGGGTTTCTTTCCATTGTTCAAGCGGCAAAGGCACCATGCCGTCCGTGCCGCCGCAAACGGCGGCCTGTACGGTTTTGGGGTGGAGGAACGTAAAGCGCGTGCAGAAATCCCCCGACGGGCCAAACCCGCTCAACCAAATTTTTTTATAGGTTTTTATCCCCTCTTTTTTCAGGCGTTTGCGGGCATCTTTAAGCATGGCCAGAAACTGCAAATCCGGGCGTTTTAACACCCCCTCGCGTATTTGCATAATTTCTCTGTCCAAAGAGCCGGGGCGCATTGCCGGGGCCGAAGGCACCCGCGTAAACACCGGCATAATCACAGGCGTTTGCAACGTATCCAACAACGCATGGGCCTGCAAATACCCCAAAGCACCTGCCGTTTGGTCGGCCCGGCCGCTGTTTAATTTGAACAAAGCAGGGTCTGCCTCGGCCAATAAAAAATATTTTTTATTGCGTTCCAGCCCGCGCGGCACCGCCAAAAAATAACCGTGGGAAAATCCTTTATCCGGGTCAGGGCCGACATACTGTATCCACAGCGTATCGGTATAAATTTCCCCGGTGCGGCTTTGGGCTAATCCCAGCGCCGGCAATATGCAAAACAGGATAAACAGATAAATAATTTTACGCATAGTTCCCCCTCTGTCAAAACTATTGTAGCATAAATCTTTTATTTCGCTGGCATGGCGGTATATTAAATAGCAAATAAGTAAAACAGCCATGCCGGAAGTGGCTTTTAGGCGGGCGGTATTTTAAGCCAATAAAACTCCCCGGGCTTACACCCAGGGAGTTATGTGAACAATATTGATAAAAATCCCCGTCTACCGGCGGGGATTTTTATTAAAACAAGCAATTAGTTGCCCTGCGGCTTTTGCTCTTCTTCCGCGTTTGGGGTCGGTTCAAACAAAGGGCCGCATGCACAGCCGTTTTGGTTTTCAGCTTCGTTGGAAGCGGCGGGCTGGGCAGACACCTCTGCCGCGGCAGGCACATTTTCTGCAGTATCGGGCTGGGCCGCCGCTTGTGCGGGGGCTTGGGCAACCGGGGCTGTTTCTGCTACGGGCTGCGCGTCTGCTTGCGCCAGATCCGGCTGCGCATCTGCTTGGGCAGGGGCCGGGCTGTCCGTTTGTGCGGGCTGCGTGGCGGGCTCACTTTGTTGCAGAGCGGGCTGGGCGTTTTCTTCGCTCATCGTAGCCGGTTGGGGCTTTTGCACGGGCTGGTCAGCCGGGCGCGGACGCAAGGTAACTTTGCGCCACTGGCCTTCCCCTTCAGACACCGTAATCACAAATTCATTGTTCTCCGCCGCGCGGTGAATATAGCGGCGCAATTGCGCGCTCATCGGGCGGAAGCGGTAAACGCTGTAGCCGTTTTTAATCTGGTTAATGCCGTATTCCAAATCCGCATTGATTTTATCTTCTGCTTTGCGCCAGTAGTTTTGCGTATCGGCAATCACGGAAATCGGTTTGTCAAAATGGCGGCTGACGCTTAACGTGGCCAAATATTGCAGGGATTCCAGTGTTTTGCCTTCTTTGCCAATTACGATAGCCGGGTGGTCGCAGTCAAACGTCAGCAAAATGCGGTGCTGTTTTTCGTCCCACCAAGCGTTGAGATTTTCCACTTTGACGCCCATATGCGCCAATACATTGGCCAAATAATCTTTGGCTTCCTGCAAGGGGGCTTTCAAAAAATCCGGGATAACCGCATGCTGAATTTGTTCATTGGGCAGCAGCTGCGGTTCATTGATTTTGGGAGCTTTTTCTGCCGACGCATGACGCGCCCCATAAGCGCGGCGGCCGCCGCGTTTAATTTCACGCACGCCGGCTTCTTCCCCTTTGCGGGAGCGGGAAGATTTCCCCCCGCGTCCACGCCCGGCAGAACGCTTCTTTTTAGGCACGTCCATATAAATTTGCGCATCCAAATTATCCGACACCCAGCGCTTTTGGCGCAGTTCCACCACCGCCGGGCGCGCCCCAATACCCAAAAATCCTTTGCGCGGGCTTTCCACAACGGTTACCTCCACCTGGTCTCGGCGCAACCCTAATTTTTTTAGTCCTTTTTCTATGGCTGAAGAAATTTCTTTATCTTCTACTCTAATTTTGTGCGGCATAAAATAAACTCCTTGCTATTTCATGTTAGCGATTTTTTTATTGGCTAAGGTCTGGATTCCAAACGTAATCAAGCTGTTGGTCAGCCAGTACAACACCAGGCCGGACGGAAAATTCATAAACAGCAGCGTAAAAATCAGCGGCATATATTTAAACATGGCGGCCTGGGTAGGATCCATACCGGCGGGCATGGTGGCCCGCTGTTGGAAAAACATCACGGCGCCCATTAAAATGGGCAAGATATAATACGGGTCTTTAGAAGACAGATCCGTAATCCACCAGATAAATCCGGCCCCGTGCAAAGACCAAGACGTGCGCAAAGCATTAAACAGCGCCAAAAAGATAGGCAGCTGGATAAGCAAAGGCAGACAGCCCGAGAGCGGATTGATTTTATGTTTTTGGTACAAAGCCAGCATTTCGCGGTTGAGCGCTTCCGGATTATTTTTATACTTTTCCTGCAGGCGTTTCATTTCCGGCTGCACTTTTTTCATCTGCGCGCTGGATTTAAGCGACATCAGCGTAAACTTAAACAGTATCAACTGCAACAGCACCGTCAGCATGATAATGGCTACGCCGTAATTGCCCGTCCAACTATAGAACAATTCCAGCACATTGCGCGCCAAACGGCCCAGCGCGCCAAAAAAGCCAAACTCAATGCTGCGGCTTAAATGGTACGGCAATTTCTCAAATGCTTGATAATCTTTCGGCCCAAAATAGAAATCGGATTTCATTTCCAGAGAGGACTTGGCGGCAAGCGTCTGCGCGGGCACATTAATCAGCA
Organism: uncultured bacterium; assembly: GCA_949291365.1. Classification (GTDB taxonomy): domain Bacteria; phylum Elusimicrobiota; class Elusimicrobia; order Elusimicrobiales; family Elusimicrobiaceae; genus Avelusimicrobium. Next base: position 69,897 of record CASEVJ010000005.1, read on the forward strand.
GCTGTGGCCCTTGCACTTCCGCCTCTCCAAACAATCCCCACGCCCGTTTGCGGGTGGTGACGGGATGCCTATCGGTCTTTAAGGTGCCGGCCGTCCAATTCTGCGGAATCAGCACGCTTAAGAAATAGCGGTTTTGCACACCGGCCCAAATCCAATCTTTGCCGGAGGCGGGAGACTCCTCACTTTTGGTAAATTTCACCAGCGTAGGATGCTTTTTGCCGCTTTCCTGCATTAAATAGACGGCTTTGGACTCGCGTTCATTATCGGACATTTCGCTCTTGGTCGTAGCCAAACCGGGGCCAAAATTAAACGCAAACGCCGGCAACTCCACATCAGAGCCGGTTTTGTTATTAAAAGTAATATTGACATTATTGATGCCGTTTTCATTAAAACGGTAGGTTTTATGCATTTCCACCCCGGCCGCCAAATCCGCCGAGAAAGTAATGGAATGCTGCGTGCGCTGGCTCTCCGTAAAATCCAGCTGGGGCAAGGTGGCAAAATAGCCCTCGCCTTTATAAGGGGTTAAATCTAAATCGCCCAATACATCATCAAAAAGGAAGGTTTTTATCCCTGCGCCTTTGGAAGAAAATGTAATTTGTGCCGTGGGCGCCCGAAAGGTAATCATTTCTTCCGGAAGGGAAGAGGGGGCGGCTTTGGAAAGGGACGGAAGGGCCGTATGGGCCAGCTCTTCTTGAGCGGCGGCTAATTGCTGCTCGGCGGCTTTTTGCTCCTGTTGCATGCGGGGAATGGTAACAAACTGATTATACCCCGTCAGCACCAACAGAAAAAACAGGGCCGCGAGTAAAAAGTTTCTGTTCATAAAATCCTCTGAAATAGGCCGTTTGGCACGGCGGACTTCCTTTCAGCGGGCTTTCAGAACATGGAAAAGCGGGCTTTTAAGGCACCGGGTCGTAACCGCCCTGGTGAAAAGGATGGCACTTGCCCACACGCAACAGAGCAAGCCCCGTCCCCTTAAAAACCCCATATTTCATAATCGCCTCTTTGGCATACTGGCTGCAGGTGGGCGTAAAACGGCACACCCCGCGCGGCCCTAAAAACGGCCGCACCAGCAACATAAAAGCGTTTAGCAAGAAGAGCAATGCTTTTCTGCTAATCAGCGAAATCTGTTTCATGTGTGTATGCGGGGCTCCGGCTCCGCAGGCAAAGGCGGCACCAGGCCGGCTTTGCGGCACAGGCCGAGCAACGCGTATTCCGCTGCGTCGGCCGTGGCCAAACTGTCGCTGCTGCGGGGGCTGAACACATAGTCCACCCCGCTTTGCATTCTTTTCCGGTTAAGTCTGAAAGCTTCGCGAAGAAGCCGCTTGACGCGGTTGCGCACAACCGCATTTCCCAGTTTCCTGGATACAACCAGCCCCATGCGTACATCTTCTTTTCCCAGTGGGGCCGGCTTCCACCACAGCACAAGGCCAAAGCCCTGTATTTTATGGCCGCTTTGTATAATACTCTTAAAATCGTTTTTAAGATGCAGACGGCGGCTCCGGGGGAAGCCCTGGGTGTTCATCACATTAGGCCTTGATTAATTCGTGGCGGCCTTTGGCTCTTCTGGCGCTGAGGACTTTGCGTCCGCCGGCGGTGGCCATGCGGGCACGAAATCCAATGTGTTTGGCTCTTTTGGCTTTGTTAGGTCTGTATGTAGGCAGCATGTCTTTCATTATACGGGCGGAAGCTACAACTTTGCTTCAGGCCCGTACACTCCTGTTATTAAGTTAAATTCTCCTTTTAGCTGCGCAAGCAAGCGCAAAAAAGGACATATATATTATAACTTATCGCGGCGGCGCTGTCCAACCGCTTTTGGAAAAAATGGCCTTATTCCCCCTATCTGGCACAAACGGCCCCCACACAACACCAGCCCGCCCAAGCCGGCCCCGCCCTATACACAATTGCACCGCTCAATACGGCCCCCAAGGTGCAAATAATTCTTTTCCCTCCGCCAGTAAATATGCTACATTTAGAAAATATGATATTTACTGACCAGGGCATTGTGCTGTTCAGACAAGACTTCCGCGAAGCAGACCGCTTGATTTCTCTTTATACGCTGCAGCACGGGCGGATCAATCTGCGCCTGCCCGGGGTCAACCGCGCCAAAGGCAAGCTCAAAGCATTCAGCGAGCCCTTCTGCTGCGCCACCTACCGCATTTATGCCCGCAGCGGCAGCGTGCTGGGGACGGTGACGGGCGGAAAAACAGAGTCTATTTTTCCCCATATACGCCAAGACTTAAAACGGATGAATTTAGCGCTTCATTTCTGCGAACTGATGATGCGCCTTACCCCGCAGCACCAGCCCAGCCCGCAAAAGTACCGTCTGTTGCTGCAGGCCTTGACGGAGCTGGAATACGCGGCCCCCACGCCCGCCTTTGCCCCGGCTTTTACCCTGCGTTTAATGGCGGCGGCCGGCTTTGGGCTTGACCATCCCGTTCTGCAGATTACCCCGCAATTTTGGAAAAGAATGCATGAAGACGCATTCTCCAGCTTGCAGTTCAGCACGGCGGAAGAGTTGCTTTCTGTAAGCAAATGCCGGGAAGTGTGCCGGCGCTTTTTAAACCAATATGTGGCCTATCCGCTGCACACCCTCAAACCTTTTGAGCTTTCCGCGGAGGATTTGGCGGATGTTAAGCCCGCCCCGCACCCCGCAAAAGAAACCCCGGCGGCGGAGCTTGCTTTGCAGACGGCGTAATTTATTTTCTATTATCTGTAAGGGTCTAGATACAACTAGGCCCTAATTCCTTGTTTTTATAGGCCTAAATACTCTTGTTCTGAAGGTAGTTTTTTTGGGAAAATAAAAATATCAGTACTATTGTCAGTATAAATAAAGGAGAATTCCACTTATGGACACACGAATTAAAAGCGGCAAATTATGGCTGGCTACTTTTATGTTAATCTGTTTTGCTTCGGTTAATCTATTTGCCCAGAATTATGGGCATTACAAATATGTTTCCCCTTCCAAATATGATTTTCAGCAGGCCATTGTCTCGGCCACTTTCAACACATGGAACGACTTGAAATTGTTGGTTCGCGGGGAATACGACCATACGCAGGAAGCTTTTGCCCGGGCTGCTAGAGAAATGACAAAAGCGGTCAACCAAAATCCGGCGGCTTTTTTCAACCTGACCCAGCAAGCCACTTCCAGCCAAAATACGGAAAAACTTTCCGCCAAAGAAAAACTGGCCAAAGAAGTGGAAGCACAAAACTTGCTGGCTGTTCAAAAGGCCATTTTGCTCACCCGCTACAACAGCTTGCAACAGCAAATTCAAAACAACCATGAAATTTTCCCGGGGTATGTGCTGGCCGGAAAAACGAACCTGGCTTCCCTCTCCGACAGAACGATAGCTGTTTTGCTGAACCTTTTTCACGGTACAGACAGCAGCAACACCTTGTCTTTCCGCTTTGAAAAACAAGACGACAACATCTTGATTTTTGTAGATGACACCACCCAGGTAACCGTCGTTCCGAAAACCAGACAGCTCTTTATTGAAGAACGCTAATACGGAACTTATGTTAAAACCCCAGGCCACGGTCTGGGGTTTTGTTTTGTCCGGATATAAAATAAGAAATGTTTCGGCTAAAAATATTTGGGGTATTTCAGATACACACGCCCCAGCCAATGTCCATGTTGCTCACCCGCCGGCAATAACGCCCGCCCGTCACGCCTCTGCCGCCCTTGCCTAGGCCAACAGCTCGTCCATATCCGGCTGCATGTCACACAAAGATTTGTAAATCCGGAACGCATTGGCGCGCACAAAAGAATTGGGCTGTTTCAAATCCGGCACTACCACCGTGCGCATTCCCGCCGATATAGCCGCCGTAGCGCCGGCGACGGAATCTTCTATAGCCAGGCATTGACTGACATCGGCGCCCAGGTTTTGGGCCACACGCAAATACACTTCCGGGTCGGGTTTGGGGTTGCCTACATGGTCGGAGGTAACCACCGTGGCAAAATATTGTGCAATGTTGGCCTTTGCCAATAGTTTTTCCACCCAGCGGCTGACGTTGGAGGTAGCCACCCCCATAGTAAGCCCCCGGCTGCGGAAATAGTCCAGCGTTTCCCGTGCGCAGGGCTTCATGGGAATAGGGTGGTGTTCCATGTATTTTTCAAAATTGCGCCCGCATTGCTCGTACAGCTGCACCACGTCCACATCTCTTCCAAAATAACTTTTCATCAGTTTGGAAGAATCTTCCACGCTCATACCGATACAGCTTTCAAACAGTTCAAACGTAAATTTCAGCCCCATCGGCTCGGCCGCTTGCTGGTAACATTTAAAGTAAATCGGCTCGGTGCTGAAAAGCGTACCGTCCATATCAAAGATAACACTGGTAATCATAATGGATATATCTCTCTTTTTGGGCTTGCTGCTTCCGCCCGTACGATAAATACGGCAACAGGCGGATAATTTATTTCAACGGATTTCCCATTTGCTGCAGCACACCAGCGGGGCCCCGTCCAAGCGCATATACACTCCCCAGACCGGCTGTTCCACACCGTGCTGCAAGCCGGCGGCCTTTTGTGTATTATAACAGTTTTCCTCTTCCGCCGCCGAATAAAAAAACATTACCGGAATAATATTTCCACCTCCGGGCCCATAAAGCCGCTGGCCCCTTCTCTTTGGCGCGGGGCCATACAGCGCGCCGCGCGGCGGATTTTATATAATATAGTTACCTATGAGATACGGAAAAAATTTTCAGGATATTATTTCCTCTTTAAATGAATACTGGAAAAAACAGGGCTGCATTCTCGTACAGCCCTACGACATGGAAAAAGGCGCGGGCACCTTTAACCCCGCCACCGTGCTTGGGGCACTGACCAAGACCCCTGTCAACCGCGCATACGTAGAGCCCTGCCGCCGCCCTGCCGACGGCCGCTACGGCGAAAACCCCAACCGCCTGGGCAAATATTACCAATATCAGGTCATCATGAAACCCGCCCCGGCCAATATTCAGGAAATCTATTTAAACTCTTTAAAAGCCATTGGGCTTGACCCCAAAGAGCACGACGTACGTTTTATTGAGGACGACTGGCAGTCCCCCACTTTGGGCGCCAGCGGCGTGGGCTGGGAAATTTGGCTTGACGGCATGGAAATCACGCAGTTCACCTATTTCCAAAATATGGCCGGATACTCGTTAAACCCCATTACGGTAGAAATTACCTACGGGTTAGAACGCATTGCCATGTACTGCCAAAAGGTGGACAATGTTTTTGATATCCGATGGAACGACACCGTCACCTACCGCGACGTACACCACGAAGGGGAGCGGCAGTTTTCCCACTATTATTTTGAAGAGTCCAACGTGGAGCGTTTGCGCCGCGATATTGAAGAAAACGAAGCCGAATGCCACGCCCTGTGTAAAAAAGGGCTCTACCTGCCCGCCTACGAATGCGCCATGCGCGTATCACACCTGTTTAACATGCTGGAAGCACGCGGTGCCATTTCCGTATCCGACCGCACCAATATCATTACCAAAATCCGCAACCTGGCCAAGGCCTGCGCCAAAGTGTATGTGGAAAGCGTAGAACCCAAAGAAGAAAAGAAAGAGGAGGCCGCCCAATGAACGCGTTTTTGGAAATCGGCTGCGAACACTTGCCGTCCCGTTTTGTAAAACCCGCTTTAGACCAGATAGAAACGCTGGCCAAACGCCTGCTGGAAGAACACCGCATTGGCTATGAGCACTTGGAAAGCTTTGGCACCTACCGCCGGCTGTGCCTGATTGTGGAAGGCATTGCTGACAGAGCCGCCGACGTGCAAAAAGAAGTCAAAGGCCCCCCCGCCAAACTGCTTAAAGACGCCCAAGGCAACTTTACTCCCCAGAGTGCAGGGTTCGCCCAGAAAAATGGGATTGCCCCCCAGCAGCTGGTCATTAAAGAAACCGAAAAAGGCCCCTTTATTTTTGCCGATTTGCACATCAAAGGCGAAAAGACGGCCCAGCTTTTGCCGCAGATTTTCACCCAAATCATTACCAGCATGGAATTTGCCAAAAATATGGTGTGGGAAGAAAGCGGCCTCAAATGGGGCCGCCCGATACGCAGCTTAATCGGGCTGTACGGCAGCAAAATTGTGCCGTTTGAAATTGCCGGCGTTAAATCCAACCGCTACACCTATCCCATTACCTCTTTTGGACGCAAACCTATCCGCGTGGAAAAGGCCGACAAAGAGTATTATGTAGAGCTGTTAAAATCCCAGCCGCAGCCCATTTTGGTACTGCCGCAGCAGCGGCGCGAAGCGCTGATTCGCGGGGTGATGAACGAAGCCAAAGCCCGCGGCTATTACGCCGATTTAGACCAAAACCTGGTGGAAGAAACCGTCTATTTTACCGAACACCCGGTGGCGGTGGGCGGCGACTTTGATTTAAAATTCTTAACCTTGCCCAAAGAACTGATTACCACCGTGTTTAAAACACAGCTGAAAATGTTCCCGGTGGTGGATGGCAGGAACGACATTGAGCCCTATTTTGTGGCCGTGCGCGACGGAATATCTGCCAACCAAACCGAAGTGCGCGACGGATTTAAAAAAGTAATGTCGGCCCGGCTTTCCGACGCTGTTTTCTTTTATGAAAACGACAAAAAAGAAGGGCTGGATTATTTTAAAAACAAATTGGCCGAGCGTACCTTTGTGGAAGGGCTGGGCAATTTGCTGCAAAAATCCGACCGCACGCGGGAGCTGGCCATGTGGCTGTGCGACCGCCTGGGACAGGACGCTATCAAAGACAGTGTCACCTATGCCGCCGGCTACGCTTATGCCGATTTAGCCAGCTCGGTGGTTTATGAATTTCCGGAATTGCAGGGCTATATGGGCGGCCGCTATGCCGAGCTGGAAGGCCACCCCGAGGAAGGGCAAGCCATGGCGCAGTTTTACTGGCCGCTTTCGTCCAATTCCGAATTGCCGGACACGCTGACGGGCTCCCTTGTTTCTTTAGCCGGCAAAATGGACACTTTGGCGGGCAATTTCCTTATCGGGCAAATCCCGACCGGGAGTGAAGACCCCTTTGCCCTGCGCCGTCAGGCGTTTGGAGCGGTGCGCATTCTGCTGGAAAACGACCTGAAAGTATCCCTGCAGGAACTTGTCCAAAAGGCCTTTTCCCTCTACCACGGCAAAGATACGCAGCAGGCGGAAGCGGAACTGAAAAATTTCCTCTTCCAGCGTTTGGCTTTGATTATGCAGCAACGCGGCCATCAGCCCGGCAGCGTAGAAGCGGTCAATCAGTGGTACAGTCTGCCGCTGGCTGATGTAGAAACGCTGGTAAACGTCTTGGAAGAAAACCGCGAAAGCGAAACGTTTAAAGCCGCCGCGCAAGCCGCCAAACGCGTGTGCAATATCCTCAAAAAAACAACGCCGTCCAGCGCAGACGTGCAGGCCTCCCTGCTGCAGCTGCCGGCGGAAAAAGAACTGTTTGCCACCGTTTGCCGGGCCCAAGAAGAGCTTGCCGCCCTGGCAGCGTCTGCCGGCACGGCCTCTTACTATCAGCAATTCCTGCACCTCTGCGCCGGTTTTGCGGCACCGCTGGCCCAATTTTTCACTGATGTTATGGTGAACGTGGACGACGCCGCCCTACGCAACAACCGTTTGGCCTTATTGGCGCGCGTGCGCACGGTATTAACAGAAGGCGCCGCAGACATTACCAAGCTGTAATTTTGCCTAAAAAAGCACACCCCCGCCTACTTATAGCGGGGGTGTTTTTTGTGGCTGGGCCAAACAGCAAATCCCCGCCGCAAAGCCCGCTTCCGAAACGAAAAACAACAAGCACATTTCTCTTTTGTTAAAAGCAATCCCGTTCCCGAAACGAAAAGAGACAAGTAGATTTCTCTTTTGTAATAACGAACCAGCGCCCGAAACGAAAAACAATAAGCCCATTTCTCATTTGTTATAACGACCCCGCCGCAATATGCGCCCGGAGCGGGCAAAACAACCAGCATATTCCCTGCCTCCCGGCCCCAATTTAAACGGGGCTTAAAAAACCCCCTTGACAAAACAACAAACGGGCTTATAATACTAGTGAAGACAGTCCCAGGTTGGGTGCGTGGGCATTGGCAACTGCAAAGGAAGGAAAGCGGGTAGGAAAGCGGACTGACCGGATGCAGGGTTGCAGCAACGAGCGGATGTGAGAGCCGCTGCTGCAGAGCGTATAAGCAAGACGTTACCGCGGGTGCTTGGCGGGGAAGTATATGTAGCAACGCAGAGCCAGCGGTAGGGTAGTGTGAAAGCGCAGAGGCGTTTCGCGGAGGTTGATGTAATTGGTTCGGCCTAGCGGAGCGTGTGGTTGCCGGACGGGCCCGAGTGTTAAGTCGCCCGGCCTGACTTAAAAAGGAAGAGTGAATGAAAGAGTCGACGTGAACCCCCCGATGCAGATATCGGGGGGTCTTTTATGCGTAAAAATGCCCGCCTGATTATAGCCCTTTCTCTGCTTATTTCGGCATATAACTTCGTCGGTATAGCGGTTGTTTTTTTGAAACCGCGTTCCATGCGCTGGCCCCGGTTGCTCCCATACCGCATTTTATTAATAAATACAAAGGCCGCCCCCGAACAACAGGTGCGGCCAACAGTAAAACAGCGATGCCCTAGGGCCTAATTTTTTTGGCAATAGGCCGCAGGCGTTCCCCCAGCACAAAGCGGCTGGTCTGTGTAGCAGGCGGGCATTGGCGGCGTTTAAAATCCACCGCGTCAATCCGTGCCAGCACGTCTGTCACAACGGCTTTGGCTATTTTGTATTTTTTGACGATATCGGCCGCCGGCAGCTGCTCTTCCCAGTAAGCGCGGATAATTTTATCCAGCACCGGATACGGGGGCAAGCTGTCTTGGTCGGTTTGTCCGGTGGCCAGTTCCGCCGTAGGAGCGCGGTCAATAATCCCATGAGGAATAATTTCTTGTTCTTTGTTAATATACCGGGCCAGTTTGTACAAATCCGTCTTGTACACATCTCCCAGCGGCATCAGCCCGCCGCAAGTATCCCCATAGAGGGTGCAGTAGCCCACAGCGGCTTCGCTTTTGTTGCCGGTGGAAAGCACCATGGCGTCCAACTCGGCAGAGAGGGTCATCAAAATAACCGCGCGCAGACGGGCTTGCAAATTCTGCTCCGTCAAATCTTTCGGGTGGGAAGAAATATGCAGCACGCCGGATTTGACCGCTTCAAACGCCGGGCCTATGGGGATACGCTCGTGGTTGATTTTCAAATTTTTCGCCAGCTGTTCAGCCAGCTGTTTGCTCATTTGGCTGGTATAACGGAACGGCAGACCCACCGCAAACACACTCTCCCCTCCCAGCGCCCGGGCGGCCAACACCGCCACCACGGCAGAATCCAGCCCGCCGGAAAGCCCCAGCACCACTTTATCCATACCGCATTTGTTCACCTGGTCTTTAATGGAGAAGGACAACGCCTCCAACAGCTCCTGCATTTCATCATATTTAAATGCGTAGGGCTGTGTCCGCTCTTCGGGCTGCCAAATAAAAGACTGTTCTTTAAACGGCGCACTGACAAAAGTATATTCCCCTTTGCGGTTAAGCGACGCGCACACCCCGTCAAACACCAATCCGTCTCCCCCTCCAAGCAAGTTTAAAGAAAGCAGCGGGGCGGAGGCCTTTTTGGCGGCTTTTTTCAAGCTTTCAATGCGCGCTGGCGTTTCGCCGCGGCGGTAGGGCACGGCGCAAGGGTTAAGCACCACGTCCGCATCGGCAAAATTTTTATACTGGGCCATGTCTCCGGGACAAATTTGCAGTGTATGCCCTTTAAACTCCACCGTTTCACAATCAAAAAATTTAGTAATTTTTCCTTTATAAATAAAAGCAAAGGCGCTGGCGGGCTCTTTGTCAAAATAGTCCACATAGCCCAGCACACAAGCCACATCTTTTGTGTGTTTGGCAATTTCTTTCAGCGCGTCCAAGTTTTGTTTAATAAGCCGTTTATCTTCAAACAGGTCGTAGAGCGGGCACCCCGTCAAAGCCGCTTCCGGCAAAAGTACTAAATCCGCCTGTGCGGCAGCCGTTTTAAGCAAACGGACAATATTTTCCGCATTGGCGGCAATATCCGCCGCACGCGGATTAAAAGAAGTAGCATATATTTTCATATTATTATTGTACTATTTTGCCAAGCATACGCGCTGGTAAGACACCCTGTGTAGGCCGTTTACACTGCGCTCTACGGCAAGCGCCCGCCATTGGGAGCGCTGAAGGGAAAGAAAAAAATTTTTACATTATATTGACTTTTTTGTGCTAAAAAAAGTTACAATAATCAAGTCAGCAACTTAACAAAAGGAGAATGTGCGCATGAAAAAACTAGTTCTTATGCTTGCTTTGGCTGTAGCGGCACTGCCGGCTATGGCTGCCAGCGGAGATGCAAACTTCAAACTCTCTCTGTGGGATCGTATTGCCGTGGGTATTCCCAATAACATTGACAGTGTGACCGGTGTAGATTTAGGTATTGGCTCTGTGGCAGATCACGTTACCGGCGTGCAGTGGGATGTACTCTATGCCAACGCTAAAAATGATTTGACTGGTATACAATGGGCGTGGGCATATACCGTTACTCCCCAGTTTACAGGTTTCCAAGCTGCCATCTATGCCAAATCTGACAGCTTTTTAGGGTTGCAATCGGGCCTTGTGGCGCAAAACACCCAGGATTTTACCGGTGTACAGTGGGGCGGTCTGAACTTGACTGATTCTTTTACCGGTGTGCAGCTGGGTTTTGTCAACGTTGCTAAATCCGTCAAAGGATTGCAATGGGGTTTTGTCAACTATACCGAAGACATTTACGGTTTGCAGGTTGGCTTGCTCAACATTGCCCGCAACGGCTGGCTGCCTGCGATGGTTATCGTCAACGGCCGCTTCTAATCCAAGCCCGTTTTAACACCGCGCCCACAAGGCGCGGTTTTTTTTGCTATAATATCTATAGGTTTATGACTGGCAGGGCGCAACCTGGTTGCAAATCAAAGTCCTTCCTCTCTTAAACCCGGGCAAAAGCCGCCGGGGAATCCCCTTCCCTAATTTTGGTTTACGCCCCACAAGGAGAGTATAATGAGCAACGTATCCATGAAGTCTATGTTGGAAGCGGGTGTGCATTTTGGACACCAAACCTCCCGCTGGAACCCCAAAATGAGCCGTTTTATTTTCGGCGAACGCAACGGGGTGCATATCTTAGATTTACAGAAAACCGCCAAAGAACTCAAAAAGGCCTGCGCTTTTGTAAAAGAAGAAGCGAAGAAAGGTTCTAAATTTTTGTTCGTCGGCACGAAAAAACAAGCCCAGGAAGCTATCGCTACCGAAGCGGCCCGCGCCGATGTGTATTGCATTCACGAAAAATGGCTGGGCGGCACGCTGACCAACTTCCAAACCGTCAAAAAATCCATTGAACGGATGAACGAATTGGAAAAATGGGAAGCTTCCGGTGTATTTAAAGCCATTTCCAAAAAAGAAGCCAGCCGCTTGAGCAAAGAGCTCAACCGCTTGCAGAAATTGTTGGGCGGCATCCGCGAAATGAAAGTATTGCCGGATGTGGTGTTTGTCATTGACCCGGTGGATACCGCCGGTGCCGTGCGCGAATCCCACGTGCTGGGTATTCCCGTGGTAGCCGTCTGCGACACCAACTGCGACCCCGATTTGATTGACGTGCCCGTGCCGGGCAACGATGATGCGGCCCGCTCTATTAAACTGTTCTGCGCCGCCATTGCCGATGCCGTGTTAGAAGGCCGCGCCGAAGCCGAAGCCGCCAAACAGCCGGCCCAGGCCGCCGCTGCCCAAGAGGGCGAAGCCGCCCCGGCCAACCCGGCCATGGCCCAGGCCTTTGAAAACATTATGCTCGCCGGTGAAAAAGCCGAAGAAGCCAAAGCGGAAGCGAAAGAAGAAGTAAAGACCGAAGAAGTAAAAGAAGAACTCAAAGCCGAAGCCAAAGCGGAAGAAGTAAAAGAAGAAGCCGCCCCGGCTGAAGAGAAAAAGGCCAAAACCGCTAAAAAGACCACGGCTAAAAAACCGGCCGCTAAAAAAACTACGGCCAAAAAAACTACGGCTAAAAAAGCTGTAAAAGCCGAAGAAAAAGCGGAAGAAGCCAAAGAAGAACCCGCTGCTGAAGCAAAATAAATTTTGCTCTCCGGGCCGGCACGTTCCGGCCCGGACAACCGATTTATCTGGTTTAGGAGAACACAATGTCTTTAGCTGAAAATATCAAAATTTTAAGAGAGAAAACGGGCGCCGGCCTCATGGCTTGCAAAAAAGCCCTGGAAGAAAATAACAACGATATGGAGCAGGCCGTCGTCGCTCTGCGCAAAAAAGGATTGGCCGATATGGCTAAACGCGCCGACAGAGCCACCAAAGAAGGCCGCGTCTCCGTCAAGACCGACGGCAAACGCTTCGCCATGGCCTACCTGGGCTGCGAAACGGACTTCGTGGCCAAAACGCCGGACTTTATTGCTTTGGCTGACGCCATTGCCGACTACGTCTTGCAACACCCCGAAATTGCCGACTATACGGCAGATGAACACATCAAAAGCATGATTGTGGAAAAAGCCCCCAAATTCGGCGAAAACACCACCTTCAAAGGCGCTTACAACTGGGTAGCTGCCGACGGCGATGTGATTGCCTCTTACGTCCACTCCGACAATAAAAAAGCTTCCTTGTTGGAAATGACCGCCACCGGCTGCAAAGACACCGAAAAAGTGCACGAGATTGCCCGCGGCTTGGCTATGCACACCGTAGGCATGCAGAGCATGTGGGTAGACGCCAAAGACATTCCGCAAGCCGACATTGACAAAGAACTGGACATCTACCGCACCCAAGCCAAAAATGAAGGCAAAGCCGACGAAATGATTGCCAAGATGTTGCCCGGCAAAATTAAAAAGTTCGCCAAAGAAACCTGCCTCTTGGAACAGCCGACCATTAAAGACAACAAGAAAACCGTTGCCGATTACCTGGCCGAAGAATCCAAAGCGCTGGGATGTGAACTAAAAGTTGTCCGTTTCGTTCGCTTCTAGTTTTTAAGCCCCTCGCAAGAGGGGCTTTTTTCTGCCCAGATGAGTGCCCTGCGTCCGGGAAGAAAAGGGCCCCGCTGCTGGCTAATGGTGGCAGACCAAGTTCCGTCCGTGCCGCCAGCATCCAGCCCGTCTCTGCGGTATATTTGATGTGTTTGCCGCCGGGCTTGCGGTGGGCTGTAGAAGGGGGTGCATTTTTCAGACGCAAGCCCTACCGGCCGCGCTAAAGCGTAACCGGCAGACAACAGCGCCAACCAAAGACACCGCGTAGCCGTAGCCGTAGCCGTAGCCGTAGCCGTAGCCGTAGCCGTAGCCGTAGCCGTAGCCGTAGCCGTAAGCTAATGCGGGACGGCGGGGTTTACGGCAGCGCCAGGGGCTGAAAATGTGGCAATAAAGAAGATATAGATAAATAGGAAAAAGTGTTTTTCCCCCCGTTTTTTGATAGAATTAAAAAAACCCAAAGAGGATACCATGGTAAAAAAGAAACCCTGCAAAAGAAGAATTTTACTCAAACTTTCCGGTGAGGCCTTAAGCCAGGACGGCTGCCGGGGCGTAGACCCCAAACCGCTTAAAGACATCGCCCTTGAAATCGCCCAAGTGCACAAAACCGGCTGCCAGTTGGCCATTGTTATCGGCGGCGGGAATATTTGGCGCGGTTTGCGCGACGGAGGCGGAGTCATTGACCGCGTCAATTCAGACAGTATGGGCATGCTGGCCACCGTCATCAACGCCATTGCCCTACAGTCTGCGCTGGAAGAAATTGGCATACCGACCCGGGTGCAAACTTCCGTCAACATCTATCAAATGGCAGAGCCGTTTGTGCGCCGACGCGCGCTGCGCCACCTGGAAAAGGGCCGCATCGTCATTTTTGCAGGCGGCACGGGCAACCCCTATTTTACCACCGACAGCGCCGCTGCCCTGCGCGCCTCGGAAATTAACGCCGATGTGCTCCTCAAAGCCACGCAGGTAGACGGCGTTTACGACAGCGACCCCAAGAAAAACCCCAAAGCCAAACGCATTAAAAAGATTTCTTTTAAAGACACCATCGCCAAACACCTGCAGTTTATGGATACGGCCGCTTTGGCTATCTGCATGGAAAACAAAGTGCCGGTGCAAGTGTTCAACCTGCACAAAAAAGGCAATATTAAACGCGCCGTCTGCGGGGAGGATATCGGCACGGTCATTTATTGACGGCGCCGGCTGACGCATAAGCGACGGAATTGGTATAATAAAATATCTTTACATACAGAGGATTTTATGGAAGCAATTAACGAATTTATCAGCAAAGGCAAAACCGAAATGGCCACCCATGTGGAGAAACTCCGCCAAGATTTGTCCACTATCCGCACCGGACGCGCCAGCGCGCAGCTGCTGGAAAATATCCGCGTAGAATATTACGGCACCCCCACCCCGCTCAAACAAATGGCGATGATTAACGTGTTGGACGCCAAAACGCTGGAAATCCAGCCGTGGGACATTTCTTCTTTAAACGATATTGACAAAGCCCTGCAAAAGGCCGATTTGGGCGCCAGCCCGGTTAACGACGGCAAAGTGGTGCGCATTACCTTGCCTTCCATGACCGAAGACCGCCGCAAAACCCTGGCTAAAAATATATCCAAGATGAGTGAAGATTTCAAAGTGGCCGTACGCAACACCCGCCGCGACATTTTGGAAAAAGTCAAAAAAGCCCAAAAAGCCGGCGAAGTAACCGAAGACGACCTCAAACGCTACGAAGCCGACGTGCAAAAAGCCACCGACGCCAATATTGCAAATATTGATAAATTGGTAGCGGAAAAAGAAGCCGAAATCATGAAAGTCTGATCGGCCCTGCGCGGCTGTGCAGCGGCCGCTCTTGGCTGGGATATTTAGCAAACACCTCAAAACGCTCCGGGAAACCGGAGCGTTTTTTATATGCTTTCCACAAAAACCTCAACAAGAAAGGCCCTGTCCAAACGAAAAACTTGCTTTTCATGCTGGCATTTGGAACAGAAAAAAATGAGCCAATAAAAACCCAGGAACAAATCCGAACGAAGAACTTGTTTTCATACCAGCGTTTGAGATCAAAAAAAATAAGCCAATAAAAACCCGGGGGCAAATCCGCAACGTTTTTTATCCCGCCGGCAGCAAGCAAGTTCCCACGCGCAAAAATCCCCGCTTTTATCAGCGGGGATTTTGTCAGCAACAGAAATATACTTTATACAGCTAACCGTGTTCCCGTATACGCAGACGGCTTTTGAGCCGCGGTGCTGCGTAAAGGGTGGGGCTGTTATGCCGCTTCGCCTTCCAGCATTTTCTCTTCGGCAATAGCGGCACGCTTGCGCAGGTGGTGCACCAAAATCTTTTTGCGCAGGCGCAGGGACTTGGGCGTAATTTCCACCAGCTCGTCCGGAGCGATGTATTCCACCGCCTGTTCCAAGC
This sequence comes from uncultured bacterium, assembly GCA_949291365.1. Lineage (GTDB taxonomy): Bacteria > Elusimicrobiota > Elusimicrobia > Elusimicrobiales > Elusimicrobiaceae > Avelusimicrobium. Next base: position 85,276 of record CASEVJ010000005.1, read on the forward strand.
TCATCTGGCGCGGTGGGGTGAGTGTATAGGATTCGTCACTGGAAGAGCTGCGCATATTGCTTAAATGTTTTGCTTTGCAGGGGTTGACCACCAAGTCATTGTCGCGGGAATTTTCCCCCACAATCTGGCCTCCGTACACTTTTTCGCCGGGGCCCAAAAACAGCTCTCCGCCGTTTTCCAGCGCAAACAGCGCATAGGCGGTAGTTACGCCGTCCTCTTTAGCCACCAGCACGCCGTTGTGGCGAAGGGGCGGCAAGTTGACCTTGGGGTAAAAGCCGTTAAAGCTGTGGTGCATAATGCCGGTGCCGCGGGTGCCGGTCAAAAAGTCGTTTTTAAAACCAATCAGCGCACGGGACGGAATTAAATATTCCAGCCGTAGGCGGTCTTGGCCTTCAGCCACCATATTTTCCAGCCGCGCGGCCCGCTGGCCCACCAGCGTAAACACCGCGCCCTGATATTCGGATTTAATATCCAAGACCAAATATTCCATTGGCTCCAGGATTTGCCCGTTTTCTTCTTTATAAATCACTTCCGGGGAGGATACCGCTAGCTCAAACCCCTCGCGGCGCATATTTTCAATCAGCACCGTCAAGTGCAGCTCCCCGCGGCCGTATACTTTAAATTTACCTTCGCCTTCCAGCGGCACCACTTTCAGCCCCACGTTGGTCTGGGCTTCTTTTTCCAGGCGGTTTTTGAGGTGGCGGCTGGTCACAAATTTGCCTTCCTGACCGGAGAAGGGGCTGTCGTTAACCATAAAGTCCATAGACATCGTCGGCTCGTCAATAGCCAGCGGCGGCAGCGGCATAGGGAAATCGGGCTGGCAGACCGTGTCGCCCACGTCCACCCCTTCCAACCCGGCAATAGACACAATGTCGCCGGCTTGAGCGCTTTCCACCTCTTTTTTGCCAAGCCCTTCAAACATTTCTATTTTGACGGCCTTAGCGGGTATTTGTTTGCCGTCGTGGTGAATAAGCACCACGCTCTGCCCGCGGGTAATTTTGCCGGCCAAAATGCGGCCAATACCGACGTGACCCAAAAAGTTGTTGTAGTCCAGCATGGTGACCTGCATTTGCAGCGGGTCGTCCGGCATAGCCACCGGGGCAGGCACATGGGAAATAATGGTGTCTAAAAGCGGGGCAATATCTTTGCCTTTTTCTTCCATTTTCACGCTGGCCCAGCCCTCACGGCCGGAAGCGTACAGAATAGGGAAATCCAGCTGTTCGTCGGTAGCGCCCAGCTCCATAAACAGGTTAAACACTTCGTCCACCACTTCGCTGGGGCGGATATGTTCGCGGTCCATTTTATTGATAACCACAATCGGGCGCAAGCCCAAAGCCAGCGCTTTGCGCAGCACAAAGCGGGTCTGCGGCATGGGGCCTTCCACCGCGTCCACCATGAGGATAGCGCCGTCCACCATGCGCAGCACGCGCTCCACTTCACTGCCGAAGTCAGCGTGTCCCGGGGTGTCTACGATATTGATGGTATGGTCTTTATATTTTACAGACGTGCATTTGGCTAAAATGGTAATGCCGCGCTCCCGCTCCAAGGGGTTGGAGTCCAGCACAGTTTCCTGTGCCTGGTCGTCTTTTACATTAAACTCGCCGGCCAGTTTTAAAAGGGCGTCCACGACGGTCGTTTTGCCGTGGTCTACGTGGGCGATGATAGCCACATTGCGTACGTCACTGCGAACATTGCTCATAAATTCTTCTTTCTTCCGTAACTTAAAATTTCAGCAAAAAATAACCTCACCGCTGCGCAGGAGGTTTTTGTCTGCGGGTTTTCCGCTTTCTTTCACTTTGCAGATAATATATTTTATCATTTTCGCGCGCGTACGAAAAGCCGCCTTTTCTTCCCCCCGTCACAGCTTCCCCCAGACGCTTCTTGCATTTGCCCGCATACTTCAACCTGCGACCACGCACCGCGCCGCCGCTTCTGTTTGCCGCCGCAGGAAAGGGAAAGCCGAATTTTTCAGAAAGGCCACAAATAACAGTTTTGCCCGCGCCCCGAGTATTCGGCAAGACGCACAGCCGCAACTCGCGCCGCCGCTTCTTGTATTTGCCCGCGCCCCTCAAGTCCCGCCGCGCACGCCGCTTCCCGTATTTGCCCGTACGTTTCAAACTGCCCCCCGCACCGCGCCGAACGCCGCGCCCACGTTTTCTGCTTTGTGAATCACTTGCCGGAGCCGGGCGTATTTTTATTATAATGGGAATATGGACAGATTACTCTCTATCCTTCTGGGTATAGCCATTTTATATGTGTTTTACGCACTGGGGATAAAAAAATGGGATTACACATCCCAGGCCAAACGCGACGAAGAAAAGGAACGCCTGAAAAAGGCGGGGCTTTCCACGCGCTATTATTTTATCCCGGAGAAGCGCCTGTTGCTTTTCAATATAATCAGCGGAGGGCTTTTTCTGTTCTATTGGTCTTTTAAACAATGGCAGGCCGTAACAGCCGGATTCAAAAATACGGACGGTACTTCTTTAAAATACCCCCCCTGGCTGCGCGCCGTGTGTACGTTCCTTTCTTTTTATCAATTAAACGCCATTATCAACCGCACCTGCCGCTATATGCGCAAGCGTCCCACCCTCTCCCCTGTTTTTTGGGGAACGGCTTTGTGGGCGGGCTTTGCGGCGGTTTGGGTGCCGGCACTTCCCACCGGGGGGCGCATAGCAGGAGCGTTGTTTTTTATACTGGCTCCGTACGTTTTACAGCGGCGCATCAATGCCTTGCCCAAAGAGCTTCCCCCCACCCGCGTCAAACTGCCTGAAATACTGTGGCTGCTGTTCTGCTGGGCCGCTTTAGCAGGGATTGGGCTGCTGTGTAAACGCCTGGGGCTAATGTAAGGCCGATATCCCCACAGCCAACCAGCTTATTTTCCAACAATAGAAACTCTCTGCTGCCTATTTCCGCGGGCAGATGAGATTTAAAGCAAAAATAAATTGGCGCCGTTTGCGCAACCGCTATTTCCCGGCTACCCGCCTTTACCTATTCTTTCCGCCGGGCCAAGCTATAAAGAGCCCCCGCTCTCTTGTGCCGCAAAGCGCCTCTATGCCTGCGCCGCAGCGTCAGCGCAGGTGCGTGATCACCCCTTGCGGCTCCCCGGGCGGACGCCCGGAGTTTACAGGGATAGGTATTTCTCAAATCCCGGGAATTTACACATAAAAAAGCCGCCCCGTAAGAGGCGGCTTTTTACAACAAAAACAGCTTATTTGGCTTCGGATACGGCCACCGCAACGGCTACCGTCGCGCCGACCATCGGGTTGTTGCCCATGCCGATAAGGCCCATCATCTCCACGTGCGCAGGCACGGAGGAAGAGCCGGCAAACTGCGCATCGCTGTGCATGCGGCCCATGGTGTCGGTCATGCCGTAAGAGGCAGGGCCGGCGGCCATATTGTCCGGGTGCAGCGTGCGGCCCGTGCCGCCGCCGGAAGCCACGGAGAAATATTTCTTGCCGTTTTCAATGGCCCATTTCTTATAGGTGCCGGCTACCGGGTGCTGGAAGCGGGTGGGGTTGGTGGAGTTGCCGGTAATGGACACGTCCACCCCTTCGTGGCGCATAATGGCTACGCCTTCGTTGACGTCGTCTGCGCCGTAGCATTTCACTTTGGCGCGGTCTCCGTCGGAGAAAGCTTTTTCGCTGACGATTTTGAGCTCGCCGGTTTTGTAGTCATATTCCGTTTCCACGGAGGTAAACCCGTTAATGCGGGAAATAATGTAGGCGGCGTCTTTGCCCAAGCCGTTCAAAATGACGCGCAACGGTTCTTTGCGCACTTTGTTGGCGGTGCGGGCAATGCCGATGGCGCCTTCCGCGGCGGCGAAGCTTTCGTGCCCTGCCAAGAAGCAGAAGCATTTGGTTTCTTCGCGCAGCAGCATAGCGCCCAGGTTGCCGTGGCCAAGGCCTACGGCGCGCTGGTCAGCCACAGAGCCGGGAATGCAGAAGCTCTGCAAGCCCACGCCGATTTTTTCGGCGGCTTCGGCGGCGGATTTAACGCCGGATTTCAAAGCGATAGCGGCGCCCACGGTATAGGCCCACACGGCGTTGTCAAACGCGATGGGCTGAATGCCTTTGACGATTTTTTCCACGTCAATGCCTTTGTCAAGGCAGATTTGGCGCGCTTCTTCCAAATCTTTAATGCCGGCGGCTTTGAGCGCGGCGTTGATTTTGTCAATTCTTCTTTCGTATCCTTCAAACGTAATCATAAATTTCTCTCCTGGGCTTACTCTTTGCGGGGGTCAATTTTCTTGACGGCTTCGTCAAAGCGGCCGTAGGTTTTGACGTTGTCTTCAAAGGCCTTTTTGGCATCGGTGCCTTTTTTAATGGCGTCCATCATCTTACCCAGGTTGACGAATTTATAGCCGATGATTTCGTTGTTCTTGTCCAAACCGATTTCCAGCACATATCCTTCCGCCATTTCCAAATAGCGGGGGCCTTTGGCTTCGGTGCCGTACATAGTGCCTACCTGGCTGCGGTGGCCTTTGCCCAGGTCTTCCATACCGGCGCCGATGGGCAGCCCGTCATCGGAAAACGCGCTCTGCGTGCGGCCGTAGACGATTTGCAGGAAAAGCTCGCGCATAGCGGTATTGATAGCGTCGCAAACCAAGTCGGAGTTTAGGGCTTCCAAAATGGTTTTGCCCGGCAGAATTTCCGCCGCCATGGCGGCAGAGTGGGTCATGCCGGAGCAGCCCAGCGTTTCCACCAGCGCTTCTTTAATCACGCCGTTTTTGACGTTGAGCGTGAGTTTGCAGGCGCCCTGTTGCGGGGCGCACCAACCCACACCGTGGGTCAAACCGCTGATATCGCCAATTTGTTTGGCTTTAACCCATTTTCCTTCTTCAGGAATTGGGGCCGGGTCATGCTTGGCGCCTTTGCAGACGCAGCACATTTCTTTGACTTCGGGGGTGCATTTTTCGCAGCTCATGAAAGTCTCCTAATGAAAATAATAAATCTTACCTTTATATTTTACAAAATCCGCGGCCAAAAAAGTCCGCCCAAAAGCAGGGTTAAAATTCACACTTCCACAAGCAATATCCCAGCGGCTTTAGCCCGCTATGGCCTAGCCAGGCCCAAACGGCGGACAAATAAGCAAAAATACAAAAACGGAAGGGGTTGCATTTTTCCCCAACCTTGTCTACAATGGGGGTAGACGCAAAAAAGGAGATGAATATGACTGTGAAAATACCGACCGAGCAACTGCCCACTTCCACCTTTACCTGCGGCCCCAGCCAGGGCCACCCCGTCGTACGGGAAACGCCGCTTTATAAAACCCAATTTGAACGCAGCCACCGCGCCAAAGACATTTCCACAGACGGCCTGTATAAAGAAGCCGCCGATAATTTGCGCCAGCTGCTGGCCTTGCCCGCCGATTATACCGTCCTCTTTTTTATGGGTGGCGCTACGCCGGCGCTGGACGCGGTGGCATGGAGCTTGACCAAAAACTCCATTTCCGGGTTAAGCTTTGGGGCGTTCTCCAAACTGTGGTGCAAAAAAATCGCTTCCTGCTTAGAAGACACTGTCATCAAAGATTTTAAAGAGCCCGCCGAAGGCGAATTTTTCCCCGCGCAAAAACCCGACTACAACGCCAGCTTGGTAGTGCTGACCCCCAACGAAACCTCCACCGGCACGCAAATCCCCAACGAATACCTGGAAGAGGCCTGGAAAAGCAAAGGGCCCGACACCTTGATTGCCTGGGACTGCACTTCCTGCGCCGGCGGGCGGGATTTGCCTGCCAATAAATTTGACGTTATGGTGTTCTCCATGCAGAAATGTTTTGGCGTGGGCGGCGGCAGCAGCGTGATTATCTTAAGCCCCGCCGCGGTCAAACGCATTGAAGAGGCCAAAAAATACCGCCGCATTCCTTATTCTCTGGATTTGACGGAAGCCGTCAAAAAAGCACAGGAAAAAGCCCAAACGGTCAATACCCCCTCCACCACCAATATTTGGATGTTCAACGAGGCCTGCAAGTGGATGAACGACAACGGCGGGCTCAAAGCCATGGACGCGCTGTGCCGCGCGCATTATGACTACCTGATGAAATGGGTGGAAAGCACCGACTGGCTGGCCCCGCTGATTAAAAACCCGGCCAACCGCTCCTACACCACCTTGACGCTGGAAATCACAGACCCGAAAATTGACTGCGCCGAAATCAGCAAAGCGCTCAAAGCCACCGGCCTGCCCAATTTGCAGGACGGCATAAAGAAATATTCTTCCGTCAAACAAAACTCCCTGCGTATTGCCTGTTTCCCGTTTGTGGATATACACGGCACGCAGCAATATGAAAAACTGACCAAAGCCGTTGACGCTATTGTGGCGGATTTGCGCGCCAACGCGGAGGGCAAATGAAAATACTGATTGCAGACAAATTCCCCGCCCACTGGGCCGAAGTGTTGGCCAAGCAGGGCCACCAGATTACCTCTGACCCGTCTTTAGACGAAAACACGCTGCCCGGCGCGATAAAAGACCATGAAATTTTAATCGTGCGCAGCACCAAAGTGCCCGCCGCTGTCATAGACGCGGGCACGGCCTTAAAGCTCATTATCCGTGCCGGGGCCGGCACCAACACCATAGACGTCAAACACGCCGCCGAAAAGGGCGTGGCGGTGTGCAACTGCCCGGGCACCAATTCCATTGCCGTGGCAGAGCTGACCATGGGGCTGATTTTGGCATTAGACCGCCGTATTTACCACAATACCAAAGACCTGCGCGAAGGCAAATGGAACAAAGGCGAATACGGCAAAGCCAAAGGGCTTTTTGGGCGTACGCTGGGCATTATCGGGCTGGGAGCAATTGGCAAAGAAGTAGCCAAACGCGCCGAAGCGTTTGGTATGAACGTGGTGGCCTATGACCCCAACGACAAAGCCGAAGAATTTATTGCTATCGGCGTAACGCCGGAGCCGGACATTTACACGCTGGCCGGTATGTGCGACGCCGTAACCGTACACGTACCCGAAACGCCGCAAACCAAGGGCTTATTTAATAAAAAATTCTTTGACGCCATGAAGCCCGGCGCTATCTTTATCAACGCAGCGCGCGGCGGGCTGGTGGTGGCAAAAGACCTGGCAGAGGCGGTCAAAACCAAAGGCATTAAAGCAGGGCTGGACGTGTATGAAACCGAGCCCAAAGCCAATGATACTGTCTTTGATTATTCCCCCTACGAAGGGGCCGAAAATATTTACGGCACGCACCACATCGGCGCCAGTACCGACCAAGCTCAGGACGCGGTGGCGGAGTGCACCGTTCAAATTATCAACGAATACGCCGCTACGGGCAAATTTTTGCACAAGGTGAACTAATGGCTATTGTTAAACCTTTCCGGGGCTACCGCCCCGACGGTCACGCAGAGCAAATAGCGTGCCCGCCTTATGATGTGATTAACTCGCGCGAAGCGCGCGAAATGGCAAAAGGCAATCCGCTCTCTTTTTTGCATGTGGAAAAGCCGGAAATTGATTTGCCTGAAAACGTGGATTTATACGATGAGCAAGTCTATGCCAAAGGGCGCGAAAATCTGGACAAATTCATCGCACGCGGCATTTTAAAACAGGACAGAAAACCCTGCTTTTACATTTACGCGCAAACGATGGGTGGGCGCACCCAGTACGGCCTGGTGGCCGCGGTGAGCGCAGAAGAGTACGACAAAGGCATTATCCGCAAGCACGAACTGACGCGCAAAGACAAAGAAGAAGACCGCACCCGTCATGTAGACACCTTGGGCGCCACCACGGGCCCGGTGTTTCTGACCTATCCGCACCAACAGGAAATGGACGATTTAGTCCATACGCTGACGCAAAATCCGCCGCACTATAAATTCACTACCTCTGACGGCATAGGGCATACGTTTTGGGTCATGCACGAGGATAAAGACATTGACCGCGTGATTAAAATTTTTGACGCGCTGCCTGTTTTGTATATTGCCGACGGGCACCACCGCTCCGCTTCTGCTGCCAATGTGGCGCGCAAGCGCAAAGCGGCCAACCCGCACCACACCGGGCAGGAAAGCTACAACTTTTTCCTGGCGGTCATTTTCCCGGCGGAACAGCTCTATGTCATGGACTACAACCGCCTGGTGAAAGATTTAAACGGGCTGTCTAAAGAGGTGTTTTTGGAAAAAATAGCCCAAAAATTTGACGTGCAGGCCACCGCTCAAGCCAAACCCCAGGCCCGCCACCAGTTTGGCATGTATTTGGACGGGCAATGGTACACGCTGAAGGCCAAAGACGGCTCCTTTGACGCACAAGACCCTGTAGCCGCTTTAGACGTGAGCATTCTGCAAAACAACCTGCTGGCCCCGGTGCTGGGCATTGGAGACCCGCGCACCGACAAACGCATTAACTTTGTCGGCGGTATACGAGGGCTCAAAGAGCTGCAAAAGCGGGTGGACAGCGGCGAATACAAGGTGGCGTTTTCCATGTATCCGACGTCTATGGAAGAGCTGATGAAAGTGGCCGACGCCCACCTGATTATGCCGCCCAAATCCACCTGGTTTGAGCCCAAACTGCGCAGCGGGCTGGTAACGTACAAGTATTAGACCACCGCAGAAAACTGCTGTTTTAATTAATAAATACGCCTCCGCTCTCGGGGGCGTATTTGTTTTAAACGGAATAGTCCGCTTTTAATAATGGCGGCGTGTTTCTATATAAAACCCCCGCCTGATTAGGCGGGGGTTTAGGTAAAACCGACAAGCATCAGGCGCGGTGTTTAAACTGCGCATTGTAGAGCGCTTTGTAGGCGCCGTCTTCCAGCTTTAAAAGTTCCTCGTGAGAGCCCACCTCCACAATTTCCCCGCCGTTTAACACCACAATTTTATCGGCATTAACGACCGTGGACAAACGGTGCGCAATCACAAACACCGTGCGGTTTTTCATCAGGTTATCCAGCGCTTTCTGCACAATCGCTTCCGACTTATTGTCCAGTGCGCTGGTGGCTTCGTCCAGCACTACGATAGGGGCGTTACGTACAAACGCGCGCGCAATCGCCACACGCTGGCGCTGTCCGCCCGAAAGCGTCAGCCCGCGTTCGCCCAGTTCCGTATCCAGACCATCTTTTAATTCCGCAATAAATTTTTCCAGGTGAGCGCTTTTTACCGCCGCCTGCAAGTCCTCTTCCGTAGCGTTGGGCCGGCCGATTAAGATATTGTCGCGTATAGTGCCGGAGAACAAGAAATTATCCTGAAATACAACGGCTATCTGGTCGCGCAGGGAGGCAAGCGTAAAGTCCCTTATATCGCTCCCGTCAATTGTGATGCGCCCCTGCGTGACGTCATAAAACCGGGGCAGTAAGTTGACCAGCGTGCTTTTTCCGCCGCCGGAATTGCCCACCAGGGCCAGACTGGTGCCCACCGGAACGGTTAAGTCAATATCTTTGAGCACCGGCAACCCCTCTTTATAGGCGAACGTCACGTGTTCAAATTTAATTTCACCGGAAACATGAGTCAATTTTTGTGCCTCTTTGGCGTCTTTAATGGTGGGTTTCAAGGCAAAGATTTCAAAAATACGGTCAATAGCCAGCAGGGCTTTTTTGATATCCACATAATCGTCCCCCACCGTTTTGAGCGGGGTATAGAGCAACAGCAGGGCCGCAACAAAAGAGGTAAAGTTTCCGCTGGTAATAGTGCCGGCTACAATTAAAGAGCTGCTCTGCCAAATTACAAAAGCCAGTCCCAGAGAAATAATAAAATGCATGACTGGGGAAAGCCAGCCCGTGTGTTTGACAATGCCCATATTCAAATTAAAAATGCGCTCCATCAGCACATTAAACCCTTTTTGCTGTTCTTTTTGCAGGTTATAGGCGGCGATGGTGCGGTTGCCGCTAAACACCTCGTTATAGGCCTTCATCGCCACGGAGCCGACCTGTATGGTATTGCGCACCAATTCTTCCATTTTGCGCCGCACAATATAGATAGGCACAAAAGCCACCAGCACGGCAGACACAGCAATAATGGTCAGCTGCCAGGAGTTATAAAACAGCACACACACCAGCGCCAACGAAGAAAACACCTTGGAAATAATCAGCCGGACGTGATTGATTAAGCCGTTGCAGGCCGTGTCGGCGTCGTTGTTAAAACGCATCATGACGTGCCCGGAGTCATGATTGTCAAAATACGCCGTATTGAGCGAAAGCAGTTTGGCAAACAATTTTTTGCGCACGTCCAGCGTTACTTTATTGCCCACCCAGGTAGTCAGGTATTTTACGCTGTAATTTAAAATACTTTGCAGCAACACAAACCCAATAATCAGCAGCGGCACATAGGCGGCAAAGGTAGCGTTTTTGGCCACCAGCACATCGTCGGTATACGGCTTTAAAAACAAAGCCACTATAGAATCCAACGCCCCCACCGGAACAGCCAGCCCCACCCCTAAAAAGGCGCGGAACCAATAGGGTTTGAGATAAGGCCACATCCGCTTATAATTTACAATCAGCGAATTTTTAAAAATCAATTCATTCAAAGGGGTCTTTAGTATATTTTTCATGCCGGGGCACGCTCCGAAAAATAAGGTTGGATATTACTTATTATAACAATATCCGGCCCCTCTTGCATTAGCCGTTCGTATTTGCTACATTAATCAAACGGCGCAAAACAACGCCGCTCGATTTGTATATTTAAAGGAGTGCCCGAAATGGTAACGAAAAAAAACAGCAAAGACGCTTTAACCGCGGCGGAAATTAAAGAGATTAAAAAACATTTGGAAGAGCTTAAAGCAGACGCTGAAAAAAGACTCAAAGACAAAAAAACTATGGATATGCCCGAAGCGGAAGTGGGCGACCCGATTGACGCAGCCAGCCAAAGCTTGGATAAAGAAATTTTATTTGAATTGTCCGGCAATTCCCACAATACTATCGGCCAGATTGAAGCGGCCCTGCGCAAAATTGAAAAGGGCATTTACGGTCGCTGTGAGCTCTGCCGCCAGCCCATTCCCAAAAAACGCATAAAAGCGCTGCCTTTTGCCCGCTATTGCATTAACTGCCAGCATTCGTCCGAGCGCAATAACGGCTGATTGCGCATCAGGTCTCTGCTTTCCCCCCGTTTTTAAACGGGGGTTTTTTGTGTACCCCCCGAGAGTGGATTGCTGCGCATATGTATTATGGCGGCTATTTCCTTCACCTTTTTTGTATGCGTCTGTTGCTTCAAAAGAAAACACTATTTGCCCATTTAACAGGTTTTTACACTTTATTGCATGATTTCACTGCACTTTGCCAGGGTTTCCTGCATATAAAAAAGGCCCTCCGCCTTTAGAGCGGAGGGCTTTGGATAAACATAGAATTACGGATAATAAACCGCCGTTTTGCGCAGGTCTTTGGCCTGGGCGCGGATTTTGTATTTATTGTCTTTGACGCCGATACGGAAATTTTTATTATCCAGCACCTTTTGGGTGTCGCGCTGGAATTGCACCGGGTCGCCGGACAAAATGGACAAACGCAACAGGTCATTGGTGTAATAACCAAATTTCATGCGGTGCACTTCTTCCAAATAACCGATTTTCCGCACATGTTCCTGCGCCTGCAAAATCAGGCGTTTCTGCGCCCAGGAACCGCCTGAAAAAATTTGAGAATAAGCAGAAAAAACAAACATAAACATCAGCAGCATGCCCGTCAAAGAAAGGGCCATACGTTCCCCCCAGCTTTTGGGACGGCCTTGCATCACTTCCGATCCGGCCAAATGATCATGCAGCGCTCTTTTGCGGGAATCAATAAACGCCAACAGAAAGCCACACATCAACAGCGCCGCGCTGATATAATAGCCAATGGCACGCACAAAGGCCTTGCCCAAAGAAAGCGGCTGGCCGGTTTGGGCATTTTCCACCCGGATACCAACCAGTTTTTTACCCAAGGTAGTGCGCCCGCCGCAGCTGAAAATCGTTTCATACAAAATAAAGGGGACATTCACCCCCGCTAATATCAGATAAATCTGTTCTAAATCCAAAAAGGTACGGTTGATGTACGCCGCCGCCAACAACTGGTAAGGGATACTGATAATGCTCCAGTCTATCAACAGCGCAATAAAACGCTCGGCTATGCTGGCCGGTTTGGCTTCCATTTCTTCGGGCGCCGGAGCCGCCGCCTGGGCGGGGGCATCTTCCATAATATTGATACGGTGTTCTTCCATATATTCTCCCTCTAAATCTTATTTGTATTATAACAAGTTTTTAAGACGGTGCAATACTTTTTTCGTTCTCCCTCCCTCCCAAAACACAAAAAAAGGCGCCCCCGCAGGGGCGCCTTGTTCAAACAGTATCTTTAGGCCGCTATACCGTATTTAGAGAAGATTACATAGGCGGCAAACACACACAGCACAATAATAACACTCATGACCACCCCTTTATTCCAGGGAGTGGTGTCTACAATATGCAGGTCTTTGGCATCGTCATACTGATTGGTAGCCGGGCTGAATTTGCCCGCCAAATACATAAAGGCCACCGCAATTACAAACAGAATGCCCATAACATGCAGGAAGTGTATGGATTTAAGCCAGCCCAACACCGGCACAGAAGACGTCCAGTCCATGGGGATTTGGGTCAGCCCGTAGGCAATGATGAAAAACACCAGCGTAATCTTGGCAGACCAAGCCGGAGCGGTTTTATTGAGCATGCCGAAAATAATCAGCGTAAAAATAGGCACATTGTAAAAACCGTTCACCATCTGCAAATAGTTAAACAGCCCAGACGGTGCTTTAGCAATCAGCGGAGCCACGCACATAGAGAAAATAGCCAAAATGACTGCCACCACCTTACCGGCCACCACCACCTGTTTATCCGTCGCGTCCGGCTTAATATAAGGTTTATAAATATTCAGCATGAACAGCGTGGAGGTGGAGTTCAGTGCGGCGTTGAACGAGCTCAAAATAGCCCCAAACAGCACTGCTGCAAAAAAGCCCGTCAGATAGAACGGCAACACTTTGTTCACCAGCATGGGGTAGGCCATATCACCGATTTTCAGCGGATTATCCTGGAAAATGTGGAAAGCCACCACCCCCGGGATAATCAGATACAGCGGGCCGAACAGCTTAAATACAGCCGCCAACAGCAACCCTTTTTGCCCTTCTTTAAGGTTTTTGGCCGCCAAAGCGCGCTGGATAATGGTCTGGTTGCAGCCCCAGTAAAAGAGGTTTACCAAAATCATACCGGTAAACATCGTCAAGAAAGGCACCGGGTCATTGGGGCCGCCAATGGCGTTGAATTTTTCGGGGTGGGCTTCCACCACGGTTTTCAAGCCGCCCAGCATATCTCCGCCGCCCACATACATCAAGGCAAACACCGGGATCATCATCCCGCCAATAATTAAGCCGATACCGTTAAGCGTATCGGCTATAGCCATAATGCGCAGCCCGCCGGCCAAGCTGTAAATCACGCCCAACACGCCAATAGCCACCACTACAATAATAATGGCCGCCATATAGTCAATGTTAAACGTGCCCATGATGTCAAAAATACCTCCCATGCCGATAGCACCGGAATAAAGCACCGTAGGCAGCAAAATGAGCACATAGCCGGCCAGGAAAAGGAAATTGACCATTTGCTTGGTAGTGGCGTCATAGCGGTCACCGATAAAATCAGGAATAGTGGCATACCCCTTTTTGAGGTAACGCGGCAAAAAGAAAAACGCCACAACAATCAATACCAGCGAGGCACCCAGCTCATACCCTATGCCAGATATATTGAACATATAGCCCTGACCGTTGAGCCCGACCATTTGCTCTGTAGACAAGTTGGTCAACAGCAAAGAAGCGGCAATAATCCAGCCCGTCAGTCCGCGCCCCGCCAGGAAGTACCCTTCCTGCGAGGATGTATCATTTTTGCGGGTGAGGAAATAGGAAATTCCCAACACCAGCCCCGTGAAACCTACAAACGATATGATGGTTAGCAGCATCCGTCCTCCGTTATGAGTAAGTTGAACATCACTACTTGGCGCACCGCAAGGCGCACCCGTCCAGCAAATCGGCACACAGCCCCGGTAAGGCGGCAAAGGGCTTGATAAAAAGAAAATTAACGGCTATACTGTCGGTATACCTTCATTGTAAAAATAAATCAGGGGCCCGTCAATTTTTTTTAGGAGGCGATTATGCTGGTATGGTTTTTATTTGGATTCATGTGTGCAGCCGTCATCTTGTTTGCCGCTGCGTATTTTAAATTTGTTTCCCTGCGCAAAGCCGTTTACCGTGCCCAGCATAAGCTGGAAATAGCCCTGCGCAACCGGCGGGAACTGTTGCCCTCGCTGGCGTGGTCATCGGCGGCGATGCCGGAGTTGGAGCGGGAATTTTCATACGCGTTGGGCAAAATGAAAGAAAAATGCGCCGAGGCCGACACCATGCAAAAACATATTGCCTGTGAAGCCGAAGTAAGCGACAACCTCAAAAAAATGTTCGGCAAGCTGGCCTCTCATGAAGAACTGAAAAAAGATGAATACTTTTTAAAACTGCAGCGCAGTGTGCTGGCTTCGGAAAGCAAAATCCAGCAATGCAAAAAACGCTACAACAGCGCCGCGCGCGATTTTAATACGCTGGCGGCGGTTTTCCCCCTTTCCTGGGTGGCGAGAGTGCTGGATTTTGATAAATATGAATATTTTGACTTTGAGCCAAGTTTAGACAAAATATTAGGTTAAAAAAGCCCCCTCTTCGGGGCTTTTTTATAGGTCTTTACAAATGCCGCGGCCCCGTCCCGTCAGGGAGGGGCCGCATAGCATGCAAATACGGTCAGTGTCCTCTGTCCATTTGGCGCAGCAGCGCAATCCTTCTTTCTATGGGAGGGTGCGTGGCAAACATGCCCGAGAGAAACGTAAAAAAGCTGTGTTTGCTTAACGGATTTTCAATACACATAGCCGCCATGCTGGCGTGTTTATCCAACGATTCCACCCGCGGGTCTTGGCTGATTTTTTGCAGCGCCCGCGCCAAAGCGTCCGGATTGCGCGTCATCAATGCCGCCGTAGCGTCGGCCTGATATTCCCGCGTGCGGGAAACAGCCAGCCGGATAAGCGGCGCAATCAAAAAACCGTATATCGCAAAAAACACACCCAAGGCAAAAAACAACAAGGCCCCCTGGCCGCTATTTTTTCCGCGGCTGCGGCTGCTGGATAGCCCCATACGCAAGCATATTTCCGAAAGAAAAGTAAAAAACGAAATCCCCGCCACCGTGATAAGCATGAGACGGATATCACGGTTTTGTATATGGGAGAGCTCATGGGCGATAACCCCTTCCAGCTCCACCCGTTCCAATTTTGTTACAATCCCCTTCGTCAACGCCACGGACGCATGCTGCGGGTCACGCCCGGTGGCAAAGGCGTTTAGAGAGTTGTCATTGATAATATACACGCGCGGCATAGGCAAGCCGACAGCAATGCAAAGGTTTTCCACCAGGCGGTAGATTTCCGGTTGGTCATCACGGTGTATTTCTATGGCTCCCGCGCCGCGCAGCAGCATTTGATCGCCGGAATAATACGCTATCACTATCCACAGCATCGCCGCCAGCCATAGGCACGGCAAAAAATGCAAGGCAGACAGATTGGCCATTTCCAGCGCAGACGGCTCTGCGCTGGGCTGTACCCGGGAATAGGTGGCCTGCTGCTTATCATAGCGGTACGAACTGGAATTACAATAATGATATCCCAGCAGAAACAAATATCCCAGCAAGGCAAACGTCAGCGGAAATAGCAAAACAAGCAGCCAGGTACGCCGCCTGTTTTGGGCAATAAAATCGTAAGTGGTAGCCACAAACGCCTCTAAAATTTAACGGAAACGGGTTTTTCTGCGTCTTTAGCTTCGGATTCGTCCAGTTCAAAAAATTCTTCTTTTTCAAACTTGAACATGCTGGCCACCGCATTGCTGGGGAAGAGCTCCATCTTGGTGTTATACGCCAGTACATTGCCGTTGTAAAAACGGCGGGAGGCCTGGAGCTTGTCTTCCGTATCGCGCAGTTCGCGCTGCAGCTCCAAAAAGTTCTGGTTGGCTTTCAAATCCGGATAACTTTCGCTCAAGGCGAATATGCTTTTTAAAGCCCCCGTCAGCATATTTTCCGACTGGGCCACCTCTTTCATATTCTCATGGGCAGCCATAGCCATATTGCGCGCCTGGATTACTTTTTCCAGCGTGCCGCTTTCATGTTTGGCATATCCTTTGACGGTTTCTACCAAGTTGGGGATTAAGTCATAGCGGCGCTTCATCTGCACTTCTATATCACTCCACGCCTCTTTAATCCGGTTACGCAGCGTAACAAACCCATTATATGTCATGATGACATACACGCCCACAACTACTACAATAATTACGGCTATGCTAATTCCGCTCATAGTTTCTCCCTGTAGAACAGCTTATTTCCGCTGTGCGGAAACGCTATTGTGCACGGCGCACAGACGGGCCAGCCCCTGCCCCCTTATCCGGGGCAGCACCCGTGATTTTATTGTTTATCGTTTTCGTCCTTCTTTTGGTTATGATACGATAAATATTTGGAAGTTTCAAATAAACCGCGCGTCATTTTCTTCATGTATTCATAGCGCTGCGGCTCTTCTTGGGCCAAATTGCGGTTAAAATCTTTTTCCGCGTACTTATACAGCCCGTCCTGCCCGTCGGTGCCCAAAATGGTGTAATAGTATTCCCCCTGCACAAAGCCCATCGGGTGCGGGTTCTGCGCCCAGGAATAAATAAAAGCGCCCGGCTCATGGCCTTCACTCAACGCGTCCCGCCCGATAGCACGGGTAAAATACGGGCGGCCCAGCAAGCCCATAATGGTAGGCAGAATATCCAGCTGGCTGGCGGTTTCTTCTATCACCTGCGGCTCTTTAATAACCGGGCCGGCCAAAATAAGCGGCACCTGGTGATTGATTAAGTTCAGCTCCACATAGCCGCGCGGCATATTTTCAGACTCCGGCGCGGAAAGGCCATGGTCTCCGAAAATAACAAAGAGCGTATTTTTATAATAATCCGACTTTTCCGCCATACGGAAAAACTCCGCCAGGAAATGGTCGGAAAGTTTAAGCGAATTAAGCTCCGCCACACTGACAAAGCTGCGTTTCTTGGCCTGTGCTTCGGTAGTGGTGGTGTCCGGCACGAAGCCGGCGTTGTCGTCGGGAATTGTATAGGGGCGGTGGTAACCGGCCGTCTGAATAATGGCAAAGAACGGCTTGCCGGTTTTTTGCTGGTCGCGCTCCAAAATCCGGTTGGCCTGGCGGAACAAATCCAAGTCCGAAATACCCCACACGTCGTTGCGGCTTTCTTCGTCAAATTTGCCTTCTTCATACATATTTACATCCGCCAAATTGTGCTCAATAATGCCGCGGATATTGCCCCAGCTGGAGCTGCCGCCGATGAAATAATATTTTTCATAATCGTCCAGCGCATTTGCCACTACATGCTGATCTACAATCAGCGGATTGCGGGAGCTGGTTTCCACTTCCGTCACGTCCGGCAGCCCGGTCAGCGTGGCAAACACCGCGCGCGCCGTGGCAGAGGTGGGTGTGAAGAAATTGGTAAACAAAATGGATTTATCCGCCAGCTGCTTGATAAACGGCGTCGGGTCTAAATCCGGGTTGGTAAACGAAGTTTTGTTCCACGCCAAGGACTCCATAAAAATAACGACTACGTTGTAATCCTTTGGGTGTTCTGCGCCGGCAAACGTGCGCGTAAAGTCCAAGGTTTCCGCATTGGGATTATCCACCTGCAAAAATTCAGCCACTTCCGGATAATAGGTGCGCACCTGATTTTCATCATACTCTTTGGTTCGGGCAAAGCGGTAGGTGTCAAAAAGGTTCAAAGCGGGGTTTAACGTGAGGTTGCAGATAAAATTGTTGGTGGAGTGATAGGCGTTGCTCCAGCGCAGCGGATACTGGCTGATTTGTCCAAACATCAGTCCGCCGGTAATCAGCAGCCCGGCAAAAAACCAGCCCAAATTGCCTTTCCAGCGGTATTTATCATCGCGTCCAAACGCATAAGTCAACAGCTTCTTCGTAAAGAAATACCCTATCACGCCCCACAGCAAAAGCCCCAGCACAATCCAAATAATCGGATAGGTTTCCCACAGCATTTGCGCGGAAATGAGCGCATTTTCCGCATAAGTAAACACGGAAGAGTTAATGCGCATGGAAATATAGGCATAATGTCCAAAATCGGCAAAATACACCGCCATTACCAGCGCTTCCAGCAAAGCACACAGCCAGCACATGGCTTTTTTAATACGGGAGGCCTTATGCCAAAACGCATATACCGTCAAATACAGCCCTAGCGGAATAGCCACCGCGCCGGCTAGGCGGAAATCAAACTTGGCCCCGATATAAAACGTCGTCCACAATTCATGATAATGCTGCGGCGTAAGCGCACCGCGAAACACATATAAGAAAATCACACGCAGCAACCCAAATACCACCCAGTTGCCCAGCATAAATAAGAAATAAGCTTGTATCCAGCGGGGTATGACCAGTTTTTTCATACGGCCTCCAAGAAAAATACTTATTTATATTTTATCAAAAAAGGTTTTCCCCCGCCCGGCCGTTTGTACCCACAACGCCGGACATTTGCGCCGCTCTCTGCCCGGCCTGTTAGGCCCGGCCGTTGAGGCCGGGTATTTGTCCAAAGCCAAGGGCCGCCGCTTGCCCGGCCATTTGTGCCCGTCGCACTGGACACTTGTGCCGCCGCACCACTCTGCCTGGCCCGTTAGGCCCGGCCGTTGGGGCCGGGTATTTGTCCAAAGCCAAGGGCCGCCGCTTGCCCGGCCGTTCGTACCTGCCACGCTGGACACTTGCGCCGCTCTCTGCCCAGCCAGTTATGCCGGAACTCTGCCCAAAATCAAACGCCACCGCTTGGAATTTTTGTGTGCCCGCCCCCTAGACACTTGCACTGCTGACCTAGATAATTGTTGCAGGCGGCGTTGCTAAACGCTATTTCCGCTGTGCGTCATTTTCCGCACCCTTTCCCGCCAAAGACGCCCTTTCCCGCTAATTTTCAACACACCACCCTCCCCTGCCAAAACCGCCTTCCTTCGCCACATGCCAGACACGCCCCTTCAGCGCCCGGACGGGCCAACTGCCCCAACCGCAGACATTTTAAATATTCCGCTCCCTGCTCTGTGTCTCTCTATCTTCGCCCCCAAACGGCCCGATGAATATTGCCAGGGATTTAAACAGTATTTTTAGCAGATCTCCGCCCCTTCAAATGGGTCTCCCACCAAAACAACCAAAAAACCATAAAAAACCCGCGTCTTTGCCTTGCAAAAACGCGGGTCTTGCTACAAAACGTCTTTATTTTTCCAATGCTTCCAACATAGCCGGCACCACTTCATACAGGTCGCCCTGTACGGCGTAATGCGCCAGCTTCATAATGGGGGCCTGCGGGTCTTTGTTAATGGCGACAATCACGTCCGCGCCCGAGCACCCCGCCATATGCTGTATTTGGCCCGAAATACCGCAGGCAATATACAGTTTGGGCTTTACGGTGCGCCCGGTAAGGCCGATTTGGCGGCGGTATTCCACCCAGCCGCTGTCCACCGGTGCGCGCGAGGCAGCCACCGCGCCGCCCAGCCGTTTAGCCAGTTTCTCCAGCAGGGCAAAACCTTCGGGCTTGCCCAGCCCGCGCCCGCCGGCCACGATGACTTCCGCCTCCGACAAATCCAATCCTTCGCCTTCGCTTTTGATAAATTTCAAAAATTTAGCCAAAGACGTAAAATCCTGCTCATTAAACGCAAATTCCACCACCTCGCCGCTTCTGGCCGGCGTGCGTTCGGCTTTGGCATAAGACATCGGCCGCAGGGAGCACATCTCCGGGCGCGTATGGGCGCAGGTAATGGTAGCCATCAGGTTGCCGCCAAAGGTGGGGCGCGTGGCGTGCAGCTGCCCGTCCTCTTTGTTAATCAGCACCTCGGTGGCGTCTGCCGTCAGGCCGGTGCCGGCAAAAATAGCCGTCTTGGCGGACAGCGAACGGCCCATATTGGTAGCCGGCAGCAAAAACTTGTTGGGCTTATACTGCTTAATCATACCCGCCAGGGTTTTGGCATATACGTCGTCTATATAGTTTTCCAGCTGCGGTGCGTCGCACACGTACACCACGTCTGCGCCGTGCTCAAACAAATCCGCCGCAAATTTTTTGACGTCCTTGCCCAAAAGCACCGCGCAAAGTTTCTCTCCAAGCGCGTCCGCCAGGCCGCGCCCGGCGTTTAACAATTCATAAGCCGTAGGGCTTAACTTGCCCCGCGACACTTCTGCCAAAATCCATACGTTTTTCCAATCTTTCATAAAATACTCTCTGTATTAAAATCAACCGCCCGGCACCCGCCGCGCACAGTTAAATATATTTGTTTTCTTTTAATAATTCCACCAGTTTGGCGGCTTTTTCTTTGCCGTTGGCGCCTTCTACTTCTACGGCGTTGCTGTCCCGCTTGGAGGCAAAAGATTTGACCACGCGGGTGGGGCAGTTTTTTACGCCCAGCTTGGTTTTATCGGCGCCAATGTCGTCAGCCGTCCATTTGACCACTTCGGCGCGTTTGGCAGCCATGCGGCCTTTTACGCTGCGCACGCGGGGGTTGCTGATTTCCTTGACCACGCTGATTACGCACGGATAAGGCAGCTGCAGCACTTCGGTGCCGTCCTCGGTCAGGCGCTCTACCGTAATGCTGTTTTCCCCCACTTCCACCACGCGGCGCACAAAGGCGGCGTTGGGAATGCCCAGCCAGGCGGAAATCTGCGGGCCGATGTGCCCGGTGTCGCTGTCATTGGTTTGCTTGCCGCAGATAATCAAATCCACTTTGTTCCCGGCATTGATTTTTTCCACCCCTTTAGACAGGGCATAGCTGGTAGACCAGGTGTCCGAGCCGGCAAAAGCCATATCGCCCAGCTGGTAGACCCTGTCTGCGCCGCGGGCAATACTGTCGCGCAATACATTTTCCGCCGCCGGGGGCCCCATGGTGATTACCGATACCGTGCCGCCTACCTGTTCTTTAAGCGTAACGGCTTCTTCCAGGGCGTACTCATCAAAAGGGTTCATCGCGCTTTCGGCGCCGGAGCGGATTAAGCAGCCGGTAGCCGGGTCAATTTTCACATTGTCAGATTTAGGGGTTTGTTTGACGCAAGCCAAAATGTGCATACTTATTCTCCTTTGGCGGCGTATTCTTTGATTAAAGCCGCGATGATTTCATTTTTCTGGATATGGACGGTGCCTTCGTAAATCTGGGTGATTTTAGCGTCGCGCATATATTTCTCCAGCGGGAAATCGCGCATATACGCCACGCCGCCGCACAGGGTGACGCATTCGTCGGCCACTTCCATAGCGGTATTGGCGCAGAACAATTTGGCCATAGCGCTGTATTTGGTCCAGCGGCCGCCTTTGATTTTTTTCAGCTCATCGTGCACGGTGGTGCCGTTTTCCAGCGCGGCTTTGACCGCGGGCAAAAATTCCTCGTCCATCCGGTGCGTAATACTATAAACCAGCGCGCGCCCGGCTTCCGTCTTGGCGGCCAGTTCCGCCACTTTATGCGCCAGCGCCTGGAAGGTGATAATGGGCTGCCCAAACTGTTTGCGGGTGCGCAGATAAGGTATCGTTTCGTCCAGCGCACCCTGCGCAATACCCACCGCCTGCGCCGCCACGCCCGGGCGGGAGTAATCCAGCGTTTCCTGCACATACAGCAGGCCGCGGCCTTCGCTGCCCAGGAGGTTTTCTTTAGGGACGCGGACGTTTTCAAAAATCAGTTCATACGTCGGATTGGTGCGAATGCCCATTTTTTCCTCTTTCTTGCCAAAGGAAAAACCGGGCGTGCCCTTTTCTATAACCAACAAAGAAATACCGCGCGCGCCGCGGGCCGGGTTAGTGTTGACGGCTACGGTGTAAAAGTCGGCCTCTTTGCCGGTAGAAATAAAGTGTTTGGTGCCGTTGACCACATAATAGTCGCCGTCTTTTAAAGCGGTGGTTTTAAGGGAGCTGGCGTCCGAGCCGGCTTCCGGCTCGGTCAAGGCAAAGGCCCACAGTTTTTTGCCGCTGGCCAGGTCATAGCACCAACGCTCGCGCTGTTCTGCGGTGGCGGCCAAAAACATCGGAATAGCGCCCAAAGCAGACGTGCCCGGCGTCAGCGCCAGGCCCGCACATACGCGTGAGAGCTCTTCAAAGGCCATCGCCAGGCAGGTAATTCCCCCGCCCAAGCCGCCGTATTTTTCCGGCAGCCACAGACCAAACATACCGCTTTTGCGGAATTCTTCGTACATCTCTTTGGAAAATTGTTCCTTGGCGTCCATTTCCGCGCGC
The DNA here is from genome assembly GCA_949291365.1 of uncultured bacterium. Lineage (GTDB taxonomy): Bacteria > Elusimicrobiota > Elusimicrobia > Elusimicrobiales > Elusimicrobiaceae > Avelusimicrobium. Next base: position 107,479 of record CASEVJ010000005.1, read on the forward strand.
AGAGGTTTTAGTTTTTTCTGCGCCAGTTCGCGGGTGGCGTTTAGGGTTTCCTGCTCCATTTCATTGATAGCGTAATCCATTATTTTTTGTCTCCCGTGGGATTAGTAAATTTGCGCCGCGCGCCGTATTTGCGGCGGCGGAAAAACGGCTTCTTGCCGCTGCGCTTGCGCGGCGAAAGAGAGCGGTAGAGCTGCTCCTGGCGGCGTATCATAACGGGGACAGTAAATTCCCCAAAGTCCCGCCGGGCGATGTTTTCTTTAAAACGCTCCCGCAGGCCGTTGTTGCGCAGCAACGCTTTTATTTTCTCCGCTAAGGCGGAAATGTCATTGACTTTGACTAAAAAGCCAGTACGGTTATTAGACACCACTTCGCCAATGCCGTCCACATCATAGCACACGGCGGGCACACGGTGGGCCTGTGCCTCTAAAATAGACATCGGCACCCCTTCGCGCAAAGAGGTGCTGGCATACACGTCCGACATAGCCAACAGCTCATCGGTGTCGCCGCGCCAGCCCGGGAAAATGACCTGCCGGTCAATGCCCAGGTGGGTGGCTAAATTGGTGGCGGCCTCTTTGAGCGGGCCGTCTCCGGTATAAATAAAGCAGACATTTTTCATTTGCCCCAGCACTTTATAGGCGGCCAGCACAAAGTGAATGGGGTTTTTAAGCGGTTTAAAATTGGCAATAGCAAGCACCACCCGCGCCGCCGGCGGGATTTTTAAGGCAGCTTTTTTGGAAGCAGGGTTAAAATTAGGCGGCAGTTTGCGCTCAAAATCTATGCCGGCGCGGATAATTTCGCTGCGTACGCCTTTGCCAATGCCCAGCTGGGCGGCCTCGGCAGCATTCTTTTTAGACACAAACACCAGCACGTCCGTAAACGACGAACAAAAGCGCTCCGTACGCACAAAAAAATTAAAATGTTTTTCCCCGTGTTCTTTGGCAAAGCCCAAACCGTGGAACGTATGCACCACTTTGGCCTTTCTCCAGAAAATGCGTGCCGCCAGACGGCCCAAAATGCCGGCTTTGGGGGCGTTGGTATGGATAATATCGGGGCGGATTTTGCGCATTAACAGCCCCATTTGCACCAAAGCCAGTGCGTCATGCAGGCAGTAGCGCGGACGCACGTCGTGCTTTAAGGCCGGGATAAAAAACAGGTTTTTTACTTCCCGTTTGGTTTTGCCGTCCAAACGTCCGCCTTTGCCCGCCGCCAAATAGGGCTCAAATTCCCGCTTGTCCAGACGCTTCATAGTAGTCAGCACGCTGTTTTGCGCGCCCCCCTGGTCTAGGGCGGTAATGAAATACAAAATCTTGGTCTTTGCCATCAGTGTAACTCTCCGGTTTGGGTATCAAGAATGCGGGCATTGGGGAAATAATATTTGATAATGCCCTGGTAATCGCTTCCGTCCCCGGCCAACCCTTCGGCCCCGGCCACGCACAAGCCCACGCCGGTGCCGCTGTCATAACCGCGCACCAACACGCGCTGTATATTTTTGCCTTTGTACATCGGCACAAAATCAAAGAAAGAGGAACGCATGGTACCCGCACTTAACAGGTACTCCACCTCTTGCGGCGTTTGGGCCAAGTAACTGCCTTTGCTGCCTTCAAAGCGCATAGAAAGGATACGTCCCTGCGGCGAAAGTTTCTGCGGCACCAGCGCGCGCAGCTTGCCGATAGGGGAGCGCGCATTAACGCGCGCGGCAATTTCGTCCCCGTCATAGAGATATACCCATTTAACGGCAGACCACTGGGTCGGATCCTGCGGCGCGGAATACAAATCCGCCGGGGGATTGGAAAGCATATATTTGGAAAGGTTGGCAGGGGAATAGGTATAGTTGGGGCGCTTTTCCGTATTGGCAACTGTATCGTAAGACACCGTGCCGCAGGAAGCGTAATACCCCAAATCCGTGTTGGAAAGCTCCAGCCCGCGGGAAGATTTCACCGCGTCCAACATGGCCTGTACCGTCAAATTAATGCCTTTAAATTTGAAATAAACATCGTTGTCGGTAATATGATAGGGCTGGTCGGCATTCTTTTGGGCGGCTTCCAGCAAGGCCGCGCGGAACACCACCGACAATGCCTGCAAGGCGGCCGGCTCTTTAATGTCGCGCGCCTGGGTGGCCAGCAGCGCCGGGATTAAATCTTCCGCCGGCACTTCATTGACCAGCAACATACCGTCCGATACCGGCAGCACTAACAGCTGGCCTTTGAGCTCTTTATCGCTAAAGTCCGCGGCAAACAAATCCGCCGCGGAAGCGTCTTTGACCAGCAAGGTTTTTTCCTCTTTGGCCGGGCGAATGACAAAAGGTCTCCGGGCGGAAAACTCCACGTGCCCGCGCCCGTCTTTAAAGTCAATACCTTTGGTTTCTTCGTTAAATTCCAGCACGCGTGTGACGTAAGAGGGCGCTTTAAGCACTTCGCCCAGCCGCTCGTCCCACACGCTCATCACCCCCGAGGACATCAGCGTCACGCTTTTAAGCGCCACGGGCTGCTGCCAACGGTCGGCATACAGAGCCATTTTGATATTTTCAGACGGTACCGACGGCAAATCCTGCACAATGGGCTGGTCTAACCGCAAATAAAAAAGATAGGAAGCCGGATCCGCTTTTAAGTCTTCGGCAAATTTAGCCACCTTTTTGCCGGCTTTTTTATTGGTAGGGTCTAAACTAAACAGCGTGGAGTAATATTGGAAAGAAGCGGTCTTATTCTTTTTGTCTTTTTCAGACAGCTGCGCCAATAGCTGCATAGCCGGGTAATTGTGCCCGTCATGGCTTAATGCCTGTTGTAAAAACACCGGGGCCAGCTTGCGCGAGTCTTTACGCTCGGAAGCGATTTGGCCCATCATGTACGCCGCAAAAGAAATCAAATACGGATTAGAGGTGTAAATATACTGAAAATCCGCCGCGGCTTGCTCTTTCTTCCCTTCAAAATAATACGCCAGCGCGGTGCCCAGCTTGGCAGAAGAAGAATATTCAAAATCCGCCGTCAGATAAAGCATATCAGCAAAGGATTTGCGCGCCTGTTTGTATTTGCCAGCGGAGAACAGCGTCCACCCGCGCGTAAGTTCTATAAACGGGTCTTCCGGCGCCAGGCGGGCGGCTTTGTCGATATAGGCCAACGCCTGCTTGACCAGCCCGCGCTGCAAAGACATAACAGAGAGCTCCAAATTGGCCTGCGCGGCTACGGCGGGGTCTTCGGCGTTTTCAAATGCTTTATAGGAGAAATAACATTCATCGCTGTCCCCCCCGGCGCATTTTTCCGCCACGTCTTTTAACGCGGCGGGCAAAGAATAATCCAAAACGGTGGAATGTAAAATATTATCGCTTAACTGCAAATCCACCCGCGCCACCAAAGAGCTTTTGGTTATGGCACCGGCGGTATGTTCCTCGCCAGGGGCGGGGGTGGTCTGCTCGGCATACGTCACTTCGCCCACCGCCGGCGCAGAGGAAGCCAGCGTAGAAACAACAGCCGCCGTTTGGGCCGCGGCAGTTTCTCCATCCTGCGCAGCAGAAAGCGCTTGCTTTTGAGCGCACAAACCGGGCATGACAGCCCAGACCAAAAAGGTAAACAGCAGGGTCTGTTTTCTCATATACAAATTATAACAAATTGTAGCCCTGTAAAACCCCTTCTTGCGCCCGTCCAAAACCCTTCTTGCGGCCCAAGCCAGCCGCCCCTTTTTGCTCAATTTCCCCGCCAAACAAAACCGCTTTTGGAGAAAGTGTTTGTGCACAGGGGCTGGAATTTTGTTTTGCTTGAAGGGTTAAACGCCCCTTAAAAACTCTTTCATCACCGCTTCCCCCTGGAGTTCTGTTTTGTTTGAAGGGCTAAACGCCTCTCACAAAGCCCATTTGGCAACGCAGAGATAAATATTTTCCGCGGAAACAGCCGTTTCATGGTTTTTGCCAACGCCGCTGGAAATACCCCGGGCAGACAAGTGTACCTAGGAAAAATAAGGGCCCAGTACAGCCGAATATTTTTCGGCACAGGCGGAAATGACAACGCCCATGGAAACTTCTTCCGAGAAAGACCGTTTGCCCGGGAAAAATAAGGGCCCCGCACAGCCGGAGACTTTTCGGCACAGGCGGAAATGACAACGCCCACGGAGATGTATTCTGAACAACTAAAAAGGACATAAAAAACCCGCTCCAAAGGAGCGGGTTGTAAATTCAGCGCGGTGTCTTGGCTAGCACACCCGCAGTTTATTTTTTGCGGCGAGACGCGGCACGCGCTTTGGCCTTATCTGCCAAGAGGCGCGAACCCTTTTTAGCTGCAGCGGGGCGCCGCACAGCAGATTTGGCGGCGGCTTTGCGCACTGGCCGGGCCGCTCGTTTAGCCGTTTTTACGCTTGGGGCCGTGCGGGCTTTAGCTGCGGCGCGTTTATGGCTTGGCGCATGCACGGCACCTTTTTTAGCCGTTGCCTTTTTAGCTGTTTTTGACGCGGCGGCCGCTTTGGCCCCCCCTTTGGCGGAAGCCAAAGCGGTTTTGGGGGCTTTGTAGCCCTCCAGCGCAAGAGGCAGCACCTCGTCCATGTGTTTGACCGGGATTAACGTAAGCTCCTTGCGCACCTTTTCAGGCAGTTCAGAGACGTCTTTCTCGTTCGTATGCGGGAACAGAATGGTGTTGACGCCTTCGCGGTAAGCGGCAAGGAACTTCTCTTTAATTCCCCCCACGGGCAACACGCGGCCCGTGATAGTCACTTCCCCGGTCATGGCCAGTTTTTTCTTTACCGGCAAGCCCAAAAGCAAGCTGACCAGCGCGGTGGTAATGGTAATACCGGCCGACGGGCCGTCTTTGGGCACGGCGCCTTCCGGAAAGTGGATATGAAAGTCCGTATGGTCAAAGTTCACTCCTTTGCCAAAGCCGCGGCTGCGCGCATACGTCAGCGCGGCGCGGACGGATTCTTTCATCACGTTGCCCAGCATACCCGTCAAAATCAGCTGGCCTTTGCCCGGCAGCTTGGTGGCTTCTATGGACAGCGTTTCCCCGCCCACACTCGTCCAAGCCAGCCCGGTAGCGATACCAACGCCGTTTTCTTCGGTGGCAAAGTTGGAATATTTCGGCACGCCCAAAAATTCATGCAGGTTTTGGGCTGTTACGGAAATTGTTTTCCCGCCGTTTTCCACATACATTTTGGCGGCTTTGCGGCACAAACTGCCAATTTCGCGCTCCAGGTTGCGCACGCCGGCCTCGCGCACATATTCGCGCATAATCAGGGCCACGGCCTCTTTGGAAATAACCAGGGCGCCCTCTTTGAGCCCGTGCATTTTCATTTGTTTGGGAATTAAATAATTATCGGCTATTTCATGCTTTTCATAGTCAGTGTAGCCGGAGAAATCAATAATTTCCAAACGGTCACGCAACGTGTTGGGTATGCCGGAGAGCGTGTTGGCCGTGGTGATAAACATCACTTTAGACACGTCGTAGGGAACATCTAAAAAGTGATCCACAAAGTCTTTATTCTGCTCCGGATCCAGCAGCTCCAGCAGGGCGGCGGCGGGGTCTCCGCGCCAGTCCGACCCCATTTTGTCTATTTCGTCAAGCAGAAAAACGGGGTTGGAGCTTTTGGCCTTGCTGATGCCCTGTATAATGCGTCCCGGCATAGAGCCGATATAGGTGCGGCGGTGACCGCGGATTTCGCTTTCGTCACGCACGCCGCCCAAAGACATACGCACAAACTTGCGCCCGATAGCCCGCGCTATGGATTTGGCCAAAGAGGTCTTGCCCACGCCTGGAGGCCCCACAAAGCACAGCACCGGGCCGTGCAAGCTTTTGGTCAGCTTGCTTACGGCAATATATTCCAAAATGCGTTCTTTGGGTTTGTCCAGCCCGAAATGGTCTTCGTCCAGCACTTTTTTGGCTTCGGCAATATCCAGTACGTCCTGGGTGGTATTATTCCAAGGCATATTGACCAGCCAATCCAAATAAGTGCGCGATACCGTTGCCTCCGGCGAAAACGGCGCCATTTTCTGCAGCCGCTCCACCTCTTTTTCTGCCGCTTCTTTGGCGGCGGGAGGCAGGCCGTTTTTCTTGATTTTGGCGCGGATAGCGTCCAATTCTTTTTGGAAATCGTCCTTTTGGCTGAGCTCTTTTTGAATGGCCTTCATCTGCTCATTGAGATAGTATTCTTTTTGGTTTTTCTCAATTTGCGCGCGGACTTTGGAGTGGATTTTTTCTTCCAAGCCCAAAATTTCCACTTCACTGGTGATAAGCTTTAAAATCTTTTCCAGACGCTCTTTAATATCCGTCGCTTCCAGGATTTCCTGGCGCTGCTCGGTCTTGACCACCATATTAGAGGCAATGGTGTCGGCCAATTTGGACGGGTCTTCTATCTGGCGCAAAAAAGACACCCCCTCCACCGCAATACGGCGCGAAACACGGGCGTAATGGTCAAATTCGTCCAGCACCTTGCGCATCAGGGCCTGCACGACGGGGCTGTTGTCCTCTTTTTCTTCCACATACTCCACGGTGGCAAACCAGGCATTGGTCAACGGATTGAGCTCCAGTTTTTCCACTTTGGCGCGCACCAAGCCCTGCAAAAAGACCTTAATGGAGCCGTCCGGCATTTTTAGGGACTGGGTAATTTCACTCAATACCCCAAAATGGTAAATATCGCTCTCTTTGGGGTCGTCTATTTCCGCCGCTTTCTGTGACAGCGCCAATACATATTTGCCGGGTGCCTCCAGCGCCAAATCAATGGCGATTATGGATTTTTCTCTATCCACCGACAGCGGAAGCGACATGCCCGGGAACATCACCACGTCCCGTATCGCCACCGCCGGTACCACTTTAGGCAGGGAAAGGGTTCTTTTCATCATTTCTTCCATACAAATCTCCGTTATCAAATCCTAACTGTTTGCCCTATGGGCTACAAGCGCGTTTTAGGGCTAGTTTAGAAAAGTATAGCACATTCTTTTAAAATTAGCAAGTTATTTATTTGAGTGCTAATTTTGAAGCTAGGGGCGTTCCCCCTTCCAACGGAGATTTTCATAAAATCCAGCCGCAGAAAGCCCCCGATAGGTCTTTATTCCAAAGCCAGATAGGTCTAATGGCCCTGGAAAAGAAAACGGCAAAAAGATATAGTAATGTATAAGAAGCGCCACTATTTTATGGAGGATAGATGAAAATGACCCGTTCAACTGCCGCCGTTGCCGTCCTAACCCTTTTTGTTGCTTTTGCCGCACCTGCCTCCCACGCAAGTTATACAGACAGCCCGCTGGAAGCCGCCTCGTATCTGCAACAGAACGTCCAACCGGGTGAAACGGATATGGAAGAGATGGAACTGTTGCAAAGGATATTTATTGCCAGTCTGCATACGGTAGACGTACACAAATATACTAACTCTCTGACCTACAAAGACAAAGCTATTTTAAAGCTGTTAGATGAAAAGATACCTTCTATTATTAATAAGATACAGGATCACTCTTGCGAAGTGTCAAAAGAATTAAACAAGGCCGCCGACAAACTGGCCCGCAAAATCATAGCCAACCAAGATGAATACCCAACGCCCGAAAATTGGGACATGGTTGTAGACTTTACCATCACAACCGCTATTACGCATGCGCTTATCCACGGGACGATAGACAGCCGCGCGGCGGAAATTTTAATCATAGAACGCTGGGAAAAGACGGGAAATTTTGAAGCCGCACCCCAAAAAGAATCCCAAAACATAGAAATAGAACCGCTGCCCCTGGAATTTGAGCCGCTGCAGTTGAGAATAGAACCACTGCCGCTGGAAATCGACTCCCTGCAGCTGCAAATGCCTCAAAAATAAGATTTACCCCTAACACCCCGGCTTAATGTCCGGGGTGTTTTTTACTTGGGCGGCAGAGAAATTTTTCACACATAAAAACCCGGGCTGTCAGCCCGGGTTTTACGAAATCAGCGGGTTATTTATCGCGCAGCTGCAGCACTTCGTCAATAATGCCGTATGCTTTGGCTTCTTCGGCAGACAAATAATAATTGCGTTCGCTGTCCTGGCGGATTTTCTCTTTGGGCTGGCCCGTGTGTTTGGCCAGAATATCCAGCAGGTGTTCTTTATTGTCTTTCAGTTCGCGCGTTTCAATTTCAATATCCGTTACCTGGCCGGAAATCCCGCCGCCCCAAATCAGCGGCTGGTGAATCATAATACGCGCATGCGGCAGCGCATAGCGGCGGCCTTTGGAACCGGCCGCTAAAAGCACCGCCCCAAAGCTCATGGCCTGGCCCATACATATAGTAGTGATAGGGGCTTTGATAAACTGCATGGTATCATAAATAGCCAGCCCCGCCGTCACCATACCGCCGGGAGAGTTGATATAAAGGTTAATTTCCCGCTGGGAATCCTCCGCGTCCAAATACAACAGCTGCGCAATAATCATATTGGCGCTGGCGGTGTCCACTTCCCCTTCCCGGCCGCCCACAAAAATAATGCGGTCTTTAAGCAGGCGGGAAAAAATATCATATCCGACATTCTTCTCTATAATAGTAGGTATAATCATATACGCTCCAATGCTGTTTTTTTTATTATACAAAAACCGCCTTCCCCCGCCAAACCCCGCCGCCGCAGGGCCCAGAAAAATATAGGTCTAAAATTCAACTTGACATGGGCCTAAAATTCCTTTTCTGCGCCGGGAATTTATTATAGAATATACCTGTACCCAAAAAATAAACTAACCGGAGATAACATGAACATAAAAAACAGCTTATTCGGACTTGCCTGTGTATTAACCGTTATGGCCGCCGCACAGCCCGTCCATGCCCAATTCATTTCCCATGCGGAACGCGAAGCCATGCGCACCGGCTGGCAAGTGAAAGTGGAAAAAGCGCAACCCAAGCAACAGCAAGCTGCCCAGCAGGCCCAAGAAAAGAAAAATGCAGCTGCCGTTATCGCCAGTCAGGACGCTAAAAGAGGATGCGCTCCCCAAAACAGCGATTGCTCTTGGAGCGTAGCTGAAAAATTGGGCAAAGCCCTTAAAGAATCTTCCAAAACAGCCGTCACTTATGGTGCTGTCGGGCCGGAAAGCTATGTCATTACCCCGGCAGATCTTATATGGGTGAAATCTGCCTCTGCTACAGAAACTGCATCCTCTACCAACAGCAAAGTGCAGTCGCAGCAGGACTCTTTGAGCAAAGCGTTGGAAAAAGCCAACCTCAAAGCCGTCCAAAACGCTGCCAAAAAATAAAAATAAGATTTATTCAAAAAGACCCCCGCCAGCCGGGGGTTTTTTATTGTTTTCCCACGCGGCGGCTTACGTAGCAGGGAAGTCTTTTTCTCTCTGAAGCTCTTTTTGCAGATCATTTCCCCGCCCGAGCAAAGCACTCTCCCGCTGCCACCCCAGATTAGCCATGCCGTTCCTAGTGAGGCAATTTCCCCATTCAGGCAGGTGTCCCAGGGAAAAATATCTATATCAACATGGCTTTTCGGGCGCGCCAATTCCCCACTTGGCTAATATCCCAAGCACATACTCCGAAGCTATGCCCGTGCGCCAATTTTCCAAAACAGCCGTGCATTTTCCCGTATAAAAATTTGCAGCTCTGAACGCGGCTTTTCCGCCATACAAACGGCCATCTCTGATTACGCTGAAAGTCCCTGCACACAAAAAATCCCGCATGAGATTCGCGCGGGATAAAAGGATGATACTGCCCAGGGCTTACCTGCTTTGGTTTATCGGTGTGTTGGCGGGCAGCGCACACGACTAGTGTATCCAACATCTCCCGGCACAGCTGTTATGTTGTGGCGCACAAGGCAAGACGCATCAGGTAAAACTTTCCAAATAGGTATGCAGTCCTTCGGCGCGGGCCTGTTTGACGCCTTCTTCATACATACTTTCCGCTTCGTCCACGCGGCCCAGCGCATAAAGCACCTGGCCCAGCGCCAACTTGGTCAGGATTTGGCCGCGGATTTCGTCGGAATTGTCAAACAGTTCGCGCGCGGCCTGCAAATCCGCCAACGCCTGCGGCAGTTTGTTGCGGCGTTTTAAAATATCGGCCCGGCCCCATTTGACAAAGCCCAAATCCACCTTATCGCCAATACCGCTGTAAAGTACGTCGGCTTTATTGTAGTGGCGCAGGGCTTCATTGTATTTACCCTGCTGGCGCAAGCCGTTGGCCATGCCGCAGTTGGTATAGGCCTTGCCGAATAAATCTTCGGTTTTAGTAAAAATCTTTTCCGCCAGTTTATAGTTTTTGACGCAGTCGTCAATCTTGCCCGCAATGCGGCTGATGCCCGCCAGCCCGCAATAGCCGTAGGCCAAATTAATTTCATCGCCGGCTTTTTTGGCGTAGGTAATAGCCAGTTTAAACTGGGCAATGCCTTCTTGGAGCAAGCCCTGCAAGCGGTAAATGCCGCCTTTGGCCCAGCAAATAAAGCTCATGCCGGCCCAGTCTTTCTGCTGGGTGTAGGCCGCCAGCACTGCGTCCAGCAAGTCCAGCGCTTCTTCCAGCCGGCCCCAGGCACGCAGAGCCATGCCCATTTCCTGCATAGCGCGCACCACATATTCGTCATATTCCAGTTCCCGGGCCATTTTTAAGGCATCCTCTGCCAGCTCATAAGCGGCCGAAGACACGCCCAACGTGCGGTAGCAGGCCGCCATCGCCAGCAGAATATCCATACGCTCTTCTGCATTAAGCGTTACCTTGAGCGCCCGGGCATAAGTTTCTATAGCCGGCTGAAAAGAGCCCAGCAAGCGCTGCGCTTCGCCCAACAAAAACAGGGCCGGTGCGTCCAAATTCTTTTTGTTTTTCAAAGCAGCCAGCACTTTGGACGGCTTTTCGTCCAGCCAGCGTTGTAAAGTATCGGTAGTTATTTTTTTAGCGGGCATGCTCCTCTCCTTCTGTCCAAGGCCGCATACAAACGGCTACATGTTTAAATATTTTTTAATTTCCGCCAACGTGGCGGCCAAATCGTAGGGTTTGTCTATAAAATAATCCGCCCCCGCCTCTTGGGCGCGGGTTTTGCTTTCGCTGTCAGTCAGCGTAGACATAATGACTACCGGGATACGCCAGGTGGCTTCCCCGGTTTTAAGCATTTTGCACACTTCAAAACCGCTTAATTTGGGCAGCATTAAATCCAGCAAAATCAAATCCGGCTTTTCCCGCCGTGCCGCCGCCACTCCCTGCACGCCGTCGGCAGCCCAAACGGTTTGCACGCCTTCGAGCTCCAGCGCTCCTTTCAAAGCGCCGGCTAATGTTTTGGAATCTTCTATTAAAACCACTTTTTTCATGATAATTCTTCCGCCGCGTCTTTAAATTTTTTAGCTAAACGCGCATATTCGCGCGCATTCTGCAGGACGGCATTCATTTCATCTTCCGTCAGTTCCCGCACCACTTTAGCCGGCACGCCCATGACCAAAGAGCCCGCGGGAATGTTCTTCCCCGCCGTTACCACCGCCCCGGCGCCAATTAAGCAGTTAGGGCCTATTTCGCTCTCCAGCACCACCGCATTCATACCGATTAGGCAGTTGTCTCCTATTTTGCTGCCGTGCACTATGGATCCATGGCCTATGCTTACGCCTTTGCCAATTACGGCGGGGCAATTGTAATTTACATGAATACAGGCATTATCTTGCACATTGCTGTTTTCCCCGACGATAATCTCTGCTATGTCTGCACGCAGCACTGCTCCGGGCCAGACGGAAACCTGTTCCCCCAGCGTCACGGCGCCGCATACTACGGCGGTCTTATGGATAAACGCGCTTGGGGCGGTTTTGGGCACCAGTTCGTCAATTCTTTCCTTCATAAAAGGGCACCTCTTTTAACTTTTTGGATTGGCGCGGCGTTTCCGACAGCTGCAGCCCCCAATAAATAAAAATACTCACTATTCCCGGCAAAATATAATACACCACGCGGTAAATCAGCGTGGCCATCAGGGCGGCGTCCCAGTCTATACCCAGCTGGGCAAATACGGCAGTCATCGCCAGCTCCATGGCGCCCAATCCGCCGGGCAGCACCGGGATAAGCGTGGTCACCATGCCCACGGCAAACCCCGCCACCAACCCCCCTGCGGAAATATGCACCCCTACCGCGCGGAACGCAAAATACAATACCAAAATGGTAAACAGCCAGTCCGCACAGACATAGACGATAGTCCAAGTCAGTTTGTTTTTCTTTTTATGGATTAAATCTATCCCTTCGTCCAGCTGGTCTACAAAATCGTCATAGCGGCCTTTGGGGATAAGCGCGCGGAATACATGGAACAAAAATTTATTGAGCCAGCGGAAAATTTTGCGCACCCATTTGGAGCGCCATTCATTGTTAAACAAAAACGCCGTGATAAACGCGCACACGGCACACATGATAATAATCAGGAAAAAATTCTTTAAAATCTGCATGGTGGTAGCCGACGAATTGAACAACATCAGCACCGACCCCTGCAAAATAATAATCGCCAGCACAAAATACAAAAGTACGCTGATGACGATGCTGGCCGTTACGCACATGCCAAACGGCACGCGGCGGCGGTTGAGCAAATGCGCCCGCAGCGCAAAACCGCTCACCCCCAGAGAAGACACCACATAGTTGACCGTGGTGGACACCAGCGCAATGCCGATAGCCGCCCCCTTGTTAATGCGCCGGCCCATAATGCGCAGCACTTCATACAAACTTAAGCCCATCGCCACATAAATCAGCACGGCGGAAAGAATGGAAAGAAATAGATATTTGGTTTGCACTTCCTGCCAAATTTTGACCATACTGTCTTTGCCCTGATACACCAGCAAAGCAATAATGCCCAAAGACAGGATAACGCCCACTGTATAAATTAAAAATTTGACGCCTTTTTTCATAACTGGCTTTCCATAAACGCCCCTACCGGACGCAAAAGGTATGCACTGCCTGCCGGCACTCCGGCGGTCTAAACGGGCTACGGCCCCGGCGGGGCAGCCCCGCGGCCTTGGAGAAGCGGCCGGCGGGAGGCGGCTGGCTATACAACCCCCTGCCCAAAAGCCCGGCATGTAGAACACGCCGGAGCGGTTTTATAAATTATATAATTTATATAAACATTTTACACCAAAACCGGCCCTTTTACGCGCCGGAAAATGAAGGATTTGGATTATATGAAAAGCATTAAAGTCATTGGGGCCAAAGGGCACAACTTAAAAAACATCACCGTAGAACTGCCTAAAGACAAAATGGTGGTGGTGACCGGGCTTTCCGGCAGCGGCAAAAGCTCGCTGGCGTTTGACACCATTTACGCAGAAGGCCAGCGCCGCTATGTGGAAAGTATGTCCGCCTATGCGCGGCAATTTTTGGAACTGATGGAAAAGCCGGACGTAGAGCATATTTCCGGGCTCTCCCCCGCTATTTCCATTGAACAAAGAAACCCGTCCAAAAACCCCCGCTCCACCGTAGCCACCGTGACGGAAATTTACGACTATTTGCGTCTGCTCTTTGCCCGCGTGGGCAAACGCCACTGCCCGCAGTGCGGGCGGCCGGTGGAAAGCTGGTCTGTGCAGGGAATTACCGCCGATATTTTAAAGAAATTTGCCGATAAAAACGTCTACATTTTCTCCCCCATCGTGCGCGGACGGGCCGGCACCTATGAAGAATTATTTGCCAAACTGAAAAAAGAGGGTTTTGTCAAAGTACGGGTGGACGGCACGCTGTGCGCGCTGGACACGCCGCCGGTGCTGGAACGCTACAAAAAACACACCATTGAGCTGATGGCAGACGAAATTTATGTAGATGAATTTGAACGCGAACGCATCGTGGAGTCTTTGGAGCTGGCGCTGAAATATTCCAAAGGATTAGTCACCGTGCAGGAAACGGAAGGCGAGAAACCGCAGCAATTTACCTACAGCGAAAGCAACGCCTGCGCGCACTGCGGAATCGGCTTTTCGGAGCTGGAGCCGCGCCTGTTCTCTTTCAACTCCCCTTACGGCGCCTGCCCGGAATGCAACGGGTTAGGCATAAAAATACAAATTGCCGAAGATTTGGTGGTGCCAGACCCCACCCTCTCTATTAACGAGGGCGCTATCGCCGCCTGGGACAACCCGGTTACCACCCGCACCCACCGCTGGAAAAGCTCTTGGAGCGGGTATTATTACGACATTTTAAAACAGGTCTGCCGCCGCGCCAAAATTAATATGAACACGCCGTGGAACAAACTCTCCAAAGCGCAGCGGGATATGCTGCTGTACGGCTCGGGCGATGCGCATTATACGTCGGTCATTTCCGGCACAGACCAACATTTTGAGGGTGTGATTACCAATTTAAAACGCCGCCACGACGAAAGCGAAAGCGAATTTGTCAAAGAAGAAGTCTATAACCGCTTTATGCGGGAAATTACCTGCCCCGTCTGCCAGGGCAAACGCTTAAAGCCCGAAGCGCTGGCGGTGTATGTGGGCGGGAAAAATATTGCGCAAATCGGCGCGATGCAAGTGTCGGCGGCGAAAGAATTTTTTAATCAGCTGGAACTGGACGATAAAGAAAAAATCATCGCCAAAGACGTGCTGAAAGAAATCAAAGCGCGGCTGGAATTTTTAAACAGCGTGGGGCTCTCTTACCTGACGCTGGAGCGCAAGAGCCAGACGTTATCGGGCGGAGAGTCGCAGCGCATTCATTTGGCCACGCAAATCGGCTCCGGCTTAACGGGCGTGCTGTATGTGCTGGACGAGCCGACCATCGGCCTGCACTCGCGCGACAATGACCGCCTGATTGCCACCCTTAAAGAATTGCGCGATTTAGACAATACGCTTATCATCGTAGAGCACGACAAAGACACTATTTTGGCCTCCGACTGGGTGGTGGAGCTGGGCCCCGCCGCCGGAGAACACGGCGGGCAGGTGGTGGCGCAGGGGCCGACGGCGGAGTTTTTAAAAGACCCTAATTCTCTGACCGCCTCCTACTTAAACGGACGGCGCTGTATTTTGCCGCAGGAAAAACTGCGCAAAGGCAACGGCAAATACATTGAAATTTTGGGCGCCAAACAATTTAACCTCAAAGACATTGACGTTAAAATTCCGCTGGGCAAAATGGTGTGCGTAACCGGCGTGTCCGGCAGCGGCAAGAGCACGCTGGTGCACCAAATTTTATACAAAGCGCTGGCGCAAAAATTTTACCGCGCCAAAGACGTGCCCGGTGAGCATAAGGCCGTCAAAGGGCTGGAAAATATAGACAAAGTGATTATTGTAGACCAGGCCCCCATCGGCAAAACGCCGCGTTCCAACCCAGCCACCTACATTGGACTGTTCACGCAGATACGCGAGCTTTTTGCCCAAATGCCCGAAGCCAAACGCCGCGGCTATAAGGCGGGGCGTTTTTCCTTCAACGTCAAAGGTGGCCGCTGTGAAAAATGCCAAGGCGACGGGATTTTAAAAATACAAATGCAGTTCCTGCCCGACATTTATGTACGCTGTGAGGAATGCAACGGCAAACGCTTTAATGAGGACACCCTTCAGGTGACGTTTAAAGGAAAAAACATTGCCGACGTGCTGGACATGAGCGTATCACAAGCGTTGGAATTTTTTGACGCTATCCCCAAAATCAAACGCTACCTGCAAACCCTCAACGATGTGGGACTGGGATACATTAAGCTGGGCCAGGCAGCCACCACGCTTTCGGGCGGAGAGGCGCAGCGCGTCAAGCTGGCAGACGAGCTTTCCCGCAAGGGCACCGGCAAAACGCTCTATATTTTAGATGAGCCCACCACCGGGCTGCACTTTGCCGACATTGATAAGCTTTTAAATGTGTTGCACGGACTGGCCGACCGTGGCAACACGGTGCTGATTATTGAGCATAATTTAGACGTGATTAAAACGGCGGACTGGATTATAGATTTAGGGCCCGAAGGGGGCGACAAGGGCGGCCAAATCGTCTGCGAAGGCACCCCGCGCGAAGTAGCCGCCTGCGCGGCTTCTTACACCGGCAAATACTTAAAGCCGGAGCTGGAGCTGGCAGACGCTTTCCGCGCCGCACACGGCGGGGCCAAGCTGCCGCCGGGGCTTACACCGGCCGTACCGGCCGCTTCCGCCGCCGCGGCAGATACGGTACAGCCGCCGCGTGCCGCACGCAGAAAAACTGCCGCCAAAAAGAAATAAACACCAACGACTCTATGCGCCAAAATCCCCCTGTTTAGGCAGGGGGTATTTTGTTACATATTCCATTGGCTTGTGGGGCCCGGGCGCCCGATATGCCGGGCCGCTTTGGCTTTGCTATTCGGGCTTACGCCAGGGCTGATAAAAAAGTATGTATAAAAACCCCCGGTCAAAAACCGGGGGTATCCTATAATACTGCTAATACTGCTTGTAACAAGACGAGTATCGTGAAAGCAACGTTTAGAGATAAAATTTACTTACCACTTTTACACGGCTGACATCTATGGCTGGAAATAAGCGCCTCCTTCATTTTTAGTAAAACCAATGGCCTGGCACCAATTGGTGCTTGAATCTGAATTATAGCAAGCAATACGGTTTAATTCATTTTCATTACCATTGTCGTATGCGGTAGTTTCCAACTCATATTTTGTGTACATGGGGCGACGTTCCGCTCCAATATACTGTCCGTCTAAATGATAAGTAAAGTTTTTAGTCGCCGGGCCGCAAACGGGCTCTGCGCAGTCTGAATCGGAAGAAGACGGCAAACCATATTCTTCAAAAGAAAATAAATTTTGCCCATTAGAACCTTCAAAACACAATTCATCATCCCCATGTTCCAAAAGGCAAATACTTTGCTGGTCACGCAAGGCCTTGAGCATGGCAATCGCTTCCGTGGCGCGGCTCTTTTCCACCGCTTTGGTATACTGCGGCAACGCCACTGCAGACAATATCCCAATAATCAACACCACCACCAGCAACTCTATCAGCGTAAACCCTGCCGAAGGGGCGGTGCATAACCCTTTTTTTATCGTTTTGCAAAACATAATTTTCTCCTAAAATAATATCTTTAATTTCTTATTAATATTCCAGCCCGTCCATAAAGTTCTATAATTTAACCATGAAAGACCCAATCTACAAAACCAACGCCGCACGCCATTTGGACGCTTTGCATATTCCTTACGTGCTGGTGGCCTACCACGCAAACGAGGCAGACCTTTCTGCCGTGCATGTGGCGCAATCCGTTGGAGAAAACATAGAACAGGTATATAAAACATTGGTGTTGAAAGGAGACAAAAGCGGATTTTTTGTGTGTGTAATTCCCGGAGCCGATGAGCTGGATTTAAAAGCCGCCGCGCGTGCCAGCGGCAACAAAAGCTGCGCCATGCTCCCTGTCAAAGAATTAATGCCGGTTACCGGCTACATACGCGGCGGATGCAGCCCGCTGGCCATGAAAAAGCGTTTCCCCACTTATATACAGGAAGATTGTTTGCGCTGGGATTTTATATATATCAGCGCCGGCAAACGCGGCCTGCAAATCAAAATTTGCCCCCGGGATTTACTGCAGGCCACTGGGGCTTCCGCCGTTGCACTGACGCAGCCCAGACGGAAGGGAGACCCAGAAAACATCTAGGCCCTTTTTATAAATATACATAGGCCCAAAGACTCTGTTGCAATAAAAAATTTTTTTCTAAAGTAGAAATAGAAGCAAGCAGTACCAACCTAAAAATGTATGAGGAAAAAGATAATGAAGAATAAAAAATGGATGTTAACCCTTTTACTTGCTTTCTGTGTGGCCGCACCGGTTTTTGCCCAAAACATAGACGCCATGAGCGCCAAAGTACAGAAAGCCATTGAAGCCGCCAATATCAAAGCGGCAAAGGCCAATTGTACTTATTGCGGAAAACAAATTGCCCAGGGGCAGCATTGCTCTGCCCGCGCTTATGCCGAGCTTTGCACCGCCCAGGAAGCGGCCCCCCGTGCCTCCGCGGCCGCCCAGCCGGAAGCCACCTGCGCCAAATGCGGTGAAAAATTGAACATTGACCAGCGCTACCACGGCGCCAAACACGAATGCAAAGCCGACGGCAAACAAGCCAAATCTGAAAAATATTGCATTTACTGCGGCGAACAAATCAAATCCGACGGCCAAACCTGTTCTGCCCAAGGACATAATGCCCGCTGCACCAATACATGCCCGGAATGCGGCCTGGATCTGAACAATCCCGAAAACCTCAGCCAAGACGGCAAACATCACTGCAAATTCAAATTGACCATTAAGCCGGCTGAACAGAAAAAATAAATCGACTGTTTTTTCAAAATCCCCGTTTAAATACAAACGGGGATTTTTTATGGATCTAAAACAGCTGCCCGCTGGCGGCCCCTGGGCTGAACGGAAGCCGCCGGAAGAGACCCGTTTCTTGGCGTTGTTAAAAGCCAGACAAACGCACACAAAGCAGACGTGTAAAAAATATTTCCCAGCAAACAACAAGCGTTTTATTTTGCGCCACAGAAACGGTGCTTCGTTTGCTATACTGTATATATACCGTCCGATTGGAGGATTTGTATGTATGTAAGCGTATGGAAACGTTTTTGGGCGTTTATTATAGACGTATGCGTATTTGCCCTACTCTTTATCGTGCTGGCGCAACTCATGGACGACTTTACCGTTTCGCTGGTACTGTTAGTGCTGATTTGGCTCTATTATGCCTTATTAGAAAGTTCCCCCTGGCAGGCCAGTTTGGGCAAGCGCATGATGGGGCTGAAAGTTGTAGACAAACGCGGCCGCCGACTGACCTTTGTCAAAGCGACCAAACGCCTGCTTTCCCGTTTAGTAACGAACCTCACCTTTTATTTCGGTTTTTTTACTGCGGCGTTTGATTCGCACAAAGAAACCCTGCACGACAAAATGAGCAAAAGCGTCGTCATCAGCAAAAACTGCGAATTTAATCCCGACGATTACCAAGAGCCCGATAACCACGATATCACCCTGCTGACTGTTATTTCCGTATTGTTAGCCCTTATTTTCGTAGCCGGTCTTCTGTGGTGGGTGGTGCTGCCCCAATACCAAAAAATAGGCGACCGTTTAAATGCCGCCACCATTATAGACAACTTAAACCTGGCCGCCCAAAACCGCCCAGCCCGCATACAGGCCGCCCAGGGCGGAGAAGAAATTTGGCTCAAAAGCTATACGGGCTGCGTCAATGACCCTAATGACCCGCTGACGCTGGAATGCAACGGCTACCGCATGACGCTGCAGCCGGACGGAATTGCCGCCGTGAGCCACCTTTCTGACTGGCATGAATATACGCTGTTTAAGTCTTACCAGACGGACAAAATCTCTTGCAGGGGCGAAAGCAAATCGGCAGAAAAATTCTGCCGCAGTTTGGACTTGCCCTAATCTGCCCGTTTGTTTTATCCCCCCGGCAACAGCCGGGGGTTTTTTCTGGTAAACAGACAGGTAAAACCATGCCGGGCGTACACAGAAAAACCGCTTCTATCCTTTTTGCTCCGGCGGCAGGATTTTAACTGCAAAGGCGAAAATTATATATAAAAAACCCCGCTGTTGCCGGCGGGGCAAAGAGCCAAATTTTTATTGCAGTACACTGGGCGGAGGCAAAGAGCCGTCTGCGGGCAGGGCTTCCTCTTCTTCAGGCGCGGGCGCGGCAGGTGCATCCGGCAGCTGGGCAGAGGGTTCTGCAGCAGGAGCGGCAGAAGGAGCCGGAGCCGCTGCGGGCTCCGCTTCGGCGGAAGCGGACACCTCTACCGTCTGGGCAAATGGGGATAAATCCAATTCTTCATAGGATTGCATCACGGGCTCTATAGTTTGCTCGGCAGGGTAGGGCTCTTCCTCTTCTGCCGATGCCGGCGCCGCAAGAGAAGGATCCGCCGCAGGAGCGGCCTGCTGGGCAGGTTGAGAGGTGCTGTAGGTGCCGGAAGGGTTCCACCACACAGGCGGATTGCCGGCGCAAGCGCCCAATACACAGCATGAAAAAAGAATAACAACGTGTTTTACCATAAATGTATTATACCTGTTTTGCCGCTTTGGGCAACTGTATTTTCCGGTTTAGCAAGGCCTCTTTATACAGGGCTCCCGCCCGGTAACTGCTGCGCACCAACGGCCCGCAGGCCGCCGCGGCAAACCCTATTTCCAGCGCATATTCCTGCCACATTTTATATTCCGCCGGCTCGGCATAACGCAGCACCGGGTGATGGTTACGGGAAGGAGCCAGATATTGCCCTATCGTCACTAAATCCACCCCCGCCGCACGCAAATCTTGCAGGGTATGTTTAACCTGCGTTTCGCTTTCCCCCAACCCCAGCATTAAACCGGACTTGGTAAAAACCTGCGGTGCAACTGTTTTGCTATACGCCAGCAAATCCAATGACCGGCGGTAATCCGCCCCCACCCGCACGCCGGCATAAAGCTGCGGCACCGTTTCAATATTGTGGGCCAATACGGCAGGCCGGGCGGACAATACCGTCTGCACATCTTCTTTCCGCCCACGGAAATCAGGCACCAGCGGCTCCGTCTGCCCAGTGGGGTTTAAAGCAGTAATTGCCTGCATAACCCGCGCAAAATGCGCCGCACCGCCATCGGGTAAATCATCACGCGTAGGGGAAGTAAGCACCGCATAGCGGATATGCCACTCTTTCACCGTCTGGGCAATCTTTTCGGGCTCACTTTCATCTGGCGGCAGCGGCTTTTGCTTGGTAACGGCGCAAAATTTGCAGCCCCGGGTGCAAATACCGCCTAAAATCATAAACGTCGCGTCCCCGCAGTTTAGACACTCGCCGCGGTTGGGGCATTTGGCCTCCACACACACCGTGTGCAGGGCAGAGCGGTCTAATCCATGCTGCGCCGAAATAGCCGCCTGCGTACGCAGGGCGGCTTTATTGCGGGCTACCATTTCTTTAAGCCAAGCGGGTATTTGGGTTGCCATATTGATATAATTATAGTAAATATGAAGACTTTTCTTTATGGTGTCATGCTTGCTTTGTGTTGGACTGTGCCTATGTGGGTGCAGGCGCAGGAGTTTGCGCCTGATGCCCAGCCCGCCGCCCAAACAGAAAACCGCCTGCGCCAAGCCGCCGAAGAATATTTTGACGGAAACCCGGCTAGCGCATTAGAAAAATACATTGAAATTTCCAAAGACACCCAGGAGCGCGACGCCTTTTTAAACGCTGCATTTATCGCCCTAGAGCAAGGCGCCCCCAAGCAGGCCGTAGACATCATGACCTCGGCCTATTTGCTCTACCCGCAGGACGACGACGTCCTGGAATTTACCGCAGAGGCCTATCTGGCAGACGGCCAATATGAAAACGCCGAAAAATTCTTTTCTCTGCTCCCCGGCGGCGGGGAACGCTCTGAATTTATTTTAATCCAGCTGGCCCGCGCACAAATAGGCATGGGAGAGAGCAAACTGGCCAAGCGCAATTTACAACGTGCCGCCAAAGGAGAAAATCATATTTCTCTGTCTAACTATTTGCTGGGACAAATTTACGAAAAAGAAAAGAATTGGGAAAAAGCCGCAGATGCTTTCGGCGCCGCTATTTCTTACGACCATCAGTTCACCGAAGCTCGCCGCCACTACGCTTATGCGTTAGAGCAGAACAAACAATATAATGAAGCTTACCGCCAATACCGTATGTTGCGCTCCGCCAGTCCCTCCGACAAACAGGCCAGTGCCGCCTTGCAGCGGCTGCGCCCCAAACTGACTAAAACTGATAAAGAGCTCAGCCGCGACAAAGAACGCACCACCCATACCATCGTCAAGCCGGTGGTTTCTCTGGAAGGTAAATTGCAGCAGCTGCGCGTGGCGCTGGGTACAACAGCCGGAGGCAGGCCTTCGGCACGCAGCAGTGTTATTTTCACTCCCTCTCACCCGTTCCGTATTACCAACAAAGCCACCGGAAAAACCTTGGTCATGGGCCAAGCCAAAGAAACCTGGCGCGCCGAATTGCAAAAAGGGAAAGCCGCTCTAGTGTCCCCCAAAGGGAAACGCTATGTTTTCTCCGGCGCTGTGGTCATCACCCCCAAGTCGGCCTCTTCCCAGGAAGGCGCCACTATTTTGATAGAAAAAGTCATGAGCGGGGCCGGCATGACATGGGCCAGCGTAGACGACAAAGAATACCGCGGCCAGCTGGAAATTATTCATGACAAAAAACGCAACACCTTGCTGCCGGTCAATCTGGTCAATATTGAAGAATACTTAATGGGGGTCATGTCGTCCGAAATGCCTTCCCAGTTCCCGATGAACGCCCTGCGCGCCCAGGCCGTATTGGCCCGCACCTATGCTTTAAAACATCTGGGCAAACACAAGGCCTACGGATATGATTTGTGCGATACGCAAAACTGCCAGGTATACGGCGGCGTAAATGCCGAAAGCGAACCCGGCAACGCCGCCGTAGAGTCCACCATGGGGCAAGTGCTGCTCTATGACGGCAAACCGGTAGAAGGGGTCTTTTCCGCCAATGCCGGCGGCTTTACCCAAAGCGCCAAAAGCGCGGGCTGGTTTCAAACGCCGTACCTGGTGCCTACCAGCGACTATAAAAATTTTGATATAGACTTGTTGCAGCCCTATCAATTCAAAACGTTGCTGCAGCACCCGCAGGACGCCTACAGCCGCTACGACAAGCACGTCAGCCGCGCCGCCTACCGCTGGGCCCGCGTCATAGAAGAGGAAAACCTGCGCCAAATTATCAAACGCCAAAAGAAAGACATCGGCCCGATTACCGCCATTATCCCGCAAAAGCGCGGACGCTCCGGTTACGTCAGCCGCGTGTTGGTCAAAGGGACAAAAGGCAGCGTCACACTTTCCAAAGAAAACGTCATTCGCAACAATTTAGCCCCCGGCATGCTGCGCAGCAGTTATTTTATCGTCGTGCCTAATTATGAAGAGCGCAAACTCAAAAATTTCCTCTTTTACGGCGGCGGCTGGGGCCACGGTGTGGGATTTTGCCAGACGGGCTCTGCCGGACGCGCAGAAGCCGGGCAGGAATATCCGGAAATTTTAATGCACTACTTCCCGGGCACGGAGCTGAAAGACACCCGCGAAAAATAACCGTCTCTCCCCCTCGCGCCCGTTTTCCTGTTGCTCTATTGTATACCCTATCTGAACGCCCACTTCCGCCGTTGCTCTTTGGCTCTAGACCTCATTTCCCGTTCTCTCCGCACGTCTATTTCCGTCGGGTAAAACAGGGTATTTACCGTAGCAAAAGAGAGATATTTTTGGATTTGTCTGCTCCGTTTGTGTCCTGCCTCCAACCTGCCAAAAGCCCCCTGGCCGCGCGGCAAACGCACATATGGCGGATTTATAGGCGGCGTATTTCGGCTCAAAAGCATATCATTCCCCTATTGACACATGGAGTTTACAAAGAAAAAGATTTATAAAAAACCCCCGGGCTTAACCGGGGGCTTAAATATGGATACAAAAGATATGCAAACTACTCGCTGGCGCTGCGGCCCAGCTCTTGGAGCTGTTGGGCTTCCTCTTTTCCCAACTGCTCCATACGCTGTTCATATTCCTGCTGATTGCGCGCGCGCTCCAGCAAGGAGGCGCGTTCTTTGTTGTATTGCTGCCAGATACTGCGGGCCTGGGATTTAATATCGTCCGGCAAATCTTTAAACTGCTCCTCGTATTGCTGGTTATAGCGGTTTTCCGTTTCACGCAGGCGCAGCTGCTGCAAATTGCGGTTTACCTCTTCGGTTTTTTCCATATCCCGCCGGTTTACTTCTGCTACGGTTAATCCTTTTTCAGCCGCTTCCTGGCGCAGCTGGCGGCGGTAGGAAATCAAGCTGTCCATTTGGCTTTGGGCCTGCTGAGCGGCCTGGTCGCCCAATGTTTTAAACCCTTCCACAATTTTCGCCCCTTCTTTTTGCCACGCGGCTTCATTTTGGGCGCGGGCCTGCTCACTCTGGTAGAACAGCGGGGAAGATGTTTCGCCGCTCTGGGCTTTGCGTGCTTCTTCCAAAATACTTTGTTTGGCCACTTCATTCTGCAAAGCCGTCAGCTGTCCGGCAGAGGCGTCCGGCGCAGTTTGGCGCACAACTTCTTCCTGCGCTTTGCGCTGTTGTTCATTTAAAGCCAACATCTGCGCCACGGCCTCTTCTTCGGCCTGCGGCGTGGCCCAAATTTGTTTACGTTTGGCCAGATATTCTTCCATAACCGGGCGCATGTTGGCGGCGGTCTGCGGGCCATAGGTCTGCTCTATCTTTTTCAGGTATTTTTCATTTTCCGCCCGCATCTGCTCTTCCATTTTATCCAAGGCCTGTTCTTGGTTAAACTGTTGAAGTTTATTGTTGTATTTATTGTTGACCGCTTGGGCGCGGATTTGTTTTTCCTGCGGATCGCCGGGGGCATTTAAAGTTTCCGCCATTTCCTTTTGGAAATCCCCCATAATGCTTTCGGCCTCTGAAGCGGCTTTGTCGCCATAGTTGGCGCGCACGTCATTTACAATAGATTTGGACTGGCTGGCCAGCTGCTGCATCACTTCCTGCGCCGGGCCGCCGGCCTGACGGGTCTGCACCGCGCGTACATCTGTATCCATAGACGCCGCCTCCCCGCGGGCGCGCGCCAAATATTTTTCAATATTTTGCTCCCGTTTGGTTTTAGCCGACACTGCACTAGCAATGGCACGCTCCAACCCGGCGGAAAAACTTTGCAGCCGCTGGTTTAATTTTTTCTCTTCCTCTCTGGTTTGGCGCGGTAAGGTGGAAGCATAAATATTGCCGCGCTCCTCAGCCCCTTGCTGGTAAGCGGCCAATGCCTCCGCCGCGCCGGGCCACACGCTCGGGCCGGGGCCGCTTCCTTTCAGCACTTCCTGCGCTGGCAAAGCAGGCGCTGCCGCCCGGGCCTGTGCGGCTGCCGCAGCCGGTGCCTGCACCCCCGGGAAAACGGGTCTGGCCGTTTGCACAGGAGTCCGCAAAGCAGGCGCACCCGCCGCATGCGCAGGTGCAAGAGCGGCCGAAACTGGAACCGTTACAGCAGGCGCTGGCGCTGCCGCCTGCCGGGCAGGCCCCACAGAAGCGGGGGCAGAAGCCGCCGGGCGCTGCAAAATATCCTGGGCGGAAGGGACATCTGTTTTCGGGGGCTCCAGCATAAGGGCAAAATCATCTATATTCAACACCGGCTCCGACGCACTACCAGCGGCAGATGCGGTTGTGTTTTCCAAAGCCATATTTGCCGGCATAGACTGGGCCGAACGCAGTAGATAGGCCAGGCCTATGAGCAAGAGCAAAATCACGAAAAGCAAAAAATAAAAAAAGGCGCGGTTTGTATTCATGTTTATATTGTAGCAAAAGCGCCGCGGGCATAGCGGCGGCGCTTTTATAAGGCGGGGAATATATCAGCCGGCGGCGGGGTGGGAGTGCTCCAGCTCCTTATTCCAGCGTTTTTGCAGTGCAAGCAGGGAATCGCGGTAGTGTTTATTCAAATGGGCCAACGCACGTTTTTTCTGGCTCAAGCGGGCATTTTCGCGCAGGGCTTTGCCGGTTTCTTCCAAACAATGATTAAATACCGCACGCGCCTGCAGGACGGCGTCTTTGCCGTACAAGGTTTCTATTTGCTCTTCCAGCGTTTGGTGCGTGGTAATCATATCGGCGCGCAGGGACGTGATTACCTCTTCCGGAGTAATGCCCAGCGGGTCACCCGACTGGTCGGTAATTTCCTGGATTTGGGCGGAAGCTTGCTCTTCTATCTGGGCCAGTGCTTTATCCAGCGCCTGGCTGTCTGATGCGCTGGCCATGGCGTAGACATAATCCTGCACGGCTTTATCCAGCACGGGGCGGGTTTTTTCTGCCGCGGCAGGGCCGTAATAAAAAGCCACGCGGTCTATAAATTCCTCATAGCGGCGGGAGAGCCGCTTGCGCGCCTCCTCCAGCAGTCCTTGCTCGGGCTGGAGGCGGATTTTGCCGCTTTGCTCTGCAATAAATTCGTCCCATTGGTTATTTTGCTCCTGGCGCAGCTGGCGCAAACGCTGGGCCAGAGCATCGGGAGAGTCGGACTCTTTGGCTGCGGCTACGGCCTGCTGGCGCTGCTGTTCAAACAATGCCGAAAGCCGAGCCGACGACTGCTGTATATAGGTTTCCAACAAACGTTTTTCCAAAGACAGGCGGTTGCGCGCAAACAGTTGGTGTAAAAAAGACGCGTCCATTTTCTGCACCTGGTTGATAAGCTGTTCGGTATGGGCAGGGTCGGTAATGGGGAGCGGCTTTTCACGCTCCTGGCCCAGACGGTTTATTTCTTTGGCTTTCTCTACATATTTCTTAATATTGGCCTGACGCTGGAATTTGGACGGAGTATTATCTTCCGGGCGGCTGCAGGCGCTGCACACCAAAACGGCCATGGCACAAATGCTTATAATAGCGGTTCTCATAAAATTTTCTCCGGGGGTTTTTTATATTATGAATAATCCCCGCCGCTTATGCAAGCATTTTTTGGCCCCATTACAGCTACGAAAGCCACACAGCTTCGGCGGCAAGCAGACATCCTTTTCTGCCCGTTTCCTTTAGTGTGCTGCTACGCAAGCACTTCCTGCAAGCCCGTTTGCGCCGGCGGGCAAACTTCCGCCCCGGGCTGACAGCAGGGCATTGGGCGGCGGCTATAAACAAACCCCCGGCTAAGCCGGGGGTTTGCCAAATGCAGAGAAATATCCGCCGGAAGCGGGGTCTTTATTCTTTGCTGATTTCTATACCCAGGTCTTTGAGCTGCTGCGGATCCACCACGTTGGGAGAATCAGTCAGCAGGCAGACGGCCTGCGTGGTCTTGGGGAAAGCGATGACTTCGCGTATGGAATCTTCCCCGCACAAAAGCGCGGTTACGCGGTCTAACCCAATCCCAATGCCCCCGTGCGGAGGCGCGCCGTATTGCAGCGCGTTAAGCAGCATGCCAAAACGCAAAGCCGCTTGCTCTTTGCTGTGCTTCATCAGGGCCAAAATACGTTCCTGCACGTCACGGCGGCAGTTGCGCACGGAGCCGGAGGCCAGCTCATTGCCGTTGAGCACCAAGTCAAACTGGTAGGAGCGCACGGAACCGGGGTCAGACTCCAATTTGTCCAAATCGTCCTCGTGCGGGGCCGTGAACGGGTTATGCGCCGCGTCCCAGCGGTCTTCTTCCGGGATGTATTCCAAAAGCGGGAAATCGGTAATCCACGCAAAGGCCCATTCACATTTAGGGGTCAGATTTTTGACCAGCTCTTTGCGCAGCGCCCCCATAAAGCTTTGGCAGGTGTGCACATTTACGTCGCTGCCCACCAAAATAATGTCCCCTTCCTGCGCGCCTACAGCCGCTTTCAGGGAGTTCATTTCATCTTCGGTAAAGAACTTGGCGGTCGGGCTTTCCAGCTTGCCGTCTTTTACTTTGAGCCACACCAAGCCCTTGGCGCCGTTTTTCTTAACCAAATCGGTCAATTTGTCAATCTGCCCGCGCGAAAGCGCCGCGCCCTTTTCGCCGCGCACGGCGTAAATGGCGCCTTTGGCGGCCAGCACGTCGGCAAATACTTTAAAGCCGGTGTTGGCAAAAAGGCCGCTTACATTTTTGATTTGCAAATCATAGCGCAAGTCCGGCTTATCGGATCCGTACAAATCCATAGCGTCGTTGTAGGGCAGTTTCGGAAAAGGCGTTTGCAGCTCTTTGCCGGCGGTTTTAAAAATTTCTTTCATCAGCCCTTCCACCACTTCGTGAATGTCTTCTATGGTCACAAAAGACATTTCCATATCAATTTGGGTGTGTTCGGGCTGACGGTCGGCGCGCAGATCCTCATCGCGGAAGCACCGGGCCAACTGGAAATAGCGGTCAATACCGCTAGCCATGAGCGTTTGTTTAAACATCTGCGGGCTTTGCGGCAAGGCGTAAAACTGGCCATGGTGCACGCGGGAAGGCACCAAGTAGTCGCGTGCGCCTTCCGGCGTAGAACGCGTGAGCACCGGGGTTTCCACCTCTAAAAAGCCCTGTCCGTCCAAATACCGCCGCGCCGCCTGCGCGATTTTGTGGCGCATAGTCAGGTTGCGCACCATCACCGGGTTGCGCAAGTCCAGGTAGCGGTATTTCATGCGCGTTTCTTCAGAGGTTTCGCGCGATTTTTCCACATCAAACGGCAGCGGAACAGAGGTATTTAAAAGCTTCAGATTTTCTACGGAAACTTCTATTTCACCCGTTGCAATATTTTTGTTCACCGCCCCTTCAATGCGCGGCTTTACCTCGCCGCTCACTTCCACCACATATTCATTTCTTAAAGAAGAAGCCAGCTCAAAAAACGGGCTTTCCGGCCCTACTACAATTTGCACCAGGCCACTGCGGTCGCGCAAGTCTATAAACAATACGCCGCCGTGGTTGCGGTAACTGTTGACCCAGCCGCAAAGGGTTTGTTTGGTGCCGATGTGCGAAGCGTTGAGCGCGCCGCAATAATTCGTTCTTTTCATACGAGTTTTTTAACCTCTTGGACAATGCTTGCAAGCGGGATTTGTTTTTGCTCGCCGCTTGTTAAATCTTTTAGCGTAATTTCATTTTTGGCCAGTTCGTCTTCACCCAAAATCAGCGCATAGGCCGCGCCGCAGCGGTTGGCCTGCTTCATTTGGCCTTTGGCGTTTTTGTCAAAAAGTCCCCCTTCCGTGCGCACACCGTCCTGACGTAACTCTTGCATCAGGTTAAAGGCGGTTTCGTTGCAGGCGGGGGCTAAAGAAACCACAAAAACGCTTTTTTGCGCGGTAAAAGGTGCTTCCCCGCGCGAAGCAATCACGCGCTCCACGCCCATCGCCCAGCCCACAGCCGGGGTGGCCGGGCCGCCCATACTTTTAATCAGCCCGTCATAGCGGCCGCCGGCGGCAATGGCGTTTTGGGATGTATCGCCCGCCTGAAACTCAAATACGGTGCGGCTGTAATAGTCCAGCCCGCGCACCAGCATGGGATCTACGATAAAATCTATTTTCCCTTTCAGCAAACGCTGCACTTCGTCAAAATGGGCCTGGCATTCGGGGCAGAGAGTCATAGTCGGCACGCGCCCGGCAAAGCGGGGGCCGTCTATTTTGCAATCCAGCACGCGCAAGGGGTTTTTCTCCAAGCGGGTCTGGCAGTTTTCACACAAAGTGTCTTTTTCTTTAGACAAGAAATCTATCAGCGCTTGGCGGTAGAGCGGGCGGCATTTGTCGCAGCCCAAGCTGTTGATTTTGACGCTGTAATTTTTTGCACCGAAAGCGGACACGATGTCTTTCAGCATTAAAATCATCTCCGCGTCAGCGGCCGGGGCGGAATTGCCGATAGACTCGGCCCCGATTTGTTCAAACTCGCGGTAGCGGCCCGCCTGCGGGCGTTCGGCGCGGAACATATTGCCGATATAATAAAACTTCTGCACCGGGGCGGCCTGCGTAAAGTTATTCTCCAAATACGCACGCACCACGCCTGGGGTGCCCTCGGGGCGGATAGCCAGCTGGCGGTGGCCGGCGTCTTCAAAGGTGTACATTTCTTTTTGCACGATGTCGGTCGTCTCGCCGGTGGATTTAACAAAAAGTTCTTTTTGCTCCACCGTCGGCAAACGCAGCTCGCCAAACCCGTAGCGGCGCAGCACGCCGCGGGCGCAGTTTTCCAGCTCGGTAAATAAATTGGATTGGGGCTCAAAAATGTCCCGGAAACCTCTGACCAGTTTGCTCATATAGGTTATTTTAGCATTTTGGGGCCAAGCGCGCAGAAACGGCCCACCGTCAGCCCCCGCACAGGACGCGCGGCCGGCTATAAGCCAGCGGGGGCAATCAAGCATCCGCAAGCCAATCAAGTTCACGGCTTATATGAACACTATACCCACAGCCCCCAGCCGAAACTATCCCTACCGGCCTACAGAAATTTGCCGGCGCATTTTAGGCAGGCGTACGGGTAAGCGCCAGCCCTCACCGCCCTAAAGGAGCCGCCGCGGGCTGTGCAGGAGTGCGGGCCGCGGCCGGCTGGGCGGCGCGGGGAGCACTTTTCTGCGGGGTTTTGGGCGCTGTTTTAGAAGAGGCGGCCGTTTTTTGGGGCATGCGCGGCACGCACACCGTTTCCCCGGCACGCTGATTATAATACCAGCATACCAGCCGGGCTAAACGCATGCCGTCCTGGGCCGAAGGGCGGGAAACCTTCAGCGGCCACGGCACGGAAGCGGACATGACAGAAGAAGACTCACTAGCCGCATGCGGCAGCCCCATCAAGTGCCCCATTTCATGGGTAATAATGTGCTGATTGTAAGAAGCCCACGGGCCCCGTTTCTGCCAAGAGGAAACCGGCGCTTTGCCCAGCTGCTGATAAAAACTTTGGCCCTGCACGGAAAGAGGAGCCGCTTTTGCCGCGGGCTGGGCCGCGGCGGGGGCCGGCTGGGCAAAAGTCAATACCTCTGCCACGGCCCGCTGGTACTGCTCTTCCACCGCTTTTTGCTCTTCTTCTGAAAGCTGCGGCGAAGCGTTCAGCCAGTCAAACCACGCCTGCTCCACAAAGAACTGAAGGGCACCCATGCCGCCGCCATCAGGCGTAAAAAGAGATTGCGCCATGCCCCGCGGCAGGTCTTGGCTGTCTGGCCAGCCGCCTTGTCCCACCGCCATTTGCAGAACCAAATCCGCTTCCGTCGGGTTTTGCACGCCTCGGGCAGAAAAAGCCGCCGCATCATATAATACAAATGAAAGCTGCGGCAGCTGGTATGCC
Organism: uncultured bacterium; assembly: GCA_949291365.1. GTDB lineage: Bacteria > Elusimicrobiota > Elusimicrobia > Elusimicrobiales > Elusimicrobiaceae > Avelusimicrobium. The sequence goes on from CASEVJ010000005.1 coordinate 137,923, forward strand.
GGCTCCAAGAAAGCATTGGCGGCCTGGCGCCAATCTTTCCAGCCCTGCACGATATAATCAAACACGGCCAAGCTTAAATCTTCATATCCCCAACCGGTAGGCGAATCAAAGGCCCCTTCATGTCCGGCCAAAATGGCATACACATTTATCCGCTCCCGCACGGGGGAAGCCAGCACCGCAGAAAGGAAAAAATCCCCCCCTTCCCGGGGTATCAGGCGGCGCACCTCAAAGGGTTTGGTTTGCAGCAGCTGGGCGGAAGTGTCCGGTGCGGGCTCGGCGCTCCAGCTTACGGCAAAACAAAATAAAAAAGACAATACGGCAAAGTATTTTATTTTCATAATGTATCTATATTCCGTCCAACTTTTCGGCCCGGGCACTCAAGGCACTTGCGCACAGCCGCGTTGGCATCAAACGCCGGCGCAAGAAATCAAACGGCATGGACTTTCTTAACAGTCACGCTACACGCCGTTTTCAATTTCCCTTTATTATATGAAAAAACATTCATTTTGCAAGCAATGCCAAATGAAAAGCCAAAAATGTTGCCAAGGAAGCGCTCTACCAGGCCGCCTATTCGCCAAGACCCAGCAAGACGGGCGTTTACATAAAAACGCCAAAAACTGTCTTGCCGCGCTGCAGGCCCTGCCTCTGGCGGGGCAGGGTTTACATAAAGACAAAAAAACCACGCGCGGGCGTGGTTTCTAAATGAAAAACGTAATCCGCTACGACCCGAGGCGACCTCCCGGCTCCTTCGGAGCGAACGCGCCTCTCGGACGCAAAAAAACCACGCTGTTGCGTGGTTTCTAAATGAAAAACGTAATCCGCTACGACCCGAGGCGACCTCCCGGCTCCTTCGGAGCGAACGCGCCTCTTGGACACAAAAAACCACGCGCGGGCGTGGTTTCTAAATGGTGGACGTGATCGGGATCGAACCGACGACCTCCTCGTTGCGAACGAGGCGCTCTCCCAAACTGAGCTACACGCCCAAAAAACGTTTTACAAACTGCACAAGTTATCTTTACGACTTAATTATTATATCATTTTTGAAAGTTTTGTAAAAACGAACTGCTTGCTCCGTCGGCAGAATAAATTTTTTCTCTTCCGGCGTTGAAGCCGGCGGGCGGAAAAGATACAATATATTTATCTATTTACTTTTTAAAACAGAGGGAACATTATGTCCAGCAAAATCAGAGTCAGCGATGTGGGCCAATACGTCGGCCAAGAAATTACATTAAAGGGTTGGCTCTATAATAAACGCTCCAGCGGCAAGCTGCATTTTTTGCAGCTGCGCGACGGAAGCGGCATTATTCAATGCGTGATGTTTAAAGGGGAAGTGTCGCCGGAGTTGTTTGAACTGGCAGACAAGCTTACACAGGAGTCCTCCATTATTGTCACGGGTACTATCCGCGAAGACAAACGCTCTCCGCTGGGCTTTGAAATGGGGGTCAAAGATTTGCAGGTGGTGCAAATGGCTAAAGATTATCCCATTTCCCCCAAAGAGCACGGGCCTGATTTCTTGATGCACAACCGCCACCTGTGGCTGCGCTCGGCCAAGCAAAACGCCATTTTGAAAATCCGCGATGAAATCATCTTTGCCATTCGGGAATATTTTCACAACAACGGCTTTGTTTTGTCCGACTCCCCCATTTTGACCCCCGCCGCCTGCGAAGGCACCAGCACGCTGTTTGAAACCGATTATTTCGGAGAGAAAGCGTTCCTGACCCAAAGCGGCCAGCTCTATGGGGAAGCGTCCGCCATGGCTCTGGGCAGAACATACTGCTTCGGCCCCACCTTCCGCGCCGAAAAAAGCAAAACCCGCCGCCACCTGACCGAGTTTTGGATGGTGGAGCCGGAAGTGGCTTACAATGATTTGGACGACAATATGGATTTGGCGGAAGATTTCATCAAATACATTGTAGCCAAAGTGCTTAAAAACCGCGCCGCAGAGCTTAAAGTGCTCGAGCGCGACACCACCAAACTGCAAGCCACGGTGGACAAAAAGTTCCCGCGCATTGCGTACACGGACGCCATTGAAATTTTGCACAAAAAAGGCAACGACACCCCCTGGGGCGGCGACATCGGCGGAGACGAAGAAACCCTGCTGGGGGAAGATTATGACACGCCTATTATGATTCACCGCTACCCCACCGCTATTAAGGCCTTTTACATGAAACAAGACCCCCAAAACCCGGACGTGGTGCTGGCGGTGGACGTCATCGGGCCGGAAGGTGCGGGTGAAATCATCGGCGGAAGCCAGAGAGAGGACGACTATGATACCCTGGTGCGCCGCATGAAAGAAAACGGCCTAGATCCCGCCGGTTATGACTGGTATTTGGACTTGCGCAAATACGGCAGTGTGCCGCATTCGGGCTTTGGTATGGGCATTGAGCGCATGGTACGCTGGATATGCGGGCTGCAGCATGTACGCGAAACGATACCGTTCCCGCGCATGATGGATAAAATCAGACCGTAAACCGGTACACCCCTGCTTACGAAACCTTTAAAACACCCCGTTCCAACAGCGGGGTGTTTGCTTTTTCTGCGTTTAAAAAATAAAGCGCCGAGAAACCGCGCCAGGCGGGCTTGCTCATTGGCAGCCGGCACAGCGCTCTGCTTCTCATCTGCCGCAAGCCCCCGTCAAACTTTCTCCCGGCGCTTCTGCTGCGCCGTCGCTCTTTCCCCCACCTGCCGCAGAAAACAGCGGGCATTGGCTCTCCCCCGCGCTCTGCCTTATCTTTTTAACAGCCACAAGCCATTCACCCTGCACCAGCCCCTTTGTACAAACAATCCCGGCTTTTCGTTTCCATTTCGGTTCCGACGGCATAATCCGCCGGCTCCCGCAAAAAGTGCTATCATATATTTATGATTATTGATGACGAAAAACTGCAACGAACTTTGGAAAAAGCCAAGTCCCATACGGACTCCGAAGTGACGGATATCCTAAACAAAGCCAAACAATTAAAAGGCATTTCGCTGCAAGAAGCAGCTGTTTTGTTAAACATTACGGACGAAAACCTGCTGCAGCAGCTTTTTGACGCCGCCAAATACGTCAAAGAAGCCATTTACGGCAACCGCATCGTTTTATTTGCCCCTTTATATATCTCCAATATTTGTACCAATGAATGCGTCTATTGCGCCTTCCGCAAAAGCAATACCACCCTTAAACGCCACGCCAGCACCCGCGAAGAAATACACCAGGAAGTGACGGCCCTTTTACAGCAAGGGCACAAACGTATTTTAATGGTGGCCGGAGAAGCGTACCCCGGCGGCGGCCTGCAGTACGTTTATGACAGCATTAAAGCCATTTACGAAACGCGCTGGAACGGGCAGAATATCCGCCGCGTCAATGTAAACATCGCTCCGCTGGTGAAAGAAGAATTTGAAGAACTCAAGAAGTGCGGCATTGGGACCTATCAGCTTTTCCAGGAAACCTACCATAAAGAAACCTACGAAAAGCTGCATTTAGCCGGCGCCAAAAAAGATTACCAATTCCGCCTAGACGCCATGGACCGCGCCTTGCAGGCCGGCATTAATGACGTAGGCATAGGGCCGCTGCTGGGGCTATATGACTATAAGTATGAAGTGCTGGCCACGCTGGAACACTCCGCCTTTTTGGATAAGACGTACGGCGTGGGGCCCCACACCATTTCTATCCCGCGCATAGAGCCGGCGGAAGGGTCTGACTTTAGTTTGCACCCGCCCTACCAGCTCACGGACACCGACTTTAAGAAAGTGGTGGCGGTTATCCGCCTGGCGGTGCCGTACACGGGCATTATTTTAAGCACCCGCGAAGCGCCCGCCATGCGCAACGCCTGCTTGGAGCTGGGAGTATCGCAGATTTCCGCCGCCTCACGCGTCAACCCGGGCGGCTATTCCTATGACAAACAAAACGGCAGCCAGTTCACCCTGACCGACGAACGCACTTTGGCCGAAGTGATAGACGCCGTGGTGGACGCCAAACACATGCCTTCTTTCTGCACCGGCTGTTACCGCTTGGGCCGCGTAGGCAAAGACTTTATGGATATGGCCAAGCCGGGCTTGATTAAAAAACATTGTCTGCCCAATGCTATGTTTACCTTTGCCGAATATCTGGAAGATTTCGCTCCGGCCCCGCTGAAGGCCAAAGGATACGCCTTAATTGAGAGTACCACCAAAGAAAACTTCCAAGAGGGCACCCCGATACGTAAAATGATTGATGAGAACCTCTCTAAAATCAAAAACGGCAAGCGGGATTTGTATTTCTAAAAGACCCCCCGGCGGAAAGCCGGGGGTTTTACATGATAAAAAGCCGCCGGCACCAAAGGGCGGTTTTTTTATTTGGAAATTGCTACGGCTCCTGGCCGAAAGCTCTTTTATAGCGTTTTGTCTTACCTTCTGCTTGTCCAAACTCTTATTTTGCCCGCCGCCACGCCGGTTCCGCTCCGTTAAGCCCCATGGGCCCCCGCCTCACGGACTATGGCGGCTGGAGCATGTTGGGCTTTACTCCTGCTAAAAGCCAGGCAAAGACGCATTAAAAATAAATTTTCCCCGCTGTGCGTATTTTAGTAAAATATATAAGCAGGACAGATTTTTATTTTTGTACTTGTCGGTATATGCCGACCCTACAGGGCCCTATGGTATCCGCTGTGCGGAAAGCCGGGTGGTACAGAGGTAAAAAGCTGTCTTTATTTTTTGTCATGAGAGGTTATATAAAAAACAAATGAAGCTGAAGTGGAAGCTGCCCCAGCTTAATACATTCGCCATTATTTTGGCTATTATCGTCCTGGTTACCGTGCTGACGTGGATTGTGCCCAGCGGCGCCTACGACCGGGTGGAAGTGGACGGACGCATGGCCGTACTGCCCGGCACCTATCACAGCGTGCCGGCCAACCCGCAAGGCATTTTTGACGTGTTGCTGGCACCTATTCACGGGTTTGAAAACACCGCACTGGTAGTCGTGTTTTTGCTCGTCATTGGCGGGGTACTGGCCGTGGTGGAAAAAACAGGCGCCATTACCGCAGGCATTAAAGAAATCAGCTTGTTCTTTGGCAAGCACCCGCGTTTTAAATTTTTGTTTATCCCGCTGGGGGTAACGCTGTTCTCTTTGTGCGGGGCCACATTCGGCATGTGCGAAGAGGCGCTCATCTTTATCCCCATTTTAATACCACTTTCTCTCTCGCTGGGGTATGACTCTGCTTTGGGGACGGCTATTCCGTTTGTCGGAGCAGGGGTCGGCTTTGCCGCGGCATTTACCAACCCGTTTACTGTGGGCATCGCACAAGGGATTGCCCAAGTGCCGCTTTACTCCGGGCTGGGATACCGCCTGCTGATTTGGGTGGTATGCACGGCAGTAGTGATTGCGTTTATGATGCTTTATGCGCGTAAAATCCGCAAAAACCCTGCCAAAAGCATTACCTATCAGTTTGACTTGGAAAAGCGCAAAGAGCTGGGTATGGATCAAAAAGTGGAAAAAATAACCCTGCGCCAAAAGCTGGTGCTTTTGGTGTTTGCGCTGGGCATGGTGGGGCTGGTGGCCGGCGTGCTCAAACCGCAGCTGTGCGACTTTATCAAGGGCTTTACCGGCTGGGACTTAATGCAGCTTTTGCACCTGGAAGCCACGGGCTGGTACATCAGCGAAATTGCGGCTCTGTTTTTGGGCGTAGGATTTTTGGCGGCTATTGTGGGCGGGCTGTCTATGAACGAATTTAACGACAGCTTTTTTGACGGCGTGCGCGGCATGGCAGCTATTGCCATGATGCTCTGCTTTGCCCAGGCCATTGTGCTTATTGCCCAGCAGGGGCAGATTTTAGACACCATGCTTAACTTTATGTCCAAAGGCATTTCCAAGCTGCACCCGATTGTGGCCTCCTGGGCGGCGATGATATTGCAAACGATTATTGATTTCTTCATCCCCTCCGGCTCCAGCAAGGCCGTGCTGACTATGCCCATTTTGGCCCCGCTGGCTGACCTGATTGGCATTACGCGCCAAACGATGGTGCTTTCTTTCCAATTGGGTGGCAGCTGGCTGAACATGATTTTCCCTACCGACCCTGTCACCATTGCCGCCATTGGCTTTGCGCGCATCGCTTACGGCAAATGGCTGAAGTGGCTGCTGCCGCTGTTAATTGTAATGTATCTGCTGTCTTTTGCCGCACTGGTGCCGCCGTATTTTATGCACTGGCAGTAAGCGTGTTTTTGCCTCCCGCCGCATTTTATTTTGTTTGAGCCGGCGGGAGGTTTTTATATAAAAAAGCGTTTCAAAACGCACACAGAGGAAAACAAAAAATGAAAAACTTCTTCTCCAAATTCTGCAACACCTATTTTCTGATATTCGTCATTATGCTGGGCGTGGCCGCGCTGACGTGGTGCGTGCCCGCCGGACAATATGACCGTGTGGAACAAGACGGCCGCACCTACACCGTGGCAGGCAGCTACCACTCCGTCGCGCAAGAGCCGCAGGGGCTGGGCGCGGCCCTGCAGGCGCCGATACAGGGCTTTGCCCAATGTGCGGAAATTATTGCCTTTATTTTGGTGGTGGGCGCATTGTTCACCGTCATAGAACGCACCGGCGCGGTCAATACGCTGATTAAAAAGGTCAGCTTCTTTTTTGCCCAACGCCCCACATACCGTATTTTCTTTATTCCAACCTGTATGTTTCTGTTTTCTTTGTGCGGGGCGCTGTTTGGCATGGAGGAAGAAACGCTGATTTTTATTCCCATTTTCATTCCGCTGGCCTTGTCTTTGGGGTATGACACGGTAGTAGGCATGTCTATCCCGTTTATTGGGGCGTTTACGGGGTTTTCTTCGGCGTTTGTTAATCCGTTTACGGTGGGTATCGCCCAAACTATTGCCCAGCTGCCCATGTATTCGGGCTGGCAGTACCGTGTGGTGGTGTGGTTTATTTTTACTTCGGTGGTGGCGGCATTTTTTACCTGGTATGGCGAGCGCGTGCGCAAACACCCCAGCAAAAGCATGACTGCCAAAATGGACATCGTGCGCCGTGCAGAGCTTAATATCGTAAATGATGTGGTGGTGGACGAAAGCTTCCGCCTTACGCGGGCGCACAAGCTGGTGTTTCTCTCTTTTGCCGCCGGCATGGGGATACTGTTTTTTGGCATTATCAAATACCAATGGTACATGACGGAAATAGCCGCCGTGTTTTTAGGCGTTACTATTGCCGCGGCCTATTTTGGCAAATTGAAATTAAACGAAGCCACCGACGCTATTTTAGCCGGCGCGCAAAGCATGATAGGCGTCTGTATATTAATGGCCTTGGCGCGCTCTATCGTCATTGTGGCTTCTGACGGGCGTATTTTAGATACCGTCCTGCATGCCCTGACGCAGGGCTTGGACGGGCTGCACCCCATTTTAGCTTCGCAGGCCATGTTTGGCGTACAGACGCTGTTGAATTTCTTTATAGCGTCCGGCTCTGGGCAGGCGGTGCTGACCATGCCCATCATGATTCCGCTGGGAGATTTGGTGGACGTATCGCGCCAGACGGTCATTTTGGCCTATCAGTTTGGCGAGGGCTGGGGCAACCCCATTATCCCCACCGCCCCGGTTACCATGGGGGCGCTGGCACTGGCGGGGATTGGCTATACGGCGTGGGTCAAATGGTTTATGAAGCTGGAAGTTATTTTAATAGCGCTGTCTTTGGTGCTGTTAATACCGGCTTATTACATTTGGTAAATCCGCCGATGTGTGTACATATTTTGTAAAATAAAAAGGCCCCGCCACGGGGCCTTTTTTAAGAGGAAAAATGCTGCCAAAACTGAAAATTATTTCTTATCTTTCCGCCGCGGACTGGTGGGTGTTCGGGCTGGTGCTGGCGCTGACGCTGGCCGCCGCCATATACGGCCACTACCGCAAAAAACGCCCCAAAAACAATGTGCTGGATTATTTGCTGATGGGCCGGCAGCTGACGCTGCCGCTGTTTGTGGCTACGCTGGTGGCTACCTGGTACGGCGGCATTTTTGGCGTCAACGAAATTACCTTTAACTACGGCATTTACAATTTTGTCACCCAGGGCGTATTTTGGTATGCGGCATATCTTATTTTTGCTTTTTTTATTGCCGAAAAAGTGGCCCGTTACCAATCCGTCACCCTGCCGGATTTGGCCGGCAGCATGTTTGGGCCCAAAGCGGCCAAAGTGGCGGCGGTGTTTACGTTTTTCTACATTACTCCGGTAGCGTATGTATTAAGTTTGGGATTATTTTTAAATATGGCTTTTGGCATCAGCGTACTGCAGGGCATGGTTTTCGGTACGCTGTTTGTGTGTCTGTACACGGCGTGGGGCGGGTTTAAGTCGGTGGTGTTTTCAGATTTAGTACAGTTTGGGGTGATGTGCTCTTCGGTGCTGATTGTGGTGCTCTATTCCGTGCATGACTTTGGCGGGCTTTCTTTCTTAAAAGCCAATCTGCCCGCCTCTCATTTCAGCATTACCGGGGGCAACGGAGTCATGAATACGCTGATTTGGGGCTTTATCGCACTGGCTACGCTTATTGACCCCAGCTTTTACCAGCGCTGTTTTGCCGCCAAAAGCCCCGCCGTGGTCAAAAAGGGAGTGCTGATTTCCACACTGGTATGGTTTTGTTTTGACGTTTGCACTACCACAGGGTCTTTATATGCGCGCGCTCTCTTGCCGCAAGCAGAGCCGGCAGAAGCGTATTTCTTTTATGCCGTTCAGCTGCTACCGCCGGGGCTGAAAGGATTTTTTATTGCGGGGATACTGGCCATTATCCTTTCCACGCTCAACTCTTTTCTGTTTATCGCAGCCAACACCTTAAGTTTTGACCTGCTGCGCAACCGCTTCAAAAATGTGGTGTTAAGCAACCGTATTGCGCTTTTTGCCGTCGGTGCGTTGGCGGTAGGTATGTCTTATGCGCTGCACGGCAGTTTTAAAGAAATTTGGCTGACGCTGGGCTCGTATTTTTCGGCCTGTTTGCTTATGCCCATTTTGCTGGGGTATATTTATCCGCGCCGGATCAGCGATAATTTATTTGTCGCCAGCGCTTTATCCAGCGCGTTCATGATGACACTGTGGAAAGTGTGCGCTCTACCCCCCTTTTGGCGGCAGGTGGACGCGTTTTATATTGGCGTGCTGACAGGGGCTGTTATTTTAATCTTAAACTTACGCCAAAACAAAGGATATGTCAAAGGCACTACTGATTTGTAACGGGGAAAACAACCTCTCTTTATTAAAACGGCTGGCCCGGGAAGCGGACTTTATTCTGGCGGCAGACGCCGGAGCCGAGGCCGCCCTGCGTGCCGGGCTGCGGCCCGATGCGGTGATAGGGGATTTGGACTCCCTTTCTCCCCGCACGCGTCTGCGGCTTAAAGACACCCCCCTGATATGCGTCCCCCGCCAGGACAATACTGATTTGGCCAAAGCCCTGGACTGGCTGCTGCACCGCGGCTTTATCGCCTGCGACATTGCTGGCTGCAGCGGCAAACGCATGGATTTTACCATAGGCAATTTATTGGCCGGATTTATATACGCCAAGCGTATCAAGCTGGCCTTTAAGGGCAACGGCTGGACGATGTATCCGCTGACGGCGCCTCTGCAGTTTCAGGCCCGCAAAGGGGCGCGGGCCAGTCTGATACCGGTAACAAACTGCCGGGGCATCACGCTTACCGGCTTTGCCTTCCCTCTTCAAAACACCTCTTGGAAAGCGGGCGAAACGATGGGCACCTCCAATATCATCAGCGCCCAAACAAGCCGGGTTTCTTTTTCAAGCGGCAAAATGCTTTTGTATGTGGAAGACTAACCTCTGCGCGGCACTGTAAACACTCTGGCTTTTACGCAAAAAGCGGCGCAAATATTTTTGCGCCGCTTTTCAAAATTTCCAGCCGCTTACCACGTGCCGGACAAAAACAACCGAAGCGTTTAATATGGTCTTTCCGTTGTGGACAACCCCATAGATTTGCAAATATTTTGCGCCTCCGTACTTTCGCCATAGCAAGCCAGGGTGCGCTTGTCCCCCACCGTGCTGTAAGGGTTCCATATACGGTACACTTCCCCTTCGTTGCGCTCCGCCACTACACCGCCGCAGGCCGTACCCGGGATAGGGGCCTGGGTGGCGGCATTTAATTTGTAGGTAAAGAATTTGCCTTTTACCTCGGTATCCGATATTTTCTCTCCCGGCACTTCCACCAACACTTTGGCAAAAGAGGGCGGGCAGGCGTTACGCTCCGCCGCATAGGCGTATACAGCGTCATTGAGCGATTTAATCATGTTCATCGCTTCCGTCGCGCGGGACTTTTCTATACTGCGCGTATAATTGGGCAGTGCCACCGCCGTCAACACCCCAATAATCAACACCACTACCAGCATTTCCACCAATGTAAAACCTTTTTTCATGGTTCTCTCCTTTAAAAAGTAAACGCGGCAATACGCTGCGCGGCTTGCTGCGTCAGCTGCGGCGTATTAAACGCCGTCAAGCGGAAATATCCTTCCCCGGCCCGGCCGAAACCGCTGCCCGGCGTACCGACAATTTGCAACTTATTCAACATCAAATCAAAAAATTCCCAAGAGTCCATTCCCCTGGGCGTTTTGAGCCACACATAAGGCGCGTTTTCCCCGCCGTAAGCGGCAAACCCGGCCCGCCGCAGCGCCGTCAGCATAACGCGCGCATTATCCAAATAGCCGTCTATAATTTGGCGCGTTTGCTCCAGCCCCTGCGGGCTAAACACGGCCTCTGCCCCGCGCTGCACAATATACGGCACCCCGTTAAATTTGGTGCTTTGGCGACGCATCCACAAAGCGTTCACCGCGTGTTCCGTGCCGGAGCCGTCTTTTACTTTTAATGCTTTGGGCACTACGCAGTAGGCACAGCGCGTGCCGGTAAAACCGGCTGTTTTGGAAAAAGAACGGAACTCCACCGCGCATTTCTGCGCACCGGGAATTTCAAAAATGCTGTGCGGCAAATTTTCATCGCGAATAAAGGCCTCGTAGGCGGAATCGTACAAAATGACCGCGTGATGTTCATTGGCCCAATCCACCCATGTTTGCAGTTGTTCTTTGGTCAGGGCTGCACCGGTGGGGTTATTGGGGGAACAGAGATAGACCAAATCAGCCGTTTGCTGCGGAAGCTGGGGAGCAAAGCCGTTTTCTTGCGTGCAGGGTAAATAGATAATACGCTCAAATTCCCCGTTTTTGTACAGGCCGCTGCGGCCGGCCATGACATTGGTATCCAAATAAACGGGATATACCGGATCCTGCAGGGCCACACGCGCCTGAGAAGAAAAAAGCTCCTGAAAGTTTGCCACGTCGCTTTTGGCGCCGTCGCTGACAAAAATTTCGTCCTCTCCGATATTTACTCCGCGGGCGCGGTAGTCATGCTCCACAATGGCCTGGCGCAAAAAATCATATCCTTCATAGGGGCCGTATCCGCGGAACGTGTCTGCGCGGCCCATTTCATCGCAGGCCTGTTTCATGGCGTCCACCACCGCCGGCACCAGCGGACGGCTGACGTCGCCAATTCCCAAGCTGATTACTTCCTGCCCGGCGTGCGCCGCTTTATACGCGGCGGTGCGGCGGGCCACTTCGGCAAAAAGATAACTGCCCTGCAAATTTAAATAGTTTTCATTTATCTGTGTCATAAAGCGCCTATATACTCTCCCGTAAAAACTTTTTGTGCGGGCCCGGTCATAAAAACATGGCCTTCTTCCTCCCAGCGCACGGACAGTTCCCCCCCGTCCAACACAATACGCGCCTCTCTGCTGCTGCGGCCCGTCAGCGCCGCAGCCACCAGCGTAGCGCAGGAACCGGTGCCGCAGGCCTGGGTAATGCCGGCCCCCCGCTCCCACACGCGCATACGCAGCACTCCGTCCGCAAGCGGCTGTACAAATTCCACATTTGTTTTTCTGGGGAAAGCCGCATGCGTTTCCATCTGCGGGCCCACAGCCGACAAATCCACCTGTGCGATGTCCGGCACAAAAATTACAAAATGAGGGTTGCCCATAGACACTGCCGTCCCCGTCCAGTTCTGCCCGGCGGCGCAAAGCGTGACCTCTACCGCCTGTTCATCAGGCGTCCCGGTCATGGGAATTTCCGCCCGCGTCAAACGAGGCGCCCCCATATCCACACAAACCAAATTTTTTTGTGCGTCTATAATTTCCGTTACCACGGGCCCCGCCAGCGTATCCAGCGTCAAGCGCGGGCCCTTCAGCCAGCCCCGCTCCTGCGCAAAAAGCGGCACACAGCGCGAAGCGTTGCCGCACATTTCGGCCTCGCTTCCGTCGGAATTAAAAATGCGCATCTGCACGCCGCCCTCCTGGCGGCGTAACAGCACCAACCCGTCTGCGCCAACGCCAAAACGGCGGTCGCACAATGTACGGGCGGCATGCGCACGGTCGGATATTTTTTCCTGTTCGGCATCTACAAATACAAAATCGTTGCCGAGCCCTTGGTATTTATCAAAACGCATATGTTTATTTTATAAAAACAAAGCCGTTTATACCAGCATTTATAGCGTTTTGCTCCTTCGGCGCTCCAATACCGCCGGCACGCTTGCGCTTGCACCTGACGGCGCTTTTCCGCATGGGCACAGTTTGTTGCGCGGAGCGTTTTAAGCGGCAGCAAAACCACAGCTGCCGCCCCCCTTTCCTGCCGGGCCGGAAAAATACCGGCGCTCCTGTTTATCGTGCATTTCCGATATGAGCCAGACAGCCCCGCAGACACCGGCCTGCTCATTATAGGGGCAGAAGCGGCGGGAGTATTTAGCAATAAACCCGCCTGCCCTTCGGGCTAGCGGCGTTTAGCCAGCCGCAAGGCCGCACCGTCTGGGAATGGACTTCCTCCGCACGGTGACCTGATGTTAGAGAGGATTTATGTCATCTATCCCGCAGGCGCATAAAGGCCAATTTTAGGTAAAATGTAAATATGGCAGAGACAAATGCGCTTCCGCTTCATATCGGTATTATCATGGACGGCAACGGCCGCTGGGCCGCCCGGCGCGCTTTGCCGCGTTCCGCCGGGCACCGCGAAGGCGCCCGGGCCGTACAGCGCACCATAGAAGCCGCCAGCGAATTGGGAATAAAATACATAACACTGTATGCTTTTTCTACGGAAAACTGGTCGCGGCCAGCTTCGGAAATAGACACCCTTATGCACCTGTTGGAAAAAACCCTAGACGAATACCAGCAGTCTGCCCATAAACGGGACTGGCGCATTCTTATCAGCGGCGAGCGTGACCGCCTGCCCGCAGGCATTTTAGCCAAAATGGACGCCCTGGTGCGCGCCACGGCAGAGAACAAAGGCATAAGCATTAATTTGGCGCTTAACTATGGAGCCCGGCAGGAACTAGCCCACGCCGTCAACCGCTTGATGAAAGAGGGGCTTACTGCCGTTACGCCGCAGGATATTTCCCGGCGGCTCTACCAGCCGGAAATACCAGACCCGGAGCTGATTATCCGCACCTCGGGAGAAGAGCGTCTTTCCAACTTCTTGCTTTGGCAGGCGGCCTACAGCGAGTTTTATTTTACCCCGGTGCTGTGGCCGGATTTTAATGCCGATGAATTGAAAAAAGCGCTGGAAGCGTACCGCGCGCGAAAACGCCGCTTTGGCGGGATTTGAGCCCGTCGATACCCCCACCAAAACCGCTCCCAGTTGCCGCAAAAATTTCTCCCCTTCTGGTTGCACCCGGACACAGCCGGGCCGGATTATTTTGCGCAAGCACCGTCAATCTTTGTCCCCAGCTATGAGACTTGGCCTTCGTTAAGCATATCACCGCTGTTTAATTTGCTTTGCCAAACACCTGCTCAAAGCGGTTTGACGCCTACTGGGCCGCCAAAAACGCCCCCGAATATTTCGTGTGAAGGCACAAAAAATCCCCGGGCATAAACGGGGATTTTCTACACCAAAACCCCGCCTTAACGGCGGGGCTTTTGCGGCAAGAGGGCTAACGTTTCATCTGGGAAAACTTTGGATAGAGCACATCGGTAAACTTATTAAACTCGGCTTCCGGGCCACGTATCTTGAGGTTTACCGACAGTACATATACCCCGCCGGTCAAAATATCGCGCCAATTATCGGGAAATTTCACAAAATCTTTAAACGTGGTAATCAGCGGCAGGCCGGAGCGGGTTTGTTCAAACGTATAGAGATTTTCCTGTGTATAGCGCTCATGATCGGGGAAGCGCCACACCTGTTTAAGCGTCAGCCCCAGCCCTTTCAGCGTGGCTTCAAACGTCTCCGGGTGGCCAAGCGCACTAAAGCAGGCCGCCTCGCCCTGGACGTCTTTCAAATCCACTTTTTCCCCTTTGCAGATGTCAAAGTAATATTCGGGCTTGTGTTCGCTTTCCAGAATTTCCACCAAGTCATTATATTCGCGGATTTTATCTTTGACCGCTTCCAGCTCACGCTCAGACGCCTGGTCACAGTGCGTCAGCACCACCAGCGAGGCACGCTCCAGCGCAGAAAGCGGCTCGCGCAAGTTGCCCAGCGGCAGCAGATAGCCGCCGCCAAACGGATTTTTGGCGTCTATTAAAACAATATTGGCGTCTCGTTTTAAGCGGTGGTGCTGCATGCCGTCGTCCAAAAGAATGATTTGGCTTTTAAAACGGCGCAGGGCTTCGGTGGCGGCGGCGGCACGGTTGCGCCCGATGACAATGGGCACTTTATACTGGTTGAGCACGCGGCTCATCATATAGGGCTCGTCGCCGGCGCTACGCCAGTCCGCGTCGGGATTATCAAACAAAACGACCACTTCGTCTTTATGCTGCTGGCGTTTGTATCCGCGCGAAACAATCGCCACGCGAATCCCCTCTTTGGCCAGTGCCGTGGCGGCCAGCAACACTGCCGTCGTCTTGCCGGTGCCCCCGGCGGTAATATTGCCGATGCATACCACGCGGGAATTAACGGTCTGCACCGTTTTCCACCCGTTTTCATAGCATACCCGGTCAAACCAAGCCCCGGCCCCGTATATTTTGCTGGCGGCCAGCAACAGCAGGCGGCCGGCCCAGTTTTGTTTTAGTTTTTCCCGTACAGATAAAGCGTCCATACCTTCAACCTCACGCCAAATAATTTGATATATTTTACCATTTCTGTCCGTTGCTTTTACGCTTCCGTCTGGGCTGGGCGCTGGGCCAGTGCGCCGCGGCCCCGCGTTTGCGTCTGCACAGGTTTGTGGGCAAAGAGCCCCCAACGCTCCAAGCTCTGCGGCGGGGCAAAGGGCCGGGGCTGTTTCGCGTACGGTAAAAAAACGGAAAAATAGTATAATAGAGTATGCGTTTCCAAAAGTCCCCCTCTTACTTTATGCAATACGCCGGGCTCAAAGCGGTGTGTTGGGCATTTCGGCTGCTGCCATACCGGACGGCGCGGGCGGTGGGCCGTTTCTGTACCGGGGCGGCGGCACACCTCATGAAAAAACGCTTCGCGCGCAACCTAAACGACATCGCACGCGTATTTCCCGACAAATCCCCCCGCCAAGTATACGAAATAGCCATCAATTCCTGGCGCAATATGGGGCAAATTCTGGCTGAATTTATCAAACTTTCTTCCTATTCCCCGCAGCAATTTAAAAAACATGTCCAATTAATCGGTATAGAAAAACTGCAGGAAGCCGAAAAAAACAAAACCGGCGGCATTATTCATATCGGGCATTTTACCAATTGGGAGGCCTTTGGGCTGGCGACCTCTGTATGGGGCATAGACAAGGCCGTGCTAGCCCAGCGGGTGGACAACCCCTATGTGGACGAAGAAACCAACCGCCTGCGCAATATCTTCGGCGGGCGCACCTTTTACAGCAACCACGACGCCAACCCGTTTTTCGCCTGTGCGCGCTGGTTAAAACGCGGCAAGCTGATTGGTATTTTAACTGACCAGAATGTGGTCGGCAGTGAAATCTTTATGCATTTTTTGGGCAGGCCGGCGGCCATTTCCCCCATTACCGCCCTGTTGGCCTGCCGCCTGCAGGTGCCGGTATTCCCCGTCGTAGTTACGCGCGACAAGGACAAACTGATTTGCACCGTGCAAGACCCGGTCTTGCCGCCCAAAGAGTACAGCCAGGACAATATCCGCCTGTTTGTGCGCCAGTTGACCGATATTTACGAGGGTTGGATACGCCAAAACCCCCAAAACTGGCTCTGGGCGCATAACCGCTGGAAAAGAGAAGAGGAGGGCAAACGCTGGTTTGCCGAACACCCCGAATGCAAAATCCAATAAAAGCAGTCTTTTTTGACCGGGACGGTACCTTAATCCACGAAAAACCGGGCACCTATTTAAGCGATCCGGCCAAAGTGAAACTTTACGCCCCTGTCCCAGCGGCTCTGTCCCGGCTGCAAAAGGCGGGGTTTCTCTTTTTTATCGTATCCAACCAATCCGGCATCGGACGCGGATACTTTACAGAAAAAGAGGTCAACGCCGTACATGCGCGCCTGCAAACCCTGTTAAAGCCCGCCCGCATACAGGAAATTGTGTTCTGCCCCCACAGCCCCGACCAAAAATGCGCCTGCCGCAAACCGGGCACTTTGCTGGGAGAACAGCTGGTGCGCAAATATCACATAGCCCCGGCGCGCTCCTTTATGGTGGGCGACAAAAAAGCCGACGTGCTTTTTGGACAGACCCTGGGGGTTAAAAGCGTGCTTGTGACCACCGCCAATGGCAAAAAACATTTGCAAAAATATCCGGATTTAAAGCCAGATTTCGTAGCAAAAGACATGATGGCCGCCGCCCGCTATATTTTAAAAGAGGATAAAAAGCATGTATAAACAAATTTTCCTTCTTGTTTTTTGCCTCTGGCTGGCGGCCTGTTACGCCCAACCAAAAAAGTCCGCCCTGCCGGCCCCGTCCCAGCCGGAAAAAGCAACTGCTTTAGCCGCCCACCCCACAACGCCAGCCCCCTCCGCCGCGCCGGCGGAACAAACCGCTGCACCGGATACGGAGATGCAAAGCGCCCCGCAAGCGGCCTCCGTAGAGGCCGACATACCGTCAACAACGCCAACGACGGACGACACCGCTTCTGCGGGCCGTGCGCCCACGGCGCCAACCGGCCAAGCAGCCCAAACATCCGCTCCACAGCCCGCCCCGGACAAAGCCGTCTTTGAAGATGAAAAATTGATTGAATTTGAAGGGCGCCAGCTGCACCCGTATGCCGCTTTAGTCCCGGACGACCGAGCCCCCCAGCAGGCCCCGTGGGCCTATGAACAGTTAAAGTATGGCCTTTATTACACGTTTATCAAAGCTGGCACCGCGTATATACGCAACCGCGGGTTGGTGGACATCAACGGCCGTGCGGCGTATCTGCTGCAAACAACGGCCTTTTCCGCCCCGGTAATAGACGCTTTTTTTAAAGTGCGCGACGTCAACCAATCGTGGCTGGACGCAGAAAATTTTTATTCTTTGGGCTATGGGCAAAGCGTGCGGGAAGGCGGCTACCGGCGCGACGAATGGGTCACGTTTGACTACCCCAATCAAAAATACAGCGGCCAAATACAAAAGAAAGCAGACCCCAGCCCCATTGAAGGGCCGCTGAATATAAAAGTGCTGGATATGCTGACGTCGCTGTATTATGTGCGCTCCCAAAAACTGGTGCCGGGACAGGATTTAATTTTTGACATTATCAACCGGGAAAAACAATATCCCCTGGTTGTCAAAGTGCTGGGCAAGGATAAAGTAAAAACCGATGCCGGCACTTTTGACTGTATTATTGTAGAACCCCAAATACGCGGGGAAGGTATTTTTGTATCTAAAGGCAAAAGTTTAAAAGTCTGGCTCACGGACGACGAATACAAAATGCCCGTCAAAATGCAGGTGGAAGTGTTTATCGGCTCGGTGTCAGCCAAACTGTTGGCGTACCAAAGACAAGAGCCGGCAAATATTTTATAATGGAACAATATATACGAGGTGCCCATGCAAACCGTAACGACCAAGAGACTCAAAGAAATTTTACGCGCTTTTAAAGGAAAAGAAATTATTGTGGTGGGCGATGTAATGCTAGACCACTTTATTAAAGGCGATGTGTCCCGCATTTCGCCGGAAGCCCCGGTGCCGGTGGTGGCGGTAAAAAAAGAGTTTTTTGTAGCGGGAGGCGCGGGGAATGTGGCCGTCAATCTGGCCGCCCTGGGCGCCAAGCCGACGCTGGTATCCGTGGTCGGGCGCGACGCCGGCGGCGAACTGCTAAAAGATTTCCTGCGCAAACAGCAGGTAGATATCAGCGGTGTGGCGGAAGATTACGACCGCCCCACCACCCAAAAAGTGCGCGTCATGGCGGAACAACAGCAAATCGTGCGTTTTGACCGGGAAAGCAAGCAAACCATTTCACACGATGTATCGGCTGAATGCATGCGCAATTTCAATGCCGCTTTGCCCCATGCCAAAGGGGTGATTTTATCGGACTACGGCAAAGGCATGCTCAGCGATAAAAACATCAAAGCCCTGGTGGCCGCCTGCCGCAAACGCACAATACCCGTCTGCGTAGACCCGAAAATTGACAACTTTAAAAAATATAAAAATATTACCTGCATGACCCCCAACACCAAAGAGGCGTGGGAGGGCTCCGGCCTAGCCCCCAAAAGCGGTGAGGAGGCCATGGAAAACCTGGGCCGCAAAATATTGAAAATGCTCAACGCAGATTCCATTTTAATCACCCGCAGTGCAGACGGCATGAGCTTGTTTGAAAAAGGCAAACAAAAACCCATTACCGTCAAAGCTACCGCGCGTGAAGTATTTGATGTTACGGGTGCGGGAGACACGGTGATATCTGCCTTCACGCTGGCCCTGGCCTGCGGCGCCAAACTGCATGAGGCGGCGGTGCTTTCCAACTATGCTGCCGGTATTGTGGTGGGCAAAAGCGGCACGGCTACAGTCACCCCGCAGGAAATTGAGGAGGTATTGCCGTGAGCGATGTTTTAATTGTTATTCCGGCCCGTTATGGCTCCACCCGTTTGCCGGGCAAAGCGCTTAAGCTGTTGGCGGGCAAACCCGTGGTACAGCATGTGTGGGAAGCGTGCGTAAAAGCCGGCGTAGGCGAGGTGCTTATCGCCACCGAAAACCAAATTGTGGTAGACGCCGTGGCCCAATTCGGCGCCAAAGGCGTGCTGACCAGCGAGGCGTGCCAAAGCGGTACCGACCGCGTATATGAAGCGGCCAAAAACCGCCCGGAAAAAATTGTCATCAACGTCCAGGGGGACGAGCCGTTTATCGCCCCGCTGACCGTGCAGAAAATTGCCCATTTGCTGCAGCTGGAGCCGCAGTGCGACATTGCGTCCGCCGTCGCCCCCACGTTAGATGAAAACAAAATCAACGACCCCAACTGCGTCAAAGCCGTATTAAACAAACGGGACAAAGCGCTTTATTTTTCCCGCTCGCGCGTGCCGTATAAACGGGAGCTCACCGAAGAAAACGCCAAAGTGCCCTACTGGCAGCATTGCGGCATTTACGGCTACCAGCGCAAAGCGTTGGAGCGCTTTGTCAGTTTACCGCCCAGTCCGCTGGAACAGCTGGAGCGGCTGGAGCAGCTGCGCGCGCTGGAGGACGGCATGACCCTTAAATGCGTGGTCATAGACTCAGCCGGCCCGGCGATAGACACCGCCCACGACCTGCAAGCCGCCGAAGAATATTTTAAATCGCATTAGAGCGAAGAACTCCCGCCCCGGCGGGAGTTCCCCTTTTTGGGGGCCTGTTTTTAAAAAGCCAATACCGATTGACGTAAAAACAGCGAAGCTGATCGCTATCGCTACACAGATTTTATTTTATATTTACAAGCAAGGAGCGTTCTATGTCTAAATTTATTATTATCACCGGCGGGGTGGTCAGCTCGCTGGGGAAAGGTATTTCCGGGGCCAGCATCGGCAAGCTGCTGCAGCTGCACGGCATGAAAGTCAACATGATTAAATGCGACCCTTATATTAACGTAGACCCAGGCACCATGAGCCCCTACCAGCACGGCGAAGTGTTCGTGACGGTGGACGGGGCGGAAGCCGACCTGGATTTGGGCCACTATGAACGCTTTTTAGACGTCAACATGACCAAAGCCAACACCAACACCGCCGGCAGCATTTACCAAACCGTCATTGACAAAGAGCGCCGCGGCGAATATTTAGGCGCCACAGTGCAGGTCATTCCGCACATCACCAACGAAATCAAAAAACGCTTCTGCGCGTTTGAAAAAGAGTTTGACGTGTCTATCATTGAAATCGGCGGCACGGTGGGCGACATTGAGTCCCTGCCTTTCCTGGAAGCGGCGCGCCAGCTGCGGCTGGAAAAAGGCGCCAAAAACGTTATCTGCGTGCATGTGACGCTGGTGCCCTACATTGCCGTAGCGCAGGAGCTGAAAACCAAGCCCACCCAGCACTCCGTCAACAAACTGCGCGAAGTGGGCATAGAGCCCAGTATGCTTATCTGCCGCACGGAAAAGCCGCTTTCCGAAGGGATTAAAAATAAGCTCTCCTTGTTCTGCAGCGTACCGGCCAAAGCGGTCATTGAATGTGCAGACGCCAAATCTATTTATGAAGTGCCCTTAAATTTCTACAAACAAAAAGTAGATGAGCAGGTGCTGGAACTGCTGGATTTAAAACCCAAACACGCGGTAGACGCGCAGTGGTTTAAATTCTTTGAAAAAGCCCTTAACCCCACCCAAACGGTCAAAATTGCTGTGGCGGGCAAATATTCCGAACTGCAGGACGCGTATAAATCTATCAACGAAGCCCTGCGCCACGCCGGTATGAATAATGACGCCAAAGTGGAAATCATCTACGTCAATACGGAAAAAGACGATGTAACCAAAAAATTAAAAGACGCCGACGGCATTTTAATCCCGGGCGGCTTTGGCACGCGCGGCATTGAAGGCAAAATAGAAACCGTGCGATACGCGCGCGAAAACAAGGTGCCTTTTTTGGGCATTTGCGTAGGCATGCAATGCGCGGTTATTGAAGCGGCGCGCAACCTCTGCGGGTTATCAGACGCCAACTCTACCGAATTTAATCCGCAGACCAAAGACCCGGTGGTGGACTTGACCCCGCAGCAGAAAAACGTGGTCTACAAAGGCGGCACCATGCGTTTGGGCAATTACACCGCGGATTTGGAAAAGGGCTCCCTGGCCCACAAGCTCTACGGCAAAGACCAAATCCAGGAGCGTCACCGCCACCGCTACGAACTCAACCCCGCCTATGTCAAACAACTGCGTGACGCAGGCCTGCATGTAACCGGCTGGCACGAGGGCGTCCTGCCGGAAATTGTGGAACGGCAAGACCACCCGTATTTTATTGCCGGCCAGTTCCACCCGGAGTTTGGCTCCCGCCCGCTGCGCCCGCACCCGCTCTTTGACGGGCTGATTAAAGCCAGCTTAAAACGCAAATCCGGGAAATAAACCCCCTCCTTTACAGCAAACTGCCGCCGGCTAAAGCCCGCGGCAGTTTGTTTATATGCCAGATTGTTTTTAGGGAAAAGCGGGTACTTGTCTGGAAATATGCGCCCAGATTCCCGCTATACTGTTTTGTCCGTTTCCCGGGCTTAAAGCGGGCAGCATTTCCGCCGCGGCGCCAGCAAGATAAACTGCTGTTTGCTGCCGCTGGAAAAGCATTAAAATGCTGGGCACTTGGCCCGCCGCGAGATACTTTGCAGCACGCTAGAATGTGTTTGGGGATTTTGCCGCCGTGCCCTTTAAAGTGTGGTAAAATGTGTTCGGGAGTTTTGCCGCTGCGAGGTGCTTTAGAGCAGTATAAATGTGTCCGGGCGGTTGCCTTCCGCCACACCTTTTAGAGCACTTTAAAATGTGTTTGGGCGGTTGCCTTCCGCCGCCCCCTTTAGAGCACTTTAAAATGTGTTTGGGCGCTTTGCCCGCCGCAGGAAACTTCCAGTATAAAATCCCCTTTCTCCAGCGGCCACCACCACTCCCGCCCCTCTTCCGTCAGCTCCCGCCCGTTGAGTGTCCAGCGGCAGGGCGTCTGTACCCCAACCGCCTGAACATGCAGTTGCTGTGCGGCGGCAGGCAAAGCCGGGTCATACTTAAAAATATCGCCCCGTTGAGGAAAAGAAATTTGCAATCCGGCCGCAGGAGCCGTGTGGGTGCCGTCGCATTGTTGTTGCGGCTGGGTTTTCTCCGTAAACACTTCCTCACGCCGATGGGTGCAATCCGGCCCGGCCAGCAGGCCGCTTCCTTCACACACCTCTGCACGCACAATTCCTGGCGGCGGCTCAAAACCGCCGGACGGATACTTCTGGTACGCATACGAAAGAACATCGTGCATAATAGGTGCCGCGCCGGAAATACCGGACACCTTTTGCATGGGGGAAGCGTCAAAATTGCCCGCCCATACCGCCACCGTCAAACGCGGCGTATAGCCAATGGCAAAATTATCGCGGTAATCTTTGCTGGTGCCGGTTTTGGCCGCCGCAGGAAAGGTAAAATGAAGCGGCGAATTCAGCCCAAACGCCGCCGCGCGGGCGGTATTATCAGCAAGGATATCCGTAATAATATAACTGATGTCTGCCGGCAGAGCCCGGCCGCTTTGGCCCATTTCCAGCCGCGGCTGGGTGGCAAACACCACCGGCATCAACACGTCTCCGCGTGCCAGCGCGGCATAGGCGTTGGCCAACTCTAAAAGCGTCACTTCCCCCCCGCCCAGCGCCAGCCCCAGCCCATAAAATTCAGGCGCTTTATTTAAAGAAGCAAACCCCAGTTCATGCAATAAATTCAGCAGCCGCGCCGCACCCAGCGGCTCTGCGGCTTTGACGGCGGGCACATTGTATGAACAGGCCAGCGCCCGGCGCAAAGGCACGCCGCCGTGAAATTTTTCGTCATAGTTGCGCGGGCGGAAACCGCCTTCAAAAAAGGTATCTTCGTCCTGCAAAATGCTGGCCGCCGTCAGCCCGTTTTGCAAAGCCAGCGCATAGACAAACGGCTTTAAGGCAGATCCCGGCTGACGAAGCGCGGCAACCCCGTCCACTTGCCCGCTGTGCCGCTCATCGTAAAAATCGGCAGAGCCCACATAAGCCAGCACACCGCCGGTGGCATTGTCCAGCACCACCACAGCCGCATTGGTTACGTGGTTATCCTGCAGTTTGTCCAAATGGTTTTGAATGGCTCTTTCGGCGTAGAGCTGCAAATCTTTATCCAGCGTGGTGTATACGCGCTGGGCCTGCGGCGCCATTTCATAGACGCGCCGGGCAAAATGCGGCGCTGCAAAAGGGCGCTCCCCCGGCATAAGCCCCAGCGGCTCCAGCATGGCCAACCGGTATTGCTCGGAAGTAATAAAACCGTTTTTGTACATGGCCTGCAGCACCCGCCCGCGCCGCAGCATAGCGCCTTTGGGGTTTTGCAGCGGATTTAAGCGAGAAGGCGCCTGAATAATCCCGGCCAGCAACGCCGCCTGCGCCAAAGACACGTCGGAGGCAGGCACCCCAAAATAAAATTTAGCCGCGCTTTGTACCCCTTGCGTCAGCTGGCCCAATTCCAAGGTATTGAGATAATCCTCTAGGATTTCTTCTTTGCTGTGCTTGCGCTCCCATCTCCAAGCGTCCCATGCTTCCGCCAGTTTGCCCCTAAACGTTTTGGGCCGCGGTGTATGCAGCCGCACCGCCTGCTGGGTAATGGTGGACGCACCGGACACTACTGTCCCACCGCTGACATTCTGCCACAGCGCACGAAGCACCGCCCGCATATCTACCCCGCTATGGCTGTAAAAACGCCGGTCTTCCGCCGCCACGGCTGCCAAGGGCAGCCAGGGGGACATTTCTGCCAGGGCCACCGTTTCGCGGTAGGTTTCCTGCGGAGAAA
This sequence comes from uncultured bacterium, assembly GCA_949291365.1. Taxonomy (GTDB): domain Bacteria; phylum Elusimicrobiota; class Elusimicrobia; order Elusimicrobiales; family Elusimicrobiaceae; genus Avelusimicrobium. The sequence goes on from CASEVJ010000005.1 coordinate 161,616, forward strand.
GAAAGGCCCGCAAAGGCCGGCCCTGTCGGTCAAAAAGCTGTACGGAAGCCGCCGCGTCCGCCCCCGCCGTGTCCGATGTCGCCGTGTTCGCCGCCGCTTGGGGCGCAAGAGCCAGAGAAAACACTTCCCCGCCCAACAGGCAGGGAAGTATACACAGACAAACAAGGCAAACGGCGTGCATTTTTTTCATTACGGTTTAATATGCACCAAAGACGTGGCACTGCGCCCAAACACCGCCGGGTCATACATTTGCGCCGCCCATAAGCTGGGATAGGCAAAATCCCCCGCCACAGAGGCCTGCACCAAATAGGAATAGCTGTGTTCGCCTTCAGAGAGATAATCGGCAAATACGGTTATGCGGTCGTCATATTTCTCGTCCCGGGTAAACCCGTAGGTGCCCTCTTGGTTCAAAACGGCGGCCTGGGTTTGGCTTTCGGTAGCTAAAGACGTGTTGACAATTTCAAACCCAGCAGGGATAAAATCTTCCAGCACCACAAAACGGCCCGAAGCGCTGCTGCGCACGGTGAGCGTCACTTTGTAGCGGGAGCCGGCCTTAAACTCACTGACGGGTTTGCCCTGCAAATCCGTAATCTGGCGGGAAACCTCATAGCCGGCATTGACGGCCTGTTCATAGGCGGCGGGTGCATAGCGCTGCCACAACGTATAATAAAGCGTGCCTGTGCCCGCTTTGACAAAACGGGCCCGCGCCTGCGCCGCTTTTTTATACACCTGCTCAAAAGGCCACTGCCCCTGCACGGTGCGCAACGAGCGGCCTTTCAACGAAGCGGAAAGCATATTTTTTCCGTCCAAGGAAACCGACGCGCTGAAATCCGGCTCCGCCGCTTCTTTTAAGCGGTAATAGGCATTTAATGCCCCCAGCACCGCCGCATTGGCACTGGTATTAGACCAATGGCCCTCTTTATCCAGCTGCTGCGTCAGCCAGGCCACGGCCTGATAGGGCTGGGGCAAATAGTCCCCCACCACCAGCAGGGCTTCCAGGGCAAGAGCCGTCACGGTTACGTCGTCCATGTGCAGCCAGGGCTGCTGGCCCTGGGCGGAAAAATGCACCGTTTGCGCCCCGTGCTGGGCCCGGTTAAGCAAATCTTGGGCTAAAGCCAGTTTGATATCCGCCGCCTTGTCCAGCTCTTTGGCCGCCAACAGCAAATAGGCCTGTGCCGGCGCGCTTAAACTGTTGCGTTTGGCATAGAGATTATTAAACTGCCCGTCCATTTTTTCTCCGTACAAAGCCAGCACCTGCACCGCATAAGCGCGCGCGGTTTCATCTTCCGTTACGGAATAAAGGTACGCACGCTGCTGCTTGGAGCCGAAAACGCCCTTTAGCCACTGCACGGCCCGTTTCAAAGCCGCGTCATTGACGCTGTAGCCCGCTTTTTGCGCCCGCCAGGCCGTCTCCAGCGTGTATGCCGTTACATAGGGGTCGGGCAAAGCGCCGGGCCAGTAGGCAAAGCCGCCCGCATCGGACTGGTAGCGGGTGATTTGCTCCAAGATATCCTGCGTTTGTTTTTTATACTGTTTCATATCGCCCAAGCCAAACGCTTCTATCAGTTCCGCACCGTCTATAATCGGGCGGATTTTAGACATTTTTTGCTCCAAACAATCGTACGGATAAGCCAACAAATATGCCACCGCCCCATGCAGGTTGACCAAAGCCGTAGAGCCCAGCCCCACCGCCGCCACTGCCGGGAGTTTGGTATTTACCAAAGCCGGCTTTTCCAACACTTGCTCCTGGCTTTCTTCTGTGGCGGAATAGACGACCAGCGTTTGCTCTTTTTCCACGCCCAATACCGGCAGCGTCATTTTTACGCCGTCCGTATACTGCTTGGAACGGGCGGAAAACGCAAAGTCCGCCTCTCCTTCCTGCACGGCGCTGCACTCCCAGCTGACTGCCTGGGCGGCGCCTTTGGCCAGGTGGATTTCTTGCTCGCTCCCTTCCAGCCGCACCGCACCCTGGGCCTGGGCGGAAACTACGATGTCCCCCGCTTCATCCTCATAATTATAAACAACCGCTCCGCAACGGAATTTATCCCCCACGCGGGCAAAACGCGGCATATTGGGGCTGACCATAAGCGGCTGGGATACTTTGACCGCCGCCTCCGCGCCGCCAAATTCCTGCACGGTAGCCGCTACGGCCATAATGCGAAATGTAGTCAAATTGTCCGGCAAGGTAAAGTTAATCGTGCCGCGGCCTTTGGCATCGGTACGGACAAAAGCGCGGAAATAAGGCGTAAATTCAAAATGGCTGCGCAAATCCGCACCGCCCAATTTATCGCTTGCACCGCCGCCACCGCCGCGGTTTTCCCCCTTTTCCCCAAAGTTGCGCTGGCCGATAATAAATACGCGGTTGTCCGCCGTAGAGACAGAAAGCGGCTGCGGCGCGTAAAACACGTCCATCAAGTCCGGGCGCTTATAACCGGTTAAAGAAAGCACCCCTTCGTCTACCGCCATTACCGTCACATAGGCCGCCGCCCCCTTGCCCTGTACGGAAGTGCGCAGTTTCAGCTGCACCTCTTCTCCGGGCAGATACTGGGTTTTGTTAGGGATAAGCTGGGTGGCAATTTCCCGCTGGGTCTGGGCTACATTTAACTGGACATAGCCCGTCTTGCCCTGGGGTTTAGCCAAGTCCAGCCCTTCTTTATCATATTCGGGCTTGGCTGCACGGGGGCGCACCAGCGTCACGCCTACAAACACATTAGGAAGGTAGGAATCCTTGACCGGCACCTCTACATAATCTGCCCCGGAGGAGACAGCCGCCGTCCATGCGTCCAATATCCCCTCGCGCTCCACAGTAACCAAAGCCAAGGCGCTTTCGTAGGGGCTTTTGACCAAAATGCGGGCGGTATCGCCGGGCTGATATTGATCTTTGTCACGCTCCAGCTGCAGGATATCGTCGTCGGTTTGTTTCCAGTAGGCCTGGCCCTTCCCATACACCATAAAGCCAAACCCTCCCTGCACGCTGCGACCCTGGGCGTCCTGCGCCGTCAGGGAAACCTGGTAAGAGCCGGGCTCGGAAGGTTTGAAAGAAAAGTCATAACCGTCCTCCCCTACCGTAAATTCCTGAGAAGGGAAATCCTTCGTGCGCCGCTCGCTCACCCATTCCAAACGTCCGGACAGGCCGTTCTTGCGTATGCTTAAATATTCTTCTTTTTGGATAGTGGCTTTTACTTTAATCTTGCCGGCCGGCTGGCCCTGCGGCGTCAGCGCCACGATATGGGCGCGGACATCGTCGCCTTCTTCCACTGTATAATTTTCGGTCTTGGCTCCCAGCAAAAAATCCGCCGGATTAAGCACAAAACTGGTGCGGGCAAACAGCTGCTGCCCCGACGGGGCCTGCACTCCGGCTTCCGCATAAACCTGCTGCGGAGAGGTCACCTCCGGCAAAGCTACGTCAAAATTCATTTTGCCCTGTTCGTCCAGTTCAGCAGTAGACTGGGTGAGCAGGTGTTCTTTTAAGTCCCGCTCCACAAAATACGGGACAAACGTATATTCCTCGTATCCTTCGGGCGAATAGTTGGAGAATATATAGCGCACGCTCCAGTTCACTTTGCCGCCGGATACAGGTGCGCCGAATAAATAGTCGGCCGAAACGGCCAGGCGGGCTTTCTGCCCGGAAATGTAAAAGGGATCCAAGGCGCGCAAATTGACCTGAAAGTCGGCCTGTTCCACCGCTTCCACCCGGAAAGAATAATACGCCTCTGCGCCGGCGTCTTGAGGCATAAAGGCCATAGACCAATAGCCCGTCGCCGCGTCCTGCGGCAATACAAACTGCCCCGCAAAACCGCCGCTTCCCGCTGCGTAAGAAAGCGTTTGCGTGAGCACCTCGTCCCCGCGGGAATTATACACTTTCAGCGTGCCTTTGCTGTCTGCAGGCAGGGCCCACTGCCCGTTTTTGAGGCGGCGGGTCAGTCCGGCTAGGTGCACCGTTTCGCCGGGGCGGTAGATACCGCGGTCGGTAAACAGAGCGGTCTTGGCAGACGCCTGCTGCGGGGAATAGTTGTAGCTGATATTAAAACGCCACGGCTCCAGCCCGTCGTTCCAAGCGCTGGACAATACGGCATCTCCGCCGGGGCTGGTTACAAACACATATACTTGCGGGTTGCTCCATTGGTTGGCCACCGCCGGCTTTAATTCCGTCAGGCCGGGCGCCAAAGCCAGGCCGTTGGCGTCGGTGCTGCCCGTCCAGAGGGTGCGGTTGTTTTGGTCTTTGAGCTCTACGGAAACATTGCCCTGCGCCTCGCCGGTTTGCAGGGAAGTGACCCAAATCAAACTATTTTCCGCCGAGGTTTTCAGCGTAACCCCCAAATCGGTAATATTATCCGTCGCACCGACCCAGCAGTAGCCGTCTTTTCTGTTTTTGCTGGGTACTTTTACCTGGGAATAAATAATGCTGTTTTGGCCGGTAGGATTAAACTTTTTCAAATCCAGGTAGGTTTTCTGGGTTTTATTGTCTGCCGCGTCAAAGGGGTAAGCCCCTTCAAACTGCAAGTTCGCCGCTGCGATTTCCGCTTCGGAACAATAGGGCACATCCTTTTGGTCAAACGCAATAAAATCCTGTTTGCTAAACCGCGCCGCCCGCACCTGCAGTTCTTTTTCATTGAGCACATCTATGGGGTGGCGCAGCGGCAGATAGCTCTCCAGCACCCCCCGGCCCCCTTTAAAGGTGGCGGCGGGGCAATAGCCGTCGTTGGATATCGTGAGGACTTGGCTTTGACCCAAGCGGTTTCCATAAATGTCGGGCAGTTCTTTGTCCACGGTTACCGTTACGGTTTCTGCGGGCTGTAATTTAAGGAAAGAAAGGGGCATTTCAAACCACCCTTCGCCGGGGTTTTCGCCGCTTCTTTGGCGGCCAAGGGTCTGGGCTTCCTGCTCCGTAACCGGGGAAAGGGCTTCTGCGGGAGAAACCGTAATATGTTTAAGCAAATCCGCCAAACGTACCGGGGAAGAAAAAGAAATATACGCGTCAAAAGGCAGGCAGCCGCTGTAATTGCCGCCGCTTATGCGCAGCTGCGGATATGTGTAGAAAGAAGAAGTATATGGCTCCGCCAGCCCCAATGTGCCCTGCTGGCCGCGCAGCGCTTGGGAAAGGGTGAACGTAATTTTGGAGCCGGAAGGCAAATCCTGCTGCGGCACCAACACAAACACGCGCTCTTTATCCATATAGGAATAGCTTTTTTCATATTCTTCTTCTGTTAATGCACGGGCCTGCAGCGGGACGGAAAATTCTTCCAGCTCGGGGGTCTGCGGACGAATATTAAAAAAAGATTTAATACGGCTAATCCAGTCTGTCTTATGGCCCATATACGTCAGCCGGGCCGCCGATGATACGGAAGCCAAATCCACCGGCTGGGAAAGAGTAACGTAAATCAGCGGGCGCAGCCCCAGCCACATTTCATTATTATAAGGGGAAACATTTTGCACGGCAGGGCGGCTGGTTTCAAACGTCCATTGATAGTCCTGCCCCAGCGTATCGCCAGATACGGCAGAAGAAAAACTGCCGGGAAGGGTGACCGTATATTGGCTGGCCAAAGGCCATTGCTCCTTGGGCTCAAAAAGCAGCGTCTGGGTGCCGGAATAGCGGCAGGTGCCCTCTACGGCAGGCGTAATCTGCAGCGGGCACTGCCCGGAAGCAAAAGCCGCTTGCTCTGACAGGGCAGCCACCGGCTGGTTAAAATTGACGGTAATGGCGGTGCGGCCTTTGACCTGCGCCTCCCCCTTGGGAGAAGCAGACACCACCTGTAATTGCTGTGCTCCCGCATACGAACCCAACAAGACCAGCCCCAACACCACACTCCAACGATGCAGTCCCTTCATATATACGTCCCCCTTATCAAGACGGTAACCTTCTTTTTTATTGTATCTATTTTATATATACAAAGAAACCCCACCGCAAGCCCTTTATACAGCCGCGGTGCCAGACGGCACGGGAAGCAGCCGCTTGCTGCTAGGTCTATTTTCCGCCCGGGTTTTCGGCTTGGCCCTACCGCCAGACGGCACGCCAAGTAAAGGAATGCCCTATAAGAGAGGTTTGTAAATAGCGCGGTCGTTTGCAACAGGAAGCGGCTGACTCCGCTCAAGGCGCTTTTTCCGCCCAACGCAACGGGAGAGTATACAAAAACCCCGCCCTTTGCAAGGCGGGGTTTTGTCTGTGTGGAAACAGATTAGAACTTAATTAACATACCCAACTGACCGATGGTGTTGTCTTTGGCATTAAGGCCTTCTTTCCAGCTTGTACCATATTTGCCATAGCCGATACCGGCAAACAACTGCACATAGTCATTGTGGTTGTATTTAACGTTGAGGTCAGCTTCCAGCGTGGCAGCTTCGTTGCCGGTGCGGGGCTGGAAGGAATAGCCGTCCAACGAGAACACCCATTTATTCAAGGTGTAGTCCACACCGATGTTGAACATTCTCACGCCGGCGGCATAGCCATATATGCTATCCACATGACCGACTAACAAGCCCGGGCGATAGTTACCAAACGGAGACACTTCGCCTTTGGCATACATGAAAGTAGCGCGCGGCGTCCAAGCGTCCATATTCAAGGAGCCGTCCACTTTCAACATATACGGGGTGTCAGCGCTTTCTTTGATCAAGCGGTCGCCGTCAAAGCCGCGGGCATATTCCGCGCTCAAAGCGCCCATTTCGGCTGCATAGCCCAGTTTGGCACCGTAGAAACCGCTGTGTTTGACATCTTCAATAGAGCTTTTGGCGTCATAGCCGTACACCTGCAGGTTCAACGCGTCGGTCAAATTGAACTTAGCGTCAATGCCATACAAGTCATACGTCACGCCAGGAGTAAAGATGTCGTTGACTCTACCGGCCAACAGGGTGATGGCTTTGAAGTCATCGCTATAGACCAGTTTGGCCGCGTCCAAAGACGGAGCCGCGTTCATATTGAAGATGTAGTGGTCAGGGCCAAAGTACATCACGGCGCTGTTTTCATCACCATAGAACTGGCGGCCGACGGTTACTTCAAAGCGATCAAACAGGTTAGAAAGCACTACATTGGCTTCCACCAAGTTTACATCGTTCCAATAGGTATCCAGGTTGCTGCCGGCCGTGGCACCGTCCCACGCGCTGTTATATTGGAACAGCACATTGGCGGTTACGTCTTCTACCAATTCGGCAGACAGACCCGCCAACACGCGGTAATTGGTGCCAGAACCATACAGACCAGCGGCGGTATCATGCAACGCATCGGAAGCGATGGTCTGGATTTCACCTTTCAGTTCCACATTGTTCAATACGTTAGCGCTTACAGGCCAGGCCAAGGTCATGACCAGCAGTAAGCCCAGTAGTTTCTTCATGCAGTACATCCTCCTTAATAATTTGAACTACCCTACCTCCTCACTTTAACTAATTGAAAAAAGTATTGCAAGCTTTATTTAAATTGGGGCTTGACAAAAATATCCAAAGAGTGATATTCTATTACTCCTTCCAAATCCAGCCCGGTTAAAAACGGGCTTTTTTGCGGCATGCTTGAAACGTCTGCCCGGAAAACACTATACTTTAAGATATACATATATAAGGAGAGCATATGAAAAAAGGTTTTACGCTGGTGGAACTTTTGGTAGTGGTTATGATTTTGGGTATTCTGACGGCTGTAGCCGTGCCGCAGTACAGACGCAGTGTGCACCGTGCCGAAATGATGGAAGGGCTGACCCAAGGCAAAACAATTTACGATTCTGCACTTCGCTACAAATCGGTCAACGGCTCCGCCCCCACGTCATTTAGCCAATTAGATGCCGGCTTGCCCGGTACAAACATGAGCGGCGCTTCTTTTGAAGACGGCAACTTTACCTACACCTTGGGCACAGACCGCCTGACTATTACCAGTCAGGGCAGCGGATACTCTTTGCAAATGATGTTCCCGGTGGTTTCCTCCACCGGTGTAACGCAGGACATCTATTGCTGCGCCACCAATTCAGACGACGACGGCCAATGGCTCTGCAATAACCCGGTGGAAGGCATAAAAACCGGCTGCAAATAAGTTTCCCTCACTCTATCTAAACCCCCGCCCCGGCGGGGGTTTTTTATGTGTTGGGCACCAGCAAAAGAATTTGAACAAAAAGCGTAAATTGCGCCCCGGCGGAGGTTTTTATTTATTGGGCACCATCCGCCTGGTACTCTTTGTTTCCACACCGCCGGATTTTACGATATTACCCAACGGAAAGAAAAATGCTCCTCTTTTTAAGAGGGCATTAGTGGCCCTAACGCTGCTGAAAATAAAAATCCCGGCGTCAAACCGGGAAGACAACACAGAGAGCCCTCTCTGCCCGGGGCGGGGCTTGCCCGTCAGCAGTGTCAGCGGCCTTTGCGCTTGGCGGCCTTGCGGCGGGCAAAGCGGCCCGCACGCCCGCCGTGTTTTTTATCCAAATGGGCTTTTGCGGCTGGCTGGCCCTTCTCCGTATCGGCCCGGCGGGGCGGCCGCCCTTGGCTGCCGTACTGCGCAGCACGCGCCAGCGCGTGCGCTTTCTTTTTACTTCCCACCCGCACTATGGCAAAACCGCCCTGCGTCCAAAAAGAGCTTTCTTTTTCTTCCTGCGCCAGCACGGCGGCGGCGCGGGCCGCTTTGCGGAACGTGGACACGCTTCCTTTTGCTTGGCCAGAAACGCAACGCCTATTCCCCCCGGTTGGCAGCGCACCTTTTTGCAGCCGGGCAGCACTGCCGCAAACCGAATGGCGTTCTGGCACGGAAGCAGGTGGCTGGTGTTCCCCGCGTTGGCGGCCGACAATCGCACGGGGAGAAGGCATAACAACAGCGGAGCCAGCGGTTACCTGCGCGGGCTTATGTGCAGAAAGGGCCGGCGTATTGTTCCCAGTTTTGCCCCCCGTCTCTTCTTTGGCTCCCGCCCTGTTTAGTTCCTCTTTCTCCAGCGCCGCAGGCAGACGCTGCGTTGCGGCGCAGGCCGCAGACGCTTTCTTTTTAACCGGGGCGCTGGGCACAAATTTAGGCGCGGGCAACACTTGGCTGGTTTTGGTCAGCTCGGTCAATTTACCCAAGTGGCAGACGCGGCAAATAGCGCCCCACTTGTCTTTATCTTCCGTCACAAAAGACAGCGCCGTCCCCACGCTGCCGGCGCGGCCCGTGCGGCCTATGCGGTGTATGTAATCTTCGGGGCATTGGGGCAAATCGTAATTAATCACGCAGGAAATTCCGTCCACATCTATCCCGCGTGCGGCTACATCGGTAGCCACCAGCGCCGGCACATCGCCCAGGCGGAACTGCTCCATTACCTGCCGGCGCCGGCTTTGGCGCAAATCCCCGTGCAGGGCCGCCACTTTGCAGCCATAGAGTTTAAGCTGTTTAGCCAGCCGCTCCGCCCCGTGGCGGCTTTTGACAAACACCAGCACCAAGCCTTTGCGCGTTTGCAGCTCGTGCACCAGCTGGGGCAGTTTCTCGCGCGTGGTCAGGCGGACAAATTGCTGCAGCACCAAATCCACCGGGCGCGTAACAGAGCCGATTTGCACCCGCACCGGGTTTTGCAAAAATCCGTCTGCAAGCTCTTCTATTTCTTTAGGCAATGTGGCGGAAAACAAAAAGGTTTGGCGCGGCCCGGGCACAGCGGAGCAAATTTTACGCACGTCTGGGATAAAGCCCATATCCAGCATACGGTCGGCCTCGTCCAGCACCAAAAAAGTGGTGTTTTTAAGCGTCATGCTTTTGCGCCCGATATGGTCTATCACGCGCCCCGGCGTGCCGATAACAATGCGGGGCTTGCGGCGCAAAGCCGCATATTGTTTGTGGATATTGTCCCCCCCGATAATAAGCGCAGAAGGCATTTCTTCGGGGGTGGATAAAAGGGAATGCAAAGCGTCTTGCGTCTGCTGGGCCAGCTCCCGTGTGGGCGAAAGAATCAGCGCCGCGGCGTCCGGGCTTTGCTGCAAACGCACCAAAAGCGGAAGTAAAAACGCAAAGGTTTTTCCGGTACCCGTCTGCGAAGTGGCCAGCACGTCGCGCCCTTTTAAAGCAGGCGGCAGGGCGGCCTGCTGCACCGGCGTAGGCGTGCTGATATGCAGGCGCGAAAGGGCCGCCTGCAAAGCGGCGGGCAAAGCGTCAAAGGCGCTCATGCGGCGGCCTCTTTGTCTGACATAATTTCTTCACATTGCTGGCTTAAAAACAGCCAGCGCTCCTCGGCGTTAGAAAGCTGGTCGCCCAGCAGGGCCAGCTCTATGCTGTTGTCGGTATCGTAGCGTTGGAGCAGCAAATTTTCCAGCTCTTGTTTGCGCTTGTGCAGCTTATCCAACTTTTTGTCCAGCTCCCGGATTTCTTTTTTCAGCGGGGCCAGTTCCGCCCGGCGTTGGGCGGCGGTGCGGCGGCGGGTTTCGGCGGCGTTTTCTTTGTCGCTGGCGGGGCCGGTTTTGTCATTGTGTTTGAGCAAGCTGGCTTTGTAATCTTCCAAATCCCCGCGGTAAATCTGGCAGGTGCCGCCTTTGACCAGCCACAGCGTGTCGCAGGCCATTTCTATCACGTGCAAATCGTGCGTAATCAGCACCACCGCGCCCTCATAGGCGTTGAGAGCTTCCAGCAGGGCCTGGCGGGAAAGAATATCTAGGTGGTTGGTCGGCTCGTCCAAAATCAGCAGGTGCGGTGCGTCACGCGTGATAAGCGCCAAAAGCAGGCGGGACTTCTCTCCGCCGGAAAGCTTGCCGATAAGCGTGTCAGACTTTACCTTATTTAACCCAAACGCCCCCAACTGGGCGCGGATTTGCGTTTCGGTGCTGTCGGGCATGAGCGCAGAGAGCTGTTCGTACGGCGTTTTTTCCACGTCCAGTTCTTCGGTTTGGTGCTGGGAAAAATAGGCGATTTTAATTTTTTTGGCTATGGTCATGCGCCCGCTCATCAAAAGCAAGCGGTGCGAAAGAATTTTAGCCAGCGTGGATTTGCCGTTGCCGTTGGCCCCCAAGAGGGCAATACGGTCGTCGGGCTCCACGCGTAGGGTCAAATGCTGCAGCACGGGTTTGTCATCATAGCCGGCTACGCCGTCCTCTATGGTAATCAACGCCTGCGTCAAATGCGCCGGCGAAGGAAACTGAAAATGCACTTCCGGGTCTTTGACCACGGCGGGCGGCTGGCCCATTTTTTCTATCATCTTGATACGGCTTTGGGCCTGCTTGGCTTTGGTGGCTTTATAGCGGAAGCGGTCTACAAAAGACTGCAAATGCGCCACCACCCGCTCGTGCTTGGCCGCGGCCAGGCGGGCGCCCTCCTGCTCGGCCTCGCGCGTGCGTTCGTAGGTGTCGTAATTGCCGTTATACATTTTGAGCTGGCTTTGCTCCACATGCACGATTTTATCGCAAAGGCGGTTTAAAATATGGCGGTCATGGCTGATGAGCAGGACGGTTTTGTCCGTTTTAGCCAAATAGTTTTCCAGCCAGGTGGACGTTTCCAAATCTAGGTGGTTGGTCGGCTCGTCTAACAGCAGGCAGTTGCTGGGGGCAAAAAGCGTAGCCGCCAGGTTGGCACGCACCTGCCAGCCGCCGGAAAATTCTTTGAGCGGGCGCTCAAAATCCGCATTTTCAAACCCAAGCCCGCTCAAAATAGCGCTGGCGCGCGCTTGGGCGGCGTGGGCGCCCAGCGTGTCCAATCGGTCGTAAATTTCCGCCATGCGCTCGCCGGATAAATCCGGGCGCGAGAGCTCCCGGTTGAGCCGGGTAATTTCTTTATCCGCCTCCAGCACAAATTCCAGCAGTTTTTTGGAAGGGTCTTTGATGTCCTGCGCCACAGAGGCGATTTGTGTGCTGCGGGAGATTTCTATTTTCCCTCCGTCAGGGAACAACTCCCCGGTAATGAGCTTAAACAGCGTGGACTTGCCGCACCCGTTCAGTCCCACCACGCCTACTTTTAACCCGTCCGGCAGTAGCAGACTGGCATTTTCAAACAGGGTGCGAAGCCCAAAATGGAAGGATAAATCTTTAATCTCTATCATCAATTATATTATAGAAAATTTTTCTATTTCTCCGTCGTAGAATATGCTTTTTTAGACGGGCCTGCGCCGGGGAAGCCCAAACGGCAAATTTGATAAAATAAGTATATGAGCCAAAACTTTCTTGCGCTGGATTTCGGCAGCGGACAAATCACGGCCGCACTTACTGTTTATGACGACGACACCGGCACCTGCCGTGTGCGCCACGCCGCCGTGGAAACCTGCCAAAGCGTCAGCGCGTGCTATGTGCTGGATTTTGACAAGACGGTACGCGCGTTAAATCGGCTTTTTACCCAGCTCAACGAATACATTTCGTTTACGCCTACCGTTGTGGTGGGGCTGCGTGGGGATTTTTTAAGTTTCCGCCGCAGCGGCGGTTTCCACCCGGTGCAAAGCCCCCACCAGCTTATTACCGATAAAGACGTACGCGCGGTGCTGGACAAATCTATCCCCCCTAATCTGCCGCAAACGCTGGAAGTGGTGGATTTACTGCCGCAAAGCTATACCGTGGACGGGAAAACCGGCGTGCAAAACCCTGTCGGTCTGGCGGGCAACTGTTTGGAAGCGGAAACTTTCATTTCGTTGGGGCTTTCCACCCATTTAAATAATTTAAACCGCGTATTGTCCGCCGCCGGCTGTGAGGACTTTGAAGCCGTGCCCACGGTGCTGGCCTTGTGTGAAAATCTGATCAAACCCGAAGAAAAACAAAGCGGCGTACTGCTGCTGGACATTGGGGCGGCACACAGCTCAGCCGCGCTTTATCACAAAGGCCTGCTGGAAGACGCGCGCGAAATGCCGCTAGGGGCAGACGTGATTATAGAAGAAGTGGCGGAAATTTTGCAAAACGATTTAAAAAGCACGCGCGCCCTGCTGAAAAACTATTCCTACGGAGACGACGAAATTATGGACGACGTGCTGGACGACGCCGCCTGCAAACTGCTTAAAAAAATACAGGCGGAGCTGCGCCAGTCGCTTCCTTATATCAAATATGGAGCCAGCCAAGCCGTGCTTACCGGCGGCGGGGCGGACTTACCCGTCAAAAACGCCGCCAAAAGTGTGCTGGGCATGCGCCGCGTGCGTTTGGCGGCACATGACGATATGATTGCCGACAGTGAGGAACTGCTTGCCCCCGCCTACACCTCTGCCCTGTCACTGGCTTTGTATTCCCAAAAACACGGCGGGCAAACTGCCGTTCCCTCTGCCTCTTTGCGCAGCAAAGCCGCCGGTCTGTTTGACCGCGTACTTGCCAAACTGGGGCTCAATTAATACGCCACGGCCATATTCGCCGCGCCTTTTGTTTTAACACAATTCATTCTCTGCTCTGGCGCAAACCCCTATTCTCTGTCCATATAAATTAGAGATTTATTTTACGCTCCGCCCCGCCAGCAAGCCGCTATTTCTCTGCTCACATAACAAAAGCGCTAATCAGAGATAAAATAAATTCCTCGCCGCCCTTTTGTTCTGCTCTTATTTGCCGGCGGGCCGGGGGCAGAACAAGTTAGCTGCCGTATCCGCCAGCTAAACCCGGTTATATACAAAAAAAGCCCCCGGGGGTTCCGGGGGCGAAAATATAAAACAGGAACAACTACCAGGAGGCCTGGTTCTGGGCCGCTTCCGCTTCGGCCTGGCGGGCCTGGGCGGCGGCTTGGGCGGCCATTTTGGATTCCTGGTCGCGGTTAAACAAATCTTTCACCTGGTTAGGCGTCATTTGCAACAAAGTAATCACTTCGTCGCGTTTGTATTTTTTAGCCACGTCCAGCGCGGTTTGGCCGGACTTGGTTTTTAAATTTCTGTCGGCGTCGTTAGCCAGCAAAATTTTTACCACCGGAGCATACCCTTTCATTGCGGCCCAATACAGCGCTGTTTCGCCTTTGTTATTTTGCATATTCACATCGGCACGGTATTGCATGGTCAGCGGCGCCAGCAGGGCCAGCACCGTTTCCGGATGATTATAGCGGGCGGCATAAATCATGGCGGTATTGCCGTCGTTATTGGCGGCGTTTACATTGGCGCGGTATGCCAGCAAAGCGCGCACGCTTTGGGTATCCCCCAACGAAGCTGAGATAATCAGCGGCGTATTGCCCGGCGCATTTTTTACATTCGGGTTTACCCCGCCTTTAAGCATGGCCATTATGCCGATATAATTTTGCTGTGCGCAGGCACGCAGCAGAGTTTCCCCGTCCAGCCCGGCACGCACGCCACTGATTAAAAACAAATCAATCAGAGGCCCTTTTTGTTTATCGACAGCCAGCCCCATGGGGGTTTGGCGGTAGTTGTTGGGCAGGTTCAAATCTGCATCGGCATAGACCAGCATTTGCGTGATTTCATCGTGGTCGCCGTACACGCTGCGCAGAATGGGCGTATCACGCGTATAAGCGTTTTGTTTATTTACGTCCGCCCCCATGGACAAAAGCCGCTGCACCGCATCGGCATTGCCCAGCGTCGCCGCCGCCAGCAACAAGCTGTCGCCGTGGCTGTTGACGATATTGGGATCTTTTACTTTTCTATCCAGAATGTCAAAAAAAGCGTCTGTGTCCCCTTTGCGCAAAGCCAGAGTGGCTTCTTCGGCAATTTCCTGCGGGGTCTGCCCGGCCACGATGACGTCTACATTAGCCGCTTTGCGTGAACGGGTGAAAGAGGAGCCGCCTTTCATGGTAAACGCCAGCATAATCACCAGCGGAACCAACGCCACCACGCCAAGCACCACCCAAGGCCGTCCTTTGGCCTTGGCAATAACCTGCTTGACCTGTTTAGGCGGGTTAACCTGTATTTTGCTTGTAGGTTTCTTAAACGCCACCGCTTTCCTCCCTATCACTTCCGGGCGGGCTTGTCTTTTAGGCGGCAGTACGCATTGCGCGCCGCGTCCTGCTCAGCCAATTTTTTATTTCTGCCTTTGCCCGTGCCCAATACGTTCCCCTCCAGGGAAACTTCCACGGTAAACACTTTATCGTGTTCGGGCCCTACCGTTTGCACCACTTCATACTGCGGCGTATGCCGGCTGCGTTTCTGCACATATTCCTGCAGCAAGCTTTTATAGTCGCCGCTGTCCTGTGTAAGCGGCTGGGTTTTCACCCAAGGCAGAACCACCTGTTCTGCTGCACTATAGCCGCCGTCTATATATACGGCACCTATTACGGCCTCCATGGCATTAGACAAAATACTGTCACGCTGGCGGCCGCCGGTGGCCAGCTCTCCGTGTCCTAAACGCAGAAAGCGGCCTAATTCCAACTCTTTGGCCCAAAGATACAGATTGTGCCTTGACACCAGGTTGGACTTGATTTTAGAAAGCACTCCCTCTTCGCTGTGCGGGCATTGGCGGTAAATATAATTGGCCACAATGGCCCCTAAAATACTATCCCCCAAAAACTCCAGCCGCTCATTATGACACGCAGCCCGGCGTTCGCCCGCAAAAGACTTGTGAGTGAGTGCTTCCTGTAAAACCGTACAGTCCTTAAAGCAATAACCTATGATGTTTTCTAACTCGGTCGGCACGTTTGCTTATTTTTTGGCGTTGGCTTCAATATAGCTGACCGCTTCGCCCACGGTTTTGATTTTTTCAGCTTTATCGTCGGGAATTTCAATGTCAAACTCTTCTTCCAGCGCCATGATCAATTCCACGGTGTCCAGAGAGTCCGCACCCAAATCGTTAACAAACTGGGCTTCCGGTTTCACCTGGTCGGCTTCCACGCCCAACTGTTCTACGATGATGTTTTTCACTCTTTCTTGCACGTTTTCTACAGACATGTTGTCCTCCGAATATAATACTTAAATATAAAGTCCGCCGTTGACGGCCAGCACGTGCCCCGTAATATAGGCCGCGTCCTGGCTGGCCAAAAACATGACTGCTTTGGCGATATCCTGCGGTTCTGCAAATCGTTTCAATGCAATGGCCTCAAAGGCCTTTTCCTTCATGTCTTCGCTCAAGGCGTCCGTCATAGCCGTACGCACAAAACCCGGCGCCACGGCATTAACGCGCACCCCGCGCGAGCCAAACTCTTTGGCTAAAGATTTGGTCAGCCCAATAACGCCGGCCTTGCTGGCTGCATAATTGGCCTGCCCGGCATTGCCCATTTCTCCTATTACAGAGGAAATATTGACAATATTGCCGCTTCTCTGTTTAAACATCACTTTCAAAGCGGCTTTAGACATCAAAAAAGTTCCCGTCAGATTGACCTTTATCACACTGTCCCAGTCTTCGGGGCGCATACGCACCACCAAGCCGTCTTTGGTAATACCGGCATTGTTGACCAGTACGTCCAGCCCGCCAAGCTCCTGCACGGCGGCCGCCACAAAGGCATCACAATCTGCCGCGTTGGAAATGTCGGCTTTACGCGCGCATACTTTGCCGCCAAAAGAAGCCAAATGCTCTTTGGCGCTTTTTAGCAATTCTTCATTGGTGCCGCACACCGCCACATCTGCACCGGCATGAGCAAATGCTTCTGCTATAGCCAGCCCTATGCCGCGCGTGGCGCCGGTGACGGCTACCTTTTGGCCTTTAAAATCAGCCATTGTTTTCCCCCTCGTGGGCGCATTCGGCCTCAATGCGCTCAAACGTATCTTTCAGGGCGGCCATTTTTTGGGCCACGTCCCCTATAAAATCCTTTTTTACCAATTTTACAGCGGTTTTTAAAGCATTAAAAATGGCTACTTCATTGGATTTACCATGCGAAATAATGGCCACACCGTTTACCCCCACCAGCGGCGCGCCGCCGTAATTGTCGGGGTTGGTGTGTTTTTTAACCGCTTTAAACGCGCCTTTGGACAAAAGCGCCCCAGCCATAGCCAGCGGGCGTTTTTTAATCTCGCGTTTAATCATATTCATCATCGTTTTGGCTAAACCTTCCGCCATTTTCAACACGATGTTGCCTACAAATCCGTCGCAGACGATGACGTCCGTTTCGCCGGTGTTTACGTCCCGGCCTTCCACGGTGCCTTTAAAATTTACCCCGATATCGCGCATATGCGGCACGGTACACTTGACCAAATGGTTGCCTTTGGTTTCTTCTTCCCCGATAGACAAAATGCCTACGGATGGGTCTTTTACGTCAAAAACCTTTTCCATATAGGCCGAGCCCATCACGGCAAACTGCAGCAAGTGAATGGGCTTGCAGTCGGCATTGGCACCGCCGTCCAAAAGCAAACTTACCCCTTCATAGGTAGGCATCGGGGTAGCAATGGCCGGGCGGAGCACGCCTTTAATACGGCCCATGCGCAACAGCGCCGCCACCATGGCGGCCCCGCTGTGCCCGGCAGACACAAATGCGTCGGCCTGGCCTTTATGCACCAGCTCGGCGCAGACGACGATGCTGGCGGTTTTCTTGGCGCGCACTTCCCGCGCGGGGTCGGCCCCCATGTCTATGACATCGGGGGCGTTCACCACGGAAATATTTTTAGGTAAATCAGAATGGCCCAGCGCCGTCAGTTCACGGCGGATAACGGTTTGGTCGCCCACCAAGATAATTTCAGCGTCCAAACGTTTGGCCGCTTCCAACGCGCCAAGCACGTTGGGAGTGGCTCCAAAATCCCCGCCTAAAGCATCCAGGGCTATTCTAATCATAGGAAGTGTTATTTGGCTTCTTCTTTTTTAGCCGCTTTTTGGGCGACTACCACACGGTCTTTATAAAACCCGCAGGAAGGGCACACATTGTGGGGCAGGCGCATTGCCTTGCAGTTGGGGCATTCCACGAGCTGCGCCACTTCAATAACCGAGTTATGAGAGCGTCTCATGTCTCTTCTGGAACGGGTGTGTTTTTTCTTCGGATTAGGCATTGTATTTACTCCTCATGCATTTGACACGTCAAATGAATTTACTTAAATTTTCCTTTTAGCGCCGCAAAAGGCGATAAAACTTCGGGCTGGCAGGCGCACGGGCCTTCATTCAAATCTTTGCCGCACTGGGCACAAAGCCCTTTGCAGTCCGGCCGGCACAAAAATTGAATATCTTCGGTCAACGCAAGCGTTTGCCGCACAAGTAACATTATATCAATTATTTCGCTTTGTACGCTATAGCTCTCCAGAAACGGCTCATCAAATTCCTGCACCGTTTCCTTTAAACAGCGGTCACAGCGCACGCTGCGTTTGCCCCATACGCGGCCCCGGGCCATAATTTCCTTGCCGGCAGGCCAAAATTCCAGCTCGGTGCGCACTTCGGTAATTTTGTTGGGTGGCGTAAAAATATTGTCAAAATATTTCGGCGCCAGTTTGACCGTGCATTTCAGCCCGCCGTTGCGCAAAATATCCTGCGTAAAAAAGCGCAAGTCCTGGGGCACTTCGTAATGTTGGTAGAAATCGTTTTCCGTCATATAGTTTATTGTAGCAAATTCCCACCGGCCGCGGCGTACAGCGCAGACGGAGAAAAAAGGCCATATATAAGGAATTAAAAATAAAACTTTTCACATTTCGAGAAAAAAAGCTAGAATATAGCCGTTCATTCAAATTCACACCAGGCCCTTTGGGGCCGCTGAAAAGGAGAACGTACATGAAAAAAATCATTTTGCCCGTTCTGGCGGGCTGCTTGTTAGCTACGGCGTGTACCACGCCGGGTACGCGCACGGCTATCGGTGCCGGCGGCGGTGCGGCGGTGGGTGCGCTGGCAGGCGCGATTATTGCCAATAACACCGGCGGCAAAAGCGAAACCGGCGCCATTTACGGTGCGCTGGCAGGCGCAGCCGCGGGCGGATTGCTTGGCAACTATTATGACAAACAGGCCAAAGAACTGGCCGCTATTGCCGATGTACAAAAAGTAAAAGACGCCAACGGCAACACCATTCGCTTGGTCATTACGCTTAAAAACGATATTTTGTTTGACAGCAACAACGCCGCCCTTTCCGCCGCGTCCGTCACCACGCTTAACGGGCTTTTGCGCGTGCTGAAAAAATATCCGAAAAACAACATCATCGTCGCCGGTTATACGGACTCCACCGGCAACGACGCCATCAACAACCCGCTCTCTCAACAGCGCGCCAAAGCCGTATACGATTATTTAATCGCCAACGGCTTGAAAACCAAGAGCATTCAATACGTCGGCTACGGCTCTGCCAACCCGGTGGCTTCCAACAACACCGCCGCCGGACGCGCCATGAACCGCCGCGTAGAGCTGCTCATCACCGCCAACGAAAAAGACATTCAATAACACATCTTGGCTCTGTACACCCCGCCCGCCAAGGGCGGGGTTTTTTGACGGAAAAAATCCGTACAAAGCGGCTCTAAATTTGCTATGTTATAGACATGCCCAAAACGGGAAACAACCATATTAAAGCCATTATTGAACTCTTGGACGGAGAAACAGGCCCCCGGGCCGAAACCCTGCGCCAGGAGTTGGCGCGTATTATCAAAGAGCAGCCCCAGCAGCTGCAGGAAGTGATTGAAAAAGACTATCACTCCTCAGTGCCGGCCGCCCTGGTGTATGCCATGGAAGAAGTATGCTGGGAAGAGCTGGCCGGCGCCTGTACGCGTTTTGGCAGCAAGATTAATCCAGATTTGGAAGAAGGGCTGGCCATCGTTTCCCGGTTTGTCAATCCGGCTGTGAGCCGTGACGAAATTACCGCTGATTTGGATTCTTTTTCCGTCGCCTTGCGTCCGCTGTTGGCCAACTGCACCGGCCCGGCGGAAATCAGCAATACCTTAAGCCGTTTCTTTTTCCGGGCGCGCGGGTTTACCGTGCTGCCGGCCGCCCATGATATTAAGGACGTTTCTTTTGGGCGTTTTATCCAAAAGAAACAGGGCTCTGCACTGTGCATGGCTTGCCTATACGCCGTCATTGGTTGCCGGTTTGGATTAGACAGCGGGGTGGTGGATATGGCGGGGCGGGTGTTGGCCTGTTTCACGCCGGATAACGAAAATGAAATTGTATTTGCCGACCCGGCCGACCAGGGCAAACTGCTCACGCTAAACGACTGCAAAAACTATATTTTCTCGCGCAATCTGGAATGGAGCGACGCCTTTGCCATGCCGCTTTCTTCACGCGCGCTGCTGCGGCGTTTTCTAGCCAACATGATTTTTATTCTCAATAAACTGCGCGACGAACGGCGCCTGCCCTACCTGCGCCGCTATATGGACATTTTGAAAAATTAATTTTTCCCGTAAGGAGGAAAATGTGGCTTATTACGTCTATTTAATTTTGGGCGTACTGTGTTTTATCGGCGAAATGTTCACCATGGACTTTTCGCTGGCGTGTTTTGGGGTAGGGCTGCTGGGGGCTTCGGCGGCGTCTTGGCTGGGGCTGGGGATTGGCTGGCAGGTGCTCGTTTTCGTTGTCCTGTCACTGGCTTTGTTTGTCGGCATACGCCCGCTGGCCCTAAAACACCTCTACCATAAAAGCCAACAGGTCAAGACCAATGTGGAGGCGCTGATTGGACGCATGGTCACCGTACTGGCAGAACCCGACCCGCAGGATAATATCGGCCGCGTACAAACAGACGGGGATAACTGGCGCGCCTGCTTTTCCGCCCCGGCTAAAAAAGGGCAGGAAGTGCGTGTAGAGAAAGTGGACGGAAATACGCTTTTTGTAACACCCATTCAAAAAACGGAGGAAACAAAATAATGGACTTGTATGTATCTTTTTTGTTCGTGGTGGCGGTTTTTGCCATTGTACTGATCGCCAAGGGTATCATCATGGTGCGCCAGGCACAGGTGATTATCATAGAGCGCTTTGGGAAATTCCACGGAGTGCTCTATCCAGGTATTAACTGGATTATCCCGGTCATGGATAAGCCGCACCTGATGCAATGGCGCTCTTATAAAGATTATTTAGACGCGTCCGGACGGCCTTATTCCATGCCGTATATGGAAATGCGCAGCATTATAGACATGCGTGAAACCGTGTACGACTTTCCGCGCCAGAGCGTCATTACAAAAGACAATGCCACCATTGAAATCAGCACGGTGCTGTTCTTCCAAATCACCGACCCTGTTAAGGCCGCCTATGAGGTAGAATCTCTGCCAGACGCCATTGAAAAACTGACGCAGACCACCCTGCGCAATATTTTTGGTGAATTAGAATTAGATCAAACCTACACCGCCCGCGAAAACATCAACAGCAAGCTGTTGGTCACGCTGGACAACGCCGCAAATAAATGGGGCGTCAAAGTAAACCGTGTGGAACTGCAGGACATTATTCCCCCCGCCGCCATACGCGAGGCAATGGAAAAACAGATGAAGGCCGAGCGCGACCGCCGCGCCACCGTTACGGAAGCGGAAGGATTAAAAACCTCCCAAATCTTAAAAGCAGAAGCCGTACGCGAAGCGGAAATCAAAAAAGCCGAAGGTATGAAACAGGCCGCCATTTTGCAGGCGGAAGGTATTTCCGAGGCCAAAATCAAAGTGGCCAACGCCGAAGCAGAAGCCGTTAAAATTATTGCCGCTGGCATTGGACAAAGCGCCAATCCGGCCAGCTATCAGGTGTCTTTGAAATACATTGACGCCCTGACTAAAATGACAGAAGGCAAAGATAATAAAATTATTTATATGCCTTACGAAGCCAGCAACGTGCTGGGAGCCGTGGCCGCCATTAAAGATTTAACCGGCGGCGTACCGCAGGCCAAGTAATTTTTGGCAGGTTTGCAAAACCCCGCTCACACGAGCGGGGTTTTTATTTGTCAGTGGCGTCCGTGTATGCCCGGCTCAAATTTATTTTGAAAAAACAAAGAACATTTGCACAGCGGAAAATATTCCCTTTATAAACAAAATAGATTTTTAGATTTGCACCCCAAGCAGTTGGGGTGCTTCTTGGCTTAACATAAAAAAGCCCGCTTCCGCGGGCTTTAAATAAGCCAAGACGGGACATCTCCTTCCGGTCATTTCCCTGACGGGAAATGCCTGCAGTCCGGGCTCGCGGTTTTTGCCTTTCGCCTTCGGCTCAAACAAAAACATCGCTCCGCCTTTCGCTCCCCCGCCGCACCCCAAGCAGTTGGGGTGCTTCTTGGCTTAACATAAAAAAGCCCGCTTCCGCGGGCTTTAAATAAGCCAAGACGGGGGATCGAACCCCGGACCTGCCGCTTACGAAGCGGCTGCTCTACCAGCTGAGCTATCTTGGCAAAATCGGTTTTAACTACAGATATATTTTACAAAAAACGGACAGAGTTTGCATCGGTTTCTTTCTTTACCATAGAAATCCATACCCTTTCCCGCCACAGGGCCCGCCGCCCAAAAACGCCTGCATCCCAAACCATTATTTCGCTTCGGGGCGGTAATTAAACGGCGCCTGGCGCAAACGCTGCTCCATTTGCTCCAAACGCAAGTTATGCTGATGCGTCTGCAAGAACTCCGGCTCCGTCACCCCTTCAGGCCCGCGGCGATAGGCGTCTATCCACTGTTGGGCGGCGGCTGGATTACGCTCCATCATCGCAATACTGGTCAGGTGAACATAGGTGGCCGCATTGACAGGGTCTAACAATAACGAATGCCGGAACCTTTTTTTAGCCAGCTCCACATTTTCTATGGCTTTTTGTTCATATTCTTCCCGCTGGTAAGCCAGCGGAGCCGACTGGGAAAGCCGGGTAAATAAAACCGCATAGGTATAATAAAATTCCCCATACGCCTGGTGCAAAAGGGCATGGTTAGGAGAGCGGCGCTCCACCGTATTTAAATCACGCAAAGCACGGTCATAATCATTTAACAAGTCCTGGCCGCTATGCGGTTTTTCATCGCCCTTAATCGGCGAATAAGAACGCTGCAAATCTTGCGTCTGCCGCAGCACATAGGCCCGGTACTGATAGTAAGACGCTTCCAGCCGGTTATAGCCAATAGCTTTGGCGTAATACTCCAGCGCACCGTCAAACATACCCCAGCGGGAAAATTCCGCCGCTATACCGTAAAAATGATCCGACAGGAAAAACCCATACACCCACTGCAGCGGCAAAATGCTCACTAACAAAATAAACGGCACCCGCGCCCACCGCGCCAGAAACGCCGCCCGCAAATACAGCCATACACCGCCCAGCGTCAGTGAACACAGCAGCCCCCAGGCCACCGCTTTGAGCAGGCCTTCCCCGGCGTTTTTGACGCCGGTATTTCCGGCGGTCTGCGCAAACATATAAATATAGTATCCCGCCAGCCACACTACCGCTGCAGTCAGCAAAACACGCAGGGCATACAGTCCCCACGGCCGCCGAGGCAGGGAAGCGGTCTGCGTTTCTTCGGGAGCGGCATATTGCGGCATAGACAGCCGGATAATCAGCGCGGCAAACACTGCAAAGAAAAGCCCCGTAGAAGCAAAGCGCATGCTGATATCAAAAAAGTTATGTACCAAAATGCCAAAAAACGCCGTAGAATACCCCAACAGCCACCAGGCAGAGGCGTCCCAGCCCTGCGTTTCCTGCCGCGTGCGCATTTTTAATGCGCAAAAACCGCTGTAAAACACAAAAACAAGCAGCCATAAAAACAGCGCCAGCCCCACCGTGCCGGCGGTGGCCCACTGTTCCAGGTATTCATTTTCGGCGTGCTGGGTTTCGTTATTATGGGCTTTTTCTATATAGAAAATCTGCGGTTTGCGGTAGGCGGGATAAATCGTTTTAAAACTGCCCACCCCGGTACCCATAACCGGGCTGTCCTGCACCATGGCAAAGGTGGAAGCCCAGGTATACGCGCGGAAACTGACGGATTGAAAACGTTTGGAAGCGTACACCCCCACCAGCAGCGCCGCTCCCACCAACAGCACCGCCGCCGATACATTAATCAAGCGCAAATGCTTGCGGGCCCAGCCGCCGGAGCAGTTGGTAAACAGCGCGGCAAAAAACGCCGCCGACGCGGCAAACCCCAGCCAGGCGCCCTTACTTTCCGTAAAGAACAAATCCATCGCCGCCACACCCAGCAGCACCAGCAGGCGTTTCTGTCTGGTACGCAAAAACTCTACCACCACGATAAAAGAGGAAAAAATCAGAAAGTCGGCAAAAAAATTGGGATTGGCATGGGTGGAAAAAACGCGCGTACCAAAATATCCTCTCCACGGCAGTATATCCAGCCCCGGCAGCCAGCGGTCTAGCACCTGCACAAACCCGTACAGACAAGAAATCCACGCCGCCAGCACGACGCATTTGGTCAGCACGCGCGCGGATTCTTTGTTAAAGCGGTCTAATACGCACAAACCCAGCAAAAAATACAACACATAGCGGAAAAATTCGTCAAACCCTTCCGCCTTATACGGGCAAAGCGCATATACCGCAAAATTCCACCCAAAATACGCCACAAAAGGCAGCAGCCACAGCCAGCTGGCGCGGGAAAAAGGCCAGCGTTTTTGCACCGCCAGCAAAGCCGCCCACAGCGCAATCAATACAATGCCGCCCGTTTGCAATAAAGTAATTTTTACAAAAGCCGTATCATAGGTGCCCATATAGAAACTGACCGAAACAAACAAACACAACAGTCCAAGCCCCCAGGCAAGCGCTTTGTCTATGAAACTGACAAACGCATTCCCCTGCCCGGCACCCGCAGATACGGCAGCCGCCTCTCCCGCCGCATGTTGCACGGGATAAGCAGCGGCATATAATTTCTTCTTATTTTTATTGCTGCGTTTAGCCATGTATATATGGTATCAATTTTCAGACGCTTTTATGTCCGCCTTGTCTGCAACCCCCTGCAGGCAGAGCCAAGCAAAATGATAAAGACATTGTTTTCCCGGCTTTTTTTGCTATACTGTTTTAAGGGAGCGGAAACCGTCCGCTCACAAGTTGATGTAAGGAGAACAGAATGAAAAAAGGTTTTACGTTAATTGAATTGCTGGTAGTCGTGCTGATTATCGGCGTTTTGTCTGCTATTGCCTTGCCGCAATATACCACCGCCGTAGAAAAAGCCCGTGCAACAGAAGCGCTGTCTTTGTTAGGCAGCATACGCTACGCGGCGGAACGCACCCGCCTGCAAACCAGAAAATGGCCGGTGGACTTTAATTCTCTGGATATTGAAGTGCCCGGCACATTAGATGGCACTGGAACTACTTTTTATACGAAAAATTTCAAGTTTTCCGCCCAAGGAGCCGGCAGCAATACTTCTAACTACACTATTTCTGCCAGCCGCGCCAATAATGGTACGGCCTTGACCGGAGATTCCGGTTACACGTTGTCTGTTACCGTAAAATCAGACGGAACATCCAGACGCTACTGCAGCGGAAGCGCAAACCTGTGCAAATCCATCAGTTCAGGCAAATGCACCGGCTCCAACAGCACTAACTGTGATTTTTAACAAAAAACACATAAAAAGCCGCCCCTTGTGGGGCGGCTTTTTTATGCCGTTTCAGCAAATGGTATGAGAGAAGAGCGAGTAAAAAGTCCGCGTGCTTCAAGCCATTTCCCTTTTCCACCAAGCCCCCTCCCTCCGGCAAAACGTTTCGCGTTCTTCTTAAATGCCCTTGTTTTCCTCATATGCGGCCACCTTGTCTGCGTTTGCATTTTGCCGCCCCTTACTGGCGGCAGATTTCTTTATAGGCCGCCAGCGCACGCAGGTTTTGCAGATTAAGCCCTTCCACTCCCGCGTCTGCGTAGTCAAACCGCACACGGCACACCGCCGCATTACTTCTGACCGCCGCGCACCCGCTCAAGGCACTCATCACGCCCCCGCACAGCATAATCAGCCATAATGTTATCCACTTGTGCATTTTCTTTTTCCCGCGCTTTCAGCGCTTGGTTTTGCGCGCTTTTGCGTCCGGCGCGGTACATGACCGCGCCAAACGCCCAAAGTCCGCCGCCAACCGCCGCTACCGTAAGGGCTGTCCACATCATTTCCCTTTGCCTACAACGGAGCCGTCGGGATTAACCAAAGACAGCGCAGACAGCACCGTCAGGATTTTGGCCCACACCGTGTCATCTTTCTGCGTAGCGGTTAGCTTCACTACCGCTGATACCGCCATCACTACCCCGCCAATAATGGCCAGGACATCGTCCCAATGCGTTGTTATCCATTCCATGTTTATTTCTCCTTTATTTCAATGTGCACATAGTCTTTCAAACTATCCCACTCCCCGCCCCATTCAAATTCGCTCTCTATTTCCCCCCGCTGCCGCATGAGTTTGGCCAGTGCGTCAAAGCGCTGCCACATCTCCCGAAAGCGCATCAGATTGCCCCAATCCACCGGGTACGGGGCCATATCCACCGCGTGGCTGGGCATTTTATTGTGCTTGCTCTGCGGGTAAATCAGGCGGCTGTGGCCGGCGTCAAAGGCGGCGTTTTGATCCTCCTTGCCCCGGTGCCCGCACAAAACGGCAAAGTCGTACTGTTTGATTAGTTCCCGGCACACTGCCTGCAAGTCCGGATGGCACGTGCTTAAACGCTGCTCGCTTGTTTTGCTAAAACCAGCCATTATTGCACCCCCTGCGAAATCAGCGTTTTTACATCGGAGCGCAGCTCCGACACTAATGAAGTCAAATTCTTAATGTCGGCCGACGTTACCGCATACTGCGCGCGGATTTCCGCCAAGGTGGTTTCAGCAGAGCGGATTTTGCTTTTCACTTCCACAATGTCGGAGCGGTGGTTTTGTTCCATTTTGTCTAGGTTCTTTTCCGCCGCCTGCAGCCGGGTGGACAGATTCTCCAGCTTCTTATGCAAAGCCACCCACGTCCCCCCCACGGACACCGCCAGCGTGCCTAACATCTTAAACAGCTCTTCATTCATGGCCTCCCCCTTCCGCTTTCTGCAAGTCCAGTCCCGCAAGAGCCGCCTCTAATGACGGATAGGCAAAATACCCCCGCTCCTGCGGCGTGGGCACATACCTCTGCACAACCTTGCCCTCTGCGTCCAGCGTTTCCTGCGGCGGGAACACCACCTCGTTGCACACCAGCAAATTGCAACGGTTTCCCTTTGCGTCCACATATTCGCCCTGCTCATCAAAACACACTTTGTAAAGCATTTGTTTTTCGCTCATAACACGCTCCTATCTCGTTACCGTCCAGCCCTTATCTGTGGCAATAGCCAGCTGCTCGGAAGTAAGTGCCGCAGCACCCGTCGCCCCAGTGATATTGATTACTTGGCCCGCTGTTACCGTGGGTAAACTGTTAAACAGCGCCACTAAAGCATTTTGGTCAAGGCCCGTATAAGATACATTGATTTGCGGAGCCGACGCATAATCAAACGGAGCTTTCTGACTCACTAGCAGCTGTTTAATCCCGTTTATGGGATATTGAGATGTCCCATATATACCTAATCGCTTTAACTGTGTCGCATATCCAAAATCCAAATATGTATCTTTAAGAGATACAGCATTGCTTATAAAAGGATATGCCCTTTGGCAATCAGTCATATCTACTTGGGGCAATTCTTGTAAAGACTGGGCATTATAGAGGAAATTATCTATAATGTATCCGCCGGCTGCCGCAGCATCACATCTTAATATAACTTCGTCAAGTTCTATTTTCCGCAAAGCAGTATTGTTTGAAAAAAGAGCGTTAACTTGACTGATAATTCCGTTTTTTATCTTAATTTTTTTAAGACCATTAGTATTTAATGCTCCTACACCTGCCATAGTTTGACCGCCTAAATCTAATGTAGGGATAAAAGTACAATTAGAGTAGAAGGAATACAAATCAGAACCTTGCCCTAGCATTTGCACAAAAGAAGATACTTTAATAGACTCTGCCGCACAAGTTAATGCGGTAAAATTTTTGTTTAGTACAGAATTATATTTAGCAAAAGCGCTTTCCAAACCAATGGCCTGCAAACTATTAATATGACACCACAAAACACCTTGCTCTTCTCTACCGCTAGAAGCCACACGTGCGCTCGTATAAGCCGAAATAGTATTTCCGTAAGTAGCAGGCACAATTTGCACGATATGCGCAGTTAATACTTCGGGCTGGGTTACACTAAAACCCGCCGTAGCCGAATACTGGCTCCACGTAATAGAACATTGTGCGCCGGAAGCGTACGTGTCGCCATATTGCACCCCGTCAACAAAGACGTTGTACCCCCCTTCACAAGTGGCTGCAAAGCCCAAATTGTAATAAGCGGAATAATCTGATTTTACTCCGGCAAGCAGAATAATAGCATTAGGCCGCGCGGCAGGGCGGATATCGGGCCAGCCATAATCCTCTGGGTGGAAGTCCCCGTCGTTCTGTTTGCGCTCCAGCGCGGCATTGATGTCGGAAATATCGGAGTTGATGTCTGAAATTTCGGCGTCCACGTCTGCGCTATTTGCTTTCAAATCCAGCGCCGCCTGCGCGGCGGCAGAAACGGGCTTGTCCGCATCAGCCGTATTATCCACATTTCCCAGCCCTACCTGCACTTTAGTTACCGCGTGCGGGTTGTCCGTGCGGGCCGTATGCGCCGCCAAAGCCGTTTGCTCCGCTTTGCTAGAAAGAGCCGTGCGGATATCCGCGTGCGCCGCAGTGCTTTGATTATGCGCGGCAATATCCGTGCCAATTTTAGTGCGTATGTCCGTGTGGGCTTCCGTATCTGCATTATGAGTTGCAACCATACTCTGCGCTTCTGCGGCAGAAGCGGCCGCCGCTTGGGCGCTTTGCTGTGTTTTTGTTTGGCATTGCTGGGCGGTTGCTGCGGCGGTTTGGGCAGACAATACAGAGTCACTGATAGTTGCAAGAGATTGCGTCAGCGTAGCTATAGCCGTCTGCGCTTCCTCTTTTGCTTCTTCTGCCCCTTGGGCATGCCCTGCCGCACTTTGCGCCGAAGCGGACGCAGTTGCGGCAGATTGGGCGGATTGGGCCGCATGGCTCTGTGCCTGGGAAGCGGCTGTCTGCGCCGTGGAGACGCCGTCCGTAATTGCTTGCAAATAGCCGGCGGCGTCCGTTTGGCTGGCGGAAGAGGAAAGCGGAAATTTAATCGCCCGGCTTAATTGCTCGGCCTGTTCCTGGGCAATCATCATCGCTTTGTCATATCCTTCTTCCAGCACAAACGGGTCAAAAGACTGCTGCGCGTCAAATTCTGTTTGCTGGGCCAGCGGGGTACTGCGCAGAATTACCAGTTTCTGCCCGGACGAAAGCGGGGGTATTTGGCTGCCTGAGAGCGGATAAGTCAAGCTCTGTAAACTGGGGTCTATGCTGAAATTGCCGGATAATTTTTGCTCTGTTCCGTCCGCCTGCACCACATAGACCTGCACATCGTCTGCATGTATATAGGGGAAAGGAATGTCCCACTGTGTGGTCTGTCCGTTGCCTTGGTAAATTACTTTTGCCTGTGAATAGGAAACCGTCATTTTTTATTCTCCTGTAAAAGAAATAATTGTTTGGCTGTTTGGGCCGCCTGGATTTGCTGTGCCACATCTTCCGAAGAAGTAAACACAAAATAGCGCAATTCATCGCTTTGCTGGGGTGTAAGCTCCTGCTGGCGGCAGAAAAGCGCCAAGCCCTGCTCCAGCAAGCGTACGCGTGCGTCATAATCGCCGGATTGGGCGGCGCAAGAGCGGGCCTTCAGGCGCCAAAAATCCGGCGCAGAAAGCTCCCCGCTTTGCAAGGATTTTTCCAGTTCCTTCTCATTGAGTTTGCCGTTTAAAAGCCCTTGGTACAGGCGGTTGAACACCGCGGCGGAAGATTGTTTATTGGCTGTTTGCTGCCACTGGCGCAACGCCCGGCAATTGGTTTCAAAATCCGCCGTGCTGAAGGCATCGTCTTTCATCAGGGCCGTCAAATCCGCCCCCTGCGGCGCAGCCAACAGCCGTTCATACCCGGCGCGGCGGCGGCGCAGTTCCAGAGAGCGGCTTTGGGCCAGCCGGGCATTCAAAGCGTCCGCCAACTGTTGCTGAAAGGCCGGCGTCTGCCTCGGAGCGGCGCGGCGGGCAAACTCCACCAGTGCTTTTTCCTCTGTTTCCCCCTGCTCACCCGTACAGGCCGCACGCGCCGCCGGCCAAAGTTTCTCCCCCAGCATATCCGCCTGGCGGGCCGTCAGTTTATGCGCTAACAGTTCCTGTTGCTGCGGGGGCAGCTCTTTGGCAAAATGCCGGTACACCGATTGGGCCCGCTCCGTCTGCCCCGCTTCCAGCGCCGCCTCCACATTATGGCGCACCGCCTGCCAGCGCAGGGCCCGGCTCTGCTGCTGCCACTGCTTTTCATCTACGCCGGCAGAGCGGGCTTCTTGGGCCGCGGCAGAAAGATTGCTTTGGATATAGCTTTCTAGTGCACGCGGCGTAGGCACCAGAGCCGCTGTTTGCACAAAACTGTAAGCCCCCTGCCGGATATTCTCCTGCTCCTGTGTACGGCGGCTTTTTTCTTCCAGCTCCTGCACTTCACGGCGCAAGAGAGCGTAATCCTGCGTAAGCAAATTATCCGTCTGCGGGGCCGAAATGTCAGAAAGCCCGCCGATAAGCAAAGCAAAATTTTCATCCAGCCGCTGCACGGCTGTTTGAGCGCCGGACGTCCGGGATTGCTCGGTTGGTTCAAGGGCAGTCTCAAAGGCCTTTTCCCGCGCAAATTGCAGTAAACTGCTGCGCAGCGGAGAAGAAAACTTCCCCACGTTTTCCGCCGCGCCGTCATCAGCTCCCGCCGCAGACGG
The DNA here is from genome assembly GCA_949291365.1 of uncultured bacterium. Taxonomy (GTDB): domain Bacteria; phylum Elusimicrobiota; class Elusimicrobia; order Elusimicrobiales; family Elusimicrobiaceae; genus Avelusimicrobium. The sequence continues at coordinate 191,983 of CASEVJ010000005.1, forward strand.
CCCAGCCGCTTGAGAAGGAGCCGTTTTCTGCCGGGGCTTGTTTTTTCCGGCAATCTTTTCCTGCAGGTCGGCCCATTCTTTTTCCCATTCTTTCTGGGCCGCGCCGAAGGCATTTACTGTCCGGTTAACAGCACCGGGCAGTGCATAGAGGCCGCCCAGCACTCCGGCGGCAGTCTGTACGTCCGTCCATTCTTTGTTGCCGGACGCTTCCCGCAAAGGCCGCGCCAACAGCACATTGGAGGCGCGGGCTTTTTCGTAACTGATTTGGTTTTGGTAAACAGGTACTTTCATGCCCGCTCCTTAATAACCGTTCCCGGAAAATAAGCCGCCCAGCGCACTGCCCATTTGCGACCACAAACTCGGGCGCAGCCGGTTGGCGCGGCGGTATTGCTGGGCTTGCGTACGGTACTGCTGGGCCTGCAAGCCGGCGGTGGTGTTATTTTCATATAAAGCACGCTCCATATTTTCGTTGAGCATTTCCTGATCCAACAGCGCATTCAAGCGGCTGTTTTTTAAAATCATCTGCGCCGTAGCCGACGACCGGGTAAGCCCGCTGGCGGCCAGGGCGGTTTTCTGCTGGCCCTGCAGCGCGGCATAACTGCGCATCAATTGGCTGTTCTGGTAGCCGGCATCCTCAAAAATATACGTTGCATTACGGCGGGCAGTTTCTTCCAGTTGTTTGGCCTGCGCATCGGCCGTAGCGGCCATGGACTGATAATAGTCCTTCTCCGCTTTGTCTTTTCCCAGTAATGCGGCGGCGGTAGACAAAATCGTTCCGCCGCTAAATAATACGCCTCCTATGGCTCCTCCCATATTTTTTTCTCCTTATTGGTGAATATACGCCCCGGCGGGGCGGCAAAAACATACGCAAGAAAGCGGGTTTCTTCTCCCGCCAAATAAAACGGGGCCGCAATCCGGCGCGCGCCCAAACGCTCCAAGTAACGGCGGGCCTGCGTGTAGCGCTCATCACACGCCGCATACAAAAAGGGATACAACCCTCTGAACTGTGCCACCACGGCCCGAGACGCCCACCAAAACTCCTTGGGGCAATGCGCTACTTCTTCCCCCGTCCACGACCATACACACGCGCGGCTGCCCAGGCAGGTTTGCCCCTGCACGCCGGCCGCGGCAACCGGGCGCCCCCGGTACAGCAGGGCCACCGCCCGTGAAGATAAACGCCAACACAGCTCCAGCCCCTCCCGCGCCGGCAAACGGTACGCGGCCCACATTTCCGCCCTGTCCTGCTCACGCAAAGAGCGGGCAAGCCCGTCTAAATGTTCTTTACAAAGCGGCTCTAAACTAATATCATGAGAAAAGGAATTTTTCATCTTTATATAAGGAGCCCAGCATGGCAACAGGTATAGTCATCGTCGTTGGTTTGATAGTAGCGGCCATTTTATATGGCATTTTCTTTTTGTTTTTCAAATTGATTTGGATTTTATGCAAAAAACAGCGCAATTTCTGGCCGCTGGTTTTGGCAGGGGTTGCCACGGTACTGACCTTGGCGGCTACGGTGTATATGGCAGTATATACCGCCAAAAAATTTATCCAGCCCTTTGCGCCCATTATAGAGACAATGGCCACTCGCACGGAACCGGTATATGGCCCGCAGCCCTACACAGACCCGCGCTATGGCTTTAGCATAACGCTTTATAACGGAACGGTATTAAGCGAATGGATTGACTTGGGAACGGAAAATTATTTAGTTGGTTTTGACACAAACCCATTTGTCGGTCTCTCCGCAGACAGACAAAGAGATCCCGAACAGCCCATCACGCTTTATCTGATTGTGCGGCAGGAAGGAGCGGATACAGACGCCCCGGCTATAGACTTGCTCAAAGATGTCATTAACACAGCCGGACAAATGGATTTTGACGGAGAAATAGATTTTGACAATCCGCAGCCCGCTTACGCCGGCCCCGGCGCCACCGCGGCAAAAGTCAACGGCAACTTATATACCGCCTCTTCCCAGGAAGGGATTGCGTTTGCGCTGTTAATGGCCAAACAGGGCACCGTGTTATATTACGTCATAGGCGGCAGCAACGAAAGCCAGGACGAAATTTACCAAACGGTGGAAAGCTTCCGTACAGAAGCCCTCTCCGCAGGGCAAGAGCCCGCTTTGCCGGCGCCTGCTCCGGCGGCAGATACCGCCGGCTGATGCACTGCTCTTTTCCTTTCGCTTCATACAGCGCCCGGTTTAGCGCCGGGCGCATTTTTTAGCAAAACTGCGTAATGACAGCCAACAGTGTCAGTGGCAGCGGGTCGGCCTGCACTAATGTAACCGACGGGAAATAGCTATGCGCCGCGGGCAACACTTTGACATAATCACGCGTCTGCAAGGCCGCCGGCGCTGCATAGGTGGGTGCCGGGTCAGCAAGCAGGGCGTCAAGTTTGCCACCGGCTATACCTATCTGCCCGCCGCGGCTGTCCATCACTTTAAGCAGAACTTGCACGGGGCGGCGTTTGCGGTCTTGCTGGGTACCGTCAGTAAACGAATAATCCGGCGGAAGCGTCTGCAACGTGGCCTGATAAGCCAGCCCGGCATGAACGGTATTGGCAGAGCGGGGCAATAGTATTTTTCCGCTGTTTACCGTCAGTTCTCCCAGCGGGCTGCCGTCTGCCAATACGCTGACGGCCCGGCCCTCCAGGTGCTGCAGGCCGCCCAACTCTGTAAAAGCCGTATCGCTTTTTTTAGACACACTGCAATCCAAAAAGACCTGGTCTTGCGGGGCCTTGCTGGTCAGCCGCGGCAACAAACGCTCTATGCAGCGCACGCCGTCCCTGTCCACCAGCAGCCAGGTTTCGTCGTATCCGCGCGAAGGAATGCTGCATACGCTGATAAACGAGCCCTGCGTTTCATGCTGCGTCCAAGCCAACATATCTTCCTCCGGCAAATACGTAAGCGAGAGCAAACTGCCGTCTGACAGCACACACCAGATTAAATTATCGGGCTCCTGCTGATAGGCCATTTCCTTAATTTCCAGATTGAAAAATAAATGCCGCGCCCGCAGCGTCAAATCCCGCCCCGTATAAGAAGCGGTGCTGTACTGGTAATAAAAATCCCGCAGTACACTGCCGCGCGACTGCACAAACAGCGTACGGTTTCCCACCACTATCGGCGCTACGCGGCTGGCGCCGCGCTCCCCTTCCTGATGTATTTCTATATTGTAAGGGGTCAGCGCGCCCGAACAGCCCAAGCTCCACTCGCTCCCGGCAGTAAACACCAGCAGTTTGGCCCCGGCGGCCACGGAGTTGATGGCATTTAATTTTTTGCCGGAAAGGGTTAAGCTGATAGCGTCGGAATCTTCCAGCGTACGCAAATAACCAAAATCCTCATACTCCCCGGTTTTGGAAAACCAAATGGTCTGCGGTTCTTTTTTACTGCCGGCAAAACCCAGCCGGTCTTGGTAAAAGAATACACATGAGGGGTAGCCGGCGTCTGGGCTGAAAGACCCTTCCGACCAGTCGGACGTCCAGCTTTCCTCCTCCGCCAAAAACCGCTCTATGCTTACCTGCATTTTACGTGCATTGACGTAATTTTCCGCCTTGACGATGCCTTCCTGCTCAAAGGCCTCCGCCTGCAGTACATAGCCCATTTCGCCGGAAATGCCCAAACCGCGTACGCGCAGAAAATGCATTTTGGCCGAAGGTTCCAAACTGCCCACCGAGCTGATATTTTCTTCTTCCTGGGCTTTGGTAAAATGCTTGACCTTTTCCCAGGTTTCGTTGTCTTCGGAAGCTTCCAGCACGATTTCTCCGTACCAGCTTCCGGTTGTGCGCAAACTCCAGTCTCCGCCGGTTTTGACCACTTTGGACACGCCTTCATAGGACAGCGTGCCGCTTTCAGAGGGGCTTTCCACCCGCTGGCGCAGCGCAAACAGCGCCCCTGCATGCCCCGGCCGAAACGCGTCAAAATCCGCTTCCAGATACCATTGGGTTTCCCCTTGGCTGATAATCTCCCCGGCGTTGCAGCCGCCGCTCATCACCTGTGTGACCACCAGCTCCGGCGGGGCCACCAGCCCCACCCGGTAATAAATCATCAGCTCGGCCCCGTTGTAATCTCCGCCGGTTTCTTTCGGCGATTCTATGCGCAAAACTCCGCCCTGATTATAGGCGTGGCAGCCGTCGGAACTGCAATAGGTATTAAACGCATTTACCACGTCCTGCACATCAAAGCCGTAACCGTTGGGATTATAAAAATGCTGCCCGCGCCAGAAGGCCTGTATAAAATAATTAGGATAACTAACCGGCAAAAAAGACAACGTCGCCCGCACCCCCTCCGACACGACGGTATCATTCGTGCTCACCAGACGCAGCTTTTTAGCGGAATCGGTATTGGCCAGCATAAACGGCCCGTCTTTAATCTGCAAATCGGATAAACTAAAGTAGCCGTCGTCTGTGCGCAGTAGTTTTTTGGGATAGTACCCGGGGTGCACCAAAAACAGCGTCTGCTCATATTGTACATACTGAATATCCTGCAAGTCGTTTTCCCCGTAAGGACACTCCAGCTCATACACCGTGCCATCCAGCTTCAGCATTGTCCCCACCGCGGTATGCACACGCAGGTATTGGTGTCCAAACTCCAGCACATAGGCCTCTTCCTCACCCAACACAAAAGGAATCAGGCGTGCCTTTTTGTCTGCATATTTGGCGCTGGCCACATAAGCCGTGCCCGGGCGGTTGGAAGCGCCGCCCTGCGGGTGTACAAAGAAGTTGCAGGCCCGTTTCAGCCAGGCGCCTTCCCCCTGGGCCGCGGCGTGAGTATAAAGGTGCGGGCTGATTTCCCCTCCGGAAAAATTCGTCTGTATAGCATGTACCGGCATATTAACGCGCCTCCACAAAGCTGCTGCGCCCGCGGCGCACGTCAAAACTTTCACTCATATTGCTGCGGCGGGCTTCTTCCAGCACCAGGGTATATTTTTGAAGTACCGTGCGGGCCAAGGTGTTATCCCCCGTCAGGGCCACTGCCAAATCCGCCGCCAATGCCAAGGAAAATGCTTTCACAAAAGCAGGGTCAAACTGGCTTTCATCCTGCACGTCCCGCGTATATTCGGCCCGGGCTTGCCCAATGCCGCAAAAGATGACCCGGGCATGCAAATCCTGGTTAAACCCTTCTTTAAACGCCCCCTCTCTGCCCTGCGGCCCGGAAGAAAAAACCCGCCGCAAAAACAAACAGTCCTGCGGATAAGCATACATATACGGCCACTGGGGCCCGCCGTCTCCCGCCAGCAAAGCCAGCGTAATCTGGCTGGCTGCAAAAGCCCAATTATGGGTACGGAGCACCTCTTTTCTAACCGGCTCATAAAATAAAGCACAGCGGCGGGCGCGCTCATCTTCTTGGCCTAAAGAAGAAATTGGCTCTTGTCCCAAATGAGCCAAAGCGATATTGCATATATCTAATTTTGATATCATTTTATGCTCCTATTTTAATTTTTATTAAATTTTAAGTATTTTTTATTTTTAACTATTTATAAAATTTTTAATATCAATTTTAAAAATATTTATTTTTTAATGCTTTTTAAAATAAAAGATATTTTTTTAAAATAATAAATTTGGGCTTATTTTCAAAAACATCATTATTTTTCAAAATCAAACTAATTTTTAAAAATATTTAAAATTTAATCATTTTTAAAATCATTGTTATTTTTAAAACAAAAAAAGTACGTTTTTTAACATACCAAACATTTTCAGAATATTTACTCTCTCCAGTAGCCGAAATGCCCCCTTTTGCCTATAAAAATCTTAAAAACCCTAAAAATAAAACTATTTTGGGGCTGTTTTCTGTCCATTTTGGGCAATTTTCACCTTAAAACGAGCTTTTTAGCGCCGGGGGCAGACATACCCTGGGGCAAAACGCCTAAACCGCCTGTAAAAAACGGTTTTCCCCCTTCTTTTCTGTCTGAATATGGGCTGGCATCCGCATTTACACCCGGCTTGTCTTTCTCCACCCGGCTGCGCCTGTCCGTCCGTAGAAATAGCGGTATAAGTCAAGCCCACAGCGGGAGCAGTAGTAGAATTGTTCACTAATTCATAAGCGTGTACGCGGAACGGAGAGTCCTCGTACAAATCCCCGGGAACGCCAAACGCTTGCTGTACGTTTACACGCTTTTGCTGTTTGGCTTTTGCACACCTGTAGATTTAGGGCTCTTTTGAGGCAGACGGGGCGCGGGCAGAAGCAAGCGCGCCCCGTGGGATTTTTACATATCGGTATCGTCTGTAATAAACAGCGATATTTTGCCCGCCGTCGCCGTACCGCTGACGGTATAATACCCGCGGATATAGCGCAGAGCTCCCGACGGAAGAACCATTTTAAACAACGGTTTTCCCTTTTTTAAATCCGCCAAAACGAACGTAGCAGAAAGCAATTCTTTTGCCTGTCCAAAAGTATTGCTCTTATCGGTTTGCAAGCTGATTTTCAAGCTGGTCAGCCCGGCAAAATCTTCGTCGGTCTGGGCAACCGCTACCAGACGGTGGTGCGCATCTGCCGCAGCCGTCTGGTCAATGATGTGTTCAGACGCGGCAGAAGCGGTAAGGGCCTGTTGGTCTGAAAGCACTAACGTAGAATCAATTAACATAGTTTCTCCTTAAAACCGGGAGCTTTCGCCCCCGCCCCGGGGCCCGAAAGAGCCCCGGGATTCTCTGTCTATGCCGCATTTGTGAAGCGGCAGGCGGCCTCTCATGCCACTAGCGGCATGCCCGCAAGCCAAGGGCCGCCGGGCAGGCCGGCGCAATTACCCGTGCGCCGGGCCGTACATATTAAGCCACCACGTCCTCGGTGTCTTCAATGGCGTCACAGATATGGACGGGAATTTCGTTGAACGTCATCAACGGGCGGGACGTAATTTGGTCGGGCGTATACTGCACGTTTTGTTTGTTGCTGGTCAGCTTGCGCAGTGCGGCCTTGACCGTGCGGTTCATATACCAGAAGGGTTTGCCCAAGTTCAAACTTTGAATGCGTTCTTCCAGCTCGCACATATTGTCAATCAAGCTGGCAGGCACGTTTGTAACATCAATGTTGCAAATGCGCCCCGCATAGCGCCAATCCTGCACGGCAAGCCCCATTTTCCATTCAAAATATTCCTTGTAAGCGGGGTATTCGTTGCCGTCGGAGTCAATATGATTGACTAAACCGTGGTCTACACGCTGGATACCAGCTTTGGAACCTTTGGGGAAGAACGTGAACACTTTGTCCGTATCCCACACTACCAAATAAATGGAGGAGTTTTGCCCGTCGGTTTCACCGCCGGCGTCAATCACGTTGCGCGCGCTTTCCGCATCGGCCAGCGTATTATAACGTGCGGCCAAGCCGGTAAAACGTTCCGGCGTTTCCCCGGCGTTGCCGTAAATCAAATTGCGCGCCATGGTGTTAGACATACCCGCGATAATGGCTTTGCTCTGCCCGGTGCGCACGGACTGCAGGTTGCCTCCCTTTTCTGCGATAAGTTTATCCACCACGGAATAGGCAGAGAGCGTGCCGTAGCTTTCCACCACCACTTTGGTAGTGGCTTTGGCTGGCTCAATGCCTTGGTAGGCGCGGCGCCAGGTGCCTTCAGGGATACCGGTGCGCACGGCGTATTCGTGGCCGCTGTCTAAATTGCTTTCTGTCACCAGGGCATCTCCGATGATGTCATTGGATTTGCTCAAGACCTCTGCAATCGCCAGCTCCTGGCCGGACTGGTCAAACTGCTTGGCATAATCCATCAGGTTGTAATATTTATCTGCAATAATTGCCATAAAAAATAATTCCTTGTTAACTAAAATTCTTACGGATTAGAAAAAGCGTTTACTGCGCTTTTCCGTACAACGCCTCGGCAAAAGTTTTGTCCGCCGCGGCGCGCACGCGCCCGGAAACGGATGTATCTTCTGCGATTTGTTTACTGATTTGATGAAACGTCTTTACCACCGTCGGATGACTGCCCAGCCCCGTAGCGTCCAGCAGTGCACGCAGCTCCGGCCCGCCGAAACGCTCCGCCGCTGCCAATGCGCGGGCCACCTCCTGCCGGTACCCCGGGCCAAAAAGGGCCTGCGTTTGTTCCGTCCAGCGCTGCAAAATCTGCTCCCGCGCATATTGCGCGTTTTGCCGTCCGTTCGCGGCAGCTTTGCTTTCCCACTCCACCAGTTTTTGTACGGTTTGGAACGGGAGCTTCAGTTCTGCTGCCAGCTGTTTAAACTGTGCAAAATTTTCTTCGCAGCCGCTTAACTCTTCCGGCAATTTCAGGTCTGGGTATTCACCGGCAGGCAAAGAAGTTTCCACCGGGTTATTTTCGTTTGGCCTATCGGCGGCAGAGCCATTCTCTGTGCCGCTGGGCCCGGGGCAGACTTGTGCAGTCTGCGCCGTTTGCAAATCGGGTTGTGCCGCCTGGGAAGCGGCTTTATTTTCTTCAGACATTGTGCATTTCCTCGCTTTGGCGGTCAATTTCGTTCTGCTGGGAAGTAACTTCCGACAAATACTCCGCCTGCATCTGCGCCAAAAGCAGCGGCGAAATTTCCGCAATTTGTTCCTGCAAAAAAAGACCAATGCTCTTCTGTCCGCAATGAAACGCGGTGGCGCATGGATCCCCGGGCACAAAACCGTGCCCGTTTACTTGGGCTGCCTGCAGCACACGCCACAGCAGCCGTCTGCCTTGCGGCAGTTTCAGCACGGCGGCCAAATCGGCCGCGTTGCGTTTTTCTAATGTTTTTTTCTTCATAATGTTTGGCAAGCAGACTACTGAAAGGAGCCGTTTAGCACCGCCGACAGGTTTTATTCATCGGGCTTGCCATCAGCCCCTGTAAAACAGCTGGGGCCAAGGGAGAACGTCCGGTTCGTTCTCCCCCGCCTCTGCGCGGGGGCGTACGGTAATTTCAGACCACCCTGCCGCGCAGCTTTGTTTGAAAAAGTCCCACAGGTTTTGGCTCTTACGCCGGGAAACCGTTTTGTATTTTTTACATCGGACAGCAAGTGTTTCTTTTTTGCCGCCAGGCCGCTTGTTACGCATTGTCTGCCGCAGCGGCCTGGGCCTGCAACAGCTGCTCACGCTGGGAACGGAGCTGGCGCGTTTCTTCGTCGGAGCGGAGCACCCGTGGGGAAACGCCCAGCATATCCAGTCCTTCTTCCAGTGCCGCGTCAAAATTAATTTTGTCCAATACCTGCGGATTGCCCTGCGCCAAGCTGCTGGTAAACGCTATCCCTTGCTGTAAAGCGCTCATACCGCTCTGTTTTTGCGCCTGTGCAATCAAAGACACATACTGCACCTTCATCTCCTGCCCCTGGACGCAAGCCGGCGGCAGCGGCACTACCCCACGGCGAAACATAATGGCAAAAGTACGCTCAATCAGCGGGTCTAACAATTCGTTTTTCAGCCGTTCCAACACTGGCCCCAGCACCAGCATTTTTTCCTGGTGGCGCTCGGCCACTTCGGTAGCAGTCATGTTGGAAAAATTCTGCGCGCTGATCATCAAAAATACATCGGCAAAAAACTGGCTCTTGATGGTTTGCTTGACCCGTTCTATGCTTTGCTCCAAGGCATTTAAGTCCACCGGCACTTGGTAAGCGGGCTTGACGGCCGCGTCGGCACCGCTGCCGCTGTAGCGCGTCAAGCCGCCGGGCAGCAGGTTTACCTCTCCCTGCACATTGGCAGACACCATCATCGGCGGGTTCGTGTTTTTGTCCAGCGCCACCAGTTTGGTCTTCTGCATTTTTTGCAGCATTTTCACATCACCCAGCGCTTTCCAGCCCGGGCCGCGCCCGTAGATATCGCTGCTGCTACGCACTTCCCAGCGGGCGGCAATTACCGGAAACTCGCGGTATCCGCCGCGGCGCAGCAGCTGGCCCTGCGGGGTAAAATAAGCAGAGATATAGGGCATATAAGCCACATCTAATTTATGCGCATCGGCCTGCGGATTGGGCACAATCACATGCAACACTTTACACCAGCCACCGCGTTTTTCCTGCGCCGCACGGCGCACAGAGAGCGGCAACGCGTCTAATCCAAATTGACTTTGCATTTGGGCAGGCGTCATCCAAAACTCCCGTCCAAAGCTGTTTACGCGGCCTTTTTCGTCACACTCCAGCACATATTCCCCAGCGGTAAACGCCCGGCAGGACACCACCCGCTCCGGGTCTTCCTCCAGCAAAAAGGCCGCCGTGCCGAAAACGGCAATTTCCTGATAAAACCCGTGCAGGGTATTATAAACATTCGAGCGGGAAAACACCTCTTCCATGCGCCGGCGCACTTCATGCAGCCAGGCGCGCACGCCGTGCTGTTTCATTTGTTGGCTGTCGGAAAGGGAAAGCTCAAACCAACTGCGGCTGGGGCTGGTCAACCCGGAAACCATGCCGGCGCTTAAAATTTCCACCGCCAGCAGCGGGTCTGAATCTATCAGCGTGCGGTGGTCAATTTTGCGCCCGTCGCAGGGGCGGTCTCCGTCAAAAAAACCGCGCGTAGGCGCAATGTATTTGGCCAGCTCTTTCCAAGCGCTTTGCCAATCCTGGGCCTGCGTTTTCATCTCTTCGTAACGAGTGCGGAAAAAATCCGCCTGTTGCATATCATTTGCGTTCATAAATCACCTGTATATTAATTTTTCACTTCACGGAAATCATCATGCAAAGCGTCCAAAATTTATTAGTGTATAAGCAGAACAAGAAATATAGGGTATATACCGCTATATGGCAGGAGGGGTTTATGGGGAGCATTATTGTTATTTTGGTATTTGCCGCATTGGTGGCTTTCCCGGGGTTTTATATTATCACCCGCAAGGTGTTTAAAGGCGGCAGCCGCAAGGCGGCGTTAGGTTTGTCTGCCTTGGTAACACTGCTGTTAATAGGTATACTGGCGGCGGTAATGGCGGGCACACCGCTGTAATTGTTTGCCGTCTGTTTGGCGGAGAGGCCTTGTGTGCCGGTGGACATATACGGCACCCAAGAAATGTTGATGTATGTCCAGAAACGGGTGGGTAAAGAGCTGAAAGAATTAGAAAATTTAAATTTACCAGGGAACGGGCCGGGTTGAAAACAAAAAGAAAATAATCGCCGCTTACGCATCAGTGCGGCCCCACACCACCGCCAAGTCAGAAGCCGCCAAAGAGCCGCAGAATAGAGCCCACATGCACAGCCCCGCACAACAGCCAAAGGCAGCAGCAACTATAGGGGCATTATAGCATAATTTGTAAGTTTTGTCAATATTTATTGTTAGTATTTTTTTATTTCTTCTTCTAAAAAATATTTTTTTACATTAGCAAAAGTTTATTTATAATAAGTTTTACAGCTGCCATTTTCTCTATTTTAAGTCCCTAATAATTCGTGTTTTCCCCCTGCTCTGCCGCTTCTTTCCCGCACCAATTTAAAACCCGGCTGGCATGGCGTTATTTGTTTGCGGTGTTGTATATTTTTTTGTTTCACCCTATGCACCTGATACAGCCGGATCAGCGTGCCATGCATGGCCATAGCTGCTGTTAAAGCACTTCATATTCCGTACGGGCAAATTCTCCGCCGGGGCGAACTGTTTTATGCACCGGCAGGGCAAACGTCAGCGCCAGCGCGTCTGCCAAATCCGGGCTGCGGCCGCTGCGGGCTTTCAGCTCTTCTTTACTCTCCAGTTTCAAACGTCCGGCGGCATCAAAATGATAACGTATGCCGCACAAATCCGCCTTCAGCTCTGCCAGCGGCGGAAGCGCCCCTCCGCCTTGCAGCCAGGCACGCATTTCCCCCCACATTTCGGCGCGTTTATTGGCGTATTGGGCGGGCTTTAGCGGGGTGGAGCCAAAATGAATTTCCGTCACGCAAAACCCCAGCTGCCGCAACCGGTCTATCACACCGCCGCCGCAGCCGGCATCTATGAACACCGCGTCCGGGCGGAAACTTTCTATGCTCTGTGCCGTGCGGGCCGCCAGCGTCATTTGGTCGGTTTTGCACAATACTTCTGGTGCAAAGGCCTGCAACCCCTGCCGCCTAAAAATAACACTGCGGTCTGCGCCAAACCGGGCCGGGTCTACGCCGATAATTTTAGGCGCGTGCGCTATTTCTGCCATGCCATATTGCCGCGCACACGCCTGCGACACCAAAGAAGAAGCCACCAGCACGTCTTCTGCATCGGCAGTAAAATCACACAAATATTCCTGACGGAACAAATGCTCCGGGGTGCGGCGGCGTATCTGTTCTAGCTCCGCCGCGTCAATGACACCCGTTTCATCGGCGGGAAATACGCCGCACCACCAATTTTGCGCCTCCTCCCGGGCGGCTTTTAGCGCATAATTATACAGTTCATAAAATTGATTTTGCCCTTTGGGCGTACCCGTAAACAATACCCAGCCACCGCGCGAAAGAAGCATAGGCCGCACGATTTCATCAAACACATCGGGCTTGATTTGGGCATATTCGTCCAGCACCACGCCGTCGGCATAGGTGCCGCGCAGGGCGTCGGGGTTATCCGCCCCCAGCAACCATATTTTGGCCCCGTTGGGCAATTGCACAAGCAGTTCCGTCTCCGAAAGTTTTACCCCCGGCAGCGGCGCAGAGAACCGTTTGACATAATCCCAGGCAATCAGCTTGGTCTGCTTTAAAAACGGGGCAATATAAAAATAGCGCGGCGCCGGACGGGGGCACAACAGGGCGCTCTTAAGCAAATGATTTACCGCGCATACAGTTTTACCCATCTGACGGTGCGTAACCAGCACGCAAAAGCGGTGCGTTTCCAGCGCCTGATGAATAAGCGGCTGCGGATAACGCGGCTGATAAGGAATAACTACAGCGGAAGAGATTTGTTTGCGTTTCATTCTTTTTCCCAACGGACTACCAACGGGCGCGGAGCGGAAGCGGGTTCATTTTTTCCGTCGCTCCATCCTAAAATATTTTTAGCCGTAAACATGGCAAAAGATGCAGAATAATTGCCCCGCAAACTATTTTGGATTAAAATATCTCCCTGCAAATCACGCGCTTTTTTGGCGGCCTCGGCAAAAGAGGGCTCTCGCTCTTCCCATTCCAACAGCACCTGCTGCGTCACGCCCAAACTGCGTGCAAATGCCGCAAAAGTGGGCAGCTCCGCCGCCGTTTCTAGTAGGGAAATGGAGCCGTCCTTTTTGATTACCTCGGTCACTTTAAAAGGAGCCACGTCAAAAAACGCCAGCAGCTGTTCACTGTACTGCGGGCGGAACTGGGGCACTGCCCGGGTGCGGCGGCGCTTTGCAGAGGTGGTTTTACGCTTTTTTGCGGGAGCCAAAGACGCGCGCCGGGCCGGATCAGAAACAGGCGCTACGGCAGACTCATTAGAAACAGAAACCAGAGTCGCCGGGCTTTTTGCAGAGGTGGTTTTGCCCTTTTTAGCGGATTTGGCAGGCAGGAGAGGGCTGCTTACTGTGTTTATGTCCGGTGAGAGCCCATCAGCCACGGCTTGAGCCAACGGCGCGACCCCAGCAGACGCTATTACCCCCCTTGCAACGGACGGGCAGACATTTTGCTCCGCTTTTTCCGCGACGGCAGCCGGCACTGGGCCGGCAGAAATAGATTTTTTATTCAAAACAAACTCCTAAAGGAAAGCCCAAACAACGCCCTCAAGCGCCGTTTGGAAACAGATAGGAAATATAGGGATAAAAAAATACAAACAGAGGATTGTTTGTATTTAATTATTATAGCAAATTAACTGAATTTTGTCAAATAATATAAATTTTTCACCCAGTCCGCCGTGTTAACAGCGGACTATTTCAATGCTATAGCACTAGGACAAACAAAAAACCATATTGTGGCATGTTATCCTGCCGCAATAAAGCAGGAATTGCTTCGTTACGGCGCAGACAGGGCCGATAATTCTAGAATAAGGAAAATACAAGAAATTATATTTTTTCAGAGAATACACCCTTTCTGCTCACCAGGAAAGCGGTGCGTGAATTACAGGATTTGCGCCTTGGAGCCGGCGCGGCAGGGCATGGCCCATTTGCTAAAGAAAACGGATGTAAATTGCGGGCTTTCCCTACAGCATGGGCGTTGCCGGGCCCTCTGGGTGGGGAAACGGCACGGGAATTGGAAGATTTATGGCTCACAACCAGCAAGACAGGGGCCCCTTATGCAAGCAAGCGGCCCACCCACACAAAGCCCATCTGTATCCCCACCGAAAGACAGGGATATAAAAGAACAGCCACGAAAAATCTATTTTTGGAAAGCAACAGCAGACGCCAAGCACGCCTCGCTTCAGCGCGCGCCGTCGGCCCAACGCCAAAAAGCATCTTCAAAATTAGCCGTTGTATTATAGCGGTAGGCACGGGCTAATGCTTTTTCAGCCGAATAGGGCTGATAAACGGGTTTGCCGTTTGCATCGCGCGCGGGGAAGCCCGTGCGCGGGTCGCGCACTTGTTCCCCTTGTGACATCAGGCGGGTAAACTGTTCAAACTGCATACGGTTAGAAGGAGAAAGCGAGCCGGCGGGATTTAACAAAAAGCGCACCATGGTATAGGCCTGAAAATACCAATCCTGCGCTTTGCCGCGGCCTTCCATAGAGGAGAGAGACCCCTCCTGCATAAATTCATCAAATGGCATAAAATACAGCGGCTGGCCGCCGCGCGGCTGCTTGGCAGAGGTAAAAGAGCGGGTGCCAAACATATTGCTGGAAGAAAAATTTGCCACCTGCGTTTCTTTGCTGCGCTGGAAATTAAGCGTTTTAAAATCGTTCCCCCACGGGCCGCCTTTGGTACCGTTATAGGCCTGGTCTTCCATATACACCGCCAATCCTTCGTCCAGCCAGGCGGGCGTCATTAAACGGCCGGTTTTATATTTATCAAAAAATTTCTGCGTAAAAATGTGTACCAGCTCATGGGTAAACACTTCTTTGAGTTCCTGCTGTTTGCCCGGCTCGTCATATACCACAATTTCCCCGCGCGTAGGATATGCAAGCGCACGCGTCCAGGCCTGGGCATTGGGCTCATGTTTAAGGTAGCTGCTATGGTCTTGATAGACAAATACACGCACTTTGTCTGACATCATCCACGGGATATTGCGCCGCAAAGTAGAATAAGCCGACTCAAAAGTCATGCCCATATTGGACGAGCTAATGCCATTGTCGCGCTTTTGGGTATAAATCGTAAAATGTGTAGAAGAAGAAGGCACCCACTCCACGCCGGGCCGGAAATCATTCGGATTAAAAGGCCGGTTGGACGGGGCCGCTGGAGCCGTATGGGCAGATTCAGAAGCGGCAGGCGGAATAAAACGGCCCGCAGTAGCTTCTTCACGCGCCTGACGGATAATGCGCGCCGCATAATCCAGCTCCTCTTGGGCAATGGCCTGGCGGGAGGCCTCCTCCGCATCAGCGGCAGTCCCCGCCGCAGGAGCCGTATCTGCCGTTGCCGCGCCCGTACGTTCCCCGGCTAACAAACCATTATGGGTTTCAATTTCTTTTTCCGTCGGTGTAGGCGCCACCGCGGTAGTGGCAGCTGGCTTTGCCGCCGCAGCCGGAGCTTTGGGTTTAGCAGCTGGTTTTACCGTTTTAGAAACGCTTCTCGCCGGAGTACTGCGGGGAGCCGAAGTAACAGGCACTTGCGTTTTTACCACATTTCCTGAAGAAAGGGGCATTTCCAGCACATTGCCGGAAGCGGTTTTAGGCGTTGTTTGGGGTACTGGCTGGGAAACAGCCGCAGCGGTAGAGGCCACACTGGCAGCCGCCTCACTGGCAGAAGCCGGGGCTGGAGCCGACTCCGTGGATTTGGCCTTTTTATTTTGCACGGGAGCCACAGAATCTGCCGTACCCATAATCTCCGACGCGCCCAAAGAACGCTTGATTAAATCTATACTAGAGGCAGGGGCTTCCACCGCATCTGCCGCCTGCAATGAATCCTGCGGATACGCCACGGCCTGCGCCTGCAAGGCCATGGTAGAAAATACGAAAAAGGGAAAGAGAAAAAAATATTTTTTCATCAACAGGCGCTCCACGGGAAACTATAAAGCGTCTCCCCCTCTGGTAATTTCATAAACAATTTGCCGCATTTCGCCATAGTTTGCTTTGGCGTCCTCATCAAAATAGGCCTGTACCTGAAAATCAAATCCACCATAGGGGTTTGCAATTGTACAAGTATACGTCTCGACAATATTGTCTGCCGGACAAGTGGAAGGGTCACTCCCGCCGTTGCAATACATATATGGTTTTCCGCCGTTGCCCACCCCATTCAAATCCCGGGTAAAGGCCTCCGGGGTCTTTTTAGACCACAAAGAATTAACCTCTGCCATACAGCTTTGTATCAAGGCCTGGGCAGAAACCGTACGGCGTGTACGGCGGGCAGAAGTGGTGCGTGAGAGCGACGCGCGCAGCAACATCGTGGCAATACCGGCCAAAATGACGGTAATTAATAAAACTTGCATTAAGGCAGCGCCTTTTTTATTGAGTTTCATAGAATCCCCTTAATATCCCATAGGCATAGCAAACGTCTCTTCTATCACATCATTTACTATTGGTTTGCTGTTCAGCTCCGTAATAACATGCACCGTCAGCACGCTGTTTGTGTCCGTACGGCTGATTGCATCAGCGGAGAACCACGGTACAGGATAGCTCCCCGAAATATATTTCACATTGTTTAACAGCAAATTGCTAGATGCTAAAGAACTGCAGGCCCCATCCCCTATTGTGTATTTAGACCCGCTTTCCAAACGGTAGATAGCCCCGCCGCGTTTGGCACCGCTGGGTACAATATTAGCCGTATCAGAGCCACAGAGAAAACAATAGGTAATGTACTTAACAGTCGGAGAAGCCGTGGCTGCAGAATCGGTGACAGAAAATATGAGTGCATTACCGGCAGAATCCACATTCTGAGCCAGCTGAAGAAGCGCCACCCCGCTGGAACTGCAAGAAACGGCTCCGCCCACATAATCCACACGCGTAGATTGGTTTATATCCCGGCGAAGCGTACGCAGGAAAGTGGACAAATTATTGCGCAGCATCACTTTGCTGCGGCCTACTCCGGACTCCCGCGCAGCCGCACGTGTAAGCGAGGCCAGCGCCACCCCAATCAGCCCCACAATCATAACCGCCAATAACACTTCCGTCAGTGTAAACCCGCGGCGGTGATTAGCCCCAAACCGCTTGACAAAACTTATATATTTCATAATGTAAACCCATTGCATGTAATATTAAATGTGATTTGCCGCACAGACTGCCCGTTTATATCCTGAGTAGATGTCGCCTCGCCGCTGGCATTGCGCTGTTTAAGGCGGTCTACCGCCCGCAAACTGGCCGATTCTCCTGTTAAGCCAGTAGCCATATTAGACACCGTATACGTAAAAGAAGAACTATTGCCGTCGCAAATAGGAGGCAACAAACAATCAATATTATGCGCACCGGTCGAGAGAACCGTATTAATAGACGGTTCTGTTCCGCACAATCCCCTCGTTAAATTTGAATTTAAGGCCTCAAGATTACTTCCCATACCGCTGGGGAATACATACGCCTGTAATTTTTGGGCGGCCTTGTCTATGGCCAAAGCCATTTCTTCACGCAAATCCGGTTGAGCTGACTTACGTGATACAGACAACAATACGCCAAATGTCCCCGTTGCCACCAACGCCAGCAGCGTCATGGCAATCAATCCTTCCAGTACGGTTACACCTTTTTTGTTTGCTAAAAACTTTTTCATATTGTTTCCTAATCTTCCGAATCCCATACTTTTAAATCCTGCCCTATAGACATACTATAGGACGAATCGGTATATTTAGCTCCAGCCGAAGAACTATCTCCCACAGCCGCAGCATATACAATATCGTCCGGATTGCTGGATTTATAATTTAAACAAGGATAAGTGCCCACCGGCGCATCAGCAGTTCCACAAATCAGGAAAGTATATGGCAAATCAAAATCCTTCCAATCTAAAAAATTACACGCAAACAGCTGCCCCACATGACTATTGCTGCGGGAGCCAGGAATGCCGCTGGCGGCCACATCAACACACGACTGCCCTGCAAATGTTTCCGCAGAGGAACCGGTAAAGTCCCCATACACATCCGCCCCTTTTGTATATTGGTAATACGAACGGCGTGCCTCTGCCATTTTCTTCAGCGCGGCTTTGGCACGGGCATTATATAAATCATAACGCACGCTACGGATAGCCGGCACCGCAAAACTGACCACCAAGGCAATCACCAGCAACACAAACAAAATTTCCATCAACGTAAAACCTTTTTTCATAGCATACACCTTTTACGAAAGGGTTTCTTTTCCGCCCTGTGCTTCATAATAACAATATTTATAACTTTTATATCTGGCAGGCAATTTAGCATCCGAACGGACGCCTACACAAGCCACCGGCTTTTCAGAACTGTAATTAACACAAGGATTCGTTGTTTTTTTATCACATACATAATACTGGAAATAGTCGCTGTTCCAGTCCCCATTCTCCAAAAACCCACAAGCAATCAGAGAACTTGGGGGCCAACCTGTGGAATTTTGCACCCCGCCAGAATTAAGCACACATCCCGTAGTGGAGGTATTTGCAATAGAAGCAGACGAAAACACCGCCGAAGTAGGGTATTCTATTCTGGCCCGTAACACGGCCGCCGCCAGCTGATCAACATTCCCTTTTGCCTGCGCCCAACGGGTCTCCGCCACACCATTACGGTAGGAATTAGTAGCAAAAACCATCAAAATACCAATAATGGTAGCCGCTACCAGCAGCTCCACTAACGTAAATCCTTTCCGTGCACACAGCGATATGCCTTTCTTCGCCATATTATCCCCTTTTCTTAATTATTGTGCAAGTTTCCATGTTTGTCAATATAGGCACATTTGTATAAATTTTCCGCACCTTGGTCATACATGCAAGCCACGCCTTCAGCAGAACAGCCGTAACAGGAAGCCGTGCCAACAGTACTTAAATTGTAGTAGTACCCTTTATATCTGCCAGATTCAAAAGGGACTTTCGGCAGATATTTATTGCACTGCAGATAATACAACAGAAGCCCTTGGGAGCCATCTCCCGGAGAGGAAGGACAGGTATCTGACGAAGCCGTATTATTAGCATTAAACTGGAAATTGTAACTTAATGAAGGGTACTCTTCATGCACCATGCGCATGGCATTGCCAGCTTCCATCAATACACCTAATGCCGCCAAATATCGGTTTCGTTCCTGGGCTTTGCGGTAAGAAGGGACGGCAAACATCGTCACCAATACCGCAATCAACACCACCACCAATACTTCCAACAAGGTAAACCCGCCGCAAAACGGCCTCCGTGCATTTTTTTTCATATTCCGCTCCTTATTGACCGCCGATTTGAGACAGTTTGAAAATCGGCAAGAAAATGGACGCAACTACAATACCAATCAACACACCGACGCCCACGACCAGAATCGGGTCAATAACCGCTGAGAAACGGGCGATAAACTGGTCTACGTTATCCGAATAGAACTTAGACAATGTGGCAATAATGCCCGGCAATTTACCAGATTCTTCACCCATCAACATCATTTCCGTCATCAGCCCCGGGAACACGCCGGCCGCACGGAATGAATCGGAAATAGAACGCCCCGCCGCCACGTCCGCTTTGGCTACGCGCAACGCATTTTGAATAATGACGTTGGTGTTAAAAGATTCTTCCAACACGGCAATAGCATTCAAAATCGTTACACCGCTGCGCAACAGTGTAGCAAGGGTGGTCAACATACGAGAATAATAGATATTGCACAAGAAATTGCCTAATAACGGGATAGACAACAAGAAAGAGTGCCAGCGCTTCTTTCCTTCTGGCGTTTTGATATAGAACCTGAAAGAAAAGAAAAGCACCAGACAGGCCACGATAATCAGAATACCGTGATTCATAAAGAATCCGGAAATAGACAAGACGATAACCGTAATCATCGGCAAGTCAATATTAAAGTCCTGGAAGATTTGCGCAAATGTCGGCACGATACCCAGCACAAAGTAAACCAACACACCCACAGACGCCACCAACAGAATGGCCGGATAGGTAACAGCCGTAATAATTTTACTTTTCATGCCTTCCTGGGTTTTAATATATAAAGCAATCTGGCTCAACGTTTCCGCCAGCTGCCCACCCACTTCACCAGCTTGTACCAACGAAAGCCAAATGTTGTTAAACGTCTTGGGATGGCGGGCCAATGCTGAATGCAACGAGTTACCCGCCGAAATATCTTTAGCCACTTGGTTCAGCACCAATCCCAAACGCGGGTCAGATGCATATTCCCCTAACAGCGAAATAGCGCGCACCAACGGCACACCACCGGCAATCAACGTAGAAAGCTGCTCGGCAAAGAAGGCCAGCACATGCCCCGGCACCTTTCCGCCCACCTGTTTGCGGCCGGCTGTTTTGCCAAATAAAGAAGGGCCGCCGCCTTCACGCACTTCCAGAATAATAAACCCTTTATTCTGCAGTGCAAAAATAACTCTCTCTTTGCTCTCGGCGCTGATACTGCCTTTGAGCGTCTTGCCTGATCGGTCTTTCACTACATAACTGTATTTTTGCATAAAACCCCTTTAATCTTCAGTAGTGATATTTAAGATTTCTTCTACGGTGGTCAACCCTTTGACCACTTTGCGCCAGCCATTGCCGCGCAAGTTCAGCGCACCGCTGCGTTCCATAGCTTTGCGCATTTCCACCAAATCCTGCGTTTTGTAAATAATATTACGCACTTCTTCGTTAATACGATACACTTCGTAAATAGCGCGCCGGCCTAAATACCCTGTTCCCACACATTTGGGACAGCCGACTGATTTATAGAACGTCCACGTATTTACCTCACGGGGATTAAAATGGCCCTCATTAATAATTTTGGCTATCATGGAAGCTTCCGGCTGGTAAGGTTGTTTGCAATACGGACACAAAATACGCACCAAACGCTGGGCAGCCACCAACGCCAAAGAGCTGGAGAGCAGGAACGGCTCCATACCCATATCAATCAAACGGGGAATAGCACCCAAAGCATCATTGGTGTGCAAAGTGGAAAGCACCAAGTGACCGGTTAATGCCGCTTTTAAGCATGCTTCAGCCGTTTCATTATCGCGCACCTCCCCCACCAGAATTACGTCCGGGTCTTGACGCAAGAAAGAACGCAGCCCCGCGGCAAACGTCAGCCCAATCTGCGGTTTTACCTGCACCTGGCTGATACCGGCCAGTTTGTATTCCACCGGGTCTTCCAACGTCATAAAGTTCAGCTCCGGCGTACGAATGGTGGTCAGTACCGCGTTCAAGGTAGTAGATTTACCCGAACCGGTAGGCCCCGTCAAGAAAATCAAACCGTGCGGCAGATGGGACGCTTCCAAAAACGCTTTCTTTTGTTCCGGCTCAAAGCCCAGTTTGTCTACGTTCATTTCCCCAGTACCACGGTCTAAGATACGAAGCACGAGTTTTTCGCCAAATACCGCCGGACAGACAGACACACGGACTTCAATGCTGCGGTTTTGGTACTTAATTGTGAAGCTGCCGTCTTGAGGCAAACGCTTTTCCGCGATATCCAGTTTGGACAAAATTTTAATACGGGAAATAATAGCCGCTACGGAATCTTTATTAGGCGGCGTACGTTCATACAGCGAACCGTCAATGCGGAAACGCAAGCTGACGCGTTCGTCAAACATTTCCAAGTGAATATCTGAAGTACGTTCCGAAATGGCTTGTTTTAAGATGGCGTTTACCAGTTTAATATACTGGGAGCTGGTGGCAGAGGCCTTATCCAAATCCAACACGCCTGCTTCCGTTTGTACGTCCTCTTCGGGTGAAACACCGCCAGTATCTTTTACTTCTCCGCTCTCTTTGACCACCTCGTCCAACAGGTTTTTATTTCCATAAAAAGCATCCACCACCGCCAAAATTTGGCTTTTACTGGCAATGAATACTTGGATTTCTCTCCCCGCCATCATGCGGATATTATCAATTAAGAACAAGTTGGAAGGGTCATACAGTGCTACCGCCAGCTCTTCATCTTCAATAAACAAAGGCACTACCAAATTTTCACGCGCAAATTTTTCAGGAATCAGTTTCTGTAAATCCTGTTCCCGCTCCGGTATCAAAATACCATTCTCTTTGGAAGCGTAAGGGAGGGAAAAATGTTTCGCAAGCGCCGAAGTCACCTGTTCTTCCGTAGCAAAACCGAACAACACAACAGCTTCGCCCAGCGTAGTGTTATTTTGACGTGCATACAGTTCCGAACGATGCAACTGCTCCTCACTGATGGTACCCTGTTCCACTAAAATTTCACTTAGTTCTTTGGCCATTTTTTCTTCCTTTACGCTCTCTATCCAGCAATTTTAGCTGTTTTTTGCCGCTTGCCCCCTTTTCTACAGTAAAAGGGGGCAAGCAAAATTTCCGCAGGACTTACCCTTTATTCCGCCAAAATGGTAGGCGTGATAAAGATAACCAAGTCCGTCGTATTTTTAGAGGTGCTGCGGCTGGTAAACAACCAACCCAATATGGGGATATCACCCAACAAAGGCACCTTGCGGGTCTGATCCGTTTCGCGCGACGTCAGCAATCCGCCGATAACCACTGTCTGCCCATTTTTCACACGAACCAATGTAGAAGCTGCGCGGGTAGTGGTATCTTTAGTATTGTCAAAGCCGGAACTGACCAAATCGGAATAAGAGGGCTGCACATACAACGTCACATACCCTTCGCGGTTTACCTGCGGGGTTACCTGTAAGGTCAAGCCCACGCGTTTTCTTTCCGCACCGGCTACCGTTAACGTATTGTCACCGCCGCCGGACTGAGACTGTGTGAAACCTACCGTCGCATCCGTGGAGGTGGTAATCGTCGCCGTTTTATTGTTCAGTGTCACCACTTTGGGTTTACCCAAATATTTGGCTTCACCGCGGGTCAGCAAGCTTTTAAGAACAATTTTAAAGGCCGTGAAATCCAACACCCCGCCTTCGCTTTCATTTTCGCTGTCAGAAGAAGAGGAGGAAGAGCTGCTGGACGAACCGGAGCTGTCTCCGTTCATGTCTGCATTGCTGGGGAAAATCCAGTCCCAGCCGCTCAATTTCGTTTCCCCGTCGGTGGCATACCCACGCAAATATTCAGACGTAATTTCACGTTTCGGGCCGGAGAAAGAAACCAATGTACCGTCCGTCCCGCCGTATTCAAAGCCCAACGTCAAACCGCTGGTTTTGCTCACTTCCACAATTTGCGCTTCAATCAGAATCTGGGGCGGTTTAATATCCAATTCAGCCAAAATGTTCTCAATTTGGGGGAACACTTCCGCCACATCGGTAATAATGAGTTTGTTGGTTCTGGGGTCTACCGCAATGCGGCCCACCGGGGACAACATGCTCTGCACAATACCAATAATCTCAGCCGTGCCGGAATACGCATCTCCGCCGCTAGAAAGAGCGCTGCTAGAGCTGCTGCTGTCGGAATAAGACGAGCTGCCCAAGCTGGAACCAGTGGTAGAAACGTCCTGCGGCATAATGCTGCTCAGTTCGCTGGAAGGAGAACCGATGGCCTGCAGGGAAATATAGCTGAGTGTATAAATCTTCGTTATCGTATCCGGCGCATCATTGGAGCGTTTCGTTACCACATAGCTGTCGCTCTTTCCGATACGCTGATAGGTCAGACCATGTACGCGCAACAGCGTGTCCAAGGCCTCACGGACTGATACTTTCGTAAGCGAAGCTGTTACTTTTTTATTCGCAAATTCTTCGCTCATGATAAAGTTGATACCGGCCTGGGTCGTGATACTGTTCAAGAAAGCAGAAATAGGTACATTGGATACGCGAATAGATACTTTGCGCTCCAACGGAGAAGCCACCTCTGCTTCTTTGTACAATTCAGATTCTCCGGACAACTTTACGGTTTCCTCAGCCGTAATGGTGGTCGCTTCCGCAATAGCGTTTTGTGCCATGGCAGGCACTACTGCGGCAACTACCATCCATAAAGCCAGAAAAACTCCTAACCGATGTTTCATCTATCCTCCTGTATGCAAACAATAAATGATTTTACTTCAACTGTACTCTTTTTGTAAACCTTTGACCTTTATACGTGAACACAACCGCATCGGGCTGCACACTTACAATACGCGCTCCCAACACGCTTTGGCCCACGGAATAAATCTTGTTTCCAATGAACGCTTCCTGCCCAATAATACCGCTTACGCGTATTTTGCCGCGTATTTCGCGGGAAGGATCCCTCAAGCGTTCCAATTCCAGCTGGCGCTGGCGCTCGATTTCAGCCAAGCGCTGTCTTTCTTCTTCTATCTTGCGGCGGCGTTCAGCTTCCAACGCACGTAAACGTTCTTCTTCACGGTGCTTCAACAACAAAGTATCATCCGGAGAAAGAGTCGGGTCACGATCCGTAGGCGGATTATATAGCACCAACGATTTCTTTTCTTTCTTTTCGGCAGGCGGCTGCACTGCGTCGGAAGGAGCTTGCACAGCGCCAGCTACAGGCACAGCTTCTGCACCGGCAGGAGCTACGCCCTGATCCACTGCAGGTACGGGCGCTACATCTGCCGCCGCCATCAAATTTTCCACGACAATTTCTTCCGTATTCACTTTGGATGCCGCATTGGTTACCGGCGGCATTGCCGGCCGAGATGCTCTGTTTTTCTTTGCAGCGACCGGTTTTCTAGCAGCTGCTTGCTTGTTCGGCGCCGCAGGCGGCTGTGCAACCGCCGGGGCTGCAGGCGCGTTCGCCGCCACAGCCGCTGCTTCTGCCGGCAACGTCAAATCCGGCATGGCGGGAGCCAATTCCGAAGCTGCCCAAAGAGCTTGGAAGGAAAAACTAGCCAGCATGAAAACTAAAAAACGCTTTCTCATTTTTTCCTCCCCTCGCCTTTAAACATTTTCTCGGCAATTTTCTCTTTAGGGAAAACCGTATTTACTTTCAAATCTATCGTATTTTGCCCTAATACTTCCGTGCTTTTTGTAAGCGTAAATCCGGAAATGCGCAAATACTCTTCCCGGTTCTCAAAATTAGCCAGCAACTGCCCAAATTGCGGAAAAGAAGCCGAAAAATTGACCGGAATATTGACTGCCGTAAAACCCGAAACAGAGTTGTCTTCCCCCTGGGAAGATCCCAATTTCGGCGTAATATCCGAATCCCGAAAAACGGACACTATCTGCAGCAACAGCCAGTCATTTTTAGCAGACAGATCCGGAAATCGCGGCTCCAAATCCAGCAATTTCTTTTTACTGTTCAGGTAATCCTGTTCATTGGTCTGCTGGGCCAATATGGCGTCAATTTGCCCGCGCACATTATTTGATTTTTCCTGTAAAGCCGCATTTCCATAACGGTACGCCAGAAAAACCACAATAATAAACACAAACTGTTTAAGGAAGAGTTTATAATTGCCTTCTTCCATGACCAGTTTTATATCATTCATGCCCTTTTTCAGGGATTCCACGAATTTATTTGAAATTTTCACAGGTGCCGTCATCTGGAAGTCCCTCCTCCTTTAGCACAGGTAAAGGAAAACGACGTCTGGAGTCCGGAGTTAGTATCCAATCTCTTGGTTGGATCCGCCTGAGCTCCGGTAGCTAAGTCCTTATACTTAATCTCTGCAGTATTTCCGCACAGCGCTTTAATGGCAGGCATGGTTATAATCTTATCATAGAACTGTTTTCCAACAGCCAAGTCCTGCTCCGAATTGCCTGTCTTAATAAAGCCATCCGCCGTAAAGGAGCGCACATCATTGCCGCCTTTAGTCGGGAACTCTTCATTATAAGAAAGCGTGGAAATCCACATCTGAGGCGGAATAGCCGTAACCAAATCCACCAAAAGCGGAGTAATTGTATTACGTTTCATCAGTCTTTCCAAGTTTTCATTTTGTGCCTTAATACGGCTCAAATTATCCTGAATTTGTGAGGCCGTTAACCCGGCAAAATCGGCCACCGGATTGGCATTCTGACGCTGCACCCGGCTCAATTCGGATGAATTGGAGTGCAAGCCCCACCACCCTTTTGCCAGCAACAGCAAGAAAAATAAGGCCACCACACCAGCTATTTTCCAAAACATTACACCGGCGTTAAATTCATAATCGCTCAAGCGGGTACGTTTTATGAAATCCAAATCCGGGGTTTTGCTATCATAAAACTTCATGCTGGCCCCGATAGCCGCCATTTCCCCGGCTGATTTTGTTTCTATACCGTACACTTCACTTAAATCCCATTTGCGCACGGGCTTCTTGGAATCGGCCTCCAACAGCGGAGTCCAGTTTTCCGTATCACAGCCCATAATTACCGCTTCTTCAAACGGATCCTTTTCTAACTGTTTGGCAATAAATTCCGTGCAGTTGGTAATTTCAAACCGCCGGCGCTCCACTGCCAGCGTGCCGGATATTTCCACCTCACGCAATAATACGGGGGCATTTTGGTTGGTGAACACAAAACTGGCTAAATCCGTTCCAAAAAAGGAATAGATACGGCCAGAATCGTCTACCGCTTCTTTATCACTGTCGCAAAAAGCACGGCTTAAAGACAACGGAGACGTTTCTATAGCCACCGGCACCAAATCCACACTCTTCAACCCTTTTTCTATTTTTTCCACAATGGTTTTGGGCGTCATGGAAAAAATAACACCCAGCCGTTTCTGTTTGGTAGCGGCTGTCTCAAACTCATACACATAATAGGAATACAAAGTCTTTTCAAACGGGAAATGTATATATTTGCGCGCCTGAAGAGGGATGGCCTCTTTCCAGTGTTTGCGTTCTATCACCGTCGGAATAACGAAATGGCGTAACAAAGAAAACGCCGGCGATAAAGAAACCACCACCTGATTGTTAATCCATTTCTTCTTGGCAGCAACTTTCGTCAAGGCCTCCAGCCAGTTATCTTCGGAAAAAAACCCTTCATTTAGTTCCAAAGGTTTCAGTTTGCTGGCATCCACTTCCGATATAGGGACTCGCAGCAAAGACTCCAGCACAACGCCCCCGTCTTTGCGGGAGCTTTGTGCAATATACATTTCATTCAGCCCAATATACAGCCCCAATGCTTCCGGGTGGGCTTTCATGTTTTTGCCTACTAACGTGTCTGCTATGTTCATCAATCGCAGTCCTTAAAATTAGTTTCCGTATTCCTCGTAAGGCATATCATAGGGATTGCTTACACCCTGCGCAGGCGCCTGCTGCGGTTGGGCAGCAGCATACGGGTTGCTTGTGCCTTGTGTGACGGCATAGGGATTGGCTACACCGGCCGTTTGCGCAGCCGTAGTATCATACGGATTGCCCGTAGCCATACCAGTAGCTGCACCAGCACCGGCAGCAGCGACACCAGTGCCATAAGCGGCATAGGGGTCACTCACACCAGCATTTTGCATGGCGTAGGCATCAGCGGCCTGCGTAGCAGGGGCTTGTGCAGCAAACGGATCCACAATTTCCGGCTCTGCAGAAACAGCCGGGGCCGCTTTCATTACACGGCCGGGTTTGTTCCACAAGCGGGCCGCTTTATAATTCAATTTCTTATCATCGGCAGCAGCAGTGGATGCAGCCGGTTTTGCATTCGTGCAGGCCACATCAACCTGGCGGCGCAAGGTGCGTTTTCCACCCATTACGTCCGTAGCGGTCAAGGCCAGCGTGTAGGTACCGCAGGCCAACTCGGGGCCGATAATACCTTTGCGGCCATTCCAAACCAACTGATGATAAACCGGTGCAAATCCTTCCAGCTGGCGTACTACATAGTAGTTGCCATCAGCCGCATGCTGCACCACTTGGAACAACCAGTTATCCAAAGTTTCTTCTGTTTCAATGACAGAGAAATCCACCGCAAAGGCCTCTCCGGCCGCCGGATCAATTTCATTGCTCACGGGTACAACCGCCATGCTCAACATCGGCAGTTTGCTCACAGAAGCAGCTTGCGGCATAGAAGCAGGCAGCTCTGCATCAAAGTCAAACACAATGGAGACGCCGTCCAAGTTAGCAAATTTGGCAGGAGGTTCTTGGTCAAAGAGTCCCATATTGTAGCTCAATTTACCGGAGGAAAGTCCTTTATGCACTAAGAAAGAGTTCAGTGCCATGGCCTGGCGAATGCCGGCCAGCGTAATATTGTCCGTATAAGAACCCGGAGGCAAAATAATGTAGCCAGCACCCTGGGTCAGCGCCATAAGCGTATAGACTTCGTCCAAAACAGGCATGGCTTCCGGACGGAATTTATAGCCATTAAACAACACATCGCTGTCAATATCAATAGCATCCGGCAGCCCATCGCGGAAATAAATGCGGACACCTTCCGACTTTTCCAATTTGGCGATAGCCGCTTTTTTCATGCTGTCAAGTTTTTGGCTGGTATAAATCTGGCGGGCTTTTAAAGCAGCCGGCGTGGACAAATCTGTAAACGTGCTGCCGGAAGTTTCTGCTTTTTCTTCTTCTACCGTGCGGTCTTTGGTGCGCATCTGCGCCTGCAAAGCGCTCTGCTGGGCTTGCTGTTTCAGCAATTCCTGCTGGCGGGCTTGTTCGGCTTCGGCGGCAGCTTTGGCTTCGGCTTCTTCCTGGCCTTTCAGTGCCAAGGCATCTTGTTGTGCCGTATAGACCAAGCCGTCTTCATCTAAAAAGTTTTCAACCGGAGCGTTCTCTGCTTCTTGCTGCGCTTGCAGCACGGCCGGATCCTGACCTGGCTGCAGCCGTCTGGCTTCCCCTTCTTTAAAGTTCACATCCACTTCAATCGGCTCCTGAATGCCACCGATGCGGTTGTGAATTAAATTAATGTATTTGTTGGCTTCTTCCACTTCCGCACGGGAGCCGTTGACTAATACATCAATCAGGTAATCCATGGCTTCTTCGTCACGGTTTTCTTGGTAAAGCTGTATACCTTTTTCCAGCTGCTTAGCCGATGAAGGCGCAGCGAACAAAGCGGTGCCGCCCGTCAACAAAGAAACGACCAGCAACGCTGCCAATAATCTGACTTTCATCATATTGAACACTCTCATAGACTTGTTTATTGCCCCTTATTTAAGATGGCACAACCCACTGATAATTATAGCAATTTACATTTTTTTGTAAAGAGTTCGCGCACGAAAAAACGGGCGCGCGCCCCGTATGCATTATTCAAGCATAAATGAATACCGTCTGGCAAGAGAAATTTTCATGCGCACCCATTAAACGGTCTCATTCTATATCCATTTATAGAGAACTCTCTCATTTACGTTCGCCTTTCATCTGCAACTTTGGCAAATCCTTATTTCTTATTCTTCTCCAGCCGCTTGAGACGGTTCTGCGCCGTCTGGTTGCCGGGATAATAGAACAAAACATTTTGCAAATAATGCCGTGCCTCTTGCGGGTCTTCCGCTTTTTGCAGCAAAGAAGCCAACGCCAAATTGGCAGACAAATCATCCGGATGTTTTTCCAACACTCCTTCCAGCAATTCTTTGGATTTAATATCATTTCCCGTCAGCGTAAAATAACGCGCCAGCAAAATAGGGCCGTTGGTGTCATCGGGATAAGCAGCCACATACTCTTCCAGCTGGGCACGCAGTTTTTTCAGCCCGGCGCGGGAAGTGCCCTGTAAATTTTGCACACGGTCGTAATATCCCTGCAGCTGTTTGGCTTGGGTCAAAATAGGAGGCAGTTCCTCGTCTTTCTCATAAAGTTTGGCCAAACTGCGCCGCAAAGATTTGTCCAGGGTGTCAATCGTAAGTGCATTTTTATAGACCGTTTTGGCGTATTCTTTTTCGCCGCGCTTGAGATAAATATCCCCCGTAGCGTGCCACAAGCCCGCGTCATAGGGGAACAGTTTTACCCCCCGCTCCAACAGCTCCATGGTCTCTGCGTCAGCGTAGATAATATCTTCTTTAACCAGTTCGGCCAAAGTCTCGTAAGCCGCCAGATTAAAGGGGTCTAACCGTAATGTCTGGCGCAAATAACGCACGGCTTTGCCGTGGTCATTATCTCCCAGCGCCGCCACTGCTGCATGATAATAAATTTGGTCATAATACGCCGCCGCAGACATAGCCCGCTCATAGGCCGCCAGTGCGCCCTGGTATTTCTGCTGGGAAAGCAGCAAATCCCCCAGCATATAGCCCGCCTCTGCATTGGCGGGATACAAATGCAGTGCGGTAGCAAAATCCTGCGGGGCGGCGTCTTTGTCCTGGCGCGCTAATTGTTTTTGGCCGCGGAACGAAAAATACTGGCTGCCCAGCACGGCGCCTTGCCACAACACAATCAGCCCGCACAAGCCAAGCAGCGACAGGGCTACCGTTTTGGTCACGGGGTTGGCGGCGATTTCTATGCGTCCTTCTTCCCGGCCCACACCGCTGACTTCCGCCCCCACCAGCCACCAAAACACAAAAGCCGGCACGACCGTATGCAGGGAAATGTTGAGCATATTGTCGGCCAGCATGGCCAATATACCGCAGAACAAGGCCTGCAAAAGCTGTTTTTTATCTCCTTCTTTTTTACGCGCCGCAAAATCATGCACTTCCAAAAACAGCACCATAAACATAAACAGAAAAAGACCCAGCCCCACTATGCCGCCTTGCGCCAGCTGGAAGAAAAATTCATTATGCGGAGAATTGGTTAAAGTTTTTAATTCACGCAAATTCGGATAATTGAGCAAGGTCTGCGGCTGGGTGCGGGCAAAGGCCGTCTGGAAATTTCCCAGTCCGGCCCCCATAACGGGACGGTTTAAGAAAATCTCTTTGGACACGTCCCACATATATAACCGTTGGTGCAAAGACGGGAAAATTTCCTCACGCGGCACTTCCAGCGTAAACGAAGATGGCGTCACCTGCGCCACTTCCGCCACGCGCTGCACCAACGCCGGCCGTGTGCTCTGCACAAACACCGGCAAATAGGACACCGCCACCCCCAGCACCACCAGCCAGAACACGCGCGCTTTACGCTGTAAAATCAGCGCGCGCAGCGTGCCAAACATCCACATCATCACCAGCCCCACCGCACCCGCAATCCAGCAGGAACGGCAAAGCCCCGACGACAAATAAAATAAATACACCAACACCAAAAATCCATACACGCAAATATCTTTGCGGCTGGAAGCGCGCATATAATACACCAACAGCGCCGGCAAAAGCATGATTACAAAAGAAGATAAAAAGTTAGGATTGCCAAACGTGGAAAACGCCCGGCTGGCAAACTGATCCATGTCAAAGGGCCACAAGATATCCAGCCCAAAACTTTGGAAAACCCCATACATACACGCCAGTGCACACGCCACAAAGCTGAGCACCAGCACATTTTCCTGCGTCAATTTGCTAAGCACGCGCGTGCCCAGCCACAGCCCCACCGCCCACAAAAGCAGGCCATACACGTCAAACACACAGGCAAAAAATCCGTCTCCGGGCAAATTGGTTTTCAACGGCGGCAGCAAAAACCACAGCGCCCCCCACCCGATAAACAGCAAAATATAATTGGTCTTGCTTTCTATAATTCCGCTGAACACGACGTTCTTGCTCACCACATACGCCCCCAGCGCTACCACTAAAAGCAAAGAGCCAAAATCCAACAAGTTAAAAAACAGCGTCTGGCGCATATACTGCGGTGCCGCAGACACAGAGGAAAGCCAGCTCACCACGCTGGCGAAAATGTAAATTAAAAAAGCCAAATCAAAAAATGTACGCGTAAAATGGATATGCCCCGCCCGCAAAAAACGCACCGCGGACGCGCCGTACATGGCCGCCAAAAGCAAATAGAGCAATACACTTTGCACGGTGAACGGATTGGACGTCAGCCCTATAAAAAACAACAGAGGCACCGTCAGAAAACAGGCCGCCAGCAACACGCGCATCACCTTAATGTATAATCCTTCAGAATTGGGTTTGGTTAACGGAAACATAAATTCCCCCCGCCGTATGCAGCTGCCGGCATACGTCAGATTTTTTATATTGTAGTTTTTTTCACCGCCGAGGCAAATAGTTTTTTATTTTTTCTTTGCATGCAACAACTGCTATTTTTTCAGCCGCCCTCCCGAAACCCACGCAAAAGAGGAATGGCTCCCTCATTTTCTCTGCCCTTTATTGTCCGGACGAACATTATCTTTCCCCCTCTCATCTTCGTTGCAAGCTGTTTGGTCTGCCAGCTATGAGTAACTGACCGGCTGTTTGCCCGACGGCTATGTACAGCGTAAGCACCTGCCACCCGGATTTATTTTCACTACGCACTGTTTGCCCGTCTGTTATGGGAAATGGCCATGCTGGTTTTTGACCAGCTGCAAAAAACTAAAACGCTTATCCCCGTGTTGCTCTTTTCCATGCTTTACTGCACGGAAAGGGGAGTTACATTAGACCAGGCCGCCTTGGGCTGTTTCTTGGGTTATATCCGCCGGCAGAACCTAGTGCTGTCAAACATCTCCTATCCCCCTGCAGCAGTAGCGCAAAAAAGAGGCGGGCCCCGTGAAATGGCCCGCCCCTGAGGTTAAACTAATTGTCTTAGGTGTCTAAAACAAGAAGTTTAATTGCCTGAAGGCAAATTTTCTACGCCTTGCGCCAGTGGTATATCCGTCTGTACTGCGGCACAACGGCTCCCCCGCGCAAAAGGCGGGAGAGACAGAATAGCATTTTAATTTTTATTTTACAACCGCTTCTTTTTTCAGGAAGTCAAACACTTTGCGCTCATTGAGCGTAGCCAAAATGTGGTCTTTGCGCTCCGTAAAGAAAGCGCGTATTTTCTTTTCATCTTCCTTATTTTTGGCATTAGCGGTCAAGCTTTTGTCCAGCTCGGCCTGCCAGTCGGCTTCCGTCGCTTCCAGGTTCTCTTTTTTGGCGATGGCGTGGATAATGTAGCCGATGCGGAGGTCTTTTTCAACCGTAGGGCGGATACGCTCCTCAAAGCTTTTGCGCTGTTCTGCAGAAAGCTGCTCCGGTTTGAGCTGCGTCACATTACGCACAAAGTTATTTAAGGAATTGTCCGTATATTCCTGCACCAAGGTTTCGGGCAGGGCGAAATTGTTCATCTTTACCAAATGGTTTTCAATCTGATTGATAAAGTCCCGCGCGGAATTTTCTTTGGCTTCGGCATTTAAACCGTCCTGCACACGTTTTTTCAGCGCGTCCAACGTATCAAAGCCCATGTCTTTGGCAAAAGAATCGTCCAAAGCCGGCACGATTTTGTTCTTAATATCGTCCACCGTAACATGGAACGACAAAGTATCTTCTCCTTCTTTGGTTTCAAAATCTTTGCTTTCGCCTTTTTTCATACCCAGCACGGCTTTGGCCAGCTCCGGCATGGTCTGCGGGGCCGCCATATCAATCAGTTCGCTGTCGGCGCTGAGTTTATAGTCGTCGGTTCCGTTGCGTTTGCCTTTATACTGCACCACGGCATACACTTTATCGTCAATTACCGTGCCTTCCGGCGCGCTTTCCAAGCGGGCATTGGCCTGCAAAATGCGATCCAACTGGGCTTTTACTTCTTCTTCAGTTGCTTCTTCAGCTTTTTTGGTTACGGGAATGCCTTTGTAATCTTTCACGTCAAATTCGGGGGCCACGTCCACCGCCAGCTCAAAGCTGAACGTCTTTCCGTCGTCAAAAGTGGCAAAATCCGCTTTGGTCAAAGACGGAACGGCAACGGGGTTTAATTTGGTCTGCTCCAACGCGGCGGAAATGGCGCTTTTAATAGCCAAGTCCAGGGCGCGTTCTTTAATGTGTCCAGCAAAATTTTGTTTCACTAAATCCAAAGGTACTTTGCCTGCGCGGAAGCCCTGCATCTGCGCGCGGGACTGCACTTGCACAGCGGCGTTTTGGAAAGCTTTGGTAATCAGCCCGGAGGAGGCCTCCACACTGACGGTGACGCGGCATCCTTCTTTGTTTAGCTGTTTGGCTTTTACTTCGTCCGCCGCGGCGGTTTTGAAAATGGACATGTTTCTGCTCCTTGAAATAAAACTGGACGGAGAGGGACTTGAACCCTCAAGGGTTACCCCACACGCTCCTAAGGCGTGCGCGTCTGCCGATTCCGCCATCCGTCCTATTTGTCGTAAAAAAAGTGGGCCATGTGAGGATCGAACTCACGACCTTACGCTTAAGAGGCGTCTGCTCTACCAGCTGAGCTAATGGCCCGCAAATCGGATAAGAAGATTATAGCAAAAAAAGAGCGGCAGGTTTGGCTTGAGACAGCCGCGGACACTGCCCGCTGATAAGTATTTTACCATATTTTATGTTTTATGTAAAAACCTAGCGCTCCCCGCAGCCCCAAACGGCCAACCGGGCCGCAAAGGCCCGTTGCGCACGGTGCAAAATTAGCTATAATGTTTGCAGTTGGCTATTTTATATATGAGGTAACAAATGAAGAAAATACTTTGCGCTTTTTTAAGTTTTTCTCTCTTCTTATCGCCGGCGGTACAAGCTGTTGACCTGTCCGCCTTTGACAATATTGACACTATCATGGAAGACAATGCCCTGACCGACACCATTAACCGCTATTCTTCCGTGCAGCTTTCTTTCTTCCCGGAAAAAGCCACCCGCCTTGGCTTTGAATCGGCCAACAACAAGCTTGACCGCCACGACGCAGAACGCGACGCCCAGGCCCTGCGTGCTTTAAATATTGTGGAAGAAAACTTTAACAAAATCAACCGCAAGCTCCTCTCCGAACCGAAAAAAACGGATTATGACATCATGCAGGGGCGTCTGGCTATAGACAAGTGGAACGTCAGCCGTGAACGGCCCTCCACCGACCCGCTGATGTATGCCCAAACGTTTGCCTCCATGTATGATTTGACGATGAAAACTTTAAATTTCCAGGACTTGCAGGACAGAGATTTGGCCGCCCGCATGCGCGCCCTGACCCAAGTGGCCCAAGAAGCGGAAAAGAACCTGACTACGCCGCCGGCCTTTTTGGCCCAGCTGGCTATGGAAGACGCCTACTATGCCTACCTGGCTTTTGACACCATTCCCCAATATCTGACCAGCCGCGCACAGGACGAAGTCAGCCGCGCGCAGGTACGCATTGATTCCAAAGCATCTAAAGAAGCGGTCAAGAAAATGTTTGAGCTGTTCAAACAGCTGGCCCAGGATAACCAGGAGCAGGATTTCCGCCTGGGAGAAAAAGATTATGAGTTGCTGTTGGAAAATTACTACTTCATAGACAAAAAGCCCGGCGCCATTGAGAAAATGCTGACCAAAAATTTCCGTTCTGCCCAACAGGCCTTGGCTAAAGCGCTGGAAATGTTTGCCCTTCCCGTCGCTATAGCAGATGCGCAAACCGTGATAGAAGAAATCCAAGTCCCCGGGGAAGCGGCTGCGGAAGGGGTAACCGTGACCAATCTGGAAATGCAAGACGCCGCCCCTGCAGAAGAGCAGACAGACGCCCAGGCGCAGCCGGCTGCAGAAGAGCAGCCCGCGGCAGAAGCGGCCCAACCCCCTGCCCAAGAGAAACCCGCGCCAAAAGCCAAACAGAAAAACAAAAAGCCCTCTTCCGTGCAAGCCGCCGATTTCTACCTGATAGCCAACCGCCTGCAGCAAGGGGTGCGCAATCAAGATTTTGCCCCGGCGCTGGAGCGGGAAGCGGGTAACTTGGCCAAATTTTATGCCCAGGATGAAACGCTGCCCACGTCCGAAATGGCCTTTACGGTGTATAAAATGCCGGATTATTACGCCTATACCAAAGCGTACCTGTTCCTGCCGCCTTTTGGCACGCAGACTAATCCGACCAGCGACTTGTTCCTGCGCCTGCCCTCCGGCAACGAGCTGACCAAACAGGACATGCTCAACCGCGATTTTAACCTGCCCACGCTCAAACTGCTGATGGCGGGCCAACTGGTGCCCGGTTTGTACTACCGCTCTGCTTACAGCAATTCCACACTGACCGCTTTCCGCAAGATGTATCCCGTCCCCACGCTGCGCAATGGCTGGGAAGTGTATGCCCAGCATGTAGCCAGTGAACGCGGCTATATCATCACCGACGAGGAGCTCTTGTATCTGGCCTGGGCGGACTATGTGCGTGCTATACAGGCCTTGGTGGATTTTCGTCTGCATACCAAAGAATACACCTATGCAGAGGCCTATGCCTTCCTGACTGAAGACAACGGCTTTAGCCCCGAACAGGCCGCTGATATCTTGAAACAAGTCGCCCGCAACCCCGGCCAGGCCGTCAGCTATATTTACGGCTACCAGGCGCTTCAAGATCTCCGCACTAAATACCAGAAAAAACTGGGCAAAAAGTTCTCGCTGGCGGATTTCCACGCCAAAGTAATGTCTTTGGGAGATATTCCGCCCGCCCGCTTAGAAGCGGAAATGGAACACGCCTACGAGCTAGAAAAAAGCCATCTCTCCCAGGCCTTGGCCACACCGTTCTATTTAAACTAACTTCACCGCCAGCCAAAACCCCGCCCTCTGAAAGAAGGCGGGGTTTTTTAAACCGCAAAACAGAATATATTGGATCCTCTTGTCACAACATAGCGGCCGGAGCGCAAGCGTTTGACGCGCCGGGGGATTTTAATTGGCTTTCCTTCTCACAACATATCGGGCTGACGCCGGTAAACAATACGTTAAAGCAGAGAAAAGAAAAATCAAACAAAACAATAGTACCAGAAAAATACCCCCTGTTTCATAAGGGGGTATTCTTGTCTTTTCATTCAGTTAAAACCAGCCAAAACGTTTCTTTTGCTGGACACAAGCCGCAGCAAGCTGCTCCGGCTTGAGCACCCCCAACACCAGCCCCGTTTCATCCGTCACCGGCACCAACGGCTGTCCCTGCTGCACCAAGGGGGCCGCTTGGCAAAGCGGCGTCTGGGCCGGCACGCTTTGCACCGGACTCATGACAGAACCCACCGTGCTGGAAAGCGCATAAAACGAAAGCTCCGCCGTGCGAATCATTCCTTTCAGCTGCCCTTCCCTAGACAGTATCAGGCAGGCCGAAGGCAATTTTTTGCGCGGGAGCGTTTTTAATTTTTCCACGATATCCTGCAGTTTGGCTTCTGTTTTAAATGTTAAAAAGTCCGTAGTCATTGCCGCACCGGCGCTATCTTGGGGCCACTGGGCCGATTTTTCCAACGCGCGCTGCAAAGCAAGCGGCAGCAATGTTTTCATTTTTTCCCGCTGGGGAACGGAAAAAGCCCCAAATATCCGCGCCGCCTGACGCAAATCCAGCCGCGACAGTACGTGCGCCGCCTGACGCGAGGGCAGCCGGCGCAAAATAGCCGCCGCCTTTTCGCAATCCATCGGCTCCAAGCACGCCACCATATATTCTGCCTTAAGCGGCTTAAGCAGTAGCACCGCCTCATGCGTAGCCAGTGCCGCCAGTGCTTGGGCGGCGGCCCGGGGCGCGGCAGAAATAAACTTTTCCGTTACCCACGGTAATAAATTGGCATTTGACCCGTTCATACACTTCCTGCCCGTCTGGACAAACAGCGGGCTTTAAAAAAATCCTGTTTTTATTATAATAAATATTATGCAGGGCCTGCCCGGCCGAGGGGGATTTATGTTTTTTGACAAACCCGTCCATGACTTGACTTTTGACGACGTCGTCCATTTTTGCCAACAGCAGCTGCCCGAAGGCAAGCAGCTGGACTATAAATTTTTCCTGCCTAAAAATAAAGAAAAATTCGCCAAAACCATTGCCTCTTTTGCCAATGCCATGGGCGGCACAGTGATTATTGGCGTTAATGACGACAAAAACGACAAACCCCGCCCCCCCTTTACCGGTATTCCCTATCATGAAAAAATGCGCAATACGATAGAGGATATTATCCAAACCTATATTGACCCGATTGTATTTGTAGACATCAACACCTGTGTCAGCCGCGACGGTCAGCGTATGTTTGTGGTGGTCAATATCCCGCAGAGCAACCTGACCCCGCATCTGGTGGGCAAATTAAAACGTGCCTATATCCGCACCGGCCAAAGCAGCCGCCCAGAAGTCATCGTCCACCCGGATTTGCTGCCCTGGCTGTTAGACCACCGCCAAAAATCCGAACGCCTGCGCCATATTTTATACGACAAAGCAGAAAGCCACTTTGAAAATTATCTAAAGAACAAAAATCTCTCCCCCTCCGTCCTGCCGGTGGCTACGCTTTCGCTCATGCCGCTTTATCCGCAGGAACCGTTGGTGGATTACCGCCAGCTTCCTCCCATCATATCCTATTGCGCCGCTTCGCTGGAAAACCAGCCCCATATCTATCTGCAGCCCGTACAAGACGGTATTGCCGCCATAGACAGCCGCCGCGATGTACACCGCATGACCGAGTTTAACGCCTACGGCCTGCTTATGAGCAAATGGGACGCCGCCCAGCCGCTCGTGTTCAACGGGCACGATACGCGCGCCGTGGATTTTGCCGAGGTGGCCCGCCACATTATTCGCTTTTTTCAGGGCGCCATTCTGTTTTTTGACAAGCTTTCTTTCGGCGGCCCGCTTGCGTTCCGGCTTAAAATGAACAACACCCGCGCACTGCGCGCCCGTTTTAACGCTCAAACCGCTACCGTACTGGAAGACTATCTGCGCCTGGACGAAAATTATAATATTACCGAAATTTCCGCCCACCTGCCCGCCATTTTACAGCACATCTTGCAGACGGCGGCCTGGTCGTTGGGGCTGCGCACGGAAGAAAAAGACATTTCTCATTTAATGGAGCAAATTCAGTCCAAACCATGAAACACGGATTTACCCTGATAGAATTGTTAACGGTTATTTTAATTGTCGGCATTTTGGCGGCCGTGGCGTTGCCGTATTACCAGAATGCCGTGCAAAGCGCCCGCAACACCGAGGCGGTGGTATGGTGGGGCCAGCTCAAACGTTTCAATGCCGGCAAAAATATGACAGCCGAACGGGCCCAGCGATACGAAAACCAAGTCAATGACAACGGCAAATTAAAACATTTTACCGTGGCCTTTTTTTGCCGCACCAAAGACGACCCTAACGAACCCTGCTGGGAGCTGGAACTGCGCTTGCGCAACCCGTCCCAGCATATCCAATATTTTCTAGGTACTCAAAACAATATGCAGCAATTGGTCTGCGTCCCGCTTAACGGCGCCGCAGAAAGCTTTTGCCAGTCTATCAGCGGGCAGGAAGAGGGGCCCGATGCCGTCATTGAAGGCCAAGACGGCTATCTTATACGCTCCTAGCACCTGCATATGGGCCGCCGCGAGCAGCTTGCCCCGTGAAAAGGGGCCAAATTTGCTATCATGTAACTATGCAAAAAACAGTTAAAATAGGTTCCCTTAAAATTTCCAATACCTTGCCGCTGGTGTTTATGGCGGGCACCTGTGTCATTGAAAGTGAAAAGCATTACATTGACACCGCTAAAACGCTGAAAAAAATCATCGCCAAAACCGGCCACCCGTATATTTTAAAAGCTTCTTTTGACAAAGCCAACCGCACCTCTTTAAACGCTTACCGCGGCCCGGGATTGGCCAAAGGACTGGAAATTTTGGAAAAAGCCAAACGCCTGACCGGTCTGCCGCTGGTGGTGGATGTGCATGAGCCCTGGCAGGCCGAAGAAGTGGCCCGCGTAGCCGACATGCTACAAATACCGGCTTTCCTCTGCCGGCAGACGGATTTAATACTGGCCTGCGCTGCCACCGGCAAGGCCGTCAACGTAAAAAAAGGGCAATTTTTGGCCCCAGCGGCCATGGAACAGGTGATTAAAAAAATAGAATCCCAGGGCAACCGCAATATTTTGCTTACCGAGCGCGGAGCCAGCTTTGGCTATGGGGATTTGGTGGTGGATATGCGCTCGCTGGAAATCATGAAACAATTTGGCTATCCGGTTATTTTTGACGCTACCCATTCCGTGCAGAAACCCGGCG
Source organism: uncultured bacterium (assembly GCA_949291365.1). Classification (GTDB taxonomy): domain Bacteria; phylum Elusimicrobiota; class Elusimicrobia; order Elusimicrobiales; family Elusimicrobiaceae; genus Avelusimicrobium. The sequence continues at coordinate 231,550 of CASEVJ010000005.1, forward strand.
CCCTGGGCACCGCCACCGGAGGAAACAGTGCCTTGGCCCCCGTTTTGGCCAAAGCGGCGGTGGCATTGGGCATAGCAGGGGTGTTTTTTGAAGCACACCCCAAACCCCAGGAAGCGTTGTCCGACGGCCCCAATTCGCTGGACATGAAACAAGCGGAAAAAATGACCCGCCAGCTGGCCCAGATTGACGCATTGGTCAAAAAATTTAAATAGGTGTTTTTATGGCCCAACCTTTTATCCCAACGTTCAAATGGCATATAAAAGTGCTGGCCGTTTTGTTGATTTTATGCACGGCAGCGTTCTTTGTGCTCTCTTATGCCGCAAAGAAACTGCCCCCGCAATACCAACCCAAAACCCCCGCCCCGGAAACAACCCCGTGGCTGGATTAGAGGCGCCCATGAAATACGATAACAAAGACATTTTGAAAACCGCCCGCAACGTGCTGAACGTGGAACATAAGGCCCTGGAGCTTTCGCTGCAAAGTTTGGACGAAGGATTTTTAAAAGCTGTTAAGGCCTGCGCCGAAACTAAAGGGCGCGTGGTGGTGCTGGGCATTGGCAAGAGCGGGCTGATTGGGCGCAAAATTTCCGCTACGTTGGCCTCCACAGGCACGCCCTCTTTCTTTGTGCATCCGGTGGAAGCGCTGCACGGGGATTTGGGCATGATTATGAGCGGGGACGTTATTTTGGCCATTTCCTTTTCCGGCCAAACCGAAGAAATCAACAAAATTCTCCCCTCTTTGGCCCGGCGCAAGCTGACCATTATTTCCATGACCGGGCACGAAAACTCCAAGCTGGCCCTGATGTCGGACATCCATGTCAAAATATATATTGACCGTGAGGCCTGCCCCTACAATTTAGCCCCCACCGCTTCCACCACCGCCACGCTGGCAGTGGGCGATGCGTTAGCCGTGTGCCTGATGAAAATCAAACATTTTGAAAAAACCGATTTCGCCCTTTTTCACCCGGGTGGCTCTTTGGGCAAACTTTTAACCCAACAGGTCAAAGATTTGATGCGCAAAGGGAAAAACAATCCCACCGTGCCTGAAACGGCTACCGTCAAGGACGCACTGCTTGTAATGACCAAAAGCAATGCCGCTGGCGCCACCAGCATTGTAGACAAAAAAGGCAAACTGCTGGGCTATTTTACAGACGGGGATTTGCGCCGCGAACTGCAGAAAACCGAACAAGTAATCAATAAAAAAATTACGCAGGTCATGACCCGCAATCCTTATCATATTCTGGACACCGCCCCCGCCATTGAAGCGGCCAAAATGATTCACTCCACCCATGTAGACAATATCCCCGTACTGGACAAAACGGGCAAGGTAGTGGGAATTATTGATGAAAAAGACCTGATAGAATTTATTGCGCTATTGGATAAAAAAGCATGAAAAAAATCCTTCTTCTCTGTATGCTCTCTGTATTGGCGGCGGCCTGCGGCGGCAAAAAAGATTTTTCTCCTGACGACGGAGATATGCAGCGGGCGGAAGGAGTGACTATTTTTGAATCCAAAGACAGCCAGAAAAAATGGATTTTGCAATCCGATGAGGTGGACTTTAAAGATTTAAATAATGCTGTCCTCATTAATCCCCGCCTGATGCTTCGCGAGAACGGGGAAGACAGCGCCGAAGTAAGCGGCAAGCGCGGCACGTTTGATTATCTTAAAAAGCTTGTCAGCATTGAAGGCGACGCCCATGTCCGCTCCTTTACTGAAAAAACAGATCTTTCCACCGAACGCTTTTTCTATGACATTGACAAAGACCGCGTTTGGTCGGACAAAAAAACCATTGTTACCCGCGGCAATACGCAGGTAACGGCACGCGGCGGAATAGAAACTGATTCCAAACTGCAGGTAATTGAACTAAAACAACAATCCACCCGCCTTCCCCAAAACAGAAAAGAACTGCAGGAGGCCGTCCAATGAACCCGGCCGCACAGCCCGTAAAAAAACCCTCTTGGACAGCAAAGGCCCCTTTTATGCTGGCCTTGTTTTGGCTGGCATTGGCAAGCGGCTGCACGGCTAAATATACACTTGACACGCCCGTCAGTTCCCCCTCTCCCGCCGGGGCTAAAGCCGTTGCCCAACAGAAAGCCCAGGCCTTTAAGGATAAGCAAAAAGCCGACTTGCCCGATACGCTCGGCGGCGTCGTCTCCAGTGAGCGCTGGATTATTTATAAAGAAAAAGAAGAAGAAGAATTTGAAGGCAATGTACGCTATGATAACGGTATTTACGCCTTTCGGGCAGATTATGCCCTTTCCCAGCGCAAGAAAAATCTCTTTACCGCCCGGGGAAACGTATGGGCGCGCTATAACCCAGCCGAAGGCGGCAGTTATGAAATTTATGCCGACAAAGCCACCTACAATTATAAAACGGCCGACGGCACCGCCAATGGTACCGGCAAAAAACAGATGAAACTGGTGTACCACGACCCCAAAGGGGACGTAGTTACCGCCTTGGCAGATCAGACCCATTTCAATACCCAAGAACAAACCTACCGTTTAAGCGGCAATGTGCTGATTACCCACCAAGACCCACACGGTAAACTGGCTACACTCAAAGGGCAGGAATTGACCGTTCTCCAACAAAAGCCCTATGCCCTGCTGCAAGGCGGCGCCGAAGCGGAAAACCCCTCTTATCATTTAAAAGCCCAAACCATTGAATATAACGGAGAAAAAGGATTTTCTTATGCCTATGGCGGCCGCCCGCTCATACAGGGAAAAACAGAGGACGGTACATTTGCTATAATAGCAGACGAGATAAAAGTGGAAAATACCACGCGTAAAATTCATTTAACAGGCCAAGTACAGGGATGGACGGTGTCGGAGCAAATCAACCGTTCGCAGGCCAATCAGTCTTTTTAGCGGCTTGGCGCGCAAGCGCGCAGGCGCAGGATAAAGCTATGGAACTTCGCAGCGATAACGTCGTAAAAACATATAAAGACCGCATGGTGGTCAAAGGGGTAGAGATTCATGTTAAATCCGGCGAAATCGTTGGGCTTTTGGGCCCCAACGGCGCCGGGAAAACCACCACCTTTTACATGATGGTAGGGTTTGTCCGTCCTACCCAAGGGCGGGTGTTTATAGACAATGAAGACGTTACTTTCCTGCCTATGTATGAGCGTGCCCGCCACGGGCTTGGCTATTTGGCCCAGGAACCCACTATTTTCAAAGGGCTGACGGTAGAAGAAAACCTGCTTGCCGTGCTGGAGCGCATTCTGGAAGACAAACAGGAGCAAAAACGCCGGGTAGACGCGTTGCTTACGGAGTTTGGGCTGACTAAACTGGCCCGGCAAAAAGCGTGGACACTTTCCGGCGGAGAAAAACGCCGCATGGAAATTGCCCGCTGCATGATCAGCAACCCCAAAATCATCTTGCTGGACGAGCCGTTTGTCGGCATTGATCCAATTACCGTGTCGGATTTGCGCCACATGATTTTTAAACTTAAAGATAAAGGCATCGGCGTGCTCATCACCGACCACAACGTACGTGAAACCTTGCCGCTGACCGAAAGGGCTTACCTGATATATGACGGCAAAATTTTGGTGGAAGGCAACCAAAATACGCTTTTAAACGACCCTGATGCCCGCCGCCTCTATTTGGGAGAAGACTTTAAGATGTAGAGGGATTTGCCATGCCGCCGGACTACACTGCTGTTATACAGACGCTTCAAAATACGTTTGACCAAAATTTTTACGACAAAGCCCCCCATATCCCCGCCGAGGCGGACGTAGTGCGCCTTTTTGAAGGGTTCCGCGCGCTTCTGTGCCAATATACGCTTCATACCATGCGCCCAGATCAGCTACGATTGCTGGCCCAATGTGCAGAAGAATTGGAAAAACAAATTTTACATTCGCTCTGCCTGCTCTGCCAGAAAAAAGAAGACTGCGCCGCCTGCCAGGCCCAGGCCGCCCATATTACGCAGGATTTTGTAAACGGCCTGCCACAGATACAGCGCCTGCTGGTCACGGATATCCGCGCCGCGTATGAAGGAGACCCCGCCGCCGTGGACGAAATAGAAACCTTGCTCTGCTATCCCGGCGTATTAGCCATTACTTACCAGCGCATGGCCCATTTTTTGCATACACGCGGCGTACGCATTGTGCCGCGCATTATTACCGAACATGCCCATAGCTTAACCGGCATAGACATTCACCCGGGGGCCGCTATTGGGCCGGCGTTTTTTATAGACCACGGCACCGGCGTAGTCATAGGAGAAACCTGTGTCATTGGATCGCGGGTGAAGCTCTATCAAGGGGTCACGCTGGGAGCCAAAAGCTTCCCGCTGGATGAAAACGGCCACCCCGTCAAAGGCATTCAACGCCACCCGATTATAGGTGACGACGTCATTATTTATGCCGAAACCACCATTTTGGGCCATGTGCATATCGGGGAAGCATCCGTCATTGGCGCCAACAAATGGATTACCCAAGACGTCCCCCCGCACAGCAAAATCAATTAGCATTTCTCCTGTAAAATCTTTATCGTTCCATCTGCAATAGAAGCAAGGCGGCTGGCTGTATACACGCTGCGGGGTGCTGTATTATGCCAGACAAGCTGCGGGTATTTGTATCTAATTATTATTTTACAGGCACAAGCAGGGATATTTTTTAGTTCTGCTTCTTTCTGTACCATGCCCAGCAAATATGTTTTGTTGCCAGTCAAACGCATATTCCCATTTGCAACAAACCCCGCCTTTCGGCGGGGTTTTAGACATTAAATATATATGGCTAATTGCATGTGCCTACTGAATAACTGTTTAAACCATAACTTTCGCAGCTGGTAGTACCACTTTTATTTTGGCAAAAGAGCTTGCGCCCGGACGCGCGGTACTCGTTACAAATGCCAGAATTGGCAGAGGCACAATATTCGGGAGCGGTTTCCCCTAAATACAAGAAAATCGTCCCCGCGTTATCCCCGCGGCTGCGTTTGGCACAAACAGCATTAGGATAAGAGGCCGGATATAAGCTGTATGTAAAATCTTCGCTTGAGGGAACCGTTACGTCCAGCTGGCTTAAGCCAAATGAACTGGCCGTAAAAGTGGTCAGCCCCATGCTGTCCATCGTGCGCAATTTAGACTCTGATATACGTTTAAGCAACGCGCTGACTTCCGCCACGCGGGATTTTTCCACCGCCCGCTCATACATAGGCACGGACATGGCAATCAAAATCGCCAAAATCATCACCGCCACCAATACTTCCATCAACGTAAACCCTCGGCGTAAATCTGCAGAGAATATGGCTTTTTCTCTTCTTTGTATTTTTTGCATAGTATCCTCATTAATCCAAAGCATATATATCGCAGGCACCATTACCTGCGTCATCGCAATCATAGAACGCGTCGCCATTGTATTTCATGGTAACCCCTGCGTAATTGCCATCTGTTTTTTTAATAGTTACAATACAGTTATCAGAAAGCCGATATTCAAAACCTGCCCCTTGGATAAAATTACTTCCCACGTTCAAAGTGAACCCGCTGGGCAGCAACGTTGAACTGCCAATATCCAACCGGGAAAGCTTTTTAACATTGGCCGGCAAAGAGCTGTAATCGTCCACTCCCCATTCCGCCACCAGCCGGTCGCAGGAATCACGCAGGGATTTGGCCATTACCTGCGCTTTCGTGAAATATCCTTTTTCCACCACTTTGCGGTACTGCGGCATGGAAATAGAATACAATACGCCAATAATAATCACGACAGCCATCAACTCCATTAATGTAAAACCTTTTTTATTCATATGTTCCTCACTCGTTCCAGGTAGAAGCGCCCCACACGCTGCACGCCCGGGCGGCTTCTCCGCTGGTCGGGGCCTCACAGGTAAAGGTTTGCCCGTTAAATGTAATCTTGGCCCCGGCATAATCCCCAGCCACAGAGGTAGCCACAATATTATTTCCTAACTGATAAGAGAAATTGTCTGTGGTAAGGGTCAAGGCATTATTACTGTAGCTGCCTTTAGCCAGCACATCTAATTTACGGAAATTAGCAATCCCGGCACTTACTGCCGCCCCGCAGCTATTACGCTGGTTTTCCCAGGCCAAGCGCTCGCATGAGTCATAAATAGCGCGAATCAATGTCAGGGCCTCAGCTACGCGCGCCCGTTCCATAGAACGGCGGTATTGGGGCATGGCAATAGCAGATAAAATACCCAAAATCAAAACAACCACCATCAATTCTATCAAAGTAAACCCGGCGCGACGGCCGGAAGCAGAAATAGCCATACACTCTCCAAAATAAAAAATATAACAACACTGTCCTTTTTTATTATAACTAAATCCTGCCCCCTTGCCAACTCTGCTGTGCTGGCAAATTTGCTATGATATCTAGCGGTCCAGGGGTTTTAATGAATTTAGCCAAAGGGAGCATATATGAGAATTCAAGATGATATACAATTAGACTATTGCGATGTATTATTGCGCCCCAAACGCTCGGCGCTGGCTTCACGTTCGCAGGTGGATATTATCCGCCGCTATATTTTTAAATGGTGTCCGCGCACCATAGAAGGCACCGGCATTATATCCGCCAACATGTTTACCACCGGCACCATGGAAATAGCGAGGGAAATGCAAAAACAAAAACTGTTTACCGCTCTGCATAAACATTACAGTGCCGAAGAGGTGCTCTCTTTTCTAAAAAACAATGCCAAGCTGTATGGCAACAACGACCTTCTTTTTGTCAGTTCCGGCGTCTCTGAAGCGGATTTTGAAAAGTTAAGCGCTATCATGAACAGCGGCCTTATCGGCAATATTTGCATTGACGTAGCGAACGGCTATTCTCCGTACTTGGTGGATTACGTTAAAAAAGTACGCCAGGCCTGGCCGGAAAGCTTAATCATGGCGGGCAACGTTGTCACCGGGGACATGACAGAAGACTTAATTTTAAGCGGGGCGGACATTGTCAAAGTAGGCATCGGCCCCGGCTCCGTGTGCACCACCCGCAAATTAACGGGCGTAGGCCGGCCTCAATTTTCCACCGTCATAGAATGTGCCGATGCAGCCCATGGCGTAAGCGGCATGATTTGTGCCGACGGCGGTTGTACCGTGCCGGGCGACGTGTGCAAAAGTTTTTGCGCCGGGGCCGATTTTATCATGTTGGGCGGCATGCTGGCCGGGCATGAAGAAAGCGCCGGAGAGCTGTGTACCAAACATTACCAAACCGGCGAGGTAGACTTTGTAGATGATAAAACCTGCGCCATGAGAATAGAAGAAAAACAATTCAAAAAGTTCTATGGCATGAGCTCCCAATATGCCCAACAAGCCCACTACGGCGGCATGAAAAAATATCGCGCCAGCGAAGGCAAGGTCGTGGAAATTCCGTTCCGCGGCCCCATAGAGCGTACCCTATTGGCTATTTTGGGCGGGCTGCGCAGCTGCATGACGTATATCGGCGCCAAACGGCTTAAAGATATGCCCAAATGCGCCACGTTCTACCGCGTAAACCGCCAGCTAAATAATGTCTTTGGGGAGGAACAGCCCTGACCGTACGCTCTTCCGCTTGCAAAGCGCCGCTTTTAAAGCGGCGCTTTTTAGTCGGCTTTTTTCGTATTCTTTCCATTTCCCCGCTCTTTGCAAGGGGGCATTTCTCTTATTTCGCAGGCCGGCACTGTTATATTCCAGACGCTCTTTTCCCGTTCCAGGGTACAGCATACAGTAGGAGCAGCCCCAGCAAATTAGCCCTTTTTGACGCTTGCCAGCAAACAGCCAAAGTGAAAAAATAGAGAAAACTGCCTGGCCTCAAATATGCTGCCCCAAGCCCAACATGTTGAGCCCGCCCCCGCCTTCCCCGGCGGGGGCCCCCTTGTTAATCCCCCTCCTAAAAAAGCCACACAGTTTTAAATGGAAATGTTACAATAAAAACAGTCCCGGGATTACCTGCGGCAAAGGAGAAAGAAATGATTAAAAAAGGTTCTAAAGTAAAATTTGACTATACACTTACCGTTGACGGCAAAATGCAGGATACGTCCTCCGGCCGCGGCCCGCTGGAATACACCCACGGCGCCGGACAGATTATCCAAGGGTTGGAAGAAATACTGGAACAAATGAATGTAGGCGATAAAAAGACCGTAGAAATTAAAGCGGAAAAGGCCTACGGCCCCGTACTGCAAGAAGCCATCAAACGCGTGCCGAAAGAAGCCATCATGAACTCTGAAAACTTAAAAGTAGGTGATATGGTGGGCGCCAGCAATGCCGGACACACATTCCGCGCAGTAGTGAAAGAAATTTCCGACAAAGAAATTACGTTGGACTTTAATCACCCGTTAGCTGGCAAAGACTTGGTTTTTGAAGTGGAAATCAAAGAAATCAATTAATCAAACGGGCTTTCCCATACCGTGCCGGCAAACCGGCGCGGTTTTTATTTGCCCTCTAAATATACTTTGTGGCTGGCAAGTTATTCCCTGTGATGAATAAAATATTCCCTATTTGACACAGAAGATATTTCTTTAGACAGCAGTTCTGCTGGTTTTGCCCCGGCGCAATGAGCCAGGCCCAAAACGCTGTTTTTACGCCCAGGGGCCGTTGCCAACAAATTTGCTGGATTGTGCTGGGAAATGGCTGACGGCACAAACAAACGCCGCAGGATATCCAAAACGCTTTTGGGATATCTGTGCAAGGAAACGGCTGGCGATACAAACCGCGGGGCTTTTGTTTGCCCCATTGAAGAATGTAGTATAAAGAAAAAACGGCTGGCAGTACCTACTGCCAGCCGTCAAAGCGGGAAAAAATGTCGTCTTCCCGGCTGATAACATGCGTTTAATTTTTGCGCACTCCAATCAGCCCATATCCTTCCACCTCGCCTTTGATGTCTTTAATCAAAAACACATCCCAGCCGGTGGCGGTATATTTGCCATGTTCGTCCACCAAATCCAGCTTTACCTGAAAGGCATTGCCGGAAGCGCTGTTGCTGGCGGCTTCAAACATACGGCGGCTGCCGTCGGAAATCCGAATAAATTCGTCAAAGAATTCCCGGTCTTCCACCGTCTGCCTGCGCCGCCCGGTGGACGCCAAAAACACTTCATTGGCATATTTCACACGGTATTGCAAATCCAGCACCACGGCGGGCAAATCCACATATTCCAAGGTGCGGATAAAGCTCTGCGCTGTTTCGCCCAGAGTTTTGCTGGCTTCCCGCAGTTCAATGCGCAAGCTCAAAATACGCGACATAATGCCAATCAGCTCTTCTGCCCCTTCTACAAAGCGGGCTTTGGGCGCGCGGGCCGCAAAACACAGCGCCCCGGCCACTTTGCCCCCCACATAAAGCGGGGCCGCAATCAAGGAGCCAAAGTCCTTTTCTTTATGGATACAACGCTTGCAGTTGGTGTTGGCCAAATCCGCAAACACCACCACATTATCGTCGCGCACGTCAAAGAGGCATTCTTCCACCGGGAACACCATATAACGCTCCAAATTAAACGGACTGGGCGTTGTATACACCACCGTCATTTCATTGGGGTTGGACTCCCGGAAACGCAGCACAATGCCTACGTCTGCCTGGAACACTTTCTTTCCGAAATCCAGTATTTTATCCACTTGCTGCGTGATAGTGGATTTATTTTCATTGCTGATATCATAGAGCTGGCGTATATTGCGCTCATGGGTTTGGCGGTCGGTTACATCGCGCACCCAGATAATGACCTCTTCCTGCCCGGTAATAGGCGTGCAAACGGCCTCAAAGAACCGGCGCTTGCCGCCATAGTCCCAGTCAAACTCAAAGGTCGTATTGATGTTGACGCTGATGGCTTCTTTGATAGCAAAGATTTCTTTGGCGGCGGCGTCTTCCGGCCAATACTGGTTAGGGTGTTTGCCCAAGAACATTTCCTGCGCCTGCTCTGGCTCTAAATAAGCCAGATTAGAAGACACCTCCAGCACCGTGCCTTCCATGTCCGTTTTTAAATACAGCCCAGGCAGCGACTGGCGCACACTGCGCAATTCCAGCGCTTCGCGGGAATCCTGGGAAATCCGCTCCAGCAAATCCGACAAATCCGTCACCAGCGCCAATACCGCATTTTTACCTGGTATATCCAGCGGCGTCAGCGTGACGGAGGTTTCAATGCGCCGTCCGTCTTTGGTAAAAAGCGGCGCCCCAAACGAAGCGCGGCCTTTTTCGTCCAAAGTTTTGGCGGCGCGGCGGAACGTTTCCTGCAGATCGGGCTGGTTCTTGCCGTCAGGAGCGGTAAAAAGCCGCTCAAAAGACATAGAGGTCAGCTCATCATGCGAATAGCCGATTAACTGCGCCAAAAATTTATTGGCCTGTTCCACCCGACCGAAGCGCCCGTCCTCATAATGCACCGAGAATACCGCCCCATCCGTGGCCTCCAGCAATGCATTGAGCTGGGCAGAACGTTCCTGTAGAATATGCATAATCTGCTTTTGGAAGGCCATATTGCGGAAAATAAACACATAATTGCCATTCTGTGCCCGCAAAGCGTTCACCCGCACCGGAGAGGTTTCCAGCCCGCTGGCCAGACATATCCGGTACTCGCGGTTTTCTATATTTCCTTTGGCGGCAAGTGTCTTTAAATCTGCCACCAGCAACGCCATGCTGTCCGGACTGAACAATTTGACGATTTCCTGCCCCTTCAATTCTTCCACCCCCAGCTGACACAACGAGCAGAAAAGGTCGTTGCAGGAAACAATCTTAAACTTGGACGAGCACATAACATACGGCTCCGTATTGGGCAACAAAACGGCAGCAGGCGGCTGGGGCTTGCGCGGATTTTTGGACGGAGCTGGCTTGGGCTGTTCTTCAGCCGGCGGCGGTGTCCCCGCAGAGCCGCGTTCACGCCGGTCAAGCGTGACCAAGTAATCCGCTTCCACCGTCCCGTCCTGGCAATCGCGGCAGTTAAACGGCTCCAGCGTCACATGCAGCAGCATTTTGCCTTCCCCGCGGATACGCCCCGGGAAGTGGGCCGCGGCACGGTCAAAATCAAACGTATAATCCATATACGCGCTTTCGCCGCGGCGCAATTTGCGGCGCACATCCAGCGTTAAAGCCGGGCGGATATAGACATTGCGGTAGAAATTGCGGTCATTTTCCGTCAGGTTAAACATATCCCGGGCCGCTTTATTCATGACGTTGATGTATCCCTTATGATTGAGAATAAGCGCCGGCAGCAGCCCGCGTTCAAACACGTTTTTAAATTTCTCCCGCTCACCGCGCACGTCACGCATGGTTTTGTTTACTGCGGTCACGTCACGCAGGAAGCCGATTACAATGCGCCGTCCCAAATATTTGGAAGCCATGGCCGCAAATTCCACCTCTGCAGGTGCACCGGATTTTTTGACCAAATGCAGCTGCACCGGGTCAGTTGCTCCGGCCAAGTCATTAATGATAGACTCATATTTTTCTTTGGCAAATATCTGGTGGTCTTGCGCCACAAAGTCAAGCAGCGGCCGCCGCACCACTTCTTCGGCCGATTCATAGCCCAGCACCCGGCAGGCGGCCCGGTTGGCATAGATAATCTTATAATCTTCCAAAATCAAGATGCCTTCGCGGGCGTTTTCCACCAGCAGCGAATTCTTTTCACTGGTTTCGCGGATTTGTTTTTCCATCTTGGTTTTGGCCGTAATGTCTTCAGACACATTGAGCAGATAATCCGGCTGCCCGTCGGGTTTATACAACGGCGTTTTGACCGTATGCATAATTTTCACCCCTTCGGTGGGCGTGGAAATCAGCTCTTGGGGAATATTAAGTTCGCGGCGGCTTTCAAACACTTTATTGTCAGACTCGCGCATAAATTCGGCCTGTTCCCTGGTAATATCGGTGCGGTAATTATCCTTCCCGATAACATCTTTGGCCGATACGCCGAACAAGTCCTCGCTCTTTTTATTCCACACGATATATTCCCCGTCATAGCGTTTTACGGACAGCGCTATCGGCAGATTGTCTACCACGTTCTGCAGGAAGTTTTTGGATTCGCGGATTTCTATTTCCTGCTGCTTTTTCTGGGTAATATCGTTGGCAATGGTCAGCACCATCAGCGGTTTTCCGTCCGAATCAAACACCGGCGCTTTGGTCAGCTGTACCAAAATTTTGGTGCCGTCCTGCCGCACATATTCTTCTTCCGGGATATCCACTATCTTTTTATTTTTAAAGATTTCTTCTTCCCGTTCATTATAGCCGCCCTTATCTTCCTGGGTAGCCATATCCCCCGGGAACAGACGGTCTGCTTCTTTATTAAAGAAGCACACTTTATGGTTTACATCATAGGCGTAAATAGCCACGGGCGCATTATCCAAAATAGTCTGCTGCAGATTTTGCGCTTCCAGCAATTTGCGTTCTTTTTCCCGTTTATCAGTAATATCCTCTGCGATAGAAAGCATCATCAGCGGTTTGCCTTCTTTATCATACACCGGGGCTTTGATTAAATGCAGCAGAATTTTATTGCCCCGCTTGGTGATGTATTCCTCTTCTGGAATATCCACTATTTTCCCTTGGCGGAACATTTCTTTTTCCCGCTCGCCGTAGAAATCCGCTTCTTCTTTATAAATATGTTCTTCGGGGAACATCTCCGAGGCCTTGCGGTTCACAAACGACATGGCTCTGTCCACCCCGCGCGCATAAATAGCCAGGGGCGCATTGTCCAAAATGGCCTGCTGGAAGTTTTTGGATTCTATAAGTTTGCGTTCCTGCTCTTTCTTTTCCGTTACGTCTTCCACCATGGTAATAACAAATTCCGGGTTGCCTTCCGCGTCAGACACCGGCACTTTAATCATGTGCAACAACAGCTGCGCGCCGTCTTCGGTGGTATAGCTTTCTTCCGGGATATCCAGCGGTTTGCCCGTTTCCATGACTTGCACTTCCCGGTTTAAATACCCGCTGACCTGCTCTTTGGTTTCATGCGGCAGGGAGCCCTGGTCGTCAAAATGGGTTTCAGAGGTGCTAAAAATTTCTGCACAACGTTTGTTGCGCAGCAGCATTTTCCCCTCTTTGGTGCGGGCATACAGACCGATAGGGGCATTCTCCACAATGGCGGAAAGGAAGCTGTTGGCTTTGGCAATTTCCCTCTCCTGTTCACGCTTGGCGGTGACGTCTTCTACAATACTGAGCACCAGCGGCTCGGGCCCAGCGTGGCGCAGGGGCACTTTAATCATGTGGATAATTTTTTCGCGCCCTTCGCGGTCTACATAAATTTCATCGGGATACTCCCGTAATTTTCCTTCTTCTAAAATACGGCGCTCCCGTTCTGCATACTGCCGTACGGTAGCCGCGTCCTGTTTGGGGTGGGGAGCATTGACACATTTTGGCTCCGTTTCAGCCAATACTACTTGGCTTTGTTTATTAAAATAAGTCATTACCCCATCTAGGGTTCGCGTATAGATTCCCAGCGGCACATTATCCAAAATCCCCTGCAGCAAATTGCGGGTTTGCAACAAATCTTCTTCCTGGGCGCGGCGGGCGGTAATATCCTCGTAAACCGTCAGCACGGTCTGCAGCTCTCCCTCCGCATCAAAAGTGGGCACTTTAGTTACAGAGAGGGTGGTCTCTCTGCCGCGGCTGTTTTTAAAACTCATCTGGCGGCCGGCACGGTTTTGCTTTTTCTCGCGCACTTCTTTATCCAGCATATCCAGCGCACCCACCAGCTGGCTGGGCAGCAGTTCGCTCATTTTGTGTCCGAGGGCGGCCTGGGCGTTTTGACCAAACATTTTCTCCGCTTTTTCATTCCAAACCAAACATAAATCCTGGCGGTCTTGCACGGTAATGGCAAAAGGATATTTATCTACGATAGATTTGAAAAAAGTTTTCTCTTTCTGTATTTGGTGATAGTGGGGCGCCGCGTCAAAAGTGACGATACTGTACGTACTGTCCGGCAGCCGTGACGCGCTGACATTCATATACACGGCTTCCATATCTTTTGTGACCATTTCTTTGGTCAATGAAGCGGCATTTTTTTTATCCAGCAAACTCTCTATATCCGGCATAGTTAAGCCGTATTTGGAAAGATTACTGCCCTTCAGCGCCGACACACTAAAGCCAGACACGCTACTCATGCGCTCATTGGCAAACTGGATTTCTCCTTTGTCGTCTATTACACAAGCTGCACAGGGCAGCAAATTTAACCAAGCTTCCAACTGTTCAAAAGATTGCGGCATTTTGTCATTTTTAGAAAAGAAAGAGAAGATTTTGTTTGCCATATTTTTCCTCGCGCGCGCGTAGTCGCGGCCCCGGGGGCCGTGTTTTCTATATGCTAATAAATTCCCGCTTTTCTTGCAAGAGAAAAACGACGATAAAAATCCCCTCTGTCCAAAGCGGGTGTTTGCGACAGATTTCAAATGGGTGTTTAACGCGGAACCTGACGGCAGCTAATCTCCGACCCGACAAAAAACAACTGATTGCGTTTATATACGCAGGATACCAGCGTAGACTCATTTATTCCGTTTTGCGGCTGCGGCGGCAGATAGCAGTCTATGCGCTTGCAGTCGTATGTTTCCCGGCATTGGGGAAAAGAGGAGGTAGGGAAATTCACCAGATACCAAGAAAACTCCAAATTATAATTTAATGCCTGCAAAAAGGCCTCGCAGGTGGGCTCCATGACCGGACATTGGGGCTGCGGGCTGACCGCTTGGCGCTCAATTCGCTCCTGGAGCAACGTGTAGCGCTGGTTATTAACTGGACTGCCTTGTGCCAAATATACGTCAAAACAAGTAAAGCCGTCCGTCTGTTTGCGCGGGCAGCTATATTGCTTTAAAATATCGTTGCCAGGGCAGGTGTCTTCCACCTTGTCCGCATCCGTTCCCAGATAATACGGCGTTTCCCGCTCCGTCACCATGCGGTAGCGTGGAGCGGCGCCCGGGCCTGTGCCAGCACAGGCCCCCAGCAGAAAAATACAGATACATAAAGACATTACTTGTTTCATGTCTACAGCATACCAGAAGCCCCGCCGCCGCGTCAACCGTATAAAAAGATTACCCGGCCCTTCGCCCCGCTGTTGCCTGTCCGCCGCAGGGAGCGGACAGACAGCCCCGCACCAAACCGGCTGCCGCCAGCCCCTCTTTGAGCCCGCAAGATGTCTTTGCCCGTCTCCATAGCCACCGCTCTATCCAGAACTCCAAAACCGCATTTTAGTCCCCCGCTCCATAGCCGCCTTGCAACCCGAAGCTCCAAAACTGCATTTTTAGTGCAAAAAACACCCCCGCTGTCAGCAGCGGGGGTGTGACACAAAAATCAAATGCCGTATACTACTGGATAAAATGGCAGCCAATGCTATGCTTATTTTTTAATGCC
This sequence comes from uncultured bacterium, assembly GCA_949291365.1. Taxonomy (GTDB): domain Bacteria; phylum Elusimicrobiota; class Elusimicrobia; order Elusimicrobiales; family Elusimicrobiaceae; genus Avelusimicrobium. The sequence continues at coordinate 246,766 of CASEVJ010000005.1, forward strand.
GCATAGGTAATCAGCAGCGCCGTTTGTGTGCCGTTACGCAAATCCAGCAGTTCCTGGTTCAGCGCGTATCCTTTATAGAACGCATCTATTTCATTATGCAGATGGCGCAATATTTTTTCAGCCCGGCTCAAATGAGTGGCACTGCGCACCAACCCTACATAATTCCACATAGTGCTTTTCAACGTAGCCAAATCCTGTTTAATTAAATTCAAATCCGGCTGTTTATCCGGCACCACCCATTGCTTGGGCTCGGGCAGGCGGAAGGTTTGCTTTTGGATATCCTGCACATCGGCGTGGGCGCACAAATACCCCGTTGCCACTGCCTCTAGCAAAGAGGTACTGGCCAGGCGGTTGGCCCCGTGGTAGCCCGTACACGCCGTTTCGCCAATGGCGTTTAAATGCAAAATATTGGTGCGGCCCTGCGCGGTGGCATATACGCCGCCGCAAAAATAATGCGCCGCCGGCACAACGGGAATGGACTGGCGGGTAATGTCCACCCCTTCTTTCAGGCAGGTTTCATAGATTGCCGGGAAGCGTTCCCGCGTGTGCTGGGCCGGCTCGTGCGTAATATCCAAATACACGCAATCGTGGGACGTTTTCAGCCGCTCTTCTTCAATGGCGCGCGCCACAATATCGCGCGGGGCCAAATCCTTCAGCGGGTGGTATTTGGACATAAACGCTTCGCCGTTGCAGTTGCGCAACACTGCGCCTTCCCCGCGCAGCGCTTCCGAAATCAAGAAACTTTTCCCTTTCGCAAACACCGTCGGGTGAAACTGCATAAATTCCATATTCATCACACGCGCGCCTACCCGGTAAGCCATGGCAATCCCATGCCCGTAGGCATGGGCGGCATTGGTGGTATGGCGGTACACCTGCCCTACGCCGCCGCTGGCCAAGACGGTTTTTTTGGCTTTTACGGCACAGACTTCTCCGGTTTGGTTGTCCAGCACATAAGCCCCAAAGCACGTCAGCGGGGCATAGCGATCCATAATATCGGTGGAACTGTGGGAAAGCGTCAGCAAGTCTACCGCCGCATGGCGTTCCAACAACGTCACATTTTTTTCTTTAGCCAATGCCTTATGTATGGAAGAGAGCAAGGAATGCCCCGTTGTATCTTTCCAATAAATAATACGGTTTTTGGTGTGGGCTCCCTCGCGGGTAAATAACAGGTTGCCCTGTTCATCACGCGAAAAATCCGTATGCAGTTCATCTAAAAAAATTTTTTTTACTGCTTCACAGCCCGCCGCAGAAAGCGTACGCACCGCGCTTTCATTACACAGCCCGGCCGTAGCCAAACGCACATCGGATAAAAGTTCTTCCACATTCAGTTGCGGCTCGTAAACAATTCCCCCCTGGGCCAAATCGCTGTTGGCTTCGTCCCAGCCGCCACAGCTAATAAGCATCACCTGCAGCCCTTTCCGGGCCGCTTCATAAGCATAGACGGAGCCGGCAATCCCCGCCCCGATAACCAAACAATCCGTTTGCAGTGTTTTCATACTTTTTATTATATAAAAAGCCCCAGCGGGCCGTTTTGGAAAAAACACATTTTTTACTTGCTTTTCACAAAAACAAAATGTTATACTGTTTCTCATTTTTTTCAAGCATGCTAAAATTTTGTATAATATATGTGTCAAAAGTTTCTCCGCTTCCTCCGTAAACAGATTTCAAATAAAGGAGAAAAAAATGACAAAGACAAACAGCATACTGGAAAAAATCGCTGAGGCGCTTGTAAAAGTAGGGGATAACGTCCTTGGCGCGCATTATCTGGCTAATCACCTCAAATAAAGCCAGAACATCTAGGCCAAGCGGTTTTATCCGCCTTGGCAGACGGGAAAGAAGATTTCTTCTTCCCGTCTGAAACCCAGATGCCAATTTATTAAATTTAAAATCCCGCGTTTGCCACGCGGGATTTTCTATCTAAAAGCCCCTTGCCGCCCTGCGATATGCACGCCCGCTGGCAAACAATTTCATACATAAACACAGCTTCCGGTATTCCGCCGTTATGTAACGCTGGGCGTGCGCAACGAATATTTCTATGTCATTCATACAAACAGCCCGGCAGTATTGCCGGGCTGTTTGGCTATTAAATCCGCCGGTTAGCACTCGCTTCCCGGAGAGGTATACCCCATGCTTTTGCAAAAATCTTTCCCCTTGTCAGTGGCACCAAAACATTTTTCTTCAGACACTTTTCCGCTGGCATTGGCTTCCTGATACACGCACAGTCCGTACCCGCCATCCACATGGGTAGCTTTTACGTAGCTGGTATTGGAAATACTAAATGTAAAATTTTTCCCCGTATAAGTAGAGCTAGTAGTAGACGCTCCTGGCAATTCCAAGGATAAAGCGCCAAAAGTCGTAGGCATAGAAGCGCTGTTGCCGCCATATATTCTGTCATAATAATAGGTATCCCGGGCGGCTGCTATCTGGTGGGAAAGCGTTTTGGCTTCCGTAAAAGCCCCTCTCTCCACCGATTTGGTATAAGAGCCCAATGCAATCCCGGCCAAAATGGCAATAATCACCACCACCGCCATCAATTCCGCCAGCGTAAAAGCACGGCGGTCTGAAACAGCAATAAATTTTTTCATAAATCTTCTCCTTATCTAGCCAACTATCTTTTAGTATATAGGTTTTTGCCGGGAAATTCAAATTTTTATCCTCTTGAAACCCTCCCCCAAAATACTATAATGAGAGTAAATACCCCTATAAAATAAGGAGTGTTCATGGCTGATCTACAAGTATTCTCTCCCACCGACGGCCAATTGGTGCCGTTGGAGCAAGTGCCCGACCCGGCTTTCAGCGAACGCATGCTGGGAGACGGTATAGCAGTTTCCCCCTCTTCCGGCTTCACCGCCGCCCCTTTTGACGCAAAAGTGGTCAGCGTGCACAAAGCATTGCACGCCGTTGTTCTGGCCCGGGACGGAGTGGAAATACTCATTCACGTCGGGGTGGAAACCGTCAGCTTGCAAGGCAAAGGATTTAAGGCCCTTGTCAAGGCAGGAGACGAAGTCAAAAAAGGCCAGCGCCTGACGGAATTTGACCCGGATTTCCTGGCAAAGAACGCTCCTAGCAATTTAGTTATTTTAATTGTTACATCTCCGGACGGAGCCCTGTTGCAAAAGAGAGCTCCCGGCCCGGTAAAGGCCGCCGCGGACTGTGTATTTTCCCTGCCTTGCCCGCAGACGGATGCCGCTCCAGCGCCCAATACAAACAACGCGTGGGCGTATTCCCGTCCTGTCATTATCTCTAATTTAAACGGGCTTCATGCCCGTCCGGCAGGCCGTTTGGCCGAAGCCGCTAAAAAATATCCGTTTTCTTTGCAAATTACCTGCGGCGAAAATGCTGCCGATGCTAAAAGTTTAGTCGCGGTAATGGGTCTTTCTTTAAGCCGCGGCAATGAAGTGCGCCTGCGTGCCCCGCAGGCAGAACCGCAGGCCGAACACGCCTTGGAAGAGTTAGCCCTGCTGCTGGAAAGCGGCCTGGGCGAAAACACGGAAACTCCTGACCAGACTGCGGATGCCTGCCCGGCGGAAGCTCCCTGCCTGTGCACACAAAACACGGTGCAGGATTTCTCTGCTCCTTCCGTTTTAAAAGCATTAACTGCGTGCGCCGGCATAGCACAAGGAAAAGCATTTTTGTTTACCGCCTCCGACGTAGCGTTTGAAGAAAACGCCGCCGACGTCTCCGCCGAACAAGCCCGCCTGGAACGCGCCCTGCAGGACACCGCTTCCGATTTTGAAGCCGATATCCGACAAGCCCCGGGTAAAGCCGCTAAAGAAATTTTGCAGGCCCACGCCGAATTGTTAAAAGACCCTTTCCTTCTTCAGCAAACCACCGAACAAATCCGGCAAGGCAAAAGCGCGCCTTTTGCATTTAATGAAGCTATCCGCGCCAGTATTGACGTGCTCAAAAAGACCAAAAACCGCTTCCTGTTAGAGCGCATTGCAGACTTTAAGGATTTGCGCCGGCGCGTACTGGTCAAATTAACCGGCGCTCAAACCAAAAAACCGGATTTTCCGGACGGCTGTATTCTCATAGCAGACGAGCTGCTGCCTTCGGACTTGGCCCTGTTTGACAGCCGCGTGCGCGGTGTCCTGCTGGCTTACGGCTCCCCTACGGCGCATGTTTCCATTTTACTGCGCAATATGGGCCTGCCGGCACTGGTAGGCGCCGGAGACTGCGTGTTGAATATAGAAAACGGCACCGAGCTGGCTTTAAACGCCTCGGAAGGGCTAGCGTATATACACCCCACCGCCCAACAAACAAATCAGCTCCAGCAACTGCGGCAATACGAACAAGCCGCCCGGGAGCAAAACCGCAAAGCCGCCAGCCAGCCGGCCTGTACCCAGGACGGCACCCGCATTCACGTCTGTGGCAACGCGTCCAACGAACGTGAAGCCCTGGCCGCCGCGGAAAACGGAGCCGACGGCTTGGGCTTGGTGCGCACGGAATTTTTGTTCTTCCAGGGCCAGGAACCCCCTTCTGAAGAAAGGCAGTTTATGCTTTACCAAAACATAGCCGCCGCCCTGCACGGGCAGCCGGTTACGCTGCGTACGCTGGACGTAGGCGGAGATAAACCGGTTCCCTACATGCCCCTGCCGCCGGAAGAAAACCCTATCGTCGGCCTGCGCGGGGTGCGCAATTATAAGGCCTACCGGGATATTTTTATCAGTCAAATCCGCGCCATGCTGCGCGTGCAGCCCGCCGGAGCCGTACGCATTATGCTGCCCATGGTGGCTTTTGTAGAAGAACTGGCGGAATATAAAGAAATTATTGCCCGGGAAAAAGAAAATTTGGGCATCTCTGCCCCGATAGAAATAGGCATTATGGTAGAAGTGCCTTCCGCCGCCGTATTAGCGCAGCAGTTTGCCGCCCAGGCGGATTTCTTTTCTTTAGGTACCAATGACTTAACTCAATATACCCTGGCCATAGACCGCGGGCATAAAACGCTTTGCGCCCAGGCCGACCATTTGCACCCTGCCGTGCTGGGGCTGATTGCACTTACCTGCCAAGGGGCTCAAAAGCATAAGCGCCCCGTCGCCGTATGCGGCGCCATGGCCTCCGACCCGCAGGCCGTACCGCTTTTGGTGGGGCTGGGGGTAACGGAGCTGGCGGTAGGGGCTAATACCATTGCCCAAATTAAAGCCCAGGTGCGCACGCTGGATAAAACCCGCTGCGCCCAAGCGGCACAGCACGCATGCGGGCTGGAAACGGCAGCCCAGGTGCGCGCGTTTGTAAAAAAAGAATTTGGCGTTTAAATCTAAATCGGAGAAAGCTATGCATAAACTAAAAGAAATCCTGGCCCCCGTTGGCAGAGGGCTGGTAAAACTGGGCAAAGCACTCATGCTGCCCATAGCCGTATTGCCTATTGCCGGGCTGCTTTTGCGCCTAGGCCAGCCGGACTTGTTGGATATTGCCTTTATGGCAGCAGCCGGGCAGGCCGTATTTACCAACCTGCCCATTATTTTTGCCCTAGGCGTAGCCATCGGCTTTGCCGAAGAAAATCATGGCGCCGCCGCATTGGCCGCTTATGTGGGCTATGTGATTTTGACGGCCTCTCTGGGCGTGCTGGACGAAACGATAGACATGGGCGTATTGGGCGGCATTATTGTCGGTATTACCGCCGGGCTGCTGTATAATAAATACAAAAGCATTAAGCTTCCTTCTTATCTGGCTTTTTTTGGCGGGCGGCGTTTCGTGCCGATTATTACGGGGGCGGTCTGTCTGCTCATAGCCGGAGCGGCTTATTTTATCTGGCCGCCGATTGCCCGCGTGATTGGTGCTTTTGGAGACTGGACGATTACTTCCGGCAACACTGGGCTCTTTTTCTACGGCGCCGCCAACCGCCTGCTCATTCCGTTGGGATTGCACCATATTTTAAACAACCTGGTTTGGTTCCAGTTTGGAAGTTTTGAAATTGTAAAAGAAGGAGTAGTGACGGTCGTGCAAGGAGATTTGACCCGCTTTTTTGCCGGAGACCCCATGGCAGGGCCCTTTATGGCGGGCTTTTTCCCTATCATGATGTTTGGTCTGCCGGCGGCCTGTCTGGCCATGATTGCCACCGCCAAAACCGCACGCAAAAAAGCTATTGGCGGGCTGTTACTGTCCATGGCGCTGACCTCTTTTCTGACGGGTATTACAGAGCCCATTGAGTTTTCCTTCATGTTCCTGGCCTTTCCGCTCTATGTGCTGCACTCGCTGTTGACGGGGCTTTCCATGGTGGTCATGAATACGTTGGAAGTTAAACTGGGTTTCACCTTTTCCGCCGGTCTGTTTGACTATTTGCTCAGTTATGGCCTGGGCAAAAACGGGCTGTATTTAATTCCGGTGGGCATCGTCTATGCTTTAGTGTATTATTTCCTGTTCAAGTGGGCCATTGTCCGCTTCAACCTGACCACCCCCGGCCGCGAACCCGAAGAAACCGACCAGGAAGCCGCCCCCCTGCCGGCTGCCGCAGCCCCGGCTGGCGACGCCGTAAATGCCCAAACGGATACTCACGCTTCAGCAGCTGCACCCGCCCAAGAGCCCAGCGCCGCTGCCGCGCCCGCCGCAGAATCTTCCCCCGCCGCCGCGCCTTACCCGCCGGCAGATGACCAAAGCCGCGGGGCACAATACCTGCGCGGCCTGGGCGGCAAAGGCAATATCAAAACGATTGACGCCTGCGCTACCCGCCTGCGTTTAGAGGTGGTAAACGCCGACTGCATTGATACGCCCGCCCTTAAAGCACTGGGCGCGCGCGGTGTGGTCAAGGCCGCCGGCGGCTCGGTACAAGTTATTATCGGGCCAGAGGCAGATTTAATTTCAGACGAAATCAAAAAGTATCTTAAATAATATGAAACTAATTATCACTAAACATAATTTAGGGCTTTGGGCCGCCTCTTATATACGCACCCGCTGGCAAACGCGCGGCAAAGACCCTTTCGTTTTGGGGCTGCCTACCGGCGGAACCGTAGAAGACATGTACGCCGCTTTGGCCGGGCTGGTCAAAAACGGCAAGATGAGTTTTCAAGATATTGTTACATTTAATATGGACGAATACGTTGGATTGCCTCCGCAGCATGCACAAAGCTACCACTATTACATGAAACATCATCTTTTTGACCATGTGGACGCCCAAGAAAAAAACGTACACATATTAGATGGTATGGCCCCGGATTTGCAGGCGCAATGTACCCAGTATGAACAGGACATTAAACGTGCCGGCGGAATTGATTTGTTTCTGGGTGGCGTCGGGCGAAACGGGCACCTGGCTTTTAATGAACCGGGCTCTGCTTTTGACTCCCGCACCCGCGTCATGGAACTGACGGAAAGCACCCGCCGCGCCAATGCACGCTTCTTTGATAATAACCCGGCGCTTGTGCCGACACAAGCGCTTACCGTAGGCATTGGCACCGTGCTTGACGCGCAGGAACTGCTCTTTTTAGCTTCCGGCCCCAGCAAAGCCGAAGCGGTGGCCCGGCTGGTCCAAGGGGAAATCACCCCAAATTGGCCGATTACCGCTCTCAAAACGCACCCGCAGGCCGCTTTACTGGCAGACCCACAGGCCGCCTCTGCACTAACCGGGACGGCCAAAACGCAGCTGGAAAAGGCCTGGGCCGCGTACCCGAACGAGGACGTAATTCTGACATTATAGCCACCAGGAGTGATACTTATGACACACCGGCTGATTATCAATGCACGCGTTATTACGGCGGAAAAAGTGCTCCCTGACCACTGCATAGAAATCCAAGAAGGCCGTATTGCCTCCATATTTCCCTGCCAGCGGCTGCAGTCCTTGGAAAAGGGAGTGGAAATCTGCGATGCGGACGACGCTTACGCTTCCGCCGGGCTGATAGATCTGCATATTCACGGTTTTGCCGGGTTTGGGCCGGAGCTGGCTTGCGAAGAAGCCCTGCTGGACATGTCTTTGCAATTGGCTAAAAACGGCGTAACGGGCTTTTGCCCTACGCTCTACTGCGGCCCCATCGCGCAAATGCGCCGCATTATTGAACAAACCGTCGGCGCATTTGGACGGGAACAGGGAGCGCGGCTGTTGGGATATCATCTGGAAGGGCCTTTCATTTCACCCCGAAAACCGGGAGTCATGAAACCCCAAGACATTGCCCCCATAGACATACCGGCACTGGAGAGCTTATGGAACGCCTCTAAAGGTCGCATTAAGCTCATGACCGCCGCGCCCGAGCTGCCCGGCATAGAACAGCTGGTTGCGTTCTGCCAAGAGAAAAATATTCTGCTCCAAGCCGGGCATACCAACGCCACTTACGAAGAATTCCTGCATGGGACAGAGCTGGGTATTACGCATGCCACCCACCTGTTTAACGCCATGAGCCCCTTTACCCACCGCGCGCCCGGTGCGGCGGGTGCAGTGCTGATGAACCCCAATCTGTCAGCCGAAATTATTGCCGATGGTGTGCATGTGCACCCGGATGTGGTGCAATTTTTGGGCCGCGTCAAACCCATGCAAAATATCGTGTTAGTTACCGACGCTTTGCTACCCACCGGCAAACCGCAGCCGCCCTTCCTGGCTAACGGGGAAGAAGTGGTATTTGACGGAGGCGTGTGGAAACGCGCCGCAGACGGCGTGATAGCCGGCTCGGCCCTAACCATGCTGCAAGGCATTAAAAATCTGATCAGTTTCGGCTTTACGCTGCCGCAGGCCGTCGGCTGCGCCAGCACCAATCCGGCCCGGTTGCTGGGGCTACACAACAAAGGAGGCCTGGCTCCCGGCATGGACGCAGACATCACGCTTTTTGACCGCCAGCTGCGCCCGCTGCGCACCTTTTTATCCGGTCAATAGTTGAGTGTGTGCCCGCCATTTTGATAAAATATAGATAAATTAAAGCACAGCACAAGCCGCCGCGGTACTGGGCGGCTTGATTTATCTAACACTATGAGCGCGCAAGTTCAAACAACCAAAACTGGCAACCCTTTCAAAGCCCGTACCATTTCCAGCTTGCTGATTAAATTTTCAGCTCCGGCAGTGGCGGGCATGTTTGTCAGCGCGCTCTATAATATTATTTCCCGTATTTATGTAGGCCATGAATTTGGCGCACCCGGCATTGCCAGCATTACGCTGCTGTTTCCGATGGGCTTTTTCTTCATGGCGTTCAGCGTGCTTATTGGCGTGGGCGCCAATGCGCTTTTCTCTATCCGGCTGGGAGAGAAAAATGAAGAAGAAGCTCAATTTATTTTGGGTAACGCTTTTGTGGCGCTTTTCTTAATTAGCGCATTTTTAATGACGCTGGGATACGTTTTTATGGATCCCATTTTGGCGTTTTTAGGAGCCGATGAAGTCACCCTCCCCTATGCCAAGGCCTATATGCAGGTGGTATTGCCGGGGTATTGTTTGTTCAACGTCGGCGCGGGTATGAATAACTTTATCCGCTCTTCCGGCCACCCCAAGACCGCCATGGCCACCCAGTTTATCGGGGCTTTTTTAAACCTGACGGTAGCGCCGCTGACTATTTTTGTGTTGGGGTGGGGTATGCGCGGGGCGGCCTCTGCCACCGTATGCGGGCAGGCGGTATCTTTTACCTGGATTTTGCTTTTCTTTTTAGGCCCCCGCAGCAAATACAAATTACATTTTCGGTATATGCGTCTGCGCTGGAGCATTCTCTCTGCCAGCGCGCTGATTGGCGTTTCCCAATCGGTGTTCCAGCTGGCTTCCAGTGCACTTAACCTTTTGTTAAACCACGCCCTGCTCAAATACGGCGGGAACGTGGCTGTGTCCGCCATGGGGATTGCCATCAGCTCCAACGCTATTTTCCTCATGCCGCTTTTGGGGTTAAGCCAAGGGGCCCAGCCGCTGATTGGCTACAATTACGGCGCACGCAAATACGCCACCTCTTTCCAAACGCTCAAAATGGCCATACGCTGGGGGATTATGGTGGGATTTACCGGCTCTATGATTGCGCTGCTTTTTGCCCCCTATATTGTGCGTATTTTTAACGGGACAGACCAGGAGCTGATTGCCCTGGCTTCCAAAGCGGTGCGTATTTTGAATATTTTTACCGCGTTTGACGCGCTGCAAATATTGGGCAGCAGCTTCTTCCAGGCCATTAATAAGCCGTTCCGCGCCGCGGTATTGAGCTTGTCGCGCCAGGTGCTGATTATTATTCCGCTGGTGCTGATACTGCCGCTGTTCTTTGGGCTTTACGGCGTATTTTTCGCCCCCCCGATTGCGGACTTCCTCTCCTGCATATTGACGTACTTTATGCTGCGCGGTTATTTTGCCAAATACAAGCAAAATTTCTTCTTCAGCCGTAAATTCTCCGCTTCAAAAGCAAGATAAAACCTGTTACGATGAAAACGAATATGAAACTGTATAAAAAAATCGGTGTGTTTTTTGCCGGGTTATTTTTCTGCGGCTTTGGCACGGCCATTTGTACGCAGGCAGATTTGGGCACTTCGCCTATTTCCTCACTTCCTTATGTGTTGACATTTGTCACCCACTTGTCTTTTGGCACCACTACTTTTATTGTGAATATGTTTTTTATTCTTGCCCAGGTGCTATTATTAAAAAAAGATTTTAAAAAAATCCAGTATCTGCAAATTATAGTTACCTTGTGCTTTGGCTTTTTTATTGATTTAGGTATGTATTTGGCCGAACCCTTTAAAATGAATGTATACGCAAACCAGCTGTGCATGCTTTTCATTGGCTCTGCCATACTGGCTTTCGGGATTACATTGGAAATTATAGCCAATGTAATGTATGTGCCCGGAGAAGGCGTCGTGAAAGCCATTTCCCAAAAAACACAATACAAATTTGGCAAAGTAAAAGTACTTTTTGACGCGTCCCATTGTCTTTTGGCTTTATTGATTAGTCTGTTTGTTTTGCATGCCGTGCACGGGCTGCGCGAAGGAACGCTGCTGTCCATGTTGCTGGTAGGCAATTTAGTCATTGTCTACAGTAAAATATGGGATAAGATGAAGCGGAAATTTCGCCCGCAAATCAGCGCAGTTTCAAAGCCAGCTCATTAATTTCGGCAATTTCCTGCACAGACAAAGAGGCAAGTTTCTTTTTTTCTTCTTTGGCAAGCGGCGCGGAAAACGCGGTTTTAAAGCCCAAGCGCTGTGCTTCTTCCAAACGTCTGTCCATTAAAGGCACTTTAGCTATTTGGCCCAAGATGCCCACTTCAGCCAAAAACATATAGTCATGCGGCACGGGCACATCGCGCACGGAACTGATTACCGCCGCACAAATAGCCAAATCCAGCGCCGGGTCTTTCAGCTTTACCCCGCCGGCTACGCTGACATAGATGTCTTTATTGTCCAAAGTCAGCCCCACATGCTTTTCCAAGGCGGCAAAAAGCAGCAGACAGCGGTTTAAGTCCACGCCCGTAGCTATCCGGCGCGGATAGGGATAATGCGTCGGGCTGGCCAGGGCCTGCACTTCGGTCAAAATCGGGCGCGACCCCTCCAGCGCCAGCGTATAGGCACGGCCTTTTAACGCGGTGCGGGCAGATGTCTGCGCAAAATATTCCGCCGCATTTTCCACCCCTTCCAAGCCGTGGCCCGTCATTTTAAAAAGGCCGATTTCCTGCGTGGAGCCAAAACGGTTTTTGTGCGGGCGCAGCAGACGCAGCACATTGTCTTTTTCCGTATCAAAATAGAGCACGCTGTCCACCATGTGCTCCAAAATTTTCGGCCCGGCCAGTTCCCCGTCTTTGGTCACATGCCCCAGCACAAAGGTCATAATCCCTTTGGGCTTGCACAGGCGCACTAGCTCGGCGGCGCATTCGCGCACCTGGCCGATAGTGCCCGCGGAAGAGGTAAACTCCGGGTGATAGACCGTCTGAATAGAGTCCAGCACCAACACGTCCGGCTGCACCTTTTCCACCGATTCTATGATATTTTGAATATTGGTCTCACAGTGCAAAAAGATATTGGGGTTCTGCACGCCCAGCCGCTGGGCGCGGCCGGAAATTTGGTTAATGCTTTCCTCTCCGGAAATATACAGCACTTTTAAACTTTTTGCCAGTGCGTCTGCCACTTGCAGCATCAGCGTACTTTTGCCAATGCCTGGTGCCCCGGCCAACAGGGTAATCTGCCCCTTAACCAGCCCGCCGCCCAGCAGGCGGTCAAACTCGCCAATGCCGGTGGGCACACGCTGCTCCTGCACGGCGCGGCTGTCTGAAAGTTTCACAATTTCAGAAGAAAAATCCGTAAACGAACGGGTGCGTTTTTCCTTTTTACTTTCCTGCTGTTTTACCTCTTCCGCCAGCGTGTTCCACGCGCCGCACTGCGGGCACTGGCCCGCCCATTTGGGGGACTCAAAGCCGCATTTTTGGCAGATGAACACCGTTTTAAATTTCATAGCGCTCCTTTAGCGGGCCATGGTGGCCAACCCGAAGAACGAGGAAATATCCTGGTCGTTAAAAGAGATATTGGCTTTAAGATTGAAATCATTGGTTTCCAACGCATCGCGCATCCATGCACCAACGGAGAAATATTTATTTACACGCAAATCCACCCCGTAGGAAAGGTTGGGTTTGTTAAATAAGCGGTCATTAATCACGCGGTCGCGGCCCCAGTCGGTAAATTCCACTCCGGCAGTAAAGCGCTGCAGGAACTCGTGGTTATAGAACGGCTTGAGTTCCAGCGACACACCGCCCGCGCCGCGTATCAAACCGGCTGACACATTGGCCCAGCGGTTATAGAGCCCAAAGCGCAAATCCAGTTTATTGCGCTCTATATAGTCGCCGTCACCCAAGGTATCGTCCTCATTACCGATATTGGAAATACCCGCGCGGTAATAGGTGTACCCGCTGGACGGGAAAATTTCCAACGCCAAATCACTGGTGGCTACGCCGGGCTTGGTGGCATAGAAAAAATCATAGTCCCAATATACGCGGAAGCGGCTCATACGGCCCACAAAGGATTTCACTTCCGTCATAGTTTCTTTGAGCTCACCCACGCTCTGTTTGACCTGTTCTTTCATCTCTTTGTCTTTAATCAAGCTTCCCAGCACACCGTCTTGGTTGGTAATACTGTCCATAATGGCGTTGAGTTTGTCGGTAATTTCTTCCAAATTTTTCATGGAGCTGGTCACATATGGGCGCATGGTTTGCACCAGCTGGTTGACGTTGGCGGAAAGCTGGCGTATGTCGCGCATGGCGTCATTTAACTGCGCGCCGAACTGGCCCTGATTATTAATACTGTCTACCAATTGCTTGACGCTGGCCATGGTTTCCGCCAGCTGTTCGTCCATGGGTTTTTCATCTAAACCCTGCACATAATCGCCGGGCTGGTACTGCCCCAAGCTTTCATCGCCTTGCGTGACTTTGATATATTTTGTGCCGATAATCCCCGTCATCACCACGGCAAAGCGGGCTCCTTTATATATGGGCACATCGGTACGAATAGCGGCCACCACAATAACGTCGTCCCCTTCTATTTTAATCTCTTTTACTTTGCCCACTTCCACACCGGCAAGTTTAACCGCCGCTTTTACCGGCAAACCGGAAACGTCCGCAAAGCGCACATTCAAATCATAGGTGCGCGTAATGGAAAGCCCCCCTAAAAAATATAAAGAAAATCCCAGGACTGCCAGCCCCAGTACAGTGAAAATGCCTAATTTTGTTTCCGGTTTCATAATTTTATTCTACCTTAAATGGATTTGTAAATCCGCCCCTTTTGCACATGCTACTCCCTAAAAGGCCGCTTATGCAGGCCCGGCAGGGCCAGGGCTTACTCCCTCATTAACTTCATTTTAATCGGCCCCTGGCTGGAGCCGTCCACAAACTGCCGCACATACGGATTATCCGTTTTGCGGAACTCCTCCGGCGTGCCGTACATCATGATTGTTCCTTCATGCAAAAAAGCAATGTAGTCCGATATTTTAAAAGCCGAATGCATGTCGTGCGTAATCACCACGGAAGTTACGCCTATTTTCTTTTTCATCTCCAAAATCAAATCGCTGATAATGTCCGACATTATCGGGTCTAACCCGGTGGTGGGCTCATCGTACAAAATGCATTTTGGGCTGACCGCCAGCACCCGCGCCAAACTGACGCGTTTGCGCATACCGCCAGACAGCTCCGACGGGTTCAGCGCCGCAACGCTGGGCTTGAGCCCCACCATGGCCAACTTTTCTTTAATAACAGCGGGATATTTCTCCTGGGGCACATCCGTCAGATATTTAAGCCCAAAAGACACGTTTTCCCCCACCGTCATAGAATCAAACAGCGCGCCTTCCTGAAACAAATAGCCAAAATGCCGCCGCACCGCCGCCAGGCGGAACGGATCCTGCACGCGGGAAATGTCTTTGCCATTGACGATAATTTTGCCGCCGTCGCAGTCCAGCAGGCGCATCATGCATTTTATCAGCGTGCTTTTACCCGAGCCGGAACCGCCCAAAATAGAGGTAATTTTGCCGTCCTCTATGTTGAGGTTCACGTCTTTAAGCACATGATGGGAGCCAAAGCTCTTTTTGAGATGATGTATCTCTATCATTTAAATTCCAAACGCCGTTAAAATGGCGGTCAAGAAATAGTCCAGCACCAAAATCAATACAATGCACGTCACCACCGCCCCGGTGGTGGATTTGCCCACCCCTTCGGCGCCGCCGCGCGTGCTGACCCCTTGGTAGCAGCACACCGTAGCCACCAAAAAGGCAAAAACAAAGGATTTCAAAAATCCGTGCATAAAGTCATTTACGTCCATAAAAGACGTAATATCCGTCAAATATACTTCCCCCGGCACCCCCAGCGCATACACGGCCACCAAATAGCCGCCCACAATGCCAAATAAATTGGAAAACAGCGTCAATACCGGCATCGTCAGCAAAAAGGCAAACATACGCGGAATAACCAAATATTGGATAGGGTGCGTGCCCAGCGTGTAAAGTGCGTCCAGCTGTTCCGTAACCGCCATGGTGCCAATGTGCGCCGTCACCGCCGCCCCGGCCCGGCCGGCCACTACCACGCCGGTCAACACGGGGCCCAATTCGCGGATTAAAGAAAAAGCCACAATTGTTCCCACATAAATCGGGTCTCCAAAAATACTGCCTATGGTGTTGCCCGCCTGCAGTGCCAACACCATACCGGTAAACAAACTGGTCAACGCCGTCACGCCAAAAGATTCCACCCCCACGCTGACGCTCTGACGCACAAACTGGTCAAACTCAAAGCGGGAACGCACCAGCCAGAAGCAAACCGAGCGCACCATATCGGCCGCGCCTCCGGTTTTGTCCATCCAACGGGTAATCATCGTTCCTATAGCGGTAAACATGATTCTTTATAAAACCTCGGCACACGGGGCATGAGCAAGGTGGTCAGCTCATAGTCAATCGTCCCCGCTAATTGGGCCAGCTCCCGGGCCGTAATTTGCTGACCCTGCTGACGGCCGATAAGCACGGCCTCGTCCCCCACACGCGCCTGGGGCACGGACGAAACGTCCACCATGGTCATATCCATAGTAATATTGCCCAGCACCCGGCAGCGCACGCCGCCGATAAGTACCTGGGCTTTGTTAGACAAAGCGCGCAAATAGCCGTCTCCATATCCCACGGCTATTGTAGCTACTTTCATGGCGGCCGGCGCAATAAAACTGCGGTTATAGCTAATGCTGGCACCGGCGGCAACGTCTTTTATAAACACAATGCGGCTCTTAAAAGATAAAACCGGCTCAAACCCCTCAGAAAGGCCCAACGTACAATGCCCCGCCCGCACCATGTCACAATAGCTGTCTGGGCGCAGCTCTATCGCAGGGGAAGCCGCCATATGACACAGCTGCACCGGTATTTTGTGCAGGCGCACATTGGTCATGGTATCGCGGAAATAACCAATTTGTTCCTCGGTATAAGCCGGGTCGCTGTCCACGCTGGACAAATGGGTAAACAGCCCTTCCAATTCAATAAATTCATCGCCGTTCAATTCGTGGATAATATGCATGACCCCGCCGCGGCGGGTGCCAATGCGGCCCATGCCGCTGTCTTGCTTGACGTGGCAGCGGGCTTTTTTGCCCAATTTGCGCGCAAGTTGTTTAATTGCTTTGGCCGCTTCCATGCTGGCTACGGCAACAGATAAATCGTTTTCTATGGCGTATTCAAACGCTTCAAACGGGTATAAGCTGCCCAACACCAATATCGGCAGCGTTACCCCGGCCCGGCGCAGCAAAATACCTTCTTCCACCGAGGCCGCGCCCAAAAAATCACACAATTTATGTTCTTGGGCATACAGCGCCAGCCGCTGCGCCCCATGCCCATAGGCATTGGCTTTGACCACGGCCAAAATCTTCACGTCCGGCCCCACTTTGGAGCGGACTTTCTGCAAATTGCGCCCGTAGGCGGCCATATCTATTTCCGCCCAAGTAGGGCGCAGAAAAGGGATATCCACGGTTACTCCGGCAACACCATTACCCCCGCTTCCGCCGGGCCCATCACTTCCGGGTCGGGGGCGGGATTGGTAAAGAGGGTGTATTCGCTGATAAAATTCAAATCTATATCCCCTACCGGGCCGTTGCGCTGTTTGGCAATAATCAGCGTGGCCTTGCGTTTAAGGGATTCGTCATCACGTTTATAATATCCGTCGCGGTGGATTAAAGCCACCAAATCGGCGTCCTGCTCTATGGAGCCAGACTCGCGCAGGTCGGACAGCTGGGGTTTATTGTCGGCACGGGATTTATCCTCGTTTTTGCGGCTTAACTGGGACAGCGCCAGCACCGGCACCTGCAGGTTGCGCGCCAGCTCTTTAAGCATGCGGGAAATTTCGGACACTTCCTGCTGGCGGCTTTCGGCCCGGCCCGAAGAGCGGATTAACTGCAAATAGTCTATGATAATCAGCCCCAGCGTCTTGCCCTGTTTAGACAGCTCATTGGCTAAACGCCGCGAACGCATGCGGATTTCCGTAATGGTAATGCCGGGCGTATCGTCAATAAACAGCGGCGCTTCAGACAAGCGGGCCAGCTCCCGCGTCAAATCTTTCCATTTGCTGCGAGGGAAATAGCCGTTGCGCACCTGGTGCACTTCCGCCATAGCCGCCGAGCAGAGCATACGCTCATAAATGGAATGGCGGCCCATTTCCAAAGAGAAAATAGCCGTCGGCACCCCGCAGTTGACGCACGCATGGTGGGCAATATTAAGGGCCAGCGCGGTTTTACCCTGGCTGGGGCGCGCGCCTAAAATAATAAGGTCAGATTTGCGGAACCCGCCCGTCTTATAGTCAAATTCGCTAAATCCGGTCGGCACGCCTTTGACGGGGTTTTTGTCCAGGTGGGCCTTTTCTATCATTTCCATTACTTGCACCGCCAAATCTTTAGATGATACAAACCCCTTCAAATCCTGCTTTTGGCTTAATTTAAATATTTGCTCCTGGGCAATATCTATCAGCTTTTCAGGTTCCTCTTCTTCTTTATAGCACTCCTGCACCAAGCTCGTAGCGGTGCGGATTAAATCACGCACCAAAAACTTTTTATACACGATATTGGCATAATGTTCCACATGGGCGGCGGTGGACACCTTATTGATTAAATCGGACAGATAGAGTTCTCCCCCTACCTGCAGCAACAGGTTTTGGGTTTTCAGCTCTTCGGTCAGGGTCACCAAATCTACGGCCTGGTTCTTTTCGGCCAAGGTTTTTATGGCGGCAAAAATTTTCTTGTGGGCGTCTTTATAAAAATGCTCCGGCTTTAAAATATCCAGCGCACGCTCCACGGCGTCATTTTCCAGCAGCATAGACCCCAGCACAGCCATTTCCGCGTCTAATGCCTGCGGCGGAATTTTTTCTTCCAGTGTATTACTTGCCATATAAAACCTCTTACAGCGAAAAATAAACGGGCTCCCGCACAGGCGGGCGCCTTTTACTTATTGTAGCAATTTTAGCCGCGGCGCGCCGCCTCTTTATCCCGCTCCTATACACTCCCTGCCAGCAGGCAAATTATATTTCACTATCAAAGAGTTTTCGACCCTTTTTCCCTATACAAAACGCTCTTTCTCCCTTCCCCAGCCCGCCGTGGATATTGTGCCCCTTGCACCATTTTCCCACATTGGACACGGGCACTGCCAGCCCCGCCAGGGGCTCTCTTACCCGTCCGCCCACCCTTTGCCCCATATTGGGCACAAGACACTGGCTCTTATACCCTTTGCACGCACATCTTGCGCTGTGTCCGGCTTCTCCCCTACAGGCCACCAGCGGCACCCCCTTTGCACGCACATCTTGCGCTGCATCCGGCTTGCCCCCGCAGATGTTGCGCCCCTGCATTGCCTATACGAAATTCCGACACTACCCCATGCACTCTCCGGCCCAAACAAACACCTCTCCCCCTAAAGAAAAGCCAGATACCTGTAAACCGCTCATTTTGCCGTCTGTCTTTGCCGGGGCCCTGTTAAAAGCGGCACGGGGACATTTATTTTATATAATGGAAACATGAACTGCATATTCTGTGGAATAGTAAGCGGGGAAATCAAAAGCCAAATCATCTATGAAAACGATGACGTGGTGGCGTTTAAGGATTTAAATCCGCAGGCCCCCACCCACTTGCTGATTATCCCTAAAAAACACATCAGCCGCTTGGATCAAGCCCAAGACGGCGAC
Source organism: uncultured bacterium (assembly GCA_949291365.1). Classification (GTDB taxonomy): domain Bacteria; phylum Elusimicrobiota; class Elusimicrobia; order Elusimicrobiales; family Elusimicrobiaceae; genus Avelusimicrobium. Next base: position 265,296 of record CASEVJ010000005.1, read on the forward strand.
GCTCAATTGCTGGGCAAAGTACTGCTGGCAGCCCGGGATTTAGCCAAAAAATACGACTTAAAGGACTTCCGCCTGGTAACCAACAACGGCAAAGGCGCCGGCCAAAGCGTGGATCATCTGCACTTTCACCTCATGGCCGGGCGGCGCTTTCTGTGGCCGGCGGGTTAACCGCTAAACGCCAGTTTATCCCGGCCCAGCCGGGAGATTTCCTGCCAAAACACACGCCCCCAGAATCCCTGGGGGCGTGTTACATAAGACAGCAGAATAAAGGTAAAGGCACAAAAAAACAAACTATGCTCTGACGGCAAGCTGGGGATATTCGTTCAAAATTTCAGCTTTGCATTATTTTTCCACCGAAAAATATAAAGAAATTTTTCAAGCGCTAATCAAAATAATTTATTTGCATTTACCAGGTTATATACTTGAAATATCCTGTTTAGGTACAAAAACCCCGGGCTTACACCCGGGGTTTTTATTACACATACTATAATTGACCTATTGCGCTAGTCTACAAGAGCATTGATATATTCTCTTAATCCAATAAGGATTTAACTCGTTTCCTGTCGTAAATCCAGGATCATCCACTTCTACACTCGTGGAAATACAAGTGCCATTCCTACATATTTGACCACTAGGACACGGAACCGCAGCGCTGCAAGCCAGAGCCAATAAAGTCTCACTATTTTTAAAGTTCATAAACGGATCTATTGAAGCAAACCGTGCAGCCACAAACTGAGGAACCGTTTGGTTAGCTTTTGTGATAGATATCGTAGACCCGTAACAGCCAGGGGTATTCAGTCTATTACACGTTGAACAGGCACCAGTTGTACTACAGGCATACAGATCCAGCGTTCTGCCTTCGTTTCCAGGTCGGCATCTGTTCGCTTCAGTAATCCCTTTATAAGCCAACCACTGGTAAATAGTTGACCCTACATTCTCTTCGGATATCAGGGAATCAATGCAACAATAGTCCGATCCGGAAGATGAATAATACGTTTCACCACTGCTACAAATATCCACACATGTCCCATTCTGACGTTTCTGGCCCGACGGACAAGCTGCCTCTACACACTCCGTCCCATTCCACTCTTGCTCTGCCGTACAACATTTTTCCTGATTGGGGTTTTGTTCGCAAGTAGCTTCCGCCCCTTCCCCACAGACCAAGAAGATACCCGCAGAGCCGCCCATAGTCAATCTTTGCCAGCTGATTTTATGATCCGTAGCATCACAGGTGGGGAAAGTATGACCAAAAATTTGCAATCTAGTCAATATGGCCTTATTTTGCGCTGTCATGCTCTGCGCTGTTGAATTATTTATCTGGGAAACCGCTAAATCATGGCTAAAATTTAACGATCCTACAGTCGCACTGCCATTCCCCGCCGTCAAATAAGCGGTGGATATGGCAGGAGCAGAATGGGTAGACTGCAAATTCAAAGTACCGGAGCGAACAATAAAACTGCCCGTATTTAAAGCGCGCGAATCAGAACTTTTTTTAGCCACATTCAGCGCAGTTCCGGCATCAAGGGAGCAGGAACCCAAAAGCCCCACATCGCACGTCCCGTCAACGGACAAATCACTATACGCCGCATACGGTACGGGGAAATACGTTACCATCTTGATATTATTGGCGGCAAAGCAGGGAACTGCCAGCAGCCCTAATACGACCAGTAAAAATCTTTTCATAAGAGCCCCTCCTTAACAGACATAGGCACACTAGAAATTTACTAAAAAAAACCTATTGCGTCAAGGGGTTTTTTGTATTTTTTTGGTTGAAGAAACAGCTAAAGAAATTTTTAGCCCCCAATTTATCCTCTAAAACTCGCTTTTTGGCTCTCCAAAAGCTGTTTTTATGATGAGACATGCCCGCTTTTTATTGGAGAATTTGCCCAAGGGGACTAAAAATATCTGAAAAGAAGAGATTAAAGACATGTAAACAATGTAGCCATTAAACCTACCGGAGCGAATAACATCTTACAAATGCACATTCCAGCGCTATTGCGACCAGCAAACAGAACGAAACCCTTTTGCAGAAACTTACCCAGCGCTCTAGACCTCCGCCTTTCCCGGGTGAAACTGCCGGGACATAGAGAAATTTTACTTTTCAATTCACTTAACGGGCCTTTAGCCGGGCGCACAGCTCCGCCAGCCCGGACGCTATATCTTCCTGCTGTACCGCCACCCCTTTGGGCACCGCCAGCTTGACCGGGGCAAAATTCCAGATGGCCTTAATACCGCAAGCCACCAATGTATCCGTTATGCCCTGGGCGGCGGCACCGGGCACGGTCAGCACGGCGATTTTCAGTTTTTTCTCTTCTATCACGCTTTTTAACTGTGCGGTATGATAGACCTGCACCCCGTGTATTTCGTGCCCTACCCGTTCCGGGTGGGTATCAAACGCAGCCACAATTTCCAGCCCGTGGTTTTTAAAGCCGGAAAACCCCAGCAGCGCCGCGCCCAAATGCCCCGTACCAACTAAAAAGGCCTTATTTAAGTTATCCCAGCCCAGAAAATTTTCAATAGCAGTAATCGTACCGCGGATTTTAAAGCCCGCACGCATTTTGCTGGGGGCCCCTACGGCCTGTAAATCTTTTTTAATCACAATGGCAGGCACCTGGGTTTCTTCCGCCAGCTCGGTGGAAGAGGCCAATTCTCTGCCATACCCGTGCCAGTCATACAGCACGCGCAAATATTGCGGCAAGCGGCGTATAGTCTGCACACTAATGCTTTTTTTACGTGAAAATAAAGACATAAAAACTTGCTCCCGTCAGAAAAATCTGGATATTACAATATCCATATGGTATGTTTTTTCTGTTTTTTTGTCAAGCCGGCTTTTAAAACTTTAGACGAAATATTGACAGCAGTTTTCAAAACAGCTATCATATGGATATAAAAATATCTACATCTTGTTTTACCAAAGATATTTTAAAAAGGAGAACACGTTATGGCGGACAAAAAAACCAAAGCGCCGGCCGTGGCCACCCCCGAAGAGTTGGCCCACCTGGATCAGATTGTAGAAAAGGTGAAAAAAGCCCAGCGCATTTATGCCAATTATACGCAGGAGCAAGTGGACAAAATTTTCCGCGCCGCAGCCATTGCCGCGGCACAGAACCGCATTCCGCTGGCCAAAATGGCCGTGGCGGAAACGCGCATGGGTGTAATGGAAGACAAAGTAATCAAAAACCAGTTCTCTTCCGAATACATTTATAACCAATATAAAGACACCAAAACCTGCGGGGTGCTTTCTGATGATGACTCCTTTGGTTACCGCCAGGTGGCAGAACCTATTGGCTTAATTGCCGGCGTCATTCCGACCACTAACCCTACCTCTACGGCTATTTTCAAAAGTTTGCTGGCTTTGAAAACGCGCAACGGCATTATTTTCTCTCCGCACCCGCGCGCCAAAGAATGCACCATTGAAGCGGCCCGCATCGTACTCAACGCCGCGGTGGAAGCCGGCGCGCCGGAAGGCATTATTGGCTGGATAGACAACCCGACTATGCCGCTCTCCAATGCGCTCATGCACCACAAAGACATTAACCTTATTTTAGCCACCGGCGGCCCGGGTATGGTAAAAGCGGCCTACTCTTCCGGCAAGCCGGCCATCGGCGTAGGCGCGGGCAACACCCCGGTCGTGATTGACGCCACCGCCAATATCAAAATGGCCGTCAGCTCCGTTATTATGAGCAAAACCTTTGACAACGGTACCATCTGCGCCAGCGAACAGTCCGTCATCGTGGAAGACGCTATCTACGATAAAGTCAAACAGGAATTTATTGACCGCGGCTGCCACTTTGTCACCGGCAAAGACCGCAAAAAACTGGCCGACACCATTGTTAAAGACGGTAAACTCAACTCTGCCATCGCCGGACAAAGCGCCGAAACCATTGCCGAAATGGCAGGCATTAAAGTACCTGCTGACACCAAGATTTTAATTGCCGAAGCGGAAAAAGTGAGCGACGAAGAACCCTTCGCCCGCGAGAAACTTTCCCCGGTGCTGGCTTTCTACCGCGCCAAAGATTTTGACCACGCCGTGCAGCTGGCGCGCGACTTAATTCTCTACGGCGGCGCAGGCCACACCTCCGTGCTCTATACCGACGAAGCTAACGAAGCGCACATTGACATCTTTAAAGATATGCCCACCGCCCGCACCTTGATTAACATGCCTTCTTCCCAGGGTGCTATCGGTGACGTGTATAACTTCAAACTGGCGCCATCACTCACGTTGGGCTGCGGCTCTTGGGGCGGCAACTCAGTCAGCGAAAATATCGGAGTCAAACACCTTATGAACGTAAAATCCGTCGCGGAACGCCGCGAAAATATGTACTGGTACAAAGTACCTTCCAAAATCTACTTCAAACGCGGCGCACTGGAGCAGGCCCTGGCAGAACTGGCCGGCAAACAGCGGGCTTATATTATTACCGATAAAACGATGGAGCAGCTGGGCCATGTACGCGCGGTAGCGGAAGTGCTGGAAAGCATTGGTATTAAATTCCGCGTGTTCTCCAACGTAATCCCCGATCCGAACATTGAAAACGTAACCGAAGCGCTGACCATTGCCAACTCCTGGCAGCCCGACGTAATTATTGGTCTGGGCGGCGGATCTGCCATGGACGAAGCCAAAATGGTGTGGCTGATGTACGAAAACCCCGACACCAGCTTTGAAGACATCGCCATGCGCTTTATGGATATCCGCAAACGCATTTATGCGGCTCCTCCGCTGGGCAAAAAAGCCGTCATGGTGGCTATCCCCACCACGTCCGGAACCGGCTCTGAAGTCACGCCGTTTACCATCATTACCGATGAAAAAACCGGCACCAAATACGCCATTACCGATTATGCGTTAACCCCGGATATGGCTATCATTGACCCGGAATTTGTGCTGGGCATGCCCAAGACGCTGACCGCCTGGTCTGGTTTGGACGTGCTGACCCACGCCATTGAGGCCTACACCTCTGTATTTGCCACCAACTTTACAGACGGGCAGGCGCTGGAAGCCATGCGCTTGGTATTTAAATACTTGAAGAGCTCCTATGACAAAGGCGCGCAGGACATCAACGCCCGCGAAAAAATGCACTATGCCGCCACCATTGCCGGTATGGCCTTTGCCAACGCATTTTTGGGTTTGTGTCACTCCATGGCCCACAAACTGGGTGCTATGTACCACGTACCGCACGGGTTGGCCAATGCGTTGCTGCTCACCTACGTCATTGAGTTCAACGCTACCGACAAACCCACCAAACAGGGCTTGTACCCACAGTACAAATACCCGTTTGTGCGCGGCCGCTATGCCAAGATTGTAGACTTCCTGTTGCCCAATAATGATATGGGCGACGATAAGGACGCCAAGGTACAGAAACTCATTGAGATGATTACCCAACTGAAAAATGACCTTAATATTCCCAAATCCATCAAGGAATATGGTATTTCGGAGCAGGAATTCTTGGCAAATTTGGACAAACTGTCCGAATTGGCCTTTGACGACCAGTGCACCGGCGGCAACGCCCGCTACCCGCTGGTAAGCGAAATCAAAGAATTGTATTTGAAAGCTTACTATGGTGAGCCGGTCAAACACAAAAAAAGCAAATAAGCTTTGACGCACAAAACCCCGGGCTTACAGCCCGGGGTTTTTATGTGTGCAGCCAGTAGCAATATTATCCTTCAGCCACTTTTATAAAAGCCCATTTATTTCCTTACCATACGTAGAACAGAGGCATTTGACTTCAAGCTCTTTTTACAAAGAGAACACCAGGTAAGATTTTTTATTTTGACCGATACATTTAAACCATAAACCCATCTAATGCTGTTTGGGACATAAAAATCCCCGCGCTTACCGACGGGGATTGAACAAGCCAATGCTAATCAATAATATAGCGCGTAATGCCACTGCCTGCATCCTGCCGGCTGGATCTGGTAGCCCCCGGCAAGCCGGTGCACAAATATTGTTTTTCTTTGGCATCACAAAGGTATTTGCCGCGGTGCGGATAATCCTCCGCCGCAAAATCAGTAGATACATAACGCAATACTCCTTCCCAGCGAGGAATAGAAGAAGTTGTTTGGCTGTTTAATGTCAATCCCGTGGCCCCAAAAGTAAGCTGCACATCATCCGGAATATCAATAGATACGTCCAAATCATCCATACTGCTTGGGCCCACACCGTTGACCTGTTCATAAAGCTGAAAATGTTTTCCCAGCGTTTTTAAAGCTACCAACCTCTCCACCATGCGGGCTTTTTCAACAGAACGCTGATACTGCGGCAATGCCACTGCTGACAGTATGCCTATAATCAACACCACTACCAATAGTTCTATTAATGTAAACCCTTTCATCGTTCGCTCCCCTGCTAAAACAAATATTATATATATATTGTAGAACTATTTTTCTCTATTTCAACAGAAAAACCCCCTTGTCAAAAGAGGCAGTTTTGCTATAATAAAGTATCTTCGTATTACGGAGCATATATGAATAAATCATTGGCCGTTTTTTTCTTTCTTTTTCTGACGGCACCGTTGTTTGCCGCCGTCTCCACCTGTGAAACGCGGGTGGACAAACACCCGGGTTCCTCTACGCAAGAGCGGGTGGACTACTGTCTGAATGAAGAGTTGGATACAACGGACGGCACGCCTACAACCGAGGTGGTGCTTTCAGACGTATATTCCGTGCAATATCCCAAACCCAAAACCAAAAAGTCCGCCCCGAAACAGGAAGTAACCAAAATCTACGAACAGGAACCCGTCTCCATGGAATACCTGGATCAAGATCGCTATCCTGTTTTCCGCAATGATATTTTGCCCCGCATTAATGAGGATTTTGCCCACGAAGCGGCCTTGGATGCGTTAAACGCCGGCAGAGAAAAAGCCCCCGCCAAAAAGAAAAATCTCACCAAACCGGGCCGCGAAATGAAAGCCGTCCCCGCGCAGGATCCGCTTTTGGCAGATACGGCTTCCTATCAGCCCCCGGTACAGCCGGCATATGGTTACACCGACCCGGCCCAAACCCAACAAACGTCGGCCTATGCCCCGGCCGCCGGCACTGCCGCTGCGACAACCACCGCCGCACCAACCGCTGCCTCCGGTACCGCCGCTTACGCTCCGACGCTGTACAATCAGCCCCAGCAGCCGGCTAATACTGTACAAACACCGGTAGCAGACATACAGCAGGCCCAGGCCTTGCAGAATGACCCGCTGTATCAAAATAACACCGCCAACGGGACAACCCCTGCCGGCTTCACAGACGGCGGCGTAATGGGCCCCAGCGGTTTTGGCTATAACGAAACTGACCCGGCTTTTCAGCCCTAAACATTGACAACTCTTATCAGGAGAATTACAATAAATTATGGCTATCTTACATTATCTGTTTGTCAGGCCGTTTTCGGCCAAGGGTTTCTGGTGGGGATTGACTGACGTATGCGTCAAGGCGCTCACTATCGTTGTGTGGGTATACCTGATGTGCATTCAGGTATCTTTAGTCTGGCAATCCATTCAGCTAGATTATAATCCGCTTAATCAGCTGTGGTGGTTTTCATACGCGTTTTTGATGTTTTTCGGCGGTTCTTTGCTGGCCTATATTCTTCTGTTCGTGCGTGATTATGACGATGGATACGAGGAAGAAGAGTTGGCAGAGCCGGAAGAAAAATAAACACTATTCTGCGCTCAAAACCCGCCGCAAGGCGGGTTTTTGTTTTCCCCAGCAAAGCCCTACGCGGGCTTATTTCCCTTCTTTTCAAAACATATACAAGCAGAACGCTCCGCTGTATATTTTATGATAACAGAAATTATTTTTTCTGCCATTGCCACCCTGCCTGCGGTGCTCTAGCGTGCCGTACGCGTTGCCGGCGCCCCGGTTGCCGTATATCTGTAGGATTACCCGATAGACTTGCTTTTCACCGTTTGGGCTCCTTCATTCCACCAACGGTAAAACGGCATTAAACGACATTTTCTTTGGCTTGGCGGAGTGTCTGCCCCACGTCTTTATGCGCGTACTCTTTTTCCAGTACTAAAACCGCATCGCCCAAACGGGCGCTTTGGCGCATAAAAAAGCCCCGGCTGTAAACTGCCGGGGCTCTGGCTGAAAAACAAACTTAATATACTTTTTTGAGCGTTAATACGCCGTCTTCAAAAAACCACTCTTCTATCAAGTCTCCCGTTTCGCTGAACTTTTTGGTCACGCCGTTGGGCTTTCCGTCTTTATGCGGAGAAATCAGCGCAATGGTGCCGTTGGGGTGGTAAATAATTTTGTCTCCGATTATTTTATCGTTTTTATAGGAACATTCGGAGCGCAAATCCCCGTCTTGGGTATACACGCGGCACAGCCCGTTGAGATATCCTTTTTTATATTCAGACACTTCCAAAATTTTGCCCGAAGGATAATACTTGGTCTGGCGGCCTTCCTGGCAGTCGTCTACATAGTGCATTTCTTTGTGCAGGCGCCCGGTCGGGTGGTATACACGTACCAATCCTTGCAGCTGACCGTCTTTGTAGGATTTTTCAATACTGACCTTGCCGTTTTCAAAATAAATACGGCAGGATCCATTGCGCACGCCAGCTTTAAAATCACATTCAAAATACACTTTGCCGTTTTCAAAAAATTCTTTTACTTTGCCATCCGGCAGCGCGCCTTCTTTTTTTACAATATCCAAATTTTTATCCAGGGTCTCCCGGTACACTTCTTTCCCGTCCACAAAATAGGTTCTTACAAACCCTATGTGCAAGGGGTCATTGAGACTGGCGGTTTTGCGCACGATATCAGCCATACTTTATTCCTCCGGCATAGCCAGGGCCGCGGTAAACCCGCACCCCCAGGCAAAATGTAAATTAAATCCTCCGCTGCGTCCGTCTACATCTAACAGCTCCCCCAGCACATACAGCCCGGGGCAACACAGCGACTCCAATGTATTATAGTTTATTTCGGCGCAATTTACACCCCCCGCTGCGGCCATAGCTTCTGTCCAAGGGCGCAGCGAGAGCACCGTAAAAGGCCACGCCCCCAGTGTACGGGCCACCGTGCGCCGGGTGTTTTCCGTCCATTGCGCTACCGGGAGATTTTTGCGTATCCCGGCAAAATCAATCAACAAATTGGCTATATTTTCATGCAAAATTCCGGCAAAAAATTCTTTGGCATTGCGCTTGCCAAAACGGGCCATGCGCTCTTGTAAAAACGCTTCTTTCTGGCTAATATTAGGCAGCAAATCCACCGTTAGCGGCACCGGCCCGCGGCGCAGGGCGCGCCCTATCACCCCGCTGACATTAAGCACCGCCGGGCCCGAAAGCCCATAGCCCGTAAATAAAATCTCCCCCTCATTTGTCATTTCCTGCGGCGTTCCGGGCCACACCCGCACCCGTACCTGTGCACGAATACCCTGCAAACGGGCCACCGCCTTTTCTTTTACGTTCAGCGCGCATAACGCGGGGGTAATCTGCGTAATATGATGCCCAAGACAGCGGGCCAGCGCATAGCCGTCTTCCGTACCGCCCGCCTGCGGATACGCCCGCGAACCGCAGGCCAACACCACATACCGGGCGGAAAACACCTCTCCGTTTTGCAGGGTCACGTTAAAAAATTTTTTCTTTTGTATGCGTTCGGCTCGGCATTCCGTTTTTAAGCATACACCCGCCTCTTGGCATGCCAGGCGCAAGGCCTCTGCCACAGCGGTAGATTTACCCGTCAGCGGGAAGATACGCCCCTGCTCTTCCTGCACGGTGAGCACGCCCAATTCATGAAAAAAATCCAAACATTTCGTAAAAGGGAACTTTTGCAGCACGGCTTGCACCAAACGACTCCCCCCCTGATAATCCTGTGCCGTCACATAGGCATTGGTCAAGTTGCAGCGGCCGTTTCCACTGACCAGAATTTTCCGTCCGGGCTGTTTTTCTTTTTCCAACAGCAACACCTTTTTGCCGCGCCGTGCACATTGCAGCGCACACACCTGTCCGCTGGCTCCGGCCCCTATAATAATGACGTCGTAAAAAGGAATGTCTTTCATGTTTGTTACTATAGCAAATTTGACGACGGGCCGTAACCAACAGCCCTATTAGGCCGTCTTTGTCCCCGTACGCCGGTGCTTTGCCGCACAATCTGTCACCGCCAGCCAGCACACCGCCCACGGCGCAGTGGAGGCACTTTTTAAGCCCGCGCGTCATGCTCCATACAGCTGTTCTAGCCGTATATTTTACCCTTTAGCGCACTCTGCTGGGCCGTATTTCTTGGCTAAGGTTAATTTTTGCACAGAGCGATGAGCCCTCTTTTGAAAAGATGAATGACGCAGAGCTCCAAAAAAGCAACGGACGGAAGATTTTCAGCCAGAAAATATTCCCAAAACAACTGGAGAATTCTATATACAAAAAACCCCTTCTCGCGAAGGGGTTTTATAATGGTGTCACCGGGTGGGCTCGAACCACCGACCTAGCGCTTATGAAACGCTCGCTCTAACCAGCTGAGCTACGGTGACATAAATTGGACATGAATATTATATCAAAAGCGCGGCGGGACTTGCAATCCCGCCGCACTGATGACATTAATCAATCATCGTATAGTCATTTAATTTATCCGGCACCTGGCCGCTCTTGGCCATAGCAAAGTCTTTGTCTGCGGCTTGCTGGTCACCTAGTTTCAGGTAAGCCGCACCGCGGGCATTATATACATCAGCCGCCGGGCGCAAATTCAACACATAAGAATAATCTGCCACGGCTTGGTCGTATTCTCCCAGCATAAAATTAACGCCGCCGCGGGAGAAAAATATTTCCGGCTTGGTAGGGGCCAGCACCAAGGCCACATTGAGCACCTGCAAGGCCTCCTGGTAATACCCCTGGGCCGCCAAGACCGACCCCAACGCCGAATATCCTTCCGGTTCATACGGATTCATTTCCAACAGTTTTTCAAAATCTTTCTGGGCTGCCGTATAATCCCCGGTAAAGAAATAGGCCGCCCCGCGCGCGGCATACACCGCCCCATTGTCTGGATTAATCTGTAAAGCACGGTTATATGCTTGGAGCGCTTTCTGGGGGTTTCCATCCTGAAAATAGCCGTCCCCGCGCACTTTCCACTCCGCAGAGGTAGGCAACGTCTGGCATGCGCACAAACAGGCCGCCGCACAGATATAAAGTATCTTTTTCATAGTATACACTCCTTCCTGAAGTCCCAAAAATTATACCACAAAAGACCTATCCCCTTCTAGGCACAAAAACAGGTATTTTTTGGGCCTTAAGGCCCTGTCGCTTTTTGACTGGCAAATGATAGAGTATAAATGTCAGAAAGAAACCATTTACCCCCAAACCGCTGCAGTCCCAAACCCTGCTGCAGCGGTTCCCCTCTAAACCCCCGGTCACCCTTCCGGGGGTTTTGTTTTCGGTTTATACGCTGGCGTTTGATATAATAAATGAAAGAACCGCCAGGAGGGGTTATGGCCGAAAAAATCAGTTTGTTTATCATTACCAAAAACGAAGAAGCCAATATCGCCGCATGTATTATGAGCGCAAAAGAGCTGGTAGATGAAATTGTGGTAGTGGATTCCTTCTCTCAAGACCGCACCGCGCAAATAGCCAAAGAGCTGGGGGCCGCCGTCTACCAACGGGATTTTACCGGCTTTGCCGACCAAAAAAACTTTGCCCTGCAGCAGACCACCTCTCCCTGGGCGCTGAATTTAGACGCTGATGAAAAGCTCTCCCCCCAGCTGTGCCAACAAATCCGCCATATCTTGCCCGATACTCCTTATGCCGGCTTTACGCTGCCGCGCGCCAATTGTTTTTTGGGCAAACCCATGAAACACAGCGGGCTGGATAAAGAATACCATTTGCGTCTGGTCAAAAAAGACCTCGCCCGCTACGAAGGGGAACTGGTGCACGAAAAACTGCGCGTAGACGGCCCGGTAGGCCAAATAAACACGCCTTTTTGGCATAATTCATACAGCAATATAGAGTCCTATTTCAGCAAATTCAACCAATATACCACCCTGGCCGCCCGGCAAATGCACCAGAAAGGGCGCAAATTTTCGCTCCTGTTTGTGCTAGTCACCATTCCGTTTGAATTTTTCAAACGCTATGTGCTTAAATTAGGTGTTCTAGACGGTATGCGCGGGTTTATATGGGCGTCTTTCTCCTCTTTTTATGTCTTTGTCAAATATATGAAGCTCTGGGCCCTGCAGCAGCAGGACAACGACTAAAGACTTGCACCACAATGCCGGCCTCTTTTTGGGACAGGGGAGAACGGTTTCCCTTACCGGTGAACTTCCTGTTTTCTTTCCCGTAAGCCCTGCGGCCCCGCGGTTTTTATTTTTCCGGGGGCACCGCTTCTTTCCGCCGCACACGCCGGCAGGGATGACACCACACGCAGACGTTTTGGCCCGGCCCATTCGCCGGCAAATACAGAGCACCGCCTGACGGCTCTTTACAATCCAAACAAAAAGATTTTTTCACAGCCCACCGCTGTTTATCTGCCATGTACTGCCTAACACAAGCGGCATAGGCCGCCCGCTGCTGCTGCAACGTCTTTCTCAAAAAACGCCTGTTCTGACTGCTAAAAAAACGGTTATATACTTTAAGCAATTCCTTCAGCAGGCCGCCGGCACCCGCACATACCAGCGCGCCATTCCTGCCCATCAAGGCCGCTCCTTCTTTGGCGGCCTGTGCATAAATACAGTTTTCCAGACGGATTTTATCCCACTTTGGCATCCCCTGCCCCATACCCTCTTACTGCAGATTTTCTCTTTGTTACCGACTTGGCTTTTGCCAACGCTTGGCAATCCTTGGTTTGCCGGAGCCATTTTTACTCCGGGGTTCTCTTGTTCATGGCCTTGCCGTATACCAACGCCGTCAAACACCCGCCAGCACTGCCATATATTGGCTCCTGCCCTTTCCAGGCAGGCGGCAACGCCCAAGAAGAGAAAGCTGCTCTGCTATATATTTGTTCCTGCCCTTTCCTTGCACGCTACGCCGGGCCGTTGGCTGCGGCGGCCTCAAATCCCCGGCTGCCATTGGCCGCGCTGCATTTTTCCCGAGTGAAATTTCGGCTCTGCACGCAGTGCTATTTGAAACCAAAAGACAAAACAACCACCGGCCCGCCATAAACCTTTTTGACGCGCAAACCGGGAGGAGGCGTTTGCCCCCTCCCATCGGCCCGCGCATTCTTTTTTTGCGCCGGGAACCGAAATTTATTTTAGGTGATACCACTCACTGGCAAACCCCCACACCGCCACTGCCAGCAAGAGCGTCAGAACGACGCGAAGCAGAATGTCCATAACAAAAACTAACAGAGTTAGCAAAATAAACAAACTATTATTTCAGACGTTTCTATTTATAATATACGCTCTTTGAAAACAATATTTTGTAACTTTACTAACTCAAAGCACTATTTATTTGCTAAAATAAGACCGCATAGATCAGGCAAGAAATATGCGGCCGGGACGGTGGGGAACAACCTATCACTAGGCCATGATAGCGGCCCGGAGCCCCGGGCCTTCCCCGCAAAACGCCTCGCCAGCGTTTGTCCGTCCGAAGAAAACAGAGAAAGAACAAAGCGGATTTGCTCCGCATATTGTTAGTATAGTAAGTTTTGTTAGCGTTTGTCAAGTTTTTCCTGTTTTTCTCTTTTTTGTCTGATTATAAAGGAGAAAGATATGAACAAATTTGAAAAACAGTTAGAAAAATGGAATCACGGTGTCTTGCGCGGCGCCCAGGCAAAGTTAGCGAAGACACTGGGCGTTTCCACCGCTACCACCGCGCTGTGGGCCACCGGCAAGCGCCGCCCCTCCAAAGGATACGTCGCCCAAATGGCCCAGCTGTTTGGGCTGGATTCTTTTGACGTATTTAAACTCTTTGATTACCGTTCCACTACCTACCCCGAGCCCAGAGCCGTTCCGTCCGTGCATGCCCTGCGGGATCAGGATAATGGGGGCTGCTCGTATTTAGCCGGAGAAGGGTTTTTGCACGAGTCAGACGCATTCCCCGAGCAAAGCAACAGCGTGCAGCTGCCCTTTTTAAATTCCGTCCCCGCTCATTATCCCAATTATGAAGAAAGCGACATTATAGAGTGGTGGAGCGTGCCGCGGCGCTTTGCGCAAGGAGCCAAGTACATACTGCGCACGGCTGACACGGGCTGGGACAAACATGCCGACAAAGACGATTTGTGCCTGGTCAAGCCCGGGCAGGAGCTGGCGGAAGGGAAAATTGTCCTGCTGGAAGTACAGGCCGGGCGCTATGTGACCCGACGCGTCCAAAAGGAAGGCGCCCAAACGCTATTTTTATCTGCCGATGGAAAGAAGAAAGAAACGGCCCCGCAAGGGCGGATATTGGGCATGCTGGTTAAACGCATCAGCAATGTCTAAATGTCAAATTTCCCCTTGTTTTTGGCAATAAAAGGACTATACTTATAGTATCCCGGAACGGGTTGGGATATGCAAGGCAGAAAATGTGCGTCTGCTGTCAGTTTTGCCCGGTGACGCAAGACGGCAAAAGGCGCATAAACTGGTCGGGTCACGCCGGCAAGATACCGCGAAGAACGGTGAAGCGTAAGTACGTGGCTTTGAAGCAGAAAATTAAATGTTCCTTGAAAATCAGACCGCAAGACCGCAACACACCAGTGCGTACGCTTGGGTTTTTGCCGTCGGGCAAATACCACTGAGAAACGGGCTGTTGGTTGGGGTGGTTTGAAAGGGATGTTTCACTGTTTTGTGATCTTAAGCCCATTACCGGGAAGGGAAGAAAATGAATGAGTGCACCTAGAGTCCTCCGTATTTATGGAATACGGGGGGCTCTTTTTTGTGTGCAAAAATAAAAGACCGTCTTAATGCCGGCAGAACCTGCCCCAAAAAAGAAGCCCTTTTTGTACACAAACAAGCAGAAATACCGCCTTTTTCGGTGCGCGCTCTTCCTGACCAACGCCCCCTGCCGCCGCAAGGGAGACCCCGCCCGAAGCTCCCCCCTTTGAAAATTGCTGATTTAAGTAAATTTTGATATAATATGTCAAGGGTTTTTATGAATGCGGCAGACAGAATAAGCCAAAATGTGCAAGCCGTACAAGATGCCATCGTACAGGCATGCCGGCGCAGCGGACGCAGCCAAGAAAACGTGCATTTGATGGCGGTTACCAAATACGCCAAAGACGAAGATGTGCTTGCGTTGCTGGCCAGCGGACGGGTGCTCCATATAGGCGAAAGCCGCGTCCAGCAGGCAGCCGCCCGCTGGAATGACCCTAAATTTGCAAGCTACACCACGGTAAAACACTTCATAGGCCATTTGCAAAGAAACAAAGCGGCCCAAGCCGCCAAGCTGTTTGACTTTATAGATTCCATAGATGACCTGCGCACCGCCCAAGCTCTGGACGGATATGCCCAGAAACTGGGCAAGCGTTTATATGTCATGGTACAAATTAAACTGACAGACCGGCAAAGCCAGTCCGGCATTGCGTTGGAAAACGCACCGTTTTTGGTAAAACAGCTGCAAGATTTGAAAAATTTATGTCCGTGCGGATACTTGGCTATTGCGCCGCAAACGGATGATGTGCAAACGCTGCGCCCGTTGTTCAGAGAAGTCAAAGCGGCGTTTGACCGGGATTTTCCGCTTTCGCTTTCCCAAAGATATTTGTCTTTGGGAATGAGTGCAGATTTTGAAACGGCAGTGGAGGAGGGCGCCACCTTGCCGCGGATAGGCAGCCGGTTGTTTGGCTGAACTTTGGAGGAATTATGATTATAAAGGTTCGCGTCATTCCGACTTCGGGGCGCAATGAAATCATCAGCCGCATTGGCAGCGTATTGCGGATGAAGATTAAAAATAAAAAAGTGGATGACGACCCCGCCAATGCAATCATGAAAACATTTTTGGCCGATTTCTTTGCCGTCAAAGAAGAGCAAATCATCATCGTCAAAGGGGCCAAAGGCAAAGAAAAAACCGTGGAAGTGCGCGACAAAAGCGAAGAAGAGCTGCGCAAAATCATGGATTCCATTCCGTAAGCATATTGTAAACGATAAAAACCGGGTTATTAAACCCGGTTTTTTATTTTATACAAGTAAGACTATATTTTTGTTCGTCCAATAATTTTCCCCCATTTTGCTCATTAAGGTAGTTTGTAAAATACTAGGTTATATTGGCTCTTTAAATTTACTCCTCCAAATAATTGCCTGCAAAAATTATTCATTGCTTTCTGATTAATTCTTTCCACGCAATATAATCCTTTCTCTGACGTATTATTATCCTCTACATGTACAAAAACGAATCCTCCCCCTTTATAAGGGCCATTTTTCAACAGAGCTATAGTATAAAGGAATCCCGCCGGGGGATTAAAAAGATGAATAACTAATTCATACAGCTCATTGGCGCGAACGGCATTCGTGGAAGCAATCCATAGACTAAAAAAGGACGTGCTAGGTTTCTGTGGCAAAGAATCAAAAGAAAGATCCAGTCCGTCAAAATCAAAAGAGTATTTGTTGTTAGCCATAAAATATATCTCCTGTGCATTTGCCAGTGCCCGCACGTTGGCTAACATGGTGGAAGAACGGGACGTCCATACTGCTTTTTCGTATTGGGGCAAGGCAATGGCTGCCAAGATGCCAATAATTAGCACCACCACTAAAAGCTCTATAAGCGTAAAGCCGCCAAATCTGCATTCAACGGGGATTTTCTCTTCGAGAAATATTTTTTGATAAATTTTGTTCATAAACAAAATTTATCAAAAAAAAACGAGTCAAGCCCTTTAAATTTCCCACCTGCCTTCAACAAAAACAGTCCCTTTCAAGCGCACCAATTCCATAAAAAACCCCGTCTTTTCGGCGGGGTTTTTGCTTTTAGCAAAAGCTATTTGAGCAAGTTCGTCAGACTGCGGCTTTCTGCTTCTTCTTTCATTTTGGCTATCACGTCCGCCAGCGGCAGCTCGTTTAGATTTTTGCCGTCACGCAAACGCACGGTAGCCGTTCTTTCTTGTGCTTCTTTGGCACCAATCACCAAACTGTACGGAATGCGCTGTAAGTGCGCCTCACGGATTTTCAGCCCCAGTTTCTCGGGGCGGATATCCAGCTGCGGGCGCAAACCGGCGGCGCGCATTTGGGCGGCCACTTCTTGGGCATAGGGGATTTGCTCGTCCGTCAGCGTCAGGATTTTGGCCTGCACCGGGGCCAGCCACAGCGGGAACCACCCAGCATAGTGCTCTATAATCACGCCCAAAAAGCGCTCAATGCTGCCAAACATGGCCCGGTGCACCATAATAGGGCGTTTGCGGCCTTCGGGGGCCACATATTCCAGGTCAAAACGCTCCGGCAGGTTAAAGTCAAACTGAATGGTGGACAGCTGCCACAGGCGGCCGATGGCGTCCATTACTTTAATGTCAATTTTCGGCCCGTAGAAAGCCGCTTCCCCAGCGTGGGTGGTGTAGGGAATATTATTGCTGTCCAGCACATGGCGCAGGGCGTTTTCGGCCCGGTCCCAGTCTTCCACCTTGCCGGTAAAATGTTCGGGGTGCTGCGGGTCACGCGTGGAAAGCTCCACCGCGTATTTTTCAAAACCAAATGTTTTGAAAATATGCATGGCAAAATCAAAGCACTGTTTTACTTCGTCCTCCACCTGCTCAGGCGTGCAGAAGATGTGTGCATCGTCCTGCGTAAAGCCGCGCACGCGCAGCAGCCCATGCAAAGCGCCGGAGCGCTCATAGCGGTAGACGGTGCCCAGTTCAGAGTAACGCAGCGGCAAATCGCGGTAACTGCGCAGATTGGATTTGTAAATTTCTACATGGAAGGGGCAGTTCATCGGTTTAATTTGATATTTGTCGCCGTCCACTTCCATAGGGTGGAACATGCTTTCCGAATAAAACCCCGCATGCCCGCTGATTTCAAACAAATGCAGGCGCGCAATATGCGGGCTGTACACCATATCATAGCCGCGCTGGATATTTTCATTTTTAATCCAGTCCTCCAGCACTTTGCGCAGCATACCGCCTTTGGGGTGGGTCAAAATAAGACCGGGGCCCACATTGTCGTTAATGCTGAATAAATCCAGCTCCGGGCCCAGTTTGCGGTGGTCGCGTTTGGCGGCTTCTTCCTGCTGTTTGACATAGGCGTTAAGCTCATCTTTGTCCGTAAAGCTCAAACCATATATGCGCTGGAGCATGGGGCGTTTCTCATCTCCGCGCCAATACGCGCCGGCAATGGCAGAGAGTTTAAAATTGTTAATTTTGCCCGAGTGTTCTACGTGCGGCCCGCGGCACAAATCCACAAAATCCCCGGTGGTATAGATGGTAATTTCGCCGTCGTTTAAATCTTCCAACAGCTCCAACTTATAGGTTTCTCCGCGTTTTTCAAACAAGGCCTTGGCGTCGGCCTTGCTCATCTGTTTGCATTCAAAGGGAATGCGGGCTTTGATGAGCTCTTTCATTTTCGTTTCAATCGTTTTCAAATCTTCCGGCGTGAAAGCGTGGGGGCAGTCAAAATCGTAATAAAAGCCGTTATCCACGGCGGGGCCGATGCCGAGCTTGGTGCCCGGAAACAGCTGCTGTACGGCGGCGGCTAAAATGTGCGCGCACGAATGCCGCTTGGTTTGAAGTTCATTGTTTTCCATAAGTATCCTTCAGCGGGAATACCGCTTAAATTTATATAATCAAGTATATCAAATTACAGGGTGCGCCTGCCGGACGCGGAATATGACTTTTCTACACGATTTATACCACTCATTTAAAACCAATTACAAATTGCTTTTGCTTGCCTCTCTGCCGGCACTGGCTTTGACGGCGTTTGGGCTGCACCAGCTGGAAGTGGCGGCCCCGCAGATATGGACGGCTGCCTTGGCGGCACGCCTGCTGGTGGAGTTTTGTTTTCTGGGCGCTTGTTTGGCATTGTTAAACTTAATCGGCATTAAAAACAAATGGGTGCTGGCGTTGTTTCTTTATGTCTATTATTTGGCCTGTACGGCAGACATGGTGCTTTTGTGGTATTTCAAGGAACGTTTCGGAGCGAAATATTTGGAAACCATGGAAGGAGGAGACTATGCTTTCTTAACCGACTGGCGCGTACTGTTATACCTGATATTCTTTTTGCTCTTTTGTATTTTTTCCATACGCCGCTTTTTTACGCCGCCCACCCGCAAAACTGCTGCCAAGCAGCTGGGAATATGCACGGTTGTCCTGCTGGCCTGCAGCTGGCTCAACCCGCTGGCGCTGCTGCCTAAACCGTACGATTTTTTAACCGCTTATTTAATGCCCCCCTCCCCCGTCTACACCCTGCGCGCGGTGCTGGCCCGCCCCCAGCAGCCCATGATTACGGACGTTTTGCCCACCCAAACCGCCGCCACCGCCCAAAAATACAACGTATTTACCGCCCGCAACAGCGGCATAGGGAAGGATTACAAACGCGTGATTTTAATTGCCACTGAGTCCCTTTCCGCCAAATACATGCACCGCTTTAACCCGCTTATCCCCTCTGCCGCCAGCCAAACCTATGACCAGCTGTTTGAGCGCTACCCTTCCGTCACCTTGCACACGGTCACGCTGTCTACGCTTTACGGGCTGACGGTCATTTTTTCTTCCCACCCCAATGCCAAATTAAATTACGAAAGCGGCTACCCCCTTTCCTTTGTAAAAGAGCTGCAAAAGCACGGCTTTCACACGGCTTTTTTGCGCGGCGCCAACGAAAATTATATGGACGAAAACCTGCTCTTCCGCCAAGCCGGTTTTGATATCGTGCGCGGGAGTACTTTTTTCTCGGATTTGCCCGATTATGAACCCTATATTGACTGGTGGGGGTTAACTGACCGCAAACTTTTTGAATATACCGCCCAATACCTGCAAGAGCACAAAGAGAGAAAAACCTTTATCACACTGCTGACAGTGGACACCCATGTACCGCTGGGCCGGCTGGACTATTTAGACCACGAATATGAAGAAATTGACGCCGATTTTTACGATGTGCCCACCATGCCCCGCGCCTACGCGCGGGCCGGGCAGGATTTGCGCTATTTTCTGCAGCTGCTGGATAAAAAGGGTCTCCTGGACGAGGATACATTGGTACTGGTAACCGGGGATCACCCGTCTTTTTCCAATACACCCACCAATGCCCTCTTTACACCCTATAAGCGGGTGTTTGACCGTATCCCCTTTGCCATTATTACCCGCACCCCGCTTAACAATCCTCTGGCACAGGACGAGCTGGCCAGCCAGCTGGATATTGCCCCCACGGTAATGGATTTGCTCAACCTGCCGCAGCCCAAAGGATTTTTTGGGCACAGTCTATTTGATCTGGAAGAGCAGAGAAGCATTTTTGACGTCAAAGAAGACTATGTCGTTGTCACAACGCAAGAAAAAATGGAAATGATTCCCCTTTCCTCCTCCAACCCACAAGACCAGCCCGTGCTGGAGCTTATCACCACATTTTGGACAGAGCCCTAAATACTTTCTGGCTCCCAGCTTTATCCCCTACCCATGCAAAGCTTTTTATTGAAAAAACAGCCCGGCCAGTAATGGCCGGGCTGTTTTAGCATCACTTATACGCTGTTACAAATCTGTAAATCCTTGTTCATTCTTAAGCCATGTACACATATCCTCTGCTAAATCATCACTGGCCGAACACTTTTTCGTAACTGTTCCATTAGGAGCAAAAATATACCAAATTTCTGGGTCACAGGTAACACCAGTTCCTCGACAAACCATAACGCTTATCCCATTGGTATCATCGCAATCATTGATATCATAAGAAAAATTTTTAGTAGCAAGACGCCAGCTCCCTCCAAAAGTATCCATTGAGTTACAACTATCATCTCTTAATCCTTCCATAATCAATATCCGCGCTTCCGTTTCAAACGCTTTCATAAGCGTCATCATTTCCGTATAGCGGCTTTTTTCCACCGCTTTGGTATATTGCGGCAAAGCCACCGCAGCCAAAATACCGATAATCAACACCACCACTAACAGCTCTATAAGCGTAAACCCTTGCCTATTGCGCATAATTTATTCCTCCTTTTTAACTGATTTCAGCCCTATTATACAAAAACTCTTTCGCATATAGCACCGCTTGGCGTTGCTCAAGGCCAACCAGCCAACACCGCAGACCTGGGTTTGCTCCTCTCGGGTACGTCCAAATATGCTAAAATCTTAAGGTATCTGTATATTTACTTCTATTTTACGGAGGCAGCATGAATACAGCACAAGCCGGCAGCGGCAACCTGTTCTTTATGCTCATGATTATTGTAATCATGGTCATGATTTTCTGGTCAGGCCGCGGGCAAAAGAAACGCGAGGCTGAAAGACAGGCCAGAGTGGACGCTTTGCAAAAAGGCGATGAAATTATCCTACCGGGCGGCGTAGTAGGCACCGTAGTGGGGTTTAAAGACAACGCCGTAGAAGTCAAAGTATCTGAAAATGTCAAACTCACCGTTTTGAAATCGGGCATTGTAGGGTTCCGCACCAATGCAACGCCTGCTAACCAAGGAGGAACCAAATAATGTCCAAACCGCTGGCCATTAAATGGATTGTCATCATTGTGATTCTGTTGGGGTCTATAGCACTCATTTACCCCAATTACCGTTGGTATTCCAAACCGAATGCCGAACGCGAAAAGCTGGAAGCTCTGGGCGAACGCCCGCAGCGCATTCTCAACCTGGGGTTGGATTTGCGCGGGGGCAGCAGCTTGCTGTTGGAGCTGGATGTAAGCAAACTCAGCGACCGCGAACCGCTTAACGAAGCCATGGCGCGCGCCATTGAAATCATCCGCAACCGCATTGACCAATACGGCGTGGGTGAAACGTCCATCACCCGCCAGGGTGAAAAATGGATTTTGGTGCAGCTGCCCGGCGTGGCCAATCCGGCCGCGGCGGAAGCGCTTATCGGCAAGACGGCTATGTTGGAGTTCCACATTGTAAAAAATGACACCACCGCCGCTGAAAAGGCCATTGCCAAGCTTGAAAGCATGGAAGAGCCCTACGACCAGGACGGCGCGTTAAAACCCGAAATTGCCAAACTTTTGCCGGAAGAATATACCATTTTCCGCACCAAAGACGGCGGCTACAATGTGGTAGATAAAGTGGCCAAAGTAACCGGGGCCGATTTGGATGACGCCCACCTGACCATGTACGGTGAAAACGGCTACCCCGAAGTGGCTTTCTCTTTCAATGCAGAAGGGGCCAAAAAGTTCGGTCAGCTGACCGGTTCCAACATCGGCAAACAGCTGGCTATCGTGCTGGACAACACTATCCAGTCCGCCCCCGTGGTGCAGAGCCGCATTACCAAAGAAGGCCGCATTTCCGGCACGTTTACGCTGGAAGAAGCGCGCCAGCTGACCATTGTGCTCAAAGCCGGCGCCCTGCCCGCCCCGGTGCGCATTATTGAAAAACGCACCATCGGGCCTACGCTGGGTGAAGACTCTATCAAATCCGGTTTAGGCGCCTCTTTGTACGCATTGCTGGCTATCTTGCTGTTCATGATTATTTACTACAAATGGGCCGGCTTTATCGCTGATACGGCCCTGGTGCTGAACTTGGTGCTATTGATGGCGGTCATGAGCTATTTCTCCGCTACGCTGACGGTGCCCGGCATTGCCGGTATCATCTTGTCTTTGGCCATGGCTATTGACGCCAACGTACTGATTATTGAACGCATGAGAGAAGAAAAACTCTTGGGCAAGCCCATACCCACTATTATCCAGCTGGGTTATGATAAAGCGTGGTCTGCCATTTTTGACTCCAATATCACGACCATTATCGTGGGTTGCTGTCTGCTGCAGTTTGGCACGGGCCCGGTCAAGGGCTTTGCCGTTACGCTTATTATCGGCTTGACCGTCAGCTTGTTCACGGCCGTATTTGTCACGCGCGCCATGTATGAGCTGATTCTCACGTCCAACCCCAAGGAGATCAGCTTATGATGACCTTTTTCCCGAAAACCAATATTGATTTCCTTAAATATAGGAAAGTATATTTCACCATTTCGGCCCTGATTTTTGTGTTGGGCATTTACTTGTTTGCCACCAAAGGGCTGAATATGGGTGTAGATTTTACCGGCGGCACCATGGTGCAGGTAAAATTTGAACAAACCGTAGATATGGCTAAAGTGCGCCAAGCGTTGACCCAGACGGGCAGCGAATCGGAACTGCAGTCCTATGGAGACAACACCTACGCCGTGCGTGAAAAAGGCGCCGAAGGCAATATTGACGAAGTGCAAGCGCGTGTGGAAAAAGCGTTAGACACGCTCAACGTGCCTTATGTGGTGCAGCAGACCAACTTCGTGGGGCCTTCCGTAGGCCAAGACATGACGGAACGCGCCGTGTGGGCCATTATTCTGTCTTTAGTATTCATCATTATTTATGTGGCGTTTCGCTTCAGCAACATTTTGTGGGGCACCTCGGGCGTGATTGCCTTGTTCCACGACTTGTTTGTCATGGCGGTGGCATTTGCCATAACGCAGCGTGAAATTGACCTGGTGGTAGTGGCGGCATTCTTAACGGTAGCCGGTTTCTCTATTAACGACACCATCGTTATTTTTGACCGTATCCGCGAAAATATGCGCCTGCACCCGCGGGCTTCGCTGGGAGAACTGATTAACCTCTCCATCAACGAAACCCTCTCCCGCACGGTCATTACCTCTATTACCGTGGTGGGCTCGCTGTTCATTCTGTATTTCTTCGGCGGGGAGGCGCTTAACTCGTTCTCCTTTGCCATGCTGGTGGGTTGTATCTGTGGGTTCTACACCACCGTGGCGTTGACCACTCCGCTGGTGTATGTGTGGTCTCACGGCGGGGAAAACAGAGAAGCCCCGCAGGCCGCTGCTCCCGCCCGCAAAGCCGTGGAGCATGCCCCCAAGCCGGAAAAAGCCGACAAACCGGCCCCGGCCCATGCGGCAGGCCCGTCTAAAAAGTCCGTACGCAAAAGCCGCAGAAACAGAAGATAAAGTTTAAAAAGCCGGGCGCGCGAAAGCGCGTCCGGCTTTTTAGCCCGCTACAAGCGGCACTTTTTATATGAATTTTTTTGCAGAGAATTGATATAAAAAGTGATTGCACAAGCAACAGCATGAGAAAAATCAAACGCTTTAAAATCAGCACCCGCCAAAAAGAAATCTCCCGCAAAATCCTGCGCCTGGGGCTGGATTTGCCCGCCGCCGGATTAAACGGCGAGCTGGAATTGGCACGCTTTGTATTGGAGCTGGCGGCGCAAATAGACCCGGGCACCGTCTATGAGTTAAACGAAAACGCCCTGTGGGACTTGGAAAACGAAACCATAGCGGCGGAAGGGCTCTTCAGCGCGTGCGCCGTTACGCTGGGGGAACAGGCGACCCAATATACGCAATCTTTGGAAGGCACCAAACAGCTTATCGCCTACACTGTTTTGTTTGAGTTTCTGCGTACGGCTGTTTTATTCGTTACGGATTTAGTAAAAGAGCAAGCCGAAAAAGAAGAATATGAAGCGCTGGAGCCGCAGTTTGTCTACGTGCCCAAACTGGGGCTGGCACCGGAGCCAAAACTGTTTAAAGAAGCCCCGCGTACCGATATACAAACCGCAAGCAAAATTCTGCCCCAGCTGCTGCAGCGAGTGCAGGCAGAAAAAATAGATGTATCGTGGGACGGGCAAGCCCCCCGCCCCTTGCTGACCTCGGTGTTTATTATCCCCTGGCAAAAGAAAAAACGCAAAGGAAAAAAATAATGCCCAAACCGACTTCACTTGAAAAGAAAAAAGTTTCCTGGAAACATGTATTTGGTTCGGCCGCCATTTATGGCTATACGCTTTTTTTGGGATGGACGACGCGCATTTATTGGTTTAAAACAGAAGAGTTCCTGCAACTGGAAAAAGAAGGCAAAAACTTTATTTACGCCATTTGGCATAACCAGCAGCTTTTCCTGCTCTATCCCTACCGCGGCCAAAAAATATGCTCATTAATCAGCTTGAGTGACGACGGGGAATATATCGCCCGTGTTTTGCCCAAATTCGGCATGAAAGCCGTGCGCGGCAGCACCACCCGCGGCGGAGCGCGTGCGCTGATTAAACTGATGAATATTGCCGAAGCGGGATATCACCCCATGCTCACGCCAGACGGCCCGCGCGGCCCCATTTACCAAGTACAGCAGGGCATTCTGTTTTTAGCCAAAAAAACCAGTCTGCCCATTATCCCTGTAGGCACGGCGTTAAGCCATAAATTTAAGGTTGGCTCCTGGGACAAAATGCGCGTACCGCTGCCGTTTGGCAGTACGGCCTTAAGCTATGGCAAAGCGATTTATGTAACTGAAGAGAGCGACATGGACGCCGTCGCCGCTGAATTAAAAGCAGAATTAGACAAAGTAACCGACCACTCCGAACGCTTTATAAACAAAAAGCCGTTTGATAATACCAAAGGATAATCTGCTCACCGCCGGCCTTCTGCAAATACAGAGGCCTTTTTATTTCTCTCCGCTTTTCCCGTTTGGCCTTTGTACGGCTCTATCGCAATCATTGCCGCCTAGCAGCAAAGGGCTCTTTGCTTTTTGCTAACAAACACCCCACGGGCTCTTGGGAGCGAGAGGAACAGTAAATTGCCGGAGCAAGCGCTTTTGGCTTTATTTCTTTAGGGTCAGCAGGGTCAGCTCCGCCGTTACGGAACCGTCATCATAATAAATCAAATGCGGCACAAATCCCGCTTCATAGGGACGGTACTGGGCAAAAGACATGCGGGCCGTGCCAAAAGTTTTACGGTAAACCACCGTCTGTGGATAGCTTTCCCCAAGTGCATATTCGTAATGGGCTTTGGCAGCCCCGGTATAGGTAACGGTGCGCCGTCCGTTTTGCTCCCGACAGTTTTTATACTGGGCCGGAGGCCATAACAGCAGTGTCAAAAAACTTTCGGCTTTGGCCCGCACAACAGCCATATCAGCCGGCGGCACCAATACCTCAAAAGTTACATTTTTGGGCTCCACCTGGGCCTGCATCAGCTTATACCCCCCCGCCAGCGCAAACAATACGGCCTGATAACTGTTTTCTTCCGTTTTCTTGATTTGCAAAATACCTTTCATTTCACCGCCGCGCGCTTTAAGCACCGTCTTAAAAGCCACCAAAGATTGTCCCTGGTCAAAAAAAGAAGGCCGCGCCAAATCTCTCCCGTCGCAAGATTGTTTTAACCCCAGTGAAGCACACCCCCCCAGCCCACATAAAACAGCCAACAGTACGATTGCTTTTTTCATCACGCTATCTTCTCCCTGCCGCTGACGCGGCGCTTTTAATATTATATGATAACTACATGGAGACCTTGTATCTTTATCTGCTGACTGCGTTAATTTCCTGTGTGGTAACCGCACTGGTTTTGCCTTTTTTGCGGCTATATTTGGGCCGCTATCTCCGCGATGTCCCGGGCGGGCTTAAAAAACACGCCGCCGCCGTGCCGGTGGTGGGAGGCAGCGCCGTTCTGCTGGGGCTGTGCGCCAGCTTGGTGTTTATCCGCCTGACCACGGCGTTTCCTTCCGGCACTTTGCACAGTTTGCGCGGCATTTTGCTGGGCGGCCTGCTGATTTTTGCGCTAGGCCTGGCCGATGATTTTAACAAACCACAAGGCATCAGTATCACCCTGCGTCTGCTGGGGCAGGCCACAGCCGCCCTGCTGCTTATCCGCTACGGGATACATGTCTCTTTGTTTGATTGTCCGCTTTTGTCTTATACGCTGACGGTACTGTGGGTATTGGGGATTACCAATGCCTTTAATTTGCTGGATATTTCGGACGGATTATGCGTCAGCCAGGCGGCGGTCTGCTGTTTGGGTCTGTGCGTGATTGCCCTGCCGTCGGAATTTATTTACGTCAATTTCTGCGCGTGTGCGCTGCTGGGGGCCTGTACGGGCTTTTGGCCGTATAATCACAGCAAGCGCATTAAAACCTTTCTGGGAGACAGCGGCAGCACCCTGCTAGGTTTTGTTATTGCCGCTCTGTCCATGGGCACCGGATACAGCCAGCACTCCAACCTGGGGTTTTTGGCGCCGCTGCTGATTTTGGCCATACCGCTTTTTGATACGGGCTTTGTCTGCCTGATGCGCGTATGCAAAGGCAAAAATCCGCTCTGCGGCAGCAATGACCATGCGGCCTTGCGCCTGATGAAAGTGGGGCTCTCTAAAAATGAAACGCTTTTGCTGTTTATGGGCGCCGCTATCTTTTTTAATATTCTAGCTTTTGCCGTAACCAAAACAAGCATGATTGCCGCCGCCACGGTGTATTTTGTAGCGGCGCTGATTTTGGGTCTGGCGGCCTTATTCCTCTCCCGCATACGTATAAAAGGATAAGCCCCGGCCTCAACCGCTAAAACTGATATAATAAACGCTATGAAAATACTTGTTTTTGGGGGAAGTTTTGACCCTGTTCACAAAGGCCATATCGCCATGTTAAAAAAGGCCCTGCAAATTATCCGGCCTGATGTGGCGCATGTTGTGCCGGCGTACCATTCCCCGTTCAAAGCCAAATCTCCCACCCCTTTCAAGCTGCGTATGCAAATGGCCAAAGCCGCTTTTGCCCCGTTAGACAGCAATATTATTTTTGACGATTACGAGCTTAAACGCGGCGGCAAAACCTACTCGTACCAACTGGTGCAATACCTGCGCCAGCGCTATGCCAACCCGGACATTTACCTGCTGGTCGGTACAGACTGCCTTAACGATTTGCACGCCTGGCAAAACCCGGAATACATTTTCCAGCATGCTACCGTCGTAGCCGGCAGACGTAAGGGCTTTGCAGAGCATAAGGCCGATTTTAAACATCTGTTTTTGCCGGGTGTATTTCCCAAAATGTCCTCCACACGGGTACGGGCGCACATTCTAGCCAGCGGCTCCGTTCCGCAAGACAAAGTGCCTGCCGCCGTGGGCCGGGTTATCCTAAAAAACGATTTGTATGGGCTGGAAGTACACCGCTGGCTCAAAGCCCATTTAAAGCCCAACCGCTATCTCCACTCCGTAAAGGTGGCGGAACAATGCTCCCTTTTAAGCGACATCTACGAAGTCCCCGCAGAAAAGGCCGTCCAAGCCGGCATTCTGCACGACGCCGCCAAAGGGTTTTCCGGAGCGGAGCTGGTTTCTTTTTGCAAAGAACATCAAATCAAAGTCCCCTACTTTGAAGATATTTGCCGGTTTGAACCTTCTTTGCTGCACTCCTATGTATCGGCTTGGCTGGCCAAGCATGAATTCGGCGTAAAAGATAAAGACGTATTAAACGCCATTGCAGAACATACGCTGGGCAGCTTGCAGATGACTACGTTGAGCAAGATTTTATTTGTGGCCGATATTTCTTCCAAAGACCGCAAATATAAAGACGCCTTCGTCATACGCACGCTGGCCGCACAGGATTTGGAAAAAGCCCTGCTCTACGCGGCCAACCGTAAACTTTGGTTTACTATAGACAGCCAGAAATGGCTTTGCCCGGCAGGGATTGAGTTATGGAATCATCTGGTAAAATGCGCGGTTTGATTGAAAAGGGATTGCTGGTCTTGCTGTTGGCACTGACGGGCTGGGCGGCGTATGTACAGTTTTCTTCCCAGGCGGCCCGGGCTTTGTCCGCAGGCGAAGACCGCACCTTATATATAGCCATACTGACACAGCCGGCTATGTTGTTCTCATACAATCCCGCTTCTGAAAAGACCGTTTTAACCACCATCAAACGCCGCAAAACTCCCAAAGACCCTTCCGAAAACGCTGCCCACTTTTTTAGTGCGGCCGGTGTGGAGCCGGAACAAATCCGCTACTATATTCCCCGTACGCTTAAACGAGACGATTTTTGGGAACAGTTTAAACAAACCCTGTCTGATTGGCGCTTTAATCCTTGGCTGGCGGCAAAGTCCGCCTGGGAATATTTCTCTGCCTATCACGACAAACGCACCAATTTGAACCTGGCTGAATTTCTGCTCTATGCCATGCAATTAAGCCGTATGGAAGTAACCGACTTTACCGTGCGCAACGCCGGAGAAAAAGCCCCCGCCAAAACAACCGCCAAGAACACCGTCCCCCGCGACCATATTGCCGAACCGGTGGAAGACCGCGCCCCGCTGGCGGTGGAAGACCGCCCGCTGTTGGTAGAGGTTTTAAACGGCGGAGGTAAAAAAGGCGCCGCGCTGGAATTGACCCAGTTTCTGCGCGACCAAAGCCAAAAAGGGCTCCTACAAGTGGACGTGCTGCAGTATGACAATTACCCCGGCCCGACACAACCCAAAACCCGCATTGTAGACTATACCGGCCGCCTGGCCCAAATCAAACAGCTCAGCACGGCTATCGGCATAAACGTAGAAATTGAATCTGAAAAACAAGGTACCGCCATTTGTGACGTGCGCCTGATTATCGGGGAAGATTTCAAACAGCCGCTGTAACTTTCCGGGCCGCTTTTTCATTTATCCAAAATTCCGGCAATAATATCCTGGGAATTTTAAGACATAAAAAAACCGCCTTGCTATGCAAGGCGGTTTTGGGTATACGAAATTATTTTTTCTTGGCTACTTTTTTAGCCGGTTTCTTGGCAACTTTTTTAGCGGCAGCTTTTTTAGCCGGTTTCTTCACAGCAGCTTTTTTCACAGCCACTTTTTTCGTTGCTTTTTTGGCGCAAGCTTTCTTGCACGTCTTTTTGGCGCAAGCTTTCTTCGCCGGTTTCTTTACGGCAGCTTTCTTAACGGCTACTTTTTTAGCCGGTTTCTTGGCGGCTACTTTTTTCACGGTTTTCTTAACGGCCATTTTACTCTCCTAGGATAATTAGTTTTAACCTCATAAAAAATAATACCACAAAAACTGGTAAAAATCAAATTTTTCCCGTCTAAAAATAATTTTTTCAAAAAAATCAAGCCCCCTCTTTCCCGCCTGTCAGCCGCCGCAAAAAGTTTTCTCCGTCGGTGCAAAAGGTGCAGAATTGTTTTTTTCTCTTGCTAAAAACAAAAAATATTTTTTTCCAAAAATTTTTTCAAAACACTTGACATCTATTTCAAAAAACAAAAACATGCTCTTTTAAAAGCGTGTTTTTTAAAAGTTAGTTTTATTAACTTATGCTTTTTCCTGTAATAATTTTTCCGCACCGGCCACTTTGGATATCACCGCTGGCTCCAATCCGCAGCGGTGGTTCAGGCGGGCCAGCAATGCAGCAAATTGTTTTTCGCCGCCTTTTTTAAGCTCCAATTCTATCTCCCGCCGCGCCTGCCTCTTTCCGGCGACAGTGACCACATATCTGTCCAACGCCGCTTCACACTGCAGCGCACGGACGCGCACAATATAAATACGCCTGTGGTTATGTAATTTAAACCGTACGTACAACCCCAGCAAGTTGGCCCCCTGCCAGCGTTCACAGCGCTGCAGCATTTTCAATGCCTGCGCCAACGAACGGGCCTGGGGCAGCGGCTTTGTCCACTCCTTACGCCGGGCCAAGCCATTTACCAGCACCGTGCGGGTTTTCAGGGTCGCTTCAAAAAACCCATTTTGCCGGCGAATGCGCAATGCTATTTTCTGCGCAGAAAAATCCCCGCGTGCATTGTCCAAATAATAATCGGTAATACGCACGTCCTGCGCCGTGGGCAATCCATCTACCAGCTCCGCCGCCAAGGCGCGTTCAAAACGGCCAAACGCCCCCCGCACTGACGCGTCCCACTTATATTCTCTTTCCATGTCTGCCATATATAGAGTGTAGCAAAAACGACCGCCCATTTACCTGGCTGCACCGCCTAAAAAAGTATAATAAAAAAAAGGAGGCCACCTTATGAAAAAACTGCGTCAGCCCACTTCTTTAAAATGTTTTGCCTGCGGCCGGGAAAACCCGCTGGGGCTGCATTTGGAATGGTATAACAATTACGATGAAAATCAGGTAGAAGCCACTTTTGAACTGGGAGATGATTATTGTTCTTATCCCGGGGTGGTGCACGGGGGCATTGTAGCCACCATTTTAGATGAAACTTCCGGCAGAGCTGTTTTACTGGCCAACGACTTCAACCGGCTCATGGTCACACTAAAAATGGAAGTGGTATACAAAAAAGTCACTCCCACCCACACGCCGCTCAAGGCCGTAGGCCGCGTAATTAAAAACGGCGCCGGACGCGCCCAAGTGGAAGGAGAAATCCTGCTTCCGGACGGCAGCGTCAGTGCCAAATGCACCTCTCTGCTCTACAAAATGCCGCAGGAAGTAAAAGACAACTGGGGGCCGGAAGCCGAAGAATGGGCCCGCACCACGCCCAAAGTGGAAGAATAAGAAATGCTTTTCCTTTTGCGCAGGACATTTTATTGCGATAAAGAGTCCGTTTGCGCTGGGAAATTTAGCGCAAGAATAATTTGAGCAGACGCTTTTTCCAGCGGTCATACGGCTGGTAGCGCACGGGCAAATCCAGCCAGGTTTTCCGCTCCAAAATGCTTTTTTTGTGAGAGAAGGTGTCAAACCCAAACTGCCCGTGATAGCACCCCATGCCGCTTTCCCCCACGCCGCCAAAAGGCATATAGGGCGTAGTTAAATGCATAATAACATCGTTGATACAACCGCCGCCATAGCGGCAGCGGTGCGTGATTTGCTTGATACGCTTTTGATTGCTGGAAAAGATGTACAGCGCCAAAGGACGGGGGCGGCTTTCCAGCCGCTTCAACTCTTCTTCCAGAGATGTATAAGATACTATAGGCAGCACCGGGCCAAAAATTTCTTCTTTCATCACTTCGTCCTGCCACGACACGCCGCCCAAAAGTGTAGGTTCTATTTTTAACAGGCCGGCGTCACTTTTTCCGCCAAACACTACTTGCTGCTTGTCCAGCAGGCCCACCAGCCGGTGAAAATGTTTTTCATTAATAATCCGTCCATACGCTTCATTATGCAGCGGATCCGGGCCAAACTGACGCCGAATTTCCGAGCCAAGGGCCTCCGTCAGTTCTTTTTGAATATGCTCCGGGCATAAAATGTAGTCCGGGGCCACACACGTTTGCCCGCAATTTAAAAATTTGCCAAATACAATTCGCCGCGCCGCCAGTGCGATATTGGCAGATTCGTCTACAATACACGGGCTTTTGCCGCCCAGTTCCAAAGAAACCGGCGTCAGATTTTCCGCCGCCTGCCGCAGCACTTCTTTACCAACGGCGGCACTGCCCGTAAAAAAAATATAATCAAACTTCCGTGAAAGCAACGCTTGGTTTTCCGCTCGCCCGCCGCGCACCACGCTTACATACTCCGGCGGAAAAACCGCCGCCATAATCTGCCGGACAATCTCGCTGGTGTGTGCAGCATAGGCACTGGGTTTAAGCACCGCCGTATTACCCGCCGCCACGGCATCTACCAATGGCTCCACGCAAAGCAAAAACGGGTAATTCCACGGACTGATTATCAGCACATTGCCCCGGGGAACAGGCCGGATAATGCTCCTGGCGGGGAAATTAGCAAGGGAGGTGGGGACAGTTTTATCTTTGGCCAGTTTATGTAAGTTTTTCAAAAAATATGAAATTTCCTCTAATGCCAGCCCCACTTCGCACATATACGCTTCCATTTCACTTTTGCCCAAGTCTTGCTGCAGAGCCCGGCAAATGTCATCTTGGCGCTGGATAATGGCCTGTCTTAATTTCTTTAAATATTCCAACCGGGTTTTTACAGGCAGCGTCTGCCCGCTGGCAAAAAAGCGACGTTGTTTTTGTAAAATATCGTTCATATATTTTCCCCCAAATAGCCGGACGCACCAGCAATTATCCCTACTATACAAATTTTCACAGCAGTATTGTTCCGGCTCCTGCAACCATTCTACTCCTTCCCAATCATTTGCTTTAACACAAAGCCACCCCTTACGGGGTGTCTCTAGAGATGATGTTTCAGACAGGACTCGAACTGGTGTACTTTATGAAATATTCTCCCATTTACGCCAACCACAGGCCTAAACGCGGCGGGTGCGGGGTTGAAAGAACAAGCTCGTATAGGTACCCGCCCCTAAAAACGCAGAGAAAAAACTTGGATACTTTTCCTTTATCGGCAAAATATAATTACTTATTTATAATATATTAATTGATTTATTGCCGATAATGCGTTATACTACAGTAAAGAGGGTACCTTTATGGCATATATATCAGTAGCGCAGGCCGCTAAAAAATGGAAATTATCGGCACGAAGTGTGCGAAACTATTGCACCCGGGGGCGTATTCCTGGGGCATTTTTAACAGGAAAGACATGGAATATTCCGCAGGATGCCTCTAAACCCGCTCGTAAACCCAAACCCAGCAAAGCAGCCAACGGCATATTGGAAGTATTAAAGGCAGAACAAGCGGCAAAACAGCACGGTGGGTTTTATCACAAAATACAAATAGACCTTACTTATAACTCCAACCACATAGAGGGAAGCCAGCTGACGCATGATCAAACCCGCTATATTTTTGAAACCAATACCATAGGCGTGGAAGAAGGAGTAGTAAAAGTAGATGATATTGTAGAAACGGCCAATCATTTTAAGTGTATTGATATGATTATTGAAAATGCCAATTATAAACCCAGCGAACATTTTATCAAGCAATTACACGGTGTACTTAAAAACGGCACATCGGATAGCCGTAAAGCGTGGTTTGCGGTGGGGGAGTATAAACGCCAACCCAATGAGGTAGGCGGACATCCTACAACTCGGCCGGAACATGTGGCGGCCAAAATGAAAGAACTGATCACAAAGTATAACCGCAAGGGAAAACATACCTTTGAAGAACTGTTGGATTTTCACTACCAGTTTGAGAGTATTCACCCTTTCCAAGACGGAAATGGTCGTATCGGACGGCTTATCTTATTTAAAGAATGCCTGCGTAATAACATTGTTCCGTTTATCATTACGGAGAATATTAAGCTGTTCTATTACAAAGGCCTGAGCGAGTGGCCCTACAACCGCGAACGTTTAATAGATACATGTTTATCTGCCCAAGATCAAATGAAAGTGGTGCTGGATTATTTCAAAATCAAATATTAAGACAAGGCAATAGCAGCCGGGACTCGAACCTGTGTTCTCAAAAATAATGGGCGTCAAAGTCCAAAGAGGATCAAGGAATTTTTGCCGTCAGAGAACAACGGGAGAGTAAGGGGTACTTGAGGGCCACATGCAAGTACTCTACGACGGCAAGTAATAAAAGCGCAAGGATTTTTTCGTCGTAAAGACACCCCGTACAGCCGCAAAAAAGGCACCCCTTGTGGGGTGCCTCTAGAGATGGTGGACCGGACAGGACTCGAACCTGTGACCTCCTGCGTGTAAAGCAGGCGCTCTACCAGCTAAGCTACCGATCCCAAATTATCTATATGTTTATTTTATCAAATAATCGGCCGTTTCTGCTCGTTTGTTTTTCAACTTATTTTATTTTGCAATAAACTTGCCCGTTGTGGTGTTGTATACATGGAAGATCTTCATGCGTATCTTCTTCCTGTATATGCCAGTCTCCAGCCCTAGCGGGGCTGGAGTTTTTATAGTCAATTGACCAAAACTATTCTAGCCCTTATGTCTGTCCCGCCGCTTTTGACGGGCCCCGGTGTTTTCCTGCTTATTTTGGGCGCTGGCGCGCCGCTTCCAGCAACAGTTCCAACGCTTTGAAAGAGGCCTTGGCAATATTTCGCTCCCGTGTGGCAGAAAAATGAAATAGCTGCGCGTGCGTCTCTCCCGGCCCCGCTACGGCAATCCACACCGTGCCGACCGGCTTTTCAGCACTGCCGCCGTCCGGCCCGGCTACGCCGGTAGTCGCCACCGCAAAATCCGCCCCCGTCAATTTACGCACCCCCTGGGCCATTTGCCGGGCTACGGATTCACTCACCGCGCCATATTTTTGTAAATCGGCGGCAGACACCCCTAACACCGCTATTTTAACCTCATTGGCATAAGACACTACCCCGCCCAAAAAATAGCGCGAAGCGCCTGGCACCGCCGTAATCAGCCGGGCTATATTTCCCCCGGTACAACTTTCTGCCGCAGCCACGGTGACGCCCAACCGGGCTATTTCTTGCGCAAACACATCTTCCGGCGCTCCCTGGGCTGCCTCTGTAAACTTCCGTCCGGCTAGGGCCTGCTTTAAACGGCTCCAATATTTCTCCAATTGCTTCTCCGCCGGGCCTTTAGCCGTCAGCCGCAAACGCACAAACCCCGCAGAAGGCAAATACGCCAGCCCCAGCCCCGCAGGCAGATGCGATTCATATTCATTTAGCCCCATCGCCAGTTCGGATTCCGGAACGTCCAGCACTGTCAGCATTTTATAGCGGAGCAAATCACCCGCCAAACGTTTTTCCAGCCGGGGGATCACTTCGTCTTTTATTAAATGTTCCGCTTCAAACGGCACCCCCGGCAAAGATACTAGCACCCGCCCGTCTTTTTCAAACCACATTCCGCTGGCGGTGCCTTTGCGGTTGCGCAGCAAGAGGCACTTTTCGGGCAGGAGGGCCTGATTTTTGTTATATAGGTTCATACTCCCCTTGGGATAATGGGAAACGAATTCTTCCACCCACTTGTAAGCCTGCTCATTAAACACCAGGCGGGTGCCGAAATAATCGGCTAAAGTTTTCTTAGTTAAATCGTCTTTGGTGGGGCCCAGCCCGCCGGTCATAATCACAATATCGGCCTGCTTTAAAGCCATATCCGCGGCACAGCGGATTTGCTGCGGCGTATCCGCCACCGAGAGCATTTGCACCGTCTCTATCCCCAGCTGCGCCAAAGCGGCGGCGGCAAAACGGGAATTGGTGTCCAAAATCTGCCCCAGCAAGATTTCATCTCCAATAGTTACAATAATTGCTTTCATAGCTTTATTTTAGCACTTCCTTTTGTGTGTCAGCTCTCTTTTGCCTGAGATAAAAAAGCCCCGCCAAAGCGGAGCTTACATAAGCGGGGCATTGTTATTTTTGCTTCAAAATATAAAAAGACGCCATTTCTCCCTCAATAGGCTGGCCTTGCATATCCAGCTGTTGCAAGGCGCCTTCTTGCAGCTGATAGTAAAACACTTCGCCGGTTTTGTCCGTCGTGGTCAGCAGGCCCTCTTCCAGCACAAAGGTTCCTTCGTCCACATATTTACTGTCCCGCTCCAGATATTCGGATAATTTGGAAAATGTACCGTCTGCATTTAAAGTCAGCTCCGTGCGGATGCCCGGGCAATCAGCCGCGGGAAGAACGCCCTCATACACTCCATAAAACCCTTTCGTACTGCCAGCCGGCACAGAGGCCGCAGTATCCTTAACGGGCATCTTGGCGCAAGCAGCGGCAAAGAGTACTAGGGCGGAAAATACAGAAATAAAAGTAAGACTTCGTTTCATTTTTTTCTCCTTTTCTATTATTTTAATATATTAGGTTGCGCGGCAAAAGCGGACGGGCAAATATTGGATTTTCTATAATACAATTATGGATAAAAAAGAACAAGCGGCCGCTTTATTTAAAAGCGGCTATAATTGCGCCCAGTCCGTATTGCTGGCGTTTAAAGACGAATTGAATTTAAATGAAGAGCAAGCCCTGCGTTTGGCCTCTTCGTTTGGCGGCGGCATGGGCCGCCTGCGCGAAGTATGCGGCGCAGTCAGCGGCCTGTTCATGGCGGCAGGGCTTAAATACGGCCCGGCCGCCCCCCAAGACCATGCCGCCAAAACCGCCCACTATGCGCTCATACAACAACTGGCGGAACAATTTAAAAAAGAAAACGGCTCCATTATCTGCCGCGAACTTTTGGGCCTGCCCGGCGCGCAAAACCCGGAGCCCGAAAAACGCACCGCGCAATACTATAAAGTGCGCCCCTGCGCTGAAAAAGTGGCTTTTGCCGCCGGGCTAATGGAAGAGCTGCTCAAACAGCGCGGCTGACTTTTCGCCCCAGTCCAACCCGTTGTCCCGCCGCGGGCGCACCGTCAGAGGCAAAGCCGCATGGCCTATTACCGCAAAAAATCAGAATGCGGCAAGCATGACACAAGCGGCCGCCCCGCAGGCAAGGTTTGCGGCCTTATACTGCAAAATAATCCCCCGCTAACGGCTTTTGTTTTGTTATAAAAAAGTATGTCTGCTAAACTGGAAAAATATTTTACCCCCGGCTGCGTCATTACCGTCAACGACAAAATACAGCGGGGATACCGCTATGTCCTCTCCTGCCGGCCGGGCCAATGTTTTGCACCGGATTTTGCGCCGCAGCTGACACCTGCGCAAATGCTGGCGCGCGGAGTATTTGAAGGCCATTATTTGACCGATTGCCAAGATGAATTTCCGGCAGAGTGGTTTGCCCAAGCCAAGCTCTCCCCAACAGGGCCGGACGTGTCCCTCAATCAGTTTCATGTCAAATCCCGCCAGCCGCTTTCGGTATGGAGAGAAAAGGGCTGGATTATCCTGCCCGACGTGCGCGGCTGGTTTCAATGGTATTGCCGCTATTATTTAGGGCGGCGTCTGCCGGACGTGGACACGGTGCAAATTAAACGCTGGCGCTCTTTTGCCCGGCATCGGGCGCAAATTCTCAAACATTGTCCGCCGGGGCACAGCGAATGCCGCCCCCGCCAGCGCCAGGCGCTTTTGCAATGGGCGTATAATCCGGATTTTTGATTTAGTTTTTATCGGACGTATCTAAAATAATATCGGCGCGGCGGGCGGTATCACAATGCCGGAAATACCGCTCTTCCCGGGGTATCCAGCGGTTAATAAAATCATTCAGTTTTTCTTCGCTCTCGCGTTTTTGCAGGCGGCGGTATTGGCTGTCTGTATCCAGCTTTAAAAATACTTTATACGCATAATACGTTTCCAACGCAGGCAGCAGAGAATACGTGCCCTCTATTATATACACGGGCTGGGGGACAATGGAGCGCGCTTTTTTCCAGCGGTCGGCATGTGCGTCATAGGGGCGGTACAAAAACGGCAAGCCCTGCACCGCGGGCACCAACACTTCCTGCGCCAGCCGCTCCCAGTTTATATGTCCACCCGGCATTTGCAAACGCTGCGGCGTACGCAGGGCAAAAGGCAAATAAAAATCGTCCGTATGAAACACCGGCGCGCCCAGCGCGTCCGCCAGTGCGCGGGCCAATGTAGTTTTGCCGCTGCCGCAGGCACCGTCTATGGCTATCAGAAAGGGTAGCTGGGTACGGGATATTTGTTTCTGCACGGCAGACAGCACTTTATCAAAAGGATTTTTGCAAAATGCCATAAAAAAGGCGGCCCATGCCCCGGGCCGCCTGCTCCTTTATTTAATTTCTATCAGTTCGTAATCCGTATTTCCCAAGCCCATTTCCCGCGCGTAATCCACACAAACGCGCCAATTGGTTACGGGCGTCAAATCGGTAAAATGGTCGCCGTGTGTATGCTCCCGCTGAGCCAACAAACTGTTTTGCATGACGGGCTGGCGGTTGGCAGCGTCGCCGCAGGCCGTGTCCAACGCCACCGGGTCAAACGAAGCGAACATGCCAATATCGGGCACAATGGGCACATCGTTTTCGGCGTGGCAGTCGCAATACGGGGAAATGTCTATGGCTAAACTGATATGGAAATGCGGCCGCCCGTGCAACACCGCGGCGGAATATTCCACAATTTTCTTGTTAAGCACATCATTGGACTCATCGTTAGGCGCTGTCACCGCGTCCATCGGGCAAACGCCAATACAGCGCCCGCAGCCCACACATTTGGCATGGTCAATAGACGCTTTGCCACCGCTAATACTGGGAGCGTCATGCGCGCAAATGCGCACACAGGCCCCGCACCCCACGCAGTTTTCCGTATGCACATAGGGCTTGCCCGCGCTGTGCATTTCCATTTTGCCGGCACGCGAACCGCAGCCCATGCCGATATTTTTCAAAGCACCGCCCGTGCCGGCGCATTCATGGCCTTTGAAATGGCTTAACGAAATAATAATGTCCGCGTCCATAATGGCATGGCCGATTTTAGCTTCTTTGACATATTTGCCGCCAGGTACGGGCACCAAGGTTTCATCGGTGCCTTTGAGCCCGTCGGCAATAATAATTTGACAGCCGGTAGTCTGGGAAGTGTAGCCGTTGGAAGCGGCGGAAGCCAAATGGTCTAGCGCATTTTTACGGCCGCCCACATATAAGGTGTTACAATCAGTCAAAAACGGCTTTCCCCCCAGCTCTTTAACCACTTCCGCCACGGCGGTGGCGTAATTGGGTCGCAGAAAAGCGAGGTTGCCCGGCTCTCCAAAATGGATTTTGATAGCCACAAATTTATTTTTAAAGTCAATCTGATCTATGCCAGCGGATTTAATAAGTCGCTGGAGCTTTTTGGGCAGGCCTTCGCCCAGTTTGGTACGCATGCTGGTAAAATATACTTTAGATTTAGTCATAGGTGCCTCCGTTGTTTTATTATATAATCTGCTAAAAGGTTTTGCACGGGGCTGGAGTGCACCCCAGGGGGATTTATGCAATACACACGGCTGAAAAACGGACACGAAATTCCGCTCATTGGCTTTGGTACCTATCAAATTGACGACCCGGCCCAGGCGCCGCATATCTTTCAGCAGGCCCTGGCGCTGGGCTACCGCCTACTGGATACGGCCGCTTTTTATAACAACGAAGAATATGTGGGGCAAGCTCTGCGCCAAAGCGGTTTAAAGCGCAAGGAAGTTTTTTTAAGCAGCAAAGTTTGGAAAGACCAACATGGCTATGATGCTACACTAAATGCCTTTGACGCTTCCCTGCGCAAGCTGGGCACCGATTATCTGGATTTATATCTTATTCACCAGCCCGCCGAAAAAAATCTGGAAACCTGGCAGGCCCTGGAAACGCTTTATAAAGAAGGCCGTGTCAAAGCTATCGGCGTGTCTAACTTTCAGCCGGCCGATTTGGAAGAGCTGGTGCAGCAAGGCGATATTATCCCCATGATTGACCAGGTGGAATACCACCCGCTTTACCAGCAAAAGGCCTTGCGGGCGTACTGCCGCCGGCTGGACATCAAACTGCAGGCCTACAGCCCCGCTGATGCGAGGGGAAGCGTTACAACTGCCGCTTATGGGCAAACTAGCAGACAAATATCACAAAACACCGGCACAAATTGTGCTGCGCTGGATTATACAAAACGATGTAATCCCCCTGCCCAAAGCAGCCAGCCCGGCCCGCATGAAAGAAAATTTAGGCGTATTTGACTTTGTCCTGTCGGAAGAAGATATGCTGCAAATAGCTGCTTGCTCTTAACGCAAGCCCGCCTTTTATACCCGGGCAAACATGCTGTCCGCTACTGGCTAGTGGCTTATTTCAGGGGCGACTCAACGCCTTTGGGCCGTTTAGGCACTTTTTCAAACATTTCGTGGGCTGTTTGGGCCACATAGTCCACCCATTCTTTTTTCAATTCAACCACGGGCGAAGTTCTATACCCTGCAAAAGGAGTCATATCCTCCCCCCAGCAAAATTGGCGAATGCCCCGTTCTTTGGGCTGCAAGTGTATTTTGGCGTCCGGAGCAGAAAGATAGCGTTGTTTCCAAGGCCCTATATTGTGCACCGTGCCGGGGCAGGCCCGCTCCAGTTCCAGCAAATTCACCAGCAGTCCCCGCGGGGTTTTAGAATCGGCCACTTTGCGCAGCAACTCCAACTCTTTAGCCAAAGTGCCCAACGCTTTCTGCTGTTGCGGCGGAGCAGTGCGTAACTGGCGGCGGACTCTTTTAACACTTTGGGCCAGCGGATAAAAATCTTTCCCGTTCAGCAAAGCGCGGCCGGCCAGGCCGTCGCCGTTGTATTGCATACGCTGCAACATTTTACTGAACAGTATTTCCCGGGAAGTGCCCGTGGCAAACTGGGCGGGCAAATCCTCTGCCAAGGAAGCTTGCATACGGGCTGTTGTAACAAACCAATCCGTCTTGCGAAGTACGTCCGGGTAATCCCACAGCGCTTTGCGCACATTGCATAAAAAGGTACCAGAGAAACATCCGTTCACATATATAGAGGAATGAAGTGAACGGCTTTGCTGCAGCTGGGGCAAAAGAGTCGGAGCGGATAATACCCAGTTAGGTCTGTCTCTTCTTTCTTTTAAAAGTCCCTTCCAAATGCCTTTTTTGGATATACCGCCATGCACATGTGCCAGCAAAATATTTTCCTGGCCGGATTTAAAAAACCTTAACGCCTGGGATATCGGCTCCAAATGCACGATTTGCGGCTGAAAAAACCCCACCATTGTTTTGCGGGCCCAAGCATGATTGATATCCAGTCCGTCCCCCCATACAAACACGCTGTTGGGCGTGCGATAGGCCTCCGGCAAAAATAAAATGCGGTTTTGAAAACCCAGCGACATCTTTTCCCCGAACACGGGCTTCTTGTACAAAGCACGCTCTAATGCATAATATTCTTTAAGCTGGAACGGCGAAAACGCCTCCTTATTTTTTCCCAGCACTTCCAATTGCTTACGTAAGCCGGAGGCATTAGACAAAACTCTGGCGTTCCAATCCAAAAAATGATTATCAAACCGGTCCCCCCACACAATGGCACGGTGTATTTCCCTGTCTGTAGCCGAGTGAAGCTGGGCCGGCTGTCTTTTGCGCAAACGCAACAGATAATCCATATATTGTGTCAGCAGCTGTTTACGGCCGCCACGGGCAAAAATACCGGACGGCTCCGCCGGGAAAACAATCTCTTTCCAGTCGGCAAAACCGGCTTCCGTATTGTATATCCGGCTCAAACGCTGCGCCGCATCGGTTTGTTTTTCCAATTCCACAAAGCGCGACACGTCCTGCAGCGCCTGGCGCATTGAACTGGCGTCTCCCCGCAAAGCTGCCGCGGTGGTAATTCCTTTGCGTTTCCACTTTGTCTCCAGTTCCCGCATTATCCCTCGTCCCCACTGGGCACTGGCAGCCATATCCTGCACTTCATGCTGGGACAACAGGTACTCTCTCCAGCCGCTGACATTATCCTTCTGCATCTGGTAAATTTCGCGGAACAGCTGGGGTGCCCGCTGCAAATCCTTTTCCGCTTGGGAGGCCTTTTTAAGCAATGACCCTGTTTTAGATAAAGAAAACGAAGGCGTACTCTGACCAAACAGCCCAAACATTTCCCGCGCCGTATCCGCCACATAATCCACCCACTTGGGCTCCAGCCGCACAAACGGCACCATATAATTGTCCACATCTATTTTCCAGGGTTTCAGCCCCCACATAAAAGAGCTGGATGTTTCCGGCATAAAAGATTGCATCATTAAAAGCCGCTCAAAATGCTGTACATATCCCGGATGTCGCTGGCCAAACAGCGTCAGCGCGCTAATCAGCTCCTGCTGGTCGGACGCTTCTGCCATGTAAAACAACAGTTTCAAATCATCACGCATGCGCTGCAGCGCGGCTTGCTCTGCCTTGGGGGCTGCCGCTATTTCCCGCTCTATACGCGTTATGCTGGCCCGCAGTGGGTAGACTTCCCGCCCTTTCACCCAAGCCCGCGCCGCCAGGCCGGCACCGTTATCGGTGATATTTAAAAGCAGTTTATTTAATAATCTTTCCCGCACGCTGTTGCCCGTTACAAAAGCCGGCAACGGCTTGGAAGAGGCCGGCTGCAATGGCGCCACGGAAACAAACCACTCGGTTTTTTGTGCGGCCTGGGGGAATTCTTCAAATAAGGATTTTAAATCTCTAAACACACTGCCCATCTGGCAACTGTTAATATAGACGGAGGTCAACGGGGAGTCCGCCTGTAAAACTGCTTTTACCAGCTTATCTGCAGAGAAAGTGGCCGCCGGACGTGTCTCTCCGGGCAGCGGTCTGCCCAGCACGGCTTTCCACTTGCCGTTTTGCGATATATAGCCATGCCCATTCAAAAATATCACATTTTCTTCTCCGCTGCGTAAAAACGGGGCAATCGCGGAAAAGGGCTGCGCACGGAAAATCTGCTCCATAGGGAACCCTAACGGAGATTTGTTAGCCAACATACTTAATGCGCCTATTTCATCGCCCCATACCCATAATGTATTCGGAGAGGGCTGCAAAAAAGGCACATTCATCGTACGCAGCTGCAGCAAAGTCAGTTTTTCTGTATCTAAAGGAGAAAAGGAAATTTCTTTAATTAATTTTTGTACTTCTTTTCGCTGCAGGGCAGACAGTCCTTCCTGGTTTTGCAAATCCAGCAGGCGCCGTCTCACAGCTGCGCGGGAAGCCAGCCCTTCCTTCGGCCAAGCCAGTTCCTGCGGCGCGACTAACTCATCGCGAATATCCAACACCTTCTTTATTTCTTTGCCCAAAACCGCTTTTCCCGGGTGGCTCCCCGCGGGCAAAGCAACCATTTTTTGCTGCAACAAAGCAAGGTATTTGTCTGCCAGTTCCACCCGCCAAAAATCAGAAAAGAGTACTTCTTTCCCAGATAAAGAAATATCAAAACTGCCTGCAGGCAGGGCTTTTTCCGCCCGTAATTTCTGATAAAAAGCCAAATCCTGCTCCAGACGCACATATTCCTGGCTGTCGCGCAATGCGCGGCCCATGCGGGAAGAATTTTGGGACAGCTCCTTAAGCAGTTTATCCGCCGGGCCATTCCATTTTTTCAGCAAGGCCTGCATTTGTTCAAAAGTAGTCTGGGCCGACCCCGCCAACAACCCCCAATCCGCGCTCTGCAAGGCCAGCGCAACGGGCTTGTCTTGCATAGCCAGGCGGGTGGTACGCAGCGCGCTCTGCGTCAGCACACTGCTGCCTGCCTTTGAGGAGGAAGCCGCTTGGAGCAAGGGCTTGGACGCCGCGGGTGCCGCCTTCAGAGTGATTGGGTGGGCCGGGAGCGCCGGGCGCACGGCTGCGGTCTTGTCTGTTCCGGCCAAAGAAAGCAGCATCGGCGCCTGCGTGTTAGCCGCGGCGGCGGGCGCAGCCGGACGGGGGGCTGCTTGCGGCTGCAAGGCAGCTACGGTTTTGACTAAATTTTGTTT
This sequence comes from uncultured bacterium, assembly GCA_949291365.1. Classification (GTDB taxonomy): domain Bacteria; phylum Elusimicrobiota; class Elusimicrobia; order Elusimicrobiales; family Elusimicrobiaceae; genus Avelusimicrobium. The sequence continues at coordinate 308,954 of CASEVJ010000005.1, forward strand.
TGCGTTTTTAGCGGCGGAAGTCTGGCGGAAAACACGTAATTTTTTCAGCCGGGAAGACAAAGCCGCCAGCTTGCGCACATCGGCGTTAATACGTCCCGCCCGTACAGCAGCCAGCCCCCGCTTAAGCGAAAGCCCCCACTGCACCCCTTTAATGGCGGCCGCCGGCAAAGCCAGCGTATAATAAACGCCCAAGCCCATATCCACCACAGAGGAGACGCTCTTGGCCGCGTGATAAATTTTCTGTCCGGTTTCTTTGCGTTGATAGACAGGGCTGTCCTGATTATATTTTTCAAGAGTAACAGAGGTCTGGGAGGGTACGTCTGTTTTCTGCTCTTTCAGGGCCAGTATCTGCGCCTGCAAACGCAGAGAGGAGGGCATCGTTTCCGCGCCCGCCAGCTCAAAATAATTTTCCTCCGAACGGCGGGGGTCATACAACTGTTGCTGAAGCTGTTTAATTTGCTCGTCTAACTGGCGGTTTTGCTCCAGGGCTTCCCGGCGGGCTTTTTCCACTTTCTGCACTTCTGCTTCAAACACGTCATAGAACAGCCCGTCTAACCGCATTTCCGTCTGGGCGTTTAAATCCCCCATTACATTTTCAAAATACAGCCGCGTCACCAAAGCCGGTGCAGAAAGATGCAAGCGCTGGGCAACACCCTGCAGTTGTTTGGACGCGCCGGATGTCTGTCCGCTGGCAAGCGCCCCTGTCAGAAAAGGAAGCAGCGTTTTGCATTGTACGGAGAAAAACAGAGGAGTGGCACCTTTTCCCAGCTCCCGGCCATGGGCCCAGTCTTCCAGTTCCACCTCACAGCTGCCCAACCCGTATTGCGCCAACAGCCGCTCCGCGTCCGGGCTGGGACTGCCTTGATTATACAGCATGCGGGCCAACTCTTCCCAAGCGTTCCCGTCCGCTTCGCCATACAAATTCGGCAGCACGGCCATGGCGGAGACATTGCCCAAATAGCGTCCGCGGCTGAATTGCACTTTGTTAATCCACCAGCCGGTCATGAAAACGTCTATTTTTTGCCAGAAATTCTCCGGTTCTTTGTCCACCGCTTTTGCCAGCACAGGGGCCAATAATCTTTCCTGCCCCATAGCCGAAAGCGCCGCCGCCCCCGCCAACAGCTCACGCGCAATCAGCGGCTGTTGCACATCTTCCTGCAGCACCTGGGCAATCAGGCGGGCATCTTCTTCCGTCCGGGCCAACAGCGCCATACTCTCCAATGCATCGGCGCGCCCTTCGCAAAAAATACGGTATCCGCTGCCCTGATTACATTGGGCGGGCTGGGTTAAAATACGCCGGTACAGCTCCCGCAGGGCAACGAGATCCCGCGCGGCAAAAAACTGATATTGCTGCTGCAGCGGCAGCAGCGGCAGCGCCACTTCCAGCACACTCTGCACGACTATTGGATAATAGGCCCCTTCCGTACGGTAGAGCTCCATCAGCTCCGCCACGGCGGAACGGATTTCCTGTATATCCGCTTCCGTCAGTTCGGCCTGCGGGCCGGCGGGAGAAGGTTCATTGGACGGCATAAAAGCGTCGCGCAGTTGTTTGGCGCGGCGATATACCGGGCTGTTTTGATACAGGGATAAATCTGTCAGATTGGCCTGATGTACATGGACGCTTTCATAGGCGTTTTGGGAGGAGGGATTGGCTGGTTTGTAGCTGTCATAAGCGCCGCGTTCCCCCCGCAGAGCCACCCGGCGCATGGTATTGGAGGCATGGTCTAACCAGCTGGATTTTTCAAAAAAAGTACCGCCGGGCCGCTGCCAAGCCCAAAGCCCGCCGGCACTCTGCACCAGCAGTGCCGCACTGATAAATAAAGAAAGAATGCGTCTGGCCATATACTTTAGTATAGGTATTCCCTTATTTACGTCACAAGGGTCATAAGTCCTAAAAAAACAGGGCCTAAAGACCCAGACAAAATTGCTATGATAAACCCATGACCCGCTTGATTGCTTTACAAACCGACATTACCCGTCTGCAGGCAGACGCCATTGTCAACGCCGCCAACTGCTCACTTTTAGGCGGTGGAGGCGTAGACGGGGCCATACACCGTGCCGCCGGAGCACAGCTGCTGCAGGCCTGCCGCGCGCTGGGCGGCTGTAAAACGGGACAGGCCAAAATTACCCCCGGCTTTGCCTTGCCCGCCAAATACATCATTCATACCCCGGGGCCGGTATGGCATGGCGGTAGCCGGCGGGAGCAGGATTTGCTGGCTTGTTGTTACCGCTCTTCTTTGGAGCTGGCGCGGACGCACCAGGCCAAAACCGTGGCTTTCCCGTGCATTTCCACCGGGGTCTACGGCTTTCCGCAAGAATTGGCGGCCCGTACGGCGCTGGCGGCGGTGCGGGACTATATAGCCGCATATCCCCAGGCCTTTGAAATAATTTATTTTGTTTGTTTTTTAGCGACAGACCTGGCCATTTATCAAAACCTGCTGGCGGAAAAAATATGATAAAAAGTTTTCCCCCAATCGTCGGCCCCCGCACCCGTGTGTTAATTGTGGGCAGCATGCCCGGCAAGGCCTCGTTGGAGGCGGGGCAATATTATGCCCACCCGCGCAACCAGTTTTGGCGCATTATTTTTGACACGTTTGAACATGGCCGCACCCCGGAAAATTATGCCGACAAAACAGCCGTTTTGCTTCGCCACGGGCTGGGCCTGTGGGACACCCTGGCCAGCTGCCTGCGTCAAGGCAGTGCAGACGCCCATATCCGCCGCCAAACGCCCAACGATTTCCCGGCGCTTCTGCGCCGCTTCCCCCAAATACAGACTTTGTTATTTAATGGCGGGGCCGCGTTTGCCTTCTACCGGCGCGCCTTTGGGGAGCCGCCCTGCCGGTTTTACCGCTTGCCCTCCACCAGCCCGGCACATGCCGCCCTTTGCTATGAGGAAAAAAAGGCCCGCTGGCAGCAGGCACTTTTAGGACAGAAGCACCTATAAATCCGCTTGATTTTTCCTACAGCAACCGCATAAGTAGCGGCAAAAACCTTATTAAGTTTTTTATTTTGTTGCGGCAGCCATAACACCGCTAGCGACATCTCTTCCGCTGGCGGACTTTGTTATCTAAGGCCATATACCTGGGATAATTAGTTTTTTAGCGGCAGAAAAGCAGGTAATTTACTATGCTAAAAAAAGGGGTTCCAAACACTATGGCAGAAATACATGTGTTGATTATTCTGTTTCTTGTATCTATAGAATCGGCCACCATTATCCCGCCGCAAACCGACGTACTGTTGCTGGCGCTGTTTGCCACAGACCAATACCGCGCCTGGCTGCTGCTTTGCACTGCGGTAGCCGGCAGCGTGTTGGGCGGGCTGGGCAATTATTATATTGGGCGCTATATACGGGTGTTTGAAAAGAAAAAATGGTTCCCCATTAAACCCCAGTATTTGGCGCGGGCGGAGCGGATTTTGCAGCGGCATGGCAAAAGCACCTTGCTTTTAAGCGGTATGCCGCTTATTGGGGACGCGGTGGCCATTACCGCCGGCATTTCCCGCATAAGTCCGGCTCTTTTTGCAGGAGCGGCAGCTATAAGCCGCAGCGTACGGTATGCAGCTTTATGGGGGCTGTACGAAGGATTATTTTGAAGAATCCGCCGGCTTTTTCTTTTTAGCTGCCGCGCGCAGTGTTTTGCTTACCCGGCCGGCGCATTTGGCATTTGGAAAGAATGAAATTATTTTCCAGCTGTTTTCTTTGAAATATTTTGCCACGCTGGACGCCGCCATATTGCCGGCTGCTTTATCATCGCACTGGCAAGCGGCAAAATTCTCTTTTTCACTCATCATTTCCCCCCGGAAATCGTCATGAAACAGCCCAGATGATATATACTAACTATAAAATACTATTTTTTATATTATAAAACATTATATATTAATTTTTTTATTTATAGGCAAGTGTTTTTTAATTAAAAGCTTTTCTGCGGGGGCGGCTATTTTTTGCTAATATAGAAATACATTTTAACCGTGAGGAACCCTATGGAATTGGAACAAGTTATCCTGCAGCGGCGAAGCGTACGCAAATACCAAGACAAACCCGTTGAACGCGAAAAGATAAACGCCTGCCTGGAGGCCGCGCGCCTGGCCCCTTCGGCCTGCAACTCCCAGCCGTGGCATTTTGTGGTACTGGACGACCCCAAAATCAAAGATGATTTTTGCAAAGAGGTATTTGGCGGCGTTTATGCCATGACCAAATGGGCCGCCGCGGCACCGGTCATTATTGCCGTGGTGTCAGACGCGGGGAACTTTACCGCACGGATTGGCAATTTTTTCCGCCGGACGGAGTTTTATTTGGTAGACCAGGGTATTTCCTGCGAACATCTGGTGCTGCGCGCACACGACTTGGGGCTTGGCACCTGCTGGATTGGGTGGCTCAACGGAGAAAAAGCCGCCAAATTTTTAAAACTGCCCAAAGGCAAAAAGGTGGAACACCTGATTTCTATGGGCTACCCGGCGGAAAAGCCGCAGCCGCGCCCGCGCAAAAGCATGGAAGAAATCTCTAGTTATAACGAATATAAGTAATAAATGGCCCCACGTTTTCTTTAAAACTCCCGCTTTACAGAGCGGGGGTTTTAGCTATAAATTTTGAGCTTTGCAGCGTGGCACAAACCGCTCAACGACGGTCAAACTTCTCTTTAAACCATTTCACAACCCATTCGGGCTTATAATCAATAATTTTCTTATTATGGCGTGTATAGCTTTGGGCCGGAGCGTGGATTTGTTTTTCCCTTGGCAACAGCGGGTAAATGTAATCCGTTACCACTTCTATATTGGGATACCATAAATTGTGTACTTTTTTGTCTATCCAATGCTGCAGTCCCAAATTGGGCAGGTTCAGCCCCGCAGAAGCCGCCCAAAAAACGGAATTGACCGCTATGACATAGAGCGGAAATTTCTCCTTCAGCAAATCCAGCAGGTGCCAGGTCTCATTAATAGTGAATTTTTTAATGTCAATCTCGCAATAGGCCGTGTCTCCCAGCGGGCCGCCTTTGGTTACGCTCATAACAAAATATCCTTCTTTCATCAGCATTTCAGCCAACCGTTTTATATGCGGATATACATAATTGGAGCCGCGCGAATCCAGCTGTAAAAACACTATTCCCTTCTTGTTCTGCGCCCGGCGGGAAATATCGGCCTCATATTCCTGCACCACTTTGGCAGGACGGGGAGGAAAATACATTTTGGGAACGGGCACCTCTTGCGGCACCGGCAGGCCAAACGTTTCAAACAAACTTTTCACGCGGTGTGGCACCCGCACGCTGTAATCGTAATACACTGGCACAGCCAGGAACCCTTCCGGAATGTCTTTAAAACAATCCTCGTAGTCGTAATTTTTCCAAATCAGCGGGTGGCGCTGGCCTTGGAAATAAAATACTTGCTCTATATAAGGGTTTGTTTCCAGCAGTTTGCCCACCAGCGGGGAATTGTTGCGGTCAAAACCCGCCCCCACATACCCATAAAAGGGCAAATTTGGATATTTTTGTTTCAGGGCCTCTATCATGGGCGTAGTGTATAAATAATCCCCTATCCCCATAAAAAAAATGAGCGCTATCCCTTTTACATTCGCATTAGCCGCCAATGCTTTGTCAAAATCATAATAGACGTGTTCATGACGGTAGAGCGGGCGTTTAATGCGGTACCACTCCTTGTTAAAAGGCAGCGTTTCCCGGGCCGGCTCCCCCGGCTGGTGTTTGCGGTCAAAACGGTACCATACCGGCGTATGGGTATGCACAAAGAAGAAAACCTTATGCCACAGCCAGCGCAGCGTTTCATACACTACGCACAGCGTGCGGTGGGCATACAGAAAATGGCGTACAGAATGGGTGGACATAGGGTTAGTGTATCAAATATTCTGCCGCCGCGACCAGAAAAGGGTAGGGCTTAAGCATATTGACGGGTCTTTTTACGCAGGTTTTCCTTTTCTGCGTTCTTTCCCATGACGCGTATCGCACAGGGGGATAAATTGTCCTCGCCATTTTAGGTTTTGCCCGGCTGGAAAGGGGCTTCTGTCTCTTACGCGCGTGTATTTGCGCGCGCAAGGTTAAAATTATACAATGTATGGGTAGTTAAATACCGTTTAGACCTGCTTATACGGCACCTTGTTTAACCTACCGCCTGGCTGCCAGGCGGAAACTCGTTTTATATTACCAAAAGGAGATTTACTCTATGGCCAAACTAGTCGCTATGGACGGCAACGCGGCGGTATCCCACGTCGCGCACGCCACCAACGAAGTCA
>CASEVJ010000006.1 GCA_949291365.1 uncultured bacterium
CAATCCTTGCCCGGCCAAATCTTCAGAGGCGCGGTATTTTACGCCGAAATCCGGGTCGGTCAGGCCGTTTTCACTATAGCCGCCGTCCATTTTCAAGTTAGCCAGCCCTAACGAGGCAAATACTTCCCAGCGCGGGGCCAAACCGTAGCGGAACGTTTCTTTGAGCAGCCATTGTTTGGCGCCGTCTGCGCCTTCGTAATTGTTGTTAAATCCCAGTTCGCTGTCAAGCAGCTTGCCGGATTTATCCAACATAAAAAAAGGATCCGTCGCTGTCGGTTGGGCCAGGGCCGGCAAAGCCAACGCACAGAAAGCCAGTACTACTGCTATTTTTTTCATGTTTCCTCCTGATAACAAAGATATTTCATTATATCTATTTGTTTTTGTGTAGGCAACAGGAACTACTGCTTGGTAATTCTCCGCTGCGACGCTAGTTTGTCTGGGCGCGGTAGCGGCGGCTTATCAAAGAGCTGTCGGTGCGGGGCGGCGGTATATGAAAACTGTCTTTTCAGCCCGGCAGGCCGGCCAGATAAATGAAGGGCACTGTTTAAAGCGCTAAAGAGTTGGGGAAAAATAGCGGACAATCGAATTTTAAAAGGGTCAATATCGCGTTTACGGAAAAAATAACGCCCCCATGAGTATCATGGGGGCGCCGTATAACAAGATTAGTCTAACAGTTTATTGATTTCTTGGCTGTATTGCTCGGCCAGCGTGTCGGAATAGCCGCTCCAGAGCCGTACTAAATCATGGTCTTGGTCAAAGAGCATAATGTGCGGAAATCCCTGTACCATCAGGGCTTCTGCCGTGGCGCCGCCTTGATACAAAATGGTGCTTTGCAAATCATAGTCTTCTATGATTTTTTTGACGGCATCTTCATTATCGTCCACATAAATACCAATGACCTGCACGCCTTTGTCTTTAAATTCTTTATTGGCAGCTTCCAGCGCCGGCAAAGAACGTTTGCACCAGCCGCAGTAAGAGGCCATCACCGCCACTAATACCGGCTGGCCCTGGTAATCGGCGGATTTCCATACTTCTTCGCTGCCGGCTATGGGCAACGTAATGTCCAGCTCCGGAGCTTTAGGAACATTGACACACGCTCCCAACAGCACCGCAGCGGATAGGGTGAGCAACAACGTTTTTAGTTTCATATCAAATCCCTCTTTAGGTAAGATATTTATATTGTACTTTAAATAGTAAGAAAAGTGATATGATTTAAGCATAAACCTATGAAAAAGTATCTTTTGACAGGGGCGTTGCTGGTCTGCCAGGGCATTGTTTTTGCCCAGGGTGCAGTTTCGCTGCCTAGGAATTTGGTGTATGTAACCGGAGGCGGGGGAGTGCACACAGAGGGCGCTTCTGCTGTCCCTATGCAAAAAGGGACAGCGGAGGGATCTTTGGGTTTTGTCCGCTTTTTGTCTGACACAGTGGCTGTAGGTCTGGAAGGAAGCTTTGGCCGGACAGACGGAAAAGGGGAGGGCTTACCCCCAAGTAATGTGCCTGACACGACAATTGCCAAACAGAAAGACAACTATTTCAGCCACTGGGGCATAGGCGCCGTGGGGCGGCTGTATGTAAAGCCCCGGGGCCGGTGGCGTTGGTATATTCCGGCAGGCGTGGGATATAGATATCTAAAACAAAATACGAAGTATGAGCTGGTGTTGGATCCGGCTATATATCCGCCGTTTATTGAATGGAGCGAAGACCGGCACGAAAAAGCCAAGAGAGCAGACGGTGTTTATCTGTATACGGGGCTGGGTATGGAGTATGATTTTAAACCTTGGTTAAGCGGCCAAGCTCAAGTGCATTTGCAGGCGTTTAAATTGGGCGGCCAGTGGCTTAAGACCATTCAGGCAGAAGCAGGGATAGGGCTGCGTTTTTAATTGTTCTGGAGCGTGTGCGGCTTTTTATAAACGGTGCGGCTTTCGGCTTCAAAAAACAATATATACAAAAAACCCTTTGACGTGTCTGTCAAAGGGTCTAATTTTTTAAATCTTACCGGGGAAGGGACTTGAACCCTTAAGCCCGAAAGGGCAATGGTTTTTGAGACCATCCTGTATACCAATTCCAGCACCCCGGCGTAAAACCGTATATTTATTCTACTAAATTTCTGTACATTTGGCTACTGCTTATTTTGAAAAGAGCGGCTGATGATTTTGTCTGTGCCTGTTTTAAAAACGAAGCATGGACGTATATTCTTTCAGGCGTTTTTCAATTTCACCTTCTTTGATGTTTGCCAAACGTTTGACGCTGAAAGACTCTATCGTAAAAGAAGCCATTACGTTGCCAATCATCATTGCGCGTTTGATGGCAGAAAGCGTGTCCCACTTGCGCAAGCTGGCCAAATAGCCGGTGGCCCCGCCGCCAAAGGTATCGCCCGCGCCGGTGGTGTCGTAAACATGTTCCAAGATATACGGCGGGAACTGTACAATGCCCAGCTTGCTTACCAGCATAGAGCCGTTGGGGCCCAGCTTGATAATGACGTGCTCGGCGCCTAGTTTCAAAATCTTTTTCCCGGCCGTAATCAGGTTGTACTCCCCGGTCAGCTGGCGCGCTTCTGCTTCGTTTAAGAAGAACAGATCCGTTTGTTTCAGCACTTTGAGCACGGACGCTTTTTTGGACGTAATCCAATAATTCATCGTGTCGCACGCCACCAGCTTGGGCTGCTGTACTTGCTTGAGCACGGATAGCTGCAAATCCGGGTCAATATTAGCCAAAAATACGGCCTTGGCCTGGCGCTGGTCTTGGGAAAGCACCGGATTGAAGTCCTGAAAAACGTTTAAATCGGTAAAGCGGGTGGTGGCGTTTTTGAGGTCTTTGTCATAGCTGCCGCCCCAGTGGAAGGTTTTGCCTTCTTTTACCTGCAGCCCCGACAAATCCACCCCGCATTTTTTAAACGGAGTGCGGTAAGAGGGGGCAAAATCCGTGCCGACTACCGCCACCACGGAGGGTTGGGCAAAATAGCTGGCGGAAATAGAAGAATAGCTGGCCGCCCCGCCCAGTACGCGGTCTGCATGGCCGTGGGCGTTTTCTATGGTGTCAAATGCGACGGAACCGACTACAAGTACCTTGTTTTTCACGGTTTAACCCTGCTGATCCAAGAATGTTTTAATTTCTACACGGTTGTTGAAATCGTCAAAGAAGGCCTGCTGGGCCGTTTCCATTTTCGTTTCAAACAACTGGCGTTCAAAATCTTTTTTGTCTTTGTCAAAGTTTTTCAAATTGCCATGCTGCGTCTGATAGGCAAAACGTATTTCTTCCGGCGTGAGTTTATAAATGGAGAACAACGCCATGCGGAAACGATCGGAGAGTTTGCTTCGGCGGATTTGTTCTTCAAATTGGGCTGGCGTTACGCCCAGCTGACGGCGGACGGCGTATTCATACGCTTCTTTGTTAAACTGTCCGTTTTGATTAAACATCGGAGAAGAATGAATGTCCATGGCTACCTCATAGTCAGACACAGACATGCCGAACTCTTTGGCCGCTTGGTTAAGTACTTCTTCGCTGATCAGCCCGCTGAGCACTTGCTGTTTTAAATACTGGTTTAATTCTTCGTCCACATCTACGCCGTTGTTGCGCAGGGTGCGGGCCTGGGCTTCGGTGGCTTTGTAAAGAATGCGGTAGGTAATAGGTTCGCTGCCCACCAGGGCTACATTGTCATTAAAAGTACCGCGGCGGTAGGAATCCAGCCCGATATAGGCAATGCTACCGATAAAGAACGCCAGCGTAATAATCAAAATGCTTCTTTTGTATTTAATCAGAAACGAAATCATGCTTTGCCATGCTCCTTATTTATCGTCTTCTTCGTCATCGTTTTTGTGTTTGCGGGCGTTGGGGGCTTCTTCTGCACCGATTTTGCACAGCCCTTCAATGCGTCCGCCTTCTTCTACAATCATTTTTTGGGCACGGATGTCCCCTTTAATAGAGGCCTTGCCCAATACTTCCAGCATATCAGCGCAGACATTGCCTTCAATGTCTCCGCCGCATACCACGGTTTCTGCGGTTACGTCTCCTACAATTTTGCCGCCTTCGCCTACAATGACCTGGCGGGCATTATCTACAGACCCTTCCAGCTTTCCGTCTACGCGCAGAGACCCCTGCACGCTTAACGTCCCCTGAAAGTAACATTCCGCGCTGACGATGGAAAAATGTTCGCCGGACGCGAAATCCGAATCTTTTTTCAAAAAGCTCATGTTGCCTCCCGAACTTATTTAAAGTAATCCCTTGGATTGACGGGCCGTCCGTCTTTCCACACTTCGTAATGTAAATGGGTGCCGGTGCTGCGCCCCGTTGTACCCATAAAAGCGATTTGCTGGCCGCGTTTGACCACATCACCCGGCTTGACTTTAATTCCGGTGGCATGGGCATACAAGGTGGAATAGCCCAGTCCATGGTCTACCAGTACGGCTTGGCCGTATCCGTTCACCCAGCCGGTGTGGCGCACAACGCCGTCGGCGGTGACCACGATGGGGCTGTCTGGCTTGCCGGCAAAATCCAGCCCGTTATGCATGTGTCCCACCGCATTGCCAAATAAATCCCGTCGGTAGCCAAAGCCGGAGCTGATACGCGCCGAAGAGGGGCGTATGGACGGTGTGGAATAGAGCCCTTCGCGCCGGTTGGCATAATACCAGGCAATTTCCTGGAAAGAGGCCAGCCGTTCCTGCGCGTCCTCCTGCATGCTGTCTATATACTTTTCAAATTCTTCCGTATCAAAATCTTTTAAGTCCGTGCCAAAGAGCTCTTTGGCGCGTTCGTCTTCTTGGCGGGTTTTTTCTTCCAATCCTTTGGGCAAATTGATAAACTTCCCGCCGGGCATGCCCAACATTTGGCGCATTTGTTTTTCCGTTGTTTGCGTTAAATTCAAATAGTTGCGGCCCCGTTCCAATTCGTCGGAAATCAATTTCATTTTTACGCGCATAAGTTCGTTGTCTGCCTTGGTCAGATGATAGTCATAGGCCCGGCTCCACACCCACAGCGCGCCCAGCGTCAGCCCCAGCCACAGCATGATTAACACCACCAGCGTCAGCCCGGTCAGCTTGAATTTCCTGGACGTCCCTGCCCGCGGCATGAGGATGATGTCCACGCGGTCGCTTAAAAATCGGTTCAACGAATTTGTTTTTTTGCCCATCCTTTTCATTTTATCATATTGGACGGGCGCTTGTAGGAGTGTTCGGCTTTAGCGGTGCCAAGGCCTGCCAAAGCCGCCGGCGGCACGGAGCCAGGGTGCTCCGGAAAAGCGCCGAGGCGGAGCCAGGCGATAGGGCCTGCCGTAGATGCAGCCCACAGCGGCGGGCAAAGACAGCACGGGGCTTTAGCGGCGGTCAGCGGCGTTTTTGCCCGTGGGGTTCGTCTTTAGGAGCCGGGGCAAACCCGGCATAAAAATCCAAAATGCCCTGATAGATGGCCTGGGCGAATTGTTCTCTGCCCTTTTGACTCATGAACAATTCTTCCTGTTCCGGCAAAATCATATACGCGTTTTCTACCAATACGCTGGGCATTTCGGGAATGCGGGGAATAAATAGTACATCGTTGGCAATTAAGCCATTGTCCGGCAAAGCGATAAGCCGGTTGAAGGCCTGGTAAATACTTTCCGCCAGGTCAAAACTGTGGGGGTAAGTATAGTATACGGAATAGCCGCGCGGCGCCGCCAGCGGATTGGCTGTATCCGGCAGGGCATTGTGGTGTAAACTGACAAAGATATGTGCGTCCTGCTCCAATGCCTTGCGGTAGCGGGAGGGAAGGTTCATATAGTTGTCGCCTTGGCGGGTCATAATCACTTCCGCCCCGGCGGCCTGCAGTTTGGGCTTAAGTGCTTCGGCCAGGGCCAGGTTGACTTCATACTCTAAAAAGCCGGAAGGGCTAATGGTGCCGTCATACGGAGGGGTACGTTTGGGGCTGTGCCCCGCGTCCAGCAGTATGCGTGCGCCCAGGAGCGGTTTGTCTGGGGTGGGGGTAATCACGGGGCGGTGGTTTAATTCCAGTATGAAATCGTTTTTCTCATAGCGGTAGGCGTGCCCCCACGGTTTTTGGCCTTCTTTAAAGTAAAGGATAAATTTGATGACGCCTTCCTGCGGGTCAGCCCATGCGACTCTGTCCAACAGGGGACTGGTAGCGTCAAAACTGAAGTTTTCTATAAAAACCGGCGTATAGTAAAAAGTGATTTCCATGCGGTTGGAAAATTCATGCACGGAGGCCGGCACCTGTTTGGACATATTCCAGTGTATTCGGGTGGCGCGTTCCGTAGCCAGTGTGTCCATGCCGGTTAAACGGTTGTCCGTATAATTGCGTGCAGAGAAAGATTTCAGTTTTTTCTCTTCCAGCCAGGCCTTTTCCCCATGCCCCAAATCCAGCCGGTACAGGCCATTGTCTCGCCCGTCTATGAGCACCTCTCCATAAGCGCGGTAATAGGGATACAAACTGCCCTGGTGCACCGCTATTTGGCGCAGCTTGACGCCGGCGTCCAGCACGCGGGCGGGCAGCAGCTGCTGTGGGTCTAATATGCGGATACGCTCTTGAGCGGTAAGGCGGGTTTTGGTGCGGCTGGCCGGGTCTTGCAATGTATAGGTTACTCTGGCATTGCGCGGTTTTTCGTTGGAACGCACGACATATTTGGCGCGGTAAAGCCCCGGCGTGCGGCTGTCTTCTTTTAACTTAATATTTCGGGCTTCTTTTAAGCCGGAAAGCGCAGCGCTGACCTGTGCCCCCGGTGTGCCGCGGGCGGTAAGTGTCAGTGTGTCCCCGGGCAGCACCCAGACCGGACGGGACGGATAAATTTCCGTTTCGTCAAAACGGGCTTCTTGCTGAAAATTTTCTATTGGTTCCCCGGGTACGGTAATATGGCGTACGGCCTGATAAATCTGTTGGGGGGTTTTGGCCACCAACTCAAAAGCAAAGTCCCCTTGTTCCACCGGCAGATAGGCAATAAAAGTGCCGCTGGGGTGCAGGGCTACTTTTTGACCGTTGATAAAAAGGGTGGCGTCTTGGATATTTAGTTTGCCAAATAAAAAGATACTTTTGGCCCCGCGCATTACAGTCATGTCTTCATAGGGATATTGGACGGTGATAGGCGCGTTTTCTGCTTCGGGGCCGGTCATGGCGGGCAAATACGGCGCCACCGGCAGCTCCTGCGCGGGTACCGAGAGCCAACAAAAAAAGAGCGCCGCCGCTGCTAAAAGTATTCTTTTCATGTTACAAAAATGATAACATAAATCTATGGCAACGCGCGAGGAAGTAATCCGCTTCTTAAATGACTATTTGCACAGCGCCGAAATCCCTGACAGCAGCTGCAACGGTTTGCAGGTGCAGGGGCGGGCGCGGGTGCAAAAAATCGTGTTCGGCGTGTCGGCGGGATTGGAGCTTTTTAAAAAAGCACACGCCGCAGGCGCGGACATGATTGTTGTCCACCACGGGCTGTTGTGGGGCAAAGAACAACCGCTGACCGGCACCTTCGGCCGGCGGGTGGGGTTTTTGCTGCGCCACGACATCAGTTTGGCGGGGTATCATTTGCCGCTGGACAAACATCCCCAAATCGGACACAATGCGTTGCTGCTCCAGGCCTTGCAGGCACAGCATGTCCGCCCGTTTGCGTCTTATCATGGGCAGGATATCGGATTTTACGGCGAGATTAAACCGGCGGCCCTTTCTGCCGTCGTGCGCAAGCTGGAGCGTTTTTGCGGGGCCAAAGCCCTGCAGCTTGCTTTTGGGCCTAAACAAATCCGCACGGTAGGTGCGGTCAGCGGCGGCGGCTGGAGCATGATTACAGATGCGGCGGCGCTGGGATTAGACTTGTTTGTAACGGGGTCTTTGGACGAACCCGCCCAGGAGCTGTGCCGCGAAAACCGACTAAACTGCGTAGCGCTGGGGCATTATAATTCCGAAAAACCGGGCGTATTGGCTCTGATGGATTTGCTCGGGCAGCGTTTTGGCGTGCAGACGCAGTTTATAGATATACAAAATCCCATTTAGGAGAAAGATGTATGAATGACGTGAAAGATTTGCTGAAAAAAATAGACGGATATCGTGATTTTATTATTGATTTGCAGACTAAAATGACCGCCTGCCCCGCCATCACTCCGCACGAAAAAGGCGGCCTGGGGGAAGCTGCCAAGGCGGAGGTATTGTTAAAAGCGCTTAAAGCCATGAAATTTGACGAAATTGATGTGTTGGAAGCCAAAGACTCCGCTTCTCCGACGGGAGTGCGCCCCAATATTGTAGCCAAATATTATGGCCAAAACCGCAAAAAAACGCTGTGGGTGATGGCCCACATGGACGTGGTGCCCCCGGGAGATTTGTCCATGTGGAAAACCGATCCTTTTAAAGCGGTGGTAAAAGGGGATAAAATTTACGGCCGCGGCACGGAGGACAATCAGCAGGGGCTGATGTCGGGCTTATTGGCAGTAAAAGCCATGATGGACGCCGGCATACGCCCGCCGGTAAATTATGCGTTGCTTTTGAATGCAGATGAAGAAGTAGGCAGCGATTACGGGATTGTGACGGTACTGAAAAAACACGGCAAAATTTTTGGCAAAGAGGACAGCTTTATCGTGCCTGACAGCGGCAATTCTAAAGGGGACGTGATTGAAATAGCCGAAAAGAATATGCTGTGGCTGAAAATTACTGTTGAAGGAAAGCAGACACATGCTTCCACGCCTCAAAACGGCAACAATGCTTTTGTAGCGTCCAGCCATTTGGTGGTAGCGTTGCGGGATTTGTATAAAAAGTTTAATAAAAAAGACCGCCTCTTTGATGTGCCGGGCAGTGTGTTTGAACCCACCAAGCATGAGCCCAATGTGCCCAATGTCAACACCATTCCGGGCAAAGAAGTGTTGTATGTGGACTGCCGCATTTTGCCTTGCTATACCAATAAACAGGTGTATGATGAGGCGGTTAAAATTGCCAAAACGATAGAGAAAAAATTCAAAGTTAAAATTACGGTGCAGGCCATTATTAACGACAGTTCCAAACCGACCGACAAGAATGCTCCCCTTGTCAAATTGCTGGCCCAGCATGTCAAAGCCGTGTACCGCAACCAGCCCAAAGTGCAGGGAGTAGGCGGCGGCACGGTGGCGGCCTATTTGCGCAATGCCGGCTTCCCGGCGGTGGTATACTCTAAATTGGACGAAACCATGCACCAACCCAATGAGTACAGCAGTATCAAAAATACAATGGGCGATGCCAAAGTGTTTGCCTTGGTCGCCATGAACTTAAAATAAGGCGGGCTTATGAAAAAAGGTTTTACCGTTATAGAAATACTGATTACGCTAATCGTCTTTGCCTTGTTGCTGGGGCTGACGGTGCCGAAGTTTATTACGCTGGTGCATAAAGCGCGCGAAGGCAGCACCAAGCACCAGCTGGTGCGTTTGCGCAGTGCGATAGCGGCCTATTACGGGGAAAACCAGGGTACCTATCCCACCGATGATTTGACCAGCTTGGTGCCTACTTATATAGAAGCCATTCCGCAGGCGCAGGTGCCGGGACTGGAGCCGAGCAATAAAGTGTCTGCCGGTTCGTATGAGGCGGCCTTTACCAAAACGGGCGGCTGGGCGTATGTGAGCGACGCCTCTGACCCGCGCTTTGGGGACATATTTGTCAACAGCGACAAAGAAGACAGCTACGGCAAGGCCTGGAACACACTTTAAATCAAACGGCCCCCGCATACAGGCGGGGGCTCTTTTGGCAGAAAAGGAGAGAGCATGGAGACTTTGATTCTTGTATTTGCGGCCTTATTTGGGCTGATTATCGGCAGTTTTTTAAATGTTTGTATTTATCGTATTCCCCAAAATAAGTCCATTGTGTGGCCGCCTTCTTTCTGCCCTAAATGCGGCAAACCCATTAAGTTTTACGACAATGTGCCCCTCATCAGCTATATACTGCTGTGGGGGAAATGCCGCAACTGCAAAGCGCCGATTTCCTGCCAGTATCCCATTGTGGAATTTCTGACGGGGCTGCTGACTGTGTTATTTGTGTGGCGCTGGGGGTTGAGCGCCTGGACGGCGGTATTGCTGGTAGCGGTGTACAGCTTGATTATTTTGTCGGTGATTGATTTGGAGCTGATGATTATCCCCGATCGTTTTTCTTTAGGGTTAATCGTGCTGGGGCTGGCTTTTTGCTGGCTGAACCCGAATTTTGAAGGCAGCGGCTGGAGCCATTTTGTGCAGGGGCTTACCGGGGCGGCGGTAGGATTTTTTGGCACCTTGGCCGTGGCCGTATTGGGCTATTTTATGTTTAAGAAAGAGGCCATGGGCGGCGGGGACGTCAAACTGATGGGCGGCATCGGTGCTTTTGTGGGCTGGGAAGGGGTTATTACGACTATTGTGTTTGCCTCTGCACTGGGGTTGGTCTATTCCCTGTTTTTGATGATTTTTAAAGGGAAAGGAAAAGGCGACGCTATCCCGTTCGGCCCGTTTTTAAGTGCAGGCGCGCTGATTAATCTGTTTTACTTAATCCGTCCGGAAATGCTGGCCATTCACTTTTAACAGTTTACACGCAGAGATAAAAAGCGGCGCAAGTGCAAATGCGCCGCTTTTTTATGTATAGAAAAGCCGCGTCTGTGTGGCTGGGAGAAATGTTTCTTGCTGTTACATGCAGGAAAAAGGCAAAAAAAAGCCCGCTCTAAAGCGGGGGAAAAGTTATTTGCTTAATACTTGCAGATGTTCTGCCAGCTGTTTAAAGGCATGGGCGCGGTGGCTGATGGAGTTTTTTTCTTTCTCCGTCATTTCCGCTAGTGTTTTGCGGGTGCCGGCCACGATGAAAATAGGGTCATAGCCAAAGCCGTTTTCCCCACGGTATCCAAAGCCGATAAATCCGTCCAGCGTCCCTTCAAAGCTGACCACTTTTCCCTGTGGGGTGGCCAAACACGCCACTGTGCGGAAGCGCGCTGCCCGCTTGCCCAAAAAGAGCCCTTCCAACTCATTGAGCAGCTTGCGGTTGTTATCGGCGGCGTCGGCTTGTTCGCCGGCGTAACGGGCCGTATGTACGCCCGGTTTGCCGTCTAAAAATTCCACTTCCAGCCCCGTATCGTCCGACACGGCAGGCAAGCCGCTTTCCTGGGCGGCATAGACGGCTTTTAACTCGGCATTTTCCGTAAGCGTATTGCCGGTTTCTTCCGGCAGTTTTAACCCGCCAATCCCGGCCAGACTGACATATTCAATCTCCTCCCCCGTTTTTGTTTTGCGGGGGAGGAGTGCGATAATTTCTTTGAATTTATGTTCGTTGCCAGTAGCAATCAAAATTTTCATGCGTCTTATTTGACCTTTAACTGGGATACCTGTTTCACTAGGTTCAGCGCCACTTTGTAGGCCTTGAACATATCTTCTTCGCTCAACCACTCGGTAAACGCATGCGGATTGTTCTGCCCGGTGAATACCGTGTAGCCGCCAAAACCATGTTTGGCCATAATCATGGCAGAGGTGGTGCCGGCGCGTTCTTTCTTGGTATTGGGGGTAACACCGGCGTCTTTCATGGCACTGCTCAACAAATCCAACGCTTCGGGTTTGACC
Organism: uncultured bacterium; assembly: GCA_949291365.1. Taxonomy (GTDB): domain Bacteria; phylum Elusimicrobiota; class Elusimicrobia; order Elusimicrobiales; family Elusimicrobiaceae; genus Avelusimicrobium. The sequence continues at coordinate 11,496 of CASEVJ010000006.1, forward strand.
CCGTAGGCCACGTTTTCATACTGTTTGATGACCTGGATTTCAATTTCCGTGCCGAGGGCGCGTTCCAAGCTGTCGGCGGCATGTTTGATGCCGTCTAAATAGCGTTTGCCTTCCTGCTGGTCAAAGTAGCGCAGGCGGAAATCTACCATGTGGGTATTGTTTACCGGGTCATATTCAATATGATGGGGTTCCAGGTAGCCCTGTTCGCCGGTGCTGTTGTTGGGCAGGTTTTTGGAAGGAGCGGCCGCGGCAATCAAGTCCCCAATGGGTTTGACAGAGTTGCGGTAGCCGTTTTCCGCGGCATAGGATTGATGTCCGTTTACGCCTTTGGCGGTAACCAACACGCGGTCAGCCGAGAAGTTTGCCACCACGACTTCCCCATTTACGCCTCCGTCAAAATCGTAGGCGTAGTCCGGGTTATAATATTCCAGTTCCAAACGTTCGGCGCTGCGGCCCACATCTTCGTTCGGGGTGATGACAATTTGAATCGGGCCGTGCGGAATTTTCGGGTTTTCTGCCAGCGTTTTGATTAAGGTAACGATAATAGTTACACCGGCTTTATCATCGGCGCCCAGGTTGGTGGTGCCGTCGGAAGTAACAATCGTTTTGCCCAGCATGTTGCGCAAATAAGGGTCGCTGTCAAAATCAATGACATGATTGTTTTTGAGAACAATGGGTTTGCCGTCATAATTTTTGATGACTTGCGGCTTAATTCCGTTCCCGATAATATCGGGCGTGGTGTCGTAGTGGGCGCTGATGCCCAAAACGGGGGCCTGACGGTTTTTTAGATTGGACGGAATATTCACATAGATATATTTGTCCTTGGAAAAATACGTCGGGAAACCAAAACCTTTAATGTCTTCATAAAGGATTTGGGCCATTTCTTCCTGACCGGGAGTCATCCATTCGGCGCTGTTGTCGCTCATGCTGCCGGTTTGTACATATTTGACGAAGCGGTCTATCATGCCAGAGCGGTATTTATTTGCCACATTGCCCTGGGCGGACGCCGCACCCGCGCTGAAAATAAGCGCCAGCACGACGGGCCATGCAAATAGTTTTCTCATAAGTTTTTCTCCTGTGTGAAAATTGATCAAAGAAGCGCAGCAAATCTGTTTCACAATCTTATTTTAGTTAATCGGTTTTCTTTTTCACAAGGGCCAAAAGACCTAAAAAAGACCTGGGCCCGAAAAAATAAAAAACCCCGCCTTAAAAGGCGGGGTGCAAAGCGTAGGGTTTTCTAGGGCTGCGGCGTATAATCTGTCCAGCCCGCCGCCGTGCTGATTAAAGTGCGCAGGGCAGCTTCCATGACGTCTATATCCGCATATTCCAATGCGGTGTGTTTATTAAAAACCCCAGAAAAAACTTCCACCGTAGGCAGCCCTTTGGCACAAAGCAGTGCATTGTTCGTGCCGCGCCGCGCAGACACCGGGTGGGGCTTGATGTCTTCGTCGCGCATGGCTTGCTGCAATACCGTCAATAAAGGGGCGGGCAGAGAATCTTTTGCATTAGTGTATTCATCTGTAAAAGAAAGGTCGGCCTGCACCAGTTTGGGGTTCATGGCCTTGACGGTATTGAAAGCTTGGGTGACGGCTTGTGTGAGCTCTTGCATTTCCTGCGGGGTAAAAGCGGCAATCTGGCCGAGAATGGTGCTGGTGTCTTCTTGCTGCAGGATAGACTGCACCCAAATATAGCCGCGGGTGCCGGACGTTGTTTCCGGTCGGAGGTGGCGCGGCAACAGCGTGTGAAAGTCCGACGCCATAAGCACATTATCTGCAAAAGCGGCGTTCATGGCCTGGCCCGGATCTGCAGAGCGGTTGCCTTCAAAGACAGCGGTAAAAGTGCGGGAAGCAAAATTCTCCGTGACTATTTCTCCCACATTGGCTCCGTCCACCATATAGGCGTAGGTTGCGCCTAATGAAGCGGGGTCAAAATCCTGCAGTACTTTTCCGTTTTCCGTATCCGGCAGGAAAGCGATTTGAATGGTGCCGTGTGCTATGCTCCGGTTGCCCAGCAAGTAGTCCGCCAGTGTCATAATCAGCGCTATGCCGGCTTTGCCGTCCGCACCCAACAGGGTGCCGCCGGACGCAGTTAGCAAGTTATGGCTGCGCGCCTGCAAAAGCTGGGGGCTGTTGTATTCCGTAAGGCGTAGGTCTTGTTCTTTGTTTATCAGGATGTCGCCGCCGTTGTATTTGGCATGCAGCTGGGGTTTTACATCCGCCCCCGAAAGCCCCGGGTAAGTATCCAAATGGGCCAGCAGGGCAATAACCGGGGGCGCGTGGCCCGTGGTGGCCGGGATAGTGGCGGTAACGACGCCGCTTTTAGAAACGGACACATTTTCAGCGCCTATTTGTTTGAGTTCTTTGCCCAGCGCTTTGGCAAAAGATAATTGACCTTTGGTGGAGGGGACGTTTTGGGGGTGGGCGTCTGCTTGGGTGTTATATCCCACATAACGTTCCAAACGTTGGGTCAAATCTTCTTTGGCTGTTTGTTTGTCATACTGCATGACCGCTTTCCAATTGGGCCCGGCTGCGGCACACAGCGGCAAACACGCACAGCAACATACGGCAAGCAGTTTTTTCATGGAAGCCCTCCTTTCGTTTAAAAAAACAGCTCTGCGGATATTCCGCAGAGCTGTCGGTTACGCTAAATCCGTCAAAGCGGCCTGGGCCTGCGCCAACAGGGTTTCTGCGGCGGCAAGCTCTGCTTTGGTTTTGTCTATTTGTTCTTGGGGCGCGTGCTTGATAAAGTTTTCCTGGGCCAGACGCGCTTTGCGCGAAGCAATGTTGGCCTGCGCGGCGGCGATGTCTTTTTCCAGGCGTTTCTTCTCTTTATCAAAATCAATCAGCCCCGTCAGCGGTACATAAATAGCTATTTTGCCGTAGGTAGCGGTGGCGGTTTGTGCGGGCTTGGGCAGATTGACGCCAATTTGCAGCTCGTCAATTTTGGCCATTAATTTGATATATCCTTCCTGCTCACGCACGATGGAGAGTTCCTCTTCGTTTTTGGCGGAGAGCATCGCCTTAATTTTCAGCCCCGGCGGCACATTAAACTGGGCGCGTATGGTGCGGATTTCTTTGGTCACGCCCTGCACTGTTTCCATTTTTTTGACGGCTGCAGCATTGAGCAGCGAAGCGTCAAACTGCGGGTATTGCTGGCGCAGCAGGAACTCTTCTTTTTCGTCTACATACGGGCGCAAGCTGGCGGCGATTTCTTCGGTAATAAACGGTATCAACGGGTGCAGCGCCTTGAGCGTGCCGTATAAAATGTTGACGCACAGCGCCATGACGTATTCTTTTTCCTGCGTTTGGAAGCGCTGTTTGGCCAGCTCAATGTACCAGTCGCAGAAGTCGCCCCACAGGAAATGGTAAAGCGTGTTGGCGGTTAAGGCGAGATTGTATTTTTCTATGCCTTCGCGGGCGGTTTTGACGGCGTTTTCATAGCGGTCTAAAATCCACTGGTCGGCCAGCTCTTTGGCTTCTTTGGGCATAGAGAGCGGGCCTTTTATGCCTTCCATATTCATTAAAATAAAGCGGGAGGCGTTGTAGATTTTGTTGCAGAAATTGCGCGCGCCAGTAATGCTTTCCTCAGCGTAAGGAATGTCTTTGCCGGGCACGGCCTGCATCAGAAGCGAAAAGCGCACCGCGTCTGTGCCGTATTTGGCGGTCATATCCAGCGGGTCAATGACGTTGCCCAGAGATTTGGACATTTTCTTGCCGCGTTTATCGCGCACAATTCCGTTTAAAAACACGTCTTTAAACGGCAGCTGGCCTTTAAATTCCAGCCCCATCATCACCATACGGGCCACCCACAGATACAGAATTTCATAGCCCGTGACCATAGAGGTAGTGGGGTAAAAATAGTTTAATTCTTCGGTTTCGTCCGGCCAGCCGAAAACGGACATCGGCCACAAGGCGGAAGAAAACCACGTGTCCAGCACGTCGGGGTCTTGCACCAAGTCGTGCCCGCCGCAGAGGGGACATTTTTCCGGTTTGTGGTAGGAAACTATCGGCTTTGCGCCGTCTTCAAAAGAGACCTTGGTCAGCTGTTCTTTGCCTTGTTTGTCGGTGGCAAAAGTCAGCCCCTTTTCACTGCAGTGTCGGCAATACCACACGGGAATGCGGTGCCCCCACCAAATTTGGCGGGAAATGCACCAGTCCTGTATGTTTTTAAGCCAGTTTACAAAAGGGGTTTTCCAGCTGGCGGGGTGAAATTGCAGCTCGCCCGATTCGGCCGCGGCAATAGCCGGGGCAGTCAGCTTGTCCATTTTGACAAACCACTGTTCGCTCAAATACGGCTCAATGGCGTTGTGGCAGCGGTAGCAGGAAGAAACGGCGTTTGTATATTTTTCTTCTTTGACCAGCAAGCCCGCCGATTCCAAATCCTGTACGGTTTCTTTGCGGCAGAGGTCGCGGTCCATGCCATTGTATTTTTCGGGGCAGTTCATCATCTTGCCTTTGTCGTTGATGACGGTCATCATCGGCAGATTGTGGCGTTGGCCCACTTCGTAGTCAGTGGCGTCGTGCGCCGGGGTAATTTTTAAGGCGCCGGTGCCGAATTCCATTTCCACCGCTTCATCGGCAATAACGGGAATGGCGCGGTTGGCCAGCGGAATGATGACTTTTTTGCCCACCAAATCTTTATAGCGTTTGTCATTGGGGTTGACGGCGATGGCCGCATCGGCAAAAATAGTTTCCGGGCGGGTGGTGGCAATGACTACGCCGTCGCTGCCGTCTTCGCCTTTATAGCGCAGGTACCACAGTTTGCCGGCATGCTGTTCGTGTTCCACTTCAATGTCGGACAAAGCCGTAGAGCAGCGCACACACCAGTTAATCAAGCGTTTGCCGCGGTAAATATAGCCCTTTTCCCACAGGCGTTTAAAGCATTCGTAAACGGATTTGGCCCGTTTTTCGTCCATGGTAAAGCGGATATTTTCGGGGGAGAGGTCCAAGCTCCAGCCCATTTTTTTAAATTGGTTAAAAATGGCGTTGCCGCATTCGTTGTACCAATCCCAAACGGTTTGCACAAATTTTTCGCGTCCTAAGTCGTGGCGGGAAAGGTGCTGTTCTTTGGCCAGCTTTTTTTCAATGACGTTTTGGGTGGCTATGCCGCCATGGTCGGTGCCGGGCACCCAGTAGGATTCCTGTCCGAACATGCGGTGCGCGCGGATAAGCGCGTCCTGCAACGTGTCGTTAAGGGCATGGCCCATGTGCAAAGCGCCGGTGATGTTCGGAGGCGGAATAACGATAACAAAGGGTTTTTTGTTTTTATCTACTTTAGCGGTAAAAAGTTTGGCTTCCTGCCATTTATTGACTAGTTTTTCTTCTACTTCTTTGGGTTCGTATGCTTTAGGCAACATGCTCGTATTCCTTCGGTTTTGAATTTGCGTGATGTGACTTCACGCGTAACCTATATATATTTTAGCAATTTACGGGCAGGCAGGTGAGGGCGGACTAATTAGTTGTTTTGTGGAAAAGTGGGCCAAATTATGTAAAAATATACATATGCAAGAAGATAAGAATATTGTTTCTACCGCTGAAGTGATAGAAGCCGAAGTGCTCGACGAAGAAGGCCGCCCCATTGGGCAGGAGTCGTCAGCTTCCGCCAAGCCGGCGCATGAACAGGCCGGAGCCAGTTTTTTGGCGGGGTTTTTTGCGCTTGCTTTTAGCGTGCTAATGATTTTGGTAATGGCGGTGGTGACGGTGTTTATCGTTCTACCGCTGATGCTGCTGGGGCGGCTGCTGGGCATGCAGGTTAAAACATTCCGTCGTTAAATCCAAACTTACTATAATATAAAGGAAGGGCCCACCGCTCTGCGGAGGCCGCTTTGCCGTAAAATCCAACGAAGTGCCGTCAGGTTTCGCCCGCGCGCTTGCCCAGACAAAAGGAGATGTATGCTGCTGACATTAGACATAGGCAATACGCAGATTTTTGCCGGCGTGTTTGCCCAAGACGAATTATTGCTGCGTTTTCGCAAAACTTCCAAAGATATTTTTTCTTCCGATGAATTAGGGCTGTTTCTGCGTTTAATCTTGCGCGAGAACGACATTGCCCTTTCCGATATAAAAGATGTAGCCATTGCTTCCGTTGTGCCGGATGTCTCGCGCACGGCGGCGGTGGCGTGTGCGCGCTATTTTGGCAAAGAGCCCTTTTTTGTGCGCCCCGGCATTAAAACGGGGCTGAAAATCAACACCGCCTATGGGCAGAAACTAGGCGCCGACCGGCTGGCAGACATTGCCGCCGCCCAGCAGCTGTTTCCGGAGCAGAATTTGTTAGTTATTGATTTTGGCACCGCCAACACCTATGACGCTCTTTCCAAAGATAAAGAATACAAAGGCGGCGCTATTACGCCGGGATTGGGCACGGGGCTAAAAGCGCTGTGCCAGCATACGGCGCTGCTGCCCAAAGTGGAAATCGTCCGCCCAGAAAAAGCCGCCGGATTAAGTACCGAAACGCAAATGCAGTCGGGGCTGTATTACGGACAGTTGGGAGAAATTAAAGAATTTATTTACCGCTTCAAACGGGAAGTGTTTGCCGGGGAGCCCTTCCGCATAGTGGCTACAGGCGGTTTTGCACGTATGTTTGAAGAAGCCGGCGTATTTGACGTGTATGAGCCGGATTTGGTGCTGCGCGGCATAAAAACATTGTGGCAGTACAACCAAATGCCCCGCGGGAAAAAAGCCACCCCGTCTGCCCATAAGGAGAAAGTGTGTGCCCGGTAAAAATATTTTGTTTATGATGAGCGCTTCGGTGGCATGCTTTAAAGCATGCAGTGTGCTGTCTGCTTTGGTAAAAAAAGAGCATGCGGTGCAAACAGCTATTACGCCGCGCACGCTGCAGTTTGTGGGCCCGGCTACGCTGCAGGGGCTGACCGGGCGGGCCGTCTATTCGGATATGTTTGCCCCGCGCCAAAGCGGCACGGAACATATTTCTTTGGCAAAATGGGCGGATATAGCCGTCTTATGTCCCGCCTCTGCCGATGTCATTAATAAAATGGCCGCCGGCGTGGCGGACGATTGCGTAACTACGCTGTTTTTGGCGCATGACTTTGCCAAGCCGTTCCTGATTGTACCTGCGATGAACACGCGCATGTTTTTACATCCGGCTACACAGGGCGCGCTGGAAAAACTGCGCTCCTGGGGGGTGCAGGTGCTGCAGCCGCAAACGGGGCACTTGGCTTGCGGAGATGACGGCCCCGGCCGTATGCCCGAGCCAGAGAATGTTGTGAAAAAAATAGGGGAGTTGCTGGCGTGAACGTATTGATTACCTCTGGCGGTACAGCCGAACCGGTGGACGGAGTGCGCTTCCTGACTAATTTTAGCACTGGACATACCGCAGCGGTGCTGGCGCGGGAACTGCAAAAGGCCGGACATACCGTGCACTTGCTGCGTGCCAGGCGTGCGGAAAATGTGCCGGAAGTGGAGCAATCTTTTTTTACGGATTTTCGGAGTTTGGACGAAGCCCTGCGCGCTCTGCTGGCCCAGCGGAATTTTGATTTGATTGTGCATGCGGCGGCGGTGGCGGATTTTGCTGTAGAAAGCGTACAAATAGACGGACGCGATTTTGTTCCGGCCCAGCTGGCTAAAATTCACGGCGCGTCCGAGGTGCGCCTGCTGTTAAAGCCGACATATAAAATTATTGACCGGCTGCCCTCCTATGCGCGCCGCCGGCCGCTGATTGTCGGATTTAAACTGACAAACGGAGCCAGCGCCGTGCAAGCGCAGCAGGCCGCCGCGCGCGTGTGTGCCGACTGGGTGGTGCAGAATGATTTAAAAGATATACAGAGCGGCAGACGGATTTTTTCTCTGTATTGGCAAGGGCAGAAAATGCAGGAGATAGAAGGCACCGTGGCGCTGGCGGCCTGGCTGGGGCAGTTGACAGCGGCGGAGGACGAAATTTTTCAAACGAGTTCGAATTTGATATAATTTACCTATACTTACCGCCAGACAACACTTTTGGAGAGGTGGCCGAGCGGTTTAAGGCACAGTCCTGGAAAGACTGCATACGGGAAACCGTATCGAGAGTTCGAATCTCTCCCTCTCCGCCATTTAAAAGCCCGCTTAACGCGGGCTTTTTTATTCAGAATATACATATTTAAAAACCGGGCTAAACCCGGTTTTTATTTTACGCGTTTTGTTTTAAACAGACATCAACGTTTTCTCTGGGCTTATGTGCCAGAAAAGCACACAGGGCCGAAAGGAGTGCACAGATGAGAAAAGTAAGGCCGGTGGAAACTAAAATGTTTCCAAGGCCTACCAGAGGTGACACCAAACTGCCGGCCAAAAAGCCCGAAGCCCCCAGCAAAGCGGAGGCAGAACCTGCCTGCTGGCGTGCGCTGTCCATAGCCAGCGTGGTGGACGCCGTGAAAGAAAGACCCATTGTAAAAAGCAGTGCAAAGAGCAGCGCTTCAAATATCCAAATGGAGGATTTCATCCATAAAACAGCGGCTAGCAAAACGCTGAACAACAGCATGCCCGCACAGCTGAGCGTGACGCAGTTTTCCTGGCGTTTAAACTTGACGGAGAACCCTGCCCCTATGCCTATGGCTATGGCATTGGCCGCAAAAAAGAAGCTGAATGCCAAAGGCGAAAAGCCATAATGCTGCTGGATAATAAAAGGCGACGCCGCAATATAGCCAAACAAAATGCCTTGCGCGCAAGCCAGCTGCAGGGTGTAGAAAATAAATTTGCGGTTGGAGAAAAGCGGTTTAAACAGACGGGCTGTTTTGGACAGTTTTTCCTTGGAGCGTTTGGCATGGGAAAGGGATTCTTTGAAGTGTAAACAGCACCCCATTAATATCAGCCCCAGTACCAATAATACGACAAAAATGCCGCGCCAGCCGCTGCTGCCTACCAGCACACCTCCTAGTACCGGCGCCGCCACCGGGGCGATGCCGTTAATAGCGCCCACAATGGCAAGCGCTTTGGCTAAACTTTTGCCTTTGAATTTGTCCGTAGCTATGGAGCGGGAAATAACGATGCCGCCCGCCGCGGCAATCCCTTGTACAAAGCGAAACAGCACAAAGCATTCTATGCTTGGGGAAAAAATACAGCCCAGCGTGGACAGCAGAAACAAGAGCATGGAAAGCAGCAGCGGGCTTCTGCGTCCGTATTTATCGCTTAACGGGCCGAATAAAATCTGCCCGGCGGCCAGCCCCAGCATAGAGGTAGTAAGCCCCAGCTGTACCAAAGAGGCGGAAGCACCAAAATACTCCGCCATAGCTGGCAGACTGGGCAAATACATATCCGTGACAAACGGCCCAAAAGCTGTCAGCATGCTCAAAAAAAGAAATAAAAACAAGGCCGAATTGCGCCTTGTTGCGGAGGTTCCCTGCCAGGTTTTCTTTTGTTTCATATATAAATTGTATCTTTTTTGGGAAAAATGTTCTAATCAATAGACGTGTTTTTCAGCCGCGTACGCTGCGCAAAAAAGCCTGGACGCGGCCGTCGCAGCGAATATCTTTAAGGGTGATGTCTTTTTTTAGTTTGACCCCTTGCAAAGAGCGGCAGCGGCTTAACGCCACATAGGTTTGCCCCGGGGCAAAAGCGCCGCGGCCAATGTCCAAATAAATGCTGTCAAACGTCAGCCCCTGGCTTTTGTGTATGGTAATGGCCCAGGCGGGTTTAAGCGGATATTGTTTAAAAAAGCCGTTTACTTTGGGCTCCAGTTTTTGCGAAAGCGGATTGAACACATATTTCACGTCTTCCCACACATACGGCTCCACCTGGTAAATGCTGCCTTTGAGTTCCACCTTAATAAAATCGTCTCCCAGGTCGTACACGGTGCCAAGGTCGCCGTTGACCCAATAGTCGTCAGGATGATTGGAAAGCATCATAATTTTTGCCCCTCGTTTAAGCCGCAGGCAAACCTCGGCGGGGACGCTTTTCTTTTTGAATGTTTCGTCTACAACGGCTTGGTAGACAAATTCTTTCCCCGGCAGGCGGGCCAGGCGGTCTTGGTTGCGCCAGGCGGCTCCTTCGTTGGTGGGGGAGAGGATAACAGTGTCTTCCAAATCTCCGGGCTCGGATTCGCTTTTGCGGCAGTTGAGCAAGCTGTCCAGCTCCTGCTGGGAGACGGCATTGGCGCGGATTTTATTGAGCAGGCGGGCAAAAACACCGTCATCTTTCTGGCGGAAAATGCGGGTAAGTTCAAATACTTCTATCCCGCTCTCTTTAGCCGCCCGCGCGTCAAAAAAATACGGGCTGGGATAGAGCGCGCGGAAATAATCAAACAGTCCGCCCGCCGGCGTTTCTTCCACGGGGGGCAGCTGGAATAAATCCCCAAATAAAATAAGCTGCTTGCCGCCAAAAGGGACATTTTCCCGTGTGGAAATGCGCAGGATATGGTCTATGGCGTCCAACAGGTCAGCGCGCAGCATGGAGGCCTCGTCTATGATAATTGTCTCTAAAGCGTCCACGGTGCGCCGCGGCAGTTTTTTCAGGTTTTCCAAATCCAGCAAATTGCCCGGTTTTAAATGGAAAAAAGAATGCACTGTTTGGCCGTGCACATGGACGGCCGCTATGCCCGTGGTGGCCAGTACCACGGTATTTTTGACCGTATGGCGCGCAAAGTAATTAAGCAGGGTTGTTTTGCCCGTGCCGGCTTTTCCGGTGATAAAAATAAGCGGATACTTCCGGGCGGGAGCATGCAGCAAAGCCAGCGCATCTTTTAGTTCATCGGTCAATTCTATAGATTGGTCAAGCGAGCAGATAAACGGCATACCTCATTATACTATTTTGGCGTGGGGGAACAGAGCTGCCCGTCGCGGTGTATGGGCTGCTACCGGTGCCCAAAGACACGAGCCAGATATGCGCGTGGGGCTTTGGCGTGCTGCAAAAACAGCGTCCGGCTAGGTAATGTGTTTTTTTGAGAGATTAGACCGCGCAGTTTGCTATGATATACACATGAACACGGCTATTTCTACGGCTTTCTTTTTAAGTTTCCTGGCTGGTGCCGCCACCAGTGTAGGCGCTCTGCTGGCCTTTGTGGTAAAAAAAGACAATTTTGCCGCGCTGGCTTTGGGGTTGGGTTTTTCGGCCGGGGTGATGTTATATGTTTCTTTTGTGGAAATGATGCCTGCGGCCAAAGAGTCGTTGGCGTTGCTGTACGGCATAGACGGCGGGGCCTGGCTGGCTACCGGCGTATTTTTTGCCGGGGTGGTGCTGGCCTGGCTGATAGACCGCTTCATGCCTTCCCACCATGTGCATTCCGACGCGCTGGAACAAAAAAACAAGCTCAAACATTTGGGGCTTTTTACGGCGCTGGCTCTGGCTATTCATAATTTCCCGGAAGGGCTGGCTACGTTTATGGCTTCTGTGGAGGATGTGACGCTGGGAGTGTCTATTGCTATTGCGGTGGCTATACATAATATTCCAGAAGGGATAGCGGTGGCTTTGCCGATATATCATGCCAGCGGCAGCAAAAGCAAGGCCTTTTGGTACAGTACGTTTTCCGGCATGGCGGAGCCGGTTGGAGCGGTGTTGGGCTATGTGGTATTCCGCTCGGTATTAAGTGAGGCCGCTTTTGGCGTGATGTTTGCGCTGGTGGCCGGGATTATGGTGTATATTTCTTTGGACGAACTGCTGCCCACTGCGCATGAATATGGAGACGGACACGGCGTAATCTGGGGGGTTATCGGCGGAATGATGGTGATGGCCTTATCTCTTTTGGTGTTTTAAAGTGTTAAACGCGTGCAAAACCCGCTCATAAGAGCGGGTTTTTTCATGCATCTGGAACGCTCTGGGAACGGAGATGCTCTCCCGGCAACAGAAAACAACACTTTTTGCAAGTGGGGTAGCGGCGGGCAAACTGGACAGAAGCGAGGCGTTGGCTATAACAAAACCCCCGGGTAAATCCGGGGGGGCATACATAAAAAAGAGAACGTGATCGGTTTAAAACAGATACGGCGCTATCATAAAAGAAATCATGGAGCCCACGGAATAGCTGGTAACATTGACCGCCACGCTCAACGCCGCCGCATTGCGCAGGGAAAGCTGCCGCCGGTTGCACAGCCAGAAAATCAGCGTTTCCGCCACGACGCAGAACAGCCACATCAGTGCCGTCTCCGTGACTATTTTGCCCAGCACTTGCCAGGCCAGCGGCATGGTAATCAAATTGGCAATAGCCACAGAGTAAAGCACCCGGTAGCTTTTGCCGGTATATGCCAAGTAGGCAAACGCTGCCAAAAGTTCCGTCAGCAGAATGATAATCAGCGACAGCCATGCATCTGCCCGCAGCAATGCATTAAATGCCTGTGGCTGGGTGGAACGCTGTACCCGCAAATCATCTTCACGCACCGTAACAGTAAACGAATCATGCAGCCGCTCCGGTGCCGGGAATACATTGCTTTGGCGTTGGATACCGTCTGAAAAATCAATGATTAATTTTTGGTAGGGGGCATATTTGTATGCGATGGAAAAGCAGGAATTTTCCTGGCAGTAAAGCTTTTGTATGCCGTAGTTGCCCAGCGGGGTGCTTTGGATACATTGGTTGTCTTCGCATTGGATTTGTTCGCTGGTGTCTGGCAGAATGGTGGGGGTGTTTTCTGTCTGGTAGACAAAATCAAAGTCCATTTCGGGCTTGGGAAATACCCCGCCGTAAAGGGGGGCGAAAAGCAAAAAACAAACCGACAAAAGCAAAATTTTCTTCATATTTTCATCCCGTATTTTATATTTGCTATTATAACATTATACGAGGAAAAAGGGGGACAGATGATTTTTAGCAAAATACAGTTGGCCCGCTATGCAGATGTCATGGTATGGGCGATGGAAAATGCCCGCCGCGGCGGTAAATTTAAAAAATACGATAGCGTACTTTTGCGCTATGACCGCGCCGCGGCCCCGCTGGCGGCGGCGGTGTATGAACGGCTGTTAAAAAAACAGTATCTGACAACGGCGCGCGCTAATTCAGAAGAAGCGTTTGCGCGGATTTTTTACACCTGTGCCGATGAAAAGCAACTCTGCTCCATAGCCGCAGGGGAAAAGGAGTTCCAAGAAAAATTAAACGGGCTGATTTCGCTGCGCGCCCCAGAAGATTTGACGGCTTTAAAACACACAGATCCCGCCCGCTTGGGCCGGGCTGCGGTGGCGCGCAAGCCGCTGCGGGAGATTATGGACAGGGCCGAGCAGGCCGGGGCCTTTGCGTGGACATTGTGCAATTATCCCACCGAGGAGCTGGCCTCCAAAGCCGGTCTTTCGCTCAAAGCATACGCCGCGCAAGTGGCCAAGGCCTGTTTTTTAAATGAGAAAGACCCGGTTAAAAAATGGAAAGAGGTAATGGCGCAAATTGCCGATATAGGCGCTTGGCTTAACGGATTGAATATAGAGCGTTTGCGCGTGGAAACGGCCAGCATGGATTTTGAGGTGCTGCTGGGAGAGAAACGCCAGTTTATCTCCGGCGGAGGCAATAATATTCCTTCGTTTGAAATTTTTACTTCGCCGGATTGGCGCGGTACGCGCGGAACGTATTATGCGGATTTGTCCTCTTACCGCAGCGGCAACTATGTGCAGGGCGTCAAACTGGAGTTTAAAAATGGCCGCGTGGTCAAAGCCAGTGCCCGGCAGGGGCAGGAGTTTTTGCGCAAGATGCTGGCTATGGACAAAGGGGCTAGCCAAATTGGGGAATTTTCACTTACGGATAGGCGTTTTTCCAAAATAGATAAATTCATGGCAGACATTTTATTTGATGAAAACTTTGGCGGCAAGCACGGCAACTGCCATATTGCCGTGGGCGCCAGCTATGCCGACACTTTTGCCGGAGAGGTGAGCAAACTGGACAAAAAAGCCAAAGACAAGCTGGGCTTTAATGACTCCTCTTTGCATTGGGATTTGATTAATACGGAAGAGAAAACCGTACAGGCCCGCTTGAAAGACGGCCGCAGTGTGTTAATTTACGAAAACGGTCGCTTTCGGCACTGATCATGGGCCTTTTGGCCCGCAATATTTGGGTCTAAAGGCCCTTGTTGCGTTGTGGCGGATTTTTTACACTAACAGTATACAGATTTTACAGAGAGGAGTCTTTATGAAAAAATTCATAGCCGTATTGTTGGCTGCCGTGGTGGCCCCTTGTGCTTTTGCCCAGGTTTATGAGCTAAATGCTTCTGCTAAAACCCAGGCCAATGCTTTTCAAAGAGCGCTTACCCAGTCCGCCGCCAGATCTGCAGTACGCAGCCATGAGAGAGTGACTGACTTGCAAAAAAAGCTGGAAACTACTCTTCTGCATTTTGCCCAGGTTATGTATACGCAGAAATATAGCGATTATGGATATATTTTCCAAGCGCTGGATAATGTACGTTTATCGTATTTGGCCTTGCGCAATGCTTCCGTAGAAGCGGCCCGCACAATGGTACCGCGCCTCAATGAGCCAATACAAATTGACAACGGCGCCCGCACCATCCGCATTGCCGACTATGTGCGTATGGAATCCTGCGTATTGGGCAGTGTCAGCTCTCGGGAAATGATTTTGTGGGAAAACTGGAGCCAAGTGCTGGAAGAAGACCTTGCTCCTGTGCAAAGCCCGGTCCTGGCCTCGCTGCCATCCAGCTTTCCGGCTGATTTTGCGCGTGGTGTGCAAAACTTCCGCCGCTATGTGTCCCAGGCCAAAGAATTAAACCCCCAGTATGTATTGCAAAGCATGATGGGAGCTATGGATGCTTTTAATGCCACCCTGAAGAAAAACCCCCAGTTGGGCCCAGAGCTGGCTAAAGAATTTGTTAAACCACTGCAAGCGGGTTGGGGAAGCAAAGTAGAGCCCGTGTCTTTTATCAAAGACCATGCCTGCGAGTTGTATGGCCCGGTGCAGCAGGATTTGGAGCTCTTTGCCGAAAAGCTGGAGCAATTATCCCGCTAATTTAACCTGTTAGCAAGTACATAAAACCCCCGGAAAACCGGGGGTTTTTAATGGGCTCAAACCGATGAAACGGCTTAAAAACCGACGTTTTTAGCCAGCGGCAACTCCGTTTAGCTTTTGGTCTGGCGGGCGGTGCTGGCCTAACATTTTTAGGAGAGCGGGATAGGCGCAGCTGGGGGATAAGCAGTGTCTGGCATAATTGGGCGTACCCCTTTAGGCGGGGCAGGGAAAGTTGGAGCTGCCCAGTGTCTAGTGCAAGTTAGCTCACCCTTTCAGTCGGGAGGGCCGGCACCCGTAAACCTAAAATCCTTTCCGCGGCAGAGGCGGCCTAGGGGGTGGTTTTCCATACAGGGCTTGGGACGTACCCATCTGCCGGCAGGGGTATGCTATCTGTCAGAAAAAAAGAAATTTCAATAAGGTAAAGCGAAAGGTTTGTAGCTTATGTCTCGGGGTTACAGTTCTTTGTGTAGCACTTTTAGCGCAGCTTTTTCTTTGGCCACCGGCAGGCATTCCTGCACGCGGTAGCATTTGCCGTCTACGCTTTGGGAAATGGCTTCTATATCGGCATCTGTGAGCACTTCTTTGTCATAGGTGGTGCGGAATTCATAGCCGATGCCGGCATTGCGTATCAACTCCATGGATTGGCGCAGCAGGACGGGATTAAACGACACCCCGGTAATGAGGGAATACTTATCCAGCGGGGCTTTTAAATCCATGGCAATAAAATCCACTAATTTTTTGTCCAGCAGTTCTTTAATCATCTCGGGGCGTGTGCCGTTGGTGTCCAGCTTTACGGCATAGCCCATGGCTTTTATTTTGGCCAAAAATTGGGGCAAATCATCAAATAAGCTGGGCTCCCCGCCGGAGACGACAATTCCCTCCAGCGTGCCCTGGCGGCGCTTTAGAAACGCGTCTATTTCCTCTTCTGCAACGGGTTGGGAGAACATGTGCGGATAGACCAGCTCCGGGTTGTGGCAGTAGCGGCAGCGGAAATTACACCCCTGGGTGAATATCACCGCCGCCGGCCGGCCCGGAAAGTCAATGAGCGTAAATTTTAGCAGTCCGCCAATCTTCATCTCAAGCCCGTTGCAAAAAAAGGAGATTTATTTGTCGCTGTGGCAGCTGCAGCCGCAGCCCACGTTCATGTTTTTGCGCATGGCAAACTCTTCTTTTTTGCCTTTGTTCCAGTTCTGCACTGGGCGCAAGTAGCCGACTACGCGGCTGTACACTTCACATTTAGAGCCGTGTACGTCCTGCATTTCTTTTTTAAGTTCAGAGATTTTGTTCTCTACAATTTTTCTTTCTTCAGCGGTCATTTTATACTCCTGTTACTACATTCGTCCTCTCCGGGCAGATAGCTGCGGGTAAACGCACAATCATGTCGGGCCGGACTGCTTCGCGGGGGCTTTTCGGGGCCCCCGAAAAGGTACTTGCACAAATTATTTGCTATACAGCTGCTCTTCCAATAGGCGCACTTGGCGTTCCAGTTCCTGCATGCGTTCGGCTTTGCATTTGGGGCATTCAAAGTGTTCCCCTTCAATGTAGCCGCATTTGGGGCAGACGCTGAACGTTGGCGTAATGGAGAAGTAAGGAAGCGTGTATTTTTCACATACAGTTTTGATGAATTTCTTCATCGCTTCCAAGTCTTTAATGCGCTCTCCGGTAAAAATATGCTGTACGGTACCGCCGGTGTATTTGGACTGGATATTGCTCTGCAAGTCCAGCATTTCAAACACGTCGTCGGTATAGTTGACCGGCAGCTGCGAAGAATTGGTATAGAAAGGCTGGTGGCCCTGCTTGTAGAGTTCTTCATTGGCGCAGATAATTTCCGGGTAGCGCTCTTTGTCCAGTTTGGCCAGGCGGTAAGAAGTGCCTTCGGCCGGGGTGGCTTCTAAATTGTAATTATTGCCCGTCTCTTCCTGGAATTTAACCAGCGTTTCACGCATAAACGTCAGCACTTTTTCGGCAAAGGCGCGGCCTTTTTCGGTGCCGATGTCTTCGCCAATCAAGTTGACAGACGCTTCATTGAGCCCCACTAATCCAATAGTGGAGAAATGGTTTTTCCAGTATTCGTTAAAGCGCTGTTTGACCGAGCGCAGGTAAAAGCTCATATACGGATAGAGGTTGGCGCTGGTAAAACGTTCAATCACTTTACGCTTGATTTCCAAGCTTTCTTTGGCCGTTTCCATGCGGTCAAGCAGATTTTTGAAAAATTCTTCTTCATTTTTGGACAAATATCCCAAACGCGGCAGGTTAATGGTTACCACGCCGATAGAGCCCGTCAGCGGGGCCGAGCCGAATAAGCCGCCTCCGCGTTTGCGCAGCTCGCGGTTGTCAATGCGCAAGCGGCAGCACATGGAGCGGGCGTCCTCGGGGTTCATGTCGGAATTAATAAAGTTGGCAAAGTACGGAATACCGTATTTAGCCGTCATTTCCCACAGCGGGGTCAGTTTGGGGTTGTCCCAGTCAAAATCTTTGGTAATGTTATAGGTCGGGATAGGGAACGTGAACACGCGGCCCTTGGCGTCCCCTGCCAGCATAACTTCACAGAAGGCGCGGTTGAGCAAATCCATTTCATTCTGGAAGTCCTTATAGGTTTTGTCCATCAGTTTCCCGCCGATAATCACCGGCTGGTCTTTATAATAAGAAGGTACATTAAGATCCAGCGTCAGGTTGGTAAACGGTGTTTGAAACCCTACGCGGGTGGGCACGTTGACGTTAAACAAAAACTCCTGCAGCGCCTGTTTTACTTCCTCGTAAGAGAGCTTATCATAATAGATAAACGGCGCCAGCAGCGTGTCAAAATTGCTAAACGCCTGCGCACCGGCGCTTTCGCCCTGCAAGGTATAGAAAAAGTTGACCACCTGGCCCAAGGCCGTGCGGAAATGTTTGGCCGGTTTGCTTTCGGCTTTGCCGACTACGCCGGTAAAACCGCTGAGCAGTAGGTCTTGCAAATCCCAGCCCACGCAGTAAGCGCCCAGCAGGCCCAAATCGTGCAGGTGAAAATCCCCTTCGCTGTGCATGCGTTTTACTTTTTCTGGATAAATTTTATTAAGCCAGTAAATTTTGCTCACTTCAGAGGAAATATAGTTGTTCAGCCCCTGCAGCGAGTAGCCCATATTGCTGTTTTCATTTACCTGCCAGTCCAGCTGTTTAAGGTATTGGTCAACTAAATCCACGTTAAATTTAGAGGAAATTTCGCGGATACGCGCATGCTGATCGCGGTACAAAATGTAGGCCTTGGCAGTTTTATGGTAATTAGAGGTCAGCAAAACGTCTTCCACAATGTCCTGCACGTTTTCCACGTTGGGGGTGGTGTCGGCGTAAAGCTGTTGGATAATGTTAATGGCCCGGATAGTCAGTTTTTTGGCAGTTTCTGCGTCAAACTCTCCGGTTACCGCGGCGGCTTTTTCTATGGCCTTGGTAATCTTTTTGGAATCAAAATGCTGAATGGTGCCGTCTCTTTTGACGATGTTTGTGATGACTTCTGCGTTTTCCATGGTATAAGTCCTGTGTATGTGGTGGCCGCGCGGGTAGAAACCTGCGACAGTTTAAATTTTTGCATAAAAAAACGAAAAATGCAAATCCCGTCTTAAAATACAAAAGCCCGGCCTGAAAAAAATAAATTTTACCGTCTGAAAATTAAAATTTTTACGCAAGCCAAACCCCTCAAAAATTTTTTGCATTATTTGGGCTAATTAGTAATTATTACTATTAAGAGTATAGCTTATTTTTCACTTTTTATAAACCCTGTTCTGAAAAGGGATTTAGCAAAAACAGGGGGCAATAACAGCCAGTTGGCATTTGGACAGCAATGGGCGCAGCCAGGTCTGGGCCGCTGTGCATGAAAGGTTGGGTGGATAAGGTTTGGGTGCGAAAAAGAATATGTGCGGGCTGAAAAAGACATCCTGTGCGGGACAGGAGCGTTGCCCGTAAGCGGAATTAGGCGACCGGTAAACAGAAGAGCTCGCTTTCGGGCTTGCTAAAGCGTTGGGAAAGCGCTTGGGCAAAAGGAAAAGCAAAATAGGGTGTTTTTTATCTTGACCGCAGGCCGCGAAAGTGATTAAATAGAAAAAACGGGAGGGGAAACTATGGACTTTTATCAAGTAATGGTCTTGATTGCCGTAATAGCTTTTGTTGTACTGGTGGTGTATGCGGTGGTGACGCTGCGCCAAGTGGGGCGTACGGCGGAATCGCTGGAATATTTGGCTACGATCACAGCCGAAAATATGGCCAAAACGCAAAGCACGTTTGATTTGCTGGACAATGTATCTTCTTTGCTTGACAGTACTTTTTACAAGCTGCTGCGTTTGGGTGTAGACACCGTGCACCGTTACCGTTCTGCCAATAAAGGAAAATAAAAAGGCCGCCTTCGGGCGGCTTTTTTATAAATGCCTTATCACAAATTCACGAGCATAGTGCTGACGTTTGAAATGGATTTACACTATAAAAAAAGGGGTTTTTGTAGGCGGAGTTTAGTGCCAGTTAATATAGAGTAAGCAGGAATTTTTGTATTTCAAAATCCCCCGGTTTGAGTCCGGGGGATTGCTGCGAGAGAAGGATGCGCTGGGCTAGGAGACAATATTGCTTTTAGAGTTTCCTTTCTGTTAAAAGCAGAAACAGCCACAGCCCCTGCATATCAGTTTTATGGCGGTTGGTTTAGTTAAGCAGCAGAATGGCGTAGTTTAAGCTCCAGGCAAAGCCCAGCCAGGCGATATACGGCACCAGCAGCCAAAACGCCGTCCGGCACACATTCCAAAGTTGTTTAAGCAGCCAGGCAGTTATAAAGATAAGCGCTGTTAAAATCAGCAAGGCCCAGCCGACTTCCTGCCGGCCAAAAAATACCGGCGTCCATAAGGCATTTAGCGCAAGTTGCCCTATAAACAAAAGTAAAGCCGGGCGTATTTCCCGGCGCAACCCCTGACGGGTGAGGAAAAACCCGGCTACCCCCATCAGAATATACAGCACGCCCCACGCCGCCCCAAAAAGCCAGTCCGGCGGTGTAAAAGAGGGCTGCACCAGTCCATGATACCAGTTTAGCCCGCGGCTGACGGCTCCGCCCCCAGCCAAAGCCGGCATCTGGCAAAAAATAATCCAAAAAATCAGTTTGGCAATTTGCATAATTCCCCCTATAATGCGGCTATTGTGTGTGCTTATCCGCCCCGGGCTTTGGTCTTTTGGCTTCGCGGAGCGGCATTTCCAGTATAACTTTTTCGGTACCAAAGCGGATATAAAAAAGTGGACTAGAAGCGTTTGCCCGGGTTTTTCAGACAGCTGCCGCCCCGGCCCAAACATAAACCGGCGCCGGGATTTGGGGGCGGGGGCGGTATTGGCTGCTGACGGCGGGGCCGCGGCTGTGCGGCAAGGGGCCCTTGTGGGGCTCTTGCGCCGGGGAGCTTGTTTCCCCTCAAGGGATAAAAATGCTAAAATAAAAAAGAACTATTTTAACCTCTCCCAAGCGAGGCGTTATGGATACAAAACTGATTACCGAAATTACCCAGTGGATGAAAACCACGGATTTGGCTGAATTTTGTTACGAGAAAAATCATAATTGCATAGAAATCAAAACCCGCGAAGCTTTGCCCGAACCGGCCAAGTTCTCCTGCCATTTAACGGCGGTTACCGCGCCTGCTTTGGGCTTTTATCACGCCGCTCCAAAAGGTAAAAATTTACCGCTTTCCGAAGGCCAAAAAGTAAAAGAAGGAGACAGCTTGGGCCTGGTGGAAACGCTGTCTAAAAAACATCCCATTACCGCGCCCGTGGCCGGTACCTTGCGTATTATTTCCGCCGAAGAAGGCAAATCCGTGGAATACGGCCAGCCGCTGTTTTTCATTGAACCGTAGAGGCCTTCCATGAATGCAAAAATAAAAGTTACCCCCTTTAAAAAAGTACTTATCGCCAACCGCGGCGAAATTGCTTTGCGCGTCATTCGCACGCTCAAAGAAATGAATATCAAGTCCGTGGCTGTTTACTCCGAGGCCGACCGTAACAGCTTGCATGTGCGCATGGCTGATGAAGCGGTGTGCATAGGAGCGGCTCCGTCTCCAATGAGCTATTTAAATATTGACGCGGTGGTAACCGCCGCCAAGATGACCGGAGCGGACGCCGTGCACCCGGGTTATGGTTTTTTGTCTGAAAATGCCGATTTTGCCGAAGCCGTGACCAAAGCCGGCATTACGTTTATCGGCCCTACGGCCCAAGCTATCAGCATGCTGGGCGTAAAGAGCACCGCGCGTGAAATCGCCGTCAAAGGCGGCGTGCCTATTACCCCGGGTTCTGACGGCGTGGTGGGAAAAGATTTTCGGGAAGTGGCCCGCAAAATCGGTTTCCCAATTATGATTAAGGCCTCTTTGGGCGGCGGCGGCAAAGGCATGCGCGCCTGCTTGGAAGAGAAAGATTTGGAGCGGATGATGAAAACCGCCCAGGCCGAAGCCAAAGCCAACTTTGGAGACGACCGCGTCTATTTTGAAAAACTTGTTTTAAACCCGCGCCATATTGAGGTGCAGGTAGCGGCCGACAATTACGGCAACGCCATCGCGTTTGCCGAGCGCGACTGCAGTATGCAGCGCCGCCACCAGAAACTGGTGGAAGAATCCCCGTCCCCGTTTGTGGACGAGGCCACCCGCCGCAAATTGCAGGAAGCCGCCGTCAAATTAGTCAAGGCCGCCAAATACCGCGGTGTAGGCACGGTGGAATTTTTGATGGCGCAGAACAAAGAATTTTATTTTATGGAAGTCAACACGCGTTTGCAGGTGGAACACCCGGTAACGGAAGCCGTGTGCGGCTATGACCTGGTCAAAATGCAAATCCGCATTGCCCAGGGCGAACCGCTGTGCATCGGCCAGAAAGAAGCGGCGGTAATCCGCTGCCATGCCATTGAGCACCGCATTAACGCCGAAGACAGCGATAAAAACTTTACCCCGTGCCCGGGCACCATTGAAGAGTGGATACCTGCCGGGGGCTTGGGTGTGCGTGTGGACAGCCACATGTATACGGGATACACCATTCCCAGCTATTATGACAGCTTGATAGCCAAACTGATTTTAACGGCTCCAGACCGCGAAAAATTGCTGCAGCGCAGCCGCCGTGCCCTAGGGGAATTTAAGGTGGGGGGCGTCAAAACGACCATTCCTTTCCACCAGAAAATTGTCAATAATCCGGATTTCGTGGCCGGCAATATGGATACGGGTCTAATTGAACGTATGCTGGAAGCGGAAAAAAAGCAAGATGAAGGCCAAAAGTAAAATTTTCAGCCGGCCCGCTTTAGCCAAATGGCTGGATACACAGCGCAAAGCAGGTAAAAAAATCGTTTTTACCAACGGCTGTTTTGATATTCTGCACGCCGGACACGTAAGCGTGCTGGAGTTTTCGCGCGCACAGGGAGACGTGCTGGTGGTGGGCGTGAACAGCGACGCGTCCGTGCGGCGCTTAAAAGGCCCCACCCGCCCCGTCAATAAACAAGCCGACCGCGCATTGGTGCTGGCGGCCCTGCAGGCGGTGGACGCCGTGTGCGTATTTGGGGAAGATACCCCGTACAATTTGATTAAACTCGTCCGTCCCGACGTGCTGGTAAAAGGCGGCGATTATAAGCCCTCGGAAATCGTGGGCCGTGAATTTGCAAAAAAAGTAGCGCGTTTTGCCCTGTTAAAAGGGCGTTCCACTACCAATATTATTAAGAAAGTACAGAAGTAAACGGGTACCAAAAGGAAAAGAATATGTCCGATATTTTTGAAAAGTGCAAAAATTATAAAGATGCCAAACTGGCCATGAAGCTGGGCATTTACGGCTATTTCCAGCCGATAGAATCTGCCCAGGGGCCGGAAGTCATACTGGGAGGGAAAAAATATATTATGGCCGGCTCCAATAACTATTTGGGCCTGGCTGACGACCCGGAGATGAAAAAAGCCGCCGCTGATGCCGCTTTGAAGTACGGCACCGGCTGTGCAGGTTCCCGCTTTTTAAACGGCAATACCGTTTTTCACGACCAGTTGGAGCAGCGCCTTGCACGTTTTAAACGCAAAGAAGCCGGCCTTCTCTTTTCCACCGGCTACCAGATGAATTTGGGTGTGGTGTCCTGCCTGATTAAAAAAGGTGATTACGCCATCGTGGATAAACTAGACCATGCCAGCATTTTGGACGGGGTCAAGCTCTCCGACGGGGAAATGGTGCGCTTTAAACACAATGACCCGGAAGATTTGGAGCGGGTGCTTTCTAAACTGCCGCCGGAGGCGGGCAAGCTGATTATTGTAGACGGCGTATTTAGCATGGAAGGCGATATCTGCCCGCTGCCCGACATTGTCAAAGCAGCCAAGAAATACGGCGCGCGCATTATTGTAGACGATGCCCACGCCACCGGCATTATTGGCAAAACCGGGCGCGGAACCTGCGAATATTTTGGGCTGGAAAACGGTGAAGTGGATCTCGTAGTGGGCACCTGCTCTAAAACGTTTGCCACCGTGGGTGGCTTTGTGGTGGGGGATGCTGACATTATCCATTATATCCGCCACAATGCGCGCAGCCAGATTTTCTCCGCCGCGCTGCCGCCGGCCTCTGTGGCTTCCATTAATAAGGCGCTGGAGCTGATTGAAAATGACACCTCCCGCCGCGACAATTTGTTCCGCATGACCGATAACCTTAAAAAAGGCCTGCGCGATCTGGGCTTTGACTTGGGCCACAGCACCACGCCGGTTATCCCGGTGCATGTGGGCAGCAATGAAAACTGCTTTAAGATGTGGCGCGCCCTGCATGAGCTGGGCATTTTCTCCAACCCGGTTGTCAGCCCCGCTGTGCCCCCGGGCCGCGCTTTAATGCGCCTGACGCTGATGGCTACGCATACCGATGAACATGTACAAAAAATCATTGACGCGTTTGCCCAAGCGGGCCGGGCCGTAGGTGTGATTAAATAAGAGTTTTCAAACCCCGCACTCGCAAGAGGCGGGGTTTTGGTATATCCGGGGGAAGCGGCTGTAAAACGTCAGATAAGCGGAAAGCATATTTAGGCCTCTGCCTGCCGCCGGGCCGCTTTAGCCAAAAGAGCCACGGGCCGGAGCCCGTGGTCGTTTATTTCGGAGCGAGTATGGCACAGATAGAAATCAAAGACGCAGAAAACCAACTCAAAACATTTGTCCAATTTCCGTTTGATTTATATAAAAAAGACCCCTATTGGGTGGGGGAATTGAAGGCCGATACGCTAAAACTATTGCACCCTAAAAATACATTTTGGACACACGCGCGGCGCAAACTGCTTTTGGCCTACAAAGACGGCGCCGTGGCCGGGCGTTTGTGCGTGCTGGTCAATGATACCTATAACCAGTACCATAAAGAAAATATCGGGTTCTTTGGTTTTTTTGATTGTATAGATGATGTGTCCGTTCCCCGCGCGCTCTTTGCCGAAGGGGAAAGCTGGCTGCGCGCCCAGGGGGTGGAGGCGGTGCGCGGGCCGGCCAACCCTTCGTCCAATCATGTATACGGCTTGCTGGTGGACAGCTTTGACCAAATGCCGGCTATCATGATGCCTTACAATTATCCTTATTATATGAAGCTGATAGAAGCGTGCGGCTTTGGCAAAGTGAAAGATTTGCTGGCGTTTAAACGCACGCGCAACGATAAATTCTCCCCGTTGTTTGAAAAAATAGTGGCCCGCGCTGCCCGCGGCAAAGGGCTGACGCTGCGGCGGCTGGATTTGAAAAATTTAAAACAGGAAGCCGCCATTATCCGCAAAATTTATAATGAGGCCTGGGCGGAAAACTGGGGCCACACGCCGCTTTCGGAAGAAGAAATGCAGGATATGGTGCAGGAACTGAAATGGGTAGTGCGTCCCGAAGGCACCTGCGTGGCGGAAGTGGACGGCGTGCCGGCCGGGTTTTATATTGCTATTCCCAATATGAACCACGTGCTTAAAATTCTGCGCGGCGGGCTGTTTAATCCGTGGCGCACGCTCAAAGCGCTGTTGGCTTGGCCCAAAATACGCGACGCGCGGCTGATTATGCTGGGCGTGGAGCCGGGCTTTCGCAAGCGTGGTATAGATTTGGTGCTTATTAAGCACATTGTGGAATACGGCGTGGCTGTTTGGGACGAGGCGGAGCTGTCTTGGATTTTGGAGGATAATGAAGGCATTATCCGCGCCATGACCGAAGCCGGCTGTTACCAAACCAAACGCTACCGGCTGTATCAGAAGCCGCTTTGAGCCGGCTGTTTGTGTATTCTTTGCCATGTAGATAAAACTGCCCCCTGTTTGCATAGGGGGCTTCTTTTAACCATAAAAGTTTCCCCGCTTGCTTGCGGCACCCTGTTAGGCAGCGCTGCTGCTTTCTGAAGATAGCGCCGATAGAGGACGCGGGCGTTTCACCGGGGACATCCGGCAACCCCGCAACATATTTGTTTTAGCGTAATGAAGTAGAGAGGCGGCCCCTCGTAACTGGAAAATAAAAAACTTTTTCTTTTTATATTTTTATCTGTCCTTTGTCCGGGTATGGGTACGTTTTATTCGGGGGAAGATTATAATAATTTTTACATTGTTTGTTGCTGAAGGGTTAGGGGGTAAAGACTTAAACCCCGCGCTTTGGGCGCGGGGTTTGGCAGGGGAAAACGGACGGTTGTTTGGGTAACAAGAGTATTATTTCTGGGTAACCCGTTTCCAGGCCGCCTCAAAATCCGGCGGGACAGGCGATTCAAATTTCATGGTGCGCCCGGTAAAGGGGTGCTTAAACTCAAGCCGCCGCGCATGCAGCATCAGGCGCTCTGCCGTGGCGCCTTTATACAGCCAGTCTCCCAGCACCGGGTAACCCAGCCAGCTTAAATGTACGCGCAGCTGATTGGTGCGGCCGGTGCGCGGGTAAAGCTCCACATAGGTAAATCCGTTTTTGCGCTGCAGCACTTTATAATCGGTCACCGCTTCGCGCCCGACGTCAGAGGCCTTTATTTTGCCGCCCGCCACGCGCCCGATGGGCACATCTATGGTGCCGCTGCCATCGGGGATTTCTCCGCAGGCGATAGAGTGGTAGGTTTTGTGTACATCGCGGTTGGCAAACAGCTCTGTCATTGCGGCCTGAAAATCGGCGTTTTTAGCCAGCAGCATGACGCCGCTGGTTTCGCGGTCTAGCCGGTGCACCAGCCCGGCGCGCGGAGTGCCCGGCTCAAACCCTTTGGGCGGGCAGGCCAGTACCCGCGAGACCAAGGTTTCCTCCGCGGCAAAGGCGGCCTCGGGGCTGGTTTCCCATATCGGGCTTTGCGGGTGCACCAGCATACCGGCGGGCTTGTTGATGACAAAATAGTCTTTGCCGTCTGCTATAATCAGCTCTGCCAGTTGGCTTTTTTGGTCTTGGGCGGCGGGGAGCTCTATTTCCACCTTTTCGCCTTCTTGCAGCGGCCAGGAAGGTTTCACTTTTTTGCCGTTGACGGTGATTTTGCCTTCCTTAATCATCTTCTGTACCAACGCGCGCGAAAACTGCGGCAGTTCGTCGGTGGCAAAGATGTCTAAACGGCGGGAGTAACCCGTAAAATCAAGAATTTTTTTATCCGGCATGGGACGCATCCTTTTTCAAAAACCGCATGGCTGCCAGCGTAACCGCTATTGCCAGCACGGCAATCAGCTGGGAGGGGGAGAGCCCCCACAGATATTCCCCGCGGAAGTCCCCGCGGAAAAATTCAATTACAAAGCGGATTACGCAGTAGCCGATGATATAGGCCGCCAGTACGGCGCCGTTTTTATGCGTTTTTTTGTAATAGTATTGTAAAACAAAAAATAAAATCAGATTAGCGGCGACTTCATAGAGCTGGGTGGGATGCAGCGGTGTGGTGCCCAGGTATTGCGGGGCGACCAAGCTGTGCGGGTCGGTAAACGTAACGCCCCAGGGCAGGTCGGTCGGCTTTCCGTAACAGCACCCCGCCAAAAAACAGCCAATACGCCCTATGGCGTGCCCGATAGGCAGGGCGACGATAAAAAAATCTGCCGTCGGCAACACCGGCAGTTTTTTCTTTTTAAGATAAATCAGCAGCGCCACAATAGCCGTTACCGCCCCACCGAAAAATACAAAGCCGTAGCGGAAATTTTTGGCGGCGTAAACTAAACGCTCGGTAAACGTGGCTCCCATTTCCTGCCAGGATACGATGATATAAAGCAGTTTGGCCCCCAGCAGTGCAGATACAAACGCAATAAAAATAATGTTCCAAAAAGTATCTTTGTCCAGCTTAATATAATGCAGGCGTTTGTACAGATACCATGCCGCCGCCATATAGGCCAGCGCGGTCATCAGTCCGTAGGAGGCCAGCTCAAAGGAGCCGATTTTAACTAGTACCGGGTGCATTAAGAAATTACCTTTTCGTCTTTAATGGCGCTTCGCATAAATGGGTTGGTCACGCGTTCATAGCCAATGTTGGAGGAGCACTTGCCCCCGTAGCTGTGCCCGGCAAAAATGCGCGTATCCGGCGGCAGTTTGGACAGCAGGAGCAAACTTTTGCGCATGGCCCGCGGGTCAGAAGAAGGCAAATCCACCCGTCCGCACGCGCCCGGGAAAAGCGTGTCCCCGGTAAAAATTGCGTCTTCAATCTGCAAGCACACGCCTCCGGCTGTATGCCCGGGGGTGGGGATAATGTGCACGGAAAAAGGGCCTGCTTGTATATCCTGCGCGCCGCTGTAGGGCTGCAGCACCTCTTCGGGCAGGCCGCTTAACAGTACGTCATTTTGCTCTATGTATGCTTTTAATCCGTGCGCGCGCAGCAGCTGGTCTGCTTCTTTGACATGGTCAAAATGTCCGTGTGTAAAAAACACGGCCAGCAAGGTAAGCCCTTTTGTTTTTAGGGTATGCTCAATATAGTTCATATCCCACGCCGGGTCTATGAGCAAAGCGTCTTTGCCCTGGCTGACCAGGTAGGTGCAGTTGGCCATGGGGCCTAATTCTAAAACGTCTATATTCATGGTGTATCCTTCTTTTGCGCCGTACGGCAAAACAGCTGGCGCGAGCGGCGACATAGAGTAAAGTCCCTGCATGCGTGGGGCAGACGGCTGTAGGCCCGGCCTGCCCCTGCGCAAGCGGCACATTAATCGGCTTTAAAACGGAATTCCGTTTCCCCGGGGGCGGACATGTGGTACTCCACGCGCGCCACCCGCTCCATATAGGCCGGGTCTTGTTTTTTCAGCAAGTCCAGTTTTTTTTGCAGCTCTTCGTGCTGTTGGTCTAACAGGACGGTTTGCTTGCTTAAATTTTTCAGCTCTATTTTATTATGGATTAAGCTAATAAATGTATTCCCCAGAAACCAGCAAACCACCAGTACCGCCAAAGCGGCGGCGATGAGCGGTTTGCGGTGGCGCACAAGCAGGGCTTTAAAGTTGTTCATTTTTTAAATGCGGTATCCTTGGCGTAAGAACCCTTTTTGCCCAGTTCGTGCTCTATTTGCAGCAGGCGGTTGTATTTGGCGGTACGCTCTGCGCGGGCCGGGGCACCGGTTTTAATGGCGCCGGCATTAGTGGCCACAGCCAGGTCTGCAATAAAGCTGTCTTCCGTTTCTCCGGAGCGGTGCGAAATAATGCACGAATAATGGGCTTTCTGCGCGGCTAAAATAACGTCCACCGTTTCTGACACGGTGCCGATTTGGTTCAGTTTAATCAAAATGGCGTTGGCCGCTTTTTGCTCAATACCCATTTGCAGGCGGACAGGATTTGTGACAAACAAGTCATCTCCCACCAAACGGATTTTCTTGCCCAGCTGGGCGGTGATATGCTGCCAGCCGGCCCAGTCGTCTTCCTGCAAAGGGTCTTCTATAGACACTATGGGAAATTTCTTACACCACCCGGCGTAAATCTGGCTCATCTGCTGGGAGGTGTAGGTTTTCTTTTCAAAATAGTATTTGCCGTTTTTGTAAAACTCGCTGGCGGCACAGTCCATGGCTAAAGACATAGACGGGTGTTTGGCCTTTTTGCAGGCGCTGACCAGCGTTTTAAGCACGTCTTCATGCTTGGCAATTTTGGGCGCAAAGCCGCCTTCGTCCCCCACGGCAATCACCTGGCCTGCTTTTTTCAAAATATCCTTAAGAGAATGGTAGGTTTCGCTGGCCCATTGGAGCGCTTCGGAAAAAGTGTTGGCTTGGGCGGGCACAATCATAAATTCCTGCACGTCTAAACCGGAGTCTGCGTGTTTGCCGCCGTTGATAATGTTAAGCATAGGCGTGGGCAGCAGGTATTGTTTGCTTTTTAGCCCGTAGCAGCTACGTATATGCTGGTAGAGCGGCAGGCCTGCACTTTGCGCGCCGGCCCGCAGTACGCCCATAGACACCGCCAGCATGGCATTGGCGCCGAGTTTGCTTTTATTTTCGGTGCCGTCCAGCGCCAGCATGGTGTCATCAATGAGGCGGATATCGGCGGCGTCTATGCCTGTTAAGCTTTTGGCTATTTTTTGCACATTGGCTACGGCTTTCAAAACGCCTTTGCCGTTGTAGCGCGCGGTACCGTCGCGCAGTTCCAGTGCTTCGTGAGAGCCGGTGCTGGCGCCGCTGGGCACCATGGCGGTGGCGGTGCTGCCGTCGTCTAGAACAACATCGGCGGCTACCGTCGGGTATCCGCGGGAATCCAACACTTCTCTGCCGGTTATTTTTTTAATCCGGGCCATACACAACCCCCTTCGTCTAATGAAACCTAGACGATACTGTCTATGATTTTTTTGCCTTCCTTAATTAATACGGCGGGCAATTTTTCATCTGGCGCTTCGGCATAGAGGCGGATGCGCCGCTCCGTGCTGGAAGGGCGTATTGCCAGCCAGCTGCCTCCCTTCAAAATAAATTTGAAGCCGTCTGTGGAGTCAATGCGCCACACAGAAGTTTTATTAATAGCCAGGGGGGGCTTGATGTCCAGCCGTTCCATGATACGGTTGATTTCGGTTTCCGTTTTGGGAATACTGACTTTTTGGTCATACATGGGGCGGTATTGTTTGTAGAAATCTTTGCGCAGCTGTTTAAGCGTTTTGCCTTCCACAGCCAGCATATCTATTACCAGAAAGCAAGCCAATAGACCGTCTTTGTCGGGGATATGGTTGGCTACGGCAATGCCGCCGGACTCTTCCATACCCATAATGTACTGCCCGGTGGTCATCAGCTCGGTAATGTATTTAAATCCGACAGGCGTTTCGCGCATCATCAGCCCATGGGTTTTGGCCACCTGATCAAAGAGGGTGGACGTAATTACGCTGCGCACTACGCGGCCCTTGAGCTTTTTGTTTTTCACCATGTGGTGCAAAAGCATGGGGCCTATTTCATTAGGGGAGACCCATTCCCCATCGGAGTCAATGAGTCCAAATTTGTCACAGTCAGGGTTGCAGGCAATACCCAGGTGCATTTTTTTAGACAAAACCAGTTTTTTCAGCCCTTCCAAGCTGACCGGGCCGGCGTTGGGCACTTTGCCGCCGAAGAGCACATCGGCTCCTTCGTCCACCGCCTCCACTGTAACGCCGCATTTTTCCAGTGGTGCGCGGAAATAATATTGGGCTGTGCCAAAAAGCGGGTCAAGGGCAATTTTCAGTTTGGCTTTTTTCAGGGCTTTGCCGTCTAAAAGTTTTTCCAAATGCGCCATATATTCTTTTTTCAAAGAATTAGTAGGCACGACGGCGGAATTTAGGTGGTCAAATTCGGTGGAGGAGGTTTTAAGCACTTGGGCAGACGGGCCAGGGGTGCGCTTTTCAATGTCTTCCACAATTTCATTGTTGGCAATACCACCGTAATAGGCAATCCATTTGAGCCCGCAGACATGGTATTCCGCCTCACTGCCGGTAATGACCACCGCGCCAACGGCGCCTTCTTTGAGTACATTCCATTCCGCCACCGGTGTAGGCAGTGGTTCGTCGGCCATTTTCACGCCGATGCCGTTGGCTAAAAAGGCATTGGCGGCCACATAGGCCAGTTGTTTGGATAAAAAGCGTGTGTCATAGCCGATGAGTACCAGCGGTTTTTTGGGCTTTTTGCCTAGCTGTTGGCAGTGCTTTTGGTAACCGCTGCCCTCAAAACCGTAGAAGGAGTTTTCCAAAATATGGTCGGAAATCCCGAATGCAAGACGTTGGACGGACTGGGCCGTCAGCCCTTCGGCAATGACCGCCCGGAAACCGGATGTGCTAAATTTGATATCTTCGCTCATAGTGCTGGTATTATACTAAAAAAACGGCCTTTTTTCATTTTTTCTTACCTTATATATGCAAAATTTTTTCCGCGGCTGTGCCGGCTCTTTTCAGCGGGTGGAAAAATGATAAAATAATAAAGATTTTAAGCAGGGGTGTCCTAAATGAATTTTGAACAGGTTAAACAATTTGTCAAAGAGGCCGGTCTACCGTCCTATCGCATCGGCCAGGTAAAAGATGCCGTGTATAAAAATGGTATTTCTTCCTGGCAGGAGGCCACGGCTTTGCCGGCCGCGTTGCGCGAAAAACTAGACAAAGAACAACCGATTTTAAGTTTTACCGTCAAAAAAATGGTATTTTCCGAACAAGACCGTGTGGCCAAAGCACTGTTAAAACTCAAGGACGGCCTGCTGATTGAAACGGTGCTGTTAAAGCCGCATGACGGCTGGAGTGTGTGCGTGTCTACGCAGGTGGGCTGCGCCATGAAATGCAGCTTTTGCAGTACGGGACGCATGGGCTTTAAGCGGGATTTGACGGAAGAAGAAATTGCCGACCAGGTGCTGATGTGGTTCCAGTATGTAAAAAAAGAGAAGATAGGGGAGCGTATTTCCCATGTGGTTTTTATGGGAATGGGGGAGCCGCTGGTCAATTATTTAAATGTGGTCAAAGCCGTGCAAAATTTGACTAATCCCGATTTTTTAAATATCGGCGCAAGGCATATTTCCATTTCCACCTCCGGTATTGCAGACAAACTGCATAAATTGGCGGTGGATTTGCCCCAAGTCAATTTGGCTGTATCGTTGCATAATGCCGATGACGAGGAACGCAGCCGCCTCATGCCGGTCAACCGCCGCTATGATTTGGAAGAGCTGCGTTTGGCGCTGGATGAATACCTGGCGCTGACCGGGCGGCAAGTGTTTTTGGAATATGCCGTTATTGACGGGGTGAACAACCGCCCCGAGCATATCCGCAAGCTGGGCAAATGGATACGCGAAAGCAAATTTGCCTATTTGTTGCACGTCAATTTAATTGCCTGTAATTTGGGCCGCGGCAAAAAGACCGACGACCGCGCCGTGCAGGATATGGCAGATGCTTTAAAAGCGATGGGCATTGGCGTGACGATTCGCAAAAGTATGGGCAATGACATCAGCGCGGCCTGCGGGCAGCTGGCGTCTAAAAACTAGGAGAGAAATATGAAAAAATTAGCTATTTTGCCATTGTGCTTTTTATTGGGAGCGTGTGCCACGCTCAATCAGGCCAATTTGGATTGGATACCCATCGGCCCTACTTTCCCGGAGACGATGCCGCCTGATGTGCAAATCGTAACGGATAAGAGCGAGATTACCCGCCCGTACGGCAACCTGGGGCTCTTGCGCATTAAAAATCTGGAGCCCGACCGTGACACCTTAAAACGCGGGGTGGAAAAAGCCCGCCGTTTTGTGGCTTCCAAAGGGGCGGACGCCATGTTCCTGGGGCAGTATAACAGCGCAGAGGACGGCGCACCGAATCCTAAGGTAACATTGATTGTATACGCAATAAAATATGTAGACGATTTGAGTGAAGCAGATATTAAGGCCATGCAAGACTTTGAAGTGGAAGGGGCCCTAAACGCCAGTTTGGATTTTTAGGAGAGCATATGAAAAAGAAAGCAATTGTTTTATTTTCCGGCGGCTTGGACAGTACCACCTGTTTGTACTGGGCGCTGGACAAAGGATATGAATGCGAAACTTTGACGGTTTCGTACGGGCAAAAGCACGATCGGGAGGTACGTTCCGCCCGGGAAATAGCGCAAAAACTGGGAGTCAAACAGCATTTTGTTACGCTGGATTTTCCGTGGCTGGTGTCCAGCTCACTGGTGGACAAGAACCAGTCTATTCCGGATTTGCCTATGGCAGAAATAGAAAGCGGGAAAATCCCTTCCACCTATGTGCCGGGCCGCAATTTGATGTTTTTATCCGTAGCGGCTTCATTAATGGATTCTCTGAATGCAGATGCAATTATAGCGGGGCCAAACGCAGTGGATTTTTCGGGATATCCGGATTGTACGCCGGCGTTTTTTAAGGCCGCCACAGAAGCAATTAACCACGGCACTAAACGCGGCGTTACCCATGGGGTGGAAGTACTGGCCCCGCTGATGGACTTGAACAAAGCCGATATTGTGCGGCTGGGGGCCAAGCTGGGGGTGCCCTTTGCGCTTACCTGGAGCTGTTACAGCGGAGGGGAAAAACCTTGCGGACATTGTGATTCCTGCAAGTTGCGCGCACGCGGCTTTGCCGAGGCGGGCGTGCAGGACGGCTCCGTTAAATAAAGGGCGCAGCGGTGCGCCGGGGCTGTGCCCATACGGTTTTTATAAGGAGAAATAATGAAGAAAACTATTTTGACGGTGGCCCTGGGTTTGTTGGTATGTCCCGTGTGGGGCCAGGAAGGTGCGTCTACCCAGCAGAACGTGATAAAAGAAACGGCGTCCGCTCCGGCGGCTGCCGCTGCGGAGCCGGAAAAACCTGTTTTGACCCAAGAGGAGCTGCGGGAGCGTTTTGAAAAGCGCAATAAAGAAATCAAGAAATTAGCCAAAGCATACCGCAAAGCCAAAAGTGAAGAGAAAAAGGCAGATATAAAAGCCCGCCTGGCGGAGATTGTTTCCGAGGCGACAGACGAAAGCATGGCCTGGTCTAAAGAGCGCATTGCTTCTGTGCGCGCCAATTTAGACCAGTGGGAAATTACCCTTCAGCAGCAGCAAGCCAATCTGGAACAAATTAAAGCCCAGCGGGTGGAAGACATTTTAAGTGGTGAGGCGGAGCGGCGGCATAAATTGGCGCAGAAACGCTGGAAACAGGAAATGAAAGACCGCAAAAAATATATGAAATAAATGGCTTAAAGCAGCAAACACGCCCTTTTTTAAAGGGCGTGTTTTTGTTTGTAAACAGCGTTCTTCCTAAATCCCGGCTGCTAACTCCGGGGAATGAAGCTCCGGCAGTTGGACGGAGATTTGACGGAAGCGGCTGAAGAAAAAGAAAAGAAATCCGGGCGCGTAACAATCAAACCGCAGAGAAATGTTTGCGGGGGCGATGTATTTTGCCTTCGGGGAAAAAGAGTTCTCTGTTTACCGGCTCCAAGGGGCTCCGGGGCAAAGAATGAAATTAATACCAGACGGGGGGTGCCTGTTAGCTGGCGAATTTTTTGTTTTTTTTGATGAAATTTGTTTATGAACAAATTTTATCAAAAAAATATGAGAGACATACACCTCGTAAAACGCAAAAATGGCGGTTTTACGCTTATTGAACTGTTGGTGGTTGTGCTGATTATTGGCATTTTGTCTGCGGTGGTGTTGCCGCAGTATACCAAAGCCGTAGAAAAGAGCCGCTCTGCCGAGGCCATGGTGATATTGAACTATTTGAAGAAACAAGGCGATCTATATATATTGGCAAATGGTATCCCGTCTCAAGCGGTTTCTTTTGCTGATTTAGAGGCGGAACTGCCTAGTGGTTTTCAGGTTATGCCAGATCAGGAAGATATGGCCTGTGATAATAAACATTGGTGTTATATGACTCATTCCGAGGTATGGGGTGATGTGGCAACCACTTACCCAGATAGCCCTATGGCGCGCCGCTATAAAAATGGCAACGACGGAAGAGAACTTCTTTATTCTTTAGAATATATATCCAATCAAATTAATGATAGCCGCAAAGGAAAGATAATTTGCACAGATGACAGTGCCAATTATTGTTCTATGTTTGGCACGACCAGTGGAAATGTAATCAATTAAAATAAAACCCGCCGAAAGGCGGGTTTTATTTTACCTGTATTCGTTAAAATAAGCCGGAGCTTTCCAGCGCGCTGAGCGCCTGGGTAATATCGCTGACCACGATGATAAAACGGGTGCGTCCGTTGCCTACGCACGCCCCGTAAATGGTGGTAATATTAATGTCTTTTTTATACAGTACATTGCCTATGTCAAAGGCAAGCCCCACGCGGTCGGCCGTATCAATGCAGATAGCGTCTGTTTTTACGCTGGTAAAGCCGGCTTTGGTCAGCGCGTGGCTGATTTCCGTATTATAGTTGACCGCCACCCGCACCACCGCCGCGTCAAAGCGTACGTCCTGTGAAATGGCAATCAAGTTGACCCGCTCTTTTACAAACAGATCCGCAAAATTTTTTAGTGCGCCCGGCTCATTGACCAGGAACACGCTGTACTGTTTTACTACGCCGATAGACATGAAGAAACACCCTCTTTACGTCAAACCCTTGCTGCTTGGCGGCACGCAGGCGCGTCCGCCGTGTGTGAAAGCTGTCTTTTGTTTATTATAGCAAACATTTCCCGGTGAATTTTACCGTTGCTGGCCAATGTCTGCGCGCCGAAAGTTTCCAGCCGGCTCCATTTTTTGCCGCAGAAGTCGGTTACCTTACCACCGGCTTCTTCCAAAATCAGCTTCCCGGCGGATATGTCCCACGGGTTTAGGCAGTCTTCCCAGTAGCCGTCAAAGCGGCCCGCTGCCACCCAGCACATATCCAGCGCCGCCGACCCCAGCCGGCGGATATCATGACAGGAAAGAATAAAATTTTTAAACCGTTCCAGCAGTTCGTCCATGCGCTGTTCACGCACATACGGAAAGCCCGTCACCAGCAGGGCATTTTCCAATTTGCTGACGGAAGAGACGTGTATTTTTTTCCCGTTTAGCGTAGCGCCTTTGCCTTTGCGCGCCAAGAATATTTCGTCCATGCATACGTCATACACGCCGCCCAGCACGATTTCGTTTTTATAAGCCAGCGCTACGGAAATGGAAAAATGCGGCATAGTGTGGGCGTAGTTGGTGGTGCCGTCTATGGGGTCTATCACCCACTTCCAGGCAGAGCCGGTGTTTTTCAGCCCGTTTTCTTCGGCCAGAAAATCATGTCCCGGAAAGTTCTTTTTAATAAGCTGCAAAATGGCTTTTTGGCAGGCCACATCCGCCTGGGTGATTAGATTAGCCCGGCCTTTTAAACCGTAGCTGACCTTGCCTAAGCGCCGCCGGGCGATGGCGCCCGCGGTTTGCAAACATTGCTGCAAAACAGAAAATTCTTTGTTCATGGTATCAGGATGTCGGCCTGTTTTAATTTGTTTTCCAAATCCAGCATGGCTTTGCAGTCGTCCTCATTGTACATGAGTACTTTTTTAATCAGTTCGTCATTGCCGGTTTTGAGCCAATTGGTAAAATAGACCATGCTGTCCATGGCGCCACAGTCGTCTTGGCGCCAGTTAAACCCAAAGGCCGGTGCGGCGGCCTTGAGCGAAAAGCTCGGCGCCGGCAGGTAAAACGCTTTTTGCACGGCCACTTTTAAATCGTAGCACAAGCTGATCAGCAAGTTGAGTTTTTGCTCGTCATGCTTGTTTTCCTGCGCCATTTTTCGCATTTTTTTGGCTTCGTATTCCGTCCAATGGTACAGGACGGTGTTTTCCGGGTCTTTAATATAATCGTAAAATTGTTCAAAAATTTTGATTTCTTCTTCCGGCGTTTTGGCCAGAAATGAGACGTATTTGTCTTCTTCTTTGTCCCAAATGCCAATTAAATAGACAAAAGACACATTGTCTTTGGTAAAAGTTTCCGTCGCTTCAAAATCAAAATATAAATTGTGTTTTTTGGCAGGAGGGGGAAATTGCCCCGCTTGTTTAAGTACCGGTTTATGGTGCAGATAGGCCAGGGAATTATAATAAGCGTCCGTGGCAAAGGGCTCTTCCAGCAAGCTGCGCAGTTTATCCAGCCCGGCGTGTGCAACGTCGTCTGTAGTGAACATGCCGTAAATTTTGAGGCATTGGCGCATTTCGGCGCTTAAACCGGGCAGCAACTGCAAATCTTTGCTTTCCGTTACCATTTTATTGGCGTAAATGCGCCAGGGCGGATTGGCCGCTTTGGGCGGTTTGTGGGCTTCCGGTTTGGCTTTCCCGTCGCGGATACGGCGGAAATAATCCAGCTCCCGCTCCAGGCGTTGCTCGTGATCCAAATAATCCACATCCACCGTTTTGCCTTTGAGCTCCACCCGGGTATAGCGGCAGGTAAAACCCTGTATGTCCGATAAAATATGGTTTAAAAGGGATACCTGTAAGGCATAATGCTCTTTTAAATCATGGGCTCGTTTAAACTGGATGATGCGGTAATGGTAATCTCCAAACACACTTTTTCCGCCGTCTATCCGCTGCAGCAGGTTAACGCTTCCGTATACGTTCTTCGGCAGGTTCCACAGGGCTGCATTGGCAATAGCGGTTTTCCCCTGTGCCATAGCATGCAGGGTTCCTTTGAAACGGTCGGTATCGTTGGTGGCGGAAATAAATTCCACCCCGGGGAAATGTTCGCGTATCCAAATATCGCGGCTGTTACGGTCGGTGCGGACTTTGAGGTTTTCGTAACGGTTGAGTTCGTTGACCGCGGCCTGCGCTGGCGCGTGAAAAGAGCACCAGATGCCAAACGGGTCTTCTAGCAAAGAAAACATTTTGGAAGCGTTAAAATCGGTTTTGTCCGGGGTACGCCCGGCGGAAAAACGGGTAAACAATGTATTTGTTAGTGTATCGTCCATTATCTACATTCTATATCTTTTTGGGCGGACGTGCACGGCTCTGTCTTGCCAAAGGAGAGGATACACACAACGGCGCATACAAACAGCCCGGCAGGCAGGCATGTATTGTAATTGAAAAGAGCTGTGTTTTCTGTGTGAAAATATGATAATATAATACTTATGTTAAACGCCCTGCTTTTTCAACTAATTGGTTTTACGGTATGTTTTGTTTTGCTGTTTTATTTTACGGCAAAATACCGTGCCGCGCTGGTGCGCGAGACGGATTTGGACTATCCGGTGGAAGATTTGACGGTGATGACCGTGTCCAAGCCCAGCTTTGCGTCCCGCGCTTCTATTTTAAGTTCCTTGCAAAACACGTCCGCTTTGGAAGTAACGGATTTAAAAGAGAAAGTGAAAGAGCTGCACTACCGTTTGGAAGAAATGAAACTGGCACAGGACAAAAACAATGCGGAGCTGAACCGGTTGGTCTCCCGCATGGAACAGCGTCTTTCTACTTTTGAACAGGAATATATCACCAAATTGCAGCCCACTTTGTTGAGCTTGATTGAAGAATTGGAAAATATGAAAGTGGCTGAAAAAGCCGAAAAATAGCAAAAAAGCATTTCATTTTGAAAAACCCGCCTGTAAAAAGGCGGGCTTTTTTATGTGCTTAGCTGGCTTAATAAAAAGGGTTTTAAGTCCGCCAATTTTGTTTTTGTGCCTATATATTCTTCTCCTTTTATCAAAGACCGGCGCAAAAAGCACAGGCTTTTTGCATATAACTTTTAGTTTTAGGGGAGCACTTGGGCAAAACGGGCCGCCGTTTACAAAATTAGAAAATGCAAAA
Source organism: uncultured bacterium (assembly GCA_949291365.1). GTDB lineage: Bacteria > Elusimicrobiota > Elusimicrobia > Elusimicrobiales > Elusimicrobiaceae > Avelusimicrobium. The sequence continues at coordinate 49,809 of CASEVJ010000006.1, forward strand.
AAGAAGATGTTTTTGCGTTTAAGTGCAAGATTATGCTGCATATATCCCAATGACAAAGGCAAGCACAATTGGCCGGAGTCTATGAATGTGGTTTCGTTTTGGGCAGAGAAGAGGCCCATGCTGGTTCTTGTGTTAAACGAGAAATAAATCTAAGTGGGCGGCTTAGAATTTATTTTTTAAGTTTGGCAAAAAGGGGGGGCGGCTTGGCCCATAAGCGCTAAATTTAATATAATATATCCATATAGAGTTTTACCCAAAACTCGGGAGACAAAATGAACAATAAAACCAAAGAGCCCATTGCCATTGTCGGCATCGGCGCCATTATGCCCGGATCTTTAAATAAAGACGAGTTCTGGCAAAACATTCAAACTGGTAAATATTGCATCACCGAAATTCCCCAATCTTATTGGGATTATAAACTTTTCTACAGCCCGGACCATAAAGCCGAAGATAAACTTTATTCCAAAATTGGCGGCTTTATTCCCGCTGGATTTAAATTTAATTCTATTAAGTACCGCATTCCTCCCCAAATCGCCAAGCAGATGGATACCGTGCAGCACCTAGCTATTGAAACCACCCGCATGGCTTTGGAAGACAGCGGATATGACAAAAAAGAATTTGACCGTAACCGCTGTGCGGTAATTGTAGGCAATTCTATGGGCGGCATGAAAAACGAGATGTCCAACACGCGTTTGAACCGCCCGTTTTTATATGAAATTTTGAAAGAAACCCCTACCTATAAATCGCTTTCTCCGGACGCCGAACAGAAACTGATGGACGAAATGGACGAAGGCGTCCGCCAGAGATTTACCCCTATTACTGAGGACTCCATGCCCGGCGAACTGGCTAACGTTATTGCCGGCCGCTTGGCTAACGTCTTTGACATACACGGTACCAACTTTACCGTAGACGCTGCGTGCGCCACCTCTTTGGCGGCGGTGGATCAAGCCGTCAACGGCTTGCGCGAAGGAAACTTTGATATGGCTATTGTGGGCGGTGTAGACCAGATGATGTCGCCTTCTGCCTATATTAAGTTCTGCAAAATCGGCGCTTTGTCTGAAAAGGGTTCTTGCCCCTTTGACGCCAAGGCCGACGGCTTTGTCATGGCCGAAGGCGCCGGTACGGTCATTTTGAAACGTTTGTCTGACGCGGTTAAAGACGGAGACAAAATTTACGCCGTTATCCGCGCTATTGGTGCATCTTCCGACGGAAAAGGCAAAGGCATTACCGCCCCCAATCCCAAAGGACAAAAGATTGCCGTAGAAAAGGCCTTTGAACAGGTGGACTATACGCCGGGCGATGTGGGCCTGGTGGAAGCGCACGGCACCAGCACCCGCGTGGGTGACGCTGTGGAGCTGAACGCTTTGTATGAAATTTTTGCCCCGTATGCCAAGCCCGGTACCATTGGTCTGGGCAGCGTCAAAAGCCAAATCGGTCACGCCAAGGCCGCGGCGGGTATTGCCTCTTTAATTAAGACCTCTTTGGCCTTATATAATAAGGTATTGCCTCCTTCTGTCAATTTTGAAACTCCGAACCCGACGGTGAACTGGGCTACCAGCCCCTTCCGCGTCATTACCAAGCTGGAGCCGTGGAACACCGACAAAGTGCGCCGCGCCAACGTGTCCGCCTTCGGCTTTGGCGGCACCAACTTCCATGTAGCTATGGAAGAGATGAATGACGGCCTGCTTAAAAAGACGGAGGAAAACAAAGTCTGCGCCGCCGCAATTTCAAATCCTACCCCCGCAGTAGAGGAGAAACAAGAAATGAATGCCAGTGAGTATACGCTGCTTGTCCCGGGCGAAAAAATCCAAAGCGATGTGCTGACCTTCTCGGCAGACACCAAGCAGGATTTGTTCAGCGAATTGGGCAAAGCCATTTTAGCTATTAAATATGACCCTACCTATCTGCCCAGCATCTCTTACAAAAACCACATTCAGAAGCCGCGCAAATTTGCGGTGTCTATTAATGTGGAAAATCCGGAAAAGCTGAAAGAAAAAATTGAGTATTTTATTAAAATCGCCGGTGGGCAGGATGTGTGGACGCAGGAATCTTTGTATTTAAAGATGAAAGGTATCTATCCGTTCACTCCGACGGAAATTAAACCCAAAGTATGCTTCATGTTCCCGGGGCAGGGCTCCCAATATGTGGACATGATGAAAGATTTGGCTTCCAAATATAAAATAGTCAAAGATACTTTTGATGAAGCCGACCGCCTGCTGATTAAAATTATCGGACAAAACTTGACCGATACCTTGTGGAGTAAACCCGGCGAAACCAAAGAACAAATCGCCGCGCGCGAAGCCGCCATTAAGAAAACGGAAATGACCCAGCCGGCGATGCTCACGGCAGATATTGCCATGATGCGTCTGCTTTCTTCATTTGGTTTAAAACCCGATGTAGTGATGGGCCACAGCTTGGGCGAGTATGCCGCTGCGGTGGCTGCTGGTATTTTTGATTTTGAAAACGGGCTCAAGGCCGTCTGCACCCGCGGCAAAGTGATGTCTGAAATACGCGTGGAAGACAACGGCAAAATGGCCTCTATCGCCGCTACGGCTGAAGCGGTGGAGCCGGAGCTCAAACGCATCAATGGGTATGTGGCAGTAGCCAACAAAAACTGCCCGACGCAAACCGTTATTGCCGGTGCGTCCAAATCCGTAGACGACGCTATTAAAATGTTTACCGATATGGGCATTCAGGCGGTGCAAATCCCGGTGTCTCACGCGTTTCACTCTGAAATCGTGCGCCCGGCTATGCCGCAGTACCGCGCATTCTTGGATACCTTGACGTTCCACGCGCCTACTATGCCTATTACCACCAACGTGACGGCGGAATTTTATCCTAATGACCCCGAGAAAATCAAAGACCTCATGGTCACGCAGATTTCCCACTCGGTGGAATGGATGAAACAGCTTAAAACCACCTATGATTCCGGTGTGCGCTTGTTTGTGGAATGCGGCCCCAAACGGGTGCTTTCTGCATTAGCAGCCAGCACGCTTTCTGACAAGAAAGACATTAAAGTACTGGCCTCCAACCACCCCAAAAAGGGCGGTATTGTGGAATTTAACGATTTGTTTGCCAACCTGATTTCTTCCGGCATTTACATTGACTGGAAAGGCACCGATATTTACGGCGATAATTCCACCTATAACCCTGCGTTTGTAAAATGGGTGGACGCCACCGCCACGCCGACTGAAAAATGTGAGGGAAATATGCCTGCCACTATGGAAGAACAGCTGCAAGCGGGCCAGGAATGCTGCGCACGCAAAAATGTGGTCATCAGCGGTATTGCCGCCGGCGGCCCGGGCAGCTGGGACAAAGTATTCCGCGAAGGGGTGCTGGACGAAATTTTGCAGGGGCGCAATTTAATTGAGCCCGTCAGCTCCGACTGCCAGCAAAAACAAATTGACAAGAATGTGGAAATCGTCATTAAATCCAAAGACGGCAACCACCGTATTGAACATTTGGCTTCTGTTTCCCAGGCCATTAAGCTGGCCGCCAAAGCAGGGAGCTTTGACTTGGAAAAAGAGTTTGGCCTGCCTGCCAAATGGGTGGCTTCTATGGACAAAGCTTTCCAGCTGGCTATTGCGGCGGGTATCTTGGCTTTGAAAGACGCCGGCATTCCGCTGGTGCTCTACTATAAACCCACCTCTACCGGCGGCTACTTGCCCGACCGCTGGGGCCTGCCGGAAGAGATGATTGACAATACGGGCGTCATTTTCACTTCTGCCTATCCTATTACCAACAGCATGATGGGGGAATTTGCCCAAAAGCTGACGGCCCTGCTGGAAAATAAAAACGCGAAAGAATTAACTAAATTCTACGAAACGTTTATCAACCAGATTTCCGACCCGGCTTTAAAAGCCGAACTGAAAGCGTGGTACGACGCAGAAATGGCCAAAGTGCCAGCTTTGCAGTCGTTTACCTCCCAGTTTATTTTAAAGACCATTATTATTGCCCAGTCCCACTTTGCACAGTGGATCCGCGCCAAAGGCCCCGCCACCTCTATGAGTGCGGCGTGCGCTTCTACGGCGCAGGCCATTTCCGTGGCGCATGACTGGATCCGCCTGGGCCGGGCCAAACGCGTCATCGTCATCAGCGCAGACGATATTACCAACGACTCTATCGCCGAGTGGATGCTGACGGCATTCTTGGCCTCCGGCGCCGCTACGACAGAGGGCGATGTGACCAAAGCCGCCCTGCCTTTTGACCGCCGCCGCAACGGTATGATTGTGGGTATGGGGGCTGTGTCTTTGGTGGTAGAAGAACAGAGTGAAGTGGAAAAACGCGGCATGAAACCGCTGGCCAAGCTCTTGGCTACCGAAATCCGCAACAGTGGCTTCCACGTGACCCGCTTGGATGTCAACCATGTGGCCCAAGTGATGAATGAGCTGGTATCCACGGCGGAAAAAGATTTCGGTTTGAACCGCTCTGATATTGCTAAACAACTGGTATTTATCTCGCACGAAACTTATACGCCTGCACGCGGCGGTTCCGCCAGTGCCGAAGCGTATGCGCTTAAATCCACCTTTGGCAAAGACGTCAGCTCCGTCATCGTCAGCAATACCAAGGGCTTTACCGGCCATTCTATGGGCGCCGGCTTGGAAGACGCTATTGCCGTGCGCTGCTTAAACACCGGTATCGTACCCCCGATTGCCAATTTCAAAGAAGCCGATCCTGAATTGGAAGGCATTACCTTAAGCAAAGGCGGCCATTATGACTTTAAGTATGCGCTTCGCCTGGCGGCGGGTTTTGGCTCCCAGATTGGCATGACGCTATTGGAAAGAATGTGGACAGAAGGCGAGCCCCGCATTTATGACAATGCCAAACATGAAGCGTGGCTGAGACAAATTTCTAACCAAGAAAACCCGGTGCTGGAAATTGACCACAACACCTTGCGTGTGAAAGACAACTATAAACACGGGGTGAAACCTTCCTTAATTATGGAAGGAGCGCAAGCTTTTGTGGACAAAGCCAGCATGATGCACAGCCACACCGCGCCGAAAGCGGCAGCTGCCCCTGTGGCGGTTCCCGCCGCGGTAACCCCGGCGGCAACTCCTGCTCCGGCGGCTGTGCCTGCTTCTGCCCCGGCTCCTGCGGCCCAACCTGCCGCTGCGCCGAAAGCGGCTCTGCCGAACTTGGACGAAGCGTCCGTAACCAAAGACATTTTGGCTATCGTATCTGAGAAGACCGGCTACCCCGAAGATATGCTGGACTTAGATTTGGATATGGAAGCGGACCTGGGTATTGACACCGTCAAACAGGCCGAGTTGTTTGCCATTATGCGTGAGAAGTATCAGATTGCGCGCCAAGAGGGCGTACAGCTCAAAGATTATCCGACCATTCGCTCCATTATTAAATACGCCATGAACAATGCTGGCAGTGAAGGTGCGGCTTCTGCGGCCCCGGCTGCTGTGGCTCCTGCCGCGGTAACCCCGGCGGCTCAACCTGCTCCGGCGGCTGTGCCTGCTTCTGCCCCGGCTCCTGCGGCCCAACCTGCCGCTGCGCCGAAAGCGGCTCTGCCGAGCTTGGACGAAACAGCGGTAACCAAAGACATTTTGGCGATTGTAGCCGAAAAGACCGGCTACCCTGAGGATATGCTGGACTTGGACTTGGATATGGAAGCCGATTTGGGTATTGATACCGTCAAACAGGCCGAATTGTTTGCCATTATGCGCGAGAAATACCAAATCGCGCGTCAGGAAGGCGTACAGCTTAAAGATTATCCGACGATTCGCTCCATTATTAAATATGCTATGGCCAATGCCGGCAGCGAAACGGGTGCGGCTTCTGCGGCTCAATCTGCCGCTGCGCCGGTAACCCCGGCAACCACACCTGCCCCGGCTCCTGCCGCCCAACCTGTTGCGGCTCCGAAAGCAGCTCTGCCGAGCTTGGACGAAGCGGCTGTCACCAAAGACATTTTAGCGATTGTGGCGGAGAAAACGGGATACCCCGAGGACATGCTGGACTTGGATTTGGATATGGAAGCGGACTTGGGTATTGACACGGTCAAACAGGCCGAACTGTTCGCTATTATGCGCGAGAAGTATCAGATTGCGCGCCAAGAGGGCGTACAGCTCAAAGATTATCCGACCATTCGCTCCATTATTAAATACGCCATGAGCAATGCCGGCAGCGAAGGTGCGGCTTCTGCGGCCCCGGCTGCTGTGGCTCCTGCCGCGGTAACCCCGACCGCCGCGACTGTCCAACCGGCAGTTGCTCCTGCTCCGGCGGTGGCGCCTGCAGCCCAACCTGCTGTAGCGGCTCAGCCTGCCGCTGCCCCGGCAAAAGCAGCCGGCCCGATGCCGAGCTTAGACGAAGCTGCGGTAACCAAAGACATTTTAGCGATTGTGGCGGAGAAAACGGGATACCCCGAAGATATGCTGGACTTGGATTTGGATATGGAAGCGGACTTGGGCATTGACACCGTCAAACAGGCCGAGTTGTTTGCCATTATGCGTGAGAAATACCAGATTGCGCGCCAAGAGGGCGTACAGCTTAAGGATTATCCGACCATTCGCTCCATTATTAAATATGCTATGACCAATGCCGGCACCGAAGGTGCGGCGGCTCCTGCCGCGGCAACCCCGGCTCCTGTGGCTCATCCTGCCCCGGCGGTAACTCCTGCGGCCCAACCCGCTCCAGCGCCTGTGGCTCAGCATGCTGCGGCTCCTGCCGCTGCGCCGAAAGCAGCCGGCCCGATGCCGAGCTTAGACGAAGCGTCCGTAACTAAAGATATTAAAGCCATTGTAGCGGAAAAGACCGGCTACCCCGAGGATATGCTGGACCTGGACTTGGATATGGAAGCGGACTTGGGTATTGACACCGTCAAACAGGCCGAACTGTTTGCCGTCATGCGCGAGAAGTACCAGATTGCGCGCCAGGAAGGCGTACAGCTCAAAGATTATCCGACCATTCGCTCTATCATTCAATATGCTATGGCTAATGCCGGCACCGAAGGTGCGGCGGCTCCTGCCGCGGTAACCCCGGCCCCGGCTCCTGTGGCTCAGCCTGCCCCGGCGGTAACTCCGGCTCCGGCGCCTGCAGCTCAGCCTGTTCCCGCTGCGGCGGTTCAACCTGCCCCGGTTCCTGTGGCCCAGCCGCAAGAGCCGCAGCTGCCCACCATTCAGGTAGCTACGGTGCAGGAAGCGGTGCCGACGGCGGAAAAGGTGGAGAAACCTTCTGAAGAAATGTTGACCACCAACCCGACCGAGCCGATTAAACCGCACGTTTCTTTGGCGGAACGCCCGGAGCGTGAGGGCTACGCCGGAGAACATTGCCACGAGAAGAAACTGCGCAATGTAACCGTGGTGGCGCAGGCCCCGCTGACAGAGCGCGAAAACCGCCGTTTGTCCAAAGACCGCACGGTGCTGATTTTTGCCGATAACTCCCAACTGATTAAGGCCTATCAGGAAGAGTTCAAAGAATTGGGCGTAAAGACTCACGTGTTCACCACACTCAAGACCCGCAGCAAAAATACCACAATTGTGAACTGGGAATCGTACGAAGAAACCGAAGCCGCGCTCAAAGAGTACGCCGCAGAAGATCCCAACATTCAGGGTATTGTGTATTTGCTGGGAGCCACCGTCAAGAAATTTGACAAGAAAGCCAGCCCGCACAATGAACTGACCAAATACGTTATGCCGTTGTTTATTGCCTTGCGCGTATTTGAAAAAGGATTGTCCAACCGTACCGACGCCGATACGTTCTTTGCAGTCAACACGAAGATTGATGGTAACTTCGGTTACACGACCAAAGATGAGTTTAACCCCATCTCCGGCGCGCTGACCGGCGGCGTTACCTGCTACCGCAAAGACGTCTATGAACGCACCGGCGCGATTAGCAAGCTCATTGACTTTGAGCCCACCACCACGCCAGACGAAATGGCCCGCTACACCATGGAAGAAGTACTCCACGGCGATATGCGCCTGATGATTGGCGCGCGGGAAGGCGGACGCAGCACTATCTTGTCCGTCCCGGTGCGCTTGGACAGAAGCGAAAAACGCTTTGACCTGGCCGGCAAGACCATTATCTTTACCGGTTCGGGCCGCGGCATTGGCGCGATGCTCAGCCAGAAAATTGCGGCGCAGTACCACAGCAAGATTATCGTCTTGGATATCATTGAAATCCAGGAAAAGACTCCGCTGTGGGCGTCCATGAACGAAGCCGAACTGGCGGCGCTTAAGAAACAAATCTGGGAAGACCTCAAAGCCGACAAGACGCAAAAGGCCACCCCGGTCATATTGGAGCGCGCTTTCGGCCGCGTGAAAGACTCTATCACGCTTTACAACAACTTGCAGAAATTGCGCGACCTGGGTAGCGAAGTGGAATACTACCACTGCGACGTGATGAACAGCTCCATGGTCAAAGAAGTCTGCACGAAAATCAAAGCCAAAAACGGCCGCGTGGACGGGTTAATCCACTTTGCCGGATTGGAACGCTCCAAGCTGATTTACGACAAAGACCCCGCGGAATATTACCGCATCTTTGACGTAAAAGCCACCAGCTTTGCCAGCTTCTTGGCTAACAATATCGTGCGTGACGACGGCTTCTTCGCTTTTGCCTCTTCCATTGCCGGTAAATACGGCAACCTGGGCCAGAGCGATTATGCCTCCGCCAACGACTATTTGGCCAAATCGGCTTTCTCGCTGACCAACCAGGGCTACCGTGCCATTTCTATCGCGATGAGCGCCTATAAGAATGTGGGTATGGGCGTGCGCGCCGGCGTGGAAACGTTTCTTAAATCCAACGGCGTAGACTTTGTAGACCCCGAAGACGGTATGCAGATATTCTTGGACGAAATCGTGTACGGCGACGTGCCCGAAATCGTGCTGACCGGCTCTTTGGGCCGCCTGGACTGGGATCACCAGCACCGCTTTGAGATGGACGAAATTGTCCCCACGGGCGCGCAAAACGCGCCCAAAGGAGGCAATGGCTCTCACGGAAACGGCGGCTCCTCTTCTGCCGCGCCCAAAGCGGCGGAAGCACCTTTGCCTGATCCGGTGCAGGCCAACCACTTTTTAGCCAACGTGTCCTCTCTGGAAAAAGGCAAAGAAATTCATGCCGAAAAAGAATTTAACTTGGAGTCAGACCCATATCTGGCCGACCACGCTATTGAAGGCACCCCCTATGTGCCGGGCGTGATGGGCATTGAAACGTTTATGGAAACCGCCACCGCTTTGGGCGGACGCGTGCCGCAGGGCTTAAAGGACGTGCATTTTTACCTGCCTATTAAACTCTTGCGCAACCGCCCGCAGGCCGTGCGCGTAATCGGCACGGAAGTCAACGGCGATATTTCCATGGAAATTGAGTCCGACTTTATCAACAGCAAAGGCGTAAAAATGGGCAACACCCGCCGCCATTTTACGGCGCACGCTATGCAGGACGGCTTTGTGTCCACCTGGAATGAAGTGAAAGACCAAATCCAGTTAGACCCCAACGCCGCACCGCAAATTACCAAAGAAGAAATCTATAAAAAGTATTTCCACGGGCCGAGCTTTCAGGTGCTGGGCGGCATTTTAAGAGCCGATAAAGACAGCTCTTTAGCCATTTATAACACCACCCCGCAGCCGCAGTGGAAAGACGGCGAAAAAGTACTGCTGGCTAACCCGATGCTCATTGAAGCGGCCTTCCAGTGCTGCGGTTTTCGGGATATGGCCATTGACAACAAGATGACCTTGCCCGACGGCATAAAAGAAGTAGCCGTATTTAAACGCCAGACCCCGCCGCAGAAGCTGTATCTCTACGGACGGTTTAAAGGCTTGACCGCCGACGGAAAAACATTGCACGACGCCTATGTGTTTGATCAAAACGGCGACGTGTGGGTGGAATTCCACGGATATCAGGCCATTGGCCAATAATGCAGTACAAAACGCAGTTTATAAAAATTAAAGACCTGCCCCCGGCAGACTCTTTTCTCTCTTCCAGCGAAAGCGCCTACTTGCAAACGCTTCGCTCCGATAAGCGAAAAGGGGACTGGCTCGGGGGCCGGTTTGCGTTAAAGACGCTTTTGGCGCGCGAAAGCGGCCTGTTGCCGGTGTGCAGTTTGCCGCCGGCGCGCCCGCAAACGCCGGACGCGGCGCAGGCAGAAGGGGGAGTGCCCCTCTCTGAAATGTCTGCGGCGGCGCTGGCGGTGCTTAAGCAGATTGATATTGTAAAACTGCCCAGCGGCGCGCCGCAGGTGTTTGTTGGCTCCGTGCCCGACGCGCGCAGCGTGAGCATTACCCATTCGGGCCCATGGGCGGCGGCGGCGGTGTCTGCGCCGCATACGTTTTTAGGCATAGATTTGGAAAAAATAGAAAAAAGAAGCCGCGCCTGGGCCGAAGAATTTTTTGACCCGTCCGAAAAAGGCCCCGCCACAGAGGCGCATTTAACAAAAGTGTGGACGCAAAAAGAAGCGGTGGTAAAGCTATTGGGGAGGGGGCTTTCGCTTAATACGCGCGAGATTGTGCTGGACAATGAGCGCCTGCGGCTGACGGGGCGTGCCCTGCAGGCGTGGCAGCAGGCGGCAGAGCCGCAAATTATACTTAACTCGGTTCCGTTTGACAATGATTTTATATTTACCGTGGCCTTTGCGCCCGCCGCCGCAGGCGCGAAGTTTGGTAAAATGTAGCTTTAGGGAGGGCAAATGATAGAACTTTTTGATAATCCCAGAGAAGATAAAAAATCCGACCGGCCGGCTCCGAAAAGCTTGGTCAAATTCCGTCAGATTTATCAGGACGCCATGGCCGGTGCCGGAGAAGAAAAAAATAAAGCCCAGAAGGCCAAAGGCAAGTTTACGGCCCGGGAGCGGCTTTCTTATTTATTGGATAAAGACAGCTTTTTTGAAATTAAAAGTTTGGTAGAGAGCAACTGCCACGACTTTGGCGTAGCCGAAAAACACATCAAAGGCGACGGCGTTATTACCGGCTTTGGCCGCATTAACGGCCGCCCGGTGGCTATCTTTGCGCAGGACTTTACACAGCTGGGCGGTTCTTTGGGGTTGGCCCACGCCAAAAAAATTGCCGATATTATGGATAAAGCGCTGGAAGCCAAAATCCCGGTCATCGGGCTTTTGGACAGCGGCGGCGCGCGCATTCAGGAAGGGGTGGGCAGCTTGGACGGTTATGGAGAGATTTTCTACCGCAACGTCAAAGCGTCCGGCGTCATTCCGCAGATTTCCGTCATTTTGGGCCCCTGTGCCGGCGGTGCGGTGTATTCCCCGGCGCTGACGGACTTTATTTTTATGGTGGAAGGCATCAGCCACATGTTTGTAACGGGGCCGAGCGTGGTAAAAGCGGCTACCGGCGAAGAAGTGGATTTTGATACCCTTGGCGGCAGCCAGCCGCACAGCGAAAAAAGCGGCGTGTGCCAGTTTGTGGCGAAATCGGAGCAGGACTGCTTCCGTCAGGTGCGCGAATTGTTGAGCTTCCTGCCGCAAAACAACCAGGAAAAGGCCCCTACTGAAACGACCACCGACACTACCGACCGGCCCGTGCATGTGCTGGAGCGCGTGTGCGAAATGGACCCCAAAAAGGCGTTCCGTATTCACCACGTCATTTGGCGCTTGGCGGACAATTATGAGTTCTTTGAAATTCACCAAAACTTTGCCAAAAACGTGGTAACCGGCTTTGTCCGCATGGGCGGGCAGGTGGTGGGGGTAATTGCCAATAACCCGGCCCATTTGGGCGGTGCGCTGGATTGCGACGCCAGCGACAAGGCGGCGCGGTTTATCCGCTTTTTAAATGCATTTAATATCCCCATTTTGACGTTGGTGGACATTGGCGGCTATCTGCCCGGCGTACAGCAAGAGCACGGCGGCATTATTCGCCACGGTGCCAAGCTGCTTTATGCCTATGCAGAAGCCACGGTGCCTAAAGTCACGCTGGTACTGCGCAAAGCGTACGGCGGGGCGTATATTGCGATGGGCTCTAAATATTTGCGCGGGGATTTTAATTTTGCCTTCCCCAGCGCTGAAATTGCTGTTATGGGCCCGCGCGGCGCGGTGGAAATCTTGTATTCCAAAGATTTGAAAAAAGAGACTGACGAGCAGAAAAAAGAAGCCATGAAGGAGAAGCTGACGCAGGAATATTCCGACAAGTTTGCCTCTCCCTATCAAACGGCAATGAACGGCTCCATTGATGAAATCATAGAGCCGTCCGAAGCGCGCAGCAAAATTATCGGTGCGCTGCGTATCTTAAAAAACAAACGGGATCCCAAAGCCCACCACAATACGGGTAATATCCCACTGTAAAATAAACCGTTTACAAAAACCCCCGGACAAGGCCCGGGGGTTTTGTTGTTGTCTGGAAAGTATAGTGGAAAAACCCGGGGAGCAGCGTTGTTGCCGCCGTAGAGCGACGCAATTGTAAGGGTTGTTTATTGGCGGGGTTGAGCAGCAAAGTAAATAAAAAATGCTTTCCTGGTGAATTCCTTTTACAAACCTAAAAACGGGCACCCGTCTCCCCAAGAAATAACGTTTTTGTACAATTGGGCGGGCGGGCAAAATGGACGAAGCGGAGATTTGGAAATAAAAGAAACCCCGGTTTATCCGGGGTTTCCGATTACCGTCCGCTTTGTTCAATGAGCGTTTTGATTTTCTTATTGAATGCTTCTTTTTTTAGCAGTTCTTCCACCGTTATAGGCATGCGATAGCGCCAATAATGGAGGGGATTGGCCGGGATATTAATACGCTCGGCCTGTGGGTCTGGCGCGCGCAGCTGCCCGTCCATGCTTGTCCAATCCTGAAAAGAAATCAGACAAAGCAGAGAAGGGCTGTGCAGGTGATTGTAGATAATTTGCTCGCAGGCGTCGGGCGGCAAATTCGCCGGAGCCGGTGCGGCACGGTGGAGCACTTCTTCCCAAAAGCGGGCGCTTAATGCCGGGTCTTCCTGCCACCAGCTGCGCAAGACGGACATGTCATGCGTACCCGGTGTAGCTACGGAAAGCAGCGGGTAATCTTCCGTCCGGGCAAAGGTTTCGCCGGGATGTTTAGGCATACGCTGTATTTCCAAGCTCAACATTTGCAGTGCATGCATTACTTCCGGCACACAATGCGGTATCATGCCCAAGTCTTCGGCACAGCAGAGCATGCGGGTGGACTGGGTAAGCGCGGGCAATTTTTTAAGGGCTTGCTCCTTCCAGAACGTATCCTGCCGATGGTAGAAATAATCATTATACAGCTGGGTATAGCTTTGCTGCAGCTGCGGCGGCAGAGTGTGAAATACGTCGCTTTTGAGTGCGCTGATGCAGGGGTGATAAAGCTCCGGGTTTTTGCGGTCTGGCACAAATAACACATTGGCGGCCAGCGCATAGAGCCCGTCACGCATTTGGACGCTTTCCGGGTCGGTTTTATCGGCAAAAGCCGCTTCTATTTTCCGTTGGGTATTGTACGGCTCTTTAAACGTATACAGCCCGTCCGGGCGCTGCGTCAGAAAGGTTTGTTTAACCTGGCTGGCTTTGGCGCCGAAGTATTTTTCCAATAATTCGTCGGAAATATAGGGCTGCAAATACAGCTCATTAAACGGGAATCCGGCAAAAGCTATTTCCCGCGCGCTCAAGGCAATTGCCGGGGAGAACTGCCCCAGCAGCCCTTGCACCGCGTGCAGCGGGATTTCCCAAATGCGGAAAAAGCCCAGTACATGGTCTATGCGGTAAGCGTCAAAATACAAAGACATGTTCAGAAACCGCTTATGCCACCAATCATAACCGTCCTTGGCCATTTCGTCCCAGTTGTAGGTGGGAAAGCCCCAGTTTTGGCCGGTTTCTGAAAAATCATCTGGCGGCGCGCCCGCCTGCGTGTTAAGCAGGAACAAAGCAGGCGCGGCCCAGGCATCGGCGCTGTGGGGGGAGACGCCGATAGGAATATCCCCTTTCAAGCAAACATGTTTGCTTTGTGCATAGCGGTGGGCTTGCACCAGTTGTTGGTGCAGCAGAAACTGTACATAAAAGTAAAAGTAGGCATTAGCGCGGTCTTTGGTGTCAGAGGCGAAGAATTTGCGCATTTGCTGTTCGGAAAAATCTTTATGCCGGGGCCAGGTCGTAAAATCGGCCGTGCCAAAACGGTCTCGCAGTGCCGAAAACATGGCATAGGGCGCCAGCCAGGTATTAGACATTTGCCAAAATTCTTTAAACTCTTTGCCAGCCAGCGTTTGGGCGCCGTTCTTTTTATATTCCAGCCGCAGACGTTCCAGTTTTAGCTTGCAGACGGATTCATAATCCACCCTTTCCAAGGCGTTTAAGCGTTGGCGACGTGTCTGGAAATATTTTTCTTCTTTGGCAGAGAGGGCAGGCAGGGCAGACATATTTGTATACAACGGGTGAAGTGCAAAAATACTGACATTGTTGTATGGATAGGAATCCTGCCAGGTGCCGGTAAGGGAAGTGTCATTGACCGGCAGGATCTGAATCATTTTCTGACCAGTCAGGGCTGCCCAGTCCACCAGTTTTTTGAGGGATCCAAAGTCCCCTGTGCCCCAATCCTGTTCCGTGCGGATAGAGAAAACCGGCAGTACGACGCCGGCCAGCGGCCTTTGCTGGCGCGGAAATTGGGGCCACAGTCCGCTGATTATAAGCGTTTCTTTTGCCAGCGGGGCCGGGCCGTGCAGGGTGCGGTTGGGGCCGTCTTCCCACAGCACGTTTTCCTTAGCGTCTTTGAGGATAAATTTATATGTCAGCGGAAACGGAAGCGCGGCGCCGTCCAAACTTATGGCCCACTCATTTATGCCGCACGGCACCAGCGGCAGCGCTTGCTGGGGATTCCAGGCGCCCAGTTGGCTCTCTGCCCCGCACAAAAATGGTTTGTACCCGTCCGGCAAGCCGGGGATTGTGGCCTTAAGCACCAGCCGGGCGGCATACAGTGCCAAGGGCTGGGGGGACGTTTGAGGGGCAAATACGGAGCTGAATTGCCAGGACTGCTGCGGAAAATCCCGCCAGAAATCATAAAAACAATAACTTTCGTATTGGACAGCCAGCGGCACCGAACGGGCAATAGCGTTCCATTCCCGGCGTACGGTTTGCTCTTCTCGCATGACTTTATAGGAGTAAGTCAGCGCGGTGTTGGAAGAGGTTAATACCTCCGTCCACCCTTCCCAGTTTGCGCCGTCTTTGCATTCCAGCGGCACGCGTCTGCGCAACGAGGTATGCCCTGTCTGAAGCAGCAAAACAGCGCAAAGCGTTTCGTCTGGTGCCGCATAATATGGAATATGAAAATATATTTTCATAAAGCCATCCTATGCTTTGCGGGGGGCGGCATTATCCTGCACAAAGAAAGTAAAAAAGGCCGCCAACAGCAAGCTAATTCCGCCTACGCCCACCGCGGCAATGGAGCTGCCGCCCAGCAGATGTTTCATGACAGGCCCGAAGAACAGGTTGACGCAGATTTGCGGGATAACGATAAAGAAATTAAACACGCCCATATAAAAGCCCATTTTTTCTGCCGGCAAACTGTTGGCCAGCAGCGCATACGGCATAGCCAGCAGGCTGCTCCAGGCAATGCCTACACAAACCATGGGGAAAATTAAGCCCATTTGGGTAAACGTAACGCCGAAAAGCGTCAGCCCCAGAGAGCCCAACCCCACCGCACCAATGGTCAGACAAACGATGTGAATGTATTTGGCGGAAAATTTGGTAGTCAGCCACAGCAGGGCAAAGGCGAACACAAAAGCAACTCCATTATAAATGCCAAAGCAGGAGCTGCCCCAGTTGGCGGCTGTTTCATAGGCGGCGGTGCCGGGGACGGCATGGAATACAGCAGAGGCGATGCCCGGGGTAAAATACACCCACATAATCATAAAAGCCGCCCAGGTGAAAAACTGTACCACTGCCAAACGGCGCATAGTGGAAGGCATGGTAATAAAGGCCTGCCACATTTCCACAAGGGTTTTTTTAACGCTGAAACTTTGCGCTTGCAATTCTTTAAATTTATCCATGTCCTGCGGCGGGTATTCCGGCGTGGTTTTGATGGTAATTAAAATAGCGCTTACCAATACAACAGCTCCTATGTAAAAAGAATATTT
Source organism: uncultured bacterium (assembly GCA_949291365.1). Taxonomy (GTDB): domain Bacteria; phylum Elusimicrobiota; class Elusimicrobia; order Elusimicrobiales; family Elusimicrobiaceae; genus Avelusimicrobium. The sequence continues at coordinate 65,801 of CASEVJ010000006.1, forward strand.
CACCGTATTGGGAATGTGGCCCAGCGGCGCTTGTGTGCTGACACCCAGCGAAGTTAAAATCTGCGGCAAGAAAGAAGCAATCACAGCCCCCGCCCCAATCATGACGCTCTGCATGGCATAGCCGGTTTTGCGTTGTTCTTCCGGCAGTATATCACCTACGAAAGCGCGGAACGGCTCCATACTTACGTTGACTGACGTGTCCAACACCCACAAAGCAATCACCGCCATCCAGATAGCCGACGCTTGCGGCATTAAAAACAATGCAATAGCCGAAAAAATGGCCCCGCCTAAAAAATAAGGCCGCCGCCGGCCCAGCTTGCACCAGGTACGGTCGCTGAAGTACCCCACCAGCGGCTGTACCAAAAGCCCCGTAACCGGCGCGGCTAACCATAGAAGAGGGATTTGGTCTTCCCGCGCACCCAAGCGCGAATAAATAGCGCTCATATTGCCCATCTGTAAGGCCCAGCCGAACTGAATGCCAAAAAATCCTAGACACATCCAAATAATTTGCTGCAAACTTTTGCGTTCGTGTTTTGCGTCCATGACGTCCTCCGTCCGTAGTATTGGATAATTTCATTATAACAAGATTTTGGTTTTCCGGTGCACCCCTTTGAAAGGAAAAATTGCTATCATATACAAAAGCTTTCTTTAATGTGAAAATAAGCACCGCCATTTGGCTGGGAAAAGAAAATAGCGGGAATTATTTGGAGCGGTGGTAAACGGATAGCAAAACTGAGCGTGAATTATGGAAAAAGAACCTCTAGACAGCGTAAATGAGTATTTCAGACATTTGGGACAAATTACCCGCGAGCTAAACCGCGAGGAACTGGCTGCGCTGTGGAAAAAGGTCAAAAAAGGCGATAAAGCGGCCAAAAACAAAATGATGGAAATGAATTTGCGCTTGGTCATTCCCACTGCCAAGCGTTTTCAGCGGCCGGGCATGGAGCTGATGGATTTGATTGAAGAAGGCAACTTGGGTTTGTTGCAAGCCATAGAAAAGTTCCAGCCGGAAAAAGGGTACCGCTTTTCCACCTATGCCATTTATTGGATAGAACAATATATCCGCAAATACATTGAAGAACAGTCCGGCTCTATTAAAATTCCGTCCCATGCTTGGGGAAATTTGAAACGCTGGTTTAAGGCCTGGAACACCTTAAAAGAGGCCAACGGCCGTGACCCTTCGTTAAGTGAGATGGCGGCGGAGCTGGATTTGAGCGCGCGCCAAGTAAAGGCCATTATGGATACGTTAAATGCAGCCACGGGGGTGGATTCGCTGGCAGCTATTGTGGGGGAAGAGGACGAACTGACGCTGGAAGAAATGATTAGTGACGACGGCAAAGGCAATCCGCATGATGTGTATTTGCACTCTGAAAATATGAACGTGCTCAAGCAAAGTTTGCAAAAATTAAACGACCGCGACCGGGAAATTTTGACCATGCGTTTTGGGTTGTTGGACAATGAGCCCAAGACATTGGGAGAAGTGGCTGAGAAAATGGGGCTTTCGCGTGAGCGGGTGCGCCAGATAGAAGAGCGGGCCGTGTCAGAAATGCGCAAGGCCGCCCGCAAAGCCGGTTTGTTGGAATATATGCCGGTAGACCACCGCACGCGCAAGCTGCATACGGGCATGAGTGTAAAACAAAAGACGAATATACTGGGTGAAGTGGTAGACCGCAGCCCGCTGGCCCGCCTGTTGAGCCGCCGGGCCGCTGCGCAGGAGGCGGCACGCCGCGCCGGCAAAGCGCCCAAAGCCAATGCTAAAAAATCGGTTTCCCAAAAGGCCTCCCCGTCCAGTGCTAAACGGGGCAAGAAAGGGAAGAAAGAATAAAATCAGCTTGCCGTATACATATAAAAATCCGCCTTTGGGGGCGGATTTTTTTATGGGCTCAAAAGCGTAATTAAAAGGATATAAGCAGTTTTCAAGCCGGACTTTTCTGTGCAAAAATTAAGGTGCGGCAGCTGGTTATGCTGACAAAATGCTGACACGCTGCTTGCATATAGCCGCGTTTGTTTCGTTTTTCGCGTTTGTTATTTTACGACAGATTTATGCCTTTTTATGTGCAAGAGAGGGCTGGAAATAGAAATGCCCCCGGCGGGAGTCGAACTCGCAACTTTCTCCTTAGGACGGAGCTACTCTATCCAATTGAGTTACGGGGGCGTTAGTATGTATATTTTAGCAAGTTTGGCTTCGGCCTCCAAATTTCGGCTGCTAACATATATCGTTTCCCCGCAGAAGGCGTGGCTCTGACCGACAGCGGGCCGGCCGGCAGGGTGTATGTGTTGGGCTGCCGCGGCGGCTAATGCAAAACATATGCTTCCACAATCCTGTCTGTTTATTTATAATACAAACAGTCATAAGGAGGGTTTATGAGTTGCACAGATAGTTTAAAATTACGTCGCTCCCGCTATAGTTTGGCCGACAGACTGCCCATTGCGGAGCAAACCTTGCAGGAGATTATCGGGCAGTGTCTGTTACAAGCGCCGTCTGCTTTTAACAGCCAGAGTGCGCGTATTTTGCTGCTTTTGGGGGAAAGGCACCGCTATTTCTGGCAGCTTGTCCGCCAGGCCTTACAGGAAGTGGTGCCGGCAGACAAATTTGCCCCAACGGAGCAGAAAATAGCGTCGTTTGCCGCGGCGTATGGTACGATTTTGTATTATGATGACCGCGATACCGTGCGTCAGCTGCAGGCCCAGTTCCCCACATATAAAGATAATTTTCCGGTATGGGCCCAGCAGGCCAACGGCATGCTGCAGTTCGCCGTATGGACGGCCTTGGCGGAAAAAGGGGTTGGAGCATCTTTGCAGCATTATAACCCCCTGATAGATCAGCGGGTAAAAGAGGCCTTTGAAGTGCCGGACGCGTGGCAGCTGATAGCTCAAATGCCGTTTGGGGAGCCGTTGGAAGACGCTGCTGACAAGACATTTCTGCCGCTTGAGCAACGCCTGCGGGTGGAAAGGTAATTTCGCTTCCAAACATTTGTAGGTTTTGCAACCTTGGTGTCCACACCGGCGCAACCGTGCGGAAAACATATTGTATATACGCACCCTGATCTGGAAAAATATAAAATAGGACGTACAAACGGCGGTTTGCGGGGGCAGTGCTGTTCTTTGGCAGGCCACTTGGATATCTATAAAAAAGTATGATTTGTCAAAAAAGCCCCGCCGTTTGGCGGGGCTTTGATAGGTTAAAAATATATTAACGGGCCAGCTGTATGGTGCCGCGGCTGCCGTTAACCGGTGCAGACACGGGCTGGTGTATGCCTTGGAGCAGTTCTTCGGTTTCCTGCTCGTCAAACTGGCTCATCAGGTGCAAGGCCTCGGCGCCCTGAATACATACTTCC
>CASEVJ010000007.1 GCA_949291365.1 uncultured bacterium
AAGATTCCACCGCCTTGAAATAAGAGTTGAGGATTTGATATGGAAGCTTGTGCAAAAGCTAAATTTCAACGCTACGGCAGCCGCAAGGTGAACCTGGTGCTGGACCAAATCCGCGGCAAAAACGTAAAGGCGGCGGAAGATGTGCTTCCGTTTATTGCCAAACGTACAGCCGATTTGGTTGCCAAAACCATTCACAGCGCCGCAGCGAACCTGGAAGTAAAAGCCGGCAAAAAGCTGGACTTCAGCAAAGTCTTCATTAAAGAAGCTTTCGCTAATTTGGGCCCCAGCGGCCACTTGAGACGGATTCAACCCGGCCCGCAAGGCCGCGCCATGCCCTATAAAAAGAGCATGTGCCACCTGACGGTCATTGTTTCCGACGAAAAAAAGGGAGGTCGCTAAACTATGGGACACAAGATTCACCCGCGGTCTATTAGACTGGGCTATATTCAGGATTGGCGTTCCCGCTGGTTCGCCCCCAAGAATATGCCTGCGTTGATCATGGAAGATTTCCAGATCCGCAAGATCGTGGACGACAAATTTAAGATGGCAGCCGTGAGCTATGTGGGTATTGAACGTGCCGGCGCTTTCCTGCGCTTGAACATTCATACCGCCCGCCCCGGTGTGGTCATCGGCAAAAAAGGCGCCGACATTGAAGCGCTGCGCAAAGAAATTGAAGCGTTAACGGGCAGCAAAACGTTCGTCAACGTGATTGAAATTAAAAATCCGGAAACGGACGCCCAGCTGGTCGCGCAGAACATTGCCCAACAGTTGGAAAAACGCGCCCACTACGGTGCAGCCATGAAGAAAGCCATTGAAAAAGCCCTGCAAGGCAAAGCCCTGGGCATTAAAATCATGGTCTCCGGCCGCTTGGGCGGCGCGGAAATTGCCCGCACCGAATGGAAACGTGAAGGCCGCGTGCCTTTGCATACCCTGTGCGCCGACATTGACTACGGGTTTACCGAAGCGCAAACCGTCAGCGGCAAAATCGGCATCAAGGTCTGGATTTTCAAACGGACGCACTTTGCCAAATCCCCCAAGGAAATCATGAACGAGCTCAAAAAGCACCGCGACATGACCGAGGGCACGACCGATTCCGGCGCCGTGGAAAACGTGGCACCGGCCCAGGAAATCAAATAGAGGAATTTACTTATGTTGATGCCTAAAAGAGTGAAATATCGCAAACCGCACAGCGCGCCCCGCATTAAAGGCAACGCCACCCGCGGCGCTACCGTGGTGTTTGGCGAGTTCGGCCTCAAAGCGTTGGAACCGAAATGGATCACCGCGCGCCAAATTGAAGCGGCCCGTATTACCTTGTCCAGATTTATCAAAAAGAAAGGTAAACTCTGGATCCGCGTGTTCCCTGACAAAGCCATCACCAAGCACCCCGCCGAAACCCGTATGGGTAAAGGGAAAGGCGCACCGGATCATTGGGTGGCCGTTGTCAAACCGGGCACCATCTTGTTTGAGCTGGAAGGCGCCACGCTGGAAGATACGCAGCGGGCTATGCGCCTGGCCTCCGACAAGCTTCCCATTAAGACCAAATTGGTAGCGAGAAGATAGTATGAAGACCAAAGAAAAAGAAGCTTTGAAAAATAAAACCGTGGCCGAACTCAACGAAGAGTTAGCCAAGGCGCAGGAAAAGAAATTTAACCTTCTTTTCAAACACAGCACCACCCCCATCGCCAACCCGATGGAAATCCGGGCGGTCAGACGCGAAATTGCTCTTTTGCAAACGCTGATTAACCAGAAGAAAGAGCAGAAATAAGAGGTTTAGACATGGAAAATCAAGAAACCCGCGGCCTGAGAAAGGTCCTTACCGGTGAAGTTGTATCGGACAAGATGAATAAGACCCGCGTCGTAAAAGTGGAACGCCTGGTCCGTCACGGTCTGTACAGCAAAACCCTCAAGAGAGCGGCCAAATACCATGCCCATGATGAAGGCAATGAAACCAAAATCGGCGACAAAGTGGAAATCATGAGCTGCCGCCCGCTGTCTAAAACGACCAAATGGCGCATTTCCAAAATTGTGGAAAGAGCCAAAGCTTAGTTTTTGTTAGAAAACTACGGAGTTAATGTATGATTCAATTGAGAAGCATCGTCAACGTGGCTGACAATTCCGGCGCCAGAAAAGTGCAATGCTTTAAGGTGCGCGGCGGTCACCACCGGGATATTGCAACCCTCGGAGATGTTGTGATGTGCTCTGTGCGGGATGCAATCCCTACTTCCGCCATTAAGAAAGGCGACGTGGTGCGCGCGGTCGTGGTGCGCGTGGCGCGTGAAAAAAGACGCAAAGACGGTTCCTATATTCGCTTTGATGACAATGCCGTGTGCATCATCAACGACAATGGCGAACCCAAAGGTACGCGTGTGTTCGGGCCGATTGCCAGAGAACTGCGGGAAAAGAACTTCCTGAAAATCATCTCGCTCGCCCCGGAGGTAGTCTAAAATGCAAGTTAAGAAAAAAGATACCGTATTAATTTTGTCCGGCAAGGACAAAGGCAAGAAGGGTGAAGTGAAATCGGTCAATCCGTCCAAAAACACCGTGACGGTTATTGGCATCAATATGATTTCCAAACACGTGAAACCTTCCCAGAACAAACAGGGCGGCATTCAGAAAATGGAAGCTCCGCTGGACGCTTCTAATGTCGCCGTTGTCTGCGGCAAATGCAAAAAAGCCATGACCCCCAAAATACAGATTTTGGAGAATGGTGACAAAGTGCGTGTGTGCCGCAAATGCAACGAGACGCTTATTTAATTAGGTAAATTAAAATGACCAAAGAAACAAAGAAAACGACTAAAACCGCGTCCGATTACCAGCCGACCCTGCAGAAACTCTATAAAGAACAAGTGCTGCCGGCGTTGCTCAAAGAGATGGGAGTCAAAAGCCCTATGGCCGCCCCCAAGCTGGAGAAAATTGTTATCAACATCGGCGTGAAAGAAGCCAGAGAAGACATTAAGGCGCTTGAAATTGCCCGCGAAGACTTGACCGCTATTGCCGGCCAGGCCAGCCAGGTACGCCGCGCCAAAAAGTCTATTTCTAACTTTAAACTGCGCGAAGGTATGCCTATTGGCGTCCGTGTGACGCTGCGCGGCGCGCGCATGTATGAGTTTATGGAACGCTTCATCAATATTGCCTGCCCGCGCATCCGCGACTTTCAGGGCTTTGCCGAATCTTTTGACGGCAGAGGCAATTTGAACTTGGGCATTAAAGAACACTACATTTTCCCGGAAATTGATGTGGAAAAATCGCCCAAAGCCCACGGTATGAACATTACGTTCGTTACCACCGCTAAAAACGACAAAGACGGCAGCTTGCTGATGAAATATATGGGTATGCCGTTTAAAAAGTCGGCCAAATAACAGGAGCGAAAGAATTTATGGCTACCAAAGCATGGGTTGCAAAAATGGCCAAGGACCAGAAGTTCGCTGTTCGGTATCACAACAGATGCCAGATCTGCGGACGCGCCAGAGGTTACTACCGCGATTTCGGTCTTTGCCGTATCTGCCTGAGAAAAATGGCACACCAGGGTCTTATCCCGGGTCTGAAAAAATCTAGCTGGTAATTTTACAGGAGGAGGCCGCGTTTACGAGTTAACTCCGCAAGGAAAGTAATTTGAAACGTTGCCTGATAATATGGATCCAATCGCAGATTTCTTGACCAGAATCAGAAACGCAAACATGAAGAAAAAAGAAAAAGTGGATATCCCTTTTTCTAAAATTAAAACGGAAATCGCGCGCATCTTGAAGGAAGAAGGTTATATTTCCAACTTCAAGGCCGTGCATAACGAAACCAAGGGCGGCGTCGTCCGCGTGTTCCTCAAATACACGCCGGAAAACGAATGCGTCATCCAGGGTTTGCGCCGCGTTTCCAAACCGGGCCAGCGGGTGTACAGCGCTTATAACAACATCCCCAAAGTCCGCGGTTCCTTTGGTATTACGATTTTGTCTACTTCCAAAGGCATTATGACTGACGCGCAGGCCAAAGCCGAAAAAATCGGCGGCGAACTGCTCTGCCAGGTGTGGTAAGGGGGGAATATGAGCAGAATCGGTAAAAAAGTAATCAATATTCCCGCCAAGACCAAAGTGGACGTGAAAGATAATGTCGTCACCGCCACCGGTGCTTTGGGCACGCTGTCCTACACCGTACCGGCCGACATTAAAATCAATATTGAAAACGGCGTGATGACTTTGTCTATTGACGAAGCTAGAAAGAAAGAACTCAACGCCATTCACGGCACCACCCGCGCCAATGTTTTCAACATTATTGAAGGCGTGACCAACGGTTTCCACAAAAACTTGGAAATCAACGGGTTGGGTTACCGCGCTTCCGTGGCCGGCAATAAGCTGACGCTGGAGCTGGGTTTCTCTCACCCGGTGATTATGGAAGTGCCTGCGGGATTGACCGTCGTAGCTGACCCCAAGAGCAACTTGTTGGAGATCAAAGGCAGCGACAAATTTGCCGTAGGCGATTTTGCCGCCAAAATCCGCCGGATCAGACCTCCCGAGCCGTATAAAGGCAGCGGTATTAAATATCAGGGCGAACACATTGCCCGCAAAGCCGGTAAGACCGCGGCAGGAGGCAAATAATTATGGCTACTAAACAAGAAAGATATCAATTCAGAAAGGACAGAAGCCGCAAACACCTGCTCGCGGCCGCCGGCGCCCATCGCCCGCGCTTGTCCGTTTACAGAAGCTTGAAATACATCTACGCCCAGATTATTGATGACAATACGCACGCCACGTTGGTGTCTGCTACCACGTTGTCTAAAGAACTGGAAGGGAAATTTGAAAAATCCGGTAAAAGCGTAGAAGCCGCCAAAGCCCTGGGTACCGTAATTGCCAAGAAAGCTTTGGACAAAGGCATTGCTGAAGTCATGTTTGACCGCGGCGGCCGCGTTTACCACGGCAGAATCAAAGCCCTGGCCGATGCTGCGCGCGAAGCGGGCTTGAAATTCTAAGAGTGTAAGGTGAATTTAATGACGAACGAAACGCTGAAAAGCGATATGAAAAAAGAAGCGAAAGGCAAAAGAGCCGAGTTTCAGAAAGCAAGACCTGCCTCTGAAGGCAAAACGACCGTCATCCACGTGGCCCGCACGGCCAAAGTGGTAAAAGGCGGTAAACGTTTTGGTTTCCGCGCCCTGGTCGTTGTAGGCAACGGCGAAGGCAAAGTGGGTGTTGCCATCGGCAAAGCCAACCAAGTACAGCTGGCCATTGGCAAAGCTGAAACCCATGCCCGCAAACACATGGTTACGTTCCCTGTTGTAGGGGACACGATTCCGCACGAAGTCATCGGCCGCTTTGGCGCCGCTTCTGTGTGGATGAAACCTGCTGCCCCGGGTACCGGCGTTATCGCCGGCGCCGGTGTGCGCTTGGTGTTTGAAGCCGCCGGTATTAAAGACGTACTGGCCAAAAGCTTGGGCAGCACCAACCCGTGCAACCTGGTTTACGCGACGATGGAAGCTTTGAAACTCTTGAAGAGCAAAGAAGCAGTCAACGTCATCCGCGGCAAAGCCGAAAAACCGGCCGAAGCTCCCAAAGCGGAAGAAACACCCGCGGCTGCTGTGGAAGCCAACTAGTTTTGCGCAGAGGAACATACTATGGTAACTTTGAATAAACTTTTCCCTAAACACGGGTCTAGAAAACCCAGAAAAAGACTGGGTCTCGGGGCCGCTTCCGGCCTGGGTAATTACTGTGGCAAGGGCATGAAGGGTCAAACCTCCCGCTCTGGTAATAGCCGCAAAGAAAGCAAAGCCGGCGGTCAGATGCCGCTGGTGCGCCAAACCCCCAAAAGCGGGTTCTCTAACAAAGACTTTGCCCGCCGCTTTGACTATGTCAACGTGGGTACGCTGGAAAAAATCTGCAAAGCCGGTGAAGAAGTGACGCCGGAAACGCTGAAGAAAGCCGGTGCCATTCACGATGTCAGCAGCGTCAAAATTTTGGGTATGGGCGCTATTACCAAGGCGCTGAAAGTTTCCGCCCACGGGTTTTCCAAGACGGCCAAAGCCGCCATTGAAAAAGCCGGCGGGTCCGTCACTGTACTTGAAAAGAAGACCAAATAATGGAAAACAATACAGTCGCGAATATTTTTAACGCTCCCGAGCTGAAGAAGAGACTTCTCTTCTTGCTCGGGGCGTTGGCCGTTTTCCGCATTGCGGCCGCCATTCCCATACCGGGAATCAATACCGACGTGCTGCGCCAGATGTTTGCCGCGCATGAAAACGGTATTTTGGGCTTTATGAACATCTTTTCGGGCGGCGCGCTCGGCAGATTTTCTATTTTAGCCCTGGGCATCATGCCGTACATCAACGCGTCCATTATTATCAGCTTGGTGCGCGGCGCGCATATTTTCCCCGCGCTTGACCGTATGCATAAAGAAGGCGAAGCGGGCCGGCGGAAAGAAAACCAGATTACCAGAATATTCACGCTGTTCCTGGCGGCTTTACAAGGCGCCATGATGACGTTTGCCATCACCAAAGTAGAAGGAGCCGGCGGTGTTTCTGCCGTAGTCAATCCGTCTTTCTTCTTCTTTGTTACCACGGTGCTGACGCTGTGCGCCGGCACAATGTTTGTGATGTGGCTGGGGGAACAGATTACCGAAAAGGGCGTGGGCAATGGTATTTCGCTCATCATCTTTGCCGGTATCGTAGACCGCCTGCCGGGCGCCATTATGGAAGTGGTCAACCGTGTGAAAGCCGATGAAATGGATTTCTTCATGGCGTTGGTGATTTTCGCCGCTGTAGTGGTGATAACCGGACTGGTGGTGTGGCTGGAAACGGCCCAGCGCCAAATCCCGGTGCAGTACGCCAAACGCCAAGTAGGCAACAAAATGTATGGCGGGCAGACCAGCTATTTGCCGCTGAAAATTGACCAGAGCGGCGTCATCGCGGTCATCTTTGCTTCGTCCGTGATTTCCCTGCCGCTGACCATTGCCAGCTTTAATCAGGAAGCTCCCTGGGCGCAGCGCTTGCTGGAATTTATGAATCATACGAGCTTGTGGTATATGGGGTTGTTTTCCGCGCTGATTATCTTCTTCTGCTATTTCTACAACTCTATGACCATTAACCCGGCTGATTTGGCCGACAATATGAAAAAGTGGGGCGGCTTTATTCCGGGTATTCGTCCGGGCGAGCCGACCAAAAATTATATTGAATGGGTCATGAACCGCTTAACGTTCTGCGGTGCTATTGCCGTGTGTTTGATTTCCATTCTGCCGGATTTCTTCCGGGCGGAGTTTAACGTGGATTTCTACTTCGGCGGTACGGCATTGCTGATCGTGGTGGGTGTAGCGTTGGATACGGTAAGCCAAATCCAGGCCCATCTGTTGGCCCGCAATTATGAACCGTTGCTCAAGGGTAGCAAAAAAATTAAAGGCCGCTGGTTTAACGTAGGCCAATAAAACCGGGCCGAAGCAGTTTTATATTTTGCGTTTAGACCCAGAGCGGGTCTAAACGCAAAAATATCTTACGAGGTTTTTAGCATGGATATTGTGCTGATGGGCGCACCCGGCGCCGGAAAAGGAACCCAGGCCGCCAGATTGGAAAGCGTGCTGGGGTTTAAACATATTTCCACGGGTGACGTGCTCCGCGCAGAAATAGCTTCTGGAAGTGAGTTGGGCAAAAAGATTGCCCAAGTCATAGACAGAGGCGATTTGATTTCCGATGAGATGATGGTGTCCATCCTAAAGAATGTTGTATCCGGTACGAATAAGGATATTATTTTTGACGGATTTCCGCGTACCGTAGCGCAGGCGGAAATGTTGGATAAGATGCTTGCACAGTTAGGGCGCAAATTAGGCAAAGCCATTACTATTGCCTTGCCGGAAGAAGCGGCTGTCAAACGTCTTTCTTCGCGCAAGCAGTGCAAATTGCCCAGCGGAGAAGTGAAACAAATCGGGCCGGATTTTACGCTGGCAGACTGCCAGGCACAGGGCGGAGAGATTTTTTCCCGCCCCGATGACACGCCGGAACATATCCGTCACCGTTTTGCCGTGTATCATAAACAGACCGAGCCGGTAATTCGTTTTTACCGATCTACCGGTTTGTATGCGGAAGTAAACGGAGATGCGGACGCCCAGCAAGTGTTTGAAGATTTGCTTACTGTAATTAAAAAATAAGAAGGAAGTATGATTGAAGTTAAAAATGAGCACGAATTGCAACTAATGAGAAACGCGGGCAAAGTAACCGCGGCGGTGCTCAAAAAAATGACAGAAGCGGTGAAACCGGGTGTTTCTACCTTGGATTTGGACGTAATAGCCGAAAAAACGATACGCTCCTTCGGAGCGGTGCCGCTTTTTTTGGGCTATGCGGGGTTCCCGGGTAGTATTTGTGCGTCCATTAATGAAGAAGTCGTGCACGGAATCCCCAAAAAAGATAGAATATTAAAGAGTGGTGATATTATCAGTATCGATACAGGAGCCAAGCTTGACGGTTTCTGTTCGGACGCCGCTATCACCCTCGGCGTCGGCAAAGTTTCCGATGAAGCCCAGAGATTGATGGACATAACCCGGAAATCTCTTTATAAGGCCATCGGGCTAGTCAAACCGGGTATCCGATTGGGAGATATCGGAAACGCGGTGGAAACGTTTGCCGAGCAACAAGGCATGGGCGTTGTCCGCGATTACTGTGGGCACGGCATTGGCCGCAACATGCATGAGGAGCCCTCTATCCCGAATTTTGGGAAGAAGGGCACCGGCCCTGTATTAGAGCCCGGCATGGTGCTTGCCATTGAACCCATGATTACAGCGGGAACTTGGAGAGTCAAGCAGCTTAGTGACGGCTGGACGGTGATCACGCGGGACGGCAGTTTGGCGGCCCACTTTGAACATACAGTAGCGGTCACGGCACACGGCAGTGAAATATTTACTGCTTTTGAATGACCCGGCAGCAAGCTGCTGCGGGGCGTTCCGAAATTTAACCCGAACTCGGAGATATATGAGCGATAAAATAGAAGTGGAAGGGAAAGTGCTGGAGGCCTTGCCCAACGCGATGTTCAAGATTGAAATTCCGGGCGGCAAGGTTATTCTGGGCCATATATCCGGGAAAATGAGAGTTCATCATATAAGAATTCTGCCCGGAGACAAAGTGAAGCTGGAATTGTCCCCGTACGACCTTACCAAAGGCAGAATAACTTATAGGGAGAAATAAATGAAAGTCAGAGCCAGTGTAAAAAAGATATGCCAAAAGTGCAAAATCATTAAGCGCAACGGCGTAGTGCGTGTAGTGTGCGAAGTCGCCAAACACAAACAGCGCCAAGGTTAATTTACAGGAGTATTCATAGAATATGGCTAGAGTCGCAGGTATTGATTTACCGAAAAATAAAAGAATTGACGTAGCGTTGGAATACATCTACGGTATTGGCAAGAAAAACGCCAAAGAAGTGTTGGCCAAACTCAACGGCCAAATTGACCCCGCTACCCGTGTCAAAGACCTTACCGAACAACAGGCAGGTCTTTTGAACACCATCTTGCAGAAAGAATACAAGGTGGAAGGCGAACTGCGCAGAGAAGTGGCGCAGAATATTCACCGCTTTATCGAAATCGGTTCGTACAGAGGCCAGCGCCACCGCAGAAACCTGCCCGTGCGCGGTCAGCGGACCAAAACCAACAGCAGAACCCGCCGCGGCAGAAGAAAAACCGTCGGTTCCAAGGCTGCAGCTAAATAACTTTAATTTCAGGATTTAACATATGGCAGAAGAAAAAGAAACTCAAACCGCCGCCGCTGCGGAAGCCAAAGCTCCCGCCGTTAAAGGCAAAAAGAAAAACGCCAAAGCCCCTGCGTTTGGCGTGGTGCATATTTATTGCTCCTTCAATAACACCATCGTAACCGTGTCTGACGACAAAGGCAACACCATTGCCTGGTCTACCGCCGGTTCCCATGGGTTTAAAGGCACCAAGAAAAGCACTCCGTTCGCTGCGCAGATTACCTGCAACAAAGCCGCTGAAAAAGCCGTGGCGTTGGGTATGCGCGAAGTGGCCGTGAAAGTCTGCGGCCCCGGTCAGGGACGTGAAACAGCCGTGCGCGCCGTACAACAGGCCGGCCTGACGGTTTCTTCCATCAAAGACGTAACCCCCATCCCGCATAACGGATGCAGACCCCCTAAAGCACGGAGAGTATAAGATTTATGTCCAGATACACTGAAGCTAGCTGCAAAAAATGCAGAAAATTAGATTGCAAACTTTTCCTCAAAGGCACCAAATGCTACACCAACTGTGTCATTGACAAGCTGGCCTCCGCCAAAGTGCGCGGCGGTAAAGCCGGTGCCAAAGCGCGCCGCGCCAAAGTGTCCGAATACGGTATCCGCTTGCAGGAAAAGCAGAAAGCCAGATTGCAGTCCGGTATGTCAGAAATTCCGTTCCGCAATATGTTTGACAAGGCCGCCAAATTACAGGGCCAGACCGGCGAAAATTTCTTGCGCTTGCTGGAAACCCGCTTGGACAACATTGTGCGCCGCTTGGGCTTTGCGGTCTCTTTGAAAACTGCCCGCCAGATTGTGCTGCACGGTTTTGTGACCGTCAACGGAAAAGCCGTCAACGTGCCTTCTTTCCAAGTCAAACCGGGCGACAAAGTGGCCCTCAAAGCCGCTTTGGCCGAGAACGTAACCGTCAAGCAGGGGCTCAACGAAGCCGAAAAACGCAACCAGCGCCCCAGCTTCCTGGAATTTGATGCGGAGAAGATGACCGGCAAACTTTTAAGATGGCCCGACAGAGCGGAGATGTCCTACCCTGTCAACGAGCAGCTGATCGTTGAGTACTATTCTAAATAATAGCGCGGAGGATGAAATGGCTTTTAACGAATTAGTTCTTCCCCAAAAAATTCAGTTGGATGAAAAAACCGCTTCGGATTTCTACGGTAAATTCACCGCAGAACCGTACGAAAGCGGCTACGGCCACACGGTGGGCAACTCCCTTCGCCGCATTCTGCTTTCCGGTATGGAAGGCGCTGCGGTAACGGCGGTGCGCATTAAAGGGGCTATCCATGAATTCAGCACATTGCCTAACGTGCGGGAAGACGTTATCAATATCTTGCTCAATTTGAAAAAATTGCGCGTAAAGATGGATAATAAAAACCGCGAATATGTGTCTTTGCACGCCGCTAAACCCGGCGTGGTGACGGCCGCCGACATTGAAGAAGTGGACGGCGTAAGCATCATCAACAAAGACCTCCCGCTGGCCACCCTGGAAGTGGGCGGCAGCTTGGAAATGGAAATTGAGCTTTCCCGCGGCAAAGGGTATGTGCCCGCCGAAGACCTGGCCAAAATCCAGCGCCCGGCCGGCTTTATCCCCGTGGACGCGCTGTTTTCGCCCATCGTCAAAGTGCATTACGATGTGGAACCGGCCCGCGTCGGCCAAAAGACCGACTATGACCGCCTGATTTTGGAAATCACCACCGACGGCACGTTGGAGCCCGCCCGGGCCCTGCACCGCGCGGCGGTATTGCTTTCCGGCTCTTTGCATATTTTCACCATTGAAGGCGAAGAACCGGGCACCGTAGCCGTCAGCACGGCTGCGGACGCACAGCAAGAGCCGATTTCCATGACCGGCAGCGTCAGTGGGGCCGCACCCGTCAACTCTAAACTGGACGAAACGCTGAACCAGTCTATTGAGTTTATTGAGCTTTCTTCCCGCTCCATTAACTGCCTGAAATCTGAAAACATCCATACGGTGCGTGATTTGGTTAAAATGTCCGAAGACGACCTAAAGATGATTAAGAATTTCGGTGCCAAATCTATGGACGAAATCAAAGAAAGACTGGCCGAGATGAATTTATCTCTGGGCATGAAAATATAGGGTATAACCCGTTGAAAGGATTGTAAAAGATGATTAAGAATACAGGATACCGTAAACTCGGCAAAACTTCTTCCCATAAAAACGCTATGCTTAAAAACATGGCTACCAGCATTATCCTGCACGAAGAAGTCAAAACCACGTTGCCCAAAGCCAAAGAAGTGCGCCGCGTGGTAGAAGGGCTGATTACTTTGGCCAAGGCAAACAATCACCTGGCTGTCAAAGACACGGTGAAAGACAAAGCCGCCTTCAAGAAACTTTTTGAAGTGCTGGCTGCCCGTTACCAAAACCGTGCAGGCGGTTTCACCCGCATTTACCGCGCCGGCGTACGCCAGGGCGACAATGCGCAGGTGGCGATTATTAAACTGGTGGACTAAATGGTCATAGATTATCTGGGGGGCTTGTTTTCCTCCGACCTGGGAATGGACTTGGGCACGGCCAACTGCTTGATTTACGTCAAGGATAAAGGCATTGTGCTGCGGGAACCTTCCGTGGTGGCGGTGGAACGCGAGACCGGCGAGGTAAAAGCCGTCGGCGCCAAAGCCAAGCAAATGCTGGGCAGAACGCCTGCGAACATTATTGCCGTGCGTCCGATGAAAAACGGCGTCATTGCCGATTTTGAAGTGACGCAGGAAATGATCCGCTATTTTATCCGCAAAGTACACAGCCGCAGCAGCTTGCTGCGTCCCCGGATTGTGATTGGTATTCCCTCTGATATTACGGGTGTGGAGCGCCGCGCCGTAGACGACGCGGCCCGCCAGGCCGGTGCGCGGGAAGTCTACCTGATAGAAGAGCCCATGGCTTCTGCCATGGGGGCGGATTTGCCTATTGCGGAACCGCATGCCAGCATGATTGTAGATATTGGCGGCGGCACGACGGAAGTGGCGGTTATTTCTTTAGGCGGCATGGTGGTAGCCAAATCCATTGATGTGGCCGGAGACGAACTGACCGAATGCATCGTGCAGTATTTCCGCAAAAAATACAACTTAATTATTGGGGAAACGACGGCGGAGGAAGTGAAAATCAACCTCGGCTCCGTGTACCCGCTCAAAGAAGAAAAATCCATGGAAGTTAAAGGCCGCGATCAGACGCAAGGGCTGCCCCGCACGCTGACGGTAACTTCGGAAGAAATCCGTCAGGCGCTGATGGAGCCGGTGCGGCTGATTATTGACGTCATTAAAAGCACGCTGGAAGAAACCCCGCCCGAGCTGGCTGCCGATTTGGTGGACAGAGGGCTGGTGGTGGCTGGCGGGGGCTCTTTGCTCCGCGGTATTACGGATTTGATTCGGAAAGAAACCGACATCCCCGTACACCGTGCGGCAGACCCTTTAAGCTGTGTGGCGCTGGGCACCGGTAAATTTCTGGAACAGCTCAATGAGAAAGGTTCCCGCTTCTTTGGGAATCGGGGCAAATCCTACTAAGTTTTACGCCACAAAAAGCGGGCAGGGTTCTTGACGCAAAAGAGAACTTTGTCCGCTTTTTTGTTTTTTGCGGGGGCAACGCCCCTTGGATTAAAAAATTTCATTGGTGTATGTCTGCCAACAAGACAATATACACCAGCCCGGATAAATCCGCCCGGAAAGGCGGTATAAGAAACCATGCAACACAAGCCCCAACATAAAAAGCAGGTCAGCCAAGGCAACCGACGGCGCAAAATTTTGCCCATTGTTTTTGTGCTGCTTTCGCTGTTGTTAATGGCCTTGCCTTTGGAAAGCCCGGTAGCTTCGGTCAAAGCATTTTTGGCATATATTTTTATCCCGCAAATCCGTGCGTCCCATGCGGCGTTGGAATACGCGCAGGGCGTATCCGGCACCGTGCGGGAACTACTTAACACACATTGGGAAAATGAACGCCTACAGGAAGAGATGGACCGTTTGCGCTTGGAAAATGCCCAGGTGCGGGAAGTATTTGCAGAAAATGAACGGCTGCGGGCAGCTTTGGGTATGAAGCCCTCCCATATTTGGCGCGGCGTATGGACCAAAACGGCCTACCGGGAGCCCACCCAGTGGAATAGCGTTATCATAGACAAGGGCACCCAGGACGGCGTACAAGAAAGGGCCGCAGCCGTGGCCTTAAAAGACGGAGAGCCCGTGTTGGCAGGAGTAGTGGTAGAGACCGACGATTATATCGCTAAAGTGTTGCTGGTACGTGATGAAGATTTTTCGGCGGCTGCAGTCAGCTCTTCTTCTGGAAAGGAAGGATTGTTGGTCGGAGCGGGTGCCGCTCCGCTTAAAATGCTGTATTTGCCGCTTTTGTCCTCTGTTGAGCGTGGGGAAAAGGTGTATACTTCTGCTTCCAGCAGTATTTTCCCAGCGGGGATTTTAGTGGGGGAAGTAGTGCAGTCCGGAGAAGAAAACAGCTCTGCCACCGCGCTGACGGCCCGGGTGGAGCCGGCGGCGGACGCGTCCTCTATACGGGAGCTGTTTATTTTGTTGCCGAAATCCGGAGGAAATACCCCATGATGACAACTTTGATGAAACTTTTTCTGCTTTTTGTCGGTTCTACGGTGCTGCATTGGGCGTTTACCGCAGTATTGGGAGGGGTGGGCTTAAGTTTGAATGTAATGCTGGCGTTTGCCTGTGCCGTATGTGCCCATCTCAAGCCGCAGTATGGATACCCAACGGCTTTTGTATGCGGGCTGTTTTTGGATTTCTTTGGCATCAAACTTTTTGGGCTGCATGCGCTGACGTTTACTTTGTGCGCTATTGCCGTATATTCTTTAGAAAAAAGATTGGATTTTGACGCGCCAGTGCCGCAAATGATTAGTTTGTGGGGGCTGGGGTTGTTTGCTGCTTTGTTTGATTTGGTATTACTAAAAGTATGTGCCGGTTTTTCGGCCTGGCCGGGTTTTTGGCCTTTTGCAGCGGGCATAACGCTCAATGCTGTGCTAGCGCCTGCCATATTTTGGGCGGTGCGTCGGGTCTTGACTCGGGGGATAAAGGCATAAATGGCAGCCGTTAAGGTAATTTTTAATAACCGTTTGCGTTCTTTGCTGGTGTTGGCGCTGGTAGCCGGCGCGGTGGTGGCCTTGCGTTTGACCGATATACAGCTTTTGCGCCATGATCGCTATTTGCAACTGGCAGAGCGTAACCGTACACAAGTACTTTATCAGACGGCGCCGAGGGGGCGTATTTTTACATCAGACGGAAAGATTGTAGCCGCTAATGCACCTTCTTTTGATTTGTATTATCTAGCGGTTGGGCCGAAAGATGAAGACTATTTTTCCCGTTTGGCGGCGGATTTTGCCCCGCGTTTGGGCATGAGCAAAGTAGCGGTGTTGGATAAATTGCGCCAAGGAGCCAAAAGCGGAAAGGCCGTGGCGCTGGCAGAAAATTTATCTCCCCAAAGTGTAATGGTGCTCAAGGAACTGCAGCTGTATTACCCGGGCGTGTATTTGATTGAAGAGAATAAGCGGGTATATCCCTACGGTGTTTTCGCCAGCCATTTAATTGGTTATTTGGGCAGTATGGAGGGCGATGAGTGGAAAAACCGGGATTTGGCTTTGGATTACCGTTTGGACGCTAAAATAGGCAAAAACGGGCTGGAAAAGAAATTTGAAAAAGCGCTCAAAGGACGCGACGGCGGCGTCTATTTGGAAGTGGACTATCGCGGTCGCGTCAAACGCGTGATAGAAGACCGCAGATGGCAGCCAGGCAACGATTTATATCTGACAGTAAACTATGCAGTACAGCGCGCCGCAGAAGAAGGACTCAAAAACTCTCTTACCGGCCGCGGCGCAGCCGTGGCGATGGATCCGCGTACGGGGGCGGTGCTGGCTTTGGCCACGGCCCCGGCGTTTGACCCGGGTATGTTTGTGCCGTATTCTGACGAGCCGCAGCCCAAATCTAAACGAATCAGTGAATATAATTTGGCGGTGCAGGGCATTTATCCGCCGGCTTCCACTTTTAAAATTATTACCGCACTGGCCGCTATGCAGCAGGGGGGATTTAATCCGCAGAAAACCGTTTATTGCCCGGGCTATTATGATGCCGGCTCCCGCGTTTTCAAATGCTGGGGTGTGCACCAGCACGACAATTTTTTTGAGGCCATGGCTGATTCCTGCGACGTATATTTTTATACGCTGGCGGCCCAGGTAGGCCCGGCTCCTATAGAGAAAATACAGCGGATGTTCCAGTTCGGTCAACCTACCGGCATTGATTTGCCCGGAGAAAAAGCCGGCAATTTATATGGCCCTACCAAACGTGCAAGAAACCGCTCGTATTGGTTTATTGGAGATACGCTGAATTTGTCCATTGGACAGGGGGAATTGCTGGTTACGCCGATTAAAATGGCTCAGTTTGCCGCGGCGGTGGCCAGCCGGGGCAAGATTTGGCGTCCGTATTATTTGCAACGGCTGGTGAATAGCCAAACAGGCAAAGTACTGGAGTCGGGCCACAGCGAGCTGCTGGGCACGGTGGATATTGACCCTGACCATTGGGATTTAATTTTTAAGGCCCTGAAACATACGGTGGACAAAGGCACCGCTGCCCGCGGCAAAGTAAAAGGAATAGATGTATATGGCAAAACAGGCACTGCACAGAACCCACACGGAGACGACCATGGCTGGTTTATGGCTTTTGCCGCCCGTCCCGGAGAGGAGCCCAGCTTGGCGGTGGCGGTGTTTGTGGAGTTTGGCAAAGGCGGCGCTTCCGCTGCAGGCCCCATTGCGCGGGATATGATAGAGGCCTATTTTTCCGTAAAGGACGAGCCGGCCCCGCCCGCCCCGGCGCAGCTGGATGTAGAGCTGGCAGAAACACCCCAACCGGCCCAAGCCGCACAGGAACAGGCGCCGCAGCAGGTGCCGCCGACGCCTTTGCCTGAAGGAAAGCCCGAAGAAATGATTTCTAATATGCAAAGTTTACAGCGTTTTTTATTTTCTATAGGCCAAAAACGCCTAACCGGGAGGGACTATGATGGTTCCTTACAAAGCCCATAGCCGCAGAACTCGCCTGGACTGGTTGCTGCTGGGCGCTATGGCCGGGCTGACGCTGTTGGGTGCGCTGTGTATTATGTCTGCGGTAAATTCCGTATCATTGGCTAACCCGGTGGTGCGCACGCATTTAATTGCATTGCCTTTGGGATTTGCGGTGTTTTTTGCGGCGTGGAGTTTTAATTATCAGATTTTTGATGAGCAGTGGAAACCGCTATATGGGGTTATTTTGGCGTTGCTGATAGGGGTACTGTTATTTGGCACTTACCAACGCGGCAGTAAATCGTGGTTCGTATTGCCGTTTTTCTCTATGCAGCCGGCGGAGATTTGCCGGGTGCTTACTATTTTGGTGGCGGCGGCCTTTTTAGACCGGCAGGGCCGGCGTATACGCGATATGCGCACGCTTGTATTGCTGGGGGCATTAATCGCGCCGATATTCGGGCTGATTATGCTGCAGCCGGATTTTTCTTCTATTGTAATTACGTTCCCGGCGCTGTTGGTGTTATTGTATTGTGCCGGAGTAAATGTTTTTTATTTGGCGCTGGTGTTTGCTTTTGCCGCGGTGGCTGGGTTTTTTACGGTAGCGTGGACATATCTGTATTTGCATCCGAATTTGCTTGATTATGCGGTATTAAACGCATTTTATCAGCTGGCTTCCCGTCCGCTGTATATGGCGGGCTTTGGGGTGCTGGTGGCGGCGGCGGGATATGGGGCGTGGTGGTTTTTTAAACAACTGCGCATTTTTCTGCCCTCTTTTTATTTTGTATTGGCCAGCGTGGTGGTATTGGCGGGATTTTTTGCCGGAGTATTTGTAGACCATCAGATGAAGCCCTACCAGCGCAAACGGGTGGAGGCCTTCCTGGCCCCGCAGTCCGACCCGCAGGGGGCTTCCTATAACGTTTTGCAGGCCCAAATAGCCATGGGGTCAGGCGGAATATGGGGCAAGGGCTTGTTTTCCGGCACCCAATCCCAGCTGGGTTTTGTGCCGGAAAAACATACGGATTTTATTTTGGCGGTGGTGGGAGAAGAGCTGGGACTGTGGGGCACCTTGCTGGTGTTGGGGTTCTATTTGTTGATTTTATGGCGGATAGCGGTGGTGGCTTATTGGGCCAGCGACCGCTACGGCTATTTGGTGTGCAGCGGCATATTTGGTATGTTTTTGACTTATATGCTGATTAACTTTGGCATGCTGATAGGGCTTTTCCCGGTGGCGGGCATTCCGCTTCCGTTTATTTCGTACGGCGGGTCAAACTTGGTATCCAGCATGCTGGCTTTAGGGGTGGTGCAGTCGGTGTATGCGCGGCGCATCACTTCAGGTTGAAAGTATGGCTATGATAAACACCTCAAAAATTTATAAAATGCGTATAGTGTTTACTGTGGACGGGCCGTGGGACCACAAACGTATTTTTGCGGCCCTGCGCCAAGCGGTGCTGGATAGCAAATTGCCTTTTGAGCCCGCTAAAGTGAACAAAAATTGGCCCCGGCTGGCCTATGGCCCCGTATTGGGATATGGGCAATACAGCTTGGGTGAGTATGCAGATGTATATTTGTCTGCACCGGTGAAAGAGGCGCAGGCGGCTTTGACGCAAGCGGCTCCGCAGGGGTTGCATATCGTGCGTTTGCAGCGTGTGCCGTATGCGTTGCCTTCCGTAAGTAACCTGGCGCAGGCATGCCGGTACGGCGTGGAGGGGGATTTTTCTATTTACCGCCCCCAGCAGCCGGCGGACGTATTCTTTGCAGGTAAACATATTTATATGACTATGCGCGCGCCAAACGGCATGACGGTGCAGCACGATGTGAGACCGTTTGTGGTGTCTGTTACACAACCGCGCGCAGACAGGTTAGAGTTGCTTTTGCAAAAATGTGCCGACAAAACAGTTAAGCCCGAATATGTAGTGGCGGCGTGGCTGGGTGTGGCGGTGCCGGCAGAAGCGGAATTTACGTTAGAACGTTTAAAATTTATCAGAGAAATGCTGTATTGGCGTGATGCGGCCCAACAGCTGCACGCCTTATAGCCAAGAGGATTTTTTATGAGTAAAAATTCGGAAGAAGCGCCTAAAGTAGAGGTCATTGTAAATACCTCTTTTGAAGAGACGCGCATTGCTATTTTGGAAAATGAACGCATTAATGAACTAATGTGGGAGCGGCGCGGGTCGCTCAATATCGTGGGAAATATTTATAAAGCCACGGTGGAAAATGTACTGCCCGGTATTTCCAGCGCATTTGCCAATATCGGCTATGAGAAGAATGCCTATTTGTATATTTCCGATATTTTGGGCGCAGATCGCAAGAATATTGAAAAAGTACTCAAAAAAGGCCAGCAGATTATGGTGCAGGTGGTCAAAAACGCTATCAGTACCAAGGGTATGAAAGTGACCATGGACGTCACCCTGCCGGGCCGTTATTTGGTGCTGACGCCTCACCAGAGCTTTGTGGGTGTGTCTAAAAATATTGAGGACAGCGAAGCGCGCCACAAACTAAACGAAATTATGCAGGACTTGGCGGAGAAACATTTAAACGGCATGGGCTGCATTGTACGCACCGAAGCCGAAGAAGCCACCAAAGACGAATTGGAGCGCGAAGTGAAATACCTCTACCGCCAGTGGCAGACCATTTTGAAAAAATTTGACACCCTGCCGGCCCCGGCCCTGTTGCATGAGGATATGGACGCGGTGCTACAGGTGGCGCGTGATGTGCTGTCTGAAAATGCGGAAGTGTATTTGCTGGATAATAAAAAAGATTATGAACGTGTGTTGGACTTTGTAAAGAAAAATTCACCGGAGCTAGCTGACCGCGTAAAACTTTACAAAGGCAAGACCCCTATTTTTGAGGCCTATGGCATTGAACCGGAAATTGATAATCTGCGCAAGACCAAACTGCCGCTTCCCAACGGAGGCAGTATCATTATTCAGGAAGCGGAAAGTTTGTGCGCTATCGACGTAAATACCGGCAAATTTACCGGCAATAAATCGCAGGAAGAAACCGTCACGCAGACCAATATTGAGGCCGCCCAGGAAATAGCCCACCAGCTGCGCCTGCGCAATATCGGCGGGATTATTGTGATTGATTTTATTGACATGCGCAAAGCGTCCAGCCGCCACCGCGTGGTGGAAGCACTGGCCAATGCCGTGCGCGGAGACCGGGCCAAAATCCGCATTTTGCCCATTACCCGGCTGGGACTGGTGGAAATGACCCGCGAACGCAAACGCGAAAGTACGGGCAGTTTTATCAGTGAGGAGTGCCCGCAGTGCCATGGCTCCGGGCGGGTGCTTTCGGCTGAAAGCATGCGTATTAAAATACAGCGCGAAATTTATGATTTGACCAGCGGCCGCCCCGGCGGCAATTTACGCGTGGTGCTGCATCCGATCTTGGCAGAAGCCATTAAACAAAAGCAAACGGATATTGAAGAAAATATACACCGTTCGCTTAAAATACAGTCTGACCCGCAGCTGGCGTGGGAAGATTACAAAATCGTGTTGGAGTAACGGCCGGAGGGACGTATTCCCGGCGCCGGATTTGCTTATGAAAAAAGCCCTACTTGCTTTATTGGCTGCTTTGTTGCTACCCGCGGGGTTGGCGTATGCGCAGGGTAAGACGGATATTTATATCCTGGGGAAGGATAAGGGCTCCGTCTCTTCCATGCAGGCCGGCGGGGTTACGCTGGTGGACGCGCGCGCCACAGCCAAAAAGCTGGGGGGCAGTGTGGAGCTCTATGCCGCCGCCAAGCAGATTAAAATAGCTTTTCCTGGCATGTATGCGATTTTGAGCGCTCCGCTTGCAGAAGTCATTATCAATGCCCAAACCATTAAGCTGCCTGCGGAGGTGGTGGCTTCCGGCAGTAAGATTTACACGCCGGTGCATTTCTTTATGCTGCCACAGGTGCAGAAAGCGCTTGACCGCCAAATTACGTTTGAAAACGGCGCCCTGGTGGTGGAAAAGAATTTTACGCTGGCTTTTACCGATAAAGAACAGCAGAAAAGTTTTGACCGGCTGCGCTTTTTCCGCAAAGGAAATATTTCGTTCACTTCCAAGCAGACCAATAAACACACCGTAGAGGCCGTTTTCCCGGGGGCGGTGCTTAAGCGCAACGCCAGTGTGCGGCTGAAAGACGATTTTATTCGGTCTTTTACGCTTCATCAGCGCGGCAAAGACGTGCTGCTGAAAGTTGTTTTAGGCAAACACGGACAGAGCTGGCGGCTGACCGAAGAAAATGGAGAACTGGTCTTTACGGCCGGCAGTGCCTTGCCGGCGGTGCAAGCATCTGCTTCCGCCCCCGACAAAGAGGACGCAGAAGAGTTGGATTTGCAGGCGTCTCCTTCCGTTTTTGACGATGAGCCGGCGGCAGACACCCCTGTCATACGCCCAGCCCCGCAGCCCGTGATGACCTCTGGCGCTCCGGTTATACAGACAAAGCGCAAACTGCGCATTGTGATAGACCCCGGGCACGGCGGCAAAGACCCCGGCGCCACCCGCCGCGGCAGTTCCCAGGAAAAAGCCCTGAACCTGACTGTATCTAAACATCTGTACAATTACCTTAAAAAACAAGGTTTTGATGTGAAATTGACCCGCGATGATGACACCTTTGTCACCTTGGCTGGCCGTAGCAAAATGGCTAATGAATATAAGGCGGATTTGTTTGTCTCCGTGCATACTAATGCCGCCAAACGCGCCGCCGCCAACGGTTTTGAGGTGTATTTCCGCTCTGACAAAGCCACCGACGCCGAAGCCGCGGAAGTGGCCGCCTTTGAAAACGAAGCCCTGCAATACGAAGAAGCTCATTACAGCTTTGTGGATATGTTGCTGGAATCTATGGCAAAAAACGAGTTTATGAACGAAAGCTCCAAACTGGCCGGGCATATACGCAACTATGTGTATAAAGAGCCAGGTATTGGCATTGCCGTGCGCCAGAACAACGCCATCCGCCAGGCCAATTTTTATGTATTGCGCGGTGTAAAAGCGCCTGCCGTATTGGTGGAAATGGGTTACATCAGCAGTGCCAAAGACCGTGCGCGGCTGAATAACAAGGCCGCCCAGAAACGCATGGGTGAAGGAATAGGAAAAGGCATTGTGTCTTATTTGAAGGCAGAAGGTAAGATAAGCAAATAAGCGGTTTTGCAGTGCTGTCGCCTATATGTTTTGAAACAGATAAAACCCCGGGTTTTGCCCGGGGTTTTGTTATTGGTACAAGGACTCGGCTTGTTGTTTCTTAAAGGATACTCTTCTGTCATGCCATTCATTTTGTGGATAAGTATCGGTCGTTGTTACTGCGTGTCCACTTTTGCAGAACCAATCCGGCGAATTTGTCTGCGGGTGTTGTATATCCCAAGAAATAGCTTTTTTCATGGTTTGTACTAATAAATCCTTGTTTGCCAAAAAATTCTGTGCTTCTGAATTTTGAGCGTAGAGTTGTGTACCGGGTTGTAGAATGTCCATTTGCAATATGCTTAAATATTGCCCTACATATGGGTCTTTACATAAGGTCTGGTCAGCTAAGGCGCGCAGATGGCCGGCACTTGCCCAAAAGAAAAATTCTTCGGCCGGGGCCTGTAAGTTGGCCATACGGTATGCCATAGCATACAGATAAATAGGGTCATAATCTCCCAGATGTCCTGTTAACCAATCAGTTACGTCTTTGTCTTTGTTGGTCATAATAATGCGCAAGGCAAGCTGTTGGTTTTTATCCACCGTGTCAAAAGACGTGATATTGCCATTTTTGGTCATTTGCATCTGCCCCTGATAAGGGCTATTCAGTGCATCCTTTAATGCACTTAAAGACGGGGAATCAGCGGGCTTTGTTTGCTCATGCGTAGTTCTTTGGGTTGCAGCGGCCGGTTTTTGAGTGGAGGAAGCAGTCGGTTTTGTTGAAACAGCGACTTGGGTGCTTTCCTTTTTGGGCCATAAGAATGTTAATAAAAACAAAATAATTATAAATAAAGAAAAAACGAAAAATTTTTTCATAAAGGATCTCTTCTGTAATAAAAATTTCTATTATTATACATTTAAATAATTTTAAACAAAGTAAGTAAAGAAACGCTAATGTGCCAAAGAGAAGCAAAACAGAAGAAAAGTAGAAATTGTTACAATATAATTATGTGGTATTACCTTTCTCTTTTCTCCATTTTCTTTAAAATCGGGCTGTTTACATTAGGCGGCGGGTATGCCATGCTGCCGCTGATAGAGGCCGAAATCGTTATCAAAAGAAACTGGATAGACAAAAAAGAATTTCTGGATTTGACGGCACTGGCCCAGTCCGCTCCCGGTATTTTGGCCGTGAATATAGCGGTGTTTGTGGGCTATAAGCTTCGCCGTTTGCCCGGGGCGGTTGTGTGTACGCTAGGGGCGGCTCTGCCGTCTTTTGTCATTATTTTGCTGATTGCTTTGTTTTTGCATAATTTCCGTCAATACCCGTTGGCGGAGCGTATTTTTACCGGTATCCGTCCGGCGGTAGTGGCCCTGATTGCCGTGCCGGTGTTTACATTGGCGCGTGCGGCGGGCATTACCTGGAAAAATATCTGGTTCCCCATAGCGTGCGCGCTGGCAGTGTGGCTGGGCAAGTGTTCCCCGGTGTACATTGTGTTGCTGGCCGGGCTGGGGGGGTGGTTGCTGTGCCGGGAGAAAGCGCAATGATTTACTGGCAAATTTTTAAAACGTTTTTTAAAATAGGGCTCTTTAATTTCGGGGGCGGCTATCCAATGATTTCCTTTGTCCAGAATGAGGTGGTGTTCAAACACAGCTGGCTGGGAACGGCGGAATTTACCGATATTGTGGCCGTTAGCCAGATGACGCCCGGCCCGGTAGGGATTAACATGGCCACCTATACCGGCTATGCCGCCAGCGGCAGTGCGTGGGGGGCGGCGCTGGCCACATTGGCGGTATGCTTGCCGTCTTTTATCATAATGATTTTGCTTACCCGCTATTTCCTGCGCCACCGGAACAATCCTTCCGTCCGCGCTGTTTTTAAAGCGCTTCGTCCGGCTATTATCGGGCTGATTGCGGCGGCGGCTTTAGTGTTAGTGAATAAAGAGACGTTTGTGGATTGGAAAAGTTTTGTTTTGTTTGCGCTGTCTTTCTTTTTAGTTTGGCGTTTCAAGCTGCACCCGGTTCGTCTTATCCTGCTGGCGGGGGCCGCCGGCTGGCTGCTGTATTAATCTTTCCTTTTCAAAAATCTGTCATAATAGCGCACGGCTATCTCAAGGCCGTGTGGGGCTCTATATCTGTTTATGAGGAGTAGCGGCTCTCGGTAAAAAGTTAGTTAAAACTAAATTTATTTGTTAGGTATGGCTAACTTTTGCTATAATATTTCCATAAGGAGATATGCTATGAATAAAATAACAAAACTGTTTTTTCTTGCCCTGGTATTTTTGGGAGCGGCGTCTTTAGGTTGGGCCCAGTATGAGCCCCGTGTGGCACAGCAGAGTGCCGCAGTGGGCGGCGCGCTGGAAGAAGCGGCCTTGGCGGAGCAAAAAGTGCATGCACTGGGCTTGTCTACGCTGTATACCACTTGGGAGCGGTGCGATGTGTTGCAGTCCCGTGCGCGCGGCAACGGCAAACGGGTGCGTGTAGTAAAGCCCTGGACGTGTGAACAAGTGACAACAAATTGCGCCGCCGTCTTAAACAACGACAAAGCATTTGCCAGTGCGTCCTGTTATTATGCCGCCCAAAAAAAAGACCAGCAGATTACACTGCAGTCGTCACGGTTGGTGAGCGCGCAAGGGCAGAGCCGCTCCTTAACTGCCGTACCCGTGCAGAAAGTGAAAGATTTTGTGGTGTTTCATTTGCCGTAATTAGGTCATGGGATAAACAGCGCGGGTTGCGCGGCAGCGCATGGGGAACTGCGCTCTCCGGATGAAAACATACGCCGCACCTGTACAAGGTGCGGCGTTTTGGCTGTTGGGGAAAAGAAGGGTAGGGCGGTTTTATATTTAGGGGCGGGGCCGCATCGTTGCGAAAAAATATTTACAGACTATACCAAACAGATTTTGTGAAACAGGACGCAATTTGTTTGTTGTTTTCGGGGCGGCTTTACGGATCATTATAGCTGTATCTGCGAGAGGAAAATTCTTCTCTTTTAAAATGAAATTGACCGGACAGGCGTTATTGCTTCATTTTGTTTTTGTTATAATGGAAAAATAAGGAGAAAAATATGGAAAAACGAATAGCGGCGCTTGTTGCGTCTTGTTTACTGCTTATGATTTCTTTTGCTCCGGCTGAAAGCGCAGCTGCCCAGCAGGCCCAAAACGAGGAAATTTCTACAACATTAGAGAAAGCCGTTGAGAAAAAGGAAAAAGAACTTGATTTGGGGCTTTCTACTATTTATACGACATGGAAACGCTGCGATGTGTTTAAATCGCATCCAGGAGAAAATGATAACCAGCTTGAAGTGGTAAAACTTTGGACTTGTGAAGACGTGTCCACCAAGTGCCAGGCCATATTAAAAGACCATAAAGCATTTGCCACCAGCTCTTGCTATTATGCCTCCCGCAGTGAGAACCAGCACCTTACGTTTCAGACCTCCCGTTTGGTTCCAACCGAAGGAGAAGAAATATCATTAGAAGACGCGCCGCAGCTGGATTTGCAGGATTTCGTCGTTTTTCAGCTATAAACATCTTATTTACACCGCTTCGCCGCTCTGGGAACAGGGCGGTTTTTTGTCTGTTTGTACGGTCATATAACGGCTGGTGCCGGGGCGGGGCCTGTTTGGGGCCGTTTTAAAAACCGCCCGCATAAGTGCCCCGGGGCGGAGCCCAGCTTTTTCTTTTGGAGCAGGGCTGTGTATATGTGGACTGTGCGGAATGCCGGGCAAGGCCGGGCCTGCTTTTTGTTACAATAGCGCATGGAAGGGAGAGAAAACATATGAAGAAAATGTGGATTTGGTGTCTGTTAATCTGCGCCGGTGCCGCTCAAGCCGCACCGCTGGCGACGGTTACCTTGCTCACGCCGGACAAAACGCGGGGAACGGCTGTTATGCAGGCGCTGTCTGAACGTAAATCTACGCGGCAGTTTGCCCCGGATAAGCTGACGATGAGGGACTTGTCTGATTTGCTGTGGGCCGCTAATGGGGTCAATCGTCCGGACGGCAAGCGCACGGCTCCTTCTGCTTTAAACCGCCAAGATATAGAAGTATACGCCGCCTTTGAAGCCGGCGCCTACCGCTATGACGCGCCCTCGCATACGCTCATGCCCGTGACGGAGCAAGACGTGCGCCCGGTGAAAGAAGCACCGGTGGTGTTGCTGTTGGTAGCTAAAGAAGACACCGACTACGCGCCGATAGACGCCGGCATTGTGGCCCAAAATATCTATTTGTTTTGTTCCGGGGTAGGGCTGGCTACGGTTACGCGCGGCTCCATGGATACGGAAAAACTGTACAAAGAACTCAAGCTGACCGGAAAGCAGAAAGTCATTTTAAATCAGCCCGTCGGTTACTTTAAAAAGGCGGCGGAAGCGTTCAAACAGGACAAGGCCGAAAAGAAATCTGCCCAATAATAAAACCCCGTCTGACAGATGAGGTTTTAAAATCTGTTTGCGGCCATTTTCAAGCGTTTTCTATGTCTGGCTGCGGGCCGTTTTCTGGCTGTGGCTGGGCCGTTTCTGCCCTCTGCGCCGGCGTGGTCTGTTCGGCCTGGCCGGGCGCGTCCTGTTGGGGCTGGGCGGCGGTCTGCGCTTCCTGCTGCGGCAGGGCTGTGTATTTCAAATCCAGCGCGGCAAACACCGCACCGCGGTTATCGTTAAGCCAGCGGCGGTGGGTTTTATAGTCCGGACAGTATTGTGCCACCAGCTGCCAGTATTCCGTTCCGTGATTCATGTGCACCAAATGCGCCAGTTCATGCACGATTAAATAATCGCGTATGGCGGTGGGCATTTTAATAATGTGATAGGTGTAATTGATGTTTTTTTTGGCGGAGCAGCTGGCCCAGAGCGATTGTTGGTTTTTAATGGTAATATTGTTAAATTCCACTCCCATTTTTTGGGCCCATTCGGTCGTTTTGGCGCGCAGCACTTCATTGGCTTTTGCACGCAGCCATTGGTCTGCCAGAGCATTGGGGTCGGCTTGCGCCGTTTGCAGATACACGTCAAAAGCGGCCCCGTCAAAATCTACTCCTTCTTCTTGGTCAGGGGTCAGGTGTACGCGGGCGGGATAGAGCTTGCCTTCATAGAGGATTTTGCCCGCTTCGGTTTCGGCATTTTCGTTCGGGCCGCCAAATACTTCGGGCAGCTCTTTTTTCAGGCGCTCAATGAAAAGTTTGACATCGCTTATGACAGTCTGTGTATCGCTCATAATTTCATTATATCAATTTGCCCGGCCCGCTTGGGCAGCCGGCGCAATAGCGCCCCTGGTATAGAAACCCCGGCGGTTTAAGTACCGCGGCGTGTTGTCCTTTTGGGCGGGAGAAAGCCCTTAATATGCAGGCCCGGGTCGTCGGGTGCCGTTTGGAACAGAAAACTGCCCAAGGCGGATTTGACCATACACGCGGGACTTGCGGCAGGCACGCGGCGGTATTTATAGGCGTGCGAAGGGTAGGAGGAAGTTGTTTAAAAACGCGGAATATTTTATACAATACTCCTATATAATGGAGGAACCGTGACCCTAGACAACCTCAAAAAAACTCCGCTCTGCGCCGTCTGTGAGGCCGCCGGCGGGAAAATGGTGGATTTCCACGGGTGGCTGCTGCCCGTGCAGTTTGAAAGCATTATTGCCGAGCATAAAGCCGTGCGCGAAGGGGCCGGTATGTTTGACGTATCGCACATGGGCCAAGTGTTTGTGGAGGGTAAAGACGCGTGGGCCTTTTTGCAATATGTCAATACGAACAATATCAAAAATACGCCCGGCGCGGGCACCTATTCCCATATTGTCAACGAGCAGGGCTGCATTATTGATGACGCCATTTCTTTCTGTTTAACCCCTGAAAAATTTTTGGTGGTGGTCAATGCTGCCTGTATTGATGCCGACGTGGCTTGGTTTGAAAAACACGCCGCTTCTTTTGACGTCAAAATTATCGACGACAGCGCCCGCTGGGGTATGATAGCCCTGCAGGGGCCCGCCGCCATAGAAAAAGCCGCGGCTCTGATACCGGGCGTGGCGGAAATGGCGCGTTTTACCATTCAAGAGATTGAGCTTTTTGGCGCCAAAGGCTACGTCACCCGCACCGGATACACCGGTGAGGACGGGGTAGAAATTATGGCCAGCCCCGAAGCCATTGTAAAGGTATGGGACGCCCTGCTCAAAGCCGGCGTAAAACCCTGCGGTTTAGGCGCGCGTGATGTGCTGCGGCTGGAAGCGGGATACCTGCTCAACGGCACCGACGCAGACGGCAGCCAAACCCCCTATGAGGCCGCTTGCGGCTGGGTGGTCAAACTGGGCAAAGAAAATTTTATCGGCAAAGCCGCTTTAGAAGCGCAGAAAGCCGCCGGTCTCAAACGCCGCCTGACAGGTTTTGTGCTCACGGGCGCGGGCGTGCCGCGCGGCGGCTGCAAAGTATTTAAAAACGGCGCCGAAGTAGGCACGCTGACCAGCGGCACCTATTCGCCGCTGTTTAAAGGGATAGCCGTCGGTTATGCTGATACCGCTTTAGAGGAAGGAGAAGCTGTAGAAATAGAAGTGCATGGGCGCAGAATTGCGGCCAAGAAAGTCAAAACACCGTTTTACAAAAACCGGGTATAAATTAATTTTAAGGAGAAAACTATGCATACGGCAGAAAACAGCAAATACGCCAAAACCCACGAATGGACTCATATGGACGGCGACATAGCCACCGTGGGTATCAGTGACCACGCCCAGCAGGAAATCGGCGATATCGTTTTTATTGACCTGCCCCAAGTGGGCCAGCAGGTAAGCGCAGGGCAGAATTGCTGCGTGATAGAATCCGTCAAATCCGCCAGCGAAATTTACGCGCCCGTCAGCGGCAAAATCGTAGAAGTGAACGAAGCACTGAAAACAGACCCCGCCCTGGTCAACCGCGAAGCGCACGGCAACGGCTGGCTGTTTAAGATCAAATCTTCCTCCCCGGCCGATTATGAAGCGCTGATGGACTTAAGCGCATACAAACAAACCATTGGACAGTAATTCTTGCTCTTCCCCCCGCCTCTGCGGCGGGGGATTTTGCTTGTGAGGTTTTTATGTTTATTCCCCATACTCCTGAAGATAAAAAAGAAATGTTGCAAGCCATTGGCGTGGGCTCCATAGAAGAATTGTTTGCTCAAATACCGCCTGCGCTGCGCTATCCGGCTTTTGATTTGCCCGCCGCACTGGACGAAAACGCCCTGACGGCGCATATGCAGCAGCTGGCGGCTAAAAACAAACCCCTTTTACATTTTATCGGTGCGGGTTGTGAAGAGCATTTTATTCCCGCCGCCGTCAATGCTTTAAGCAGCCGCGGCGAATTTTTAACCGCCTACACCCCTTACCAGGCCGAAGCCAGCCAGGGTACTCTGCAAACTATTTATGAGTTTCAAAGCTGTATTTGCGAGCTGTTTGATATGGATGTATGCAGTGCCTCCCATTATGACGGAGCTACCGCTTTGGCGGAGGCCTGCTCCGCCGCACTGCGCGTAAACAATAAAAATAAAATTTTGTATTCCGCCGGCCTGCACCCGCATTATAAAGAGGTGCTGAAAACCTATTTAAAACACGTACCTGGCCTGCAGCTGGAAGAAGTGCCTTTGCAAAACGGCACGGTGGATTTAAATGCGCTTAAAGAAAAGCTGACGCCGCAGGTATCTTGCTTTGCCGTGGCGGGGCCAAACTTTTTGGGCCAGCTGGAGCCGCTGGAGGACATCAGCGTGCTGGTGCACGGGGCGGGGGCTTTGCTGGTGTCTGTAGCTAAGCCGCTGGCGCTGGGCATTTTACATACGCCGGGGCAGTACGGGGCGGATTTTGCCGTGGCGGAAGGGCAGACGCTGGGCAACGCGATGAACTTCGGCGGGCCGGGCCTGGGTATTTTTACCTGCAAAAAAGAGTATGTGCGCCAAGTACCGGGGCGCATTGTAGGCATTGCCAAGGACAAAGCCGGCAAACGCTCCTTTGTGCTTACTTTGCAGGCGCGCGAGCAGCATATCCGCCGCGAGCGGGCCGCCTCTAACATTTGCTCCAACCAGGCATTGTGTGCATTAAACGCCGTCATTTACCTGACGCTTCTGGGCTACGCCGGCCTGCGCGAAGTGGCGGAACTGAATTTGGAAAAGGCCCACACACTAAAAGACATGCTGGTGACGGACGGACATAAACTAAAATTTGACGGGCTTTTCTTTAATGAATTTGTGCTGGAGCTTAATACCCCGGCCAAACAAGTTATTAAGAAACTGGCTAAAAAAGGCATTGCCGCCGGGTTTGATTTGGGCACGGTGCGCAAAGAGTGGCAAAACTGCCTGCTGGTGTGCGTAACGGAAACCAAAACCCGGGCGGAGTTGGAAAAATATGTGCAGGCCATGAGGGGGTTTGAATATGCAAGAGATTATTAAACAAAACGCGTTAAGCATAGAAAAATCCCGCCCCGGCCGCCGCGGCGTGCGCTTTGAAAAGCCGCAGCACACGCCCGACCATTATGTGCCGGCCCGTTACCTGCGTACCCATGCGCCTAAATTGCCGCAGATGAGCGAGCTGGACACAGTGCGCCATTTTACCAATCTCTCGCGCCAAAATTATTGTCTGGACAGCCATTTCTATCCGCTGGGCTCCTGCACGATGAAATACAATCCCAAGGCCTATGATGTTTTGAGCGTACTTCCGGCGCTGGCGCAGGCACACCCGTTTGCCCCGCAGGAAGCGGTGCAGGGCACGCTGGAGATTTTGTACAACCTGCAGGAAATGCTCCAAGAAATTACCGGGCTTTCTGCTTTTACGCTGCAGCCGGCGGCCGGGGCTCAAGGGGAGCTGACCGGCATTTTGACCGCGCGGGCGTATTTTGACGCACAAAAAGACAAAAAACGTACCGAGGTCATCGTACCCGACACCGCCCACGGCACCAATCCTGCCACTTCCCATATGGCGGGCTACAGTGTGATTAATATTAAATCCGGCCCGGACGGCTGTGTAGATAAAGAAGCCCTTAAAAACGCTTTATCTGACAAAACAGCCGTCGTAATGCTGACGGTGCCCAATACGGTAGGCTTGTTTGAAAAAGACATCTGCGAAATTGCCGATATAGTGCACGCCGCCGGCGCGCTTTTATATATGGACGGGGCCAATTTTAACGCGCTAATCGGCATAGCCAAGCCGGCTTCTTTCGGGGTGGATTTAATGCATCTGAATTTGCATAAAACTTTTGCCGCTCCGCACGGAGGAGGCGGGCCCGGCTCCGGCCCGGTGGGTGCCAGCGAAAAACTGGCCCCGTATCTGCCTAAACCGCTAGTGGAAAAGAAAAACGGAAAATTCTTTTTAAACGCCAAAATGCCTAAAAGCTTGGGCCGCATGAAAGCGTTTTATGGCAATATTGCCGTTTGTATACGTGCCTATTGTTTCCTGCGCCAGTATGACGCGCAGACGCTTAAAGACGTGGCGGAAAATGCCGTGCTGAATGCCAATTATGTGCGTGTGCTGCTTAAGGATGCTTTCCCTGCGTTTTTTGACGCGCCGTGCATGCACGAGTGTGTGTTGACCCTTCAAAAAGACAAAATGAATGGCGTGCGCACGGCAGACATTGCCAAGCGCTTGCTGGACTACGGCTTTTATGCACCGACCATTTATTTCCCGCTGATTGTGCCCGAGGCGCTGATGATAGAGCCGACGGAAACGGAAAACAAAGAAATGTTGGACTTGTTTGTGCAGGCCATGCGCTGTATTTTTGAAGAAGCCGCCCGCGAGCCGCAAACCGTGCACGACGCACCGCACGCCCAGTCCGTGGGCCGCATAGACGAAGTGAGCGCGGCGCGGGAACCCAATCTGCGCTGGTAATGTAATCGGCGCGGCGAACTCCGCGCCGATTTTTTGCAGATGAGGTATAAAAGCGCATTATGGGCATTACTCTTTTAACTCCACCGCTAAACGTATATGAGCAAATGGCGCTGGATGAAACGCTGGCCCAAAGCGCGGCAGAGCCGGTGCTGCGTTTTTACCATTGGGCCGCTGGCACGGCGGTCACTTTTGGCTATAGCCAGTTTTGGGATTTTGTGCGCCGCCAGACCCCGCCGCCCGCCGTCCCGCTTTGCCGCAGGCCCACAGGCGGCGGGGTAGTGTTTCACGGGCAGGATTTGACCTTTAGTTTGGTGTTTGAAGGCGCCCAGCCGCGCCCCAAAGAGATTTACGCCGCTTTGCACGCAGCCATAGAGCGCGCGCTGGAGCAAACCGCCGCGCTGCACAGCCAAAGGCAGGGACAAGTGCCAGTAGCGGCCTATGCCCCCGCACAAGGGGGCAACGCCAGCGGGTGTTTTGTAAACCCGGTGGAAGATGATTTGCTGCTTAACGGGCAGAAAATTTTGGGCGGTGCCATACGGCGCTTTGGCCAGCGGGTGCTTTATCAGGGCTCTTTGCAATGTGCCGGCGCACGCGGAAACCCGGCTTTGCGCCGGGCGGTGGCGCAAGGAGCGGCGGAGTTTTTGGCAGAGTCGTGGCGGCCGCGCGCCGTGTCAGCGCAAATATTGGCTGCGGCGCGGGCTTTGGCCCAGAGCCGCTACGCAAGCGCGGCATGGAACGAAAAATTTTAGCTGGCAGGCCGTTTTTAAAATAACTGCCGGGGGAATACGTTTTTGGCGGGGAGCAAAACGGCCCTGATTTTTAAGGCCGCCATAGGAGCGGCCCCGCGCCAGGCAGAGGAAAGCCCCTTTTTAAAGTTTTATGAAATCCAGGTAACATGAAGAATTTTTTAAAACCGATGATAGCCGTATTGCTCATTCCCACCGCGTTTTTCGGCGCGGCGGAAGTGCTGGCTTCTTTTTGGAATATACTAAAAAATTTCCAAACGGCTGTAGAACTGCTGGCGGGAGCGGCTTTGTATGCGGTTATCCATTTTTGCGGTTACCACTTTGACCGTATGTATGTGTTTGGACATGAAACGACGCACGCCGTGGCGGGTATGCTCTTTGGTTTTCGGGTGCATTCCATGCAAGTAGGCAAAGACAGCGGCTACGTCAAAATGAATGACACCAATGCCGCCGTGGTGCTGGCACCCTATATTGTGCCTTTTTATGCGGTGCTGACGGGGCTTTTGTATGCGACGGCGGGTATTATCACGGACGTGACGGCGTATCGGCCGCTGTTTGTTTTTGGAGTAGGTTTTTTTATGGCGTTTCATTTGGTGCAAACCTGCAAAACGCTTTGGGAAACGGAGCAGCCGGACTTAAAGCTGGCCGGGGGGAGTGTTTTTTCCGTGGTGATTATTATTTTAGCCAATGCCGTAGTGCTGGCGCTGGTGCTTAAATGCCTGTTCCCAAACGAGGTGCTTTTGGGGCAAATGCTGCGCGCAACGGCAGTTTCTACCTATAATGCGTGGAAAATTGTGATAAACTATATAGTAGAGCAAATAATATCCGCGCGCGCGTAGGAACAGATGAGCAAGAAAACAAAACAGCAAAAACAGCAAAAACAGCCCTCCCCGGACAAAAAACGTCCCCTGGTATTGCGTTTGGCTGCGGGGAGCGTGGCGCTTTTTTTTAAAACATTGCTTTTTACGGTAATGCTCGTGCTGCTGTTGGGCGGCGGGCTGTGGGTGTGCGCGCTGAAAATGTTTAATGCACAGCAAATCAGCGAAGCGCTGACACACCGGCTGCAGCAGTTGTTTGACCGTCCGGTAGTTATTTCTTCTTTTGATTTAAAGTTTATTAATACGGTGGAGCTGAAAGGGTTGGCCGTGCTGGACAGTGAGGTGCACCCCGGAGAGCCGTTTTTGTCGGCGGAAGCCGTTTTAATCCGCTATCAGCTGCTGCCGCTGCTGGAGCAGAAACTGGTGATTGACGAAATCACGCTGCAGCGGCCCCGCATTAATATTGTGCGCGGGGAGAATGGACAGTATAATACGCCGCCTATTAATGCCTCTTCGCAGGGCACATATGTGAGCGAAGTGACCGGGGAAAGCGTCCAGGTGAACATTGAGGACTGGCGTATCCGTGACGGGGTGCTTAGCTACCGGGATTTGGGGCGCGGGGTCAGCCATGCGGTATATGGGCTGAATATGCATTTCCAGCGTTTACGCTTTAATGAGCTCTCCCGCTTTAGTTTGGAAACCGTGCTGCGCAACCGCTGGGGGGACAATATTTCCGATTTGGAAATACATGGCACAGGACAGGTGAATTTTGCCAATTTTGACTGGAACCAGTTTGCCCTGCGCAATTTCCAAACGCAGGTGGCTTTGTTCCGCAAGCCGGTGGCGCTGACGGTGGATATGGATAATTTGGTGGTGCCTCTTTTCTCTGTGCAGATAGATGCACCGGCCTTTGACAATCAGGACTTGTCGGTATTTAAAAAGGACTTGCCGGTGTTTTCCGTCCCGCAGGCACAGGTTACCGTGCGCGGTATGCTGGACGCGGGATATACGCACCTAGCGGTGGAAGAGGCGGCCTTAAAAACCGATAATATGGCTGGCTCCGCTTCTGGTACGCTGGATTTTGGCTCGGATCCGTTTGCGGCAGATATGCATTTTCAGACCGATTGGCTGGATTTGGCGGTGCTGACTAAACGCTGGCCGGCACTGTCCCGTTTTAAATTGACAGGAAAAGGGAAATTGACGGCCGATGTTAAATGTGCTAACGGAAAATATGCCCTGACCTTGGCCGAAGTCGGTGCCAAAGGGGTCAGCGGTTCTTTCTGGGGGTTTGAAACCGCCGGCGTGAGCGGCACGCTGACAGCTAAAAACGGTTTTACGGATTTGTACGCCCAAACAACTGACGGCCAGGTAACTGTTGCGCAAAGTGTATTTGAAAAGCTGAAAATGACCGGCACCTACCGCAAAGGCAATGTGTATGCGTATATTTCTTCGGCGTTGTTGGACAGCGTGCCTTTGAAGCTGCGTTTGTCTATTAACAACATTAAAAGCAGTAAGCGAAAAATTGATACGTCTATTTACCTGCAACATTTTGAACCGATGAAATTTATCGGTACGGTGCAGGATTTTGCGGAAGTGATTTCCGCCATTTCCAAAAAACAGGGCAAGTCCAACGTGCAGACAGGGGAACTGGCCTGGATGCGCAACTTCCGCGACCGGCTGCCCAAGTTTATGCCCAATTTCTCCGGCACGCTGTATGCGGATACTTTTTCCAGCACGGTACTCTCCGGCAACCGCTTCAATGCGGAATTTGCTTTTACGGGGCTTTTGCCCGGTGCGGCCCAGCTGAATGGCACATTGGACATGAAACTGGAGGAAGGGGTCATCCACCAGATGGAAAAACTGGCCGAAGAACAGCAGGCCTTAAACGTTACTTTTACGCCGTTTATTATGATGCACCGCATGGAGCGCAGCGGAAGCTTTAAAGTGGGGGAAGTACTTAAAGATGTGGCCTTTGACGAAATGGCCGTATCGGTGGATTTTAAAGATGGAACAATGATTATCAACAATGCGTTTACGCAGGGGCCGGTCATTTCGGCGGCCGTGTCCGGCTGGACGGATTGGGTAAGGGAAACCTTTGAGCTGGTGATATGGACCATGTTTACGCCCGGTTCCAAGGGTGGGCTGTTGGCGGAGAATTTGACGGACGAGTCGGGCAATCCGGCCCTGGCGTTTAAAGTATCTTCGTCTATGCTTAAACCGCGCCTGGAAATGCTGCGCGCCAAAAAAACCGGTGAGCAAATAGAAGCTGCCCGCCGCCGCGGCCTGCGTACGGATTTTACGAAAAGCCGCGAATTTTTGAAAGGAGACTTCAATGCCAAGAAATAGTTTAGACCTGTTGTCACTTTTGCAGGAACACGGGGCCGTGGTGGAAGGCCATTTTGTCATGCCCTCGGGGTTTCACAGCCAGACGTATATCCAGACTTCGCTGTTGTTGCAGCATCCGAATTTGGCTCAGAAAATTGCCCAGGCCATGTCGGATAAATTTCCGGCTAAGGCCGATGTGGTCATGGCACTCACCCCGTCCAACTCCGTGCTGGCCCAGGAAGTGGCGCGCGTGCGTGGGGCGCGTGCTATTTTTGCTTCTAAAGATGATAAGGGCAATATGATTTTAAAGCATAATTTTGTCATCAAACCCGGCGAGACGGTATTGTTGGTAGACGATGTGACCGTCAGCGGGCGCAAAGTGTTGCGAGCGGAAACGCTGGTAAAAGAAGCCGGCGCCAAAGTGCTGGGCATTGCGGTGATGGTAGACCGGTCTATGGGGATTTTGCCGCTGACCATTCCGCTGCGCGCCTTGCTCTCTTATCCGATACAAACCTTCGCCGCCAAAGACTGTCCGCTGTGCGCCTCCGGCGTACCAGTGCAGGAAGTGGACGATTTGAATAAGGACGCTGACCATGATTGAAATTAAACTAAAACCCAAAGAGCAGCGCCGCATTTCGGCGGGACACTATTGGATTTTTTCCAATGAAATAGACGGGCTGGATACGTCTGTAGAGCCGGGCTCTTTGGTCTGCGTCAAAGACAGCGATGGAAATACGGTCGGGACAGGATTTTTTAACCCGCACAGCTTAATTGCGGTGCGCTTGGTGCAGAAAGGCCCGCAAGAGCTGCCGGAAGATTTTATCTTTCAAAACTTAGACGCCGCTTATGACTGGCGCAAAGAAATCGGCGTACGCAAATACGGGCGTATGTGCTATGGAGAGTCAGACAATATGCCCGGCCTGGTGGTAGACCGCTACGGCGATGTGCTGGTGGCTGAAATTCTGACGGCGGGTATGGAAAAACAAAAAGACGCCATTACGGCGGCGCTTAAAAAGATTTTTAAACCCAAAGGTATTTTGTACCGCGCCGACAGCGCTTTCCGCGCCCTGGAAGGGCTGGGAAATACGCCGCAGACGGTAGGCGACGTGCCCGAAACGGTGCAAATAGAAGAAAACGGCGTCAAATATGAAGTGCCTCTTTTGGTAGGGCAAAAAACCGGCTTCTATTATGACCAGCGGGAAAACCGTGCTTTCTTAAAGCCCTATTTCAAAGACAAACTGGTGTTGGATTTGTACAGCTACATCGGTTCTTTTGGTATTTTGGCGGCGCTTTCCGGCGCGGCGCAGGTGTGGGGGTGTGATTCTTCCGCCGCGGCGGTGGAATTTGCCAATAAAAATGCCGAACTGAACGGTGTTAAGGAGTTGGCGGTGTACCACCGCGACGACGCAGAACGTATTTTGTCTGCCATGAAGAAAAAAGAATTGCCCGACCAGCCGGATTTTATCCTGTTGGATCCGCCTGCCTTTGCCAAAAGCCGCAAAAATTTGCCCAAGGCCGTTGGCTTGTATGTGAAATTGGTCAAAATGGCGCTGGAAGGATTGGAAACGGGAGGATATTTGGCGTTTTCCACCTGTTCCCACCATATTTCGCGGGAATTGTTTGTTGATATTATCCGCCAAGGCGTGAGCAAGGCGGGCAAACGGGCCGTGCTGGTGGAGCTGCGCGGCCAGGCCCAAGACCACCCGGTTCTGCTGGGCATGCCGGAAACGGACTACTTGCACTTTGCATTACTGCAGGTGCGTTAACATTTCAGATATTGGGAGATTAATGAAAAAATGAAGAAGAAACTAGCAGTATTAGGAATGTGCCTTATTTTGGCTTCGGCTTTATTCGGACAGTCGCCTTCCCAAGAGCGTATGGCCCAGTATCAGCAGCTGCAGGAACAAAGAGAGCAGTTGCTTTCTTGGTCTTTGCATCATCCTTTTTCTACCTATTTTGAAAAAGAAAAAAAGGCCGAAGAAGCCCAGCAGCTGCGCCAGAAAATGTATCAGGAATTTCGCGATATAGAAATCTGGAACCTGCGCAAAAGCCAGCAAAATATTAAAATGGTTAATGGCATTTTAGGTGGGGATTTGCCTTTTGTCCCCGGTAATGCCTTGCCGGCTGATAACCTTAATAAATTGGCAGAACAGCAGCCAAGGTTATTTAAAGAAATCCTGTTGGCCTATCCGGAAAATATGGCGCGGGTGGAAACGGGTGTGTTGTTGGATTTATTGGCACAAGACGAAACCTTTACCAAATATTTCCACGACTATTTGACCTATTTGCAAAATTTCCGGCGTTATCCGAACTGTGTGGAAAATATGCGCGCTTATTTTAAAAAAC
Source organism: uncultured bacterium (assembly GCA_949291365.1). Lineage (GTDB taxonomy): Bacteria > Elusimicrobiota > Elusimicrobia > Elusimicrobiales > Elusimicrobiaceae > Avelusimicrobium. The sequence continues at coordinate 37,834 of CASEVJ010000007.1, forward strand.
AAATAGAATATGCGCAAAGCAAAGACTGGAAAGAAGGCATTATGTCTTTTCTGGCATCGGGCTGTCAGGAATATGCCCAGGCCCAACAGAGCAAATTATTGACTCAGAAAGCAATTGAGCGCTTTTTGCAGGAGGCCCGCATCAATCCGCACATTGTATATGAGGATTTGCGTTTTAGTATTGAGCCCTAAAGCGTACATTTTTCAAAACAGGTATATTTTTGTATAATATATCTGTAATGCCGAGGTAGCTCAGTGGTAGAGCACTGGTCTGAAAAACCAGGTGTCGACAGTTCGATCCTGTCCCTCGGCATTTCGCTTTGTCTTTTTGTGGCTATTGGCAGAAAGTCAGAAAGAAGAACAGAAAAAACCCTGATTATTCATACAAAATGAGTTTGCTACTAATTTAAAGTATAGCCGCCCTTATAAAAGGGCGGTTATTTTTTGCAAAAAGGCGGCGTCCGTTTCATCAAAACGGTTCAAAACGGGGGCATCTATATCCAGCACGGCCCATACCCGTCCATTTTCCGTAAGCGGAATGACTATTTCGCTTTTAGAGTCCGGGTCGCAGGCAATATGCCCGGCAAAGGCGTGTACGTCTGGCACGATGAGGGTGCGCCCTTCCCGCACCGCGGTGCCGCATACACCGCGCCCGACGGGTATTTCCGTGCAGGCGGGTTTGCCCTGAAAAGGGCCCAGCCGCAGCGTTTCCCCTTCCAGAAAATAAAAGCCCACCCAATTAATCTCCGGCAGCCCCCGGTAAAGAAGCGCTGAGAGGTTGGCCATATTGGAAATACGTCCAAATTGCTTTTGCAGCAGGGCATGGGCCTGCTGCAATAAAAGGGTATATGTGTGCATTTTATCCATGTCCGTATTGTAACAAATTAGCGTGGAAAATTATTGCGTATGGGACAAAAAAAGACATATACTTTAAAAGAGTGATATGTGAGAAAGAAGGAGGGCTCATGCCTAGAATAGAAGTGGACGCCAACCGTTGCAAAGCTTGCTATCTGTGCGTCAATGCCTGCCCGAAAAAATGCCTGGGCAAGTCTAAAACTATCAGCAAAAAAGGATATTTCCCCGCCGAAATGTTCCACCCGGAGAATTGTATCGGCTGTACGATGTGCTATATGGTGTGCCCGGATGTGGCTATCACCGTAATCAAATAAATTTTAGAGGATTCCATGGCAGAAAAAACGTTACGCAAAGGCAATGAGGCCCTGGCTGAAGGCGCTATCCGCGCCGGCTGCCGCTTCTTTGCCGGTTATCCCATTACCCCGCAAAACGAAGTGCCCGAATATATGGCGGCCAATATGGCTGATGCGGGCGGCGCTTTTGTACAGGCCGAAAGTGAAGTGGCGGCTATTAATATGGTGTATGGCTCTGCGGCCACCGGCACGCGGGCGATGACCTCGTCCTCTTCTCCCGGGGTGAGCTTAAAGCAGGAAGGTATTTCTTATTTGGCCAGCGCGGACTTGCCGTGCCTGATTGTCAATATGATGCGCGGCGGGCCGGGCTTGGGCAATATTGCCGGGGCGCAGGGGGATTATTTCCAGGCCACCCGCGGCGGCGGCAACGGGGATTACCATATTTTTGTCTTGGCTCCCAACTCCGTGGAAGAGCTGGGCAATTTCCCCAAAATGGCTTATGAAATGTCTGAAAAATACCGCATTCCGGCCATGATTTTGGCGGACGGTATTCTGGGACAGATGATGGAGAGCATGTCTTTTAATTTTGACCCCATTGACCCCAAAACACTGGGCAAATTTGACTGGGCGTTGGATATCCATAAAAACGGCGCTCCCAAGAACAATGTGTTCTCGTACAAAGGGGACAATTTGTCGGCCGACGTATGGAGCCGCGCCAAACGCTACGGCCAGGCCGAGCGCGAAGAAGTGCGCTTTGAAGAGCGCAATACCGAAGATTGCGACGTGCTGTTGGTGGCCTACGGGCTTTCTTCCCGCGCGTGCTTAGAAGCGTTGACCAAGGCGCAGGAAAAAGGGCTTAAAGTGGGCCTGCTGCGTCCGATTACCTTGTGGCCTTTCCCGTCCAAACGCATTAATGAGCTGGCTGGCCAAGTAAAAGCGGTGCTCACCGTAGAGCAGAGCTTGGGCCAGCTGGTGCAGGACGTGCGCTTGGCGGTCAACGGCAAAGCGCCTGTTTACCTCAATGCCTATCCCGCCGGAGATACCCCGAGCGGAGAGAGCATTTTAACTGCCGCCGCCTCTGCCTTAAAAGGAGAAGGTGAAGGGCTGTTTGATTTGCAAAAATACAGTGAAGGTTTTGATTATAAAGGGGGTAGAAAATAATGACCATTATTGCACAAAAACCCCACAGTTTAACCGATGTGCCCATGCACTATTGCCCGGGCTGCGGCCACGGCATTGTGCACCGCTTAATGGGTGAAGCTATTGATGAGCTTAACATCGGAGATAGAGTAATTGGCGTGGCCCCGGTGGGCTGCGCGGTGTTTGCAGACAGCTATTTTGTCTGCGATATGATACAGGGCGCCCACGGCCGCGGCCCGGCTATTGCCACCGGTATTAAGCGCTCCAAGCCCGAGGCAATTGTGTTCTCTTACCAAGGGGACGGCGATTTGGCTTCTATCGGTATGGCGGAAATCGTGCACGCCGCCGCCCGCAGCGAACATATCACAGTTATTTTTATTAACAACGCCATTTACGGCATGACCGGCGGACAAATGGCCCCGACCACGTTGGTGGGCCAAGTGGCCACCACCGCCCCCAAAGGGCGCGACCCACTTTTGCAGGGCTGGCCGATTAACATTTGCGAAATGTTAAGCGCACTTAAAGGCGCCAAGTATTTAGAGCGTGTGGCGGTGGACAGCCCGCAGCACGTAATGGCCGCCAAGAAAGCGATTAAGAAGGCGTTTGAGAACCAGGTCAAAGGCCTAGGATTTTCTTTGGTGGAAGTTTTGAGCCAGTGCCCGACCAACTGGGGCGTAGACCCGCTTAAATCGCTGGAGTTTGTGCGTACCAAGATGATGATCCAGTATCCGCTGGGCGTGTTTAAAGACGAGGGGGCCGAATAATGTACCAGGGAATCAGAATAGCCGGTTTCGGCGGGCAGGGCGTAGTCTCTGCCGGTATTTTGCTGGCACAGGCCGGCGTGGAAGAAAAGAAAAACGCCAGCTGGCTGCCTTCTTACGGGCCGGAAATGCGCGGCGGCACGGCCAACTGCTCTGTCGTGGTAAGCGACGGGGAAGTGTTTACGCCTATCGTGTCTGTGCCGGATACGGTGATTATTATGAACGAGCCGTCCCTGCCTAAATTTGAGCCGTTGCTCAAAAAAGGCGGGCTGATGATTATCAACAGCTCTCTTATTAATTCCCGCCCCGCCCGCACTGACATTACAGCAGTATGCGTGCCGTGCAATGAGATTGCCGAGCAAGTCGGCTCTGCCCGCGTAGCCAACTTGGTGGCGCTGGGTGCGTTTTGCAAGCTGACCGGAGCGGTGGAAGTGGAAGGCATTGTACACGCGATGAAAAAAGTGTTCAAACGCGCCAAACCCGAAATGCTGGAAATCAATAAAAAAGCCCTGCAGGCCGGGTTTGATTACGTCAAATAAATTTTGACATCAAATGTGACAAAAGCCGCCCTATTCTGGACGGCTTTTTATTGTGTATAAATTTACGGGCGTTGAAAATGTTATTTTAACGTCACAGATGGTGAAATAAACAGCTGCCGTTGCCGGAAATTGGTGTTTAGCAAGCAATACCAAGGCCGCCTATCTGAGACCGTGTTTTGTACAAAACATCCAGAGGGAAAAAAGGGGACTTGGAAACAGTAAAAATAATATGCACAGATCCGTTACAGGCCTGCCGCTGTTTGCTGGAGAGGGCTTTATCCTTCGGTCGTGTCTTCTGCATAATAGCGTATCAGGCGCCCTTCAGAGCGGGCGCATTTGGCAGAAAGGTGCAGAAATATACAAGCCGGCAGTAGCATGGCTACGCAGCCCAGTACAGCTATTTTCAGCCCGAATGTGTCAGAAAGCCGGCCGATGAGGGCTGGGGAAAGGGCGTCCCCCAGCGCATGGATTAGGAAAATATTGACGGCAAAGGCCATGGAACGTATTTTGCGGCTGCTCAAGGCCACCAGCGTGGCGCTGATAGGCCCCAGCGGGATAAACATAAACACCATGGCAATAAAAAAGGTAATTAAAGAAAAAGGCATACGGTGGCTGACTACGCCGGCCCCGGCAAACGGTATCATCAAAATAAAACTGGCGGCTATGACGATAAAATAGGCATAATCGGTTTTTTTCAGCAACCGGTCTGCTGTTCTGCCCCCGATAAATGTGCCCAGCGCGCCCGCCGCAATTACCATACTGCCAAATACCAGTCCCGCCTGGCTCACGTCCATGGCAAAAAAACGGTGGAAGTAGGTAGGCATCCAGGCAGAGAGCCCGCCCAGCGTAAACGTTTGCATGGCGTGGGCCAGACATAAAAACAAAAAAGGTTTATTTTTAAGCAGAGAGATATATTGTGCTGCGCCGGGTTTTTTGCGGTTATCCAAATAGCGGTGTTCCCGGTCTTTAATGCACAGCAGCGCCAGCAGCCCCAGCAGCAGCCCCGGAGCCCCCACCAGCATAAAAGCAGCCCTCCAGCCCCAAGACCCTCCGATTACGCCTCCCAGCAAATAGCCCAGCGCCGCACCAGCCGGAAGCGCCAGCCCAAAATAGGCCAAAATGGTGGCGCGTTTCTTTTTGGGGTATTGTTCAGCCAAAAAGGGCTGGGCAATGGTGGTAAATCCGCCTTCTCCTATGCCGATAGCGCCGCGGGCGGCAAGCAAAGAGCCGTAATTGCGCGCCAGACCGCTTAAAAATGTGGCCGCACTCCATAAAAGGGCGCTTGCGGCTATCCAGTATTGGCGCGGGTGCCGATCTGCAAAGAAGCCGACCAGCGGTGCATAACACATATACACAAGCATAAACACAGAGGCCAGCGTGCCCAGTTGAAAATCGGTAATCTTCAAATCGGTTTGTATTAAGGGAAAAACAGAAAAAAGCACTTGCCTGTCTATGTAATTAAACAGGTTCAGCAAAAATAAAATCCAAAATAAACGTTTAGGGTTCATCTTTATTTATTCTATAAAATATTAACCGAGTACAAAGATCCGCACAGCCGTATATAAATTTATATAATAAAACAAAAGGAGGAGTTATGAAGAAAGGGTTTACCTTAATAGAACTTTTGATTGTGATGGTGGTGGTCACTATTTTAGTTACGTTAGGCGTACCGGCCTATAAGACGTCTATGGAAAAGGGCCGCGCGCTGGAAGGCATGGCTAATGCCGCCTCGGTGAGCGAAGCGGTAAATGCATACTATATCCGCAATGGCAACAGTTATGGCACGGCTTCCGATTTGACTCTTTTTGCGTTAGGGAATACGGCAGAGGGCGGGGCGGCCGGGATTACGGCAAGCAAATTTTTTAATGCCCCCACCATTGCTGTTTCCGGCGGAACAGTTACGGTGTCTATGAAGCGAGCCACAAACGCTTATACCATCCAGTTTACCAATGCTAGCGGCGCCACGACAGGGCGTTCCTGCACCGGCCATACCGATGCCGGCCGGCGCTATTGTAAAGCCATTGGATTTTAGCTTGTTGGCTGTTTAAAAATCCCCGCTTACAGCGGGGCTTTTTTATGGCAAGTAGGTTTTTCGGTTTTGCCGCAGAGCTTCAAATAAAGTAATGGCCGCCGAGGAAGATAAATTCAGCGAGCGCACCGGCCCGGTCATGGCAATAGTATAGAGCCGGTCTGCATAGGTGGTGTAAAATTCTTTTGGCAGGCCGCAGGATTCCGCCCCGAAACACAAAAAGGAACCGTCTTTAAATTCAGCGTCCCAATAATTTTTTTGTCCTTTAGTAGAGAGGAAAAACAGCTGTTCGCGTGCCGGCTTGTTTTGCGCTAAAAACTCTTCCCAGTTTTCATAGCGGCGGTAATCCAGATTGGGCCAGTAATCCAGCCCGGAGCGGCGTATTTCTTTGGAAGCGATTTTAAAGCCCAGCTTACCTACCAAATGCAGGCGCGTGCCAGTAGCCACGCAGCTGCGGCCGATATTGCCGGTGTTGAACGGAATTTCCGGATTAATTAAAACGATATGCAGCATATCCGATAGAAAATGTACAAAAGGAAAGCCGGTTTATCTCCGGCTTTCCTTTGGTCAGTATACAGAATTTATTCTTCCCAGCGCAGGTACAGCGGGGTCAGAATGTTAGGTACTTTGTCACAAGCGGGCAAAATGCGCAGGGCATAATCCTGGCGGCCGCTGTTGTAGGGGGCGATTTGTACTTCGTAGATATAAGCATTTCCATCCTGCCCCGTGCATGTCATGTCCACGGCCGCTTCTTTCTCAATATCGCCCAACGTGCCGCGGGTGCCCAGGTACAGCTCTACCTGAATATCCTGCGGGGAGAGCGCACCCAAAAACACACGGGCTTTAAAGCTGAGCTGGTCTCCCATCAAGATAGCTTTGTCTATAGCCGGAGTGGCATCAGCCACGCTGACGCGGTACCAGTTGTCGGCTATCTTTTTGCGCCAGGCAGCCACTTGTGCGGCGTTGTCGTCCTGGGCCAGCAGCTGGCCGAAATTATGGGCGCCGATATAGAATTTTTCGTAGTATTCTTTGACCATGCGGTTGGTATTGAATATCGGGGCGATTTCGCGGATAGATTTTTTCATCAGTGCCAGCCAGGTGGGGGAAAAGCCCTTTTCATTTTTGGCGTAATAGGCCGGGGCGATTTCCTGCTCCAGCAGGTTGTAGAGCGATTCCGCTTCCACCGCGTCGCGTTCGGCATCGGAGGAATATTTTTCCGCCCCGCCGATAGACCAGCCAAAATCACATGGCCCCACTTCGTCCCACCAGCCGTCCAAAATAGAAAGCATCAGTGCGCCGTTTACCGCCGCTTTCATGCCGGAGGTGCCGCTGGCTTCCATCGGGCGTATGGGGTTGTTGAGCCATACGTCCACCCCTTGCACCATATAGCGGGCCAAGTTCATGTTATAATCTTCCAAAAATACGACTTTGTTTTTAAAACGCGGATCGTTTTGCGTCAGATTATAAATTGTTTTAATGAACTCTTTTCCTGCCGTATCGGCCGGGTGGGCTTTGCCGGCAAATACAAACTGCACCGGGCGCAGCGGATTGTTGACAATTTTATCCAGCCGGTCTAAATCCTTAAACAACAGCGTGGCACGTTTGTAGGTGGCAAAACGCCGGGCAAACCCAATGGTCAATACGTCCGGTTTTAACACTTTGCTGGATTTGTTTACCGACATCATGTCAAAACCTTGGCGCTGGAGCTGGCGTTTCATGCGGCCCCGGGCCAGATTGATTAGTTTGAGTTTGCGCTGCCCGTGCACGGCCCAAAGCTCTTCGTCCGGAATAGTGTTTATTTTGTCCCAGATGCCAGGGGCGGAAGGATCCACCTCGTCAAACTGGCTGCCGCCCAATAAGTAGCGGCGGTACAAATCATTGATTTCATGCGATACCCAAGAAGAGCTGTGTATGCCGTTGGTAATGCTGCCTATGGGCACTTCGTCCACCGGCAGGCCGGGCCACAAATTATGCCACATTTCCCGGCTTACTTTACCATGCAGTTTGGCCACCCCGTTGGCATAGGCCGTCAGGCGCAGGGCCAGTACCGTCATGCAGAAAGTGGCCGAATCGGCTTTTTCTTTGCCCAAGGCCAAAAATTCATCCCAGGAAATACCCATCTGCCGGGCATAGTATTCCATGTATTTGCGCACCAGGGCCGGGTCAAAGTGTTCATTCCCAGCGATAACCGGGGTATGCGTGGTAAACACAGATGAGGCCCACACAATTTCGCGCGCTTGGGCAAAGTCCAGGTGGCGCTGCTGCATAATGTCAATAATGCGTTGAATGAGCAAGAACGCGCTGTGCCCTTCGTTAATATGATAAACGGTGGGATTGAGCCCCATAGCATTTAAGGCCTTTACCCCGCCAATGCCCAACACAATTTCCTGGCGGATGCGGTTTTCTCGGTCGCCGCCGTAAAGCTTTTCGGTAATCAAACGCTGGGCGGGGGTGTTTTCCTGCAGGTTGGTATCCAATAAATACAAATCCGTGCGGCCCGTTGCCACGCGCCAAATGCAGGCCTTTACGCTTTCATGAATGCCCAGCGGCACGTCTACGGTAATTTCTTTGCCGTCCTTGTCGCAGACGCGTTCTACGGCCATGTGGGCCCAGTCATTGTCCGGGTATTCTTCATTTTGCCAGCCCTCGCGGTTGAGGAGTTGCTGTACATATCCCTTTTTATAAAACAAACCCATGCCGATAATAGGCATGCCCAAATCGCTGGCGGATTTAATATGGTCGCCTGCCAGCATGCCTAAACCGCCAGAGTAAATGGCCAGGCCTTCCCCAATGCCGTATTCCATGGAGAAATAGGCCGTCAGCATATTGCCCTGTTCTTTTTTGTTTTCTTTGTACCAGGTGTGCGGATTGTTTTTGTAATTGTAGTAGGCCTCTTTGACCTGATTGACTTGGGTAACAAACGTTTCGTCTTTGCTTAATTCTTCCAGCCGTTTCTGCGGCACGCAGCCCAGCATCCACTTGGGATTGCGGCGGGAGGCCGTCCAGAGTTTGGGGTCAATTTGCACAAAAAGCAAAATAGCCGGCCAGTTCCAGGTAAACCACATGTCACTGGCGAGTTCTTCTAAAAATTTAATATTATCGGGCAGGTTGGGCTGCACGGTAAAAGAATGGATTTTCATGGACGCTCCTCTCTTAAAGATTATTCATTATATAAAATATTTCCGGCGCTGAACCCCTATTATAATACGGCGTGCAGCACAATAAAATACCCCACCATCAGCACCGCGCCCAAAGGTACGGCTGTTTTTGCCCAGTCCTTGCTGTTTATTTTAAGTTTGGACGCACAGATGATATTGGGAATATTGCCGGGAATTAACATGCCGCCCGAAATAATCAAACTCATCAGCAGGAAGGTTAAATTGCGGGTGGAAATGTCGGGCGTAATTTCAATGGCGGCCAGTGTGGCGTTATCCAAAATGGCCGAGAGCACGTTAATAAAATAAAGTGCATTTTCCGACAAATGGGAAATGGTCATCACAGCCAGCGGTTTGAGCCCGTCGCCCAACAGTACCAGCGCCATCACAAACAGGTATACTTTGGCTGCCCGCAGAGCAATGCTTTTGACGGTGTGTTCCGCTCCGTCCGCCAAAGCTGTTTGAGCCGCAGAAGCGGACTTTTCTTCTCCAATGCGCATGGCCATCGCCGCTAATAGCAGGTTGCCTGCTAGTACAAACCAGCCCAAGTGTTTGAGCAAAAACCAAAAATCCGCATAATGCGGTGCGCCCTTGAGTTTGGAGAGAACAATAGTGCCCAGCGGCTCCCCTATAGATGTCAATACCGCGCCCATGCCAATAGCAAAACAGCTGTATACCACCAGCTGTACGCGGCCTTTGCGGTTAATAGGAAGCAGGGGCACAATTTCTGCCAAAATCAGCGCGGCGATAATAGCGGTAATCACACTTGACGTCAGCCCCAGCACCAGCACAATCAGTGCCAGTGTGGCCCGCAGCCCCAGCAGAGCAACCGTTTGCGTGGTCACTTTCTGTACAGCCCGGTGGAAACGTTTAAACAACAGCCCCGCCACCAGCACTGCCAAAGTAATTTTAATAGGGTCTTCCAGTGCGGTTTTGACTAAATCCCAGCTCCACATGCCCGTCACAGATACGGCCACAGCCCCGCAGACAAACAGAAACGCTTCTAAATTTTCTTCCACTTTGTGCACGCTTAAAGGCAGCACCAGCACCAGTATAATCAATAGACATAATAAGCCAATTTGAAACACCGACAAGTCCATACTTCCTCCCGATAGAAAGAGCTTTTTCCTTATTGTATGAAATTTTCGGACACGTCCGCCGGGATTTTGAGGTTATCTTGCGCCCCGGGCCACAAAAAACCGGAGGCCGCTGCGGCTCCCCGGTATCAAAATACGTCCCGTACGAGATTCGAACTCGTGATCTCCGCCTTGAGAGGGCGGCGTCCTGGACCACTAGACGAACGGGACTGAACATGTATATTTTAGCAAATTATCGTTTTATCGCCTAGGTGTGCTTTAAAATTGCCTGGTGCTGGGTTTGGGGCCCGGGGGAACAAATGGCCTCGCCGTTAGGCAAGCGGCGCAGAAGTGCCGGCACTGCGGCGGGGTTTTTATAGGGTTAAAATGCTAAAATATACTTTATACACATCTTTATTCCCGTTTGAAGGAGTTTATTCCATGGAAATCGGCATCGTCGGCCTGCCCAATGTAGGAAAATCCACCCTTTTTAATGCACTCACCTGCGCCGGTGCGGAAGCGAGCAACTATCCGTTCTGTACCATTGAACCCAATGTGGGTATTGTGCCTATACCGGACAAACGCCTAGACACCTTGTTTGACATGTTCAAACCACCCAAGAAAACCGCTGCTTTTATCAAATTTGTAGATATTGCCGGCATTGTCAAAGGCGCCAGCCAGGGGGAAGGACTGGGCAATAAATTTTTGGCCAATATCCGCGAGGTGGACGCCATTATCCACGTGGTGCGCTTGTTTGAAGATGAGAACGTAACCCATGTGATGAACTCCGTAGACCCGCTGCGCGACATTGAAGTCATTAACACAGAGCTGATGCTGGCAGATTTGGAAACAGCTAATAAAATCTGCGACCGTTTGGGCAGCAACGCCAAAAGCGGCAAAAAAGAAGCCGTAGCCGCTTTTGAAAACATGAAGCAAATCAAGGCCGCGCTGGAAGAGGGCAAGCCGGTTTCTTCCTTGCATTTGGAGCCGGAAGTGCTCAAAGAATACCAGTTTCTTACCGCCAAGCCCGTTTTGTATGTAGGCAACAATTCCGAAAAACGCAACACCGCCAACGCCGAAAAAGTGGCCCAATACTCCCGGGAAACGGGCGCGGGCTTTGTGGAGTTATGCGTAAAGTTTGAGGCAGACATTGCCGAGTTCTCCGAAGAAGAGAAAAAAGCATTTCTGGCCGAAACCGGCAACGACTACACCGGCCTTGAAAAGGTAGTGCGCGAGGGCATGAAACTTTTAAACCTTTGCACCTATTTTACCGCCGGCAGCGAGGTGGAAGTGCGCAGCTGGCTGATACCGGTGGGCTGCACGGCGCCGCAGGCGGCGGGCAAAATCCACAGCGATTTTGAAAAAGGGTTTATCCGCGCCGATGTATACACCTTTGACGACTTGGTCAAATACGGCGATGAAAAAGCCCTTCGTGAGCACGGGCTTATCCGCTCCGAAGGCAAAGACTATATTGTAAAGGACGGCGACGTTTGCCTGTTTAAAATCAATGCCTAATCTTTGCAAACATTTCAAACAATGCGGCGGCTGCGCCATGTTGGATTTGCCTTATGAACAGCAGGTGGCAAAAAAGCAGGCGCGCCTGAAAGAAATTTTAAAAGATTTCTGGAGCGCGGATATCCCGGTTACCCAAACCGATAACCCGTTTTATTTCCGCAATAAAGTGGAGCTGGGCTTTTGCCGCCAGCCGGTGTGGAAAGAGCCGTTTGACAAAAAAGCAAAGCGCGACAAAACCCTGCCGCTTGAGTTTGAACAAACGCTGGGTTTTAAGCTTAAAGGCCGCTGGGACAGAGCCGTGGACATAGAGGAGTGTGTCCTTTTTGACAAACACCTTATCCCGCTTTTGCAGGCGGTGCGCGCATGGGCCAAAGAGGAAAATCTGGAGTATTATGACCACCGCAAACACACCGGCATATTGCGCCACCTGATGTTGCGCGTGGGCAAAAATACGGGCCAGGCCATTGTGGTCTTGTTTGTGACTGATGACGTGCCGGAAAAAACGTTTGTGTCTGCGGTAGAAAACGTATGGCCGGAAGCCAACATTATGTTGGCGGTCAATACGTCTTTAGCCGATACCGCCGCGCCGGAAAGTCTGCGCGTGCTTAAAGGCCAAGATTTTATTGAAGAAAAAATCATTCTTTCTTCTCCAAGCGGAAAAACCGAGCGGGAAGTGGTGTTTAAGCTTTCCCCGCAGTCCTTTTTTCAAACCAATACTTTAACCGCACAGAAAATGTACAGCCGCGTGCGCGCGTTGGTTAAAGAAATTGCGCCCAAAGTGATTTATGATTTATACGGCGGCGCGGGCAGTTTCTCTCTCTCTTGTGCGGATTTGTGTGAGAAAAGCTTTTGCGTGGAGTCTGTGGCGCCGGCGGTGTATAACGGTATAGAAAACGCCAAACTAAACGGCGTGACCAATGTGCAGTTTTTCTGCGCCAAGGTGGAAGATTTTGTCAAACAGCAGCCGATTACTAAAAAAGACACGCTGATTATTTTAGACCCTCCCCGCTCCGGCATGCACCCCAAGGCCGCCAAAGCGGTGGTGGAGTCCGGCGTGGAGCGGATTTTGTATATTTCCTGCAACCCAGTTACCTTGGCGGCGGATTTGAAAATTTTAACCCAGCACTATGAGCCAATGAGCGCGGAAGCGTTTGATTTCTTTCCGCATACCGACCATATAGAAACATTGGTGCAGCTGAAGAAAAAATAACTTTCCGCCTTTTATCAAACAGGATGTAACAATTTATGAATTTGGACGACGCTTTAAAATCATTAAACCCGCAGCAACTGGCTGCCGTCAATTACGATGCAGGACCCTGCCTGATTGTAGCAGGTGCTGGCACTGGAAAGACTAAAACACTTACGACCAAAATCGCAAAGCTGATTGCAGACGGCTATTCCCCGTACCGCATTTTAGCGGTTACGTTTACCAACAAAGCCGCCCAGGAAATGCGCGAGCGCGTGGAAGCACTGGTGCCGGGGCAAAGCCGCAACGTATGGATACATACCTTTCACTCTTTTGGCGTGCGCATCTTGCGCCAAAACGCCGAAAAACTGGGACTCACACGTGATTTTGCCATTTATGATGAGAGTGAACAGAAGCGGCTGGTAACGCTGCTTTTGGAGCAAATGGGCGTCAAAGACCCCAAAAAAGAGGTGGGGCAAATCGTCAGTTTGATTTCCCGCGCCAAAGACGACTGCGTCAGCCCCGAAACGCTGATGACGTCCGCCACCGCCAGCGGTTTAGACGGCCGTATCCGCGCCGCGGAAATATATAAACGCTATGAACAGGAACTGCAAAAAGCCGGCGCGCTGGACTTTGGCGATTTGCTGGTCAAAACGCTGCAGCTGTTAAAAGAGCACGAAGACGTGCGGGACTATTACCAACAATTTTTCCAATATGTGCTGGTGGACGAATACCAGGACACCAACCATACCCAGTACCTCATCACCCGCCTGCTGGCGGAAAAAAACCGCAAACTCAGCGTAGTGGGAGACCCAGACCAGAGTATTTACTCGTGGCGTGGGGCGAACATACGCAATATTTTGGAATTTGAAAAAGATTTCCAAGACTCCAAAATTATCACGCTGGAGCAAAACTACCGTTCTACCAAAGTGATTTTGGACGCGTCCAATAAACTTATTGCCAAGAATTCCCAGCGCAAAGAAAAAAACCTGTTTACCGAAAAACAATACGGCGATGATATAGAGCTGCACCAGGCCCCTACCGAGGGGCTGGAAGCCGTCTGGGTGGCGCAAAATATCAAGGCATTGGTAGGGGAGGGCGGCTATTCGCTAAATGATATTGCCGTCTTTTACCGCACCAATGCCCAGAGCCGTAACTTTGAAGAAACCTTCCGCCGCTATCAAATTCCTTACCGCTTGGTGGGTACCGTCAGCTTTTATAACCGCAAAGAAATTAAAGACATGCTTTGCTATGCGCGTTTGCTCATTAACCCCAATGACAATATGAGCTTACTGCGTGTCATTAACACCCCCGCGCGCGGCCTGGGCAAAACGGCGCAGGAGCGGCTGCTGACTTATGCGCAGACGCAGGGGCTGTCTATGTATGGCGCGCTGAAGGCCGCGCAGTCCGTGCCGGATTTAACGCCTATGGCCCGGCGCGCTGCGCTGGAATTTGTGCGGCTGGTGGAAGGGTGGCGTGCGGATATGTTTGCCACTTCCGTCACGGAAGTGATGCATAAAATTTTAAAAACTTCCGGCTATGAGGCCGCCGTGCAAAAAGATTTGGACGAAGAGAAAGACCCGGAAGCCGAAAGCCGCCTGCAGAACTTAAACGAGTTAATCAACGCCGTCAAAGAGTATGAAGACCGCTGTCAAAAAACAGAGAAAGAAGCTTCTTTGTCTGATTTTTTGCAAGAAGTGTCTTTGCTTACCGGTACGGACGACAGCCAAAGCGCCGAGGGCGGCGCCGTGACGCTGATGACGGTGCACTTGGCCAAAGGGCTGGAATTTAACGCCGTATTTGTAACCGGGCTGGAAGAGGGGCTTTTCCCCATTAACCGTGATGACAGCGACGAAATGGAAGAGGAGCGCCGCCTTTGTTACGTGGCCATGACGCGTGCGCGGGAAAAGTTGTTTATGTCTTATGCCGAGCGCCGGCGCACCTATGGCAAAATGTATGAAAATGTGCCCTCTCGCTTTTTGTTTGAAAGTGGGCTTTTGGACGAAGAAGACCGCGAGCGCCTGGAGCAAAGCCAGCCCCGCTATGACAATTTCAAAACCCGCTACGGACTCTACGGGCAAGGCGGCGGTTTCTACGGCGGCGCCAAAAATAAAAGCGGCTATCAGGGCTCTTTTGGGCGCAGTGCAAACAGCTATAATGGCTTTGAGGGCTTTGTCAGCCGCAGCCGTTTCCAGAAAAAATATGATGAACAGGGCTATGAGATAGAAGAAGACGACTTGGATTATACCTCTTCCTCTTTTCACGGCTCTTCCGGCTTGGGGTCTTTGTATGGGGCACGCAGTGTATCTGGCAGCAGTCGGCCCGGATTTTCGGCCTCGGACGGGCGCCGGCATTTCCCCGGCGCTGGTGCCGGCTCGCAGAAACAGGCCGAAGGCACCTCCACCACCGCCGGCAACGGCAAAACCGTCACGGTGGGTGGTAAGGTTAAGCACGGGGCTTTTGGGCTGGGCACGGTAACTGCGGTGGCCGGCTCTGGCGAAAGCTGCAAAATTACCGTTCAGTTTGCTAATGGGGTGCAGCGTACGTTTATGCTTTCATTTGCCCCGTTGGAAATATTGTAAGCCCGGCCTGCATGGGGCCGCTTCTTCTTGTCCAAGGCCATAACTAAAAAGTCAGGACTCTCCGGGTTTCCTGCACCACACCATATCTCCGCTGCAATAGGGTCATTTGGGGTTTCCCGGTTTTGCTGTAAACATAAAACCCCGGCGTATAAGCCGGGGTTTTGGATTTTGTGTTCTTTAAGCTAAACTTAACAGTGCACCCAGCGCGGCCAGTATCGCCCCGCCGAAAAAGATAAATAAAATAATGGGCAGCAGCGAAATGACAATACTTATCCAGCCGAACAAACCTGCCCACCAGGCCGTTTGCCGGGCTTCTTCGGTGCGGCCCAGCATCAGCTGGTCTTGCGTGCGCAAAGAGAATATAAGGGCTGCCAACCCCAGCGCAATGGTAACAAATCCTGAAAAGCAGGATAAACATACGGCGATTACCGCCAGAGCAAAATGACTGTTTACGCGGGCGTTTGCCGCGTTGGAAGCGGAGCTGGGCGTTTGCGCAGGCGTGTGTGTGTTTCCGGATTCGTTCATAAGGTGTCCTCACAGATATATTGTGCAAATGACAGGCCGCCGCAGCAGGCAAGCCGCTTGGGCGGCCGGTTTAGACAGAAGAGCATTATTTTTTCTTGCCGATATCTTTATCGTCTTTATTGTTGTTTCCGCAGCCACATCCCATATAAATACCCCCTTTTGGTATAGTAAACTGCTTAATTATTATATAAAATGTATTTTCAAGGGAGCCCTTTAAAATGATACTAGAAAAAGACAATGCCGCCACCTGTGCGCGTATGGCTAAAATGCGCCTGACGCCCCAGGAAGAGGCCCTATACGAAGAACAAATGAAAGAACTGTTTGCGTGGGTGGAACAGCTGGCCCGCGTGGACACCAGCACGGTGGAAGAAACCGCCGCCGCCCGTGCCGCTTATTTGCGCCCGGACACGCCCGTAACGGACGAAGCTTTGTCCAATGCCCTAGTGGGCCAGTTTAGCGCAGAGCAAGACCATTGCGTCAAAGTAAAGAAGGTGCTGTAATGATAAAAACCGTTTTTGATATAGCCGACGCTGTACGCAGCGGCACGTTAAGCGCCCGGGAAGCTGTATTGGAGTCGTTGGGCAAGATTAAAGAACTCAACCCGCAAATTAATGCTTTTGTGGAAGTCTGGCCGGAAGAAGCCCTTAAACGCGCCGAGGAAATAGACGCCCGCCGCGCTAAAGGCGAACCCTTGGGCCCGTTGGCCGGGGTGCCGGTGGGAATTAAGGACAATATCCTGTACAAAGGGCACAAAGCCACCTGCTGTTCCAAAATGCTGGAAAATTATGTGGCACCGTATAATTCCACCGTGGTGGAAAAACTGCTGGCGGCGGATGCTGTTATCGTCGGCAGGACGAATATGGACGAATTTGCTATGGGCAGCAGCAACCAAACCTCAGTGTACGGCCCGGCCCACAACCCGGTGGACTTTGACCGGGTACCTGGCGGAAGCTCCGGCGGCAGCGCCGCAGCGGTGGCTTCCGGCATGGTGCCGGCGGCGTTGGGGACGGATACCGGCGGTTCGGTGCGTCAGCCCGCTGCTTTTTGCGGTATTGTGGGCGTGAAGCCGGGATATGGCCGTATTTCCCGCTATGGGGTGGTGGCTTTTTCCTCCGGGGCCGATCAGGTGGGGGTGCTGACTGGAGATGTGAAGAGCGCGGCACGCATGCTGGAAGTGCTGTGCGGGCGCGACACGAACGATTCCACTTCTCTGGAAGAGCCCGTGCCGGCTTTCAGCCAACAATTTACTTCGGATATCCAGGGGCTTAAAGTGGGCATGCCCAAGGGCTTTTTGGACGATTTGGACGAAGAAATAAAAGAGAAGATTTTAGCCGCCGCGGATAAGCTCAAAAGCATGGGCGCCCAGCTGGTAGATGTAGACGTGCCCCATGCCAAGTATTCGGCTCCGTGCTATTACATTATCACCAGTGCCGAAGCCAGCTCCAACCTGGCCCGTTTTGATGGTATCCGTTATGGCTACAACGATAAAAACGCTAAAGATTTAAACGAACAGTATGAATTAGACCGCGCACCGTTTGGGCTGGAAGTGAAAAAACGCATTATTATCGGCTCCACTGCGCTGCGGGCCGAAAATTATAAGGCCTGCTATTTGCAGGCGGTTAAAGTGCGCGAGCTCATTAAGCGGGACTTTGAGGAAGCGTTTAAAAAGGTGGATGTTATCTTGACGCCTACTTCTCCGACCACCGCTTTTACATTGGGCGCGCATAAAGACAATCCTATGGCAGTATATTTGGCGGATTTGTATACTTGCCAGGGGAACATCGGCGGGCTGGCCGGTATCAGCGTACCGTGCGGAAACGATAAACAAGGTCTGCCGGTGGGACTGCAGTTTTACGGGCCGATTTTGCAGGAAGAAAAAATACTCAACGCAGCATACCATTTTGAGAAGGCGTTATGATTGTGTCTGAATTTTCGTGCGGCGGCGTGATTCTGGACGGGCGCAAGGTGCTCCTTGTGCAGGTCAAGAACATGAAAGGCAAAAAAATCTGGACGTTTCCCAAAGGCCACATTGAAGCCGGGGAAACGCCCCGCCAGGCCGCGCTGCGCGAAGTCTTGGAAGAAACCGGCTATAAAGCCGTCATCGTGCGCCCGATGATACGCGTCAAATATGCGTTTACGTTCCAAGGCAATTACGTCAAAAAAATGGTGCAGTGGTATTTGATGAAAAAGCTGGGCCGCATTGGCAAGCACGACGCTTCGGAAATTATTTCCATACGCTGGGTGTCTTTGGCCAAAGCGCGCGAGCTGGTGCAATACCCTAGCGATATACGCTTGGTGGATATGCTGATGTCTTCTTTGGGCATGGAGCCCACGGAAAACCCAGATACCGATGAATCCTCTTCTCTGTAATTAGCTGCCGTAAGCCCTTGGCCTCAATAACAGCCATTTTTAAGGATATAATGACCTCCGTATGCAAAGCGGAGGTTTTTTAGCGGTTTGCCGCCCGGCAGGAAAAAAGCCGGATAATAGGTTGGGTGCAGGCGCAGGATAAAATGCATTGAAAAGTTAGCAGAAACGGTGGCGTGAAATCTTGTTACATGGACATAAAGCACCCCCTGTTTTGGCAGGGGGTGCTTTAAAGAATATTACCGGATTTTCTTGGCTGCTTTTTCCAGCTCATCGGCGGCTTTGCCGCGCAAATCTTCGGTTTTTTCCAAGGCGCGGTGTTTGTATTCTTCGGCCTTGGCGGAAAAGCGTTCTTTTAGTTCGCCGGCCCGTTCCTGCATGGCGTCTTTGGCGTCGGAAAATTTGCCTTTTAGCGCTTCGGTGCGATCCATGACGCGCTCTTTAATCTCCCGCGCCCGGTCGGACAGTTCTTCCACACCGTCTTCATAGGCGTCCTCGGCCCAGCGTTTAAGTTTGCGGCGGGTGGTTTCCCCTTTTGCTGGGGCCAACAGCACCCCTACGGCTACGCCTACCAGCGCCCCCAATACAAAAGTAGCCAACCCTTCGGCGTGGCAATTGCATCTGTCGTTCATAACCCCTCCTTACAAATATAATCAGTATATTAAATATATTTTATAACAAAATCCACATTTTTCAATATACTATAATAAATATAACACACTGCCTCTTTTCGGGACAGTAGTTTTTTAGATTAGGAGGTATGTCTATGCCCAATCCGTCTGCGCCGCGCAATAACGGCCGCCAGCAAGACCCTGCCGTGCGCCGCCGCAATTTTGAAGAAGTAGCCCATACGTTTACCCGAGAAGAAGCCCTGGCTGAAGCGGATCGCTGCCTGCATTGCCCCACCCACCCGTGCCAAAACGCCTGCCCCGTAGGTGTGCATATACCCGATTTTATTGCCTTGATTAAAGCCGGAGACGAAGGCGCCGCCGTTTCAGAAATTATGAAGACTAGTTTGCTTCCCGCCATTTGCGGCCGCGTCTGCCCGCAGGAAAAACACTGCGAAGGGCACTGTGTGCTCAAAGCCAAATTCGGTGCGGTCAACATTGGCGGCTTGGAGCGTTATGCAGCCGATACCGCGCGTGCACAGGGTGCGCTCAAACCGCCCGTGCCGGCCGCTCCCACCGGCAAAAAAGTGGTATGCATTGGTTCGGGCCCGTCCTCGTTGGCGTGTGCGGCCGAGCTGCGCCGCGCCGGACACGAGGTCACCGTGCTGGAAGCCCTGCATGCCTACGGCGGCGTGCTGCGCTACGGCATACCCTCTTTCCGTCTGCCGCGCGAGGTAATTAATAAAGAAGTGGAAACCGTACAGGCCATGGGAGTTCATTTTAAAACGGATGTCTTGGTAGGCGCTACGCTGAAAGTGGACGAACTGCTTAAAGAGTACGACGCCGTATATATCGGCTCCGGCGCCGGATTGCCCACGATGCTTGGCATCCCCGGGGAAAATGGTGTAGGCGTGTACAGCGCCAATGAATTTTTAACCCGCATTAATTTAATGCAGGCCTATAAGTTCCCGCAGACCGACACCCCCATCAAACCGGGCAAGCATGTCATCGTGCTGGGCGGCGGCAACAGCGCTATGGACGCGGCCCGCTGCGCCATGCGCTTGGGGCCCGACAGTGTGACGATTGCCTACCGCCGCAGCCGCGAAGAAATGCCCGCCCGCGCCGCCGAAGTGGAACACGCGCAGGAAGAGGGCATACAGTTTGAATATTTGGTGACGCCCAAAGAGATTTTGCAGGACGAAAAGGGCCACGTTACCGGCATTCATTTTACGCGCAACGAGCTGGGCGCACCTGATGAAAAAGGCCGCCGCCGACCGGTGGAAATCCCGGGCTCTGACTTTGTGCAGCCGGCAGACACCGTCATTACCGCTATCGGCCAGCGCCCTAACCCAACCATTACCAAAACCACCGCCGGGCTTAAAACGACCGAGCGCGGCGTCATCGCTTTAAACGAAAAAGGCGAAACGTCCCTTCCGGGCGTGTATGCCGGGGGCGATATTATCCGCGGCGGCGCTACGGTGCTGCTGGCGATGAACGACGGCATTGCCGCCGCCGGCCGGATTAACGAATACCTGAAGGGGAAATAATATGCGCGAAAATGAAATTTTGCAAAGAGAACAGTTAAATGACGTTGTCGTAAAATTTGTGATTTACAAACCCCTGATTGCCGCTTCGGCCAAGGCGGGGCAGTTTGTCATCTTGCGCGGGGCCGAAAACGGCGAGCGCGTGCCTGTGACGCTGGTGGACTGGGACGCTAAAAAAGGCACCATCACCGTCATTATCCAGTCTATCGGCAAATCTACGTTTATGTTTAATTCGTTTAAACAAGGCGATTTATTTCTAAACATTCTGGGCCCCTTGGGTACGCCGGTGGATATCCAAAATTACGGCACGGTGGCGGTTGTAGGCGGCGGGGTAGGCATTGCAGAAGTATACCCTATCGCCAAAGCGCTTAAAGCCGCCGGCAACAAAGTCATCTCCATTTTGGGCGCGCGTACGAAAGAGCTGGTGATTTTGGAAGAGGAGATGAAGGGCGTGTCCGACATTACGCTCCCCTGTACCGACGACGGTTCCTATGGGCAAAAAGGCATGGTGACCGATGTGCTCAAAGGCATTGTAACGGCGGGGGAGAAAATAAACGCCGGCTTTGTCATTGGGCCGATACCGATGATGAAATTTACCTCCAAACTAATGGTGGAGCTGGGAGTGGAGCCCTATGCCAGCTTAAACCCGATTATGCTGGACGGTACCGGTATGTGCGGCTGCTGCCGCGTGACGGTGGAGGGCAAAGTGCGCTTTGCCTGTGTGGACGGGCCGATGTTCCCCGCGCGCACGATAGACTTTGACGAGTTAATCCGCCGTACCAGCGAATATAAAGACGAAGAAAAACAGGCCGTGCAAGCGTACGAAAAAGACCATAAATGCAAAATTGGTTTGCACTAATATTTGTGTAAGACAGGTCTGAATTATTGAGCGCTTTAGCTAAACAAACGCCCTGCAGTGTCTGCAGGGCGTTTGTTTTACCAGTGTGTTCTAAAGCATTTTTGAGGAGAGCAGGATAATTTTCTTTTTGTTCTATGTTCAGATTTATGTATAAACCCCCCGGTTTTGCCGGGGGGTTTGTGCGTGGTAAAACTTACAGCAGTTTGGAGGCCAAGTCCGCCAGGCGGCTGCGCTCGGTTTTCGTAAACGTAATGTGCCCGTGTGTGGGCTGGCCTTTGAGGCGGTCTACCAAATACGTTAAGCCGTTGGATTCAATATCCAGGTATGGGGTGTCAATTTGGTAGGGGTCTCCGGTAACGACGATTTTGGTGCCTTCCCCGGCGCGCGTGAGAATGGTTTTCATTTCGTGCGGGGTCAGGTTTTGCGCGTCGTCTACAATCATATATTGCCCGGGCAGGGAGCGGCCGCGCATGTGCGTCACGGAAGCAATTTCTATTTTGCCGCTGTCCAACAGATAATGGGCTTTTTCTTCGCCCTCATCGGGGTTTTTACGGTCTGCCAAGAAGGCCAGGTTGTCATAAATGGCACCCATCCAGGCCTCCAGCTTTTCCTCTTTGGTGCCGGGCAGAAAGCCCAAATCTTTGCCCACGGGCACAATGGAGCGGCAGACCACCATGCGGCGGTAGGCATTTTCATCCATCGTGCGCTGCAGGCCCGTAGCCAGCGTAATGAGTGTTTTGCCGGTACCGGCGGTGCCGACCAGCGTGACGATATCCAAGCTGTCGTCTAATAAAAGCTCCATGGCAAAGCGCTGTTCTTTATTTAGCGGTTTAATACCCCAGGCCACCGGGTCTTGGGCGGAAAGGGGCTTTAATATATTTTCCCCCGTATTTGCCACGCGGCCCATGGCGGATTTTTTGCTGCCGTCGTTGGCTTTTAAAATCAGGAACTGATTGGGAAAATAGAGCCCTTTTTCCAAGGCCAATTTTTTGTCGTGATAAAAAGCGTCAATTTGTCCGGGGTCTACCTCCACTTCCGCCACACCGGTATAAAGCTCATCATAGTTGACTTTGTCAGACGTGTAGTCCTGCGCAGACAGCCCCAGCGCTTCGGCTTTCAGGCGCATGTTGATGTCTTTGGTTACCACAAAGACAGGGCTCTGGGTTTTTTTGTACGAGCCCTCTTTTTTAGCCATGGTGTAGGCAATGTTTAAAATAGAATTGTCCGACTTGTTAAACGAAAACACCTGTGGCAGGATATTGGGCTTGTCCAATTCTATTTTCAGCGTACCGCCCTTGGGCAGTTTGACGCCTTCATTTAGGCGGCCGTTTTCGCGCAGAGCGTCCAATTCACGCGAGACGATGCGCGCATTTTTGCCGCGGGTGTCCCCCTCGCTTTTGAAATTGTCCAGCTCCTCAATGACGACCATAGGTATAACGACGTCGTTATCTTCAAAGGCATAAATAGAATTTACGTCATGCAGCAGAACATTGGTGTCTAAAATAAACGTTTTTTTCATATATTCACCTCGGGGCCGTCGCAATACCGGCGGGTTATTTATAGTATAAAGTTTGCACGGCGTTTAATCAAGTATTTTTTTCGGCGGAGAATGCGTGCAAAAAAATCGATTAATTGCTATAACATATATATGAAATATCTCTGTATCCACGGACATTTTTACCAACCCCCGCGCGAAAACGCCTGGCTGGAAGAAATAGAAACCCAGGACAGCGCGGCCCCCTATCACGATTGGAACGCCCGTATTACGGCGGAATGCTATGGGCCCAATGCCTTGGCGCGCGTGCTCAATGGCAAGGGAGAACTGACGGATTTGTCAGACAATTATGCCCATATTAGCTTTAATTTTGGGCCGACGCTGCTTTCCTGGATGCAGGACAATGCGCCGGAAGTGTACCTGGCCATATTGGCTTCCGACAAGCAAAGCCGGCAGTTGTACGGAGGGCATGGCTCCGCTATTGCGCAGGTATATAACCATATGATTATGCCGCTGGCTAACCCCCGCGATAAAGAAACGCAGGTAAGGTGGGGGCTTGCGGATTTTAAATCCCGTTTTAAACGTGACCCGGAAGCCATCTGGCTGGCGGAAACCGCCTGCGATACGGACACGCTGGAAGTGCTGGCTGCCCACGGCATGAAATATGTTGTTTTGGCGCCGGGCCAGTGTGCGCGCGTGCGCAAAATAGGCGAGAAAAACTGGACGGATACCTCCGGCGCGCGGGTAGACCCCAAGCGCGCCTACCTGTGCAATTTGCCCTCCGGCAACAAAATCGCTTTGTTTTTTTATGACGGGCCGGTGTCGCAGGGCATTGCCTTTTCCGATACGCTGAAAAGCGGCGAAAATTTTGCCCGCCGCCTTTTAAGCACCTATAATAAATCCGACGAGCCGCAGCTAATGCATATTGCCACTGACGGAGAAACGTACGGACACCACCAGAAATTTGCCGATATGGCCTTGGCCTATTGTTTGAAATATGTGCAGAGTTTGCCCGATGTGCAGCTGACAGTATATGGAGAGTTTTTGGAAAAATTTCCGCCGCAGTATGAAGCACAGATTTTTGAAAATTCGTCCTGGAGCTGTGCCCACGGGGTGGAGCGCTGGCGGGCCGACTGCGGCTGCAATTCGGGCGGACACCCGGGCTGGAACCAAAAGTGGCGTGCTCCGCTGCGCAAAGCGCTGGATTTTATCCGTGATGAAATGGTGTGGGATTTTGATACCAAAGGACGCGAATATTTCAAAGACCCCTGGGCCGCGCGTAATGACTATATCTCTATCATTTTAGACCGCAGCTTGGACGCGCAGCATGCATTTTTTATGAAGCATGCCACGGAAAAAGCGTGGAATGACCGCAGCGGCGCGCTGATGCTGTTGGAAATGCAGCGCAACGCGCTGTTGATGTATACCAGCTGCGGGTGGTTTTTTGATGAAATCAGCGGGCTGGAGACCGTGCAGATTTTGCAGTATGCGGCCCGTGCGTTGGAGCTCAAGCGCAAGACCGGCGGGCAAGATGTGGAGCCGGAATTTATCCGCATGCTGGAAGCGGCTCCCAGCAATATCAAAGACCTTAAAAACGGAGCCGTGATTTATGAGCGCTTTGTTAAACCGTCCGCCATGCCGGCTACCAAGGTGGCTTTGCAACAGGTGCTGCAGGATTTGCCGGGGGACAAGCCCGACCCGGTGGGCGCGTATGTGTGTGACGTGTCTGACTATGCCTGCGAGCGGGTTCACCAGGAAAACGGACACTTGTGTCTGGGCGCCATGAAACTTAAAAACCGCGTCACCTTGGAAGAAAACGACATTGTGTTTGCTGTGTGCCAAAGCCAGGATACGCGTTTAAGCTGCGGGGCTTGCCAAGCCCGCAGTATAAACAAGCAGGAAGTGTTTGATGCGTTAAAACAGGCGGTGCATGCGGGCGGGTTTGAAGCGGTGCACGAAGAAATCCGGAAACGGTTTCCCGACATTTATCCGTTTACTTCGCTTTTCAAAGATGCCCAGCGGCGGGTGATTGACCAGGTGTTGGGCAGTATTTCCCACCAAACGGGGAAAGAGTTTTCCCGTATTTTTGAAACGCAATATCCGGCGGTGCGCGGGTTGAAATATATCGGGGCGCCGCTGCCGGCGGCCTTTATGACGGTGGCGGAGTTTGTCTTAACCTCCGACTTAAAAGCCGAGCTAGAGCGTGACCCAGTGGATATTAATGCACTGGAAGAACTGATGGATGACGTACGCACCCTAGGACTGCAAACCGATGTCCAGCAGGTCAATGCCGCCGCCGAGCAGCGGCTATTGGCTTATGCACGGGCGTTTAATCAGAACCCGGGCGAGTTAAGCGTGGCGGTCAAAGCGGTGGAGTTTTTAAATTATATGGATATTTTTGGTTTTACCCCGTCTACTGCCCAAGCCCAGCTGTTGGTATTTCAAGGGCTGGAAAAATTATCCGAAGCCCAGCGCGATAAGAGTATTTTAAAGGCCTTGGCCCGAAAGCTGAAAATTGCCTCCTGACGCCGCTTGCGGCGGCTTTGGGCCCCGGCGTGTGAACAGGGAGCCGCTGGCCGTTGAATATGGGGCTGTTTCTGTCCCGGGCGGTTAGGCATTGGGGAAGAGCCCAGGCAGACTGCCTGCTGGGGAAAGGACTGCCCCGGGTGTATGTATTCGGCAAGAAGCGGGTCGGCGTTTGGCTGTATCTGTGGGCCGTGTTGGTGCGGGGTAAAACGACCTGACCTGTTTGGCAGTTTTTATGAAAATACCCCCGTTGGTATACCTGGGGGTATTTTAACTGGCTGCAAAAGATGCATTTGCTGCTTACATTGGGCCGTGATGCTGCAGGCGCGGGTCCCGCGTTTTAAGAAATTTAACAGCCACGGGCTCTTTTTGGGCCGCCGCGAGGGCATAGTATTTCAGCCCCTGCTGTTTGTCTGCTACGGTGCCTATTCCTGCATAATAAAATTCCCCCAGCAGCCGCTGCCCCAGCGGGCTGCCGCCGTCGGCTGCTTTTTTCATCCAGGCAAAGGCCTGCTCGTCATTTTGTTGGGTGCCCTGCCCCATGCGGTACATAATAGCCAAATTCACCATGCCCTCAAAATCGCCGTCGGCAGCAGATTTTTTGTAGCAGGCCAGCGCTTTGGGTTCGTCTTTTTCCGTACCGTGACCGGCTAAATACAAAGCGCCCAACGCGTTAAGCGCTTTTGGATGTCCGGCCTGGGCGGCAGACTGCATATACTGAAATGTTTTTTGGTAATCTTTGGGCACGGCCCGTCCGTAATAGTATAAAATGGCCGCTTCATATTGGGCCTGGGGGTCTGCCTGGCTGGCTTTTTGCAGGGTGTTTTGCAGGCGCCAGCGTGCCGCCCGGCGGATGAGCCAAACCGCCAGCAAAATGCCGATGAGCGTAAGACAAGTAATAGATAGAATGGGGTGATTCATTTACGGCTCCTTGATTTTTTGGATAAGTGGGCCTGCGCCGGCGCTTCCTGCAGCGCGTGCCTGTACGGCCCAAAACAGGGCTTCGCGGCGGTTAACAGGGCCGCCAAAGCCGTTTAAATAGTTTAAAGCGGTCTGTTCCTGGGCGTATACATGGCCTTGTACGGCGGCGGCCTGCATCCAGCGCCGTGCGCCGTAACTGTCCGGCTGTACGCCAATGCCTTGGCGGTACATGTCACTAAGTGCCAGCTGGGCGTTGAGCAGCCCGTCTTTTGCTGCCAGACGCATGAAATGAAACGCCCGCTTTTCGTTTTTTTCGGTTCCCTGACCGTTTGCATACATTTGCGCG
This sequence comes from uncultured bacterium, assembly GCA_949291365.1. Lineage (GTDB taxonomy): Bacteria > Elusimicrobiota > Elusimicrobia > Elusimicrobiales > Elusimicrobiaceae > Avelusimicrobium. The sequence goes on from CASEVJ010000007.1 coordinate 64,155, forward strand.
GCATGATAGCGCGCTTGCGGGTTTTCCGCCTCTGCGGCGGCCAGCGTCAGTGCAAAGGCCTTGTGCATATCCCGCTCCAAATAGGGGGGATAGCCCTGTGCATAATAGCTCCCCAGCCGGGCTTGTGCCGCCGGTATGGGGGTGGGTGCCAGTGCCGCACGCCGGAGCCATTGCAAAGAGGCCTGCAGGTCGGCCGGGGTGCCCAGTCCGTCCGCATACAGCTGGGAAAGAGCATATTGCGCCAGCGGATAATCGGCTTGGGCTAGCGTCTGTATGGTTTGAAAAGAACGGGCTTTATCTGTTTCATTGGAGGCGGTGTCCAGCTGCAGCAAGGCCAAGAGCAGCTGCGCTTCCCGTTGCTGGGTGTGGGCGGCTTTTTGCCAGTATTTGCGGGCTTTTTTTACATCTTTCCGGGTGCCGCGCCCGTAATAGTAGATTTTGCCCAACGCCAGGTATGTCTCGGGCTGTTTGTCCCAGCGGGCTTCGCCTTTGGCCTGTTGAAAAGAGGGGGTAGGCGTAAGCGCCGCCCGAAAGCCCGCCGTATCCAGCGGGGAAGCGTGGGCGCCGCATGCCATACCGAACAAACAAAGGAAGAGCCAAAGTGTTTTTTTAATCATGTTTTTGGGCCAATTGCTGTAATCTTTTTTCCGTTTCGGTGCGTACCCACTGGTCGGCCGCGTCCGGGTCGGTACGCATGATTTGGTGCAGCTGGGATAAAATGATAGCGGCGTCCGGCTGGTTGGCTTGCTGCGCCCGCTGCAGCCAGCGGGTGGCTTCATTGAAATTTTTGGCGGTACCATATCCGCCGGCATAGACCAACGCCAGGATAATTTGCGCTTCGCCGTCCCCGCCGTGGGCCACGCGGCGCAAGTGTTCAAATTGGGGGCTAGTCAGCGGGATTTTGTATTCCATTTCTTCCAGTGCCAGCGTTTCTGTCGGGTCAGCCGGCAGCGGCGTTTCCGTGCGGCCGCAGGCAGTCGGCAAAATCAAAGAAAATAAAGCGATTGCCCAAAAATATTTTTTCATTTATCCCCCAAAGTTGCGCCATGCGGGGCTATTTGGTGCGCTGCAGTTTTCGTTGCTGCAGGGTGTAGACAGCGTCTGCATAGTTGGCGGCGTGTACATCGTGCGTGACCATCAGCACCGTCAGCCCTTCGCGCGCCAGGGCGGCAAAATCCTTAAACACCTGCTCTTTGCGCGCCGCGTCCAAGTTGCCGGTGGGCTCGTCGGCAAGCAATAAATCGGGCTTATTGCACAGGGCGCGCGCAATGGCGGCGCGCTGTTTTTCGCCGCCGCTTAAATCAGCAGGCATTTTGTGGCTGATGTGCCCAATGCCAAACTGCTCCAGCAGTTTCTGTGCACGCGTGCGTTCGTCTTTGCCGTGCATAAGCCCCGGCAGTGCTACATTTTCCAGCAGAGAAAACTCTGGCAGTAGCCCGTCAAACTGAAATACAAAGCCCATTTTTTTGCGCCGCAGGGCAGAGCGTTTGCTTTCACTTTTGATTTTGGTGAGGTCTTTGCCCTCAAATAAAATTTGTCCGGACGTGGGTTTATCCAGCATGCCGATGAGGTTGAGCAGCGTGCTCTTGCCGCTGCCGCTGGGCCCCAGCAACACCACAAAACAGCCCGCACTTACCTGCAGGTCGGCATTTTCTAGTACACACAGGTTTTCCTGGCCCTGTCCGTAGATTTTGGTTAAATTTTTAATTTCCAGTATATCAGCCATAGCGTATTGCGTCCGTAGGGTGCACGCGCGACGCTTTCAGCGCCGGGTACAACCCCGCCAAAAAGCATACCAAATAACTGCCGCCTATTACCGCCAATACGTCCCCTATATCCATGCGTACGGGCACTTTGGTCAGGTAGTAAATATCGCCGGGCAGTTCCACAATATTAAAGGTGGCAATAATCCAGCACAAAAGCATGGCCAGTGCTACGCCCAGCACAATGCCTATGGTGGCGGTCATCATGGCTTCCCACATAAAAATACCGCGTATCATTTTGGGGCTGGCGCCCAGCGCGCGCATAATGCCAATGTCGCGCAGTTTTTCGGTGCCCAGCAAAATCAGATTGGAGGCAATATTTAAAGAAGCCACCGCAATAATTAAAAACAAAATAATGAACATGACGGCCTTTTCCAGCTTAAGCGCTGCATAAAGAGTGCTGTTCATTTGTGCAAACGTGCGCACAGAGTAGCCATAGCCGACGGTTTGCTGTATGACGGGGGCCAGTTTTTCGGCCTGATTCATATCTGTTAATTTGACGGCAATGCCGGTTACCCCTTGCTGCAGGCCCAAAAAGTCACTGGCGTCGGTCAGGGGGGCATAAACAATAGTGTTATCAAATTCATAATAGCCCGTGCGCAGCAGCCCGCTGATGCGGAAGCGCTTCATTTTAGGGAACATGCCCGCCCCGGTGGAAATAGACTGCGGGGAAATAAGCACCACTTCGTCCCCGACAAAAAGGTTTAGGTTCATCGCCAGTTCCGTGCCCAGCACCAGCGGCGGGGGGGCGTCCTCGCTCCAATCCTCCGGCGCGGTGAAAGAGCCCTCGGTCAGCGATTCGTTTAAATTATTAATTTTGGCTTCCTGCTGGGGGTCTAACCCGCGGATAATCACACCCAAACTTTGCCCACGGTAGGAAATAATGGCCTGCCCGTAAATATTGGGGGCGGCTCCTTCCACGCCTTCCAGTGCTTCCACTTTTTTAATTTTATTGGGGTAAATATCTGCCGCCATACGGCCAAAGACTAAAATGTGGCTTTGCGCACCGATGATTTTTTCTTTGATGTCGCTTTGAAAACCGTTCATTACAGACAATGTGGTAATCAGTGCCGCCACGCCCACACTTACGCCCGCCACGCCAATAAGCGTGGTAATGAGCGCAAAGAGCCCTTTGCGTTTGAGCATATAGCGCATAGCCACAAAACGTTCAAATTTCATGGATATATTTTACTTTATTTATGGAAAATAACGGAAAAAAGTGTTATGTTATAAAAAGAGGTGAAAATTATGAAAAATACTAGATTCTTACTTAAATCTACCGGTTTTACGCTGATAGAACTTTTGGTGGTGGTGCTGATAATCGGCATTTTGTCGGCGGTGGCGTTACCGCAGTATACCAAAGCAGTGGAAAAAAGCCGCATGGCGGAAGCACATACCATGATAAAAAATTTTTTAGATGGTTATGAAATATTATGTTTGCAGGAAGGTCGTGGCCCGGATGAAAATTGCGGAAGCATGAATAGCGTCAGTGATAATACTTTGACGCAAATGGACATTGAGTTACCTGGCACAATTACCGCTTGCAGCGGCGGATATTGTTTTGATACAAAGGATTGGCATTATTTTTATGAAGGGGTACGCTTTGGAGCCGACCGTATAAAAAATGGCCGAACAGCATATAAATTATATGTCATGTTGCCTAAGTCAACTAAATGGCCGTTAGTTTGCAGCAACGGTACAGAGCAGATGTGTAATTCTTTGTGCGGGTCCGCTAGCTGTAACATACAATACTACAGATAGATAGAAATAAATAATAAAGAAGCGTAAAACTCCCCGGGTTTGCACTCGGGGAGTTTTTAAAATAGCGGCGGAATTATTTTTCTTCCTGCGCTTTGAGCGTGGGGAAGAAAATAATTTCGCGTATAGAGTCCTGCCCAGTCAGCAGCATAACCAAGCGGTCAATACCGATGCCCATGCCGCCGGTGGGAGGCATGCCTGATTCCAGCGCTTCAATATAATCGCCGTCTAAAATATCGGCGTTTTCGGCGTCTTCACCTTTGGCTTTGGCTTTTTCGGCGGCTTGGTCTTTAAGGCGCTGCAGCTGGTCGGCGGGGTCATTAAGCTCGGTGTAGGCGTTGGCCATTTCACTGCCGTTGACAAAGGCCTCAAAACGCTCCACAATTTCCGGGTCGCCGGGTTTGGTTTTGCTAAACGGGCTGACTGCGGTGGGGTAATCCAGCGCGATGACCGGGCAGTTGTAGCCGGCCAGCAGTTTGGTTTCAAACAATTCATCAAAGAGTTTGCTGTCGGAGTCGCTGGCGGAGAAGGAAATGCCCTGCTCTTTGGCCAGTTTGGCCAGCGGCTCGCGTTTAAACTGGCGGCCGTCTAATACCTCGTGGATATCCTGTCCGAATTTTTCTTTCCACGCTTGCGGAATATACAGGCGTTTATAGGGGGGCACCAGATTGATTTCCTGTCCGCGGTAGGTTACTTTTTCTACGCCAATGGCTTTGGCGGCGTTGGCCAAAATTTCTTCAAACAAGTCTGCCATGGTGTTTACGTCTCCGTACGCTTGGTACAGCTCCATCATGGTAAATTCCGGGTTATGTGTGGTGTCTATGCCTTCGTTGCGGAACATGTGGCCAATTTCATAAATACGGTCAAAGCCGCCCACAATTAAGCGTTTGTGGTACAGCTCCAGCGCAATGCGCAGGCGCAGCGGCATTTTCAGCGCGTTGTGATAGGTCTGGAACGGGCGCGCCACCGCGCCGCCGCTGTCTGGCGTGAGGATAGGGGTTTCCACTTCTAAAAAGCCCTTTTCGTCCAAGGTTTTGCGGATAGAGGAAATGATTTTGGCGCGTTTCACAAAAATATCTTTTACATCTTCATTAGCAATTAAATCCAAATGGCGTTTGCGGAAGCGCACCTCCGTATCCTGCAGGCCGTGGAATTTTTCGGGCATGGGGCGAATAGCTTTGGAAATTAAATCCAGCTTGGTGGCTTTGATGGTGCGTTCGCCGGTTTTGGTGACAAACATGTGCCCAGTGACGGATACAAAATCCCCCACGGCGATATGTTTTTTGAAGAAAGAGTAGGACTCATCGCCCAAATTGTCTTTGGCGATATAGAGCTGTACTTTGCCCGAAAAATCACGCAAATGTGCAAAGGCGGCCTTGCCCATCAGGCGCAGCTGCACCAGACGGCCGGCGGTGCATACTTCGCTGTCGTCAGGGGAATTTTTGGCTTCTGCGCAGGTTTGCTTTTTTTCGCAGCGGTTGGGGTAAGGATTAACGCCGGCGGCTTTAAGTTCGTTGGCTTCGGCGTAGCGTTGGGCAATAATTTCGTCCAGCGCGTTATTGTGTTTTTCTGCGGGTTTGGCAGTATTTTCCATAATGGCCTCTGTAGTAAAGAAAAAGCCGCCGCCTTATGCCGGCGGCGGCCCAAATAAATCTGGTTCCGGGACTAGGACTCGAACCTAGAATTAATGCTCCAGAGGCATCCGTGTTACCATTACACCATCCCGGATCAACACATATATTTTAGCATTTGCACGGACGCGGCGCAAGAGCGGGGTTGTTGGTGCGCGTGCAGGCGGGGCATGGGCGGGCCTGTTTGCGGGCCGAAATGCCGACGAAAAATGGGAAGAGGTGTTTAAAACAGGAGTTCTCAATCCCCTTTATCCGGCGCTCAAACCAAAACATCGCTGTTGCTTTCAAGTCCGGCCGCGGGCCAAGCAGTTGGCCCGCTTGGGCATAAAAAATGCGCCCACCAGGACTTGAACCTGGAACCCACCGATTATGAGTCGGTTGCTCTAACCGATTGAGCTATAGGCGCGAAACTGCTCTTTTATTATAACAAATTCCTTCTGCATTCGTCAGCCGCCTCGCCTCTTGCGGCTAGCACCTGCCCAAAGAAAGCGTGAAATTGCTACAATAAAATTACGGGGCATGGCCCAATGGTAGGGCGTCCGCTTTGGGAGCGGAAGGTTCCCGGTTCGAGCCCGGGTGCCCCGATTTGCGCTTTATGAACACTGCAGAACAAAAGCTGCCGTATTTGACTTTTTCCCACCGTCCGTGCCGCGGATATTTGTTCCACGGGGACGGAGATGTGCATACCATCGTTTCGCCTGCATTTGAAACTACGGTGGATTTCCTTTCATTTGTATTATCGGTTAATTACCAAACCCTGACCAGCGGCTGGCTGCTGTGCGAAGCGCAAATCCGCCAAGGGGGGGTATGGAGCAAATTTTTTAAACTGGGTTTGTTTTCCACTCGTCTCAACCACAGCTTTGACCCGCAGGAAGATGATAATGCTTTTGTGGCGGTAGATGTATTGCGTGCCAAAACACCGGCCCAGGCCTACCGCTTTCGTTTGACTTTGCACGGGGATATGAACGTCCCGTGCGTGTTTGTGTCCTTGACGGACGCTTCTGCCCGCTATGAGCCCGATGCGGCTATTTTGCCTGCCGGCAAACGCAAGATAACCATTAAACCCATTTCCCAAATGCGTTTAGACGTGTCCGCCACAGACCAGCTGCGTTTATGCAGCCCCACTTCGCTGACTATGGCATTAAATGCTCTGGGCTACCCGGCAGACCCGCTTGAAACGGCTGCGGCGGTGTACGATGACCGGGCGCATATTTATGGCAACTGGACGATTAATACCGCCTATGCCGCCCGGTGCGGGTTTGAAGCGTTTGTCACGCGGTTTCAGAAATTGTCTCAGCTGGAGCATTTTTTAACTCCGCAAAGTTTGGTGTTGGCCACCATTTCGTATAAACGCAATGAGCTGACCGGCGCGGCTGTGGCGCAGACGCCGGGGCACTTGGTTGCGCTTTGCGGGTGGGAAAATGGTAAAATACGGGTGGCTGACCCGGCTGCTTCGCTCAAAAGAGAAGTAATCCGCTTTTATGACGCCGAAGAATTTGCCCGCGTGTGGCTCCAACACAAACGCGGGGCGGCGTATCTGGTGAGGAAATCATGAAAAAAGGAATATGTATTGTAATTAGTTTTATCTTTTTGCTGGGGGCGTGCGCTAAAAAACAGGATAATACCACGCTGGTTGTGGCGCATGGGGGGGAAATGCAGTCATTGGATCCTGTGTTTTCGTACGACGGGGTAACGCAGGGAATGATGCTAAATGTATATGACACACTGCTGAAATTTAACGGCAGCTCCATGACGGAATTTTTGCCTTCTTTGTCCAGCCAGGTGCCTACGGTGGAAAACGGATTGATTTCCAAAGACGGCAAAACCTATACTTTCCCTATCCGCAAAGGCGTCAAATTTCATGACGGGACGGAACTGACGCCGGAAGACGTACGCTATTCTTTGCTGCGTTTTATGCTTTCGGACGTGTCGGGCGGGCCTTCGTCCTTGCTGTTGGAGCCGGTGCTGGGCTATACCTCCACCCGTAATGACAAAGGCGAAATTGTGGTGGATTTCCAGCAGGCGGCCCAAGCGGTGCAGGTGGAAGGGGACAATGTGGTAGTGCATTTGCAAAGGCCGTTTGCCCCGTTTTTGGCGGTTATCGCCCGGTGGGGATACGTCGTGCCGAAAGACTGGGTCGCGGCGCATGGCGGCTGGGACGGAACGGAAGAAACCTGGAAAAAATACAATAATTTTGAAAAACAATCCTCCTATCTTTTTGACCACATGAACGGCACCGGCCCCTTTAAACTGGTGCGCTGGGATATATCCGGCCGCCGTTTGCAGCTGGCAGCTAATGAAGAATACTTTGAAGGCGCCCCCGAAATTAAAAATATCCACATGATGACGGTGACGGAGCCCAGCACGCTGCGCCTGCTCTTGGAAGGGGGAGACGCCGATATCGCGGAAATCCCAACCCAGTATGCCGACCAGCTTAAAGGTAATCCGGACATTACCGTATATGATAATTTGCCCCGGCTGCGCACTGACCCGGTGGTTTTCTTTACCTTGGACATTAATGACAAAGGCAACCCGGATATCGGCTCGGGGAAATTGGACGGCCAAGGCATCCCGGCGGATTTTTTTGCAGATGAAGATGTGCGCAAAGGGTTTGAATATGCCTTTGATTATGAAGCATTTTTGAAAGAGGCCCTGGGCGGGCGCGGCGCTTTGGCATACGGCCCTGCGCCGGAAGGATTGGTCTTTTATGATAAAGATGACCCGCATTACAGTTTTGACCTTAAAAAGGCGGAAGAGCATTTCCGCAAAGCGTGGGGCGGCCAGGTGTGGGATAAAGGGTTTGCCCTGACCATTACGTATAACACCGGCGGTTTTCCGCGGCAAATGGCGGCGGAAATGTTAAAGCGCAATGTGGAGCGTATTAATCCGAAATTTAAGGTAGATGTGCGCGGGGTGATGTGGTCTTCCTTCCTGGAGAAAACTGCCGCCCGCCAAATGCCTATGTGGGTGCGCGGCTGGGTGGCTGACTATGCCGCCCCGCACAATTTCTATTTCAACTTTATGCACAGCGACGGCCGCTACGCCTTATCCCAGGGATACCATAATCCCAAAGCTGACGAGCTGATCATGAAGGCCGTCGCTGAGACGAATCCTGCCAAGCGGGCCCGCTACTACAAAGAACTGCAGCAAATTGCCTACGATGACGCTATGCAGATTTATACGGTGCACCCTTCCGGTTTGTGGGCGATGCGCAGCCGGGTAAAAGGGTTTTACGATAACCCTGTGTTTATGGGGCTCTACTTTTATCCCATGTATAAAGAGCCGCAGATGAGTAAATAGGGCAACTTTTCCAAAGCGCAGGCAGCAATGCCTGCGTTTTTTGTGTCAGGAAAATTTCCAGCGGCGTTGGGGATATTTTTAAGACCTTTTTCCGTACCTTGGGGGTTAGCCCGCAAAGTGTTATGTGTGCCGAACCGGCGGACAATATGCTGGTGACAGCCGTCGGCCGGGGAGCGGCATTTGCGTCGGACGCTATAATTTGCTATACTTATATTGCGGGGTAGAGAAGCCTGGTATCTCGCAAGGCCCATAACCTTGAGATCACTGGTTCAAATCCAGTCCCCGCAATAGATTTTGCAGACCGTCCATTTGAGGCGGTCTTTTTATTTTATCCATCCAGACTGTCCCTTAACGCAAAATAGAACAAGGCCCCGTGTTGCTTACGGAACCTTGTTTTTTATGCGTTATCTTCCATCCCACTCCAATCTATTTAAAAAGACAGTATTTCTTTATCAGATGGGATGTGTATATTTGGCAAATGCAGCTGTCGTATATCTTCTTTAGTTACTGTTAAATGACTGACGGTATCCATATGACTGGCTATAATTTGGCTCTGTGGTGCATAGGCGCTAATTGCCTTAAGGTCTTCTTGATCCATAATCAACCGTTCATTATTTAATAAACGGGCTCCACATGCATTGACTATTATAATGGCCGGTTGGTAGCGGTCTATACTATTGCTTACTTCTGGGCACCAAATGCTGTCTCCAGTCAAATATAGAGTTTTTTCAGTTGAAGCCATAAATACAACTCCCATAGCATCATAAGGCATGCCCATGACTTGGCAGAGAGGTTGCACAATATCCCTGCGTCCATGCTGCGTGGGTGTTTTGTGTAAAGTTACATCATGGAAGAGAGTACCTTGTCTGCTTAATACATATACTTGAGTAAATCCCTGTTTTGAAATGAATTCTTTATCTATTTCAGATTGAACAAAAAAAGGAATATTTTTGGCCAATGCTTTAGCCGCGAAATCGTCCCAATGATCTGGATGCACATGGGTTAAAATAACAGCGTCCGCTTTGACAATGTCTTCTACTGGCAACGGAAGTTGTGTGCGTGGCTGACGTGTTTGACTGTTATAAGCTCCGTCAAAACCGGGCATATACTCTTTGGGCCCTAGCCACGGGTCAATTAAAAATTTCTGTCCTGCGTATAGAATATGTAAAGTGGCATTTCTGATTTGTGCGATTTGCATATCCGCTTCTCCTTATTTATCATTATAAATAATAGTTCTATTTATAACAAGAATATACTAATTTGTATAATAGTTACTTTTTTGTATAATAGTATCTATAAAGGGAGTTAATATGTATGTCCAAAATTAAAAAGACAATGTATCAATGTCCGCTGGAAGCATGTATGGATGTCATTGGCGGGAAATATAAAGGCGTTATAATAGGGCATCTGATAGATAAGACGTTGCGTTATAGCGAATTACAAAAGCTTGTTTCACATGCTACACCCAAAATGCTTATTCAGCAATTAAAGGAGCTGGAGGCAGATGGGGTAATTAAACGCAAACTGTATCCTGTGGTCCCTCCAAAAACTGAATACTCTCTTACGGTACGGGGCAAAAGTCTGATTCCAGCAATTATTGAACTAAACAAATGGGGTATGAAATATTTGAAAGAAGAAAAGATCCCTTGTGCTTATAAAGGGAAATTGTAACACAAATGTTTCAAACGGACTTCTAGGTCTGTTTTAATACGCTAGGGTGAGGAAGTGTGTTATAAGGAGTATTGCTATGTGGCCTGTTTTCTCATATATTCAAAGAGGCCACCCCAAAAATATGCTGCTAAATCTCATTTGCCACTGTTGTATTTGTGCAAATCTAGGACTATTTAATGTTCATTCTGCCGGAAGATGATGAGAGCGCACTACAATTGGCACTAAAGGGACTACCTAGAAGCGATATGTCCTTTAGCTATATGATGTACAATGCCACTTAAGGTACATATTATGTACAATTTAAAAAATAAAAGGGTTGAATTACAAATTCAAAGAGAAGAGGAAATGTATGAAAAATATTGTATTTGTGGGTTATCATAAACAATTTTCTGGGTTGCGTTTGGGTGTGCGGCTAGCTAAAGAAATGGCGGAGAAAGGAAGAGAAGTAGTGCTGGCTGGGCTGAAGGGCAAGCTTCCCAAAAACAGTGGGCTGAAAACCTTGGAATTTGCCGCCGCCGCAAAACCGAAAAGCATGGCTGATGCCTTTAAGAAAGAAGGGGCGGAGAAGATTATTTCTTTGGTGTCCTTGCCGGCGTGTGAGGCAGCCGCTTTAGCGGGCATGCCGTATGTATACTGCGAGCCGGAAAATTTTAAAGAAGAAAAAGCCGTTAAAAATAAAAAGGCACTCTTGAAAAAAGCCGAAAAAGTGGTGTTAATTGGCAAAGGGGATAAACCGTTGGATAAAAAGATGTATTCCTCCAATGCCGTGCGGATAGAAAACCCGGCGGTGTGGGTGGAGCATTATAACTATAATAAACCCGCTTGTTTTAAGAAAGAAAATAATATCGTCGCGGTTGGAAAACTGGCCAAAAGCGGCGGGTTTGACGTGCTTTTGAAAACCTGGGCCCGCCTGGCGCCCGCCCATACCAGCTGGCACCTGACCATTGTGGGAGACGGAGTCAACAAGGCCGCGCTGAAGAAATTTATTGCTAAAAATCATTTGGCGGAAAGCACCGAAATTATACCGGCTGACAGCGACCTCTACAGCTTGCTGCGCAATGCCGATATTTACGTCAGCCCCGCCCGTGAGCCCGAAGGGTTGGACGAACTGCTTGACGCCATGGCCAGCAAACTGCCCGTGGTGGCTACGGACGTACCGGGAGCAGACGAGCTGGTGGCCAATGCCGTAAGCGGATTGTTGGTCAATGCCGGGGAAGAAGAACCCCTGACGGTGGCCTTGGACGAATTAATGGTCAACTGGGGCAAACGCGTGGGTATGGCTATAGAGGCCTCCCGCATGAAAGAACGCTTTCCGTTTGAGGCGTTTGCCGCTTTGTTTGAGGAAAAATAAAGCGTTTCATGAAATTGGACGACGATAAGACGCGGCTTTCTCTGGCTGCCCTGCAGCAGTTGCCCCGTATGTACGGGCGGGACTGCCGCGTCGTCCGTTGGGCGTTTGCCTATCGTCTTTTGCGCAATAAAATCTGGTGGCAGTGGCGCCGCCGGCTTCTCTCTTATCTAAAAAAAAGCCCCCCACAAGATGACCGCCTGCATGTGTTTTGGCATTTGCGCGGCGGGTTGGGGGACTGCGCCGTAGCCCGCCTGGCGGTGCTGGCTTTGCGGGAGAAACTGCCTCAAGCCGTTTTTTATTTCCATACAGATTCGCCCGGTGCCGCAGCGGCTTTATTTGAACAAGATGAGAGAAATATTTTTCTTCCGTCTGGCCAGCCGCTGTGGTACAAATACGATGTAGCGTTTGAAACGTGCCAGTCTTTTAAAACAGTGCATGCCAACCGCAAGCGGATTGCGCAGACGGCACCTGAATTTTTGCCTTTGCTGGATAAAATGACCGTCCGTCAAAACGAATTTGCCGTTTTTTTGGAAGATAATTATTTACTGGAAGATTTGCTGGGCCGCTTTTTAGTACAGCAGAAATTGCCGCGGGCGGGGCTTTTGTCTTATTTAAGCGCTCTTGACTTTGATCCGCTTAGCGTGCCGGCGTTGCCTGCGGCGCTGACAGATGCCTCCCGTCTGGCGCGCTTTGGTTTGGACGGGAAAAAATACATCACACTGCATGACGGTATTGACGCTACCTTTTCCCTGCGCGGACAGCGGCCTTTGAAATGCTGGGCACTAGCCAACTGGCGGGAGCTGGCGGCACTGCTTAAAGCCCGCTATCCGGATATTTTGCTGGTGCAGCTGGGCGGGAAAAACAGCCCTGTTTTTGACTTTGCTGATATCAGCTTGGTCGGCCAGACGCAGCTGGCCGATTTGCCGGCCCTGCTGAACGCTTCTTTACTGCACATAGACGGGGAAAGCGGCCTGGTGCAGCTTTCGCGCGGCCTGCAAAACCGCTGTTTGGTGTTGTTTGGCCCTACGGATAAGGCCTTTTTTGGCCTGGATAAAAATATCAATTTAAAAGAAGACGTGTGCGGCAGCTGCATGTGGCTGCTGGGCACTTCGTGGCATACCCGCTGTGCATTGGGCTACCCTTCCTGCCGCAATCTGGACGCGCTGACGGCACAAAAGGTGTTTGCCGCCGCCGCTGATGCATTGGAAGCGCGTTTAAAATAATTTTTTTACAATGCGGGATACTTCCGTAGATTTCAAGAACAGCTGCAAATCGCGGCTTTTGTAGGAAATAATCAACAGCGCCGTCATGTAAACCGATCCGCCGAACAACAAGTTCAGAAAATAATCATCCTCTCCCATAAACATACGCACCGCTGCCGCCGGCAACAAAGCGATTACGTTGATAGCCAGCAGCCGCAGCAATTCCCAGAAGGAACGGAAATAATTGACAAACGGGAAATAGCGGCGGAACAGGAAAATATTAACGATAAACCCAAAGATAAATCCGCCCAGCACAATGTAGGGGTAGTTATACGGGCCCAGATAGGGCAGCAAAAACCAGCTGGCGGTCAGGGCCAGGGCCGACACCAGCATATAGGGGAAAGCTTCCTTGATTTTGAGCCAAGCCGCCACAGTATTCCCTTGTAAATTAGAAGGCACAATAAAAATAACGGAAAAAATCAGCGGGCGTAAAAAACGTGCCGTGTCTGCCGCCGCTTGTGCGGTAAATTCGCCCCGTTCAAAGAAAAGACCCACAATATCCGCCGCAAAATACGAAGAAAATACTGCCAGCGGGGTAAGGATAAACAGAAGCAGATGATTGGTGGACAAGAAATTTTTGTTAAATACGTTGATTTGGCCGCGGGCGGCGTTTTCGGTTAATTCTATTTTGGAAATATTAGTGACCCGGTTGGTGATGACTTCAGAAGGAGAATCGGTGAGCTGTTTGCAATAGTTCAGCGCGCTGACTACGCCGGCCCCCATGCCGCTAAGCAAGTATAAAGGCAATAAATTATTTACAATATCCAGCGCTGCCAAGGTCTGTCCCGTCAGCATATTTTGGCGTGCAGCGGGACGTATGGCACAGGGCCGCGGCGCAAAATCCCAATGCAGTTTGGCTTTCAGCAGCCAAATCAATAGCAGGATTTGAATGGCATTGGATACTAAAAACCCGTACATCATGCTGATAATGCCCACATGTTTGCCGAAAAACAGCAGTCCCAGCAGCGGACATAAGGCGTTGAGCGGCCCCAACAGGGCCACCGTAAAAAATTTATGCATTTCCGCTACGGCGGTCAGGTAATAGGTCAACAGGTTGGTGGCAAAGAGGAAAAAGGCCGCACAGAGCATGATGTGTTCATTCTTTAACAGCGCCAGGTCAAAACGAGAAAACACCGATACTATTTGAATAGGGAACATGAGCCCCAATACACACAGCGCCAGCCCGACTAATAAATAGAAATAGAACCCCATGGTCAGAAAACGGTGGCTTTGGGCGAGGTCTTCCTCGGCTAAAAACATGGCTTCCGGGATTAAAATGGTGTTGTTAAGCCGCTGCATGAACGTAACCCCAAAGCCCATAATCATGATGAGATAGAAATATACGTCCGTATCGGCTTGGGCACCAAAGTACAGCGCCACCAGTACGCTGTTTAAGAAAGAAATAATCTTCCACACGGAGGTGGAAGCCACCGCCAGTACAGCAGCTGTTTTATAAGAGGTGGTCTTAAAAAGAGAAAACATATTTGATATTATAGTATTTTAGGAGAGAATGAAAAGTGACTACTCAATTTGAACCCGTTATCGGACTAGAGATACATGTACAACTGGCCAGCAAAACCAAAATGTTTTGCACCTGCCCCAACGGCATGGACGAAAGCGCCGGGCCTAATACGGAAATTTGCCCCCGCTGCAGCGGCCAGCCCGGCACTTTGCCGGTAATTAATGAAGGCGCTGTGCGCCTAGCGGTGCGCGCCGGATTGGCGCTGGGCTGCAAGACCAATGAAGTGTCTTCTTTTGAGCGCAAACATTATTTTTATCCGGATTTGCCCAAAGGATACCAAATTACCCAAAACGCTCACCCCGTCAACGGGCGCGGCGAAATTGAAATTACGTTTGGCCCCAAAGACCACCTGCAAAAGAAAAAAATTGGCATTCACCATGCGCATTTGGAGGAGGACGCCGCCAAATCGTCCCACTATGCAGATTATTCATTGGTGGATTTTAACCGCTCCGGCTGCCCGCTGTTGGAAATTGTATCCATGCCGGATATGCGTTCAGCCGATGAGGCCTATGCCTATCTGACGGAAATCAAACGCCTGATGCAGTGGGTGGACGCGTCCAACTGCGATATGGAAAAAGGCGAACTGCGCGTAGACGTCAATGTGTCTTTGCGCCCGGTGGGGCAGGAAGCGTTTGGCACGCGCACGGAAATTAAAAATTTAAACTCGTTTAAAGCGGTCAAAGACGCCATCAACTATGAAATTGCACGCCAGAGCGAGCTGCTTAACAACGGGGAAAAAGTCGTCCAGCAAACGTTGCTGTGGGATAAAGAAAAAAATTATACCCGCCCCATGCGCTCCAAAGAGGACGCCTTGGATTACCGCTATTTCCCGGAGCCGGACTTGCCGCCGCTTATCCTGCGCAAAGACCGTTTGGAGCAAATTAAAGCGGCCATGCCGCAGCTGCCGGCCGCCAAAGAGGCCCAATTTATGCAGTTGGGATTGTCTGATTATGATGCCGGCGTGCTGACCAGCACACGCCAGACGGCGGAATATTTTGAGGCCGTGCTGGCGCAGGGTGTGCCTGCCAAGGCGGCTGTTAACTGGATTACCACGGATTTGCTGGGTTTGTTAAACGCCGACAAAAAAGAAATAGCCCAAAGCCCGGTAGCCGCGGCTGATTTGGCGGAGCTGATTAAACTGGTGGAAAGCGGCAAAATTTCCCGCAATCAGGCCAAAACGGTTTTTGAGCAAATGTATAAAACAGGCCAAAAAGCCGGCGTGCTGGTGGAGAAAATGGGGCTTTCCCAGGTAAGCGACGAAGGCCAGCTGGTGGCGTGGGCGCAGGAGGCCGTCCAAGAAAACCCCAAAGCAGTGGCCGATTTCCAAAAAGGCAACCGCGCGGCGGTGGGGGCATTGGTAGGGGCCGTGATGAAAAAGAGCAAAGGCAAAGCCAACCCGCGCCGTATGAATGAAATCTTGGTAGAGATATTGAGTAAATAAACTATCTTTATGCTCTATACAGCGGGGCCCGGTTTTCCGGGCTCCGCTTTTTATCAGTAGGCAATGGGGGCGGGAGCAGTTTGCTTTGTGGCGGCGCATGGCGGATGCGCCGCTGGCAGGGACGGAAGTTCTCTTGCATGAGGCAGTGCTATCTAATATAATAATCAAGTTGGCAGCCCACCGGCCAATGTCTTATAAATAAATAGACACATAAATAAAGGGGGGAAGCAGCAGCCGGGCCGCACAGTAGGCAAGCGGTTGACCGGAGCCCGAAAAGTCTGCTATTATTTATGTGTAGAATTAAATATACGTAACACGGAGACACACATGAAGAACTTGTTGAAAGTAACGCTCGTGATCGCTTTGGCCGCCGGTTTGACCGCCTGCAAAAAGAACGTCAAAGACGACGCCAATGCCGACATGACCATGGCCGGCACCACCACGGAAATGGTGTTGCAGGAAACCACGGTAGTGGAAGAAGAAGTGGAAACCGTCCAGGCCGCTTTGGGCGTGGTACATTTTGCGTTGGACAAATACAGCTTGTCTGCTGAAGCCCGCAAAATCGTAGAAGCCAACGCCAAAGCCATTAAGGCCCAGACCGCTGGTGCTCCTTACACCGTTGTGGTGGAAGGGAACTGCGACTCCAGAGGTACCATTTCCTACAACATCGCCTTGGGCGAGAAAAGAGCCAATGAAGTAAAGGCCTATTATGTGCGCCTGGGTATCCCGGCCGCCAACATCAGCACCGTATCTTACGGCAAAGAAAAACCCATCTGCTATGAAAATACGCAGTCTTGCTGGGCTAAAAACCGCCGCGCCGATACGATTCTGACCATCAACTAATTGTTTTACGCAAGGAGGCCCGAACCGTTATGAACAGGAAACTACAACTATTTTGTTTAGGCGGTTTGGGCCTTTTGTTGTCCGGCTGCTTAGCCAGTGAGCGGGATATGGGGACGCTCAAATTGCAGCTCAAAGAGCTCAATGAAACCATTGCCCTGATGCAAACCAACCAGGCCGAGCTGGCCAGCAAAATGGAAGAGCTGAACCAGAATTTGGCCGTATCAAACGAAAACCTTTCTCAGGTAGATGCACAAATTTTCAATCTTTCTTCTAAATTAGATGATATTAATGCCGTTGTCCAGGGAGGGCAGGCGGCTGCGGGGCAGAACAACGCCGTTATGCTCCCGTCTGATATTTTTAATGAAGCCAAAAGCCATTTAAATAAGCAGTCCTACGATTTGGCTGTAACGGGATTTAAACTGTATATTGATAAATATCCCGATGGGGAAAATATACAGCAGGCCTATATTTTCTTGGGGGACGCTTACTCCGCCCTGGGGCAGGCCCGCCCGGCAGCCATTGCTTATGCCACGGTGCTGCAAAAATTTCCTGAAAGTAAAGTCATTCCTACCGCGCGTTTGAAATATGCGCGCAGTATTATCCCGCTGGGCAAGATGGAAGAGTCCAAACGCTATTTGAAATCCATTATACAGGATTTCGGACGCAGCCCCGAAGCCCAGCTAGCTAAAGAAGAACTGGCCAATTTAAAATAAAACACCATGAGAAAAATTGCTAAATTCCTGCCTGCCGTTTTGCTGACGGCGCTTTGCGCGGGCGCTCTGTTCGCCGCTCCTAAAACCGATGTGTATATCGGGATTACTTCCGCCGGGGCCAAACGTCTGCCGGTGATTGCTATGCCGGCTTTTACCTCCCAGGACGAGGCCGCTTCTGCAGCGCAGGAAGTACATGATACGCTGCGGGCGGATATGCTTTACGGCCGTTATTTTGAAGTGTCTGAAGACGGCCCTGCCTATGATGCCCAAAATATCAAAGAAACTATTTCCGGCTGGGCCAAACAGCGGGCAGCGTATTTATTGGTGGGGGATATTTCCTATGAACAGCCCTACTATACGATTAAAATCTACGTCTATGACGTGACTACCCAGGCCCCGGTATTTGCCAAAGCGTTTAAAGGCAATCAGGCCAGCTTGCGCCGTTTGGCCCATATTGCCGCAGACCAGATTATCCAAACGCTCACCGGACGGCGCGGTATTGCGGACACAAAAATTGCTTTTGCCAACAACTCCACCCGCCACAAAGAAATCTATGTAGTGGACTATGATGGCCAAAACCTGAAAAAACTGACTAATGACCGCAGTATTGCCCTGCTGCCGCGCTGGAGTAAAGACGGACGCATTTATTACACCACCTACCGCTATAAAAACCCGGATATTTTTGCCATTGATTTGAAAGCCGGCAAAATTGCCCCGGTGATTATCCGCGGGGGGCTTTCATTAATTGGGGGGGTGTCCCCGGACGGGAAGGCACTGGTGTTTACCAGCTCCAAAGGCCCCAATCCCAGCATTTATATATATAACCTGGAAACCGGGGAGAAGAAACAAATTACCAACCGCCAGTCGGTGGACGGCTCTCCTTCCTATTCTCCGGACGGGAAATATATTACGTTTGTGTCTAACCGGGCAGGCAACCCGCAGATTTATGTGATGGAGCTGGCCACCGGCCAGACCCGCCCCCTGACCCGGACGTTTAACTGGTCGGACAGTCCGCAATGGTCTCCTACGGGCGAGTGGATTGTGTTTGCCGGGCGTGAGTCCCCGTATCACCCGTTTGATATTTTCCTGGTGGATTTGACGGGTACGCAGCTGCGCCGCCTGACGACGGACGCCGGCAGTAATGAAGACCCTACCTGGTCTCCGGACGGGCGCTTTATTGCTTTTACCAGCACGCGTGAGGGCGGCAAGCGTAAGCTATACGTCATGGACGCAGACGGCAGTGCACCCCACTTGGTGGCGGATTTGCCGGGAGAGACGTTTACTCCGCATTGGTCTTTTTAAATAAACGGTTTTCTGAAAAAGCGCAAGTTCTTTAGGGCTTGCGTTTTTTTTGTCTGCCAACAAGCCCAACTGTCTGTCCGTGTTAAAAAGGGCTGGCCCCCTTCCATGCGGAGCCAGCCGGCGGCGCCTGCTGTTGCTTATAGTGCGCCCGCGGGTAGGCAAACCGCCGTCCGCATTGGACGCAGCGTCTGCGGATCCTCGGTTGGCACATGGAAGGAGCTGTATGCACCGGCCCATATCAAAGATATTCCCCAAATAAAAGACCATGGCTGCTTTGTTTTGTTTGGGCAAAAAAATTCCCGCACCGTAAAAGTGCGGGAATGTAAAATGCAAACAGCTTATAGACAGGGCGGGACGTCAACAGCTTGGCATTGCCGGGTATTGTTTAAACAGCAAACAGTATCGGCATCAGCAGTCAGAGCAAATAAATAATCCGTTCCGTTGCTGCTAAAAGAAGCATATATATTGTTTTCTGTATCCACAAAGAAGCTCATTTGTTCCACACCGGGTATTTCCTGCCAATTTTCTTTATCCTGGCGGATTAGTTGCATCTGGGCGGCTGCCAGGCGGGCATTGGATTGATTTTGGTGGGCGGCTGTCAAAAAAGAGACCCCTATCAGCCCTGCATAAACGCCGAACAATAAGATAATGACGGCTACTAACAGGCCTATATGGCTGGGAGTGGGCGGAAGCGGTTGGCCGGGTTGAAAGGATTCTTTGACCACATAGGTATCGGCTAGCATGTCATGCAGCGCCCGTTTGCGGTTGGTAAACGGCATCATGATAAAGCCAATGTAGAATATAGCATAGGAAACCATCTTGGCAAAAAAGCGCCCACTGGCCCGCGCAAAACTAATGCGCTGGCCTTGGGCCCCCACCACTTTAAGCCCCAGCAGCCGTTTGCCCCAGGTGGCTTGGTGTTTGCCGCTTTCCAGCAGGGCAAAGTACAGCCAGGAACAAACAAACCCTATCAGACACCATAACAGATAAAACAGCCCGGCCCATAGCATGACCCAGGTTTCATCTTGCGTATTGGGGGCTGTACCTATATGCTTCCATATCAGCCAAAAGCCCGCCCCCAAACAGCAAATAGCAGGAATAAGGGCAATTACAACTGAATCCAGCCAAAACGCCCAAAACCGCCGCCAAAATCCCCCGTAGGGGACGGGAGAAGAAATGGCAGACATCGTGGTATGGGGTGTGTTTTCCACAGTCATAGGTTTTAGCGGTTTGGTTAGTGATTTTTCACAACGCGTGTACCGGCAATAAAATCATGCAGGGCACATTTTTCTTTTGTCCAGCCCGCCATCATAAAGCCGATGTATAAAATAGCGTAGGAAATGATTTTGGCAAATGTCCGTCCCGTGGCCCGCGCAAAGCTAATGCGCTGGCCCTGGCTGTCTGTTACATGCAGGCCAAAGAGCTGTTTGCCCCAGGTGGCCTGCTTGGAAGAACTTTCAAACAGCGCAAAGTACAGCCAGAAAAATACAATGCTAATCAACTGCACAAGAAGCATTGTCCCCCAGAATAAGAAAAGCGCCGAGGCCATTTCCGGCGATACAGTCTGCGTCTGATTATATTGCTCCATATAGGGCATTATCTGGAACATATTGTATCCAACCAGCGGGATAGACAGTATAGTGAGGGGAATAGAGATAATAAACGAGTCTACGATAAATGCCCCGGCCCGCACCCAAAACCCGGCATAAGACGGCTGTTCAGCCGATACGGCCAACGTGCGGCGTTCTACTTGTGCAAGCGTATCATTCATTTTTTCTTCTCCTTAGGTTTGCGGTAGCAGCGGCGGCAGCGGGCCTGGTAGGCGTCTGTCGTTCCGACAACAATGCGCCGCGTGTCTTTGGTCATGCGCTGGGTAAAGCTGGCAGGATTGCCGCATTTGGTGCAGACGGCCAGATTTTTTGTTACATATTCCGCTTTAGCCAGCAAGGCCGCCGTTACTTCAAAGGGCTCTGCCCGGTAGTCGGTGTCCAACCCGGCTACAATGACGCGTTTGCCTTGGTTGGCTAGTTTTTCACAAACCTCTACAATTCCTTTATCAAAAAAGTTCACTTCATCTATGGCAATAACCTGCGTATCTTTTTCCACCAAAGGCAAAATTTCAGACGAGTTTTTCACGCAGGCCGCGTCCACTTTGTTTTGGTTGTGGCTGATAATACTGCCAATGCCGTAGCGGGTGTCCAGCTTGGAATTAAACAGCTGTACTTTTTGCCGGGCAATAAGTGCGGTGCGTACCCGGCGGATTAATTCTTCGGTTTTGCCGGAGAACATACATCCGCAGATTACTTCTATCCAGCCCTGCTTTTTAAACATCAGGTTTGGGGTCATGCTTTCCTCCCTTCGGCCCTGTGTATCCGGCCGTTACATATCACGCAAATCGTTGGCGCTGCGCCACGGGTACCAATATTGGTTTTGGCTTTGCAATTGGGCCTGTTTGTCTTTGGCAGAAGAGCCGCATAAGATATTAATGCGAAATGCAAAAGACAAATTGTTATTGCGGTCACGCACCGTCAATTCCATTATAGCATCGTGGAAGCGCTTGGAAAAACGCGCCAGCTTGTTAAACGCCCACCAACTGCCGCTTTGCAGCTGAATATCCGCCCCCAAATCCAAGCTCCAGCTGGCGTCAGGCAGGCGCAAGCCAAAATAGGTGGAGAACGTATAGCGGTTGGAATAGGTGCGGTATAAAGAGTAAGGGTCTTGATAGGTGTCGTAGTTGGTCAGCCCAATACCCAGCTGCTGGCCTTTAATCGTGAAATTGGTTTGGGCAATAAGCGCCTGGTTTTTTTCCACCAAGTCGTAGAGATTTTGCACAAACAGGTTTACCTTGCCGTCCGGGGAAGTGTAGCCCGCTTCCAGCAAAATAGGGTCTACGCGGTATTTCAAATGATCCCAGGAGTTGATTTCCCCGTCGTAATTAGCCAAGCTAAACCCGGTGCTCACCCGTACATAAGTATTAAAAGAGGGGCGGAAATAATCTTCTATGTAAAAGCGGTTGCGCTCTTCCCCATGATCCCAGGAAGAAGTGTCCGCCTTCAGGGTGCCGGTAGAGAGGCGTTTAGTGTACTGGTAGCCAAAGTCCAGCGTGCCGATAGGAGTATCGGTTTGCAGGTTTAAATCCGTGCCGATGCGGCCCACCCAGGCGGTTTTTCCGTTATAGCCCTCATCGTCCAAGGTTACATGCTGGTCATAGAATACGCTGGGAAGGAACGTCAAATTGCGTGCCAGACGAATGGATTTTTCCGTTGTCCAGCGGGCATTGCCTTGTTTTTTCCATTCTTCTTCCATCAGAGAAGTATTGTTAAAGCTGACTTCCATGCGGTGGCTTAAGCCCAAAAGCGGATCTGTAAACGGCATCAGTGTATATTCCAGCTGGGGCAGGTTGCGCTCTTTGGCAATAAATTCCCCGCGCTGCCAGTCAAAAATATCCTGCTGCAAATAGCTCAAGCGCAGCGTGGAGCGGCGGCTTTGGCGGGAGAGAGAAAAGTTGGTTTCCTGGTCCGGCGTAAAAATATACGGGTTGCCCCGAAAGAAGGAATCGTTGAAATACGGGTCGGATACCATGCGGAACTGCGTTTGGAACTGATACAGGGCGCCGCCTGGATTGTTGAAATGGTCGGAGCTGTCATACATTTCCCACCAGTATCCGCCGCGTATGCCCCAGCGTTTGGTGTCCTGCAGCTGAAAGGGGTGCCCGTCTACGGTATACTCTTCATCTTTATCCGAATGGTCATTAATATAATAGGCCTCCGCCGTACCGCGCAACGTTTCCGTCTCCACCGCCATCAATTCCAGCCCCATACCTACGCCGGATTCTGTGTAAAAATCCAAGTTCAGTTTCGGGCGGAAGCCCAACACTTCGTCAAACACGGTAGAGGTCAGCAGGCCAAAGCCGGTATCATTGCTTTGCGTGAAATCCACATAGGTTGTCCAGGGTTTTTGGCTTTGTAAGGAACGCCAGTACACCGGTAGCCACAAAACCGGAAATCCGTCCAAACGAAATACCGCATTGGTGCCAAAAATACGTTTTTGAGGGGATACTTTGACGTTCCCCAGCGTAATCGTATAGTGCGGCTGCTCCAAGTCACAGCACGTCAGCACGGCGTCCTTGAGCCGCTGGGTGCCGTTTAAAGAAGAAAGCTCCCGCGCGGAAATAACACGCAGCGGCGGATACTGCGTAGAGGTGTTTTGGGCGTAAAAATCTTTGGTTTGATAGTTTACCGACAGATTCTCCCCTTCCAGGGTGCCTCCGTCCCCGGTTACGGTCATGGGCCCGACGGAAGAAACCGTTGTATTAAGCTGGTCAAACGTAATGTTCTGCCCGGTGGCTACGCGGGTTTGTCCGTCCTGGGTTTGCTGGGTCAGGGTGACGTTTCCCTGCAGATTAATTTTTTTGGCGCCCGGATCGGCCGCTACTTCTTGTGCGGAAAAATAAATAAATCCGTTCTCCCCGTTTGGCGGCGGAAGCGTGTTGTCTGCCCCGCGCGCAGGCGCGGGGCACAAACACAGCAAAAGCAGCAGGGGGAGGAGTTTTTTCATTTATTTTTTAGATTCTTGATGAATGGCGTACATAGCTGCGCCTACGCCGCCTATATTGGGATTTTGCGACACCAGCAATTTAAGCTTTTTAAACGGGGTTTGTATTTGCTGATGGTGCAATACGTTTTCCACCGCGGGCAGGAAATATTTTGCCGCGCCGGACACGCCGCCCGTGAGTACCACGGTGTCTACGTCCAGCACCAGGCAGACATTGGCTATGCCAATGCCTAGGAAAAAGCCCGTATCTTCCCAAATTTTCAACGCCAGCGGGCAGCCCTGCTCAGCGGCGCGGGAGACCAGTTCTATTTTAAAATTCTGCTCTTTTTGCACCATTTTGGCTAAAATGGACTGCGGGTGCTCCAAAATGCCTTCCATCACGCGCCGGCGTATGCCAATGGTGCCTACAAACGCTTCCAGGCACCCCCGCGCCCCACAGCCGCACTGGGGACCGGTTTTGACATTGGCTATTTTGGCGTGGCCGATTTCTCCCGAGGTGCCGTTAGAGCCCTGGTAAAGCTCTTTATTAATAATCAATCCGCCGCCCACGCCGGTACCTAGGGTAATGACCAACACATTGCTGCCTTGGCGCTGGAGCACGCTTTCATACACGCCCCAGGCGGCCAGGGTGGCGTCGTTGGCTACATAAGGGCGTATGCCGGTATGCTTTTCCAGAATATCCGCCAGCGGCCAGTCGTCCACGTCTTTAAATTTTAAATTGGGGTTGTAGCGCAAAATGCCGCGCTGGTTGTCCACATCGCCCGGTGCGCCTACGCCTACGGCGATGGGCTGGTCTGGAAATTTGGCTTTGATCTGGTTTACAAAGCCGGCAATCTGTTTTAAAAATTCTTCCGCGCCGTGCTCATAATTGGTTTCTACTTTTTCTTTTTGCAGGATTTCTCCTTGCTCATTCATCACGTACAATTTAACGAATGTCCCGCCAATATCCACCCCGATTCCAATCATACTTGCGGCTCCTTGTTTTTTGGATGAGCGTGTTGATACACGCTTTTTAATTTTTCCAGTGACACATGGGTATACACCTGCGTAGCGGCCAAGCTTTTGTGTCCCAGCATTTCCTGCAAACTGCGCAAATCACAGCCATTGTTGAGCAAATGCGTTGCAAACGAATGGCGCAAACTGTGCGGGCTGATTTTACGCGCAATGCCCGACTGTATGGCTAAATTTTTAAAAATATAGGCCAGCCCATCCCCGGTCAGCGGTGTGCCGTTTTTGTTTAAAAACAGCGCGTCCTGCCCCTGCGGGTGGGGGCGGGTGGCTAAATAATCTTTAATGGCTTTCAGCGCCGCGTCTGTTACCGGGACGTAGCGCTCTTTATTGCCTTTGCCCAGTACTTTGACGACACCGTTGAAAAAATCTACATCGGCTATTTTCAGCCCCGTTACTTCGCTACGGCGCAGGCCGCTGGAATAAATCAGCTCAAACAGCGCCCGGTTGCGCGCGGCATAGCGGCCCTTTTCCGCGGCGGTGTCTAGCAAGCGGCCTGCCTCATCTGTAGTCAGAAATTTGGGCAAGAGCCGTTCCCGTTTGGGCGCGGGCAGCAGCTTAAACGGGTCTTGCGTGATGTGTCCCTGCTCCAGTAAATAATGGGTAAAGCTGCGCAGCGCCGCTATTTTGCGCAACACGGTATTGCGCGCCGGGTGTTTGTCTGTCAGGCCTGCTAAAAAAGAGCGTATTAACGCCGGGCTGAATCCTTGGGAAACATCGGCTTTGCGCGCGGCACAGAAAGCGGCAAATTCGCGCAAATCCTCTCCGTATCCCTGCCAGGTATGGGGGGAAAAGTTTTTATTTTGCAAATGCAGCAAAAACGCTTCCGTCCATTTTTCCACGTCTGGCTCCGTTATGCGGTCTTTTGTTCGTGCTGGGCTTTAATCTGGGCGATTTCTTCATCTGAAATAGTGACAATATTGCGGCATTTCGGATAGCCCGAGCACCCCAAAAAATACCCCCGCTTGGAGCTGCGCAGCACCATTTTTTTGCCGCATTTGTTGCATACATGGTCTGTAAGTATCGGCCCGGAAGACACCACTTTGTTTCCTTCTGCGTCTATGGAATAGGTGTTCTTGCATTTGGGATAGGCAGAGCAGGCCATAAATTTGCCCCGCCGCCCGGTGCGTATTACCATAGGAGCGCCGCATTTGTCGCAGACTTCATTGGTGGTCTGCAGCGTGATTTTTTCGCCTTCTTTGCCCAAATTGATTTTGCCTTTGCAGGCAGGCGCGTCGGAGCAGACCAAGTACTGCCCAAAGCGGCTGGTTTTAAGCAACATGGGTTTTCCGCAGAGGGGGCATTTTTCATCGGTCTGTTTGGCGCCGGGGCGCTGCATTTCTTTATCTGCCTGATCCAGCTCCTGCTGGAACGGCACGTAAAAGTCACGCAACAAGTCCACCCATTGCTGGGCCCCTTCGGCCACTTCGTCCAGTTTTTCTTCCACACCGGCAGTGTAGGAAAGATCCATAATCTCTTTAAAAAATTCTTTCAAACTTTCCGTCACGGTGATGCCCAGCTCCGTGGCGACCAGCTTATTGCTTTTGGGTTGGCGGGCGATATATTTGCGGTCTAAAATCGTCTTAATAGTCGGCGCATAGGTGGAAGGCCGGCCGATGCCGTGTTTTTCCAGCGTTTTAATTAAGCTGGCTTCGTTGTAATACGGCGGCGGCGTGGTCTTGTGGTCTTTGGTGGCGATTTCTTTTAAGTTCAGCGCGTCCCCTTCCGCCAGTTCCGGCAGCAGGGCGGAATCTTCGTTCTCTTCTTCGTCCTCATCTTTATACACGGACAAGTAGCCCGGGAATTTGACGGTGCGTCCACCCGCGCGCAGCAGGCAGTCGGCATTGGCGCCGGCCTGAATGTCTACGGTGACGGTGTTAAACACCGCCTCGGCCATTTGGCTGGCCACAAAGCGCAGCCAAATAAGCTCATAGAGTTTGTATTGGTCTGCCGTTAAGTATTGCTTAATGCTCTGCGGGGTGCGGCGTACGTCGGTTGGGTGAATGGATTCGTGCGCTTCCTGCGCGCCTTTGACTTTGCTTTTATACACAGGCGCATGGGCCGGGGCAAAATCGGCACCGTATTTTTCGGCGATAAATTTTTGGGTTTGCTCCTGTAACAGCTTGGACACGTTGAACGAGTCCGTTCTCATATAGGTAATCAAGCCGATGGTCTGCCCGGCTATTTCTATGCCTTCATAGAGGTGCTGGGCCGTCATCATGGTTTTTTGGGAAGGAAAACCCAGCTTATTGTAAGCGTCCTGCTGCATGGAGCTGGTAATAAAGGGCGGTTTGGGTTTTTGTTTGACCGCTTTCTTTTCTATTTTCGCCACTGTGCACGGGCCTTGGCGCAGCAAGGTACTGACGGGGGCCAAGGTTTCGGGCTTGTCAAAAACGGTGTTTTTTACTTTGTAATCTTCGGCAAAGAGATGATAGGTTTTGGTTTGTTCTACATTTTTGCCCTGCCATTTTAACAGCCGCGCCCAAAACAACGGCTGGGCGCCCGGCTTTTCAAACTGGGCTTTGAGCGACCAGTAGGGCTGTTCCTGGAACTGGGCGATTTCTTTGGCCCGCTCCGTTAAAAGACGCACCGCCACCGACTGCACACGCCCGGCCGAGAGCCCGGAGGTGATTTTCTTCCACAAAAGCGGGGAAAGTTTGTAGCCCACAATGCGGTCTAAAATACGCCGCGCCTGCTGGGCGTTGACCAAGTTGTCGTCAATTTTACGCGCGTGCGCAAAAGATTCCTTAATGGCGGAGGGCGTAATTTCGTGAAAGTAAATGCGCTGGTAGCGCTCTTTGGGCAGTTTTAACAGTTCCACCAAGTGCCAGGCAATAGCTTCCCCTTCGCGGTCAGGGTCGGTGGCCAGATAGATTTCCGGCGCGTTTTTGGCGGCGGTTTCCAGCTCTTTAATCAGCTTTTTGGCCCGTTCTACGGGTTGGTAAGTCGGCTTAAATCCGTGGGCGATATCCACCCCCATATCGTGTGAAGGCAAATCCCGCACATGGCCGAACGAACTGCGCACCAAATAGTCGCTGCCCAGAATTTTGCTGATGGTTTTCTGTTTGGTGGGGGACTCCACGATTACGAGTTTTTTGCCTTTGATATTATTGGTAGCCATAAGTATCCTTCAACTAAAAATTAAAATTTACTCTTGCTGTATAGCCCGGCGCGGCAGGCCAAAAGCCCCTGCACTTCCAGTTCAAACAGAGCCGCCGCCGCTTCCGGCACGCTTATTCCCAGTGCCTCTACCAGCTGGTCTGCAGCAATTTCCCGGGGGCCGATGTATTCCAGTACGCGCTTGTGCAGCTCGGGCAGTTTTTCGGTTTCGGCGGGGGGCTCTTGGGCCGCCGCCGGCACCTGCAAATCAAACAGCCCGGGGTTTGGTATATAGTCTATTATATCTTTTACGCTGGTGACAACGCCTGCCCCGTCCGCAATCAGGTTATTGGGGCCGGCGCTTTGCGGGCTGTCTATAGGGCCGGGTACAGCTAGGACGTCTTTGCCCATTTCCAAGGCCAGCTTGGCGGTAATGAGTGCGCCGGATTTTGCCTCTCCTTCTACGACTACCACTACTTCAGATAATGCCGCAATGATGCGGTTTCTGCGCGGAAAATGGAATGCGTTGGGCGGCTTGTTAAAAGGAAGCTCTGACACTATGGCCCCGCCGTGCTGAAGAATAGCGCGGGCCAGCTCGCGGTTTTCCGGTGGGTAGCAGCGGCCTATGCCGGTGCCGATGACGGCTAGCGTGGGCTTTTTAAGCCGCACTGCGGCGGCGTGGCATTGGCTGTCTATGCCGCGGGCCAAGCCGCTGACAATCACCGTCCCTGCATCAGCCACTCCTTCTGCCAATGTGGCGGCGGCACGCCGTCCGTACGGAGTAATTTTGCGCGTGCCCACCATGCCAACGCAGGCCTGATTGGCTTTAGGCAGCTGCCCCAGTACATACAAAGCCACCGGGGGCTCTTTAATGTTGCGCAGCGCCTGCGGATATTCTTCATCTTCCGGAATAAGAATGCGCCCGCCGTATTTTTCGGTCTTTTCCAGCTCTTCCTGTGGGTTAACGGCAAAAGCGTCGCGCAGGAAATGCGCCGCGGTGGACGGATTCATCTGCGCCTCACGGGCCAGAGTATCGGCGTCTTGTTTAAGTATTTCTTCTGCCGAGCCGAAAATATCAATCAGCCGCGCCAGCCAATCGGCCCGCAAATACAAAAAAGCATTAATGCGTATGCGCGCCAGGCGCTCCTGCAAAGAAACGCTCATAAATCAGGCACCCCCTTGCGGTCTAGCGGGCGGTATTGCAATACCTCCATTAAATGGGCGTTTTCTATCTGTTCTTTACCCTCTAAATCCGCAATTGTGCGGGCGGTTTTAAGCACTTTGTCCAAACTGCGCGCGCTGAGCCCGAATTTACGCATAGCTGCCTCCAAAATCCGGTCTGCCCCGGCTGGCAGGGGGCAAAACTCTTTGATTTGCTGGGGCGTCATAAATGCATTGGCGGTGGTGGCAGTGGCTTTAAAGCGCGCCTGCTGGCACTGGCGCGCGGCCAATACACGCGCGGCAATTTGGGCGGACGTGTCGCCTTCGGCGGCTTTGTTCCAGTCGCCATACGTCACGGGGTTTAAATTAACGGTTAAATCTATACGGTCTAACAGCGGGCCCGAAATTTTGGACTGGTAGCGGTTGATTTGCACCGGGGAGCAGGTGCAGCTCTTGTGTGGGTGACCCAAATTGCCGCACGGACAGGGGTTCATAGCCGCAATAAGCGTAAAGCGTGCCGGGTAGGTGACCGTTTCTTTGGCGCGGGAAATAGTAACATAGCCGTTTTCCAGCGGCTGGCGCAATACTTCCAGCGTAGAGCGGGAAAACTCCGCAAATTCGTCCAAAAATAACACGCCGTTGTGCGCTAGGGACACTTCCCCGGGGCGCGGATTGCTGCCGCCGCCGATTAAAGCGGCCTCGGAAATGGTGTGGTGCGGATCCCGGAACGGGCGCGTGCGGAGGCGGCGGGTCATTTTACCCAGCAAATTGCAGACGGAATAAATTTTGGTGATTTCCAAGCTTTCTTCTTCCGAAAGCGGCGGCAGTATGCCCGCAAAACGTTTAGCCAGCATACTTTTGCCCGTACCCGGCAGGCCAATCATCAGCACATTGTGCCCGCCTGCGGCGGCAATTTCTAAAGCGCGTTTAGCCAATGGCTGCCCTTTGACGTCCGAAAAGTCCAGCGGGCTTTCTTTTCTCTGCTCCGGCGGCGGCACATAGGCCATTTGCACTTGCTCCGGCGGCAGTTTTCCTTCCAGCCAGTCTGCCAAATCCCGCAAAGTGCGCGGGGTAATAAAAGAGCCGCCGGCGCTCTGTCCTTCCAAAAAACTATCCGGGGCAATGACCGCGGTGCGACCTTGGTTTTTAGCGGAAATTAACATGGGCAACACTCCGGCACAGGGGCGCAGAGAGCCGTCCAGCGCCAGCTCCCCCAGCAGCAACAGCGATTCTAATTTTTCCACCGCTTCTTTAGACAGCGCCCCCGAAGCGGCTAAAATGCCGGCGGCAATCGGCAGGTCAAATTGGGTGCCGCTTTTGCGTTTTTCGGCGGGGCTTAAATTGACGGTAATGCGTTTAAGCGGGAAATCAAAACCGCTGTTACGTATGGCGGCTATGACGCGTTCTTTGCTTTCTTTGACCTCAGCGTCTGGCAACCCCACGACGGACAAGGTGGGCATTCCCGAAGAAATGTCCACCTCACAGACCACTTCAAAGCCGTCTATGCCCCGCAGGGCGCAGGTACGGACGCTGGCTAGCATATTAAATAAAGTTCAGTACAATTTGCTGCGGCGAAATGCCCATTACCGTAAAATTCACATTATAGCTGCGAATAATTTTGGCGGTCAGCTCTTCGCCGGAAGAAATATTGGCCGCAATTTCAAAGTAAGCGTCGGAATTGGTGTATTTGACAAGGTTAAAATCTTCAATTTCGCGCATTTCTTTGAAAATGTCCTGTATTTGTTTAAGCCGTTCAATGCTTTTGACATTTTGCACGACTACATTGAACTTGTTGGCGGAGTTGATAGCGGCGTTAATCGGCTCAATAAGCTGTTTGGCGGCGGCTTCACACGCGGCGGAAACGGATTTCTGCGCGGCGATGTCTTCCATTGGATCCAAACCGCTTACTTGGTCGGCCGCTTCGGCCACAATTTGATAGTTTTTAGTAGAGGCCACCTTAATGTTGGCGCGGGCGCGGTAGGTCTTGAACGGAGAAGAAATGCCCGGCAGCGCTTGCAGCGGCGCGGTGTTGACGTCCGCCATGACAATAAAACGCGCCCCGTCCAGGCGGGCCTGGTCAATGACCGGGGTTGGGTTGTCTAAATTGTTCTGGCTCAAATTGTCCCCGTTTACCAGCGCGTAGGGCTGGTCTTTTAAGGCGCGGTAAATGGCCTGTTTACACTCTTGCTTTAAAGATACGTCTTCTCCCACCATTTCACGCGAAGTGATCAAAATGGTGGTGCGCTTGGCAAAAGCGTCCGCTTCGGATTCTTTGATAATGTCGCTGATGTCTTTGACCAGCACCATGACGCGCACGCGGGTGTACCATTGGTCGCCTTTTCGGTAGGCCTTCTGTACATAGCCGCGGCGGATGAAGCCGGCGGATTTGGAGGTGATTTTATCCTCCACCAGCTGGGCTTGTTCCACGGAGGTGGAAGAAGAAATAAAAATGCCGGCCACTTTTTCCACGGCGGCGCGCTGGGCAGCCAGCTCGCCTTCTTTTTTCATGGCAGAAATATTGTTTTCATCATAAGGAACCAACGATTCCGCCACCACATATTCACCCTCTCCTTTGGGGCCGATGTGCAGCCCGCGGCAGGCAGAGAGCGCCAAAACCCCTATGAAGGCAATCAATAAGAGCTTTTTCATTATTTATTCTCCTGCGTGTGCGGATTACATCCGGCCGCCTGTAGCTTTTCACGGGAAATACGCATAATGACCGTACAGCCGCCGTCGTCCAAATATTCGGTGGACACCAGCTCCATATCATTTAAAATACCGCTGGAAGAGGTGTGAATGGTGGAGCCCTCCGACACGGCGTCTACAATTTGTACATTGCTTTCCAGATTGGCCCCGTAAATCACTTCCGTAGCGCGCTGGTAGGCGTGGGCGATAGCTGCCTCGCGCGAGAGAATACGCCGCTGGGAGTCGCTCTGGTGGGCCGGGTTGGCCGCGCCAAACCCGCGCACCCAGAGGTATTCATCATCTGTCAGCGTATCGTTAAACTGCGGGGCGATGGCGCCGTCTTTGACGGCGCTTTTTAAATGGGTCGAACAGGCGCCCAGGCAGAGCAGCCCTGCTAATAAAAGGGTCAGTTTTCTCATCTCAACAGCTCCGATAATATCTTTACATAAGTGCTGGGGGCAGAAACGTTTTCATAATTGATAACGCCGCAGCGGATTAACATAATCTCCAGCATGTGGGTCAGAATATCATAAAAGTTTTCTCTGACCGAAGGATCGCAGGTTTCCGTTTCCGGCCCTAAAATGACGGCCCCTTTGAGCTTTTTATTATCGCACAAATTGGCAATTTTAAAGGCGGAAGAAATGATGTTTTCCGTGGAATAAGAAGAACGCACCGCCAGCTCCGGCCCGCCGGGTATGCCCAGCTCTTTGGCCCGCTGCTGCAGGGCAAATACCAGCCAGTTCATCATGTTGGAATGATTCTGCGGATAGAAGAACCCAATACGGCCCCATTCCCCATTGCCCGACACGGGGGCAGAGTTTACCTGCGCCGGCGTTTTTTGGGCAATTAAACTGGTGGTATCTTCCCCGGCGGTAGCTAACAATTGGTCAAAAATGGCTTTTGTGGAGCGTTTTTCCGGTGCTTCATTGGGGAAAATAATTTTCTCCAGCACGCGCACGCGGCGGATAGCACGCGCCACGGTGCCCAAAGACATGTTGGAATGCCCAAAGAAACGGTCAATATCTTCGTTGGCAATATTAATGCCGTTGCTGTTAAGCATTTTCTGGATAATGCGGGTGCGCGCCGAGCCGGAGGCCTGTTTCAAATCCGAAATCCAGCCCGAATCCAGCTTAAAGTCCAGCAGTTCTTCCAACTTGGCCAAGCTTTCAGGCGGATATTTGGAAGTGACCACAATTTGCTTATGCTGTTTGCGGAAATCATTAAGCAATTTGGACAGATGCGCCCGGTTTTGTTCGTTGATAGCAATCAAATGAATGTCGTCAATAAGCAATGCTTTGACCGAGTCTGTAAAACTTTCAAACTTGTCCATATTCCCTTCCATTACATAACGCTGTATGCCGCGTGAGAGGCGTACTCCGTTGGTAATGAAAATGTTTTCCTGCCCGTATTTATTGGACAAAGCATAGCCGATAGCATGCAGGAAATGGGTCTTGCCGGTGCCGCTGGTCCCGTGCAACACAAGCGGGTTGTAGAGCTTGCCCGGATTGTCAATGACGGAAATAGCCGTGGCATGGGCAAAGCGGTTGACGGAAATGGTCATGTTTTCCAGCGTATAGGTGGGCACCAACGGCACTTCCAGCGGCCAGTTATGCTTTTTTAGCTCTGACAAAGGCAATTCAATGGAGTGGTCTATGGTGCGTGTTTTTTCTAAAAATGTATTGGCAGGGCGCCGCCGTCGCAAAATAGTAGCGCCGTGTTTTTCCTCTTGGGGAGCGGCGGCCGCTGGCATTTGCGGTGCCGGTGCCGGAGCTTGCGGAGCAGACGCCGTAGGCGGCACGGGTGTTGGTGTCGGTGCGGCAGACGGTATCTGCGGGGCCGGTGTAGCCGCCGGCGTATGCGGGGCGGCAGCCGGTGTAGGCGGTACATGAGGCGCAGAGGCCGGATGTTGTGTTATATCCGCCCCCGGCGTTTGGGATTTGCGTTTTATGCGAAAAACTGGTTTTTTCTCCCCTTGATTCTCTGGCATTTTCTTCTCCGTTATAGGCATAGACGGCGGGACAACCCTGTTTTCCCGCGGCGTTTGGGTCGGTGCTACGGCCGGAGATTCCTTGAGGGACTCTTCGGCGGAGACCGCTTGCAAACGGTCTGTTTTTTCAATCGGTTCTTCCAGCGTATTGGCCGGTTGCTGCGGGGCCGCTGGCTGGGCAGAGCCGGTGTCAGCAGGCGCGTCCGCCGGCGCCGCGGGGAAAGCGTTTTCTTCGGCGGCGGGTTGCGGCGTTTGCTCGGTTAAATCGGCTTGCGGCGGTGTTTGCTCCGGCTCCTGGTGTGAGGCCTGCTGGGGCAGCGGCTGCTGCGGAGCGGGCTCTTTCGGAGCGCGGGAAGCCGCCAGCATTTGCTCAAAAGGATCCAGGGCTTCTTGCTCATCTTCGGCTGCACTGTCAATACGTCCAAAAGCCGAAGGGAGCGGCATATACGCCCGTGTTTTATCCAGGTCTATGTTCTCTGCAGGGATTGGCTGCGGTGCAGAATCCTGCGCTGCGGCCTGTTTTTGGGCAGTCACTTGGGCATGCTGCAGGAAGCTTAAATCTTTTTGGGTAATGCGTTCCGTAATACCTTTGATGTCTTCTAAATCAATGAAATTGGTTTGGTCTTTGATTTTTTGGTCAAAGATGTTGAAGGAATTGGTATCTTCTTCTTGTCCCGCATTTTCCGCAGAAGCGGGAGGAATATTGGCTGTCGGCTGTGCGGCGGCCTGTTTGCCTTTGGCAGAAGGGGCCAATTTCTCCACATCTACAAACATATCGTATTTGGTTTCCGCCAAAAAGATATCGTCAAGCGACTGATCCAGCATGGTGCCTTCCATATCTTTAATCAGCATATCCCGGTCATTTACAGGCAAATCCTCGTTGCTGGCGGCGTCAGCGGACTGTTGTGGCTGGGACGTTTCGGCCGGAGCCATGGCAGGCGTCATTTCTTCCGGCAGGGATTGGGACTCTACCGCTTGCACTTCTAACTGAATATCCTGCTGCTGGTCTTGCGGCTGGGAAATATCTTTCAGCTCGGAAGCGGGCGGCTGGTCTGACCAAAATTCGTCTGATTCCACGGAAGTCAATACCTCTTCCGGGGCCGGTTCTTCTTGTGGCATAGGCAAATCCTCTACTGACGGGGCCTCTGGTTTAGCAGGGGCAACGGACTGTGCCGGAGCTCCTGGCTGCGGCGCAACCTCGGCACTCGGTTTGCGTTTAAATGAAATGAAATTGTCTTTCTTGGCTTGGGGCTTTTCCGTAATATCCGGCGCAGTAGGTGCTCCTGCCGGGTCGGAACGATATCCCGCATTGTCTATTTCTTCCAAAGTTTGGGCTGCTTGTGCTGTTTCTTCTTCCGATTGAGATAAATCTATTTGTCTTTGTTCAAAACCGTTTACATCCGGCGCCGGCGGCGGGGGGACAGCGTCCGTATGCCGGGCCGCCCGGAAGAAACTTTCCGAGGGGTCTAACGTAATAAACGTGGGAAACGCTTTATCTTCTTTGGTTACGTCCGCATTAAACAACGGATTTCCCAATGGGCCTCCGGGCACAAATTCGTTTACTTTTTTGGCCTGTTCAATACCTTCCCGTACGGCTACGCGGATTTTTTCCACCGTGTTTTCATCCATATCATCCGGCAGGGGGAAACGGTATACATAGGGGGCCAAAGCCGGCTGCGGCGCGCCCACATATCCTTGCAATTTTTTGGCAATAAGGCGCGCATCATGCTCCGTCCCGTCAATCAGCAGGGCGTAAAGGATGGCATTGTCTTTAGAACGGATGCTAGAGATAATATCCCACTGGGTAATCATTTTGCCTCTATAATTTTTACTCCGGCGCTGGCGCCGATGCGGGTGGCTCCGGCTGCGACCATGGCATCAAAATCTTCCCGCGTGCGCACGCCGCCGGACGCTTTTACCTGCATACTGGCCGGTACGTGGGCGCGCATCAGGCGCACGTCTTCTGCGGTGGCGCCGCCTCCGGTAAAACCGGTGGAAGTTTTAACAAAATCGGCTCCGGCCTGGGCGGACAGCTCGCACGCTTTGATTTTTTCTTCTTCGGTTAAGACCGAAGTTTCAATAATCACTTTCAGCGTGAAATGTTCTCCTGCCCCGCGCACGGCTTTGATATCCTGCAATACCGTATCGTATGCTTTGCTTTTTAATGCGCCGATGTTGATGACCATATCCAACTCATCGGCGCCGTTTTTCAAAGCGTCTTTGGCTTCAAATACTTTGCTTTCTGTGGTGTTGGCTCCCAACGGGAAGCCAATTACAGTGCAAACCTTTACCCCGCTTCCCTCAAGCAGCTGTTTACACAAAGAGACCCAATAGGGGTTTACGCACACGCTGAAAAAGCCATACTGGCGGGCTTCGTCACACAGCGTTTTGATAGAGGCCTCATCGGCCTGGGGTTTAAGCAGGGTATGGTCAATGTATTTAGCCAAATCCATAGTGATTTCCTTAATTGAAATTAATAATGCGGGTGAATTTATCGGCAAGCAGGGCCTGGCCGCCTACCAAAGCGCCGTCCACGTCCGGCTGGGCCATAATTTCGTCCACGTTGCTGTCTTTGACGCTTCCGCCGTAGAGAATGCGGGTGGCCTGGGCAAAATCCGCCCCGTATTTATCGGTTAAAAACTGGCGGATAGAGGCATGCACTTCCTGCGCTTGGGCCGGGGTGGCCGTTTTGCCGGTGCCGATGGCCCACACCGGTTCATACGCGATGATAAGTCCGTTTAACTGCTCGGCAGTAAAGCCTTTCAGTCCGTTTTCCAGCTGGCTGTTGATAACGGCGATAGTTTCATTAGCTTCACGCTGGGCTAGGGTTTCTCCCACGCAGAAGATAATGGTCAACCCGTGACGTAGGGCTGCGGCTACTTTTTTATTTAAAATTTCGTCTGTATCTCCAAATACGCTGCGGCGCTCGCTGTGGCCCAAAATGGTATGGGTGGCGCCGGCGTCTTTGGCCTGCACCGGGGAAACAGCGCTGGTAAAGGCCCCTTTATCTTCCCAATGCACGTCCTGGGACGCTACTTTTATGGCAGATCCGCTGGCTAGTTTGGCTACTTCGGCTAAAGAGGTGAAAGAGGGGGCAACGATAATTTCCGCCTCATTTTTGTTTTCTGCTTTTTTCAATGCTTCAATTAACGCAGCTGATTCAGCCAGCGTATTGTGCATTTTCCAGTTTCCGGCGATAATGGGGGTTCTTTTAGTCATGACTTTTTCCTCTTATTATAAAGTAAAATATGGTTGCCGTCCTGCTGCCAAGACGGCCTATATAGATAGTATCATAAAAAATAGGGTTTTTAAAGAGCCAATCCGTTCTTTTTTATATTTTTTGCTCCAAAGAACAAAAAATGCTCTGTGTACAAAACCCCTCTGGGCGGGATTTTATTGCGGGCAAAGGCAAACACGGCCCGCCTTTCAGACCTAGAAAGCTGAAAAAAGCATAAAAAACCCCGCCCGAAGGCGGGGTGTGCCGAAAAGGCAAAACCTTATTGGATGCCGTTCATCCATTTGATAACGAATTTCTTGATGGACAGCAAGAGCAA
This sequence comes from uncultured bacterium, assembly GCA_949291365.1. GTDB lineage: Bacteria > Elusimicrobiota > Elusimicrobia > Elusimicrobiales > Elusimicrobiaceae > Avelusimicrobium. The sequence continues at coordinate 100,760 of CASEVJ010000007.1, forward strand.
CCCTCCACACAGCGGCATAATAACCAGCCAGGTGAAGAATTGGATATTGCTGATGTGCCCAAAATAACCGGAGTAGAAACCGGCGGTGAAATTCGCCAAGGCGTTAGCCAAGAACCACGTACCCATCAGCAACGAAGCAAAGCGCAAAGGCGCCAGTTTCGTTACCAACGACAGGCCTACCGGGGACAGGCACAGCTCACCCGTGGTGTGGAACATGTAGGCAAATACCAGCCAGAAAATACCTACTTTAGCGCCAGTGGTTTGCAATACATAAGAGGCCGCCACCAAAATCAAGAAGCCGAAAGCCAAGGACATAAACGCCCATACGAATTTGGCCGGGGTGGAAGGTTCCAACCCTTTTTTAGCCAGCTTCAGCCACAGCTTGGAGAAAATAGGCGCAAACAAGATGATGAACATCGGGTTGACGCTTTGAAACCACGAGGTGGGCATCTCCCAGCCAAAAATAACGCGATTGGTGAATTTTTCGGCAAAAATGGTCAACGAAGCACCGGCCTGTTCAAAGGCAGACCAGAAGAAAATGCTGAAAAACGCCATAATGAAAATGACGGCAATACGCTGTTTTTCTTCCGTAGTTAAAGGAGCATTCGGATGCGCCTTTTTTTCTTCTTTGGTCAATTTTTTGGGCTTTTTGCCTTGTCCCTGCAGGTGTTTGTTTTTCCCCCAGATAAAGATAGCCAGCCCTATAATCATGCCGATACCAGCCGCGGCGAACCCCCAGCTGAAACCTACTTTTTCCGCCAAAGTGCCTGCCACAAAGTTGCAGATGAATGCACCCAGGTTAATGCCCATATAGAATATGGTAAACCCGGCGTCGCGGCGAGGGTCATTCTTTTCATACAATTCGCCTACGATAGTGGAGATATTCGGTTTAAACAGACCGTTGCCCAATACTAACAGGAATAGCCCTGCGTACAGGAAAGAAAGCGTCGGGTTGGCCGCAATGGCGAACTGGCCCAAAGCAATCAAAATACCGCCTACGATAATAGCGCGTCTTTGGCCCCAAAAACGGTCGGCAATATAACCGCCAATTAAAGGGCTGAGGTATATTAAGCTGGTTACTGCGCCATACAGTTTGCTGGCGTTTGATTCGGAGAACTGCATCACTTTAATTAAATACAGTACCAGAATACCGCGCATGGCGTAGTAACTGAAGCGTTCCCACATTTCGGTCAAAAACAATACATACAGACCGGTGGGCTGCTTTTCATTTTTTACAGTTACTGCTTCTGATGTCATTTCAATTACTCCTTACTTATTTCAATCACATTACTCTTTATTGTACAAAATATGACGGAGATGAGGGGGAAAAATCAAAATCCGCCGCCCAGCATCATGCTGGCAGCGTCTTGTATGGAGAGATAGAGGTGATAACAAACCACTACAAAATAAACGCCTACGGCTAACAATAAAATAGTATAAATCCATTTGGCCAGAGGGCTGATGGCTTTGGACATCCATACCAGCGGCAGCGCAAACGGCCCTAAAATAAGAGCCATAATAATAATGCCCGCATGGGTAAATAAAAAACCTCTACCCGGCTGCAGACTGCGCCCGCAGTGGCGGCAATAAAAATCCGTTTCATCTACTGTTTGGCGGCAACGGGGGCAGATGCTCATCAGATGTCCTCTCCTCTGCTGCGAAGGGCGCGTTTGATACGGCTGCGGGCATTGGCGGTTTTGGCAAATTCCAGCCAGTCGCGTTTGGGAATAGCATTTTTCTTGGTGATCACTTCGCACACGTCACCGGTTTTAAATACATAATCCATGCTGACCATGCGGTTATTTACTTTAGAGCCCATATAATGGTCGCCAATATCGGTGTGAATAGCGTAAGCAAAATCAATGGGGGTAGAACCTTCCGGCAAAGGTTTGACGTCCGCCTGTGGGGTAAACACGAATACTTGCTGCAAATTGATGTCAGTTTTGAACCCTTCCAAAAATTCCCGCGGCGCAGTTAAGTCCCGCTGCCATTCAATCCACTGGCGTATCCAGTTTATTTTTTCATCAAAATTTTTGTCTTTTTTGCCCGCGCCCAGTTTGTATCTCCAGTGGGCGGCGATACCATATTCGCAGGTGCGGTGCATTTCTTCGGTGCGGATTTGTATTTCCACAATGTCGCCGGTGGGCACCAGCACGGTGGTGTGTATGCTTTGGTACATGTTGGATTTGGGCGTGGCAATATAGTCGGTAAACGTGCCGGCCAGCGGTTTAAAGCGGGAATGCACCACGCCGAGCGCTTTGTAACAATCGGATAAATTCTTGGTAATAATGCGCACGCCCAAAGAGTCCTGAATTTCCGCAAACGTCAAATGCTGTTTTTGCATTTTGCGGTAAATGGAATAATAGTTTTTGGCGCGGGAAAGCAGGCGGTAGTCAATGCCTTCTTCCTTCAAAGCCGGCTCCAACAGATTTTTAAACGCGTTTAACGTGGCTTCGCGGTCAGCGGTGCGTTTTTCCACTTGCTCTACCAAGTCTTTAAATTCTTCCGGGTGGAGATATTTAAAGGCCAAATCTTCCAGCTCCGTTTTGATAGTGAACATTCCCAAACGCTGGGCCAGCGGTGCATACAGGGTAATGGTTTCGTAGGATTTGAACTGCTGCTTTTCCGGCGGCATAACGTCCATGGTGCGCATATTGTGGGTACGGTCTGCCAGTTTGATTAAAATGACGCGCACATCTTCCGCCACGGCCACCAGCATTTTGCGCCAGTTTTCCACGGTTTCTTCATCCGTGGACGAAAATTTCAGGTCGCTGATTTTGGTGACGCCCTGCACCATGTGGGCAATGTCTTTATTAAACTCTTTTTTCAGGTCTTCTGCGGTAACGCCCGTATCTTCCACCGTATCGTGCAGCAGTCCGGCGCAGATAGTTTCTTCGTCCATTTTAAAATCCAGCAGGATTTGCGCTACGGCGCAGCAGTGGTTGAAGTAGGGTTCGCCTGTTTCGCGTTTTTGGTCTTTGTGTGCGTTTTGGGCAAAGCGGTAGGCCTTCTCCAACATCGTGGTATCGGCGTTGGGGTTGTATTCTTTAAATTGGGCTACCAGTTCGCTCAGTTGCATAGGCGTTAATTATTTTTTGACTATATCGGCCAAAATTTCTTGGGCGGCGCGGGCGGCTACGCCTTTTTGGCCCAGCGAGTCACGCAGTTTCAACAGCTCTGTACGCTGGGCGGCCAGTTTGGCCGGATTTTGGAACATGGCCATTGTTTCCGCGGCCAGGGCGCGGGCGGTGGCGTCCCCTTGGATTAATTCTTTGACCAACGGTTTGCCCGCCAGCAAATTGACCAGCGAAATATAGGGCACCTTAATCACCATTTTGGCAATTTGATAGGTGGGCCAGAACAGTTTGTATGCCACCACCATTGGCACACCTAAAAGCGCATTTTCCAGCGTGGCTGTGCCGGAACAGGCCAGCAAAAAGTCCATCTGGCTGCGCAGTTCATAATTTTTGTCTTTGACAATATGAAAATTGGGGTGGGGGGCTTCGCCTAATAAATCCAAAATAATTTTTTCGTCTCTGTCCGGCAAGAGGAACAAGTAGGCCTGTGTATGGGGGAACTCTTTAAGCACTTGCTTAAATGCCTGGTAAAATACCGGGGTCAGCCGTTTGATTTCCCCCATGCGGCTGCCGGGCAGCAGGCCCAGCTTCCAGGCCTTATTTTTGTCGGAAGAGACATCGGCCGAGTGCGGAAGCGGCTGGGGCATAATGTCCAACAGCGGGTTGCCCAGAAAAACGGCATTTCCGCCAAATTTTTTATGGAAATCCGCCTCAAACGGATAAATTACAAACATCTTTTTGGTCAGCCGCGCCAGCTGTTTGGCCCGGTACTGGCGGCTGGCCCACACTTGCGGCGTGACGTAATAATACGCCGGGATACCCCGGTGCGCCGCCATACCCAGCACCTGATGATTAAATCCGTAAAAATCCACCACGATGACTGCCGAAGGGTTTTGCGTTTCCATATAGGCGCGGATTTTTTTCATCAGCTCCAGCCACAGCGGCATTTTTTTAAGCGGCTCAATAAATCCGCTGGCTCCCTGGGAAGCCAAATCATACAGGAAAACATCGGCTTCTTTTTCCATCAGTTTGCCGCCCACGGCGGTAATGCGTACGTCCGGGTCGGCTTTTTTAAGCTCTCTAATCAAGCCGGACGCATGCAAATCGCCCGATACATCACCTGCGACAATTAAAATGTTTTTGGTTAATGGGGTAATCGTCGGCATAGGTTATTTATCCTGTTTGAATTGGCCGATAGTTTCGTCCAACATAATCTGGGCCGCTTTGGCTACGTCATGTACCACTTGAAACGGCTTGGGCGTGTGCAGGTGGCCGGTTTTAGGAATATCATAGCGGTTGATTTTATCGGTAATTTTCAGCGCCAGCTCCAGGGCTTTGCTGCCTTTTTCGCCGCTGGGGGCCGGGGTTTTGTTGGTATGAATACAGTCAATAAAATGCAGGATTTCCGCCGTAATCGGCAGCTGTTTTTGCACGGGGGGATATACCACCGTCAAATCCTGCATGGATTCTATGACAGGTTTTTCTTTCTTGTAAATCTTCACCCGTGCATTCATAAAGTCCACGGAAATATAAGCGTCTTGTTGGAACAAATGCATAAAGCGGGCCCGCTCAAAGCTGGCGCGGCTGGCTGTTAAATCTGCCAAAGCGCCGTTGGCAAAGCGGATACGCACATTGGCAATATCTTCATGGGCGGAAAATACGCTCAAGCCGGTGGCGTCTATGCTTTCCACTTCGCTGTCCACCAGCGTAAGCAGCAAGTCAATATCGTGTATCATCAAGTCCAGCACCACGCCGATATTGGACATGCGCGCATCATAGGGCCCCAGGCGGTTCATGGTAATAAATTTGGGGTTTTCAATGTATTTGACAGCTTCCACTACAGCCGGGTTAAAACGTTCCACATGTCCCACCTGCAGCACCAGATTATGCAATTTGGCTGTGCGGATTAAATCACGCGCTTGGTCTAGAGTGGTGGCAATCGGTTTTTCCACCAGCGTATGTATCCCATGCTCCAAACAGTACATGCCAATTTGGTGGTGCAAATGGGTCGGGGCGGCTATAATAACGGCGTCTACCTGCCCGACCAATTCTTCCATTTTGGAATAAGGCGTGGCGTTGTATTGCCAGGCCAGTTTTTGGGCGCGCATTAGATCGGGGTCGCAGACGCCGATTAAGGATACGCCTTTCATTTTGGATAATGTACGCGTGTGAAAAGTGCCAATTTTGCCGGCGCCGATTACGCCGAATTTTAAGGTGTTTTGCTCTGCCATAGTGGAGTACCTCGCTGTATTTATTTTATTATATCATATAGACGGGAGAGCAGACGCAGCGCTTTGAGCGGGTACGCGGGCCGTTTTTTAGGTATAATATCCATATACAAGAGGCAGGCAAATTATGGAAAGAACGCTTATTTTAATTAAACCGGACGCTATTGAAAAACGTTTGACGGGGCTGGTGTTGTCCCGTTTTGAAGCGCTTGGGCTGGAAATAGCCGGCGCCAAAGTGGTGCGCGCTACCGAAGAGCTGCTGCGCCAGCATTATGATAATTTGAAAGGGACACCCTTTGTAGACGAAGTGGTGAAATTTATGATGGGGGATTATAATAATTTGCCCGACCACCGCATTTACGCTTTTGTGCTGCGCGGGGACAACGCCGTAGCGCGTGTGCGCGCCGCGCTGGGCGCCACCAATCCCGAAAAGGCCGACCCCTGGACGCTGCGCGGCCAGTTTGGCTGTATTAAAAACGGCGTTATGCAGAATGCGGTGCACGCTTCCGGCACGCCGCAGGAAGCGGAGCGGGAAATAGCTTTGTGGTTTAGAGCGGAAGAAGTGTTGCCATGAAAAAATTGAGTTTTTTGTTTTCTGCCAGTTTGTTTTTTGCTCCGGCACTTTTTGCACAGGCGCAAGGTACAGAGGTTGCCTTGAAAACGCAGGACGGCTGGGAGATAGCCGCGCTGTACCAGCCGGCCAAAGAGGAACAAAAAACCGTGCTTTTGCTGCATGATATTGGCAAAAACAAAGAGGAATTTACAACGTTTTCCGGCAAATTAGCCGATCAGGGCATTGGATATTTGGCGGTGGATTTGCGCGGGCATGGCAAAAGCGTCAACAAGGGCGCTTACGAAACATTTGCCAAAGAAGGCGTAGATAATGACTACAATAAAATGTCGCGCGATGTGGACGCGGCAATTGCGTATTTGCAAAATAAGGGAATAAACGAAGAAAACATAGTGCTAGTCGGGGCCGGCATGGGGGCGAATGTGGCGGCAAAAGCAGCCAGCATGCATTCTGCCGTAGGCGGAGTGGCGTTGATTACTCCGGTAACCAATTTCCGCGACGTATTGTCCATTCCGGCGTTGCGCGTATACAAAGGGTTAGTATTTATTGCTGCGGCTGCAGACGACAAAAAGACCTTTTTGGAGGCCAGTTTGTTGCGCAACGTAGCGTTTTTAAGCTCTGGGGAAGGGCAGGTGGTGTTTGCCACGGCTTATGACCAGTCCGGTCATGATTTGTTAGACCGCTGGGTAACGCCGGAGCTGATACAATGGCTGCTTACACCTAAGCGGCCTGAAATAAAACCCGATGTCGTAGCAGAGCAACCGCAACCGCAGCCGCAGCTGTACGATACGTATGTGCCGGTGGCTCCCTCTGCCACGGAAGACGCGTTGGTTCCCTCGGTTCTTTATTAGTTCACAGGGACGGGACGCGCAAGGAGGAGAGATGAAACCTTCTCGTATTGTTTTTCCCGGTTTTTGGTTTGGCAGCAGCACCTTGCCGCAGGCCAAAGCGGCGGCCGCGCGCGGAGTGGGCGGTTTTTGCGTGTACGGAGGCACTGCCCGGCAAGTGAAGCATTTTGCCGAAGCGGTGCGGGAGGCCTCCCCCTATGACCACCTGTTAATCTGTGCCGATATAGAAGAAGATTTGTCCGAAATTATCAAAGACGCTCCGCCTTTGCCTTCCAATGCCCAGCTGGGGGCAGAAAATAATACAGAAGGGTCCTACCGCAAAGGGCTTATCAGCGCGCGCATGGCGCGCAGCGTGGGGATAGACTGGCTGCTCTCACCGGTGGTGGATATTGGCTATCAAAGCCCTGCTTTTTGTGAAACTCCCATGTCTGTAGCGCGTTTGGCGGGGGATTATGTAGCCGGTGTATCCAATGGCGGTGCGCTAAACTGCGTAAAATATTTCCCGGGCGTAAGCGGCATTCTCAAAACGCTGGCTCAAATGGAAGATGCGGAATTTGTACCCTATAAACACATGTTCCGCCGCTGTGATGCGATTATGCCTTCGGATATGGTATTTGCCAATATAGACCCGGCTGAACGAGCGATGATGTCGGATAAAATCATTAAAGGGCTTTTAAAAAAACGTTTAAATTACAAGGGCTGTGTGGTGGGGGCGCCTTTATATAAAAGCCGGATAAAAAATGAGCCCGCCGCTGTTTTGCAGATGATATCCTGCGGGGTGGAAATGATTTTGGCTCCGCAGAATGCCAAAGACGTACTGGACACGGTAGAGAAAGAATTTGACAAGGGAAATATTACCGAAGAAGTGATACACAGTATTTCCAACCATGAGCTGTTTGCCAGCAAAGTCATGACATCCACCGCTCCGGTGTTTACGACCAAAGAGGCCTTTGCCATGGCCAAAGAGTTTAAAAAATAAACCGCCGCAGTACGGCTGTGCGCCGGAATGGTTGGCCCATAAGAGCGCTGCCGCCTTATGAAGATGCACAGATAAAAGCTCCGCTTTCGGGAGAAAACCCTTCCGCTTTCGGAATATCTCCCACAGTTTGCTGTATGCAATTAAAAACCCCGCTGTGTTGAGCTGGGTTTTGGCTGATTCAATTTAAATAGCCATTACGCAAATACCATTTTGGTCGGCCAGTTCCACCACTTCTTCCAAATCCAGCACCAGCGTTTTTTCCGCTTCAAAAGCCAGCAGTTTGAAGCCGGCCTGCTGCAAAGATTGCATAGTGCCTTTGCCAATTACCGGTAAATCAAAACGGTCGTCCTGATTAGGGCGGGCCACTTTGACTACCGCCACGCAGTTTTGTTTTTCCGCTGATTTTTTATACAGTTCCCCTGCGCGCTGGATGCAGGCGTCCGTCCCTTCCATGCCTTCTACGGCTATTACTGCATTTTCGCCCACTACACAGGTAAGCCCAATGTCCAATCCGGCTATAGCTTTGGCTATTTTAAAGCCATATTGGGCGGTTTGTTGCTCCTGCGGGGTGGGTTGACGGCGGCTTAAAATGCCTTTGGGCGGCATAAAATGCTCTAAATACAGCGCAGAGTGAACAAATTCTATGCCTTCTTTTTTAAACTCTTCAATGACGCGTGAAAGGATATGTTTGGTCTGCATAGATTTGAGCGAGGCCAAAAATTTGGCCCCGCGCAAATCTGGCATTAAGTTGGAAAATACCGACGTGTGCTGCACGCGCCCTGCCATGAGCAGACGCGTAACGCCGTGCTGTTTAAAGAATGCCAGCCCTTTGCCCATCTGGCCCAGGCGCATTTCTTTATAAACACAGGCCACGCCGCGGAAATCTTCTTCCCGTGCGTTTCCTTTCAGCCCGGCCACCACCACTTCTACGCCTTTTTGGGCGGCCTGCTGGGCAATATAAACGGGCATTTTGCCTTCACCGGCAATAATGCCCAGTTTTTCAGTCGTCATTGGCCTCGTTGATTTTGCGTTTGGCGGCGGTTATGCCGCGTTTTGTATTTTTGCAAAAATCCAGCATTTCCTGCACGGCGGCAATCGGTTTTTCCGCTTCCAGCTGGGCAATAGCGTCTTTGAGCAGCATTCGGGAGCGGAAAAGCACTTTAAACGCGCGTTTGACAGCCATAATTTCGTCGCGTTTCATGCCGGCGCGGCGCATGCCTACCACGTTAAGCCCCACCAACCGGGCGCGTTCGCCCTGTGCGGTGCAGAACGGAGGGACGTCCAGCGGCACCATGGCTCCGCCGGAAAGCATAGCCAGTTTTCCTACGCGTACAAACTGGTGCACGCCCACCATGCCGGAGGTAATGACGCGGTCGGCCAAATGAACATGGCCGGCAATGCCGGTGCTGTTAGCCAAAATGATATGGCTTCCCAATTGGCAGTCGTGTGCCACATGGGAGTTGGCCATCAGCAGACAGCCGTCTCCCAAGCGGGTCGGATTGTCTACGCTGGTGGAGCGGTGAACAGTGACGCATTCGCGTATTTTGTTGCCGCTGCCCATGATGACCATGCTTTGCACACTGTCATCGTAGGACAAGTCCTGCGGTTTAACGCCTATAGACGCGTGTGCAATTACTTCGTTATCATCACCCATGACCGTATTTTCAATAATGCAGAAAGGCCCTATGCGGTTGTTTTTGCCCATCGTCACGTTGGGGCCTATGACAGTATAGGGCCCAATAACGGTGGACGGATCAATCTTAGCGCTAGGGTCTATGATTGCGGTGGGGTGAATGTGGGTGTCAGACATGAAGGTTCTCTCCTAATATGAACGTCAGGTACGCCTGCGTGCAGAGTTTGCCGTTGACATACGCCTCCGCGTAAATGCGCGAGAGCTTGCCAAGTCGCAGAATTTGCACCGGCATTTGCAAAGTGTCCCCCGGTACGACCATTCCCCTGAATTTGGCACTTTCTATGCCTAAAAAAAGAGGCAGCCCTTTTCCGTCGTCATTGACGCGATCCATAATAGCCCCGCCGAATGCCTGGGAAATACTTTCCAATATCAGTACACCCGGCATAATGGGTTTTTGCGGGAAATGCCCCTTGAAAAAATATTCTTTTCCGGTTACTTTTTTAATCCCTACGCAAGTTTTCCCGTCTTCAATAATGCGTACTTCGTCCACCAGCAGAAACGGGTCTCGGTGTGGAATATTGCGTTTGATGTCTTCTTGGCTTAATACTTTGCTAACCGGCTGTTCCAACAGCGCCGCCAAAGGCGGGTGCTTCTCTTTCATTTCTCCTCCGAATTTGCCAACAGCAGGCGCGCAAACAACACATTGTGTTTGTGCCCGCCCATGCGGCAGGTGATTTTCAGCTGGCCCAGGCGTTTGCCCGTTAAGCTGAAATCCCCCACTAAATCTAAAATTTTATGCCGTACCAGCTCGTCGCTGTAGCGCAGCTCGTTTAAAAATTTGTCTTTGCCCACCACCACGGCATTTTCCAAACTGCCGCCTTTGGCCAGTCCGTGCGCTTTGAGAAAAGCCAGTTCCTCTTCAAAACCAAACGTGCGTGCACGGCTGATTTGCTCCAGGTAATTGCCGGTAGTCAATTCTACGGTATACTCCTGGCGTCCTACCAGCGGGTGCCTATGCTCATAGACAAAGGTAATGGTCAGTTTGTCTGCCGGTTCGGCGCTATAACTAATGGGGCCGCATGCATAAGAAACAGGTTGTTTAAGCGTTAAGAGGGGTAAATCCCCGTCCAGCTCACGCAGACCGGCCTGCTGCAGGCAGCGGGCGTACACAGAAGCAGAGCCGTCCGTCACCGGTGGTTCCGGGCCGTCCATTTCCACGGTAGCATCGGTAATGCCCAGCGCGCTTAAGGCGGAAAGAACATGCTCCACCGTCCATACTTCCGCGGTGTCGTTTTTGAGGTTGGTGCCGCGCAGGGTAGATCCCACATGATTTAGATCTGCCCGAATAGGCAGCGAACCGGGGATATCCGTGCGGACAAAATGAATACCGTTTTCGGCGGGTTTAAACGTCATGACGGATTTAACACCCGTATGCAAACCCACCCCTTCCACACAGGTGGGCTGTTGAATGGTTTTTCGCATATTATTTTTCCACGGCCTTTTTAATGAGTTTCAATTCTTTATAAATTTCCGGCAATTTGCCTTGTACGGCTAAAATGCGCAGCATTTCTTTCATCGGTTTAGCTGGCGTGCCGAAATAGGGCACCCCGTCCGGGATATCGCAGGTTACGCCGGACTGGGCAGCAATCTGCACCCCGTTGCCGATATGCAAATGACCAATAATGCCCACTTGGCCCGCGGCGATAACACCGTTTCCCAGCGTGGTCGTGCCCGCAATGCCTACTTGGGAGCACATAATACAGCTCTGGCCCACTTTTACATTATGCGCAATTTGCACTAGGTTGTCTACTTTGGTGTTAGCACCCACCACCGTGTGCGCCAGTTTGGCGCGGTCTACGCAGGAGTTGGCCTGTATTTCCACATCATCTTCTATAATTACATTGCCAATTTGCGGGATTTTGTGATGGCGCCCTTCATGAAAGATAAATCCAAATCCGTCATTTCCGATTTTGGCCCCCGGCTGTAAAATGACGTGGTTTTTAAGTACGCAGTCCTCCCGAACCACCACCTGCGGATACAAAATGCAGTTTTGCCCGACTTGGGTGCGCTTGCCGATGTATACCTGCGGAAAAATGACCGTATTGTCTCCCACGGTTACATCATCTTCAATCACGCTGTACGCCCCCACGGATACGTTTTCCCCCAGTTTGGCTGAAGGGCTGATGACGGCAGTGGGGTGAATGCCCGGTGTGTGTTTGGGGGTTTGTGCGTCCCAGTACTGCACCAAAAGCGTAAAGGCCCACTCCGGGTTTTGAGCATAAAGAAAATTGGTTTTAAGCGGCAGCTCTTTGTCTTTGGCGGCTTGGGGCACAATCAGCGCCCCGGCGGCAAAGTCCGGCGGAACGGTGAGGTTTTCTATGCGGCTTAAATAGCATATTCCGTCCGGTCTGGGTTCGGCTAAATCGCAAATATGTTTAATGACAAAATTTTCATCTCCGGCCAGTTCTGCTCCGGTAATTTCGGCTACTTTTTTGAGCGTCAGTTCCATAGGTTCCTCCGGTTATTTCTTTTTCCGGTATTTTTTGGATTTCTTGAGCGTGCTCACGAAATCTTTTGTTACGTTGACGGGCTGCTGTCCATACAGGATTTCATCTTTGCGCACCACCGCGCCGATATTGCGCTTTTTGGCAAAAGACTTAATTTCCGTATAGATATCCTGCAAAATATTTTTTACTTCTTCTTTTTCCAGGTTTAAAATTTCTTCCCGGGTCTGATATTTATAATTATCAATAAAAAAGTGACGTTCTGCAATAATTTTTTTATTGGCGCCAATGCGCTCGGTAACATCATCCAGCTGGGCCGGTGAATTGAGCGGGGAGGTGGTAATCATCTCCGCTCCGGAAAAAATCAGCCGGTTGAGCACGTTGACCAGCTCCAGCGTATCGGCGCTTTCGGGCACTTTGGGCTCCAGCTCCTGGTCGGTTACAATGCGTTCGTAAAAAGGTTTCAGCTCGGCCAGCTGGCGCGAAAGCAGTTTGTTTTCCGCTTCCAGCGCGGCAATAATGTCTTTGGCGTTTTCCACTTCCCGCTCTTTGGCTTTTATTTTAATGTCAATTTGCTGTTTGACGGTCTGCGTGCGCGGATGTTCATTAAAGGCAATATCAATGTCTATAAACGCCACAGTTAGACATTGTTTAAGGTCTTTTTCATCCATATCGGCGGATTTGTCGGCTGCAAATACCGGCGTTGCGTCCGCGGCGGCGGCTAGGGCGGCCTGGTCGGGGGACAAATCGTCTGGCTGTGCAGCAATATCGGCAGCAGCTGTTACCGGCTCCGCGTCCGGGGCGGGGCTGGGCTGGTTTTGCTGTTGCTCGTCCCAGGCCTGCTGTTTGGTATGCTCGGAAAGGGTAATATCGCCGCTTTCGGCGGCTTTGTCCGCCACGGCAGGCGGGGCCTGCATGGGGGCGCTTTGCACCGTCGGCGCGGAAACTTTGTCAGCTTTGTCTTCCTCTTCCGTGCGGTTTTGGGCCTTGATGGCTTCAATGACGGCTTGTTCCTGCGGGGTCAATTCGTCCGCAGCAAGCTCCTGCGCCGCAATTTCCATTGCGCCGCATAGCAACACAACCGGCAGCCAGCAAATATATCGCATAACTATATCCTACATCATATTGGAAACATTGAAGTAGAAATGAGAGCGGTCTTCCCCGTCTTTATGGTTGAGCCCGTACCCCCAGTCTATGCGTATAGGCAGAGACGGCGTCGTCAGACGCAAGCCCACGCCTACGCCCGCTTTAAACTGTTTTTCATCGGGGCCGAGCGAGAATTCCACATCGTCAAAATGGTTCCACGAGTTGCCTAAATCAAAGAACAAAGCAAATTGTGCCATGGTGCGCCGCCCTTCACGCGCCAGCGGGAAGCGCAGCTCCGCATTCATTACATAGTAGGTGGTGCCGCCGTATTCTGGGCCAACTTCTCCGGCGCGGTCATAGCCGCGCACCGTGTCGGCGCCGCCCAGGAAAAACTTTTCGTACGGGGGCACTTCATCCGTGCGCCCGTAGGCGCGCACCGCGCCGATTTTATTGGACAGCACAAACACAATGGGGTAATTGCCGCCCACGTTCCAGACGGTATAGTTAAAGCTGGACGCGGCGTTTAAATACCACAAATCCAAATCCCCGCCAATCGGCCCGCCGGCTAAAGAAAGCCCCAGTGAGTTGCGCCAGCCGCTGGTCGGATCCCAAATATTGTCGCGGGTGTCTATGGCAAAGTCCGCCCCCAGGGTGGACATATAGGTATCCCCTTCCGGTATGCAGGCATAAGAGGGGACGTCTGGGCCGCATTGGAAACGCTCTTCAATATCGTAAATATCAATATTTTCAAAGGCGTAGCTGAAGCTTAACTGGTAAATGTCGTCATTAAAGCGCGGGCCCACGCGCACCCGTCCGCCGATGCGTTTTTCGGTATAGGCCTGGTTGTCATCGGCAAAAGAGCGGTAGCGGCGGGTGTTGAACAAATCCACGCCCAAAGAGGTGGGCTTGTCGTAAAGCCAAGGGGTTGTCCAGCTGACGGTATAATCCAAAATTTCTTTACCAAACATCGTGCGCAAAGACAGACGCTGCGCCCGCCCAAAGAGGTTCATGTGGTTAATGGACACCTCGCCGTATAACCCGTCCAGGGAGCTCATGGCTAACCCGGCGGTAAACATGCCTGGACGCCCTTCTACAATGTTAAAGCCCAAATCCACTTTTTGCGGGTCGGCGGTGGGCTGGATATCTACTTGTACATCGTTGATAAAGCCCAGGTTTAAGATTTTGGACTGGCTTCGCTGTATTTTTTGGGAGTCATACAAATCCCCGGGTTTAATGGACAGCTCCCGCGTGAACACATATTTTTTTGTTTTTTCGTATCCGGTTACATCCACATGGTCTATATAGAAAATATGCCCTTCGGAAATATCGTAATTGACGTTGAGGCGGCCGTTTTCTATAGTGGTTTGCGGGTCTACGCGCACCTGCAGGTATCCTTTGTTGGCATATTGCTGCTGAATGGCTACGACGGTATCGTCAAAATCCTTTTGGTTATAGAGCTTGCCTTCGCGCAGATAGACGTATTTATCCAGCTCCTCGGTGGTAAAGACATTGTTGCCCTCAAAAGAGACAGTTCCAAAATCCACTTTTGGGCTGTTGGTAGCGTCGTAAGTAAGGGATACCTCGGTCTTGTCTTCGTTAAAATCAATTTGCGGCTGGCTCAAATTAAACTCGGCAAACCCTTCGTTACGGGCATATAAAATCATTTTTACCCAGTCGCGCTGTAAGTTCTGGGGTTTAAATACCTTGTCGGGGCGGTTGGATGCCTTTTTGCGGATTTTTTCCAGCGGCAGCTGGGTATCCTGCGGCAGGCCGTTTAAATTCAGCGCGGCCACGCGCACGCGCGGGCCTTCGTCCATAATCAGCTTAACGGTGACGGTGTTGGTCTTTTCGTCCGGGATTACTTCGTAGCTGACTTGTGCGCTGATATACCCTTTTTCGGCATATTTGGCTTTGATACGCTCCAAATCGCTTTCCAGTTTTCCTTCGTTAAAAGGGTCTTTGACTTTAAGCGTCATAGCAGAGGTAATGGCGCTTTTGCCCAGTTTGTTGCGGCCTTCGTAAATAATACGGTCAAAAATTGGTTTTTCTTCTACGATATAAGTAATGCGGTGGCAGGGATAGGGCTGGCCGGCTTCGTCATTTCGGGTGCCGCTCATGCGGGATACGTCCACCTGTACACTGTCAAAATTGCCTAGGGCGGACACGTCCATAAAGTCTTCATTGACGCTGTAGCGTTCGTAGAGTTTGCCTTTTTGGGCATGGGCGGCTTTGGTTACGGTGCGCTTGCTGATGTTTTTCAGCCCGTCCACCGCTACCTCGCAGACCATCCACGGCCCGTTAGGGTCAATATCATCGGCTGCGTCTTGGGCGCAGAGGGCACAAGGCAACAAAAGCGCAGCGGCTACAACGGCCCATTTAGTAGAGAATGAAATAACCCACCTCTCCGTCTTTCCAAATAAAAAGCCCGCGCGGCGGCTGCGGCGCGGGCTGACGTTACAAAACAAAAAACAGCGCAAAACCGGACTTATTTGGCCGGTCTTTTGGCCAGTCCGCTTTTGATGCAGTTGGTGCACACATAGGCCGTCTGCGTTTTGCCTTCCAAGACCACTTTCTGCTTTTGCAGGTTAGGGCTGAAGGTGCGTTTTGTTCTGAGGTTGGAGTGGCTGTAAGAACCGCCAGACACGGGGCCTTTGCCACAAATTGCACATTTATACGCCATAAAGTCCTTCCTTATAATAAATTAAATTGGGTTCTTATATTCTAGTAAATATTGGCGCTTTTGTCTATCAGCGTGCTTCTTCTTTTTGGGGGAATACCTTGCTGGCCAAAATAGAAAGCGCTAAAATGCCCACAATGACGCCCAAAGAGAGCGGCACCGGAATTTTAATGTAATGGGATACAATCATTTTTACACCCACGAAAAACAAAATGACGGAAATGCCGTATTTAAGATAGGGAAAGCGCCCCGCTATGCCCGAAAGCAGAAAGTACAGCGAGCGCAGCCCGATAATGGCAAAAATATTGGACGAGTAGACCAAAAATGTGTCGCGCGTAATGCCCAGCACCGCCGGAATGGAATCCACCGCAAAAATGACGTCGGACATTTCAATAACCAGCAAAGCCGCAAACAGCGGGGTGGCAAACCATTTGGCATTCTCTTTGACAAAGAAATTATCGCCATGGTAGTCGGTTTTGATAGGCATGATTTTTTTAAATACGCGTAGGATAAACGAATTGCCGGGATCCATTTGTTCGTCTTCTTTTTGCAGCAGCATTTTGGCGGCGGTAAAGATCAGCAGAGCGCCAAAAACGTAAATCATCCACGCAAAGGCGGAAATGAGCTGCACGCCTACAAAAATGAAGATAAAACGCATGACCACCGCGCCCAAAATACCCCACAGCAGCACTTTGGGCTGTAAATCATGCGGTACGGCAAAATAGCCGAAAATCATGATAAACACAAACATATTGTCTATAGAGAGCGAATATTCCAATATGTAGCCCGTGTAAAACTCCAGCGCGTGGCGCGGCCCTTCAAAAAGCCATATCGCCCCGCCAAAAAGCGCCGCCAAAGACACCCACGCCGTTACCATGACGGCGGCCTCTTTAATAGACACATGTCCTTTGTGTTTGTTAAGCACCGCTAAATCAATAAACAGTGCCGCCAATACAACTACCCAAAAAGCAACCCACATCGCTACCGATACGGTGGTGGTGACTGGTTCCATAATTTCTCCAAGATGAAATGAAAATAAAAACGAAGAAAGCCGAGAATGGGACTTGAACCCACAACCTTTCGCTTACAAGGCGAGTGCTCTACCAGTTGAGCTATCTCGGCACAATGTTATACTTTTATCTTATCAAATTTGCGGTCTTTTCCACAAACCGGCCCGAAGATAATTATGTTACAATAAAGCTATATTGGGCAGGAGGAAGGAATATGAAAAAAGGGTTTGGGCTGCTGCTGTGCTTGCTGGCGGCCGGGGGCTGGGCGGCGCCGTGCGATATGGCCCAGCAAACGCCGCTTCGGCTAATGGAGCAGGAACTAAAACGCAGTTTTAAAATTTTAAAGAAGCAAAAACCACCTATCTATTATCTCTCATACACCTATACGGAAGGGGAAGAATACTCCTTGGCGGTGGCGTATGACGGGGTGGCAGTTTCTCAGCAGAATACCACCTCTTTGGCAGAGGTGTTGGCCCGCGCTGGCAGCCCGAAGCTGGATAATACCCATGCCCTGCGTGCCGAGCGGGAAAACTGGACTATTCCCATGCAGCAAACCGCCGTGCCCGACCCGTCGGACAGCAAGGGGTTTCTCTCCTCCTGGTGGGCGCTGACCCAGCGCGCCGCCGAAACGGCCCAGCAGGATTTGAGCCGGGTGGAATCCAATGTACGCTCCATGGCGCATACGCGCGATCAATCGGACGATTTTGTCTTCCCTCCTAAAGCAGATTATTGCCATACGCAGCAGTTACAGCCGGTGGATTTGAAACCTTTTGAAGAGCGTTTGCTGGCGGCCTCCCGGCTGACATTGGGCAAAGAATATGTGTTGGGCTCTTCTTTCAGCATCACCGTTAGCCAGGGCCACCGCTATTTTGTGGACAGCCGCGGTACGCGGTTAAAAACGCCGTACGCTTTTTGGCGTTTGGCCTATCAGGTGGCGGGGCGCGGGCAGGACGGGCTGGAAATCAGCCGCGATGGTATTTACGATGTATCCTCTGCAGAGCAGTTCCCTTCGCAGGAGCGGCTGTTGGCCGATGTGCAGAAATCGCTGGAAGAATTGAAAGAGCTTTCCCAAGCGCCGGAAGGCACCCCTTACAATGCCCCCACCATTTTAAAAGGCCGCGCGGCGGCCGTGTTTGTGCATGAAGTGATGGGGCACCGGCTGGAAGGATACCGTTTGAAAAGTGCCGATGACGGGCAAACCTTGTCTGGCAAAGTGGGCCAGCAGGTGATTTCCCCGTTAATCACCATCACCGCCGACCCGACCCAAACCGAATTTAAAGGAGAGCCCCTGCGCGGTCATTATGAATACGATGACGAAGGAGTAAAGGCCCGCCCCGTTACGCTGATTGAAAACGGCGTACTGAAAAATTTCTTAATGCAAAGCAGCCCTATAGAAGGGTTCCCGCTTTCCAACGGGCATGGCCGCAAGCAAATCGGCCGCCGGCCCGAGGCGCGCATGAGCGTCATACGCGCCACCGCTTCTAAAACGGTGCCCTATGAAGAGCTGGAGAAAATGCTGATAGCGGAAATCAACAAACAGGGCAAACTTTATGGGTTTATTGTGGAAGATTTGGGCGGCGGCTTTACGCTGACTTCCACCGGCCTGCCCCAAAGTTTTAAGCTGGAAGCCAAACGGGTGTTTAAAGTATATCCGGACGGGCGCAAAGAGGTGGTGCGCGGGCTGGACGTAGTAGGCACGCCGCTGGTAAGTTTTAACAAAATTATAGCGGCCGGGGATGATGACACCCTTTTTAACGGCAGCTGCGGGGCGTCCTCTGGCTGGGTGCCGCAAAGCAATATTGCACCGAGTTTGTTGTTTGAAAATTTGGAAATGGAAAAAACCCGCAAAAACGACTTTAAGCCGCCCGTGCTGCCCGCACCGGACGTGCAAGGGGGAAAGAAGAAATGAACAGATATCTCTTGCCGCTTTGTATATTGCTTGCCGGTCCGTTGACGGCGGCCCCGCTGCCGGAAAACGTCTATTTCCGTGCCATGCAGGATGAAATGCACCGTACTCAAAAGGAATTGCGCGTGCCGGGCAACCCCAAGCCGTTTTTTACGGGATATAAGGTAATTGCCACCACGTCACAGGGGTTTGCAGCGCGGTTTGGGGTGCCGGTCGTGCAAAGCCCTACCCCGCGTACCAATGTGGCGTTGCAGGCCTATGTCTATGCCGGCACAGCCAAAAAGAACAGCTCCGGTTTTGAAAACGATGCCTATTATTACCAGCCGGATGTATCGTCTATGGTGCCTGTTAGTTATGAAGGGCTGCGGCGCGTTTTGTGGCGCTTGACGGACGCGGCCTATGTGGCGGCGGCTAATTCGTATGAAAAGAAAGAGGCCTATAAACGCCGTAAAAATATTACGGATACTACTCCGGATTTTACCTCTGCCCCCAAAAGCGAATATGTGCAGCAGATACCGCCTTTCCCGCAGCTGGACGGGGCCTATTATCAGCAATTGGTAAATAGCTTGTCTGCCATGGGCAAACAGTTGCCGTTTTTGGAAGCGTTCAGCACGTCGGTTCTGTTTTCCCAGCGGGACTTGTATTTTCTGGACAGCGAAGGAGATTTCTATCAATACAGTGTGCTTTCTGCCCAGTTGGTGTTAACCGGCTCTTTGCGCAACCGGGACGGTTATAAAGAAAGTGCGGTAGAGAATATTGCACTGGCTTGGGATCAGCCGGCTGACCTGGACGATTTACAGCAAAAAACACAAACATTTTTAGACCAGTTGCAAAATATGTATCAGGCCCGTAAGGCCGAGCCCTATTTGGGGCCGGTGTTGCTGGAGCCCAAAGCGGCAGGCGGGTTTGTGCACCAATTGTTTATCCGCAATGCCAACAATCCCAAACCGTTGCTCTCTGCCCAGCGGGAAACGGATTCCACGGTAGGCCAGTTCAAAGATAAACTGGGCATGCGCGTTATCAGCCACTTGCTGGATGTATACGACCGCCCGCAAATGAGCCACTACCAAGGCGAGCCGCTGCGCGGCTTTACACCGGTAGATGACGAGGGCGTTACCGCCGAAGAGTTGCCCCTGGTGCAGAGCGGAAAGCTGACGGCTTTGCCTGCGGCGCGCAGCCCCATAGAGGGGCAAAAGAGAAGCAATGGCCATGCCCGCATGAGCGATTGGGTTTATCCGCGCGCGATATTGAGCAATGTGTTTGTGGAGCCCAAACAGCCCCTGCCGCAGGAAGCATTGGAAGAGCGGTTTTTAGACCGCTGCCGGGAGCTGGAGCTGGAATATTGTTATATCTTTCCCCGGTTTCCTGCTATTAACGGGGGAAAAGGCGAGCTGAATTTTGCCTGGCGTGTGTATACTGCCGACGGACATAAAGAGCCCGTGTACGGCCTGCGGCTGGAAAATATAACCACCCGCAGCTTGCGCGACGTGCTGGCCGCGGGGCAAGAGAGCCGGGTTTCCCATTTTACGGATTCGCTTTCCCGCCTGCCGCTTTCCGTGGTAACGCCGGCCCTGCTGGTAGATGAAATAGAAATCCTGCCCACCCAGCGTAAACCGGAGCGAAAACCGTTTGTGTCTCTTCCTTAAAATTCCCGGGAGAAATCCCGGGAATTTTTATCCATAACCCCTTGGCTATATATTTCTGACATGAGTGTTGGGCCCAAAGTAGGCCACGAATATTTTATTTTGCCTCCTTTGCCATACATGGTGGGCATGAGCGTTGGGCCGGAGAGGGAAGCTGTTCCCAAAAGACGAGGCTGGCTGGCAAATAGTTTAGTGGCAGGCGAAGTTAAATAAAACGGGAATTTGAAAGAGAAAAATCCTAAAAACTATTAAATTTTCTATATTTTTATGAGTATAGAGTATCAGCAGATACATGGCAGAGCGGTAAATGGGCATGGAAACAGCCCGGTTATACAGGGGCCAATCCGTGCAACTGAAGCGTAAACATACAGGGTACTTGCATGCCAGAAAGCCAATAGGCGGCATTATTCAGTGGCCCGGCCCAAACGCGGGTGAAAGAGATACACAAAAAGAAACCCCCTGCTGGGCAGGGGGGATAAAAGGGGATATGGCTTTGCGGAACGGGCTAAACTTGGCCGTCCAAACGCTCCATCTGTTACTGGGACAAACGCTGGGCCAAGCGGTGGGCAAAAGAGTCTTTGCCTAATTCTTTAATTTTTTGCAGGGCTTGGCGGGCCTGTTGGGGGCGGTTTAGTTTCAGCCCGTTCATATAAATCATAAACAGGGCCAGCTCATTGTCCGGATTTTCCGCCAAAAGCTGCTGGGCCTTGTCCCAAGAGGCCTGGTATTGCTCTGCCTGATACAGCCACATGGCCCCAATAGCGCGTATCTCTGCCCGCTGCGGCGCCAGCAAAGCGGCCACTTCCAAATCCGCCAGCGCCTGCTGTATGTCTCCCAGTCCTTTATAGGCCCGTGCACTAATGAGCCAATAAGTCGGCTCCAGCGGGGTTTCCAGCTTGGCCATGGTGATATTGATAAAGGCATTGGCATAGTCCCGCTGGCGCAAAAAAGCAAATGCATACCGGGCGCGGTTAATGGACGGCGCGCGGGGATTTAACTGGAAAAACGTATCATAATATTGCCGCGCTTTGGAATAAAAACCCATATTAATATAGTTCTCCGCCTGGCCGGCCATGGCTTCCAGATTGTCCGGGTCTAAACGTAACACTTGGTCATACATTTCTATAGAACGGTCAGTCAGCTCCGTACGCTGGTACAAACTTGCTGCTGCCAGCAAAAGCGGAATATTTTTATGGTGAAATTCCAGCGCTTCCAAATATACTTCCAGCGCTTTTTCGGGCTGGCCCAGCTGTTCATAAGCCATTCCCAGCAGTCGGTAGGCGCGCGCTTCGCGCCGTTTGATGTTTTCCGTTTTATAAATATAGCGGCTTAACTCTACAATGGCCTGCTGATAGTTGCCGCTTTCGTAGGTTTCCCGCGCTTGTACAAATTCCTGTCGGTCTTTGGGGCTAATGCCAAACAGTCCCGCCTGCGCCGGAAGCGCACAGAATAAGAAAGAAATCAGCAGGAAAAATAAGTTAGTTTTTAAGCACATCGTCTATCGCAAAAAGAAGAATATCTTCTTTCAGCGCCTCTAAATTTGCATTGGCGGAGCGAATGCCCACCTCTCCGGCCTGATGCAGTTTGTCCAGCTCCAGCGTGCTGACTCCCAAGACGCGGTTTTGAATGACAAAATTGGCTTTTTGGGAGGACTCCTCTATCATGGCAGCTCCGCGTACGTCCCCTACGCGCAGCAGATAGGCGGCCACGGTTTGGGGCGCCTGGGAAGCGTAATCCGGCGGCGTGACGGAAGCGATAATATAGTCGGCCCCCTTTTGTTTTACCAGATTGACCGGCAGATAATTTACCACCGCCCCGTCCACCAAATAGCGGTGGCGGTAAGACACGGGGTCAAATACGCCGGGCAAATTCATGCTGGCGCGTACAGCGATGTCTACCGGGCCGGAGTCAAACACCACCTGTTCGCCGGTTTTAACGTCCATGGCGGCGGTGGCAAACGGAATGGCCAAATCTTCAAAACGCATGTGCCCGATTTGCTGGTGAAAAAAATTCTGCAGGTTTTGGGACGAGGGCAGCTTTTGTAAAAACAGCAGTTTAAAGGCCCCGATAAGGTTAAAATCGGGGGTAATAGTATCCATTTTGATATGATTGCCTATTTCCCACAGCTGGTCAGTAGGCAGGCCTGCTGCGTATAAGGAGCCGACTACGGCCCCCATAGACGTGCCCGCCATCATATCTATAGGCACTCCGGCGTTATGGAGCACCTCCAGCACGCCCACATGGGCAAACCCCCGCACCCCGCCGGCAGAAAGAGCCAGCCCTATTTGGGGGCGTTTATGCTGGGGCAGGTCAATAAATTCTTCCCACAGAAAATTCCGTAAAATACCGTCTTCGGTTACCGGGGGCAAAGCGCAGAGCGGCGTGGAACACACCGCCACAGACAGCAGCAATAAAAGCGCTAATCGTATTTTCATAGTCCCCCGCAGGTATGGCCGTGCTGGATTATAAATCCTGTCCAATGGCCCATTCCAAGCCGGCTTTGGCCGCCAAATTATTGCGTACGGATTCGTAATAGGCGCGTCCGGTCTGGTAATAAGCGTCCAGCGCTTCCAGCGCATTCACGTCCGGCCGGGCATTTTTTTCAGCCCGGGCCAACAGCTTTTGTACTTCTTGCCAGGCCTGCTGGCGGCTGAATACTTCGGCCTGCCAGAAGACTAAATCGGCATAGTTTTCGGCCACTTGGACGCGGATTTTGTCTTCAATAGCGGCGCGGTGCAGTGTGCTTTGTTTCTGCTCGGCCTTTCTTTGGGCGTTTTGGCTGGAAAAAGTGAAATTAAGCGGCAGGCGCACCGCCAGAGAGATTTGTTTGTTGACGTCGTCTAAATTGTCAAATCCCAGCTGCTCGTAGCTCCCGGTTAAAATTAAGTCCGGGTAACGGCGGGAAAGAGCCAAATCTATGGCCAAGTTATCCAGCTCCAACGCGTAAATAGCGGCTTTCAATTCGGGGCGGAATTCCATAGACCAGAGGTTGAGTTTGGGCAAGTCCAGCTTTACTTCCACCGGTTTAAAGTCTCCTTTTACCGTGATTTGGGAATTGAGTTCTTTATTGAGCGCGACCAGCATACCCAGCTGAGCTTTCTGCAAATCATTTTGGGCTTCACTTTTCAGCGAGGCCAAGCGGGAAATCAAATACTGCACTTTCACCTGTTCCCACGCTCCGGCATGCAAAGAACGGGCGTAGCGGGTTGATTTCTCCTGCACCTCTTGGGCCAGCTCCATATTGTGCTGGGAATACAAGAGCCGGAAAAAGGCCTTTTTTATGCTCAATACGGTGGCGTTCTTGACGGCTTCGTATTTGCTTTGTACTTGTTTTAAATTGGCCTGCGCCATTTTCAGCGCGCTGCGGAAACGACCGCCGGCGTAGAGGTACTGCGTGGCGGTAACGCCTACGCCAAAGAATTGATGTTTGGTGTCATCGGACAACGAATCATTGCTGGGAATGAAGCGGTTGGCGACGGAATCCGGCAGTACCATTGGGTATTCCAAGTCATACCATGTAGCCGTGCCCTGCACCGCCAGCTGCGGCAGGAACAAAAATTTAGCTTCTTTTACTTTTTGCTCCGCAATAATAATTTCCTGTTGGGCGGCCAAAAATTCGCTGTTATTTTCCAACCCTAGACGAATGGCATTCTCCAGCGTTAATTCATCATTAATTAAACTGGAAAAGCGCAGCCCGTATTCACGTTGGGCCGCCGCCGGCACTGCCAGACACAAAGCCAGACAAAGCCAAAATAGTTTTCTCATACTCCCCCGTTGTTTTTCTTTTTTATTTCTTCTTCCACACGATCCATCATTTTATTGAATTCGTCTTGCAAATCCGTCAGCTGGTCGCCTTTGCGCAGGTGCACCCGTTGGGAAAAGTCCCCTTTGGCAATGGCTTTGCAGGTTTGTTCAAACCGGTATACGGGCCCGGCCATTTTATGGGATACAATGGCCGAAATTAAGACCACAAAAATTACATAAATGACAATTTTGTAAATGAACCCGTAAGCGATGGAAGGAAAATGGTCATAAAGCGGCTGCAGCAGTACGGGATAGTGGTCAAAGATGTCATTAAGCGTAAACGTCAGCTCAAACGCCATAATCAAAAGACCCGCCAGCACGCTCAAGATAATCAGCATCATGTAGCTAAACTGCAGATTTTTCTTGATGAAGATAGTACGTCTTTTAAATTGCGGCGCACCTGCCGCAGGCGGTTTGTTGGTCATAAATCCTCTAAAAGCGCTAGAAATTAGTTACATAGCGCAGCTGCAAAATGCGTTCGTTTTCGTCCCCGCGGCCTATACGCCGCGCCGCGCCCGAAAGAACCAGGGCGGGTGTAATGTAAATATGGGCGCCGGCATTAAGGCGGGAGTCACGTACATTATTGATGTTATCCCACTCTGCTGCCAGGGAGAACCATTCCGCCAGGCGCCAGGTCATCCCCAAAAAGAAATAAATGTCATGGCGGTCAAAATCCGAAAGATTGACGCCGGCCGAGGCATTGAGCCCGGGGATAAAAATTTCGCGCGTCATGGTCAGGTATGCGCCTTTGCGGTCGTCCATGTATTTTTTTGAATCGGGGTCGTAGCCATAGCGCCGTCCGTCATAGCCGATAGCAATGGCCGGCAAATACAAACTGCCGTCATAGAGTTTCCATTTTACCTGAAAATCCGGGTCGAGCACTTTGATCTCATCGGAAGAGCCCACAAATTCATAGACCGCCAGCGAGAAGCCCAAATTAATCTGCGGGATTACTCCAAAATCCAAACTTTCCATAATGCTCCCGTCTGCATAAGAGCGGGTAAGAAAGGATGCCTGGTATTTATCCAATACATTGGCGGTAGGCACGTCAATAATTAATGTTTCCGGGGCATAGCCGTCATATCCCTGGGCACAGAGCCCGGTGGGAATCAGCAAGCCCAACAGTGGCAAAAGCCATTTTTTGTAACTCATTACACTCTCCTTCATGGGTTACAGCCAGGTGCGCGGTTCTTTTTGTTCCGGCTTCTGGATATAACGTACATTGTGAATGAAAATAAATTCGCGGGCGGCCATAAAGTCATTGCTGTCACGCGGGAACTCCAGCTCCACCACTCCTTCATCCATGCGGGAAGTGTCGTAAACAACACCGCGGTTCCAGCGGTCAAGCTGGGCGGTATCTTTGTCCAGTTTGCGTGGGTTCCAATAATTGCGCAGCACTACTTCCCCTTTGACCAGCTGCCCGCCTCCGACGGCGGAAGTCCGTTCAATGACGTCGGTGGTAAAAATGGTTTTTCCTTCGCAGGGCCCATTGACAAAGGTTACTTTATAGCGGGGGTCGCATTCGGTGGGTTTGCGGTTCAGGCGTGCCAGTGAATAGGTGGCATAGGGTTTTCCTTCATTAAGACAGGCGGCAAAAATATTGCTGCTGAAATTGCGTTCATAGGTATCGGCGGAAAAAGACCGGTTATAGGGGGAAGTTTCTTTTTCCTGGTGGCACCCGGCCACAATACATGATAAAAAGAGTATGGGCAAAAGCAGTTTTTTCATGACGTCTCCGTTTGTTTGAAAATAAAAACACGGGCTTAACGCCCTTATTTCCAGTATAGCTGTTTTTGGGAAGATTTTACAAGAGAAAACCGGCAAATGTGCTGTAAAAAGGGGCTGGACAGGCAGAGCCGGGCACCAGGCGCTTTTCAAAGCGCCTGCAAGAATATGTGTTGCTAAAAATGCAAAGAGCAGAATATAGCATACCGCATGTATGTTAACTGGAGAGGGCTTGGCCTGTTGCAGGTTGATACGGAGTGCCCCAAAGCGCCTATGCTGTTTTGCTCCAAGTATACTTTGTGCTGTATGCGGGTTTTTTGAAAAATTCTCTTATATAGAGTAACAAGGGAGCAATGTTTATGGAGTCAGAAGCGGGATTTTCCGGCTGCAGCAGAAAGGCCGCTTTGGCGCGGGGAACAAAAAAACGCCCGCCGGATAGGGCGGGCGTTTGAAAAGACAAGCTATTATTTGCCGGGGGCAGACAAGCCCATTACTTTTTCTGCGCTTGAATCTTGGCTAATTTGTTTTCTGGTCTGGACATTGACCTGTTGCAACATTACCGGGAAAGCCACATCGGTAATATTTTCTATGGCTTCTTTTGCCAAGGCCTTGGCTTCCTGTCCTCTTTGTACAAACATATTGCGCAGTGTCTCGCCGGCTTGTTTCATGTTTTGACCGGAGTCTTCATCCAATACTCCTCCGCCATAAAACACTAGTCCGGGGAAAGGAATAATTTCTTCCGGCAGTTCTGCGGCGTTGCCGGCGGTGGGTACATATACCAGGAACGGATCCGGCGGCGGTACGCGCGGAGCCGGGGACGTGTTGTTTTTATTCAATTCAGCCATATTCTGGCTGTTATAGGGCAGATAATACGGAGGGAAATTTTTCAAATCTTCCTCAATATATTGTGCCTGTTCTTTTTCTTCTTCCGTTTTGGCCTGTTCTTGCTGCTGTTTGGCAAATTTAGCCATCAGCTGTTGGGATATGTTCAGCGGGTCGCCCATATACTGAACGCCGGAGCTGGTAATGCGGTTGGCCATAGAAGGATTGGGCTGATTGTTAGAGCCGACATAATAACATTCTCCCTGGTCGCAGCCCTGTTCTTTCAACATAAAGTCATAGAACGCTTTCAGTGTCTCATCCTGGCGCTGGCGAGCTTTGTTTTCCTCTTCTATTTGTTGTTTTTCTGCTTCAGAGGCATCCGGGTTTGCGCGCAAAGCCGCCCGTCCGCCATATTCCTGCAGCGGGTTTTGGGGGCCTGCTTTGCCTAATAACACAAGCATTTTTACTTTAGAATCTTGCCCTTCCGGCCGTTTTTTGCCGGACATGCGGGCCAGTTCCAGCAGAGATTCCTGTTGGTTTTGCAGGGCTTCTTGATTGCTTTTCCGGGCCATTTCCGCGACTTGTTTTTGGGAATAGGGCTGGGGAAAAGAGCAGGCCGTTCCTTCGCCGCGTTGGCTGGAATAAGTGCCGGAGACGGATTCCCCGCAGGGGAAGGTCTTGGACAATAAATCAGCAGGCGGCTCGTCCTGGGCCAGCAGCTGCATTTTTTCATAGAAAGAATTGCGGATAAATTCTTTTTGTTCCGGTGAGAGGCGGTTTACCTGTTCTACAAGCTGCTTGCGTTCTTCGGGGTCTAATTTCTCGTTTGCCATATTGCGGATACTTTCCACCACTTCATCAAGCAGCTGGTCGGAATTAAACACATCATCCCAAGAAAAATCATTCACTTGCTGATCATTTCCTCCCGCTGTCCCATTGATTTGTGGCAAGGCAATGGCTTGCCCACGGCGGAAGCGTTCGTTCGGTTTGCGTTCCCGGCCGGTGCCTAATCCGTCTGAAGATGCCAGCATGACTGCTTCTTGGTCAGAGGCGTGCCGCGGCTGTACGGATTTTTGTTCATCCAGACCAAATATTTTCTTAATCGGGCGGAAGAGGCGGGCCCATTTGGAATCGGGTATGGCCGGTGCAGAAGGCGAGGTACCACCAGTGTATTTGGCGGCGCGTTCCATACGCACCAATTTGTCGTATGCAGAGTCGGAAGAATTGATGTCGTGCATGCCGCGCTGGGCTCCTTCCGGGGCGGTTTGGCGCACTAATATCCATTCGCCTTCTTCATTTACAAAACCGGCCTCCCCGTAGTTATTATAATTTTCCGGGTAGTAGGAGGAAGAAGAACTGCCTGCGCTTTGCGCCGCTTCGGCATTTTCCGGTGCGGCGGCGTAGCGCGGGGATTGGTCATACATTTCTTCAGCGTAGATGGCTGCCTCGGAACTGTCTGCATACAGCGGAGGGCGCTGCGGCTGTTTTTGTTTTTGTTGCCCCGCAAATAAGGAATACACTTTGCGCACCAATTCGCTTAACGGATTGGCGGTAAAAATTTGCGGAGATGCTTTTTTCCCTTGCGCTTGGGCAGCAGCAGGAGCCGCCGGCTCTTCTAAAAAGGGGAGCAATAAGAAGAACAAAATGGCGAAACAAAGCATCATGACTAGAAATTTTCCGGCGGTTTTGGCCTTGTCGCTTTTAGGCATACCTACTCCTTACTAAAGAATATGGGTAAATAATGTAAATATAGTGTACCCGTTTCCCTGGGTTTTTTCAAGGACTCTTTGTCCTAGGGCGTATCTGGGACTATTGGGTCAAGCGGGCCCAGAGGCGTTTGGTGATTTGCCAAGATTTTTGGATATGTACCCGGAATTTGTCCCACAAGCTTCCGCCGGCGGGGGTTTTGTCTTGCTGTTGCTGCGGGGGGGCCACGAACGGCGAATAGCCGTTGTCTTGCAGCAGGCGTATCAAATAATTGGACGGAACGGAAAAATTGAGGTTTTGGTTGCCTTCTCCCTGATAAGTGGAAAATGCTATGGAAATAACCTCTCCCTGGTCATTAAAAACCGGGCTTCCGCTGGAGCTGGGGGATATGGGCGCGCTGATTTGGTGCCAGATGATCCCATCGCTTTTTTTGCGTACCTGGCTGATTAAGCCCGATGTAATGGTATTATGCAAACGGCGCGGGTTGCCAATGACGGTGATTTCCTGCCCCGGCAGTACATAGTCCGAGTCTCCCAGCAGTACGGTGGGCAGGTTGCGCGCCCCTATTTTGACAATAGCTAAATCCACGTCCTTGGAAGAGGCCAGCTCTATGGCTTGGCCGGATATGGCGCCTGTATTAAAGGTGATGTTGACATACATGGCGTCCTGCACGACATGGCGACTGGTGGCGATGACGCCGTCTTCGGTTACGACAAAACCCGTCCCGGTAAAGGTGGTGCCGTCTTTTTTAAGCACGTTAATAGCCACGATGGAGGGGGAGTTTTCCTCCGCTATTTCCACGCGGCTTTTGGCCTGAATACCGGGGCACAGCGTTGTGATTAAAAACAAAAGCAGCAGGCGCTTCATGTAAATGATTATATAAATTTCCGGCTTTTTTGGATACTGTGACGGAAGCACCGTCTATTTGCCAATGCGGTGTATAAATTGTACACTGGTAAATAATGAAAGAGCCGTTTAGGAGTGTAAGTTATTATGGAAAAAGTGTATATCAGCCGTAAAAAATATGAGTCCCTGATGGGGGAACTTAAAAATTTGAAAGATACTAAAGCCCAGTTGTCGCAGGAAATCGGTGAAGCCGCCGCCCAGGGGGATTTGAAAGAAAACGCCGAATACCATGCCGCCAAAGAAAAACAGGCAGAGACGCTTATTCGTATCCAGGAGCTGGAGAACACCTTGCGCAGTGCTGAAATTACCGATAATCTGGACGTAGACCGCAGTGAAGCGCGCATTGGCGCCACGGTTACTATTTTGGATATAGAGGCCGATTTGGAATTTACCTACACGTTGGTGGGCTCTATGGAATCCAACCCGGACAAAGGGCTCCTCTCCGTCAAAAGCCCGCTGGCTTCCGGCGTGCTGGGGCACAAAGAAGGCGAAGAATTTGAAGCACAGCTGCCCAAAGGCCCGCGCAAATACAAATTGGTTAAATTGGAATATAAATAATCTGTGCAAAACCCATACCCCCCGCGCGGCTGTTGGCGCGGGGATATTTGTGCTGAACTGCGGTATAAATCCAAGGGATTGTTTCTCCCGCTGCAGCGGCTGGTTTTGGGGAAGCTGTTGTGAAGCGCAGGGGCAAGTTGTGCAGCGGCGGGCTACATGGAGGAATCCACACATTGGAAATAAAAAACCCCCTGTAAAAACAGGGGGTTTGCTGCAACCCAAAACGGGTTATTTATATTGATTTAACACAGCGTCTTTAGCCGCAGATGAATAGACATTGTAGTCTATTTGCTGGAAAATAGAGTCGCTGTTTTCCAACCCGTACACATAGCCCTCATCAATGCGGTTGTGCTTGACTTGTTCATAGAGCTCGTTGAAGCGTTTGATGTGGTCTTTGGTACGTTTGGTGGAATACTCTTTGGCGGTACCCGTCGTCATCAAAAACGCCCAGTCCGAGGACTGCATCAGCAGCAGTTCGCGTGCCATTTGGTTTAAGGTGCGTTTGAGCAGGCCGTCCGCGTTAGGATAGCGGTTGGCCAGCTCGGTCATGCGTTCGGCTGATTTAATGAGGTGGCGGTAAATCCAGTCATTGCCGGCATTGAGCCACACATCGTGATATCCTTTGTCTCCCCAAGAGGACATAGAGGGCTGCACCGTCTGGTTAACCGGGTACATATCCAGGTATTCCATGGGGGTAATCAGTTTGATATCCGTCTGGTCGTAATAGATTTTCTTAAACAGAAACTCCAAGAAATCTACCCCTTCATACCACCAGTGTCCGTACAGCTCCGCGTCGTACATAGATACTACCAGCGGCTTGCGGTCCATAAGTGTGGAGAGATATTCAATTTGTTTTTGGCGGTTGAACATGAAATTGCCTGCATGCATAGCCGCTACGTCGCGCGCTTCCTGCGGGTTGTAAGGCGCTTTTTCATTTAAAGGCACTTTGCCGGTAATTTTGCAGTATTTCATGCCGATATTGCGCCGCACGCCGTCGCTGTGCAGGTAGGGTTTAATGTAATCGTAATCTAAATCATAGCCCAAATCGCGGTAGAACTCACGGTAGCGTCCGTCTCCGGGGTAGCCGGAGTCCGCGCTCCACACCTGCTGGGCCGATTCCATATCGCGCGCAAAGGCGGCCACGCCGGTTTGCGGGCAGTACACGGGCGCGTAAATACCGTATTTGGGCCGCGGGGTGCCGTGCAGAATACCGTGCGATTCTAGGAAGAAAAAGCGAATGCCTTCATCACGCAGGAATTTGTCATCGCCGGGGTTATAGGCGCATTCTCCCAGCCAAATGCCGCGCGGGCTTCTGCCAAAGCGCAGGCGGTAATCAGCCGCGGCCACTTTGACCTGGGCATTGACGCTTTCTTTGTGCACCATCAGCGGCAAATAGCCGTGGGTGGCGCCGCAGGTGATGATTTCCAGTTTGCCCATATCTTGGAATTTTTTGAAGCCTTCCAAGATGTGGTCATGATAGACGTTTTCAAAGAGGTCTTTGAAGCGGCGGAATTTGTCGTAATACATATGCGCCACGGCTTCAAATTCGGTGCCTTTGGTGCGTTCTATTTCTTTGCCGGAAAGTTCCACCCGCTGGTTGAGATAATGTTTAAAGCGGTCTATGAGCAGCGGGTCGCTCATCATATTGCACAAAGGCGGCGTGACAGACATGGTGAGGCGGAAATCCACCCCTTCCGCCGTCAACTTCTCAAATACGTTGAGTAGCGGCAGATAGGTTTCCACCATGGCTTCATAGAACCAGTCCTCTTCCAGAAAGTCAGGATATTCCGGGTGTTTGATAAACGGCAAGTGCGCGTGCAGCATCAGCGCCAGATAACCTTTTTCCTGTCCCATGTTTATTTCCCCTGTTCGCGCAGAGCTTTGATATGCACCTGGCGGGTTTTATCGCCTTTTTTATTGGTGGCTTTAATGGGCAAATCCAGCACCGCGCCGGCCGGCAGGGCCTGGCGAAGCGAAAATTTGCCGTTTTGCAATTTAATTTCTTTGCCGTTAATGGTCACAAAAGCATTGGGGGAAGCAGAGCCGTATACGATAATTTCACAGTCGGCCTGCAGCCAAATGTCTTCGTCTTCCTGCGGCACCGGAGCCGGCACCGTATGCAGGGCAAAAGACGTCCAAGAAGAGCGGGCAGAGCTGGGCGCATTGCCCGCGCCAGCCAGCTCGGTCAGCCGCCAGCGCTGGTCTACCACCTGCATCAGTTCGCTGGCGCCCATGCCAATGCGGTCTGCGCCGGAAAGCTGCAACAGCTTAATAAAGTCGCCTTCCACGCTCATCCATTTGTCGTCAATGACGTCAGACACTTTGCCCGGCGGCAAGGTAATCATATTGCTGCGGGTGAGCAGGATAAACTGCCCTTGCGGGGTGATAAACCCTAAATCGGCAATATATCCGCGTCCTGCCTGCGGGGCGTGAATGTACCAGCTTTTGGCGTCAAAAATGACGGGCATGTCATAATAGGCGTTTGCATTGGTGCCGTCAAAATAGGCCACATCCGTTACATCATAGAGACGGATGACCGTGCGGGAATGCTCCAGCACATCGGCTCCGTATTGGCCGCGGACGTAGTCAAACGTTTCATTGGTAATTTCCCAAAACAGAAACATCCAGGCCGGATCTTTCGGAAGCAAATAGCTTTCGGTGGTGCCGTAGCCGGAAGGAATATCTCCCTGCTCCTGGGGCACCGAGGGCCGCACTTGGTTAAACGCGGCGGAAGATACATTTTTCTCCATAACAAAACCTCACCCTTTTAGTACGATATACTGACTTTATTTTATTTTACCATTTATCAAAAGAAAAAACGACATGGAAATCTTGGTTCGGAAATTCCGTATAATAGAGTAAAATATTCCTTTAATAGAGGGGACGAAATGAACACAAAAAAAGGGATCGGACTAATCGGTATGTTATTGGCAGTGCTGTTAATAGGGATACTGATGACGGTGCTTTTAAAACAGTACGCTTCCCAGACGCAACGTCTGCGCCCTGCGCTAAAGCAGACAGACGAGGCCGCTTGGCCTGCGGAAGCCCCGCTTGCCGCGCCGGCGGGCGAAGCTGCCGCCCCGGCCCCGTGTGACGGGAAAAGAGTGGGCAATTTGTGTATTCCTACCCAGCTGCAAAGCGGCAGTTTGGACGCTTTTGAACAATTAGACCAATAAACCAACGCGCCTGCTTGGCGCGCGGCCCAATTAAATGTAGAATGCAAAGAGAGGCCCATTCCCGGGCCCGGAGGCACCATGAAAGCACTATGCAAAACTAAACCCGCCAAAGGCGCGCAGTTTATAGATGTAGACATCCCCCAAATCCAAAAAGACGAACTGTTGGTCAAAATTTACAGAACTTCTATTTGCGGCAGCGATATCCCCGTATACAATTATACTGGCTGGGCGCCGCAGCGCATACCTATTCCGTTTATTTTTGGGCATGAGTTATGCGGCACGGTGGTGGAGGTGGGGGCCGACGCACACGGCTTTGAAAAAGGCGATTTTATTTCCATTGAGTCACATGTTTGGTGCGGCAAATGCTACGAATGCCGCAACAATCACCGCGACGTGTGTGCCCATAACCAGACTATTGGACTTGACCGCCCCGGCGGCTTTGCCGAATATGCCGCCATTCCCGCCCGCTGCGGCTGGAAACATAAAGACGACAGTTTAAAAGATATTGGCTCTATCATGGAGCCGCTGGGCAACGCCGTCTACGCCACGCTGGCAAACGATATTGCGGGCAAAGTGGTGCTCATCAGCGGTATGGGTGCGCAGGGCCTGTTTGCCGCTAACGTGGCCAAGGCCTGCGGCGCGGCCAAAGTGATCGCGACGGAAATGTCCTCCTTCCGCAAAAAACTGGCCGAGCAAATGGGTGCCGATGTAATTATTGACCCGACGGAAGCGGGTGCTTTGGAAAAAATTATCAAGGCCTCCGGAGATGAAAAGGGGGTGGACGTGGTGATAGAAATGTCGGGACACCCTTCCGGCATAGATTTAGCGTTGCACGCCATTAAACCGGCGGGGCACTTTGTGGCGTTTGGTCTGCCCGGAGGCCCGGTGACGATAGACTATGCCAATTTAATCGTGTTTAAAGGCGTGCAGGTGCAGGGGCTGACCGGGCGCAAAATTTATGAAAGCTGGTACACCATGGACGCCCTTTTGCGCAACGGCAAAATCAACCCGCGCCCCGTTATTACCCACGAATTTGAAATGAAAGACTTTGAAAAGGCCTTTGCCGCCATGACCGACCCCGAACATAAATGCGGCAAAGTGATTATGGTGCCGTAAGGAGAAACTATGAACGAAAAATTTGCTTTTTTAGATGACGAAATTGCCCAGCTAAAAGCGGAAAACCGCTTTATCAAACTGCATATTTTGCAGTCGGCCCAGTCCCCGGTGGCGGTAATTGACGGCAAAGAAGTGGTCAATCTGACATCCAACAATTACCTTAATTTGACCACTCACCCCGCAGTGAAAAAGGCCGCCGTGGAAGCGGTGGAAAAATATGGCATCGGCACCGCCGCGGTGCGCACCATTATCGGCACGATGACCATGCACGAAGAGCTGGAGAAACGCCTGGCTGCTTTTAAAGGGGCCGAAGCGGCTATTTTGACCCAGTCCGGCTTTACCGCCAACACTGCTACCTGCCAGTGTCTGATGACCTCGCCAGAAGATGTGCTGATTTCAGACGAGCTCAACCACGCCTCTATCATTGACGGCGGACGTTTGGCTAAAGCGAAAAAGAAAGTCTACCGCCACAGCGATATGGCGCACCTGAAAGAAATTTTGGAAAGTGACGACGTCAAACACGCCCGGCGCAAACTGCTGGTAACCGACGGCGTGTTTAGCATGGACGGCGATATCTGCAACCTGCCCGACATTGTGGAGCTGTGCAACAAGCACGGCGTTATTACGATGATTGACGATGCGCACGCCTCCGGCGTGTTGGGTGAGCACGGGCACGGCACCGTAGAGCATTTCTACATGCAGGGGCAGGTGGACATTCAAATCGGCACCCTGTCCAAAGCGTTTGCCGCCGTGGGCGGTTATGTGGCGGGCCCGCAGAAACTGCGTGACTATATGGTATCCACCGCGCGCCCGTTCTTATTCTCTAGCTCCCAGCCGCCCTCTGTCATTGCCACCTGTTTGGCGGGCTTGGACGTGATTGAAAACGAACCTGAACGCTTGAAAAAACTGTGGGAAAACACCCATTATTTCAAAACAGCTTTGCAGAAAGCCGGCTTTGACACCGGCCACAGCCAAACGCCCGTTACCCCCGTCATGGTGGGAGACAGTGCCAAAGCGCAGCAGTTTAGCCAGCGGCTGTTTGAAGAGGGCGTGTTTGCACTGGCTATCGTGTTCCCCACCGTGCCGCGCGGCAAAGAGCGCCTGCGCACCATTGTAACGGCGGGCCACGAACGTAAAGACTTGGAATTTGCCGCCGCCAAATTTGCCAAAGTGGGCAAAGAAATGGGGCTGATTAAATAAGCTGTCTTTTTATGTTGCTGTTATGTATGCCGCCGTGCCCTGTTAAAAGGGCACGGCTTTTTGTCTTTTATACCCGGCGGGCGCGGCGGAGGATATTTAGAAGAGTGCGTACGTTGCCCCGGCCCTGCTAAAAGGGAGTGCATTTTCGGTTGCAGGGCGGCGGGCTGATTTGCTAAATTACTAGTACCCTGGGGATGGCGGGTTATGCCCGAGATGACCTCCAGGGCCTTTTTTTGGATACTGCCCGGCCGGGGTGGCCGCGGGGCGTCAGA
Organism: uncultured bacterium; assembly: GCA_949291365.1. Classification (GTDB taxonomy): domain Bacteria; phylum Elusimicrobiota; class Elusimicrobia; order Elusimicrobiales; family Elusimicrobiaceae; genus Avelusimicrobium. The sequence goes on from CASEVJ010000007.1 coordinate 136,208, forward strand.
AGTATGCAGCGGCGAGCCGGTACCCACTACAGCCCGCTTATCTGGTAGTTTGACGCGGGGCCCAACAGGAGTATGCCGCTGCTGGCCAATCAGACAGATACTCCTTTATAATGCAGATTTTGCCGGAAGCGTTTGTGAAAGGCGCAGGGAGCGCGGGGTGGGCGTCTTTGTAAAATGGTAAAATACATACCATAGGAAGATAAAATGCGCATGAATAAAAAAATAATGGCTTTGATATTAGTGCTGGCTTTGCTGGCGTTTGGCATTTGGTGGTGGCGGGGGGACAAGGCCGCTTCGGCCCCTGCTGTGCCGCCCACTCCTTCACAGAAACTGAATGTGGTGGCGTCTGGCTATGTGGCGTATACACTGCTTAAACAAATAGGCGGGGAGCGGGTGCAGCCGGTGATGTTGGTGCCGCCGGGCACGGAGCCGCACAGCTTTGAGCCCACGCCGGGCTCTATTATCGCGGTAAGCGGGGCGGATTTATTTGTGTATGTATCGCCGCGGGTGGAGCCGTGGGTCAAAGATATTTTGAAAGGGATTTCGCAGGTCAATGCGTTGGAGGCGGGCCCTTCTTTGAAAGACCAAGACCCGCATGTTTGGATGACCCCTTACGGCGCGCTGGATATGGCGCAGCGTATAGAAAAAGCGCTGATAAAAGCCGACCCTGCCGGAAAGGAGTATTATAAAGCGCGCTATAAACAGTTTGAAGAAGACATTAAAGCCCTGCATGATGATTTTAAACAGGGGCTGGCGGACTGCCAAAGCCACGCCGTGGTGCATGTGGGGCACTTGGCCTTTGGCAATTTGGCCCATGCCTACGGGCTGGAGTTCCGCGCGCTGACCGGTACGTCACACCAAGGGGAGCATTCCGTGCAAAAACTGGCCGATTTGGTGCGTTTTGTGCGGCAAAATAAAGTGCAAGCCGTGTTTACCGAAGAAATGATATCTTCAGATTTGGCTGATACCGTCGCGCAGGAAACCGGTGTGCGGGTGCTTCCGCTGTACACGGTGGAAGAGATTAGCAAACGGGATTTTGACTCTGGGATTACCTATACCGATTATATGCGCCGCAACCTGCACAACCTCAAGGAGGGGCTTAAATGCCGGGTGTGATAGAGGCGCAGGGGCTCTCTTTTAAATATACCCGCACGCTGGTGCTGGAGAATATTTCCTTTTGCATTGAAGAAGGCGATTATGTGGGGCTCATCGGCCCCAACGGCGGAGGGAAAACGACCTTATTAAAATTGGTTTTAGGGCTGGAAAAGGGCGCCGGAAAAATAAAACTTTTCGGGGTGCCGCAGGCAGATTTTAAAGAGTGGCAGAAAATTGGGTATCTGGCGCAGAAGAGCCCCGTTTCCCAGACGCGCTTTCCGGTTTCGGTGGAAGAAGTGGTGCTGATGGGGCTTTGCTATGACAGCGCGCATAAAGAGCCCACGCTTGCCAATTTAAAAGAAGTGTACCGCGCGTTGCGCCAAACCCGTACGCGGGATTTAGCCAAGCGTATTTTTTCGGATTTATCGGTGGGGCAGCAGCAGCGCGTGCTGCTGGCACGGGCTTTGGTCAGCAAGCCCCGGCTGTTGATTTTGGACGAGCCCTCCGCCGCGATGGACGCCGCCAGCCGGGATATGTTCTTTGACCTGCTGGGCGAGCTGAACCAAAAACACGGTGTTACCATTCTGCTCATTACCCACGACACCGGCGAAGTGGGCAAATATATTTCTAAATTTATGTATATAGACAAAGAGCTGGTGTTCTTTGGCGACAAGCAGGCCTTCTGCCAGTCTAAAAAAGTGGCGGAAAAATTGGGCTCTTTTGCCCAGCATACGATTGACCATTTACACAACAACGGCCATTGTCCGCTGGGCTGTCAGTGTGAAGGAGTGCACGGCGGCGTGGGCCATTATGCCGCCCACGGCGCAGAAGCGGCACACGGGGGGAGCACCGCCCCGCTGAAAGAAAAAGCAGACCGCCCAACTGCTGAAAAAACAGATGCTAAAGCCGGGGCTGGTTTTTCTGCCGCAGGGGCAGATGCGCCCTCTCCAGCTAAAGACGAGAGCCATAATGCGCCCGCGTTGCAGCCGAACGCAGACGATATTGCTCCCACCCAAACAGCAGACGGAGGCCAAAAATGATTGGCGAATTTTTAAGCTACGGTTTTGTACAGCGCGGCCTGCTGGCAGGATCTTTGGTGGCGGTGGTGTGTGCATTGCTGGGGGTGTTTTTGGTACTCAAACGCCTTTCACTGATAGGAGATGGGCTCAGCCACGTGTGTCTGACGGGGGTGGCGCTGGGATTACTCACGCAGACCAGCCCGGTGTATATGTCTATCCCAGTGGTGCTGGCGGCCTCGCTGGGAGTGCTGAAAATCATGGAGAAAGTCAAAATCTATGGCGACGCCGCCATCGGCATTGTCAGCGCGGCGGGGCTGGCGTTGGGCATTTTGATTACGGCACTGGCGGGCGGATTTAATGCCGATTTATTTGGTTTTTTGTTTGGCAGTATTTTAACGGTAGATAAAACGGAAGTGTTTTTGTGTGCCGCGCTGTTGTGTGCGCTGCTGCTGTTTTTACTGTTTTTCTACCGGGATTTGGTGGCGGCCAGCTTTGATGAGGCCTTCGCCTGTACGCGTGGGATAAGTGTGAAGCGCTTAAATGCGGCGTTGATTGTGTTTACTTCGGTGGCAGTGGTACTGGCATTTAAAGTGGTGGGAATATTTTTAATCTCCGCGCTGATTATTTTGCCACCGGTGTCTGCGTTGCTGCTTTCGCGCACGTTTAAGCAGGTGCTGTGGCTTTCCTGCGGATTGGCTTTAGCCAGCGTGTGGAGCGGGGTGTATTTGTCTTTTGTGTTTAACATTCCCTCTGGCGCGACGATTATTTTGATTAATTTGCTGTTTTTAGCAGGGGCTTTTGTGTGCTCGCGATTAGGGCGCGGATACACTAAAAAAGGGAAAAAATATGCTGATTAAAAAGGCGGACTTGCCCGCCGTATTGGCGGAGCTGAAAAAATTATATCCCAAGGTCATTATTCCTTTAAAGCATAAAAATGCCTGGGAGTTGCTGATGGCGGTCATTTTATCTGCCCAATGTACCGATGAACGTGTGAATCAGATTACCCCGCATTTATTTACAAAATACCCTACCCCGCAGGCACTGGCTACGGCGGATATCAAGGAGGTGGAGCAAATTATTCACTCTGCCGGCTTTTATCACAGCAAGGCGCTTTCTTTAATCGCGAGCTCTAAACGCATTTGTGAGGTCTACGGGGGGCAGGTACCCCAAAGCATGAAAGAACTTTTGACCTTGCGCGGAGTGGCACGCAAAACCGCCAATGTACTGCTGGGAGATTTTTTTGGCACGCCGGAAGGTATTGTGGTGGATACACACGTCAAACGTCTCTCTTTCCGGCTGGGATTCACCAAACAGACCGACCCGGTCAAAATAGAACAAGACCTGATGAAATTAATTCCACGTGAGCGCTGGCAGTGGATAGGGATTGCCCTTATTTTGCATGGGCGAAGTATCTGCCCGGCGCGCAAACCTTTATGCAGCAAGTGCTCACTCTCTCCGTGGTGCCCCAAAAATGGAGTAACACAAAAAAATAGTAAGTCCGCTGGTTATTCCCGTTAAACAAAAATAGCAGACTTTATAAACCCTTGCCTTTAGCGCAGGGGTTTTTTTTTACGCGCGATGAGCCCAGTTGAAAAACATCCTCTTGCAGACCGTAAGTGCAAAAAACGCGGGCTGGCTTTAGAGGTGCTCCTTGACTGTTCATAAATCCCGGCGGCATATCGGCCGCGAAAGATATCTACGGCGGTTTCGGCAGGATTTAGTTGGCGGCGTGTAGGCCGCGTTGCGCTTGGTACTCGGAAGATATTTATGGAGAGTGCGGAAAAATTTAGCTGGTGGCGTAAAATATTTGTACCTGGTGCGGCAAAAGTTTAACCGACGGTGTGCAAAAGCCGTGTTGCGCTTGGTATTAGGAAGGGCGGGCGTGATAGTATGTAGCTGGCGGCGTTGGTTTTAAAGTTGGCGGCTTAAATAGACATAAAAAACCCCGCTCCAAAGAGCGGGGTTTTTGTTTCAAAAAGACAGCTATTTGAGCAGGGCCAACAGTACGCCCGCAGCCACTGCACTGCCGATCACGCCGGCCACATTGGGGCCCATAGCGTGCATGAGCAGGTAGTTGTTTTTATCATACTGCAAGCCGATTTTGTTGGATACGCGCGCCGCCATGGGCACGGCGGACACACCGGCAGAGCCGATAAGCGGGTTGATTTTTTCTTTGCTGAACACGTTCATCAGTTTAGCCAACAATACGCCGGAGGCCGTGGCAATAGAGAACGCGATAACGCCCAAGAGCAGAATGCCCAGCGTTTCGGTTTTGAGGAACTGCTCGGCAGAGAGTTTGGAGCCCACCGACAGACCCAGCAGAATGGTCACAATGTTGCAGAAGTCGTTTTGCAGGGTTTTGGACAAGCGTTCCGCCACGCCGGACTCTTTAATCAAGTTGCCAAAAGACAACGCGCCAATTAACGGAGCGGCATCGGGCAACAGGAGCGCGCACAGCAGCAAAAGCACGATGGGGAACAAAATCTTCTCGCGTTTGGACACGGGGCGAAGTTGTTTCATCACGATTTTGCGCTCTTGTTCGGTGGTCAGCAGTTTCATAATGGGCGGCTGAATGATAGGCACCAGCGCCATATACGAATAGGCCGCCACGGCAATAGCGCCCAACAACTGCGGCGCCAAACGGCTGGTGAGGAAAATAGCCGTCGGGCCGTCCGCCCCGCCGATAATGCCGATAGAGGCCGCTTCCTTAAGCCCAAAGGCAAAGGGCGTCGCGTCGCCAATGTGAATGTAGGACAAGCCGATAGCGCCAATGAGCGTGGCAAAAATACCAAACTGCGCCGCCCCGCCCAAGAGGGCCATTTTCGGGTTGGCGATGAGCGGGCCAAAGTCCGTCATCGCACCTACAGACATAAAGATAAACAGCGGGAACAAGCCCGTCTGAATACCGAAGTTATAGACAATGCCCAAAAATCCCGTCGGGCCGGCAATGCCGGCCAGCGGGATATTGGACAAAAGACCGCCAAAGGCGATAGGTACCAACAGCAGCGGCTCAAACTGTTTTTTAATACCCAGCCACAGCAGGAACAAGCAGACACACATCATGACCAGCTGCTGCCAGGTAATGGAGTTGACCGCCGTGGTTTGCCAGATTTGGTTTAATGCTTGCAAAATATCCATGGGGTCGCCTCTTATTTAATTTCAGCCAACGGATGACCGGTTTGCACCTGGTCGCCTTGTTTGACAAGCAGGTGAATGGTGCCCGCGGCAGGCGCGCTGATGACGGTTTCCATTTTCATGGCTTCCAGCACCAGCACTTCCTGGCCTTCAGAAACGGTGTCACCGTCTTTTACGCTAATGCGCAGCACTGCACCCGGCAAAGGAGAGTTAAGCGTTGTGCCCGCGCCAGCGGCTGCGGAGGTCGGTTTGGCCGCGGCGGCTTTGCCGTCAGAGGCGCCTACGCCAATGTTGTAGCGTTTGCCGTTGACTACGGCCACGGAGTCGCTTTCAAAAGACACTTCGTACGCTTTGCCGTCTACGGTTACTTTGCAGGCGTTGCCGGACACTTTTGGCGTTACTTTGCGCACGCCGTTTACTTTGCCTTCGCCTTTCAAATAGATTAAGCCCTTGTCGCCGCAGGTAGCCACGATGAACACGTTTTCCTCGGTGGTGGGCAGGCCGGCCGCTTCCAGTTTTTCTTTGGCGGGTTTGAGGCCTTTTTTCGGGTTGGCGTCGTTGATTTCAAGCGGGGTTTTCTTGGTGGGTTCCAGGCCCAGCTGCTGGCTGGCTTCTTTGACCACTTGCGGGTCCGGTTCCACCGGGGTTTTGCCGAAGTAGCCCAGCACCATTTTGCCGTAGCCGTCGGTAATTTTCTTCCAGGGGCCGAACATTACGTTGCTGTAGGCCTGCTGGAAGTAGAACTGGGACACCGGGGTAACGGATGTGCCGAAACCGCCCAATTTCACGCATTCGCCCATGGCTTTGACCACTTCGGGGAATTTGTCAAAGGTGCCGTTGTCGCGCATCATTTGCGTGTTGGCGGTCAAAGCGCCGCCCGGCAGCGGGGAGAACGGAATAATCGGGTTGACTTTGGTGGCTTCAGGCGGCAGGAAATAATCTTTCATACAGTCCTGGAACACGTTTTCCGCTTCCTGGATTTTCTTGGGGTCAATGTCTAAAGTGTATTCGCTGCCGCGCAAGGCGTGCCACATCGTCAAGATATCGGGCTGGCAGGTGCCGCCGGAAACGGGCTGCATAGACAAGTCCAAAGAGTCGGCGCCGTTTTCAATGGCGGCCAAGCAGCAGGCAATGGAGTTGCCCGCCGTTTCGTGCGTGTGGAATACGATTTTGGTACCTTTGGGCAGCAGTTTGCGCGCCATGGCCATGGTTTTACCCACGGTAACCGGGGTGGAGGTGCCGGAAGCGTCTTTAAAGCAGACGGAATCAAACGGCACGCCGGAATCTAAAATGGAGCGCAACACTTTTTCGTAGAAAATTTCATTGTGGATTTTGCCAGTGGTGTCCCAGCCGGGGGCCAAAGACATCATGGACACGCACACTTCGTGTTTAAGCCCCGCTTCGGCAATGCATTTGCCGGAGTAGATGAGGTTGTTTACGTCGTTTAACGCGTCAAAGTTGCGAATGGTGGTGGTGCCGTGTTTTTTAAACAGCTGGGCGTGGGCTTTGATAACGTCAGAGGACTGGCTTTCCAAGCCCACCACGTTTACGCCGCGGGCCAAGGTCTGCAGATTGGCGTCGGGACCGGCCGTTTTGCGGAATGTGTCCATCATGTCAAAGGCGTTTTCATTGCAATAGAAGAACAACGCCTGAAAGCGCGCGCCGCCGCCAAATTCCATGTGGTTGATACCGGCATGTTTGGCCGCTTCTACAGCGGGCATAAAGTCTTTGGTTAGTACGCGCGCACCATAAACGGACTGAAAGCCGTCACGAAACGCGGTGAGCATAAAGTTTATTTTTTTCATTTTATCCCTCTAAATTAAGTTATTTGCTTTGAAATCTTTTGGCTGTTGCAATGGCAATAGCTATCAAGCTATTGTCTGCAGCGGCAGCAGCTGCCGGCTGGGCCACGGTTTGGGGAAAATATTTTTCCAGTACCTTCACCAGCCATGCCAATACATGCATCATTCCCACCATAATGATGAGAAACACAAACACAATCAGCATACCGATGATGGTGATTACGACACTTTGCATAATCAAGCTTTCTGCGCTCATACCATCATATCTCCTATTGATATTTCCGCCGGGCCTTTTGGCGTTTGCAACACCAAAAGCCCGTCTTGGGAAATGGTTTCTACTGTTCCTTTAGCGTCCCGCGCGCCGTTTTTAATCTGCACGGCTTTGCCAATATAGGGAAAGCGTTGCAGATAGGCGTCGCGTATCGCTGAAAATCCATTTGTAAGCACCTGGTCGTATTCTTCAAAAAAAAGCCGCAACACCAAATCCAGCACATGTTGCGGCGTAGAAGAAATACCCAGCATTTTTAAAGATACGGCGGGCTGGCCCACCTCCAGAGTGTTTTGTAGCACATTGATTCCCACCCCGATAATCAAGGCCTGCGGGCCTGCGGCCCCGGCTACGGCTTCGCTGAGCATGCCGCAGATTTTTTTGCCGTCGGCATACACATCGTTGGGCCATTTGATAAAAGCATTTGCCCCCAGTGCCTGCAGGGCTTTGCAGACAGAAAGGGCCATTAGTTGGGTTAAATTGGGCAAATGGTTTAAGTGGCTGTTTTTAAGGATAAGCGAAAAATAGAGACCGCCCTTGTCAGAGATAAATTTCCGCTCCATACGTCCGCGGCCGGCGGTTTGGATTCGTGCCACAATAACAGTTTTATCCGCTAAATCTGCACAATGATTTTTAGCGTAGGTATTGGTAGAGTCCAACTGCTTAAAGCGGATAATCTGCTGCATATCTTTATTTTATCAAATTAAGAAGGAAAAAGGCCTTACGTTCCTGTACGCGTGCGGCTGGAGAGACAAAGGGGGCTTTTGCAAGGGGTATTTTTGTGCGGCTGCCCGAAGCCAAGAAAGCAGCACCTGTACGCGGAAACCCGGCTCCAAGGCGGGCGCAAAATAAGCTCCGTCAGCGGGTGCGCCGTGCGGCAAACAAAATAGCGGCTACCATGCTGGAGGGGTCGGCTTTGTTTTGGCCGGCGATGTCAAAGGCCGTGCCGTGCGTGGGGGACGTGCGTAAAAAATCCAGCCCGGCCGTAATATGTACAATGGGCTCTTCTGCCGCTAGCTTCAGCCCCAAAAGCGCCTGGTCGTGGTACATGCACAAAATGCCGTCAAAATTGCCGCGCGCATGGGCCAGCCACAAGCTGTCCACCGGGTAAGGGCCTTCGGCCCGTATCCCGCGGGTGCACAGGGCATTTAGCGCGGGGATAATGATGCGGGATTCTTCGTTGCCAAAGCGTCCGTTGTCTCCCCCGTGCGGGTTTAGGGTGCACAGCGCAATATGGGGCTTTTTTATACCCAGTGTGCGCAGGGCCTGGGCAAAATCTTCTCCGGCGCGTACAATGCGGGCCTTGGTAAGCACTTTGTGCAAATCTTTAATGGCAAAATGTTCGCTGACCAGCCCGCAGCGCACCGGCCCGCTGACAAACATCATCAGTGCGGTTTTGCCATAGTGTGCGCGCAAAAATTCAGTATGTCCGGTGTAGGGCACTTTGGCTTTGGCCCAGCTTTGCTTGGATATCGGGGCGGTAACAACTGCGCAGTCTGCTTGCCGGGCCGCCATGGCACAGGCCAGCCGCAGGGCGGCAAAAGAGATTTCGCCTCCCCAGGCGCTGGGAATGGGCGTTTTGGGTTTGGACTGCAGGGATTGGATAACTAGCAGCGGGGCCAAATCCGGCGTATAGCCGGCGGCAGACAAACTTTCCGGCTCTCCGATAAGCACCGGGCGACAGGCCGCCTGCACACGCGGGTTTTGCAGGGCTTTGACGGTTACTTCCGGCCCTATACCCAGCGGTTCCCCGGCGGTAATAAGCAAAATAGGTTTTTTGTTCATATATAAAAAGGCGGCTCCCGTTTATGCGGGCGCCGCCTGATAAGCAAAAACTACTTATTTTTTGGCGCCGTCTTTGTCCGCTTTGGCTTCGGCTTTTTCTTCTTGGGCAGCTTCTTTCTTTTCGTCTTTGGCTGCTTTATCGGCCTCTTTTTTGGCTTCTTCCGCGGCGCGTTTGGCTGCTTCTTCTTCTATTTTGGCGTCTACTTCAAAAGTTTTGGTTACTTTGATGTCGGCTTTGTCGGCCAGTCCGTTTACATATTCCGCCAGCGCAGTTTGGATTTTCTGCTGGGCGACGTATTGGGCCAAATCTTGGGCGATGTCGTCATAACCAATTTCTCGTTCGGCCCGTTTTTCTTTAACTTTGATAATGTGCCAGCCGATGTCGCTTTTGATAGGTTGGCTTATTTTGCCCACCGCTAAAGAGAAGGCCTGCTTGTCTATTTCTTTGGGGGCAATGCCTTTGATTAAAATCATGTCCCCGCCGCTGGCCAGTGCGGCTTTGTCTTCGGTATATTTTTTTACCGCGGCGGAAAAGTCCATTCCGCCGTCCAATTCTTTTTTAATCTGTTTGGCCAGTTCTTCTTTTTTCTTGGCATCTTCTTCAGACGTGTCCGGGGTGACGGCTAAATAAATATGACCGATGCGCACCTGTTCAGCGGAGAGCTGTGTGAGCTTGGCCGCAATCAGCTGCGCTTCTCGCAGTTTGAGGGGGTCTTCTTTTTCCAGTTTTTTAAGCGTTTTGGTTTTGTCTTTCATGACCGCTTCCACATTGGCGTAGAGGGCTTTGACGTCGGCTTCTTCCACGGGTTTGACGGTGGACTGGATTTGCGCTTCCATCAGTTTTTTGACGGCGATGTCTTTTTTGATTTTTTCCTTATAAGATTTCAGCGTCATGTGCTGTTTTTTCAGCGCTTCGTTAAAGCGTTTGTCGGCCCCTTTGGGGTCTTGCTTGCCGTTTTCGTCTACGATAAAGCGGGTCTTGATTTCATTAATGCCTTCGTCCACTTCCGAATCCTTGACCGTAATTTTAGCTTCGTCGGCAGCTTGGTACAAAAGCTCTTTGGAGATGAGTTCTTTAAGCACTTCTTTGCCCAAAAAATCTTTGGCATAGGGCTGTTCCAAAAATTGCGGCGCGGCGGCCTGATACTGCTCCAGTACCCCTTCGTAATAACTGTCGTAATCGGAAGAGAGCACCGGCTTTCCGTTTACGGTTGCGACGGAGGATTCCATCACTTTCCCCTGGGCGCCTGCCGCCAAGCATAGAGCCAGCGCAGGCAATAAAATTTTATTCATCTTGTTCATAAATAACCACCTTATATTTATTTTGCAAAGCGTTCAGAGCTGCATCTTCTTTTTGTTTTTCCAAAATGGCGCGGATACGCGGGGCGGCGTCTTTTAAGGAGAGGCGGCGTTCTCGCGTCTTCATTATTATATGAAATCCCTGGGCTGTTTTGACAAACCCCTGCACGGAACCGGTGGGAGAATTGGCAGCGATGACTTCCAATTCCGGGATAAATTCCCCGGGCATAAACGTAATTTCCTGTCCCTTGCTCTGCTCCGGTGCTTTGGAGTATTGGTGCTCTAATTCTTTCCAGCGGCTTTTGGAGCGTTTGAGCTCCCGCCAAACCGCATCTGCCGTTTCGGCGTCGGGGATAATCAGTTGCTTAATGGTCATTTCGTAGGGATATTTGTCGTAATAGGCGGCAATTTCTTCGTCCGTGACGCTTAAAATGCCTTTTTCCGCCATGCTTTCCTGCCACAGACGGCCCAAAAGCAGGGTGGCGTATTCGTTGTAAATGTCTCTTAACTGGGAGCGTTTATCTTCCAGGGCGGTTAAATAGACGTCTGATTGGTCTATTTTTTCATCTTGGGCGTCCAAAGCGATTAATTGTTCGCGCACCAGCAGCTGAATAAAATTTCTTCTGCCCACCGCGGTTTGGGCAAAATCCTGGTCTTCTTTGGACAGCACGGAGAGGCGGTCGTCGAGTTGTTTTTGCGTAATAACGACAGGGCCCACCTGCGCAACAATGGTTTCTGCGGTGTCATCTTGTGAAGACAAATCCTGCGGCTGGGATTTGTGGCAGCTGCAAAACAAAACGGGCACTAGAAGAAAAAGGAAAAAACATTTCATATCTTATACTATAGCATTTTGGGATTGCAGGAGCCCTTCAAAAAAGCATACGGCTTTTTCGGCTTCCGCTACTGGGTCTGCCTCTTTGGGCACGCGCAGCCGCACGCCGTCGCCGTTGCGCGACTTAATAAACTGCACGCGCGGGCCGTACGTGTCCAGCACGCGGGCGGGCAAGTCCGGCGGCATTCTGAAATCGCTGGTAAACAGCAAATCCAACGCACCGTACGCAAACTCCAGATGATAAATTTTAAGCAGACCCGCCCGGCGCGAAAGCTGCAGTACGCGGTTTAAATTCAGCAGTTCCTGCGGCACAGGGCCGGCCAAATCAGCCAATTTGTCTAGCAGGGTTTGCGCGCGCTGTTCATCGGCGCTCATCAGTTCTTTATAATATTTCAGGCGTTCACTGTCATCTGGCAGATAGTCCGGCGGGATATAGGCCGCCAGCGGCAAATTGACGGTGGCGCGGATTTGGCGTTTGACGGGCTCCCCCTTTAATTTTTTGACTTCGTTTGCCACCAAATCGCAATACAAACTTAAGCCCACTTCATTGACATAACCGTGTTGTTTAACGCCCAGAAGTTCCCCGGCGCCGCGTATTTCCATATCGCGCAAGGCCAGCTTAAAGCCGCTGCCCAAATCGCTAAATTCCATCAGCGCAGCCAGGCGTTTTTTGGCTTCTTCGGTAGGGTCTTTTTCCTGCGGAGCTTTGTAGGGCATGGCCAACAGTTGGGCATAGGTGTTTTCTTCCGGTTCGGGTGTTTTTTTGAACAGCCAATCCGGGTGGAACAGATAGCAGTAGGCCTTTTTGTCTCCGCGTCCGATACGCCCGCGCAGCTGGTAAAGCTGGGCCAGCCCAAAGTTCTGCGCATTTTCCACGATTAAGGTGTTGGCGTTGGTAATGTCCAGCCCCGATTCAATAATGGTGGAAGCCAGCAAAATGTCGTATTTGCCGTTGTTGAAATCCCACAGGGTTTGTTCCAGCTCGCTTTCTTTCATTTGGCCATGGGCCATGCAAATACGCGCCTGCGGCACCAGCCGTTTTAAAAACAGGTAGCGGCTTTCCATGCTTTGCACGCTGTTATATACATAATATACTTGCCCGCCGCGGGCCAGCTCTTGATTAATAGCGGCGGCGGCCAGCTCGTTGTTCCAGGCGGTGACGACCGTTTTTATGGGGGTGCGGCCGCGCGGGGGGGTGTCTATGAGGGAAATGTCGCGCAGGGCAGAGAGCGATTGGTTGAGCGTGCGCGGAATAGGCGTAGCGCTGAGCATCAGGGTATGCACGCCGGCGCTTTTGGCCTTAATTTTTTCTTTTTGCTTGACGCCGAAGCGGTGTTCTTCGTCAATAATCACCAGCCCTAATTCTTTAAAACTGATGTCTTTAGAGAGCAGGCGGTGCGTGCCGATAATAATGTCGCACACGCCGTCTTTTACTTGCTGGATAATTTCTTTTTGCTCCCGCTTGGTCTGGAAGCGGCAGAGCATTTGAATGTTGACTGGGAAACCCGCCATGCGCTTGCGGAAGGTTTTGCAATGCTGGTCTACCAAAATGGTGGTAGGGGCCAACATCATGACCTGTTTGCCGCTCATCACCGCGTGCAAAGCCGCGCGCATGGCTACCTCGGTTTTACCAAAGCCCACGTCTCCCACCAGTACGCGGTCCATAGGGCGGTTACGCGAGAGGTCGCGCAAGACGTCCTCTATGGCTTGGGTTTGGCCTGGGGTTTGTACAAAAGGGAACGAGTCGGCAAATTCTTCTTCTATGCGCGGGTCACCGGGCAGCGCTTCCCCTCCGGCGGCCTGGCGCAGGGCTTCCATGCGCAAAATTTCTTTGGCGGTTTTTTGCGCTTCTTCTTTGACGCGTTTTTTGACGTCTTTCCATGTAACGCCGCCTAAAGCCGAAAGGGCAGGCGCTTTGCCGCCGGCGCCTATATATTTTTGCACGCGTTTAAAATCATACATAGGCACGTAGAGCTTGCTGCCGCGGCGGTATTCAATAATCAGGCAGTCGGTAGGGTTTTCTTCTTTATCCATAATTTCCAACCCCAGGTATTTGCCGATGCCGTGGTTTTGGTGCACCACATAGTCGCCGGGGCGGAGCTCTTTGAAGCGTACTTTTTGGGCGTTTTCCACATCAAAGTGTTTCAGCACGGTGCTGGTGCGGTAACGGCGGTTTAAAATTTCAGAAGAAGTAATCAGCGCAAATTTTTCATCTGGGCTGTAAAAACCCTGCGTAAGCGGGGAAATTTTGACGGGGACATTTTTCAAATGCTCATAGTCGTGCATCAGCTCGCTTAAACGGTCCAGTTCGCCGCGGTTTAAACAGGTTACCGTTACCTGCATACCTTGCCGCTGCAGAGAGGCGGCCTCTGTGTCCAACAAATTAAAATTGGCATTAAACTCTATATTGGCTTTTAAGTTGCAGTTTACGCCGGTGTGGGTGGGCAGCTGCGTCAGCACCGCGGCGCCGGGGTATTGGGCAAAGTCAAAGTCCTGCGGCGGCTCGTCAAAGATATATTGGGCCCCTTTTACATAATCGGTCAGGGTGGCGGGCTCGTGTTCAAAACGAAGCGGCAGGACGGTTACTTCATCTTTATGTTCTTTGGTGTTTTGGGTGTCTATGTCAAAACTGCTGATGGTTTCCACCCGGTTGCCTGCAAAATAAAGGCGCAGGGGGCGGCTTTGCCCCGGGGGAAAGATATCCACCACGCTTCCGCGCACGGCGTAGTGGCCGGGCAGCTCGATGTAATCTTCGCGGCTGTAGCCGCGGTGCTGCAAAATGTCTAATAGGTCGCCGCGGCGCAGCGTGTCTGCGCGGTGCACGGTAAACGTATTGGCCTTAAAATCCTGCGGTGCGGGCAGTGGCACTGTCCAGTCTGCATATTGGGCCGAAACGGCAAACGGTTTCTGCCCAAAAAGAAGGGTGTGCAAAGCCGCCATTTGCCCGGTTTTTTGCTCAGGGAAACAAATCAGCTGCACGTCCAGCCCGGCGGTAAATTCCGCCGCGGCATTTATAAACAGTTCCGGGTCTTGTACCGTGAGATAGAGGATATTTTGCCCGGCGGAAAGGTATTTTTTAAACGCAAAATAACCGGCGGCGCTTTGATTAGCCAGCCCATAGTAAAAAGAAAGTTCCGTTTTGGATTTTGCGTTTTTATTTGTCATACAAATATATACGCCCGCCAAAAGGCGGGCATAAAAGCGGTTAGAAGCTGGTGGGCTCGGTGCCTTTTTTAAACGCTTCCAAAAATTTATTGGGGTCAGTCGGTGTGGCCAGCTTGCCCGTGTTGGGGTTGATGTAAGAGAAAGAAATGCCTTCCGGCACAGGGAAGTCGTCTTTGGGCTCATCTTTTAACACTTGTTCCATAATGTCAGCCCACCAGCGCGCCGTGGTGCTTCCCTGCCATTGGTATTTTTCCTGGGAGGTGTCATCGTCATACCCCATCCAGGCGGCGGCGGAAGTATGCGGCGTCATGCCCACAAACCACATATCGCGGTGGCTTTGGGTAGTGCCTGTTTTGCCTGCCAGCGGGCGGCCTAGGCGGTTGACGGCGCGGCCGCTGCCGCGCTGTACGACGCCTTTCATCATATTAATGAGCAAATAAGAATCCTGTGGGGAGAAGGCCTCACTCTCTTGCGGGATGTGCTCTTCCAGAACGCGTCCGTTGTTGTCTTCCACGCGTTCAATGTAATAGTTATCCGTATGGATGCCACCATTGGCAAAAGTGGTCAATGCCGCCAAATGTTCGTCCATGTGCAGCACGCTTACCCCCAATGCCAGCGCCGGCACATTGGGCAGCGGGCCGGTCAGTCCGGCTTTGCGCGCCACATTGATGACTTTGCGCGGGCTGATAGTGTCAATTAAGTTGACCGCGACCAAATTTTTGGATTTTTCCAGCGCTTTGCGCAGTGTAATCCAGCCCTCGTTACGTCCGCCTAGGTTTTGTGGGGCCCATACGTTAAAGGATTTGTTGCCGATAAAAGATTGGGACGCCAGCTCTAAAGAATACAAGTCGGAGTTTTCGTTAAAGGTGTGCCAGTTGCGCCCGTCAAAATAGAACATGCTGGGCAAATCTTTTACCAGTGTGGCGGGGGTATATCCCTGCTGCAAAGCAGCCATCCATACATAGGGCTTAAAAGAGGAGCCCGGCTGGCGGTTGGCCTGTGTGGCACGGTTAAATTTGCTGTCGGTAAAACTGCGCCCGCCAATAAGCACGCGCACGGCGCCGCTCTTGACGTCTCGCACCATAAACGCCCCCTGCAAACGCGGGAAATCCGGCTCTTCTTCTGTTTGTGCGTCCGGGTCTTTGGCTTCTACTTTTTCCACTGCCGCGTCCGGGTCTTCGGGCTCAATTTCAATACCCAGCCCTTTGGCTACCACCATATCCAGCTCGTTTAATTTCTGGTTCATGATTTCTTCGGCTATGGCCTGCTGGTCAATGTCTACAGTGGTGTAAATATTAAGCCCGCCTTTCCACAGCGTTTCGGTGCCGTATTTGGGCTCTAAAATGCGGCGCACCTGTTCAATAAAATACAGACCGGGTTTGTCTCCTTCCGGGGCGGGTTCCTTTTCCGGCAAAGGTTCCTGCTGCGCTTTTTTCAAATCTTCCTGGGTAATAAAGCCCTGTTCGTACATGACCTGCAGCACCAGGTTGCGCCGGGCCAAGGCACGCTCCGGGTTGGCAAAGGGGTTGTAATTGCCCGGGGAAGGGATTAATCCCACAATTAGGGCCGCTTCGCCGGTGGTTAATTCGGAAAGTTCTTTATTAAAGTAGCGTTTGGCGGCGGCTTTGACGCCATAAGCGCCGCTGCCCAAATAAATTTCATTAAGGTAGAGCTGCAAAATCTCGGGCTTGCTGAAGCGGTGCTCTATTTGGACGGCCAAAATGATTTCGCGGATTTTGCGGATAATCTTTTTTTGCTGGGTTAAAAATACGCCGCGCGAGAGCTGCTGCGTAAGTGTAGAGCCGCCCTGCTTGGCGCTGCCGCTTAAAATATCGTGCATAAGCGCGCGCATAATGCCGCGTACGGAAAAGCCGGCGTGTTCAAAAAAATCCCGGTCTTCCATGGCTACTACGCCATTTTGCAGGTCTACGGGGATTTCTTCCAGCGGCACCATGCTGCGCTTTTCAATGGAAAATTCATGAATTAATTTGCCGTTTCGGTCAAAGACTTTGGTAGTCAGAGAGGGGGTGTATTCCTCCATCTCATATACGGGCGGAATACCGGAAAAAATATAGCGCATAAAAACCGCGCTGCCGATAATGCCTATAAACACCACGGCCAGTACGCAGTATACGAAAAATTTGGAAGTTAGAAATCTGCCCAACGTTTTCATTAATTAAATTATACCAAACTTATCCTTCCCGCCGCCTATTGGCAGGGCTGTTGGGGAGCGGGGTGCGTAGGGATTGGACGGGCCGTGCGGAAAAATGACCGGTGAGCAGCGGTTAAACGCTGTAAAGTGCCAAGCGGCCGGTGTGGGGCAGGAGTGGACTGATAAAAAAATTTTGATTTGTTAGAAGAGAAAATAGTACAGTATATTATAGAAAAAGAGTGCAAAAATAGTAAAATCTAACTATCCTATTTTGCAGGGAGTATATGGCCAAATCAAAAGAAAACAAAAAAAGCTGCTTCTATCCGTGCCCGGATGGGTGCGCGGAAGCGGCCTTATTTGTAGATAATCCGGCCTCTTTTGCCTCTATCAAAGAGCAGGGAGTGGAAGGATATGATTTGGTATATGTAGCCGACATGGACAATAAGCAGGTGTTTATGTTCGGCAAGCCCGATGGCCTGCGCCAGCCGGCCCCGGTGGATCCCAGCCAGCCCGTACATCACCGTGCCCACGAAAAAGCAGCTGGGGGGGAAATGGTCAGTTATGAATGGAGCGTATGCCAAGGAGCGGATACCTGCTTTTTCCAATCCACCTTAATTCCGCTGCGTGACAGCAAGGGTGAAGTGGGCAGCGTGTTGGGGCTGGTCAAAAATATAACCTCTTGGGCACATAACTATTCCCGGGCACATTTTTTGAAAGAGGTGGGCGGGCGGACGTTTCCGCAGCTGCTGCTGATGGCACGGGAGGAAGAGCGCAAAAAAATATCTTCTGCCCTGCATGATGAAATTGGCTCCGCGGCGGTTATTTTGACTTCCCTTTTGAGCATGGTCAAGGAAAGCGTCAACGAAGGCAACCGCAAACGGGCCCTAAAAGATATATCTGATTTGGATGCGCAAATTAAAAACTGTATAGAGCGGGTGAAAAATATTGTGGTCAGCCTGCGCCCGCCCAATTTGGAAACATTGACGCTGGCTGATGCCGTGCAGGAGCTGCTGGACAATATGACGCAGTACAAAGGCATCAAGCATACGTTTACCGCAGAAAGTGCGGACGGGAATGGCGTATCGGACGAAGTAAAAATTGTTTTGTACCGTGTGGCGCAGGAAAGTTTGAACAATATTATCAAACATTCCGGGGCCACGCGCGTAGAGGTAAGCATTAAACGGGGAGTAAAGGACGTAACGCTTAAAATAAGTGACAACGGTCAAGGGTTTAAACAGTCGGGGCAGCGTTCCATTAAACATATTGGACTGCTGTCTATGAGGGACAGTGTGGCTTATTTGGGTGGAAAACTTACTATTAAAAGCGAACTTGGCAAGGGCACTATAATAGAAGCAAAATGCCCGAAGGTCGTGTACGGGGTGAACAGGATATGAGCATAAAAGTAGTGTTGGCAGATGACCATGCTATCGTGCGCGACGGCGTGCGCGCCGTCTTGGAACGCAAAGGCAAAGATATGCAGGTGGTGGCCGAAATTTCCAACGGAAAAGAACTGGTGGAATGGGCGGCTAAAAACGAAGCGGACGTGTATGTGGTGGATATTTCCATGCCGGTGTTAAACGGGATAGAGTCTGTGCAGCGTCTAGTCAAAATGCAGCCGCAGGCCAAAGTGGTTATGCTCAGCATGTACGATGACCGTATTTCAGTGGAGAAAGCGCTCAAAGCGGGCGCCAAGGGATTTATTGTCAAAGTATCTACCGCAGATGAAATTGTGGACGCGATTAATGAGGTGGCGTCCGGGCGGTTTTATTTGTGCAGCAAAGTGTCTAAATATATTGTACAGGGCTTTTTGGGCAAGACCTCTTCGCGCAAGCGCGACGTGACGGGCCTGACCCCGAAAGAAAAAGAAGTGCTGCAGTTGATTGCCGAAGGGTACAGCAGCAAACAAATTGCCAAAACATTCAATTTGTCTTTAAATACTATTCATGTGCACCGCAACAATATTATGAAAAAGCTGGGCATTCATAAACAGGCAGAGTTGGTGCGCTATGCCATTAAAGAAGGCATTGCCCAACTATAAAGGAAACCTATGCGTATAATTGCCGGAACGGCGCGGGGCAGGCGGATTTTTTCCGTCTCCAAAAATCTGCCGGTAAAACCTATTTCAGACCGTATCAAACAGTCGGTGTTTGATATTTTGCGTCCGCGTTTGGCAGGCGCCATGTGGCTGGATTTATTTGCTGGTACGGGCAACGTGTCTTTAGAGGCGCTTTCGCGCGGTGCACTGCGCGTGGTGTGCCTGGACAGGGAGCCCGCCTGCATTAAAAACATTCACCGCAATTTGATCCACCTGGGATTTGAAGACCGGGCCCGCGTGATTAAAGGCGACGTGCTTAAACCGCTGGACTATTTGCTTTCTTACAGCGACAATGAGGGCTATGACATTATTTTCATGGGCCCTCCCTATCGCGACCAAAACAATAAAATGCTGGCCCTTTCGGAGCCGGCCCTGAAAAATGTGGCTTCGGCACGCCTGCTGGCGCCCAATGGTGTGATAGTGTTGCAAACGCATAAAACCGAAGAATTTGCGGTGCCGGAAGAGCTGGAAATTTTCCGCGTGGAAAAATACGGCGACACGCTGGTGCATTTCTTAAAACACAAGGAAAAATAATATGTACAGTGACGTGCATGAACTAAATTACTCTAAAATCAAAACCTACATGGAATGTCCGCTTCTGTATAAATATAAATATATGGACGGGCGAAAAGAGGGGTTGGTGCCGGCCTCGTCGCTGGGGGTGTCTATCCACCGGGCGCTGGAGGAATACCACCGCAACAGCAATGACCCTTCGGAGCTGCTTTCCTACTATGACGACTGCTGGCTGGGCGCCGGTTATACCAGCGCCGGGGAGCAGATGGAGTATTATCTCAAAGGCAAAAAAATGCTGGAGGTATATGCCCAGCGCGAATACGAACGCAAAACGACGGTGGACAGCACGGAGCGGGAATTTATCTTTCAGGAAGGGAAGTGGACGCTGCGCGGTAAAATAGACCGCATAGACAAACACCCCGACGGCAGCTGGGAAGTGATAGACTATAAAACCGGCGATGATATAGATTTTGACGCGGCAGTGACGGACTCTTTGCAGCTGGGTATTTACGCGGTGGGCGCGCGGCGCGCGTGGAACTTGCAAAAAGGAAAAGCCACTTTTTATTTTACCGCTTTTGACAAAACCGTCAGCGCGCCGTTTGACGCTTTTGATGAAAAAGCCATTTTGGCCCAGTTTATTTCCGTGGGGGAAAAGATAGAGGCCGGGCTTTTTGAGCCGGATTTATCCCACTGTAAAGACTGCGCCTTCCGCAACCGCTGTGAGAAATCTTCCTGCCCTGACCCGGAGCCGCAGGGGCCGGATTTCAGCGGCAATACCCCGGCATAAATAGTTTTGCAGAGCCAAACCCCGCATTTATCCGCGGGGTTTTTAATGCCACCGACAGTGAACTTAAAACGCCTCAGTATAATTTTCCCGTCTGTAAGTTTTAATGTCCTGCAAACAATTAGGGCTAAAATGGTGGTTGTGCGATGAGGCGCTCTTTTTCGCCGGCATTTGCCACGCAGCATACAGTGCGGGCAGAGACAGAGGATTTCCCTGTCTGTTCTGGGCACCTCTTTTTATTCTTCTGTCCTTGTTTGTGTTTATCTGCGGTTTGGTATTCTGGAAAAAGGGATTTTTGTTGCAAGACAGCATGGGCTGACGGAGAAGACGGGCTAAAAAAGTTTGTTTTATAAAAAACTCCCCGGGTGTTTCCCGGGGAGTCTGTTTTGCGGTGTTGAAAACGAGCAGTTAAAACTACTTAAGTAAGCCCTTTTTCTTCAGTTCTGCCCGCACGGCTTCCATATTGGCGGGAATGACGTCTGGCTTACTGACCGATTTTAAAGCGCTGTCTATGTCTTTTAAACCGTTTCCGCCAATAACCAGCACTACGGTTTCGTCGCGCTCTATTTTGCCGTCTGCCGCCAGCTTTTTCAGTGCGGCGTATACGGCGGCCCCAGCCGGCTCTGCAAAGATATTAGCTTTGCGCGCCAGCTCCGGTATGGCCTGGATAATTTCTTCGTCCGTTACCGTCATGGCAAACCCGTTGGATTCTTCCAGCGCTTGCAGCGCCAGCTGCGCGTCGCGCGGGTAACTGACCAAAATACTGTCCGCCACCGTATGTGCCTGTACGGGGGTAATTTCCATGTTGTGTTCAAAGGCGTTTTTAATGGCGGCACTGCCCGCGGCCTGTACGGCAATCATCTGGGGCATGTGCTCAATAATGCCCAGCTTGTTAAAATCCACAAATCCCTTCCACAAACCGCTTAACACGGTGCCGTCCCCGGCGGCTACAATCACTTTGTCCGGGGCTTCCCATTCCAGTTGTTCACAGATTTCAAAGGCGCAGGTTTTTTTGCCTTCGCGGGTATACGGGTTGAACCCGGCGGCGCGGGAATACCAGCCGTTTTCTTCCACCGCTTTTCGGCAGAGGTCAAAGGCATTGTCATAAGTGCCTTCTACAGTGATTACTTCCGCTCCGTATACCAGCAGCTGTACCAGTTTGGGTTCCGGCACAAAAGTAGGGGTGAAAATGACCGATTTCATCGGCAAGCTGGCGGTCAGACACGCCAAAGAGTCGCTGGCGTTGCCGGTGGACGCGTCTGCAATAATCTCTTTATCCAGCTCCAGCGCGCGGGCCACGGCCACGGCGCTGCCCCGGTCTTTGATGGAGCCGGTGGGGTTGCGCCCTTCATCTTTAATAAGCAGGGTGGAAATGTCCAGCTCGTGCGCCAGGTCTTTGCAGTTGTACATCGGTGTCCAGCCCACGTGTACATGCGGCACTTTGTCGTGGTCGTTAATAGGCAGCAAATCCATATAGCGCCACATATCAAAATGGGTGTTGTCTTTTAGTTTGCTGATACTAAAGCGCCGGGAAATCAATTTGTAGTCGTAGTTGACTTCCAGGTTACCCCCGCAGGCGGTACATAGGAAGTCTGCCTCGCTGGTTTTATGTTCTTTTCCGCAGTTAATGCATTGTAAATTTAATATCTTTTTCATTTGCTCTCTTGTAAGGGCCGCACGGGTTTCTGAATGAGGAACAAGCTGACGAAAATAAAGATTAATCCCGTTATCTCGTTGATGCCCGGAAAACGGCCAAAGGCAATCATGTCGCTAATCATGGCCACTACCGGGGTAAAATACGTCACAGACGCCATACGCGTGGCGCCCCAGCGGCGGATTAAAGCTACCATAAGCAGGAAGGCCACCGCCGAAGAAAATACACCTGCGCTGGCAATGGATATAATCACTTTAGGCGTAAACGAAGCCGCCGCCGGCACCGGCTCCAATATCAAAGACACCACCAGCAGTACAACGGCTGAAAATAAGTATTGGTGGAAGGTGTTGGCTTCCGGGGCGACGCTGTTGTTGTCCACCATAATTTTTTTGGTCAGCACATTGCCCAAGCTGTACGACCACGCCATGAGTAAAAAAGCAATACAGCCGTACAATACATTAGGGTCGGAGCCGATTTGCAGAGAAGGCCACATAATAATCAGCAGCCCGGCCAGCCCAATCAGTACGCCCACGGCGCGCCGCCAGGTAAAGCGGTCAACCCCTTTGAGCAGTATGGCCCCGGCAATAAACGACCACAACGGCACCGTTCCGTTAAAAATACCGCCAATAGTCGGTGCGACAAACCGCTGCCCCCAAGAAATGGCGGCAAATGGAAATAAAATCAGCAAAAGCCCAATCGTCCACGGACGCCACAGCTCTTTGACCGGGCAGCGCAGGTCTTTGCGCTGTATCCCGTACAAAACAATAAAGAAAATTAACCCCGCCAATACGCGGAAAAAAGTGCCCCAATAGGGCGGCAGTACATCTACAATATTTTTAGTCGCCAAAAAGGCGGTACCCCAACAGATAGCCAAACAGCATGCCAGCACATAGCTCATATCTTTTTTATTCCTCCTGTGTACTACCATTATATAAAAAATAGCTGCCGTATCCGACCGGGGCGGTTAGTGCAAATGCCAGTACCAGCCGATAATGACCAGCCCCAGCAAAAGCCGGTACACCACAAACACGTTAAAACTGTGTGTCCTAATATATTTCATTAATCCGCAGATAACTGCCAGCGCTCCCAAAAAGGCACTGACAAAGCCCCAAATCAGCGGGGCGTTTATGTCTGCCCACGTCAGGTGGGAGAGCTCCAGCACCGCCGCTCCGCCTATGACGGGCGCGGAAAGCAAAAAAGAAATCCGCGCACTTTGACTGCGGGAAAACCCCAAAAACAAAGCCGCCGTAATGGTAATTCCGCTGCGGGACACGCCTGGCATTAAAGCCAGCGCCTGCGCACAGCCGATAATGAGCATGTTTTTTAAATTAATTTGCGTGCGGTTTTCTGCAGCGGCTTTGCGGTCGGCCCACCATAAAACCAAGGCAAACAGCATCAGCCATACAGCAATAATCAGCGGACTGCGGAAAATGGTCTCCACCCAGTCTTTGCACAGCACACCGGCCACTCCGGCCGGTACGGTAGCCAGTGCCAAAAGCCACAAGGTTTTGCCTTCGTCGCTGCGGGGGCGGGTGAGCCCGTCTTTGAGAATGACATACCAGTCTTTGGCAAAATACAGCAATACCGCCAGCAGGGTGGCCAAATGCAGCATGACATCAAAGGTGACCCCTTGATATTGGGCCCCGCGAAAAAACGGCAGCAATACCAAATGGGCCGAACTGGAAATGGGCAGAAACTCGCCCAATGCCTGCAAAAGCCCCAGCAGTACAGCGTCAAATACCGTCATTTAGGCCTCCAGTTTAAGCAGCTTGGGCTGGGTGCTGTCGGTAAAGTCAAATATGGCATAGCCGCCGGCGGCAAAAGGAGTGTATTCTTCGCGCAAAATGCCCGCTGCCAAGCTAATGTTGGGGTTGTGCCCTACCAACATAATACAGTCGGTTTTTTCCAGCCGGGTGCGGGCCAAGTCTATGAGCCCTTTGGCGCTTAAGCGTCCGTCCAAGAGCTCTTCGGTCTGTTCTTTCAGCCCCAGTATTTCACCGGCCAGCTGGGCGCTTTGCACAGCCCGTAGCAGCGGGCTGCACAGCAGCAAATCCGGGTGATAGCCCGCCTGTTGCAAAGCGCGGGCGGAGGCCGCCACTTTTTCGTGTCCGGCCGGGGTAAGCGGTCTTTGTGCGTCCGTATCGGCGTAAGGTTCGGCTTGTCCGTGACGCATGAGGATTAAAATTTTCATGATTATAGACCTTATGGCGCAAAGTAGCGCCAAAAATGTAATAATATGTAAGAATTTCTCTATTACTATAGCATTTTATGCAGATTTTTTACGCGCCCTTTCGGGCATTGGAAGAACAGTTTACCGACTATGCCTGCGCACTGCGCCCCGGGCCGCAGCGGCAGGTGCTGGTGCTGTGCCCGTCTATGCGGGTGGCGGCGCGGCTGCGGCGGCTGTGTGCGCAGAGAGCTGGGTTTATCAGCCATCTGTCTTTCTGCACGTTTTCCCAACTGCTGGCCCGGATAGATGTGGAAAATGCCTCCGGCAAAGCACCGCTTTTGCCTGGGGACGCCTTGCATGATTATTTGCTTAAAACCCTGCTCTCTGCTCCGCCGCTGGCCCGGTATAAACCCAGCCGGGGGCTGATCAGCGCACTGCGCGCTTCCCTGCGGGACTTGGCAGATTCTTTAGCGGAGCCAGACGTGTTGGAAGAGCAACTGCAGCAAACGTCCGACCCCCAGCTCCAGCCCCAGCTGGCGCATTTGCAGTGGCTGGTGCGGCTCTATGGCGCTTACTTGCAGAAAATGGACGAAATACCCGGCTATCGCTCTTATAAACAGTATTTTGCAGATGCCCTTTCCGCCTTGCCGCAAAGCGCTTATTTGCATTCATTTCATGAAATTATCGTATATGGGTTTTATGAATTAACCGGCCGCCAGCTGGAGCTGTTTGGCGCACTGGGGGACAGCTACCCCGTTACGGCGTTTTGGCTGTATGCCAAACACCCGGCTTTCCGGTTTGGGCGGAAATTTTTTGAAACCAATATCCAAGGGGCCGGCCCGGCCCGGGAGCTGGCGGTGTCATGGCAGGAAACAGCCGCCGGGGAAACGCTGAAGAATTTATTTTCCCCGCAGCAGTCCACCCAGCCGCCGCAGGGCGTGCATTGGGCCAGTGCGCCTGACCCGCAGGGAGAAGTGTTCTGGGTGGTAAAGGAAATGCTGCGCCTGCATGAAGAGCAAGGCGTGCCCTATGAAGAAATGGCGGTGTGCGCCCGCTCGTTACAACCGTATAAAACACTGCTGCCGGCCGTCTGTGCGCAGAACAGGGTGCCGTTGGAGGGCGCTTTTTCCTTTTCTTTTGCGTCGCAGCCCTTGGGGGCTTTTCTGCTTAATTTGCTGTCTTTGAGGCGCGGCGGGTTTGAACGCGAAGATCTGTTGGCAGTGGTCAGTTCTCCTTATTTTAAGCAAAAGAACAACTGGCGTTATTTGATAAAAGAATGCTTGGCCCAGCGGGATTTCAGCCAATGGACGGATTTGGTGCGCCCGTCTTTGTCTTTTTATGACCCGGGCTTTTTGCCTTGGCTGGAGCAAATCAAGCTGCGGCTGGAATTTCTGGATAAACCGCTGCCGTGGGAGCAGCTGCTCCGCGCCGCACAGGAACTGCTGGCAGAGTATGTGCTTGAGGAAGGGCTGACCCCTTCGGAGCAAACCCTTTGGCAGCAGACGCAGCAGGTGTTGAACGGCTTTAGCCGCTACAGCTGTATTTCGCAGAAAGCCAAAGAAGGAGAGTTTTTAGATGAGTTGTTTGCGGCGTTGCAGAATGTATCGCTGCAGACGGCTCCCGCTTCGGCAAAAGGGGTTTGTGCCGCAGAAGCCCTGTCTATGCGCGGGCTGGGATTTAAGGTGGTGTTTTTGTTGGGCATGAACGAAAAGAGTTTCCCGCAAATACAACGCCAAGACCCTTTTTTGCCGGATTATTACCGCCGTATACTGCGTGACCAGCTGGGTTTTTGGCTCAACCAAAAAATGGAACGGCTGGAAGAAGAGCGGCAGTTGTTTTTCTGTCTATTGGAAAGCGCGCAAAAGCAGTTGTATGTATCTTTTTTGCGCAACGATGCGGAAGGAAAAGCGCTGGTGCCTTCTGGCTATGTGGTGGAGCTGGCGCGCGCGGCGGGGACGGATTTGCAGCAGATGCCCTTAACGCATATAAGTGGGCGTTTGATAGAGCGGCTGAAACAGACCCCAGTTCGCTGGCTGACGGAAAAAGAAATGTCTGTGTTGCTGGCGGCCGAAGGGGCAGAAAGCCAAGAATATGCGCAGGCCTCTTTGGCCGGGCCCGGGGAGGAGGCCTCCCTGCAGGCGGCCCGGCAAATTGCGTGTTGGGGGGGGCTAACCGGGCGGGACGGAGCGGTATCCTGCGGAGAAGAAATTTTCCTGCAAAAGAGCCAGGCGGGGCTTTCTCCTTCCGCTTTGCAAGATTTGGCCCGCTGCCCGATGAAATATTTTCTTTCCCGCGTTGTAGGGCTTACCGAAAAAGAGGAGGCCCTCTCCCGCTCTGAACTAGCGCCGGATTTGCGCGGCCGGGTGTATCATGAAATTTTGATGGAATATTATGCCGCGCTGTATAAAGAAGGATTGGCGGGGGAGCTCTTCCCTTCCGCCCTGCAGCAGCGCATGGAACAGGCCATCGCCAAAAATTATAACCCGCAAAGCTACAAACGCTTTGGCATTTATCCGGTAATATGGGAGCTGCTTTTGCAGGATATACAGCAAACACTGACGGATTTTGCCCTGCAGGATGCCCAGCATTTAGACGGTTTTGTGCCCAGCATATTTGAAACTGTGTTTGAAAAAATATATCAGCCGTCTGCACAAATCAAATTAAAACTCAAAGGCATTGTAGACCGTATTGACGTGCGCACCAGGGACAGCTGTTTCCGTGTGCTGGATTATAAATCCAGCCGCCACGGAAGCAAAGATTTGGCAGCGGATATGTTTAAAAAAGTGATTTTGCAGCCGTTTTTGTATCTGGTAATGACCCAGCAGCAGCCGCAGACGGCCGGTTTGAAACCTGCCGGCGCGGCTCTGCTTACTATTCAAAAGGGCTACAGCCGTCAGGAGCTTTCTGCCGACGGCTTTGAAGCCGTGCGGCCACGCGCGGAACAATTTATTGCGCTGTTGGCCGGGCTGATACGGCAAGGTGTGTTTTTTATTAGCCCCGGGTCGCATTGTTCCTATTGCCCGTATACGGCTGTGTGCCGCAAAGATGCATACCGTTCTTTGCTGCGGGCCAAACATACCCCGCAGGCCCGTATGCTGGAGGAGGCCAAACAATGAATACCGAAGACCGCCAGCGCGTGCGCACCCTGTTAAACGTGAATATGGTGGTGGAAGCTGGCGCTGGCACCGGGAAAACAACCCTGCTGATAGACCGCTTGTGCTTTGCTCTGCTGGCGCAGGGCATTTTGGCCCCGCGTTTGGTGGCGCTGACTTTTACGGAAAAGGCCGCCGCGGAAATTAAGACCCGGCTGATTTTTAAATTGCAGGAAGTGTTGCGCAAATTGCGCGGGCAGAATGCGGCGGCTTTGGCAAACGCGGCGGCGCACCCGGCAGATGGAGAGAAGGAAAAGCCAGAAGAAGACACCCTGGATATTTTGAAAAAAGTATTCCAAATTCCAGACGATATCATCATCAGCCGCGCGGAAACGGCCCTGTCCCAGTTGGATATCAGCCCCATAGGCACCATACACGGTTTTTGTGCCGATATTTTGCGCGCTTATCCGTTGGCGGCCGGACTGACGCCCGGGGCGGAAATAGACAAAGGCCCGCGTGCCCAGCGTATCTTCCAGGCGCAGTGGAACCAATTTTTAGATAAAGAATTGGGGGAACATGCCCCGCGTCCCCGCCAATGGCAGGAAGTGCTGGCCCAAGTGTCGCTGGCGGAACTGCGCTCCTGCGCCGAGGAAATGTGCAGCGGCAAAATATCAGGCATAGAAGAGCTGGCTTTCCCGCCGCAGCTTTCTGCCGTGTGCCGGCAGCGGGCCGCCCGCGCTTGCGCGCTGGCGGAAACGTTTTGCGCCGGCAAAAAAAGCCCGCGCGTAATAGAAAAAGCGCTTTTTCAGGCGGCCCGGCGTTTTGAGGCAGCGGCACAATGGCTGGATACGGGACGCTGTGAGCCCGAGCCGGAAGAAACGCTGGCTATAAAATCAGTTCCCAAAGACTGGGACGCGGAAAGTGAAGAAGAAGCCAAATCTCTCTGCCGTTTTGCCGCTCAGGCAGACCCGGTCGTACAGCTTTTTGTGCGCAAAGCTTATGCGCTGTTGCAGGAGCTGACGCAGCAGGTGCGCATGCGCATGGCGGAAGAAGGGATTTTAAGTTTTGATGATTTAATTGTCAAAACGCGTGATTTGCTGAAAAACAATTTGCAGGTGCGCCGCTATGTGCAGGAAGAATACGATGCCTTGTATATTGATGAGTTCCAGGATACAGACCCGGTGCAGGGGGAACTGCTCCTTTTCCTGGCCGAGCAAAAAGGCGGCGGTGCCACGCGCTGGCAGGACGTACGTTTGCAGCCGGGCAAGCTGTTTGTAGTGGGCGACCCTAAACAATCTATATACCGCTTTCGCGGGGCCGATATTACGGCCTATGAGCTGTTTACCGATTTGATTTTAAAACAAGGCGGCGAAAAGGCCTACCTGCGCCAAAATTTCCGCAGTGAACAGGAAATTGTGGCCCTGGCCAATGGGGTATGCTCTGCCGTGATGAAAACAAAACCTGCCTTTCAGCCCGCTTATGAGCCCATTTTTACCGGCAAAACCCAGCGCAGCGGCGCCGCTCAGCTGGCGCTGATCAGCGGCGGGGAAGGAAAAATAACCGCCGATGATTACCGCCACAATCAGGGGCGGTTTGTGGCGCAGTGGATTAAAGAACACGTGGGCAAGCTGGTGCTCAACAACGGTCATGTCCTGCAGTATAAAGATATTGCCCTGTTAAGCCGCGCCGCCACCACGCTGGCCCCTTATGCCGATGCACTGCGGCGCGAAGGGGTGCCCTTTTCATTAGAGGAAGACAAAGACTTTTACCACCGGCAGGAGATAAACGATTTTCTTAATTTACTGCGTGCCATAGATGACCCGCGCGATCGTATTTCGTTGACAGGGCTGCTGCGCAGTCCGTTGGGCGCATTGAGCGATGAGGAAATTTACCGGCTGGCTCAAGCAGACGGCTTGGACTGGCGCCGGCCGGGAGCCCTGCCCCAGGCGGAGCGGGTGTTTGCTTTGCTGCGCCATTATGCCGCGCGCGCCGGCCGGGAGCCACTGCACCAGTTTTTGCGCGGTTTGCTGCAGGAAAGTTTTTTGGCAGAGTCCTGTGCGGCGGCCTATGATGCCGAGCGCAGTGTGGAATATCTGGAAAAATTACTTTCTTTGGCAGAAGGATATGCCCTGCAAACGCCGTTGACGCTGGGGCAGTTTTTACAGCGGGTGCAGGAGATGATGGAACAGGATTTATCCCGTTTAAGCGCTTTGCCGGCAGGAGAAGGGGCCGATGCCGTCAGCGTCATGACCGTGCACAAATCCAAAGGGCTTCAGTTTCCGGTGGTGATTGTGGTGGACATTTCCAAAAAAGAAAGTGCGGCGGCCTCCAAACGGCCTCAACATTTGTATTCCTGGCGTTACCAAACGCATGGGTTCCGGGTGGGGCCGTATGGCGATATTTGTTTGGCCTGGCTGGAAGAGGAACAAAAAGAACACGCCCGCTGTGAAGAGGTGCGCGTGCTCTATGTGGCGCTGACGCGCGCCCGCGAAAAATTGCTGTTGGTAGGAAACGAAGAAAGCGAAGGCCGTACCGTGGCGGAAATGTTGGGCAAAGGCGGATTTTTCCCGCCGTCCGGACAAAAACCTCCGCAGCTGGGGCCGGAAGGGGAACTGCAGGTGCTGTATGTGCCGTATCAGCGCGCGGAAGAATTTATTTACAGTTACCACGCGGCTCCATCGGCCCGCCCGCAGGAAAAACAACTGCAGCAGTGGCGCAAATGTATAGAGGCACGCCGGGCGGAATATGCCGCCCTGTGCGCAGCAACGGGCCCGCAGGCGCCTTCGGCATTGGCAGCAGAGCCCGCCGCGGCAGACAAGACGGCGGCGGAGTTGGGCACGCTGGTACATGCGGCTTTGGCGCAGGGGTGGACGCAGGCGCAGCCGTCGGTTATGCATTGTCTGCAGGCGGCTGTGCGGGAAACGGGTCTGGCACGCTATGCAGAAGAAGCGGCGGGCATATTGAACGGATTTTTTGCTTCACCGCTGTACCGTCGTTTGCGCACGCAGGAGCTGCTGGGAGCGGAGGTGCCGTTTTCCCGCCGGACGGAACAAGGCATAGTCAGCGGGAGTATTGATTTGCTGTTGCGGGATAAAGAGGGCACGGTATGGGTGTATGATTTTAAAACAGACCGCACCAGCCAGCCGCAGCAAAGCGCAGAGAGGTACCGCCCCCAGCTGCAGGCCTATGCGCAGGCCGCCCGCTGTATGTATCCGCAGAGCCGGGTGAGGACGGCAGTGGTGTTTGTGCGCAGCGGGAGCGAAATTGTGTGGGAAGCAAGCGCAGACGACGGTGAAACTGGTAAAATGTAAGAAACTTTTAGGAGGAGTATATGTTTGACAAGTTAGGCCAACTGAAAGATTTGTGGCAATTAAAAAACCAAATCCAGGAAATCAAAAAACGCTTGGATAATATGGTAATCAAGGTGGACAGCCCCAACCATGTATTTGAAGTGACGGTATCTGGCTCCCAGGAAGTAAAAGAGGTGGTGGTGTCAGAACTGGTGCAGAATTTCTCGCGCGAGCAATTGGCTGAAGAGCTGAAAAGCGTAATCAATAAAGCCGTGCGCGACAGCCAGGCCCTGGCTGCCCAGGCCATGGGCGGCATGGCGGGTATGGGCGGCAATATGCCGCAGGCCTGATATGGCAGACCGCCGCGTCTATGCCGTGATGGGGGTGTCCGTGACGGACGCTTCCAAATATGGCACCCGCATTTTTAAAGAGTTGGCAGCGCAGGGATACCGCGTCTATGCGCTCAACCCCAAAGGGGGGACGGTGGCGGGGCAGCCGGTATATCGCACTTTGGCAGAGGTTCCGGCGCAGGTATATGGCGTAATTATGGTACTGCCGCCTGCCGCGCTGGAAGAAGCAGTGCGGCAATGTATAGAGGCCGGCGTCAAAGAAATTTGGTTTCAGCCCGGCGCCCGGGACGAACGCGCCCAGCAGCAAGCCGCTGACGCAGGCATAGACGTCATAGAAGATTGTTTTATGGCGGCCAACGGGTTATGGTGATGGATTTTGCGCCGCTTTTGCGGAAAGGGCAACCTGTTTGCCGTCTGGGGCTGGGAACCTGGGCCTTGGGCGGCGGCAATGACTGGGGGCCTGTTTCGGCCCAAGCGGCCCAAGATACGGTAGCCGCGGCGCTGCAAGCCGGGATAAACTGGGTGGACACGGCCCCAGTATATGCAAACGGGGAAGTGGAAACCCTTTTGGGACGTATGCTGAAAGGCCGCCGCCAGGAAGTTTTGCTGGCTACCAAGTGCGGTATTGTAGTAAAAAACGGCCGTCCGGATCATGATTTGCGCCCGGACACCATTTATGCCCAGTGTCATGCCTCTCTGCGGCACTTGCAAACCGATTATATAGACCTCTATCAAATTCATTGGCCGGATCCGCATTTGCCTTTGGAACAGGCCTTGCCCGCGTTGCAGCGTTTAAAAGAACAAGGAAAAATACGCGCCATTGGCCTATGCAATGTACATGCAAGCCAGCTGCACCGGGCTTGCTGTGCCGCGGCGGTGGACTGTGTGCAAAATCCGCTTTCTCTGCTTAAGAGCAAGCAGGCAGAGGTGCTCGCGGTATGCCGGGAACAGCAAATCCCTTTCTGTGCTTATGGCGCATTGGGCGGGGGTATTTTGAGCGGAAAATACCACAAGCCCCCCAATTTCCGGCGCTGTGATGCGCGGCGGTATTTTTATAAATATTATTTCGGAGTCGGTTTTGACGGAGCCCAGCCGGCGGTGGAACGGGTGCGGGAAGTGGCCGCCCAGAAAAAAGCGCCGCCCAGCGCGGTGGCATTGGCGTGGGTTTTGGCTCATGCGGGTGTCAGCGGGGTGCTGGCAGGGGCCAAGTCGCCCCGGCAGGTAGCTGAAAATGTGCAGGCCGCCCGGCTGTGCTTGACGGAAGAAGAAAAGGAATATTTGCAGGCCGCCCTGCCCGCAGACCCACAACAAGGAGCATAACATGACAAACGTGCAGGAGATAACGGCCTATTTGGATACAATACTGCCCGCGCTGGGGGTGAATAAAAAACGGGAATTGGTGCGCTTGCTTTATGAAATTGCCAAACGTGACGCCGCGGCCCCGGCGGTTATTTTGCCTGCGGAGAAAAATTTGACATTTGAACGCGCCAAAAACAAATTGCTGCGTCTGCGCTATCCCAACAGTTTTTCTTCGGCCGCAAAGAGCGCTTTTTATCTGCCCAAATTGGAAATAGATCCCGCCCAGCGGGCGGATTTGACGCCGCGTCCGTTTTACCCCAAACGTGTTTATGTGGAAAAAAGCGTGTGGGACAGCCCCCTGGCGCAGCGGGCGCGGCAGTGCTTTGCAAAAGCGGAATTTGCCGCCTGGGACGGGAAAGAAATGGTCGGAAGTGAAAATTTTTCCCGCCGCAGCGATACCCTGGTTATTCACCGTGAAAAATATGATTTTTTAAAGCCCTGTCCTTGTTCGGCAGGCAATGCCGGGTGCGGCTATAATTTAATCAACTTGGGGTTTGGCTGCCGCTTTGAATGTGAATATTGTTTTTTGCAGCAGTATCAAAATTTACACGCTATTTTGCTTCCGGCCAATGTGCAGGATTTTTTGGATAAAATAGACGGGGCGCATTTTACCAAAGGATTGTTTGACCGCCCGCGCATTGGCAGCGGGGAGTTTACCGATTCGCTGGTATTTGACGATTTGACGCAATACAGCACGCAGCTGGTTCCCTTTTTCCGCGCGCGGCCACATTTGCAGTTTGAGTTTAAAACGAAAAGTACTTGTATAGACGGTCTGCTAGCCCAGCCAGGGGCGGAAAATGTGGTGGTGGGCTGGTCGGTCAATGCCGAACAGTTTATAGAGCGGGTGGAGCATTTTACGCCGTCTTTGTCCCAGCGGCTGGAGGCCGCCGCGCAGGTGGCCGGGGCAGGATATCGGTTAGGGTTTCATTTTGACCCGGTGGTGCCCTTTGCGGGCTGGAAAGAGGCCTATGCCCGCGCCGCTGAACAAATAGCCGCTTCTGTGCCTGTTGATAAAGTGGCGTGGATAAGTGTGGGATTGCTGCGTTTTTCGCGTGAATTAAAAAAAGCGGTGGAGAACCGCTTCCCCGAAAACACCATTTTAGACGGGGAGTTTTTGTTGGAATTTGACGGGAAAATGCGCTACCCCGAAGAATTGCGCAAAGAGGTGTATGGCTATTTGGTGCCGCGGCTTCAAACGCTTTTTCCAAAAACAGTGGTCTATGTGTGTATGGAAAAACCCCGCTTGTTTTGCCAGCTGTAATGTGGAGTGGGCGGGGTATTGGGCCGCTTCCGGTTTTACGATTGTTATGGCTGCTGTTTAAGGTAAAATAGCCCCGGCGGAAAACATTCCCATTTGCGCAAAAGGATTTTTCTTGGTTTGGCAGATTTTATTTTGAGGTGTGGCAGGCAAAGGATAAAATGCGGTTTTTGAGCGGTGGAATTGGTATGTGCGTGCAGGTTTAGGTGTTAGTACCTTTTAGTTTATTGCAACAAAAAACGCTCCGGTTTAACCGGAGCGTTTTTGCGCTGTAACAAATTAGAAAAAGCGCCAGCGCAAGCGGGCAGAGAGGAAAATTTCCGTCTTGGCACCATCTTCACTGTGGGTGGCAAAACCCAGTTGGCCGCCTAAATCCATGTCGTGGGTCAGCACGCGGCTGTAGCCGGCAGCCAAACGAAGGGTAGTGTCGCTGTCTGCGCCGTCAGCGCGTTTGCCGCGGAAGCCCAAGCTGGCTAAACCGTCTACGGAGTTTACATCGTCAATGTAATATTTGCCGATGCCTCCGAGGTAGAGGTCGGTGGCGCTTTTGCCGTCATCGGTACTGCCGATGAAATCCAACGCGGCGAAGCCGCCCCATGTCCATTCCTGCGCTCCCATAGCTTGGCGGCCCACCATGGCGCTTACGCCAAAATCGGTAGACCCTTTGGCAACGCCGTCGGGGTGGCTGTCATTGGGAGAGTCAAAAAAGGAAGGGCTGAAATGGGCGGTTACATCTAACAACAATCCTTGCCCGGCCAAATCTTCAGAGGCGCGGTATTTTACGCCGAAATCCGGGTCGGTCAGGCCGTTTTCACTATAGCCGCCGTCCATTTTCAAGTTAGCCAGCCCTAACGAGGCAAATACTTCCCAG
>CASEVJ010000008.1 GCA_949291365.1 uncultured bacterium
AGATGCTTATGCTTAAAATAATCGATATTAGTTTGGTCATAGGGTTCTCTTTACTTTAGGATCTCTTTAACTTTATTTTCGTTTTTTAAGGCATATAAAGAAAGGGCCAAAAGTCCTATTGGAAAGAGACTTTTGGCCCTATTTTTAAAGCCGGTAAAATATGTATCAAAAACAGATTTTATGCAAACAGCATGTACAGGAAAAACAAAAGGCAAGTCAGATGCAATACAACAATTAGCCGGATAGGTAAAAAGAAGAGCACGCTTGCTAAACGGGGATTTTTTTCCCACCAGCAAGCCGGAACGCAGACAACAAGTTGTTGTGCGGACCATACCGTCTCCTTTTAACCGTCTCCGCATATATTATAGAAAAAGCAACCCCTGCCGCACAAACAGAAAAAAGACCCACCTATAATGTGGGTCTAAAGTCCTATATCCCGACGGAAAAAATTAAAAAATATGCAGAGAAGGATATTTTTTGCGCAGGGCCTGCACCACCGCGGCAGGGGCCCAATTAGCCGGCAAACGCCCGGCTGCGCAGGCCGCTTTCAGCGCCGAAGAACTGATGTCTTGAAAAAGAGGATTACAAGGCAGCAGCCACGTCTGCAGTTCCGGATAAAACACCCGGCTTAACCGGTGGTTTTCCAATTCAAAATCCGTATCGCGCCCGTTGCGCACGCCGCGCACACAATGGACTAACCCATGCTGCCGCATATAATCTGCCAGCAACCCTTCAAAGGCGTCCACCCGTACTCCTTCCAAGCCGGCTTCCTGCATGCTTGCGGCTATCAGCTGCATACGCTCTGACAAAGTAAAGAGGGGCTGTTTGGCAGAGTTGACCAAGAGCAAGACCAGCACTTCGTCAAACAAACTCCGCGCCTGCCGTACGATATCCAAATGTCCGCAGGTAAAAGGGTCGAAAGTGCCTTGATATACAACAATACGTTGCGCCATATTTTACGTTCCCGGTGGGAAGCTCCTTTATATTATGGTATCATAAATTTATGAACAGAAACCCGCTGACTAATGAAATTTACCACAAGCGCACCCGCAAACAGACGCCGGACGTGCGCGGCGAATATTTCCGGGATCAGACCAAAATCATTCATTCGCTGCCCTTTCGCCGCTTAAAACACAAAACGCAAGTATTTTTCGCTCCGGACAACGACCACATCTGTACGCGCATAGAACATGTGCTGCATGTGGCCACCATTGCCGCGGCCATTTGCCGCGGATTAAATCAAAGCAGGAATTGGGAACTGGATCAAGATTTAGCGTATGCTATTGGGCTAGGGCACGATATAGGCCATGCCCCGTTTGGGCATGAAGGGGAACGAGCGCTGGCGGCATGCAACGCGCCTACGCCTTTTTTACATGAGGTAAACAGCTACCGCGTGGTGGAGCACTTGGCAAACTACGGGGAAGGATTAAACCTGACCTACGCCGTCAAAGACGGCATTTTATGCCACTGCGGGGAAGATTTTGCCACCACCCAGCTGCGCCCCGCCACTACAGCCAATGATTTAGACGCTATACAAAGCCGCCGTTGCCTGCCCACCACCTACGAAGGGTGTATCGTGCGGGTGGCGGACAAAATTGCCTATTTGGGACGTGATATAGAGGACGCCGTCAAAGCCGGATTAATTACGGAAGCAGACATTCCTGCCATCGTCCAGCAGGAAATCGGCACCTCCAACGGAGAAATTATTAACACTCTGACGCTGGATTTGATTAATTATTCCAAAGACAAAGATTACATCGGCTTTTCCCCGGAAAAAACGGCCATTCTATCCGAACTTAAAAAGTTTAATTACGAACGCATTTATCACAATGAACAAATGCGCCAGCGCAAAGAAACAATAGACAAATGTATTGCCGATTTGTTTGACTATTTCCGCACCATTTTTACCCGCTACCAGTTTGATTATGCCGCTTATGAACGGGAAGGCAAACAAACCGCGACCAGCTTTGCCAATTACATGGCGTCCATGACCAAGGCCTACGCGGAAAACCCGGCTTTGCGCGACCAAATTATCACCGATTA
Source organism: uncultured bacterium (assembly GCA_949291365.1). Taxonomy (GTDB): domain Bacteria; phylum Elusimicrobiota; class Elusimicrobia; order Elusimicrobiales; family Elusimicrobiaceae; genus Avelusimicrobium. The sequence continues at coordinate 2,044 of CASEVJ010000008.1, forward strand.
CATAGCCGGTATGACCGATTCCTACGCCTTAAGCGTTATGGAAGACGTAATATTGCCTAATTCCATCAAATTTTTCAGCTGACCGCACGCGGCCCTCTCTTTTTCCGCACTACAGTCTGCCTACCATGCCGGGGGCTCTTGCCGCCTGCCGGGAAATTGTGGCTCTTGCTACGGGCGGGCATTTTGGGGCCGCCCCGCAAAACCCCTCCGAACATACTGTACAGCCACAGGGAAAGAATACCCTGTCACAAAGCAAATTTTCTGACAAACAAACAGGGCCGGGGGGAATTGTCTGCCCTATACGCAGCTATCAAAATCCCATTGCTTACGCGGAGACCTTTTCTATATTCCTGTTCACCAAGGCCCGCTTTTACATACAAAAACCCCGGAACCATGTTCCGGGGTCTAAATGGAGCGGGCGAAGGGAATCGAACCCTCGTCTCAACCTTGGCAAGGTCGTGTTCTACCATTGAACCACGCCCGCATAAATCTTTGCCGTAAAAAAATTATAGCAAATTTTATTTTAAAAGTGTAGCCGCAATATCTTTCAGATATCTGTTTTCCTGCACGGCTTTGCGCACGGCCGGATTTTTCTTCAAGGCGGACAAAGCCGGGCTGGCATTAATCAGCCGGGCCGCGGCGGCCGGATTGTCGCGGTAATGGCGGACGGCCGGGCTAATCAGCAAATAGGCAAACAGGCGGCTCCCTCCTATTACACTAACCAACTCCTGCGACGCCAACACCTGCTGTACCGTTTCATTGGAAAAGAAAGCGTTCAGCTTGTTTTGGTCTGCCGCCAGCTTGGCCAATGCCGCCGGGTCTGCCAGCAGCGGGGCGACATCCGCGCGCTGGGAGAAGGCCTTGGCGGTGGTGTCCTGATTAAACAGGTAACGCAATAAGTCCGGGTCATCTATATTAGAGGAAACGTTAATGGACAGCGCATAGGGAGCTTCACCGATAATTTCATAACTGCGTGGCGTAAGCGCACGGTAATTATAGCGGCTGATAACCGGCAGAGTAGTGCCCAGTTCGCGCACGCTTACGTTGCGGTCTTGTCCTTCCGAAATTTGCACCACACGCTGTCCTGTGTTGGGATTAAACGTAGCATCCACCACCAAGCCCTTTAATACGGACGGATCCAGCGCCGCTGTAATATTTTCGGCCCGGTTGCTTGACGTCATAATAAACAGCAGCGTAATAATTACCAGCACAAATACCGCGCCGCCCGCCCACACCAACAGCCGGTCTGACTGCTTTTTCTCCGGTTGTTGCTGTGTTTGCTGCTGCGCGGGCTGCTGTGCATTTTTGCGAAATTTTTGAGGGTTGCGCAAAAGCGCCATTAGCTTCTCTTTATCCATACCGATATTGTAACAAATAAACTCTGCCCGCGCGCAAGAGCGGCGGGAAATGAGCATTTGCTGCTGGGCAATCCCCTGCCGGGCCGAACTTTTGCTTCCCGGCGGGCACTGAAACACAAAAACTCCTGTTCCAAAGGGCCCGCCCCGCGTTGCCGCAAGCGGCATACAGCTGGCTTTCTTTATCCGCAGGCAGGCAGTTGCTGCACCGGCACGGAGCCAGACGGCGCTGCATGTTTCTCCGCCCGCGTGCAAGCAAAAATGGCCCGCCAGACAAAGCAAATAATCCAACAAACGCACGCACGCCGCTGCACCCAACAGCAGGTACCGGCCCAAGTAAACTATCCTGTCGCTGCCACCGCCGCTTACTAGGGGCGGGCTTGGGACGCATGTGCCGGATTTGCTATATTTTAAGTATGAAATCATATACGCAATATCTGACGCTTTGCACAGAAGGACGATACGACATCGTCAACATTACGCCGCAGGTGGAACACGCCCTGCAAAAAAGCGGTATACGTGAGGGGCTGTGCTTGGTCAACTCCATGCACATTACCTCTTCTGTTTTTATTAATGACAATGAACCCGGGCTGCATGCTGACTTTTTGAAATGGGCGGAAAAACTGGCCCCGTACGGCATAGACAAATACCAGCATAATCTGACCGGAGAAGACAACGGCGACGCCCATTTAAAACGCACTCTGCTGGGGCGAGAGGTGGTGGTAGCCGTAACGGAAGGCCGGCTGGACTTTGGCCCGTGGGAAACCATTTTCTACGGGGAATTTGACGGGCAGCGCAACAAACGCATTTTAATTAAAATTATTGGGGAATGACATGAAAAAAACTATCTTTTACCATGACACCGACTGCGGCAACGTGGTCTATTATGCCAACTACTTAAAATTTTTTGAAGAGGCCCGCACCCTCTATATGGCGGAAAAGGGCTTTTCCGTACCGGCGCTGATACAACAAGGGAAATACTTTGTAGTGGCACGGCAGGAAGTGGAATACAAATTCCCGGTGCGCTACGCTGACGTAATAGACGTAAGCACAAAAGTATTGGAAATTTCCGACATTAAAATTGTATTTGAAAACATCATCACCAACCAAAACGGCCGCCTCTGCACCAAAGGAAAAACAACCTTGGTGTGTGTGGACGCGTCCGGCGTGCCCAGCTCTATGGGAGCCGAAGTCAAAAACGCCATGGCTGCCTAATCCGTCTTGGTAAGTGGGTTGTGTATCGCTACTTGCCGCCCCGTCCGGCCGCATTTCTGCGCAGGGGCGGCATTGTTTTATATATAATAGAGCTTTGTTATTAGTTACCCTTTCTAAACTACTAACCCAGAGGTCTTATGATTGGACGAAGCGAAGAAGAAAAACAGAAAATAAAACAAATTTTGGAGCTGACCCAGAAAAACGGCATTCAAATCATTAAACTGTGGTTTGTGGATATTTTGGGCAATTTAAAATCGCTCTCCCTCTCCCACCGGGAATTTGAGTACGCCATGAACGAAGGCATGGGCTTTGACGGCTCTTCCGTGGAAGGGTTTGCCCGTATTTATGAGTCCGACTTGGTGGCGCTTCCGGATTTGGACACGTTTCAAATGTTCCCGCCGGAGCTGACTGGCGCGCCCATTGCCCGCTTTTTCTGCGACATTAAAAACACCGAAGGGGAACAGTTTGAAGGAGACCCGCGCTATATTTTGAAAAAGAATTTAGCCGCCATGCGCAAAGCCGGCTTTGACGCGTTTATGGTGGGGCCGGAGCTGGAATATTTCTATTTCAAAGACAACAAACACCCCGAAACGCTGGATTTTGGCGGCTATTTTGACACCATTCCTTTAGACTCCTCTTACGCGGTGCGCCGTCAAACCATGCTGATGCTGGAAAAGCTGGGTATTCACGTGGAATATTCCCACCATGAGGTGGCCCCCTCCCAGCATGAAATTGATTTGCGCTACGACGAAGCCATGAAAATGGCCGACCAGGTAATTACCTACAAAACCGTGGTCAAGCAAATCGCCGCCGCCAACGGCGTCTACGCTACGTTTATGCCTAAACCCATCACCGGCATTAACGGCAGCGGTATGCATGTGCACCAGTCGCTTTTCTACAAAGGCGAGAATAAATTTTACGATGCCAAAGACCCGCTCTTCCTCTCCGCTACGGCACGCCATTATATTGCGGGCATTTTGGCCCACGTCAAAGAAATCTGCGCCGTTACCAACCAGTGGGTCAATTCCTACAAACGCCTGGTGCCCGGTTATGAGGCCCCCTCTTATATTGCCTGGGGGCGCAAAAACCGCAGTGCGCTGGTGCGCATTCCGCAGGCCAAAGAAGGCAAACCCAATGCCACCCGCCTGGAGTGCCGCTTCCCGGACCCGGCCTGCAACCCCTACTTGGCCTTTGCGGTTATGCTGGGAGCCGGCTTAGACGGCATAGAGAAAAAACTGCCCGCACCGGAAATGACGGAAGAAAACATTTTCCACATGGACGCGGCCGAAAGAGAACGCCGCGGCATTGGCACGCTGCCGGCCTATTTGTATGAGGCCGTCAACGAAACGCGCCATTCGGAGCTGGTCAAAAAAATCTTGGGTGAGCATACGTTTGAAAAATTCATCGCCAACAAAGACATTGAATGGGACCTCTACCGCACGCACGTTTCCAGCTATGAGCTGGAAAAATACCTCTCCGTGCTGTAACTGCCGCAGGCCGGCTGTTAACAGGTCTTGGCAGGCCGGCCTTGGCCAAAATCTATAGGCACAGCCGGAACACCACAGCGGCGGTTTATGCTGGCACTCTGTTTTGCCGTCCGTTTGTCTTTTTCACAAAGCCCCGCTCTGCAAGCGGGGCTTTTTGCGGCAAAATCTAACAAACATTATTATATTTCCCCGCCAGCCCCTAATAATAAAGTAAAATATAGATACTTATGAACCTACAGCAATTTAAAGAACTTTGCGCCCAAATTGAGCGCGATTACACCAACAAAATTACCTCTGCGGCTGACCTGAACTCCGTAGAAGAACTGCGCGTGGCCTGTTTGGGGCGCAAAGGCGCATTGACCGAACTTTTAAAAAATCTGAAAGATTTTTCCATTGAGGATAAAAAAGCCGCCGGCCCTATGGGTAACGCGTTAAAAGCCGCCTTGACCCAAACGCTGGAAGAAAAGACCGCCGCACTTGCCGCCCAGGCCTTAAACGAAGAGTTAAATCGCGTGAACCTGGATTTGACGCTGCCGGCCCGCCCGGTGGCCCAAGGCAGACGGCACCCCCTTTCCATTGCACAAAAACGCATGACGGACATTTTGTCCAAGCTGGGTTTTACCTGGGCCGAAGGGCCTTGGGTGGAAGATGAAAAACATAATTTTGATATGCTCAACATTCCCAAACACCACCCGGCACGCGACGCGCAGGACACCTTTTTTGCCGAAACCGGCTCCCCGCTTTCTCTGGTACTGCGCACGCATACGTCCAATGTGCAAAGCCGCTTTATGGAAAAGCATAAACCGCCCATACGCATTATGGCGCCGGGGCGCGTGTTTCGCAACGACAGTTTGGACGCTACCCACAGCCCCGTATTCCACCAAATTGAAGGGCTGTATGTGGACAAAAACGTCAGCATGGCGGATTTAAAGCGCGACCTGACGGCTTTTATGAAAGGGTTGCTAGGCGACAAAACGGAAATCCGCTTCCGGCCATCGTTTTTCCCTTTTACAGAGCCCAGCGCGGAAGTGGACGTCAAATGCGTATTCTGCGGCGGCAAGGGCTGCAACATCTGCAAAGGTACGGGCTGGATAGAAATGCTCGGTTCCGGTGTGGTCAATCCGCACGTGCTTAAAAACTGCGGCATAGACCCGGAAATCCACAGCGGCTACGCCTTTGGTATGGGTGTGGAACGCCTGGCCATGATGATGATGGACATCAACGACATCCGCACGTTTTACGAAAACGACCTGCGCATTTTAAACCAGTTTTAAGGACAGTGTATGAAGATATTACAAAGTTGGCTACAGGATTTTATTGATATAGACTTAACGCCGGAAGAACTGGCGCAGAAATTTACGCAGCTGGGGATAGAGGTGGCCTCGGTGGAGAAAAAAGGCGCCGATTTTGAGGGCGTCACCGTGGCGCAAATCACCCATATTGAAGACCACCCCAACTCCGACCACCTACACCTGGTAGATTTGGATTTAGGCAATGGCAAAAGCCAGCGCGTGGTGTGCGGCGCACCCAATGTGGCTGTCGGGCAGAAAGTGCCGCTGGCCCATGTGGGGGCGCGGCTGGGAAAAGTGGTGCTGACCCCGGCCAAAATACGCGGCGTTGTAAGCGAAGGCATGATTTGCTCTTCCGATGAGCTGGGGCTGACCAATACCCGCGCGCGCGGTATTTTGGTGCTGGATGAAAATATTCCGCTGGGCACCGATGTACGCACCCTCTACGGCAAAGCTGACGCTTTGTTTGACCTGGAAATTACCTCCAACCGCCCGGATTTGCTGTCCCATTTAGGGGTGGCGCGTGAACTGGCGGTACTGCTAAACAAACCCGTCAAAATGCCGCAGCCGAAAGAATTTGCCGGCGAAGGCGAAAGCTTGCAGGTGGACATACGCGCCCCGCAGGGCTGCCAGCGCTATACCTCCCGCTTAATACGCGGGGTAAAAAATGCCGAGTCACCAGATTTTATCAAAGAACGCTTGGCAGCCATGGGGCTCAACCCCAAAAACGCGCTGGTGGACGTGACCAACTATGTCATGTTTGAGCTGGGCCAGCCGCTGCACGCGTTTGACCGCAACGAAATTGACGGCGATACCGTGGTAGTGCGCTGGGCGCAAAACGGCGAAAAATTCACCCTTTTGGACGGGCGTGAACTGACGCTGGACGAACAGGCGCTGATGATTGGCGATGAACACAAAGCCACCGCGCTGGCCGGCATTATGGGCGGAAAAAATTCCGGCATTAAAGACGACACGACCGACATTTTTATTGAGTCTGCCTACTTTGACGCACCGGTAACTAACAAAACCTCTAAAAAATACGCCGTTTCTTCCGACTCGTCCCAGCGCTTTGAGCGCGGGGCCGATATTGGCATGACGGAGCTGGCCTTAAAGCGTGCCACAGAGCTGTTTATAGCCGCCTGCGGCGGCACGCCCAGCCAAATACGCGACGTATATCCGCAGCCGTATCAAAACCCGGTGGTCTCTTTTACCCCGGCGCAGATTAACAGCATTTTGGGCGCGGACATTGAAGAGCCCAAACTCAAGGATATTTTTGCGCGCCTGGCCTTGCATTTTGACGCTGCGGGCGACAACTGGTCTTTCCAAGCCCCCACCCACCGGCGCGATTTGAACCACCGCTGGGATTTGGCCGAAGAGGCGGCCCGCTTTGCCGGATTTGACTGCATTCCGGCTGGGGAGTCACGCGCGTTTGTCGGCTTTAGCGAAAACCCCAAAGGCGTAGACCTGCTAGAAATTTTCAGCCAAAAGCTGGCCGGGCTGGGCTTTTACGAATGTAAAAATATTGACTTTTTAGGGGAAAAAGAACTCAAAGACTTTGGCTTTTCCCCCAAAAATGCCGTCAAAATCAAAAACGCCATGGCCAAGGGCTGGGACTATCTGCGCCCGACGCTGCTGCCCGCTTTGCTCAAAAATATTTCCTTTAACCAAAGCCGCGGCAACCACGACCTGGCCTTGTTTGAAGCCACGCGCACGTTTGGGCTTATCAAGGGCTTCCCGGCGGAAACTTATACCGTTTCCGGCGTGCAGTGCGGGCGCATGACACCGGCCCCGTTCTTTAAAGCCAACGGAGATAAACCCGACTTTTATTTCTTAAAAGGCGTGATGCAGGATTTGCTGGGCGCTTTTGACGGGGTCAGTTTCGTCCCTTCCAAAGACGTGCCGGTGTATATGCACCCCAAAATTTGCATGGACATTTTAGTCAATGGCAAAAAAGCCGGCGTATTTGGCGCCGTGCACCCGCTGACGCTTAAGGCCTGTGACGTGAAAGAAAACGAAGTATGGGCTTTTGAGCTGTCTTTAAAGCCGCTTGAGAAAAACTTCTCCGCACAACAGTTTAAACCCGCCAAAGCGGTGGCGGCTTTCCCGCCGTCTTTGCGCGATTTGTCTGTGCTGTTGGATAAAACGGTGCCCTATGCCCAAGTGCAGGAAGTGTTGCAAAACACCCCCTTGCCGGTGCAGCTGCATTTTGATTTAATAGACCTTTACGAAGGAGACCGCCTGCCCGCAGGCAAAAAGAGCGTAACGTTTACGCTGGCCTTCTCTGCACCAGACCGCACCTTAAAAGACGCGGAAACAGACGCGGCTTTTAAGGCGTTGCTTGAAAATTTGCACGCCAAAACCGGAGCCGAGCTGCGCTAGGATAAAATACCATGCAGGAAAAACTCAAACAGCTGGAATTATTGGTCTCGCAGGCAGTGGCCCGCCTCCAAACCCAGGAGAGCCAAGCCGCCGCCCTGCGCCAAAAAATCCGCCAGCAAGAGGAACACCTGCAGCGGCTGAAAGAAACCGAAAATGAACTCAAAGCCCTGCGCGAATGGAAGAAAAACGTCGTCAGCGTGCTCAAGAAATTAGAAGCGCGGCTGGACAAAGAAATTGCCCGGGCCCAACAGCAAAAAAAAGACGGCTTTGAGTAAAAACTATGGCTAAAAATACGGTAACAGTAGAAATCAAAGGCATTCCCCTAGAGGTGGAAATGAAAGAGCTGGGCTATGTGGAGCTGGCGGATTTGGCCGCGAAAGTGGAAAAAGAAATGCGCCGCCTGCAAGACGAAGAGGACATTATTGACACCTTGAAGCAGGCGCTTACCGTCGCGCTGGAGTTTGCCGCGCAGGCCTATTTAAAAGGGCTGGCCGAAGGCGGCAAACAAAAAGAGGACGAAGCCCGTGCCGACCAGCTGATCAGCAAACTGCAAAATGCCTTGCACAAACCTAACAGTTAGCCCGCAGGAGCCCTATGCAAGATGATTTTATGCCATTGGCCGCGCGCCAAGCACCCAAAACCATAGAAGATTTTGCCGGCCAGCCCCACCTGCTGGGGCCAGGCAAAATGTTGCGCCGCCTGCTGGAAACGGACACCTTAAAATCTGCCGTATTTTTCGGCCCGCCGGGCTGCGGCAAAACGGCTACTGCACGCTATGTAGCCAGCCGCACGCAGGCACACGTGGTGGAACTTAACGCCGCCGCTGCCGGCGTGGCAGACCTTAAAAAGGTGTTGTCTGAAGCCAAAGAGCGCGCCCGCACGCCTACCTTTGAGGAGCGGCGCACACTGGTGATTTTAGATGAAATCCATCATTTCAACAAAACCCAGCAGGACGTCCTGCTGCCCAGCGTGGAACGCGGGGACATTATTTTAATCGGCATTACCACCGAAAATCCGTATTTTTACATTAACAATGCGCTTTTGTCGCGCTTTTCCGTTTTTGAATTTAAACCGCTCTCCGAACAAGATCTGCGCAAAATTTTAGACCGCGCCGCGCAAAAAGAGCACGTTACTTTGACCGAAGACGCCGCCCAATATTTCATTACCCAGGCCAACGGCGACGGGCGCAAAATGCTAAACGCGCTGGAAATTGCCTCTTTGACCACCGAACCGGATGAACACGGGCTCAAACCCGTCAACCTGACTATTGCGCAGGAATGTATTCAAAAACGCCACCTTAACTACGACAAAAAAGGTGACGAACATTACGATATCATTTCCGCCTTTATCAAATCCATGCGCGGATCTGACCCTGACGCCGCCGTCTATTGGCTGGCGCGCATGCTGGAAAGCGGGGAAGACCCGCGCTTTATAGCGCGGCGCATTTTAATCTGCGCCAGTGAAGACGTGGGGCTAGCAGAGCCCGCCGCGCTGATGATAGCCCAAGCCGCTTTTAAAGCCGCCGAAGTGCTGGGTATGCCCGAGGTACGCATACCGCTAGCTCATGCGGCTATTTATGTGGCGTGCGCGCCCAAGAGCAATTCCGCCTATTTAGCCATAGACGCCGCTTTAAAAGAAGTACGCGAAGGCCGCCTGCGCCGCGTGCCCGACCATTTGCGATCCGGCATGAAAAATGTGGGCTATAAATACGCTCACGATTTTCCCAACCATTACGTCAAACAGCAGTATATGCCTAACCCGGTGCAGTTTTTCCACCCCACCCGCCAAGGCAAAGAGGCCCCGCTGGTGGAACGCTGGAAAAGAACCCGCGGCGAGCTGCCCCCCGCGGCCGATAAACCCAAAACTGACCAATAGTTTTGTCCCCGGAGAACACTATGGAGCCCGAAGCCCCCTTTAGAGGACAAGTTTTCACCGTTACCGCCATCACGCTGGCTATTAAGCAGATGATGGAAGGGGTGTTCCGCGGGATTTTTGTAGAAGGTGAGGTGGGCCAATTGCGTGAGGCCGCCAGCGGGCATTTGTATTTTAATTTAAAAGACCGCGACGCGCTGCTGGCCGCCGTAATGTTTAAATGGGACGCGCGCAAAAACAGGCTGGATTTGCAAGAGGGCATGCAAGTGCGCGTTTTTGGAGATTTAACTTGCTATGCTAAACAGGGCAAATACCAAATAGCGGTCAAAAATGTAGAGGCCTTGCACAAAGGCAATTTATTTTTAGAATTTGAAAAACTCAAAAAGAAACTGCAGACAGAAGGGCTCTTTGACGAAAGCCGCAAACGCCCCATTCCGGCGTTCCCGCGGCGCATTGGGGTCGTCACTTCCCCCACCGGAGCGGCTATACGCGATATTTTGTCCGTACTGCGGCGCAGAAGCCCCAATTTAGAAGTAATATTGGCCCCGGCTTTGGTGCAGGGGGAAGAGGCCGCGGCACAAATCGCCCAGGCCATAGCGGATTTAAACCGCCTAACCCCTGCGCCCGACGTACTTTTGGTAGGCCGCGGCGGCGGCAGTATGGAAGATTTATGGGCGTTTAATGAAGAGCCCGTCGCGCGGGCCATTTATCAGAGCAAAATTCCGGTCATTTCCTGTGTGGGACACGAGATAGACTTTACGATAGCGGATTTTGTGGCGGACCTGCGCGCACCGACCCCTTCCGCCGCGGCGGAGCTGGTGGTGCAAAATGCAGAAGGGGTAACTGCCCATATCCAGCAACTGCAAAAACGGCTCTTTCAGGCCGTCAGCCTGTTTTATGAACGGGCCCAGGCGCGCCTGGAGCTGGCGCTAAACAGCCGCCTTTTTAAACACCCCGAATATTTAACACAGGACAAAGAACAACAGGTAGACGAGCTGTCTTTGCGCCTGGAAGACGCACTGGAAAAACAACTCTTGGCCCAACAAACGCGGCTGGAACTCTTAAGCCAAAAGCTGGCGGCTTTAAGCCCGTTTGCCGTATTGGGGCGCGGCTACAGCATTACGCGCAACGCCCAGGGGCAGATTATTTCCCGCGTAAACCAAACGCAGGAAAAAGAAACCATTTATATTCAGGTCAAAGACGGCATGATACATGCGGAGGTCAAATGAAAAAAGGTTTTGAAAGCCAATTAACCCGGCTGGAAGAAATTGTAGCCAAGCTGGAAGAAGAACAGACCGATTTGGACGCGTCAGTGAAACTTTTTGAAGAAGGGGTGGCCCTGTCTAAAGAATTGTCGCAAAAATTACAGGAAGTAAAATTTACGGTTATGGCCCTTAAGAAAAAAGGTGCCCAGTTGCTGACGGAACCATTTGACGCTTCTTCAGACACCTCTAGCGAAACGGATAAGTCCGATGGCGAATAAAAAGCTGCGTTTAGACATGGCTTTAGTGGAGCAGGGCTTTTTCTCAAGCCGCACCCGCGCACAGGCCTCTATCATGGCGGGGGAAGTGCTGGTCAACGGCCAGACAGACACCCGCGCCGACCGCACCATTTTGACGCAGGACGTCATTACCCTCAAAGAAAAGTCCTGCCCTTATGTATCGCGCGGCGGGCTTAAACTGGCCGGCGCGCTTAAAGCGTGGAACATATCCGTCAAGGATAAAGTATGCGTAGACATTGGTGTAGCCACCGGCGGATTTAGCGACTGCATGATACAGGCCGGCGCCAGCGAAGTGTACGGCGTAGACGTGGGCAAAGGCCAGCTGGCCAGCGAAATGCTGCGCTATAAAAACTTCCATTTTAAGCCCGAAACCAATGCCCGCTACATGACGGCGGATTTGTTTGAGCACGCCCCACAGTTTGCGGCGGTAGATGTGTCTTTTATTTCGCTTAAAATGATTATGGAGCCGCTGTTTAAAGTGATGGCGCCGCAGGCAGAAATTGTCTTTCTCATTAAACCGCAGTTTGAGCTCACCCCCAAGCAAGTGCCGCACGGCATTGTCAAAACGGAAGAAAACCGCCAGGAGGCCATCCGCCTGGTACAAACTTTCTTTGAAGAAAATTTAAAAGAAAAATACGGCGGGCAGTCTTTGGGCCTTATGGAAAGCCCGATTAAAGGTACCCACGGCAATACCGAATATCTTTGGCACGTGAAACTAAATAAAACCATTTAAATGCCCTTATAATAAGCAAAAGCATCGCCCGCAGCAAGCCCGCCCCAGCCATATATTTTTGCACGCGCGGGTGCTTTGGGGCAGGGATTAGAAACTGCTACCCTGTTTTCGGCAGAGACATCCCCCTTATTTTGTTGCGCCAAGATGTTTTGTAATGTGGTTTTTGCTATACAGAGGAGCACATAATCTATTAGTAAACTGCGGCTTATTTGCCCTCATTTTCGTTTGCGGGCTGGGCTCGGCCGTTCACAGACAAATATTTTACCCTCATTTATGCCCGGGCTTATGCCTAGGATTTTATACTTTAAGCACACACTTCTGCGCAGCAGACAAAAATCTTCAGCTATAAATAAAACACCCGCTCGTAAGAGCGAGTGTTCATAGATAAAACAAATCAGTTAAAGCGGTTCATCGCCTTTTCCAGCCCGTCTATCAGGTATACGTCCAGGGCTTCTGCAGCTTTAGCCACTGCCTCTTGCAGCACAGGCAGCTGCTCTTTGGAAAAGCGCGACAGTACAAAGTCCGCCGCGTCAAAGCGCTCCGGTTTGGGGCCAATGCCTAGGCGCAGGCGGGCAATTTTGTCCGTGCCGGAAAGCTCAATAATGTTTTTTATGCCCTTTTGCCCGCCGGCAGAACCCTGCGCGCGCAGGCGGATATCGCCCAGGTTTAAAGACATATCATCAAAGCAGATGAGCCAATTAGTGGTGGGAATTTTGTAGAAACGGGCCAGCGCGCACACCAGCTGGCCCGAAAGGTTCATATAGGTCATCGGTTTTACCAGAAAAACCGTCTTTCCGGATACCCATAGTTTGGCGTACTCTCCCAAATTCTGCCAGGGCTGGAAATCCGCGCCGTGTTTCTCGGCGTAAGCGTCAGCCACCATAAACCCGGCATTATGCCGCGTTTGCTGATATTGCGCGCCCGGATTTCCAAGTCCGGCAATGAGAAAGTTTTCCAAACGTCAACCCGCTTTATTTTTTGTCGGCGGGGGCGGCATTCTTGGTCAGATTGCCGTCTTCGTCTTTTTTGCCTTTGGTGGAAGAGCTTTCCGGTTCAGCCGGGGTAGCAGCCGCAGCCGGGGTTTCTTCTTCCTTGAGGATGGTCAAGTGCACCACCGGCGCCTGCGGATCGGTCAGCAGTTCTACGCCTTCGGGCAGTTTGATGTCTCCGGCGACAATACCGGTGTTGATGGTCATCGGGGTCATATCCACTTCAATTTCATGCGGGATTTTGCTGACCAAAGCGCGCACTTCCAGCTCGCGCAAGATGTGTTCCACCATAGCGCCGTAGGCCTTTTCGTCCGGGGACTGGCCCACCAATTTAATAGGCACGACCACGTCCATTTTGTCTTTCAAGGACACACGCTGAAAATCCGCGTGAATGGGCAAATCCGTCACCACGTGGTACTGGATTTCTTTGACCAAGGCCTGTTCTTTGCCTTCGGGCAGGTTGATTTCCACTACGGTGTTTTTACCGGCCTTGACGATTTTTTCCAAATCTTTTAGGCTGACCGTGATGCTCACGGGGTCTTTGTGTCCGCCGTAAATAACGGCCGGCACTTTTTTCTCGGCCCGGATTTTGCTCAGGGCCCCTTTGACACCTTCACCGGTTCTGACGGTGGCGGTGATGTTCAATTCTTCCATGTTACTTTCACTCCTTAATTTATAAAAAACTAATTAAACATATCGCTGATTGAGCGCCCGTCGTGGTTGCGCTTAATGGCGTCTGCCAGGATATAGGACACGGAGAGCACTTCCGTCTTCGGCCCCAAATCCCGCATCGGCAGAGAGTCTGTAATGATTAGTTTTTTGATAGCGGATTTATTAATTCTGTCTACGGCATTGCGCGACAAAAGCCCATGCGAGCAGGCGGCATACACTTCCCGCGCGCCATGCTCCTTAATTTTAGCGGCCACGGTGGTAAGCGTGCCGGCGGTGTCTACAATATCATCAAAAATAATAGCCACTTTGTCCTTTACATCGCCGATGACATTATACACCACGGCTTCGTTGGGTTTGGGGCGGCGTTTATCAATGATGACCAGCCCAGCATCCATACGGGCGGCAAATTTGCGGGCGCGTTCCACCCCGCCCACATCCGGCGAAATAACCACCAGGTCTTTGCGGTCAAAATCTTTAAAATAATCCAAAAACACGCTGCGCGCACGCAGGTGATCTACCGGGATATCAAAAAATCCCTGTATTTGCCCGGCGTGCAAGTCCAGCGTCATAATGCGGTCGGCGCCGGCTTTGGTAATGAGGTTGCTGGCCAATTTGGCGGTGATGGGCACGCGAGCGGCGGCTTTGCGGTCGGCGCGGGCATAGCCAAAATACGGGATAACAACCGTAATCTTGCCGGCGCTGGCGCGCTTAAAAGCGTCCACCATAATCAGCAGCTCCATCAAATTTTCATTGACGGGCGGGCAGGTGCTTTGAATGAGGTAACAGTCATGCGCGCGGACAGATTCCAAAATTTGAACGTCAATTTCGCCGTCAGCGAAACGTTCCACGCGGATTTTGCCTAAATCCATATTCAAATGACCCGCTATTTTTTGGGCCAACGACAGATTGGAGTTGCCGGAGAAGATGCGTAAATCTCCGTTTACGCTTTTAGTCATGTTTTTTTATACCTTTTTTTTCCAGAACAACCTGACGCGCGCGCGCAATAGCCAAAGAGCCCTCGGGCACTTCTTTGGTAATGGTGGAGCCCGCGCCGATTTTACTGTATGGTTTTATTTCTACAGGTGCTACAAAATTGACATTGGAGCCCACAAAACAATGGTCTCCTATGATCGTGCGGTGTTTCTTTTCTCCGTCATAGTTGCAGGTAATCGTTCCCGCGCCGATATTCACCCCTTTGCCCATGTCCGTATCGCCGATATAGGTCAGGTGATTGACTTTAGACCCTTCTCCAATGACGGAGTTTTTAATTTCGCAGAAATTGCCCACTTTGGCCTTGCTTTTCAAGGTGGTATTGGGGCGCAAATGCGCATAGGGGCCCACTTCGCAGTCGCTTTCAATCACGCTTTTTTCAATATAGGTGCCCAATTTGATAAATACATTGTCGCCCACTACGGAGTCCGTAATAAACACCGTGCCGTCCAAACGGCAGTTTTTGCCAATAACCGTTTTCCCTTTCAAATAGCAGCCCGGACAAATAATAGTATCGGCCCCCACTTCCACATCTTCATCAATATACACTTCATTGGGGCGCACCAAACGCACGCCTTTGTCCATCAGTTTTTTGGCAATGCGCGCACGCATTAAATCTTCGGCATGGGCCAAATCGGCCTGGCTGTTTACACCCAGTGCCTGCTCATAATCATCCGAGTTAAACACCAACACCTGATCCTGGAAATCCCGTATGGCGCTCAAGGCATCGGTTAAATAGTATTCTTTTTTGGGCCCTTGGGGTTTAAGCAAAGCCAACGCCGAAACCAATGCCTGCGCATTAAATACATACATGCCGCCGTTGACTTCACGGATAGAGGCCGTTTGGCTGTTTGTTTCCGTCTCTTCCACAATGCGGTCAAAACCGCCGTTTTCCGTGCGTATAATGCGTCCGTATCCTTTGGGATCGGGCACATTTACCCCCAACACCAAGGCACCGGCAGCGCCTGCTTCAAAAGCGCTATACATTTTTTGCAGTGTTTCGGGGCGGATCATCGGTGCGTCCCCGTTAAGCACCATTACGACCTGAAATTTATCAAAAAGCGGCAGCGCCGCACGCACTGCGCCGGCGGAACCGTTTAATTCTTTCTGTTCGGCAAATACAATAGGCGCTGTTACACGCCAAGAGGACAAATTCTGTTTAATTTCTTCCACTACGCGGGCCGATTCATGCCCGACTACCACGCAAATAGCACCCGGATTTAAACTTTGGGCGGCGCGCAAGCTGTGCGCAATCATAGGGAGGCCGCACACGCGGTGCAGCGGTTTGGGAAGGGTGGATTTCATCCGGGTGCCTTTGCCGGCCGCCAGGATGAGCACGCAAAGATTTTTTTGGGCTACCATTTTGTTTAACTCTTGCCTAAAAGAATCTAACTTGTTAGTGCATACATCACAAGAACAAATTAAGTATCTATATTATACCAAAATAAGGACGCGCTGGCGACCCCGAGGCATAATACACCTGCTCTAGGCCCAAGCATTAATTATATAGTAGCAATTTTTACCGGCTATTTGCCCGGCAAATTAAGCGGAAAAACAGGGGGAAACAGGCCCGCGCGCCATACCAGGGCTGGAAGCCCTTTCTGCGGGACCGCATGGGGGAATGGTGCTTGGAAGGGCTTCCCCAGAGGAGGCCAGAGCCCGCCGGCCCTTTTACCCCAATTAACCGGCCGCAGGTAAAGCGGGATTGGCTGCAGTGGGCCCGCGGCGCGGGCCTATTGGACGACTTTTATAGAATATCCAGCACGGCCCATACCCGTCCGTTTAGCCCCACGGGGGGTTTATTGGGCTGCTGTTACAGAGGGCTTTGCGTTAGAGAGAGGAGAAAGCAGCCCAGCCGGCCTGCCTGGTACACAGCCCGGGCTGTCTCTGGCAGGGCCGGCGCCCCAAGACTATTTTTTATGTATATGAATAGGGAAAAATTCCAGAAAAATAAGCAGAAAAAACAAAATCCACCACAAGAGCAAAAAGGGCCCTTCTGCCGCTGTCTGCCCCCGTTTAAGAAGCACAAAAATCACAACCGCATAGCCAAAAAGGCGCACCACCCAGATTGCGCGCCACCCTGTCAGGTATAACAGACATGCACTAAAATGAACAGCAAAGTATACCGCCACCGCCCCCAGTAACAATGCGGCAACGGAAACAAAATTCCATTTCCCCGGGAAGAAAAACAGCCCCAACCATACGGAAATTCCACAAATAAGCAATAAAAGCCCTAAAAGCGAGGCCGTCAGCAGGGAAATGCGTTTCTTCTTGCAGCCGGAAGTTTTAGAGGAAGACAAAGGATTTTTCATAGTTATTTTTTCGGGCTATCCAAGAGGGCCGCATAGCACAAAGCCCCTTCCGCGCGCACAATACGCACACGCAGCAGACCCTGCAGCCCCTGGGGGGCGTTTTGCAGCATGACCTGCTGGAAATTAGACGTTACCGCACGCAGACCCTGCGGGCTGTGCTCTTCTACAAATACTTCCTGCTCCGTGCCCACTAAAGAAGCAGCAAAACTAGCACGCAAGACACTGTCTAAAGCACGCAGACGCTCGGCCCGGGCCTTGATAACAGCCGCGTCCAGCTGCGGCCAAGCGGCGGCTTTGGTCAGCGGACGGGGCGAATAGCTAAACACATGCAACCCGCATAGCTTCTGCTGTTCTATAAACTGATAGGTAGTTTCAAAATCAGCGTCCGTTTCGGTAGGGAAACCGGCTATCACGTCTGCAAAAATAGATATCCCCGGCACCCGTGCGCGCAGCTGGGCCACTTTTTGGGCATATTGGGCAGTATCATAATGGCGGTTCATGGCTTTAAGCACGCTGTCACAGCCGCTTTGCAGCGGCAGATGCAGGTAGTTGCAAAACCGGTCTGGCCGGGCGGACATGGCCTCTACAATCCCCTCCGAAACCGTTTGCAATTCTATAGAGGAGAAACGAATGCGAAAACGCCCCGGCAGCTTTTCCAGCTCCCGGCACAAGCCAGCTAAATCTTGACCGCTTTGGGGACAGCGGTAATTGCCAATATTAATGCCGGTCAGCACAATCTCCCCAAACCCTTTCTGCACCAGGGCCGCCACTTCTGCCACCACGTCCAGCACGGGTTTGGAGCGTTTGACATTGCGGGCAAAGGGCACTATGCAATAGGAGCAAAAACAATCGCACCCGTCCTGTATTTTGACAAAAGCGCGGCTGTGTCCCTCATGACCCGACACCGTCCAACACACATCTTCTTTTTGAAAAAGCGTTTTACCCAGCTCATACTTGCCCACTATTTGCGACTGCGGAAAAGTTTGGCGAATATGGTCTTGGTGGGCAGCGGCGTAACAGCCGGTCAGCACCAAGCGGGCCGATGGGTTGCGGCGCAGGATTTGGCGGATTAATTTTTCCACATCTTTATCGGCCTGGTGGGTGACGGTGCAAGTATTAAGCAGGCACAAATCGGCTTCTTCCAAATGAAACGTCTGCGTCCAGCCGGCCCGCAGAAATTCTTCAAACAGGGCTTGGCTTTCCACTTGGTTTACGCGGCAGCCGAACGTTTTTAAGAAAAATTTCATAACAGTTTGGCGCAGGCGGCTATACAGGCCGTTTCTGCCCGCAAAATATGCGGCCCTAATGTAACCGGCAAAATGCCGCATTCGGCGGCGATGACCACTTCTTCATCGGCCCAGCCGCCGGCCGGCCCAATATAAATACGCAACGAAGCGGGGTGCCCCAGTTTTTCCATTCCCCAAGAGAGGGTGCGGGTGTCTTCAGCTTCATAGGCCAACAGAGACGGCTGCTCTTTGTGGGCCGCGCAAACTGGAAAAGGCAGCGGCTCTTTTAACACAGGCACGTCCCCGCGGTCGCACTGTTTGCAGGCGGAAAGAATAATCTGCCGCCAACGCGCTGCTTTTGTTTCCCATTTTTTGAGTAAATCATATTCACTGCGCTGGGTGGAAAGGGGCTGAAAGGACACCACCCCCAGCTGGGTACATTTGTCCAGCACATCCTCAAAGGTCTGGCGGGAGGTAGGGGCAAAGCACAGCTCCAGCTCCAGGGCCGATTTGCGCACTTCCACGGCAGAGAGCAGCGTGCCGCGCACAAAATTTTTCTGCACCCGTTCTATACGGCCCTTGTATTGCTTACCTTTGCCGTCAAAAACGGTAATTTGTTCACCCTCGGCGTGGCGTACCACTACGGTAAGGTGGCGGGCTTCTTCGCCTTCAATAAAAAATTCTTTTTCTTTAATATCGGCCAAATACTGGGGCATAGTGTGTTGCTCCTTATTCTAACAATACCATATTGTAATAAATTTCCAGCCCCCAACAAAAAAGCCGCCCCAAAGGGCGGCTTTTTAAAACAGCGCGCAATTAGGCCTGCGCTTGCTTGGCTACGTCTACCAACTGTTTGAAAGACACGGGGTCTTTAATCGCCATTTCAGAGAGCATCTTGCGGTTAAGCGTGATGCCGGCTTTGGTCAAACCGTTGATGAATTTGGAGTAGCTGATACCGTCTTCACGCACGGCGGCGTTGATACGGGTAATCCACAGCTGGCGGTAGGTGTGTTTTTTATCGCGGCGGTCTACATAAGAATGCACCCACGATTTGCCCAGCTGCTGGGTAGCCATGCGCAAACGGCGGGATTTATCACCGTAATAGCCGCTGGCGGCTTTCAAAAGTTTTTTCTTTCTGGCGTGTCTGGGAACGCTAAATTTAATTCTCATTTTGCTTCACCTCTTATTTCGCTACGGGCAGTTGTTTCTGTAAAATGCGTCCGTTAAGGGAGTTCTTTTCAATCACTCCGGTAGCGCGCATGTCGTGTTTGCGGGAAGCAGAAACAGGTGTAAGCAAATGTTTTCTGCCGGCTTTGCGGTGGGTATATTTACCCTTGGCGGTAACGCGGAAGCGTTTTTTGGCACCGCTATGGTTTTTCATTTTAGGCATTTGTTTTCCTCTTATATAATTTCGCGCCGTCAGGCGCGCCCTCCCCTACGCAAACCGTGCGCGGGCAGGCGTTTTAGTTAAAAAGAAAGGTTACGCTTTGGGCACAAACATCATGGACATACGGTTACCCTGCTGCTGCAGGCCGCCGTCCACATTGGCCAAGGGCTCCAGCCGTTTGGCGGCGTCTTGGAGCATCTGGATACCAATATCCTTGTGCTGGTTTTCGCGCCCGTGAAATACGACCACGAGCCGCACCATATCTTTCTTTTTAAGAAATCCTTCTATTTGTCTGAGTTTGACGTCCAAGTCGTGCGGAGCAATGCGCGATTTAATGCGCAGCTCTTTGAGCGTTACTTTGCTCTGTTTTTTCTTGGCGTCTTTGCTCTTTTTGCTCTGTTCGAAAACATACTTGTTGTAATCGAGTATCTTGCAAACAGGCGGCTGGGCGTTGGGTGAAATTTCCACCAGGTCCAGCTCTTGTTCTTTGGCCATCGCCACGGCTTGTGCGGTGGGCAGGACGCCTACCATAGTGCCGTCGGAATTAATCACTCTTACTTCCGAAGCGCGTATATTGCCGTTGCGGTTGTACAAATCTTTTTTAAAGGTTCTTCTGTTATCAAATCGGGCCATTCTATTTTCTTTGCAAAAAAAATCGTCCTTTTTAGGACACTTTTATTATACCAAGTTGCGCTAAAAGGTGTCAATTTACCTCTGCAGGCGGGTTATCGGCTTGGAAAAGCAACCGCTCCTTTTTATATAACCGCCAGCCCTGCGGCAGGCGCTCCAAACGCACGCCGTCCTTTTGCCAATATGGCCCCTGCGGGGTAAACGCCCGCTCCAGCATCATAGCCGGCCCCAGCGCCCAAAACAGTTCCGCCTGGGTGCCGTCATCAGACAAAAGCACATAGGCCCCAGACGCCAGCGGCACGCCTTCTGCTCCCGTCGCAGCGAGGCGAATGCCGCCTTCCCACGGGCGCAGACATTGCCGGCGCAGCTGGCTGTAGGTATATCCGGCAGAGGTAATGCAGCCATGCTCATCGGCTGTTCCGCCGACCAGCGGGGAATCCAGCTGTTTTACCCCGCCGCAGCCGCTTACAAACAGTGCCGCCAATAAAATATAAAACGGTTTCATATTTGTATTGTAACAAAATAATCCTTCTTTTTTTGCAGAAACACCGGCCCATATCCGCTTTGCCGGCATTTCTTGCCCGCACGCAAAAGCCCGGGGCTTCTGCCGGAGCGGTTCCTTGTAAGAAAATAAAAAGCCCCGCCTTTGAGGCGGGGCTTGTGGACGCAAGCAAATTAGCGGCTTAAATGAGGCCGGATATTGGACTCTTTGCCGTGGCGGACGATTTGCTGGGGGTACCCTTTGTAAATCACCTGCCCGCGTTTAGAGGCATCTGCCGTCAGCGCAGAAGAAGCATACACTTTAATGCGCGCCGAATCAGAGGCCGTTGCATTGACTGTTTGGGCCAGGGCGTCATCGGCATCTATTTCTGCAGCATCTGCCGCCTTCAAATCCGCCGTCAGCACAGAACCTTTCAGCTCCACTTCGGCATAATTGCGCGCTGTTGCGTTAACACTGCGTCCCGAAAGACCTTCTGCAGACGCTTCCGCCCGGTCAGAGGCATACAGGGTCACGCTGTCGCAAGCTGTGCGGTCAGACTCAAAGGAAGCGGTATCGCGCGCATCGGCCTGTAAGCTTTGGCAGGACAAGCTGTCAAAATCCACACTGGAATCTCCGGATAAAGTAGCGGTTACTTTGGCGGCATTGACCGATTGAAAAGAAACCTCTCCTTCTTCGGAAGCCGTTACCGTTAAGTCTGTGGTGCTCAACAGCCCTTTCACGTCCACCTCCCCGCTCTGGCGCACATCTACGCGCTCCAAGGCAGGCGCCACTACCGTCACTTTGAGACGGCCCTCTCCCGTAATCAGCAGCGGTTCTTTATAGCTTACCGTCAAGGTTTTGCCGTCACTGGCAACATTCACCAAGCTGACCAAATTGTCGGAACCGTAAATAACCACAAAAGGTTCTGCTTCCGTCCCCTGGCGGAAGTCCACTTCCGCTTGTCCGTCCACAGACAAAGCGGTAAACGGCGCCAATCCGGGAACTTCCTGGGTGATGTAGTTCTGGCTGGCGTTCACATACACGGGTTTGGCTTGGACGGGCCAAGCAGAAACCAGCGTCAGCGCGCAAAGCGCAAGTATCATTTTTTTCATGTTTTATCTCCTTGGGGTCTTTTACAAGACCGTTGTTTTCTTCCGGTGCCGTATCAGAGAGGCAGTGGCGATGCTCTGAGCCCTTCCGCCGCCAGGCCTGCCCGCGCGGGCCGAAAGTAATTTATTGTAACAAAAAAGTACTGAAAAACAACAGGAATTTTTCTTATTAAATTTTTCTTACAGATGCTCCGTCTGGAAAGGGACTTCTTTTCCCCCGGCGGCACAAAGCAGGCGTCCGGGCAGAAAAAGCCGCCAAACTCCTTTTATCTGTTTTCGCCGGTGCGCGTGCGGCTATAAATATAGTAAAATAAAATAACTTCACACGAGGTAAAACCTATGAGCAACCGCAGAATGGCCAGAGAATGTGCTTTGCAGTGTTTATATTATGCAGACAGCGCTAAAATGTTAGACGGCGCCAAAGTGGCTCCGTACGCCGCTGATTTCCAGCGGGAACTGGGGGAAAATTTCCCTTTCTGCCAAGACCTCGTAACCGGCACCACAGACCACCTGCCCGAAATAGACAAGCTGGTCTCCAAATATGCCAAAAATTGGACAATAGGCCGTATGTCGGTGGTAGACCGCTCTATTCTGCGCATGGCGGCCTATGAACTGGTGTTCAGCCCGGAAAAAACGCCGGTGCCCGCCGTCATAGATGAAGCCATTGAACTGGCCAAAAAATATTCTACCGACAATTCCGGCAAATTTATCAACGGGCTGTTAGACCAGCTGAAAAAAGAACGCAAATAAGCGGAGGACGCCATGTCCGTAAATCCCGCCGAAGAAATTGCCAAACTGCGCAAAGAAATAGAATACCACAATCATTTGTATTATGATTTGGACGACCCTGTTCTCTCTGATACCCAATATGATGAGCTGTACCAAAAGCTCAAGACTTTGGAAGCGCAGTACCCGCAGTTTGCCACGGCCGATTCCCCCACCCAGAAAATAGGCGGTCGGGCCAGTTCTTCCTTTGCCCCGGTTACACACCGCACGCCGATGATGAGTTTGGACAATTCCTACAATGCCGAAGATGTGCGCGCCTGGCATGAGCGTTGCGCAAAGATATTGTCCTCTTCCTCTTTTGATATGGTGCTGGAAGCCAAAATTGACGGGGTATCCTGTTCTCTGACCTATACGGACGGCGTACTGACCACCGCCGCCAGCCGTGGAGACGGCAAAACCGGAGAAGATATTACCGCCAATGTCTGGACCATACAAGACATTCCTCACCGCTTGTCCGGCGCGCCTAGCGGCGTGCTGGAAATACGCGGGGAAATCTATTTAAACAAAGCCGATTTAGCCGCTTTAAATGAAAAACAGGCCTCTCAAAACCAACTTATTTTTGCCAATACCCGCAACGCTGCCGCCGGCTCCCTGCGCCAAAAAGACCCTGCTGTCACAGCGCAAAGGCCGCTGCATTTTTTTGCACATTCTTTTGGGTTTGGTGCTATATCGGCAGACAGCTTCAGCGGCTTTGTGGCCGACTGCCGGCGGTGGGGCTTTGCCGTTTCGCCGGTGCGGCTGCAGAGCTCGTCCATAGATGAAATCATTCGTTTTTACAATGACTTTGATAACAAAAGACATCAGCTCCCTTTTGATACAGACGGGCTGGTCATTAAAGTAAACCATTTTACCCAACAGCACATTTTAGGGGCCACCGCCAAAAGCCCGCGCTGGGCCATTGCCTTTAAATACCCTGCCGAACAAGCCACCACCACCGTACGAAACGTGTTGTTTTCTGTGGGGCGCTCCGGCGTGATTACGCCGGTGGCACAGGTGGATCCGGTGTCTTGCGCAGGGGTAGTGATTTCCAACGCCACCCTGCATAATTTTGACGAAATCAAACGGCTGGGGCTGCGCGTGGGAGACAAAATTATCATAGAGCGGGCGGGAGAAGTAATCCCCAAGGTGGTAAAAGTAGTGGAACATTTGGGACAGCAGGAACTGTTGCCGCCCCGCACCTGTCCTTCCTGCTCCAGGCCTGTTTATCAGGCGGAAGGGGAAGTGGGATATTATTGCGTAAACCCCTCCTGCCCGGCGCAAATCAAAGGCCGCATCCTGCATTATGCCAGCCGCGGAGCCATGGATATTGAAGGCATGGGGGAAGGGGTGGTCAATGAGCTGGTGGAAAGACAGTTCGTCACTAATTTTTCCGACTTATACAATTTGAATTTCTTTCATCTTCTTTCTTTGGAAAACTTCAAAGAAAAGAAATCCCAAAATTTATTAGACGGCTTGGAAGCGAGCAAAAAGCGGCCTCTTTCGCGCCTGCTTTTTGCGCTGGGGATAGCATTTGTCGGGGCAAAAACCGCCGAAGTGCTGGCAGACCGCTTCCATACGCTTGACGCACTGATGCAGGCCTCTATGGAAGACTTGCAGGCCGTGCCGGACGTAGGGGCGGCCGTGTCCCAAAGCGTATACGACTTTTTCCACGACCCGGCGGCCCGGGAACAAATAGAGTTGCTGCGGCAAACCGGTTTAAATTTCACCCAGCCCGAAAAGAAGATGGCGTCCCGCGTGCTGGAAGGGAAAACCGTCGTCTTTACCGGGGAAATGGAAGGCATGACCCGCACCCAGGCCGAGCTGCTGGCCCGGCAGCACGGGGCCAAAACCAGCGGCAGCGTCTCGGCCAAAACCTCGTTTGTCGTAGCGGCCAAAGCAGCCGGCAGCAAACTAAACAAAGCACAGGAATTGGGCATTAAAATCCTGACGCCGGAAGAATTTTTGGCTTTAATCGGACAAAGCAAATAAACGGCTCTCCACATTCACCGCAACAGCGACACCGAACTAGTATGGCTCTGTTTCCCGGGCCAGGTTCCCTCTCCACATAAACCGAAAAAGCAGTGCCCGCTTGGCACGGGCTCGCCAGCATGCCCTATATCAAAAGCAAGACCCCTGCTGCCGCCGGGGTTTATCTAATAAAAACCCCGGAAAGGAACGTTCTTTCCGGGGTCAAAACCAAACAAAATTTTACATTTCCAACAATTGCCCGTCTACCGAACTGCAAATTTTATACCCATACGAATCATAAGACTGAGCCAAAGTATTGCGGGGGATGACCACCTTGGGATCGCGCTGGGCCCGGGCACGGGCCACATAGTAATAAGCCGCGCCTTTTTTAGGGTCGGTGGTTTCCCCTTGCGGGATAAAATAGCGCTTTTCATTTTTAGAAACCACCAGCACATACAGCCCCATATACTGGTGCAGCGTATCTTCCGAGCAATTGGTCTGCTTTTGCACCAGGGCCAGCTCCGCGCGGGAAATTTCCGTATAACCGTTCTTTTTCAAATCGGAAATACGTTCAGCTATTTTGTTTAAATCGTCTTGTGTAGGGGGCACATCCTCTTTGGGCAGCAAGAACGCTTTGCGCCCCTGCAAGGCCTCATTATAGACGGCAAACCCGCTGTCGGTTAAGGTGCTGTCCGGCAAGAAAATTTTATTGCCCTGCAAATCCCGCAAATCAAACACGTCCTGGGTGCGGACATTCATTTTCTGAAACACGGAAACAGCGTCCTGCCCCACCTGTTTTTGCAGAGCATTATAACCGCCCACCGTCAGCACTTCGCGGGCAAAATCCGTATCTTTAAACAGCGTCACCGTGTAATCAGCCGGCAAGACGGAATATTTGCTTTTCAAATATTCTATGCCGCCGCGCTGTTCGGCCGAATGCATTTTGGCAAACAGCTCCCGGTCTGCCGCAGAAAGCTCCTTTTTGTCCGGCAGGGCCGCATAGCGCTGTTTTAAGGCAGAGAGCATTTCTTCATCGGAAAAATAAAGCGGCTCCAGCGCCGTCAGCCGTTTGCGCGCCACAACGTTTAACGGCTCCACCGCCAAGGCCGTTTCATAGAGCTTGGCGGCTGTTTTGACGTCTCCCTGATTTTCGGTAATGACCGCTTTGCCCACCAGTGAATTGACGTTGGCGCGGTTGTACCCCAGCGACCGTTCGTAATAGCGCAAAGCATTTTGGGGCTGCTGCTGCTTAAACGCAATGTCCCCCAGCATGGAATAGGTATATGAAAAATACGGAGAAGTGCGCTCCATATTGCCAATAGCCCGTAAAAAATAGCGGCGCGCTTCGTCCAATTTATCCTGCGTCAGCGCCACTCCGCCCAAACTCAATAAAGTGTCCACATTCTGGGAATCCATTTTCAAACACCGCTCAAATGTACTGCGCGCGTGGATATAGTCGCGCCCGGCAAACTCTTTTTTGCCCTGTTCCAGACAAGCGGCAAGCTGGCCCTGCGCCCACGAAAAAGAGGGGCACAGCACCAAAAACGCACTAAAAAGCAAAGTCGGTTTTACATAATGCATAAATACACTGTAATGCTTTTTCCGGTTTGGAAAGTTTCACAGGCCGGGAAAACACAAAGCCCGTTTTTTCTATTTTAGCAAGATTTTCTCTATAAACCAAACCCATCACCCGGCAAGGCAGCATTTTGCGCGCCGGCAAGGAGTACATAATCTGTCCGGCCTGACGGTAAAACTCTTTAGAGCGGCCGGCCAGCTGGGCCAGCGCCGCCGCTAAACGAGCGGGGGCGGCATTTTGCAGTACGTCCTGGCGGGTCAGCCCGTGCGCGTCCAGCAAATCCTGCGGCAAATACACCCTGCCCAAAGCGGCGTCTTCATGCACGTCGCGCACGATGTTGGTAGTTTGTACGGCAAAGCCCAAAGCCCGCGCCAGCGCCTGGGCCTGCGGGCCCTTTATGCCCAAAATATCCAGCGTAGCCAGCCCTACAATGCCCGCCACCCGCCACAGATACCATTCTAATTCTTCAAAATTGGCATAGCTGCGGCCCTGCACATCGGCCTGCATGCCTTCCAGCAACAATAAAAAACGGTCGGGTTTCATATTGTAAGCCGCCGCTACACGTTGCAACTGCTGTCCAAGCGGCGTTTGCGGGGCGGTGGAAAAC
This sequence comes from uncultured bacterium, assembly GCA_949291365.1. Classification (GTDB taxonomy): domain Bacteria; phylum Elusimicrobiota; class Elusimicrobia; order Elusimicrobiales; family Elusimicrobiaceae; genus Avelusimicrobium. The sequence goes on from CASEVJ010000008.1 coordinate 28,587, forward strand.
ACCCGCCCAATTTCTTCCCGCCACAAGGCAAGCTCTCCCAAGCGGTCTGTTACGCCGGGTTCATCGGCTATATCGTCCGCCAGACGGCAAAAAGCATAATAGGCCGCCAGCGCCTGGCGGCGGGATTTGTCTAAAAACAAAAAGGCCGGGCCGAAACTGGATTTTTTATAAGCCGTATCAGATACTGTCATAAACCGGTTATTTTTTCTTTCCTTTCTGGTAAATATACGACAACGCCGCCCCCGTGGCCGTGGCATAAATGGAATGGGGCGGGATAGTAAATTTGATTTTATACAAACGTTCCACTTGTTTAAACAGCACTTTGGCGCAGGGCACCGTACTCAAGGTGCCGGTAATAATAACATCTTTTACATTGTCGTTGCGGCAGGCAAACACCGCCAGCATGCCAATCGTTTGGAACACCATATTCAGCACGCCGCGGGCCAAATCTTCCGCACTTAAGCCGTCTGCCATTTTGCCAAAGTTAGAGGCGGTCACTTCCGGGGAGAGGGTGGCAATGTCTCCGGGGCAAATGTCACAAATATTTAAATCCACTTTTTTCAAATCCCCACGGTGCGCCAGCTCCACCACCGTCTCAAAAGAGCGCGCATTGCACAGCTGCCCGCACAGCCCCAGCACCGTCCCGCCACCCACGCCAGAACCGCCGATATGGCGTATGCCGGTTTTATCGGCGCGGACAAACGCGGTGCCTGTACCCATACTTACAATCAGCCCCTCTTTCTTTTTAGACAAGGCCAGCCCTCCCAGCCCAATGGCCTGAAATTCGTCCACTTTGCGGGCGGGAATGCCGTAAATGTCCCCTTTAAAAAGAGAAGATCCCACCCCGGTGAGCACAATTTGTTTGACTTGGGGCAAGGCCAATTTGTTTTCATTGATAAATTTGCCCAACGCCCCATAGGCAGAGGTAAGCGGGTCGGCCGCTTCCACCTTTAGCCGGCCGATTAATTTGCCGTCGGTGGAATAACCCACGATTTTGGTGGTGGAGCCGCCCACGTCTATCCCAATAATGACGTTCATTTCTTTTCCTCCAAACCAATAGACTGGAGAAAGGGGGTGATGTCTTCTTTGCGGCCCAGGAAGTTTTGCACCATTTGTTCTTCCTCCACCGTACCGCCTTTTTCCAAAATTTCGCGGCGGAATTTGCGGCCCATATCAGGGTTAAAAATACCGTTCTTTTCAAATTCATTAAAGAAATCTTCCGCGATGACTTCCGACCACAAATAGCCATAATATCCGGCGTCATAGCCGCCCATAATATGCCCAAAAGCGGCCTGCGGATAGGTGCCTTTGGTCAGCGGCAAACCGCGGATCTTTTTGGTCAATGAAAAATACGTTTTCGTGGTATCTGGCGTTTTGTTTTTGGTGTGCAGCATCATGTCATACTGGGCGAAAAAATCCTGACGCAAATAACTGCCCGCCGCGCCAAAGTTTTTGGCGGCAATCATTTTTTCAATCATCTCATCTGGCAGCGGCTGTCCGGTTTTATAATGTTTGCTGATTTTTTTAAGCACCTGCGGGTTCCACGCCCAGCGCTCCAGCATTTGGCTGGGGGTTTCCACAAAGTCCCAGCTGACACTGGTGCCGGACTGGGACGAATAGCGCGCTTTGGTAAGCGCATTGTGCAAGACATGTCCAAATTCATGGAACAGGGTGCTGACTTCGCCGTGTTTTAATAAAGACGGAGCGTCGGCAGAGGGTTTGTTCATATTGGCCACAATGGCCACAAAAGGAATTTGGTAGGTGCCGTCTTCTTTTTCTTTCCCTTCCACCAAATCAAAGCAGGCGGCGTGTTTGTATTTGCCTTCACGCGGATACAAATCCATATAGAAATACGCCACCAAAGCGCCGTCGTCTTTGTTGACGATTTTAAAGGCCTTTACGTCCGGGTGCCACACGGGGATATCCGCCGGCTCAAATGTAATGCCAAACAAATCGCCAAACAGCTCCAGCATACCGTTAATGACCACATCGGAAGGGAAATATTCTTTAATCACTTCCGGGTCTACATCCAGATTTTCTTTTTTGTATTTATTGCCCCAGTAGCCGCTTTCATAGGGATAGAGGGTGCGGCTTTTGGTGCCCTTCTTTTCATTTTTGTAAGCGATTAAATTTTTGTCCTCTTGTTTTGCCATTGGCTGCAGCCGCTTTTGCAAGTCTTTTAAAAACTTTTCCACCGTTTCTGGGTTTTTGGCCATGCGGTTTTCCAGCTTTAACTGGGCGTGGTTTTTGTATCCCAACAGTTGGGCAATCTGGCGGCGCAGGGTCAATGTTTTTTCCAGCAATTCCACATTTTCTTCGCCGCCGCGGCGGTTGTATTTAAATTCCAGCTCTTTGCGCGCTTCGTCGCTCTCGGAATTAAGCATAAAAGGCACATAGTCTGGGTAGTCCAGCGTCACGCGGTATTTGCCTTGCGGCGTTTTTTGCAGTTTGGAAATGTAATCGGTTCCCAGCCCTTGTAGCTGGGCTTCGTCCACGTCCAGATAATCTTTATACTCCTGCACATTTTTATCAAACTGGATAATATATTGGGCTTTTTCTTTATTGAGTTTTTTAAACGTTTCCAGCTCTTCATCATTAAGTTCCATACCGCTGTTTTTAAAGCCAATCATCATGTCTTTAAGCAAAAGCGCCTGGTCCGGCTCCAGCTGGGGCTTTGTATCGGCATACGCTTTGATGGCGCGGTACACGTCGCGCCGGGTGGCCACGTCTACCATATATTGGCTCATTTGCATTTGCAGGGCCAGGGCCGCGTCGCGAAAGTTTTTATCCGTAGACACATAAGACAAAAACCCGCTCATGCCCAGCGCGTCGCCATAACGTTCAAAAGCACGCTCATAGCCCAGCACGGTATTGTCAAACGTACGCTGGCTGTCCGGAATGGCCACCAACTCGGCCAAATCTTTTTCCAGCTGCTGCCGGGCAGCTGCTTCGGCGGGGGCTAGATCCTCCGCTTTATAGTCAAAATGCAAAACGCCGTTTCTAAACATGTTTTCCATGCCGTTCACTCCCGCCGCAAGGGCTAACATAAAAATAAAAGCTATCCATTTTTTCATATAGAATAAGTCCGCTTAATTTGTTACACTAAAAGCACCAGCCGGTTTGGTAAGGCGGGCCGTATAAATATAACAAAGCGCTGTGTATTTGTTATAATTTATATTATATTAATTCACGAGGAATTAAGAACCCAAAATGTACGAACCGTTTGTTCCCAAAGAAATATTCCTTACCAAAGGAATCGGCAGACACAAAGAAAAACTGGCGAGCTTTGAAGAAGCCCTGCGCGATGCCAAAATCGCCCCGTTTAACATTGTGCCTGTATCCAGCATTTTCCCTCCGGGATGCAAAACCATCCCCATAGCCAAAGGTGTCAGCCAGTTGCGCACGGGCCAGATTTTGCACTGCGTCATCAGCCGCAATACCAGCAACGAATACCGCCGCCTGATCTCCGCATCGGTCGGTTTGGCTATTCCGAAAGACAAAAAAACCCACGGCTACATTTCCGAACACCATAGCTTCGGCGAAACAGACAAACAAGCCGGCGACTATGCCGAAGACTTGGCTGCGCTGATGCTGTCCACCACCCTGGGCATTGAGTTTGACAACAACACCACCTGGGACCAGAAAGAAGAAATCTGGAAAATGAGCGGCAAAATCGTGCGCACGACCAACATCACGCAGTCTGCTATCTGCGTGGAAGGATTATGGACGACGGTTATCGCCGCCGCGGTGTTCGTTAAATAATCAGGACTTGTTGTGAGCGATAACGTACAAACTGATAAGTTTATGGGGCTAGAGAGCAAAAACAGCTCTCTGGCCCTTTGTAAATTCGCCGTCGTGCCGGTGCCGTTTGAAAAAACGGTCTGCTACGGGCATGGCACGGCTAAAGGCCCCGAAGCCATTATAGAGGCCTCCACTCAAATTGAACTGTGGGACGAAGAAACCAAAACCGAAACCTGGCAGGAAGGCATACACACCTGCCCGGCGGTCAAATGTTCCGGCCCGACCTCTAAAGTTTTCAGGGAAATAGACAAAACCGTGCGCGAAATGATGACGCACAAACAGTGTATCCCGTTCTATATCGGCGGGGAGCACACCGTCACGCAGGCGCTGGCACAGCCGTATATTGATGCGTATAAAAATTTAAGCATTTTGCACTTTGACGCCCACGCCGATTTGCGCGAAACCTTTGAAGGCACGCCCAAAAGTCACGCCTGCGCGCTCTACCCGGCTTCGCGCCAGGTGCCTGTGGTGCAGGTGGGCATACGCAGCGTAGCCAGCGAAGAAAAACAATACTGCAATGCCGGCAAAGTAACCACATTTTTTATGCACGAACACCGCGACGTCAACAAACTTATCCCGCAAGTGCTTAAAAAATTGACTGATACGGTCTATATTACCATTGACGTGGACGGCTTTGACCCTTCCGTCATTCCGGCCACCGGCACGCCGCAGCCCGGCGGCTTTGGCTGGTATGAAGCGCTGGATTTGTTCCGCGCCGTCATTGAAAAGAAACACATTGTGGCTATAGACGTAGTGGAGGCCTGCCAAAGAAAGGCAGACCCCATTACGGAATTTAATACAGCCAAACTTATTTACCGCCTCATGGGATATTTAACCGTCAAAACTCCCAAGAAAAAATAAGTTTTAACTGCACAAAAAGCCCCGGCTAATCCGGGGCTTTTTGTATATAAGAACCCCCGCTTGTTAGAGCGGGGGTTTTAAAATGACCGGCAACTGCCTTGTTCTTCCCGGTGAAGAGGGTGAGGTACCGCTGGCGGCATTAAAACTTATAGGCCGCTTTGAGCATCAAAGATATAAATGAATAATTTTCGTCCCCGCCGCCTCTGACCAGTTTGCTGGTGTTAAACGTAAAGTTGCTGTAGCGAAACTCCAGCCCTACCAGCCAGTGATTGCTTACATCTCCCTCCAATCCCATGCCCAGGTAATACATAAACGAATTATCCGTATCGCTGCCGCTGTCATGTTCTCCGGCTACCGTAGCGGAAACAGAACTTTTGGCAAAGGCCCAGCCCACGCCAAACGGGATATAAAAGCGAAATCCGCTTTTGGGATTGGTCGTTAGACGTCCTGCGGCCAGCAAGCTGTATACATCCATTTTACTCTCAACCGTTTCTTCGTACCCGTAGCCCCAAACAGTGTCTGTGGTGGCCTCAAAATTATTGGCGTTAAATTCCGCTCCTACGGCAATATACGGATTAAGCGCATATAAATACTGCTGCCCGTACGAGACAGCCCCTTCGCCCCAGTCGACTGCATTTGCTTCCCCCCAGGACACATCTATGTCTATCCCCGAACCGCCGGCAGACAAAGACGCCCCGACAAAGCCCGACATCATTTGATCTCCTTTTTCTATCCCTTGTGCCAACAAAGAAATAGGAAAGCAACACATAAACAGCCCTGCCCACAGAAAAAGCTTTTGCATATTCTTACTCCTTGCTGACAGCCCAAGATATCTTATCATAGCAAAAAAGAAAGTTTTTGCCACAGAATCCTGCCGCGTATACACAGATGCACTTTTTTGCCAAAACTCCTATCCTGCCCATAATAGCCATATACAAAAAACCCCGCTCAAAAGAGCGGGGTTTTTTATCTGACATAAGTTTAGAAATAGAAACGTCCCGTCAAAGCACCGCTAAAACCGGAACGGTCAGACAGCACCACACCGTCTTTTTTCACCTTAGCGCTGATGTTGTATTTAGCTTCCACACCCAAGGCAAACACTTGCGTAAAGCGGTATTCTGCCCCAACAAAAATGTGCGGAAAGATTTTGCTCTTGTCTACAGAATATCCTTCATTATCCTCCAACTCGGTAGAAATCCACGTTGCGCCCAACCCACCAAAGTAGCTTAGTTTCTTAACTCCGTTATCTTTTTTATAATACACGCTAAGAGGCAAGGCAAAGGTAGTTTCCGTATCTTTGGAATAATCGCCAAGCCAATCATACTCGTGTTCATTTTCTCCATATCCTTCAAAGCCCAGTTTCACACCGATTTTATCTAAGCCACTTAAGTTCCATTCGTGCATTACTTCTATACCAACAATTCCGTCAGACTCACTCAGCTTCCCGCCATAGTCATTAAAATCAGCTTTCAGCGGTTTGGGGTCGTTTTCGCCCATACCCAATTTCACACCGACGCCCCAGTTATCAGAAAACGCAACAGGGGAAAGACACAAAAGCCCCAACAACAGACATAACTTTTTCATTTACACTCTCCTTTTCCTTTTTTGTCTCTTTTCAACGAAAGAGGGGGATCCCTACAAAGACTAAAAAATTATACTAAATTACTTCCAAATCAATGTACCTAAGATTATTCCTTTGTTCCAAAAAAACGGGCCCAAAGCCCGTTTTTGTCTTAAAACTGCCAACTATTTACAGCGGCGGCAAAGGCCCGACATCATGCCCGGGCTGGGGCTGCCAAGGATTTTTCAGCCCTTCTTTGGCTGCTTCGTCAAAGCCCCATTTGTCTTTAAAAGAAAGTACTTTTTTATACTGCTCTACTGCCTGTCCCCGCTGGCCCAGCATATCATACACCTGGCCCAAGCGGTATTCATTCCACACGCCCCAGCGGCTGGGGGCCTGGTCTTTAAGCGCTTTCTGCCCCTCTTCAAAAGCCGTGCGGGCCTGCTCCCACTCTCCGCGCGACATCAGCGACGTGCCGATAGCCGTATACGCGCGAGAGATATAAATGTCTTTATAAAACGGGTCTTTGCCTATCAATCCCAAAAATTCCCGCCCGCCTTTTTCCACCTCTTCATAATGACCGGTTTCATAAAGGCAAATCAGCTCCACATAATGCATCAGCGGATTGTTGGGGTATTTGGCACGCAGCTGGCGGATGTATTGCAAGGATTTGGCCGGGTCGTAATACTTGCCGCCGCGGGTGTTTTGCACTTCTATTAAAATAAGCTTGGAGCTGTCTGATGTAAACATGGCCTTCTCACGCGAGAGGTTAAGCTGCTCTACCCCTTTGTCCGGATTGCCTTTAATAGCCACAATAGCGGCCAAAATTTTAATCACGCTGGGCAGCGTGCCGGCATAATAATTGTAAATGCCCAGCCCAAAATAAGCGTCATAATAGGTAGGATCCAGCTCCAGCGATTTTTCCAAATTGCCAATGGCTTTGCGCCCAGCAAAATAGGCCGTAATCCAGCTGCGGTTGCGCATGGAAAACATAGCCCGCAGTCCATACAAAGCGCCTATGCCCATATATGCGTTGGGGTCGTCCGGGTTTTGCTTTATCCAGCGCTTAATGCCTTTAATGGAATCGTCCAGCGTTTTTTCAAACACTTTGCGCTGCTCGTCATCGCTGGTTTCAAATTCATATTCATAGCGTGACCAGGCAATCATCGCATTGCCAAAATGCGCAAACGGATGATCCGGATACAGGGCAAATACTTTTTCTATATTTTCCTGCGCGGTGGCAAAATCCAAGCTGTACACCCCGTTTATGCCTACCGTGGCATATTCCATAACATCTGGAGGCAGCTTAATTTCCGCCGCAGACGGCAGGGCCGCTGTCACGGTAAACAGCAGCGCGGCAAACAGAGAAAAAAGCTTTTGCATTATTTCTGGGCCTCTATTTTATCCTTGCCGAAATACGGGCGCAAGGCCGGGGGAATCACAACAGAGCCGTCTGCTTGCTGGAAATTTTCCAAAATAGCGGCAAACGTGCGGCCTACCGCCAGCCCGCTGCCGTTTAAGGTATGCACATATTCCAGTTTGCCTTGCGCGTTTTTGTAGCGCAGCCCCATACGGCGGGCCTGGAAGTCCAAACAGTTGGAGCAGGAAGAAATCTCCCGGAAGCGGTTCTCACTGGGCATCCAAACCTCAATATCATAGGTTTTGGCGGAAGAAAAACCGATATCGCCCGAGCACAGCTCCACCACATGGTAAGGCAGCCCCAGCTCTTTGAGCACTTCCTGTGCGTCAGAGACCATAATCTCCAGCATTTGGTAGGAATTTTCCGGCTTGGAAATCATCACCAGTTCCACTTTATTAAACTGATGATTGCGGATTAAACCGCGCGTATCTTTGCCGTAGGTGCCGGACTCTTTGCGAAAGCACGGCGTCCACGCCGTCAGCTTAATGGGCAGTTCCGCCTCGGCAATCACGCGCCCGCGGTTTAAATTAGTCAGCGGGATTTCCGCCGTAGAGATTAAAAATTGCTTCGGCTCCCCGGTCAGCTCATACATATCTTCGCGGAATTTGGGCAGCTGGCCCGTGCCGTATAAAATTTCTTCATTGACAATAACCGGCGGCAAAATCTCCGTATATCCTTTGCGCGCGTGCATGTCCAGCATAAAGGAAATAATAGCGCGCTCCAAACGGGCGCCGTCCCCTTTGTACAAAGCAAAGCGGCTGCCGGAAAGCGTGGCCGCGGCGGCAAAATCCAAAATGCCCAATTTCTCTCCTATGGCCTGATGATCCAACGGCTTAAAATCAAATTTCGGACGCGGCAGCGTACAGGGCAAATATTCCGGATTATCTGCATCAGAAGCGCCCACCGGGATATTTTCATTGGGCAGGTTGGGTATGCTCAAAAGCAAATCGTCTATTTGTTTTTTCAGTGGCTCCATCTGCGCTTCTTTCTGTGCCATTTCTTCTTTCAAACGGCCCACCTGCGCCATGACTTCCTGGGCGGCAGCGTCGCCTTTTTCTTTTTTAATCTGGCCGATTTGTTTAGACAAACTGTTGCGCTGTGCGCGTAATTCTTCTACAGAGCCCAACACTTTTTTGTAATTTTCATATAAAGAAAGCACTTCGTCTATTTGCGCAGCCAAAGCGCTTTTGCGCAAAGACAGGCGGCGTTTCACTTCTTCCGGGTTTGCCAAAATCAGTTTCATGTCCAACATATATTACCTCGTTTGTTCTTCTTCAAAATTAACCATATACGGCTGCGGAAATAAATGACGGTACGGCTTAATCGTCTGCGCGGCATATTGCATGGCATATACGCCCAGCAAACGCGTGCTTACGGGCGCTACTGCGCTTTGGCTCACCACCAGCACGGCCGCCAACACCAAGAGTGCCGCGGTCAGGGTTTTGACGATAAAAAAGAATCCGCCCAATAGCAGTCCCATTAATGTTTTTTGCGGCTGTGTAACCGGCTGCATTATTCGCCCCGCAGTTTGGCCAGCTCTTTGGTAAAGCTTTTTACCAAGCTGCGCGCAATATAGTCAGCCGCGTCCAATGCGCTGGAGCTCTCTTCAGACAAAGAGCCAATCCACACGATTTCCGCCGTTTCCACATCTACCAGTTTGGCAATAATGCCCACCTGGGCATTAATGGTGTATTGGCTGGGGCGTACATCGGTGCTGTGGGAATACTGTGTGCCTACCTGCTGGGTATAGGCCGCATAGCTGCCGTCGGGCAGCTTCATCACGTTTTGCGAATAGACCGGACGCGATTCTGTGCGGCGCGAAGACACCATTGTAACGCCCGTGCGGGTGGGCGTATAGGAGGTAACTTCGCCAATAAGCAATACATCTACACCTAAAATTTCGCCTATTTTGCGGGTAGTCTGCGGGGAGAGATACCCCGACACGGAAATATTGTGCTCCTCAAGCACCTGTTCCAGCTGGGCGCGTTCCACTACTTTAAAGCCGGACTCTATCAAATATTTGGCAAATAAATTCTCCACGCCCGACAGCCCGCTGTACGGGCTGGAAAACCCCATAATGCCAATGCGGTTCATTTGGTCAAAATCATAACTTTGACTAATGACCGTTTTGGGCGTGCAGCCCGCGCCAAACAGCGCAAAAGCTGCTAAAAGAAAGAAAATTTTTTTCATAGTTTCATTATATAATTTTTACACGATATCTATCTGTAGGTATAACACGGGCAAATGCTATAATTATTACATGAAAAAAGCGTTTATCCAAAAAGCCAAAACCCTCAAACTGCTGCTGACCGACATAGACGGCGTGATGACCGACAGCAAACTGGTCTGGTACACCGACGGACAAGGCAATCACATTGAAGTCAAAAATTTTGAGTCTTTAGACGGAATGGGCATGATTTTCCTGCGTGCCTGCGGCATACGCACGGGTATTATTTCGCGCGGGTCGGCCCCGGTACTGCAGCATTGGGCCAAACTGCTGGGCATGGATATTCTATATTACTCCACGCTCAATAAATCCGCCGCACTTTTAGACGCTTGCGCCCGCTTTGGTGCTAATCCCGAAGAAGCGGCCTTTATCGGAGATGACATTATTGACCTGGGCGTATTAAAAACAGCCGGCCTGCCGCTGACGGTGGCCAACGGCGTGGAAGAGGTAAAACGCATTGCGCTCTACACCTCGCCCAAACACGGCGGCTTTGGGGCGATGCGTGACATTTGCGAGCAAATTTTAAAAGCGCGCGGGCAGTGGGAAGAGGTGGTACGCGCTGTAGAGGCCGGGACGTTTCATGACCCGCAAAGCCAGTTAATTATTGTCAAAAACGATTGGAAAAAATAAAATAATAAGTGGATACGCGCATTTTAACAACAAGGAGCTTTATGAAAAAACTATTTATTTTGGCCGCTTTGGTTTGTGCCCCCGCACTCTACGCGGCAGAGCAGTACGCTTGCTGCTCCTATGAGGATACCCCTAAATACGGTTTACAGACCAACACCACCCGTGTGGAATTCTACGGCGGAGTGGCTTTGCCCGAAGAAGACTGGAGCGAAAACGGTCAAACCCTGCAGCTGGGCGACACCGGCTTTACCGCCGGCGTGGCTTTTGTGCGCAACCTGCTGCCGTGGCTGACCCTGGGCTTGGACGGCAATTATGCCGGCTTAAGCAAGGGCGATGACCTCACCACCGCAGGAGGAGACACCGTCAACTACCGCTCCGGCATCGCTACCGGCATGGTGGCCGGCCGTGTGTATCTGTTCCCGGCGTCCATGACGCGTATTTACGGCACCGCCGGCATCGGCGCGGGCTATATGTACGCCAAAGAAAAGAACACCACCGCCGATACCAGCCACACCTACGACAGCACAGACATCGCTTGGATGTTGGGCGCGGGGTTGGAATTTGACATTGACGAAACCGTCGTGTTCGGCGCAGAAGGCCGCTACAACTGGGTTGGCCTGCGCGGCGACATGAAAGACCGCTTCGGCAAAGACGATTACGGTTATTGGACGCTGATGTTAAAGCTGGGCGTTAAATTTTAACCGCATGCTTTTCAAAAACCGCCGTCCGAATTAAGACGGCGGTTTTTTTATAATCTGTTTTCCGCAGGACAAAAAGACGCATAACAAGTAAAATAAAATCATGACAACTCCCTTGGCCCTATGGCAAATGCTGTCTCTGTCCGCCCTGGTACTGGCGGCGTTGTTTGTGCCGTTTGTATGGAAAAAAGTGGAAGAAGAACTGGAATTGTTCCTCTTTGTCTGCGGTGCGGCCGCCGTAAGCGTTTCAAAAATATGGAGTGCTCACTTGGTATGGGAGGCGCTCAAAGAACCTTTGCTCATCTCCTCTGCGGTGCTGGTGTTGGGACTGCTCTTTAAACGTTTTGGCGCAGGGCTGCCGGGCTGGGTACACCGGCTGGAAGAAAAAACCGGCCCCAAATGGTTTTTGTTTTTATTTGTTTTGGTGTTGGGGATTACGTCCAGTATCATTACAGCCATTATTGCGGCGTTAATCGGCGCGGAAGTAATTAAATCGCTGCGGCTTTCGGACAAACAAAAAATTCGTCTGACGGTATACCTATGTTTTGCCATTGGCTTGGGCGCCGTGCTGACCCCGGTGGGGGAACCGCTGTCCACCATAGTCATTGCCCGGCTGCGCGGGGAGCCGTATCACGCAGGATTTTTCTTTTTACTGAATAGAGTGGGGATTTGGGTGTTGCCCGGGCTGCTGCTGTTTGCCGCCTGGGCCGCCCGGCTGGGGCAGGCCGCTTTGTCAGACGGGAAACGCTCCGCATCCACAGAGACCTACGCCACCGTGTGGGGTCGCGCAGGCAAAGTATATTTATTTGTTGCGGCGCTGATTTTGCTGGGAGAAGGGCTAAAGCCCTTGGCCCAGCGTACCATAGGGCAGCTTTCCGCGGAGGCGCTGTATTGGATTAATACCCTCTCTGCCGTATTAGACAACGCTACACTGGCCAGCATAGAAATACACTCTTCTCTGGCGGCAGACACGCTGGTCTTTCTGCTGGTGTCGCTAGTGCTGGCGGGGGGGCTGTTAATCCCCGGGAATATCCCCAATATTATCTGCTCTTCCAAACTGGACATCAAAAGCCGCGACTGGGCACGCGCCGCACTGCCTATCGGGCTGGGCTGTATGATAATTTACTTTTTTGCCTTGCTGCTGCTGTATTAGTCCCGCTTGTGCTGTTGACGGGTTTTGCTATAATAGAGCTATGGAAGATTTTATCGTAAAAGTCTTTTTGGCGTTGGTATTGGGCGGCATTATGGGGCTGGAGCGGGAATACAATGAAAAACCCGCCGGTTACGCCACCAACTCCATCATCTGTTTGGGTGCTGCGCTGTTTACCATGCTTTCATTGTATATGTCTGAAATGGGCGGCGACCCTGGACGGATTGCGGCGCAAATTGTTTCCGGTGTGGGGTTTCTGGGTGCCGGGGCGATTTTGCGGGAAGGCAATAAAATTTCCGGGCTGACTACAGCCGCCGCCGTATGGTTGGTGGCCGCCGTCGGCATGGCGGTGGGGTTTGGCCAATATTTGCTGGCCTCCACGGCTTGCGCGGCTGCGATTTTGCTGCAGCTGGGCGTGCGCCGCACGCTGGGCCTTTTGGAACAGCTGCGCCGATATGACACCATTTTTCTGACCTGTGCCCCCAGCTGGGAAGTGGTGGATAAAATTTGTCAGGAAATAGAAAAACAAAACGTACAAATTTTAAAGAAAGTGGTCACCAAACACGATAAGCAATTTTCCGTGGCGATTGTTGCCACATTTACCGGACGGGAATTTCAGAGAATCACCAAAGAAGTTTTAGAAATGCCCGACGTGTATAGCTTGTACAAATAAAAGGAGTCATACGGATACTTATGTCTCAAACCCCTATACCGCTGTTTAATCTGCAAAAGCAACATGAATCTCTCAAACCCGAGCTCAACGCCGCCGCCTTGGAAGCGCTTAACTCCATGCATTGGCTGCTGGGCCCTCAAACAGAAGCGTTTGAAAAAGAATTTGCCGAGACTATCGGCGTCAAACATTGCATTTCCTGCTCTTCCGGCGCCAGCGCCATTCAAATTGCGCTGGGCGCGGCAGGCATTGGCCCGGGAGATGAGGTAATTACCACCCCTTTTACGTTCATCGCCACCACTTCGTCTATTTCTCTGACGGGAGCCAAATTTGTTTTTGCCGATATTGACCCCCGCACCTACAACATTGACCCACAGGATATTGAACGCAAAATCACCAAAAAAACCAAAGCCATTTTGCCGGTGCATTTGTATGGATTTCCGGCCAATATGGACGCTATTATGAACCTGGCACGCGAACATGATTTGCGCGTAATAGAAGACTGCGCCCAGGCCCATTTGGCCACTGCCGACGGCGTAAAAGTAGGCGGTATTGGCGACGCGGGGGCCTTTAGCTTTTACCCGAGCAAAAATTTAGGCGCCTGCGGAGACGCGGGTGCCATTACCACCAACGACGACGAAATTGCCGACCGCTGCCGCAGCTTGCGCCACAGCGGCCGCGCCAAAGACAAAGCGTACGAATATGATTTGGAGGGGTCTACCCTGCGTATGGACGAAGTGCAGGCCGCTATTCTGCGCGTGAAACTGCGCCACCTGCAAACATGGACGGACGCCCGCCAAAAAGTGGCCGCTTTGTATGAAGAAGGATTGCAAGGACTGCCTGTAGTCACCCCGCCGACACCGCCGGCCGGTTATTCCCAGTCTTATTATGTGTACACGATCCGCGCCGAACGCCGCGACGAGCTGCAGCAATACCTCAAAGACCACGGCATTGGCTGTGCCGTTTATTATCCGGTACCGCTGTATAAACAGCCGGCGTATAAACATTTGGGCTTCCAAACCGCCGACTATCCCAACGCGGAAAAAGCAGCCAAAGAAGTATTGTCTATCCCTATGTTTCCGGAGCTGACACAGGAACAGGTAAGCCGCGTGTGCGACACCATACGGGACTTCTACGAAGGTAAATAGTTTTAAAACCCCGGGCTGTGCACCCGGGGTTTTTTATGTCCAAATCTACCCCCGCAACGAAAGACACCCCCCTATCAAACGCCTCTAAAAAATTTATTTTTCAAACGGATTTTATGTTCCACCCTCGGACGTGCTTTTGGAAAGCATGGAGAAATTTTATAAATTAGAAAAACTAACTTTTGTCTTTATATTTCTAAAAGTAAGTTTAACTAACTTATAAAGTACCCATCCTACATGCTTTCTTCACTAGGCCTGTCATATGCTCTGTTCGCATGTTTGCATTCTTTGCTCTGTCCGTGTGCGCCCTCTACTCTCCCCCACACGGCCTCTGCTTTGCCTGTCTGTGCCCTCTGCTCTGCCTACCCGCCCCCCTTTGCTTTGCTCCACATGTTCTCTGTTTTCCCCGCGCGTCCACTGCTCTGCCCGCGCGCGCACGGCTGCAAACCGCCCCCGCCGCCAGGCAACCGCATGCCGCCAAAACCTGTTAGGGTCTTAACCAGAAAGCTTTTGGCTGATGCGCAAACAGCAAAAACTTTTCTTTAGAAATTCAGACCATTTTTAGGTTTCCCGGCCCCGGGAGGCCCTTTTTATCCATTTTTAGGCACTTTCAAGAGAAAAGAGGGGTTTTTATCCGACGGAGAATTTAGATTTCTTCCAAAAATATGCTTTTAAAGCGTTTTTAAAATAAAAACAAGCAAGGACTGCCGAAGGCCCCAAAAACGCCTCTTTTGGCCCATTATGGGCCAAATCCCTCATTTTAAAGGTTTTATGCCTGTTTTTAAACATATAAAAAGTTTTCACATGAAAACCGGGCCTAAAACAAGCTGTTTTCTTTGCAAATAAAATTTTTTAAAATTTATAAAATAGTGTCTTTTATAAAAGCATAAAAAAAGCGGGCCTGCAAACAAGCCCGCTTTAAAAAACAATCCTTTATAAAAGTTTTGTTTTTAAACGGCTGGCCAAATTGTCCAACTCTTCCAGCGAATGATATTGGATTATCAAAACGCCTTTAGACATTTTCTTCCCATAGCGCACTTCTACCTTGGTGCCCAAAGCGGCCTGCAATTCATTTTCAAAAGAAGCCACTTCCGGCGGTTTGGGCAGTTTCTGCGCGCCGGCGGGCTGTAAGAGCGCACGGGCGGCGTCTTCGGCCTGGCGGACGGACATTCTGGTCTTTTTCATACGCTGGAAAAGCGTTTCTTTTTTGGCAGGGTCTGTCAGCATTAAAAGGGCTCTGCCGTGCCCTTCCGTAATAGTGCCGTCCTGCAGTGCGTCCTGTATATGCTGTGGCAGTTCCAATAAGCGAAGGGAATTGGAAACAGCCCCCTTGGACTTGCCGCAATATTGCGCCAAATCCGTTTGGGAAATGCCAAATTTATTCATTAAATTGCGGTAGCCCAAAGCGGTTTCTATAGGGTTTAAATCTTCCCGCTGTATATTTTCTATCAAGGCCAGCGCGCACATCTGTTGGTCGGTTAGTGCTTTGTGCACAATGGCGTCAATTTCCGTCAGCCCTGCCAGCTGGCTGGCACGGAAGCGGCGCTCTCCCACCACAATTTCATATTTGTCTAATCCGGCATCATAGACCACTACTATCGGCTGCGTCAGGCCGTGTTCCTGTATAGACTGGGCCAGCTCCTGCAGTTTGCTCTCATCAAATACACGCCGGGGCTGGAACCGGTTAGGGATAATTTTATCTAAAGCGATTTGCTGCACCACCGGGCCGGAAGCATTCTCCGGGCGGGGGCCGGTGGGATTATTTAAGACATCTTGGGTTTGTTTTAGCAAAGCGTCTAATCCTTTGCCTAATGCTTGTCTGGCCATTTTTATCCTCCAAAATCGTAATTATAGCTAACGGAAGCGGCTTCTTCCGGTTTAACAAAATCTGCCACGTTAGCCCCGCGCCTGGCTAAAAACTCCACTGCCAGCTGCACATAGGCATTGGCTCCGCGGCAGGCCGGGTCATAATCAAAAATAGACTGGCCAAAGCTGGGAGCTTCGGCTAAACGGATATTGCGGGGAATGGGGGTTTTATATACTTTATCCCCAAAAAAACGGCTCACTTCCGCAAAAACCTGTTTGGAAAGATTCATGCGGGCGTCGTACATCGTCAGCAATCCCCCGTCTAATTTGAGGTTATCGTTCAGAAATTGCTTTATTTTAGAAATAGTAGTCATAAAATGTGCCAGCCCTTCCATGGCATAATATTCACACTGTACCGGGGTGATAACACTATCAGCTGCCATCAGCGCATTTAAAGTCAAAAGTCCTAAAGAAGGAGGACAATCTATAATAATATAGCGGTACATTTTGCGCAGAGGTGCCAGAGCTTCCTTCAGCATATTCTCACGCCCGCGTATATTGACCAGTTCCACTTCTGCCCCGGCTAAATTCTTGCAGGTGGGGATAACGTCCAACATCTCATTTGAGGTTTGCCGGACTACTTCTTCAAAGGTGGCATTCTTTGTCAACAGATGATAAACCGATTTTTCTCCATCTGTCAAGCTAATGCCCAACCCCGACCCGGCATTGCCTTGCGGGTCAAAATCTACTAATAGCACTTCTTGGTCTAAATAGGCCAAGGCATAGGCCAGATTGATAGCCGTCGTGGTCTTGCCTACACCGCCTTTTTGGTTTGCGATGGCAATTATTTCACCCATAAATCCTCCGTTAAAATATTAAATCATAAATAAATAGGAAACGCAAGCCGTAGTTTTCACGTGAAAACAAAAGGACATTTATTCCACTTATCCACAGCTTATAAACTGTGGATAAGTTTTCACGTGGAAACAATTTTCCTTTCTGGACAGCTTGTTAATTGGTGTGGATAAAAAACAAAGAAAAAAGATTTTCCCCTATACAAGGGTTTATTTTATCAGACGGATACGGTTTAAAGGCCAGTGGATAAACCAAGCTGTACCCTTAATATTTTCCCGGGGAACCGGGCCCCAAAAACGGGAGTCACAAGAGTTGTCTCTGTTATCACCCATTGCGAAATAACTGCCTTCCGGCACTATAACCGGGCCAAAATTATCCCGCAGAGACAAGCCCTCTATGTCTTCCAATTTACGGTCTTCCCATATCGCTTGGTATACTTCCGGCTCCAGCGTATTATGAGAAGGAATACGTTGGACGGATTCAAATATTTCATATCCTTGTAGCGGGGCCTGGGCGTCATTGATGTATAAAGCACCGTCTTTTACTTCCACTTTGTCTCCGGGCATAGCAACTACGCGTTTGACATAATCACGGCCGTATTGATACCCGCCGCAATTGATTTGATCCGGGCTGTCTGCTGGAAACGTGAAAACAATAATATCACCCGGTTTGATTTGGCGGAACTCCCCAAAACGGATTTGGGTTAACGGGATACGAAAGCCATAAGCGGCTTTGTTCACAAACAAGTGATCTCCTATCAGCAATGTATTTTGCATAGAAGCAGAGGGGATTTTAAAGGCCTGTATAAAGAAGAACATGACAACAGAGGCCACAAATCCGGCAAAATATACTGTATTTGCCCAATCCAAATCGGCTTTGATTAATGGCTGGCGCCCGTTTTTTGTTTTCCCCTTGGCGCAAAAAAATCCATATACGGCAACAGCAGCAATAGCAATATAGGCAAAAACCGCTTTGGCAGATATGCCCTCTTGAGGGAAAGCTGCAGCCGAACTATTTAATATAAAACTAAAGATATAATAAGCACAACCTAAAATTAATGCCAAAAACCCAGCATGCCACAGGCCGAAATGAACCTGTTTATCCAGTTTATTCTTACGCAACAGGCGTTTACTGGCCCAAGAAAACAAATACATAATACAAGCGGCAATAAAAAGTCTCTGTTCCATAGACACTCCGGGTTTTCACGTGAAAACTATTTTATTTCTTTGTAAATCTTCAAATATATTTTTTCTGGGGCCGGATAATAATGTCCCATACGCTGGCGGGCAGCACGGCCCATTTGTTGGCACAAAGGTCGATTCTCTATCATTTCTGCCATCAGAGCACTGACCACAACCGGGTCTTGCGCATTGCAGACAAACCCGGTCTCCCCGTGCAAGACAACCCGAGGCATATCTCCTACTTTACTAACTATGCAAGGAAGCCCGGATGAACAAGCTTCCAGCAAAGACATGGGCAAGCTCTCAATAGAAGATAGCAGGATAAAGACATCAGACGCTAACAGAAATTGGCTCACATCGCTTACTTCTCCTGCTAAAAAGACCGCTTTTCCCAGCCCTTTTTGGCGGACAAATTCCTGTATTCTTTCCTTTTCCGGCCCATCGCCAACCAAAACCAATTTGGCTTTTTTCTCCCGCACATACACCGGCGCAAAGGCCTTTAATAGAGAAAGATGATTTTTTTCCGCCGACAGGCGCGCCACACAGACAAAAATTACCTCATCTTCTGCCCAGCCAAACTGTTTGCGGACGGCTTGCCGGGAAGCGGCGTCCGGACGGAACTGGGACAAATCTACCCCGTTGGCTACCAGGCGCAGTTTATCGGGATTATATTTTTGCTTTTTTTCCAAAAAATCCGCTGTGAAGCGGGATTCGGCGCAAGACACATCATCGGCGTCTTTTAATGCCCGATCTATTAGCCGCAGAAAACAATTTTTTCGGGATAAATCATAATGCGGGGTGGTAATTAAAGGGAAAAAAATCCTTCTTTTAGCCAGCCGGCACAGCATAATAGCGCGGTATAAGAACGCATGTACAATATCGGGTCGGAACGCCTCTATTTCCTGCACCAACCGCGCCAATACGCCGGCTGTTTCCAGCGGGCGCCACTTGCCGGCCAAATCCAAAGAACTCACTTCTAATCCGCACGACTGCATTTCCCGCCCGATACTGCCCAGCGGTTTTAAAGAAATAATTTTGACGGTATGGCCTTCTTGTTCCACCGCCCTGGCCAAAGAGAGCAACGCCCTCTCCGCTCCACCCATATCGGTAGTCGTGCAAACATATAAAACTTTCATGTTCTCATTATAGCAAAGTTAGCAAGGCCAACCAACGGGAAAACCCTGTAAAAATACCCACAAATCCGTCTCCGTGCCGGGCAGAAACGCCCCTAACACACGGCTCAAACATAACCGGAAGGCCCTTATTGGGACGAATTTGCCAGCCAGACGGTCTGCCCTTCATTAACTGCCAAATACACCGGCACACGGCCGGCCTGGGCCGCACACAGCAAAGGGCTCGTCCAATCCCTGTATTCAAAAACCATTTTTCCTTATCTCATGAATTTCCCAGCCCGGAGTTTTGTGCATAAATGATTTTCTGCCGGCTCTTCTTTGGCGTACATACGCTTCCTGCATGGGCTGGCCCCGGGCCGTCTGCGGAAAACCCAACAAGTACTACCTAAAACCCCCGGGGAGACACCGGGGGTATAACAAAAAATATACCTAAAAAAAACCGCCCCGGTGCAAAACCGGGGCGGAGAGATAATCTGTTATTCAGCCGGTTTAAACTGGTCTTTGCCTACGCCGCAGACGGGACACGTCCAATCTGCCGGCAAATCTTCAAATTTCGTGCCGGCGGCAATGCCGTGCTCCGGGTCTCCGGCGGCAGGGTCATAAGTATAGCCACAAATCTCACAAACGTATTTCATAAAACTACCTCCCTTGGATTTTTAAAATTTCTTCAGGCCGCTCTTCGTAGAAGATACGCTCCTTTCTGTACGCAACAACCGCCTATGCACGCCGTGGTGATTAGGCGTGGGTGGCGCCTTTGGGCGCTTTGCCTTTAATGACCGTATGATAATACTCGTAGGTCATCGGGGCCGGCTTTTCCGTATGGAAACACACGCCGTCTTTGACCGTGCCAATAAACAGGGTGTGGGTGCCCACGTCCAGCGTTTGTTCCACCTGCACTTCCAAGAAACTCAATGTATGGTCTTTGACGATAGGGGAACCCAGCGCCCCGCGCTCTATAGACAGCCCAGCAAATTTGTCAAAAGTCCGCCCACTGCGAAAGCCAAAACGTCCGATAAACACCAAATCGGCGCTTTGGGCCAGCGGCATAGCGGCAAATACGCGACTTTGGCTGATCAGTTCATGCGAAAGACTTTCTTTATTAACCGAAATCGCCACCCGTGCCGGCTGGGCCGTGACTTGGAAAACGGTATTGACAATCATGCCGTTGTCGCGTCCTTGCCAAGACGATGTAACAATATACAGCCCGTAGGTAATAAAATGCAATCCTTCCGCAATTTCCTGTTCAGACATAGGCCCCCTCTTTTACAGTTTTTCCGCTATTTTTTTGCTTACCGCCAGGCCTAATTCCGTACACGCCTGCAACACTTTATCGTCGGGCACGAATTTAGACGTTACCACCGGGGCCACCTGTTCCACATTCATGGCTTTGAGCATATCGGAAAGTGTATTGACCGGGCCCGGATTCCAGCCGTAAGAGCCAAACGCACCGCCGACCAAATTCTTTTTCTTTAGTCCTTTCAGATAGCACAGTACGTCGGCCATGGCCGGGAAAATTTCCGAATTAAGCACTGGAGAGCCGATTAACAGGCCTCTGCTGTCCAAAAGCTCCGTCGCTACGTCGCTGCGGTGGCAGGAATGCATGGAGAGCTGTTTGACTTCCGTGCCGCCCTGGCGCAGCCCTTCCACCACATATTCCGCCATTTTCTGGGTGCTTCCCCACATTGTATCATAGACGACAATGGCCTTGTTTTTAGGCGCCTGGGCCGCCCATTTGGCGTACAAATTGACGATTTTAGACGGGTCTTTGCGCCAAATAAAGCCATGATCGGGCGCAATAATTTTTGGAGAAAGCCCCATTTTTTGCACGCTGTCTAAAAAGCGCAGCACAATGTCAGAATAGGGCAGCACAATATTGGCATAGTATTTTTCCGCCTCATAGAGCCAGAGGCGTTCTTCATTCTCATCATCAAAGAGTTTGCTGGTGGCATAATGCATGCCAAATACGTCATTGGTAAACAGAACATTTTCTTTTTCCAGATAAGAAAACATACTGTCAGGCCAATGCAGCATGCGCGCTTCCACAAAAGAAATCGTATCGCCCCCGACGTCAATGCGGTCGCCGGTTTTGACCACTTTCATTTCAAAGTTAGGATACAGCTGGGCGGTTAAATTTTTAAGCCCCATATCGGAGCAATAAATTTCTTTGGGCTCTATGGCAGCCACGGCCTGGGGCAGTGCGCCGGAATGATCCATTTCTGAATGGTTGGAAATAATAATTTCTATTTTTTTGGGGTCTATCACGCTGGCAATACGCGCCATCATTTCGGGATAGAATTCTTTTTTTACCGTATCAATCAGCGTAGGTTTGTCGCTTAAAATTAAAAAAGCGTTATAAGTGGTGCCGCGTTTGGTGGAATAGCCGTGAAAATCCCGTATGTTCCAGTCAATAGCCCCTACCCAGTATACTTTATCTGTAATTTGAACCGCCTTCATAGTTTCTCCTTGGCATGCAGTCTATAATATTCGAAAAACCGTCCCCCGTATAAAGCGGGGGACGGAAAGAAATTAGTTTTCTTTTTCCCACAATCCATGCAAATTGCAGTATTCGCGAGCGGTCACTTTTTCAGCGTCACATTTAAAAACGGCTTCCGGGGCTTCGCCGGGTTTTAAATACTTGCGCTGTACCCGGCCGCAGGAGGTCACCAACTCAATCCATTCAATCCAGTGTGCTTCCAGCATCGGGTGCGGCACGGAGCCCACTTTTACTTTATAGCCGCCCTCTATTTTTTCAATTACCGGAACATGTTTTTCCGTAGCTCCGTCCGTCGTTCCGGCAGTCTGTTTTTCCATCGGTTGGCCGCAGCATACCAGCTCCCCCGCTCCGGCATGCACCACTTCCACCATATTTCCGCAGATTTTGCATTTATAAATTTCGTTGATTTTCGTCATAATACGCTCCCTTATTGGTAAAAGATATATTGCCTAATGACCTCTTTTCCTCATCACGCAAGATATCTATACCGTATTATACATTGTTTATTACTAAAAAGACATTTCCGGTATTTTTTACGGAATAGTCCTGTATAAAGATATAAATAAGAATTTTTCTTATTTATTATATCATATCTATACGGTTTTATTATAAAACCTTTCCAAGACAACAGCAAGCCCAAAAAAATATTAGTAGACCACTTATAAAACCTGTGGATAACTCTATTTTTTAATTTTTTCGGTTTAAAAGTTAAAAATTTACGTTTTATAGTGCTATAAGGGGGAGGTAGCGGTTTTTTTAAAAAACGCCTCTGTCGCGCTTTTATCAGGTTTAAACGCAAAAATGGCTTTTTTTAGGTTGACGCTGGGGGCAATAATTAGTAAGATTAAATATATCTTACATCAATGGCGGCACAGAAGTGGAAACTCTTTCAAACAACGATAGTCTTACCCCTATATTCTCTGAAATAGAAACCATTTTAGGAAAAGATAGCTATGAAATATGGCTGAGGCCTGTTTCGTTTGATTTTACAGACCAAACGCTTACTATACAAATTCCTAACCAGATTTGGCAGAAAACCATACAAACCCGTTATGAACATATTATAAAGGATACTTTTTTAAAACATACGGGTACAGAGATTACAGTTTCTTATATTATAAAGGAAGTAAAAGACCCTGTACAAGCCGTACTGGAGAACGCACCGCAAACTCCGGCTGCAGCGCCGGTGATTAAAAAAAGCCCCTTTCCGGCCCGGTTAAATTCTTCCTATCGGTTTGATAATTTCATTGAATCTCCTTCCAACCGCTTTGCTTATAAAGCGGCGCAGGCCGTCGTGAACAAAATGGGTAACCGTGAAAATAACCCTCTGGTTATTTATTCTACCCCGGGGCTAGGTAAAACACATTTACTGCATGCAATTGGAAATCAAATTCTGCAGCAAAATCCGGGAGCGCGCGTACTCTATATGTCCGGAGAAGAATTTGTAGGGGAATATATAGAGGCACTGCAAAATAAATCTTCGGAAAGTTTCCGCAAAAAATACCGCTCTTTGGATTGTTTTTTAATGGACGATATTCAGTTTGTGGCCGGGAAATCCGCCAGCGAGCTGGAGTTTTTCTATACCTTTAATGCGTTGTTTGAAAGCCGCAAACAAATTGTACTTTCATCAGACCGAACGCCGCAACAATTGGATTTGGACGAACGTCTGTCGTCCCGTTTGCTATCGGGTATTATTACAGAAATTAAAAAACCGAATTTGGAAACGCGTATTGCTATTCTGCGCCAGAAAAGAGATTCTATTCATTTTGACATTGGAGATGATGTTATTTCTTTTATTGCAGAAGGCATACAAACTAATATCCGCGAGCTGGAAGGTTCTTTGTTCCGGCTGGTCTCTTACTGCAGCACGCACGGCGTAATTCCTACCATTCCTATAGCCAAAGAATTATTGTCTGACATCTTGACGCAAGAAGAACAACGTTTGGCTATCAATGTAAACGCAATTAAAAAAGTAGTCGGCAAACATTTTAAAATCAATACGGAAGATTTTGTTTCCAAACGCAAGACGCAATCCGTCGCGTGGCCGCGCCAAATAGCCATGTTTTTATGCACGGAACTAACGGATCTGTCTTTGCCAGAAATAGGACGTGAATTTAACCGTGATCACAGCACTGTGGTACATGCGCGGGATTTGGTAAAAGAGAAAATTAAGGCAGACCCTTTCTTTTCTGCGGAAATCAATCAAATTATCAGTGATATCCGGGCTGTGGATAAAAAGTAAAAAACAGTGTATAAACGGAGTATAAATATTTAAAACAGGGCATACTAAAAATCAGTGTGTATACTGTGCATAAAAAATAAGAGTTATGCACAAGAATACCGGAAAATTTGTATTGGGAAATAAACTAAATCCACATCATTAACACCCTATAATAACAGGATTAATAACATGAAGATAAATATTACTAAAGAAACCCTTTTGGAAGGGATACAGGTAATTTCCGCAGGAGTGGCCTCCCGCACCACGATGCCTATTCTGCATAATTTCTTAATAGAGACCCAAGGCAATAAATTGAAATTAGTCCGTACGGATATGGAAATGGCCGTAGTGCATTATATTCCCGCTGAAGTGGAAGAAGAAGGAAGCTTAACTATCCCAACCAAAGAATTTTCTGAAATTATTAAAAATTTGCCCGACGGTAAAGAAATTAACTTGTTTACCGGAGAAAATAATAAATTTCATATTAAATCCGGCAAGAGTAAATTTTGGGTGATTGGTATGCCCAAAACGGAATATCCGCCCATTCCGGAAATTGAAAAAACAAACAGTATTACCTTAAGCCCGCTGGCTCTGCAGAATATGATAGACAAGACGGCTTTTTCTGCTTCCACCCAGGAAACGCGCTATATTTTGAACGGGTTATTGTGGAATAATACGGCTGACACGTTTGAAGTGGTGGCGACGGACGGAGGCCGCTTGGCGGTGGCCCGTCATCCGGCACTGGCTAATTCCGGCGAATTTAAGATTATTATTCCTACGAAAATTTTAAATGAAGTGGTGCGTTTTATTTCTCTTTCTAAACCGGATAAAGATGCTACTATCCAGGTAAACGTCGCGTCCAATCAAGTAAGCTTTGAGTTAAACGAAACAACGTTTATTTCCCGCTTGATTGAAGGAAACTTTCCAAACTATAACCAAGTTATTCCGACAAAGAAAAATATTTCGTTTGAAGTGTTTACCAAAGAACTGTTGGCTTCCACCCGGCGCGCGGCTTTGTGCTCCGGGGAATTTGGAAGCACGGTGAAATTTCATATAGAAGACAATAGCATGACTGTTTCTTCCACGTCCCAAAATATGGAATTTACCGATGAACTGCCTATTGATTATACGCAGGAAGCATTTGACTGCGCGTTTAATCCTCAATTTATTATTGATGTATTAAAAAATGTAGGCAGTGAAAAAGTGGCGTTTTCTTTTGTAAACGCTTCCCAGCCGGTCTTGATTGAGCCGGTGGGCAGCGATGAATTGAAATACGTTATTATGCCGGTGCGGATTTAAGCATGAAATTTGGCTCCCGTCCACGCCCAATATGGTCTAGTTCGGCAGAATTAAACGGCAAGTACGGACGTTTAAACACACGCTTAAACCGTTTATTAATACTGGATCATGTATGGACGGAACTGGTGGGAGATAAAGAACGTTTTTGGAAATTAATAGGTGTAAAAGAAGGCAGTTTATATGTATCGGTTAAATTATCCGTGGCGCGCAACGAACTAACCGGCCGCCGGGACTATTTAATTAAAGAATTAAATAAACATTTTGATAAGCCGTGGATTACAAAAATAGAAATTATCCACGATGCAGGAGCCAGTAATGAGTGACGAAGAAAATAAGCAGTATGATTCCTCCAAAATTCAGGTTTTAGAAGGGCTGGAAGCAGTGCGCAAACGCCCCGCTATGTACATCGGTTCTACAGGGCTGCCGGGGCTGCACCATTTAGTGTATGAAGTGGTGGATAACTCCGTTGACGAAATTTTGGCCGGCGGCGCCACGACTATTAAAGTTGTCATCAAAGACGATATGACTTGTTCTGTGGAAGATGACGGCCGCGGTATTCCGGTGGATTTGATGACCAATGCCAAAGATCCTAAACTTCGCCACAAAAGCGCGCTGGAAGTGGTCATGACCGTTTTGCATGCCGGCGGTAAATTTGACAGCGGCGCTTATAAAGTGTCCGGCGGTCTGCACGGGGTGGGTGTATCGTGCGTGAACGCGTTGTCTGAAGAAATGGAAGTGGAAGTAAAGAAAAACGGCAAAATATATCGCCAGCAGTATAAACGCGGCAAACCGCTGACAAAAGTGGAAGAGATTGGTACTACTAAAGAACACGGTACCAAAGTTACTTTCCACGCAGACAAAGAAATTTTTGGCGATGTGGCTTTTGTGTATGAAACCATTGCCAACCGCCTGCGTGAGCTGGCTTTCTTAAATGCCGGCGTAAAAATTTTGTTTACCGATGAACGCGGCGAAGAAGCCAAAACTGTCACCTTCCATTACGAGGGCGGTATTTCTCAATTTGCCAAATTTTTAAATACTAATAAAACGGTCATTAATCCTGAACCGATTTATTTGACCAAAACCGTAGGCGACAATTATATCTCTTTCGCCATTCAATATAACGAGGGCTACAGCGAAAACGTATTTTCGTTTGTAAACAATATTAATACCGTAGAAGGCGGCACGCATTTAAGCGGGTTCCGCTCTTCGCTGACGCGTATTATTAACGAATACATTAAAAATAATAATCTGTCCAAACAGCACAAAGATGTATCTGTGGGCGGCGATGACATTAAAGAAGGGCTGACGGCGGTGCTGTCAGTCAAAATTCCGCACCCGCAGTTTGAAGGGCAGACCAAAACAAAACTGGGCAACTCAGAAATAGAAGGCATTGTCCGCTCTGTGGTGGGCGAAACGCTGGCTACTTTCTTTGAAGAAAACCCCAAAACGGCCCGCGCCATTTGTGAAAAATGTATTGGTGCTGCCGTAGCGCGCGAAGCGGCGCGCAAAGCGCGTGATTTAACCCGCCGCAAAGGCGCTTTTGAAGGCGGTGGTTTGCCGGGCAAACTGGCCGACTGCCAAGAACGCGACAGCGCCAAATGCGAATTGTTCCTGGTAGAGGGTGACTCTGCTGGCGGCAGCGCCAAACAAGGGCGCGACCGCGTATTCCAGGCCATTTTGCCGCTGCGCGGTAAAATTTTAAACGTAGAAAAAGCCCCGCTGGTCAAAATTCTCTCCAGCGATACGGTGCGTGATTTGATTGCCGCCGTGGGCACCGGCGTAGGAGAAGGGGAAGGTGGTTTTGACATCTCCAAGCTGCGCTACCACAAAATTATTTTAATGGCTGATGCGGACGTGGACGGACAGCATATCTCCACCTTGCTGCTGACTTTCTTCTACCGCCAGCTTCGCCCGCTGATAGAAGCCGGACATATCTATTTAGCCCAGCCGCCTTTGTATAAAGTCAAAAAAGGCAAGCTGGA
Source organism: uncultured bacterium (assembly GCA_949291365.1). Classification (GTDB taxonomy): domain Bacteria; phylum Elusimicrobiota; class Elusimicrobia; order Elusimicrobiales; family Elusimicrobiaceae; genus Avelusimicrobium. The sequence continues at coordinate 55,721 of CASEVJ010000008.1, forward strand.
GCAATACCTGCAGACCGAAGAGCAAATGCAGCAGTGGCTGATGAAAGAAGGATTAGCCACCGTAGCAGTGACCGACGCCAAAGGTGCCAAACTAGAAGGGCAGGCACTGGCGGATATGCTCAAAATCCTGCGCGATATGGAAGACGTATTAGCTACGCTGGAAGTCAAAAACATTACATTTAAAGATTTCCAGGCATTCTTGGCCGAAGGCCGCGTGCCGGTGTACCGTATTCCGCTGCAGAGCGGCGGCTTTAAATATTTCTTTGACGAAACTGAATACCGTGCTTACGCAGATGAATACGTGCTGGAGAAAAAAGAAGAGCTCTCCGCCGACGGCGTGGACATTACTACGCTGGACGATGAAAGCTTGCAGCCCGAGCACCAGAGCTTGTTTGAATTTGGCAAATTGCTGGCTTGTGAAAAGAAATTGGAAGCGCTGGGTTACAACTTCCAGCAATACCCAAAAATTGAAAATGAAAAAGACCGCATAACACCGCTCTTTACCGTCAACAACGGTAAAACTGACGTGCTGGTGTTTAGCTTGGCGGAGCTGTTAAAAGCGGTCAAAGACGCCGCTTCTGCCGGCGCCAGCATACAGCGCTACAAAGGTTTGGGTGAAATGAACCCCGAACAGCTGTGGGAAACCACCATGGACCCGGCCAAACGCAAATTAATCCAAGTCAAAATCAATGACGCCGCCGATACGGAGCACGCGTTTACGATGCTGATGGGCGACAAAGTGGAGCCCCGCCGCGACTTTATCCAGTCGCACGCGTTGGAAGTAAAGAACTTGGACATTTAACCTATTCCCCGCGCCGCATGGGTGCGCGGGGAAACGATTTGAACGGTTTAACAGGAGTTGAACATCATGAGCGAAGAATTGACGGGCGCGGCCCAAGAGCCGCAGCAAAACAACGTGGATTTGTTTGGCAATATCCAACAGCGCGATATCGCCAACGAAATGCGTTCCTACTATATTGACTACGCGATGAGCGTGATTGTCGGGCGTGCTTTGCCCGACGTGCGCGACGGTCTAAAACCGGTGCACCGCCGCGTGTTGTATTCTATGAACGAAATGGGGCTCAAATACAATAAGCCCTACAAAAAATCCGCCCGCGTGGTCGGCGACGTGTTGGGTAAATACCACCCACACGGCGATACCGCCGTGTACGATACGTTGGTGCGCATGGTGCAGGATTTCTCTTTGCGCCAGCCGCTCATTGACGGACAGGGTAACTTTGGTTCTATTGACGGAGACTCCGCCGCCGCCATGCGTTACACCGAGTGCCGCCTACAGCGCATTTCAGATGAAATGCTGGATGATTTGGACAAAGATACCGTCAAAATGATCCCCAACTACGACGGCTCTTTGCAGGAGCCCTCCGTCCTGCCGGCCAAACTGCCGGCCCTGCTGGTCAACGGTTCCTCCGGTATCGCGGTCGGTATGGCTACCAACATTCCCACCCATAACCTGGGCGAAGTGTGCGACGGGATTATCGCCTATATTAAAAACCCGGCCATTACCACTAAAGAGATGATGAAAATCATCAAAGGGCCCGACTTTCCGACAGGCGCCTGGATCCGCGGCACCAAAGGCATTTATGAATATTTTGAAACAGGCCGCGGCAGCGTCAAAGTGCAGGCGTCCACTGAAATTGAAGAAAGAAAAGGCGGACGGGAAGCCATTGTCGTCACTGCTATTCCGTACCAGGTAAACAAAACCGCGCTGATTGAAAGCATTGTGGCGTTGGTGCGCGACAAAAAGATTACCGATATCTCCGATATCCGCGATGAGTCGGACCGCCGCGGTATGCGCCTGGTCATTGAAATCAAGCGCGACGGCAATGCCCAGGTGGTGCTCAATCACCTGTTTAAACATACGCAGCTGCAGACGTCTTTTGCGGTCAATATGCTGGCTATTGTGGACGGACGGCCCCGCGTACTGTCCTTGAAAGACGTGATGAAGGCGTATGTCAAACACCGCCAGGAAGTGGTGACCAATCGCACCAAGTTTGACCTCAATAAAGCCCAGCGCAGGGAACACATCTTGTCCGGCTTGCTTATTGCTATTGCGCATATGGACGAAGTGGTGGCTATTATTCGCAACAGCCAGGACGTCCCGGCGGCCAAGCTGGCCTTGATGAACAAGTTTTCCCTTTCGGAAGTGCAGGCCCAGGCCATTTTGGATATGCGCTTGCACCAGCTGACGCAGCTGTCTTCTGCGGCCATTGAGCAGGAACAGAAAGAGCTGCTCAAACTCATTGCCGAATTGCAGGGAATTTTGGCTGATCCGCAGAAAATTTTGGATATCATCGTCAATGAACTGGCGGAGCTGAAAAAGAATTACGGCGACGCGCGCCGCACGCAAATCGGCCCGGACATGACGGATTTCTCTATGGAAGACCTCATTGAAAAGGAAGACGTGGTCATCACCATTTCCAACGACGGCTACGCCAAACGCATTCCGCTCTCTACTTATAAGAGCCAGAACCGCGGCGGCAAAGGCATTATCGGCGGAAAAACCAAAGAAGAAGACTTTATGGAGCATTTGTTCATCACGTCTTCGCACTCCACGATTTTGATGTTCACCAACCGCGGCCGCGTCTTTGCGCTGCGCGCCTTTGAAATACCGGAAGGGACGCGTATGTCCAAAGGCAAAGCGATTGTCAATCTCTTGCAGCTGACCGGTGAAGAGAAAGTAACTTCTGCGCTGGCGATAGAAGACTTTGACCCCAAGAAGCACGACGCGGAAAAAGAAAAAGCATATCTGACCATGTGTACCCGCATGGGCAGTATCAAACGCGTGGAACTCATTGAGTTTGCCAATATCCGCAAGACGGGCATTATTGCCATCGGGCTGGAAGAAGGCGACGTGCTTATCAGCGTGCAGATGACGTTTGGCAAGAGCGACATTATTATCGCCACTAAACACGGCAAATCTATTCGCTTTGATGAAAACGAAGTGCGCGCCATGGGCCGCCCGGCCAAAGGAGTACGCGGTATTGCGCTGGCTAAAGGCGATGAGGTGGTGGGCATGGAACACGCCCCCAACGACGGCGAACAGCCCGACGTGCTCTCCGTGTGTGAAAACGGCTTTGGCAAACGCACGGAATTTAGCGAATACAAACGCCAGCACCGCGGCGGCATGGGCGTTATTACCATTAAGACCAGCGAGCGCAATGGCGCAGTCGTAGGTATTAAACTGGTCGACGAAAGCAAAGACCTTATGGTGGTAACGGAAAAAGGCATGACTATCCGCACCCGCTGCGAAGAAATCCGCTCCGTCGGCCGCAACGCCCAGGGCGTGCGTCTGGTAAAGCTGGAAGAAGGCGACAAAATCGCCCGTATCGCTCCCGTTGTCAAAGACGAAGCGGACGAAGCAGTAACTGAAGGGAATTAATTCCCCTTTCCTTTCAAAACCCCGGCCCGCAAAGCCGGGGTTTTTTATGGCTGGCTGGAGGCGGTGTTGACCGGACTATGTGGTGTCAGCCGGTATATCTGGCTAATGGGAGCTCCGGCCTTGCCGCTGTATAGCTCATTTCAGGGCATTTCTTGGGGCGGGTTGTTCTTTGTTTACAGAACGCTTGGAGATGACGGCGTTTTCTAATCTTGCTTGCCAATATCCACATATCCGGTATGGGCTTTTGCGGAGAGCAGGAGAGGGCGTTTTAGTGTTATCTGCAGGGATTTGCCCAGGGCTGGCGGGCAGCGAAAGGAGTTGTAGGGGACGGAAAAAAGGGCAAAATACTGGCATACAGCCAAGAAAAAATTTCTTTCTAAAAAAAGGTTTACAAGCGTGTCCCAAAGTGCTATAAAATAACTAGGGGAGTTCTATGAGGACAAATCCGCACATCCTGGAAATAAACACGCGTGCGTGGCTGGCCCGTCTGGAGGCCAGACACGGGCGCCGTTTTACGTTGCAGGAAATCCCCGACAAATATTGGCAGGAATTTAAACAGCGCGGTTTTGACGCTGTGTGGCTAATGGGCGTGTGGAAACAAAGCCCCAAAGCCGGCGAAATCGCCCGCGCCAACCCAGATATTCAACAGCAAATCCGCCAAGTTTATCCCGATTTCAATACACAAGATATTATTGCTTCCCCCTATGCGGTCTATGAGTACGAAGCCGCACCGGATTTGGGCGGAGAAAGTGCCCTGCGCCAATTGCATGAAAAACTAAATGGCTTGGGCATGGAACTGTTTTTAGATTTTGTGGCCAACCACACCGCTATAGACAGCCCCTCTGTAGACGCAGAGCCGGATTTGTATATCAATACCGGCAAAGAGGAACCCCGGGCGCATAAAGATTGGTTTTTCCAAAACGCCAACGGCGTGTGGATTGCCCACGGGCGCGACCCGTATTTTGCCCCATGGACGGACACGGCCCAGCTGAATTATTTCAATCCCAAGACCAAAGAGTTTATGCTTAAAAATCTGCTTAAAGTGGCGGATTTGTGTGACGGCGTGCGCTGTGATATGGCCATGCTGACGCTGAATAAAGTGCACCGCGATACCTGGTGGGAATTTATCGGCGGGAATTTGCCTAAAGAAGAATTTTGGTCGGCGGCTTTGCAAAAAGTGCGCGAGGCGCACCCGGATTTTAAATTTATAGCTGAAGTATATTGGGGATTAGAGTGGGAAATACAGGAACTGGGCTTTGATTATACCTACGACAAAATCCTCTATGACCGCCTGCGTTTTTCCAATTCTGAAAATATTAAAGGGCATCTGGGCGCAGAACATTTGTTCCAAATGCGCTCTATCCGTTTTACGGCTAACCATGACGAAGAAGAAAGCTTAAAAGCATTCGGGCGGGAAAAATCCCTGGCGGCCAGTACCATTATTGCCACCCTGCCCGGCGCGCGTATGATTTATTTGTTTCAAATGATGGGGCACCCGGTGCGCGTGCCTATACAGTATGTGAAAGATTTCTTTAAAGAAGATGAGCCCATTCGTGACTATTACGTTAAACTGCTCAAAATTTCCTCCAAACCGGCTTTCCACGGCGGACAATGGTCTTTGACCGAGGTGGGGCCTGCCGGTGGAGATGCCGTTTCCTGCCGCAATGTCTTGTGCTGGACATGGAAACAGATGAATACCGCCTCTACGGTGGTCATTAATTACAGCGACGCCCCTGCCAACTGCCGTTTGAAAATAAAAGCCGCCGCGGGGGAAGGGAACAAACTGACGGAAGAATTTTCCGGCACTGTCCAAGACATCACCCCGCAGCTTCGCCAGCAGGGCTTTGAGATAGCGCTCAAGCCATTTGAAAGCAAAATTTTTACCTACGCCATTTAAAACCCCGGTGCATACCGGGGTTTTTGGTATGCCCTTGCGGTCTGGCCGGGGGCTGTTTTTGGGGCTTGGGCTTTTCCTATATTTTTCTTTATGTATCTGACCGCTTGGAAAGAGAAATATTTTAATCATAAAAAAGGTTTCGCGTTGCCGCCGGATTTACTACAATAAAAAGAGAGCTTTTTGCCGGCAGAAAAAGTTCGCTTTTTGCGGTAAATTAATCTATAATATAGGTAATAACTTACCGCCCGGTAAATAAACGGAGGCCGTTATGTCTATCGGGCCCTTTACGCCCAAAGACCATTTGGTCATTACCACGCTGGGGCTGGAGTTTGCCGTAGCGGTGGCCTTGGGCACAGGTGCAGGATATTGGGCCGATCGCCGTTTTGGTACGGCCCCATGGGCTACAGTGGGCGGAGTGTTTGCCGGGTTTGCGCTGGGCATGTATATCCTGGTAAAAGAGGCCAGACGCATGGCCCGCACGGCAGAGCAGAATAAGGACGAGAAAAAAAATGGAAGTATCTGAAACGATAGCACATCATATTCTAGACCACGATTTTGGCGTCATGGTAGGTACGTTGCATTTACCCGTTACGGCACATACGGTTACGATGGTGTGCATCAGCTTGGTGCTACTGCTAACCGGTATTTTGATGGCGCGGCGCGGCAAAAGCGTTTTTTCCCGCTTGCTGCACACCGCCGGAGAGGAATATGTGGCGTTTATGCGCGACGGCATTGTCGTACCCGGTATGGGGGTGGAAGGCAAGCAGTTCCTTTCTTATTTCTGCACGCTGTTTTTATTTATCCTTTTTTCTAACCTGGCGGGCTTGATCCCGCAAATGAAAACCATTACGTCCAATATTTCCGTCACCGGCGGGCTGGCGCTGTGCTCCGGCGCGCTGATAGTGTATTGCGGGCTTAAATTTCACGGCTTGTGGGGGTTTATTAAAACCTTTGTGCCCGGCGGGACGCCGTGGTGGCTGGTGCCGCTTATTTTCCCGCTGGAAGTGATTAGCTTGCTTATCCGCGTGTGCGTATTGGCTATCCGTTTGTTTGCCAATATGCTTTCGGGGCACATGGTGCTGCTTAGTTTGCTGCTGATTATTTTCATCATTGGCGGCATGAGCAAAATGGCCGGTACCGGCGCTGCCATTCCGGCCATGGGGCTTGAAATTTTTATGACGCTTTTGGAGTTGTTGGTGGCATTTTTGCAGGCCTATGTATTTACGCTGTTGACGTCTATTTATGTAGGATTAGTCATTCATTCACATTAATTTAACGGGCGGGACTGCCCGCCAAAGGAGAAAAAGTATGGAATTGGAAGTCTTGAAATTCATCGCTGCCGGTATCGGCGCCGGATTGACGGTTATTGGTGCTGCGTTGGGTTTAGGTAAAATCGGTAATGCCGCTTTGGAAGGCACCGCCCGCCAGCCCGAAGCTGCCAACGCACTGCGCACGACCATGATTATCATCGCCGCGCTGTTGGAAGGCGCTGCCATGTTGGGCTTGGTCATTTGTCTGTTGACGATGGTGATGTAATTTCCGTAAGAGGAAAGAATGGATAAACTGTTAAATCCCGATTTCGGGGTCATGGCGTTGACGATAGTCAACTTTTTGCTGTTGGTATGGCTTTTGCACAAATTTGCGTGGAAAGGGCTTATCGGCGCGTTGGAAAAGCGCGAACAGCAAATAGCCGACGATAAAGCCGCCGCCGCCCAGGCCCGCCAGGAAGCGCAAGGGCTCAAGGCAGAGCTGGACGCGCGCCTGCAGCAAATAGCGCAAGAAGCCGCCAAGAAAATGCAGGAAGCGGTGGCGCTGGGCAATGCGCAGAAAGAGCAGCTGCTGAGCGAAACCAAACAACAGGCCGAGCGGCTGCTGGAGCAGGCCAAAGCGCAAATAGAGGCCGAAAAAAATCAAGCGCTTGCTGACGTGCGTGAGCAAGTGGTCAACACCGCGCTTTTAGCCGCGGTCAAGATTACGCAGCAGCAGGTAAACGCCCAGACGGCCCAACAGGCCGTGGACGAAGTGCTGCGTGAGGTAAGCGGGCAGGAATCCGCCCGCGCGTAAAACAGTATGAAAAGTGCAGACCGTATTTTAGCCCGGCGTTATGCCCGCGCTTTTGACGCTTTAAGCCAAGACGGCACAGAAGCCGCGGCGCGCTTTGAGGCGCTGCAGCAGGCCGCCCAGGCCTTGCATGCGGTGCGCGCCTATATGCAGGATCCGGCGGTATCTTCGGCGGAGAAATCCGCTTGGGTTTGCCAGCTGTTGCAGGGGGATAAGGTTGTGTCGGGTTTTGTCTGCGCTTTGGTGCAGGCCAAGCGGTATTATTTACTGGACTGCTGTGTGGAAGAGGCCGGGCAGCTGCTGGACGCGCGGTTGGGCCGCGTGCGCGCCCGGGTGCGGACGGCGTTTGCACTCTCTGATGAACAGAAGCGGCGGGTGGAAGAAGCCCTGGGCCGTTTCAGCGGCAAACAAGCGTGCGTCCAATACCAAACAGACCCTGCCCTGCTGGGCGGTTTGCGCGCGCAGCTGGGCGATGTGCTTATAGACGGCACGCTGAAAAGACAATTTGAAAAATTAAAACAAGAATTAACCAAATAACGGTGCAAATATGGCAATCAGACCGGAAGAAATAACAAGCATTATTAAAGAGAAAATAGAAAATTTTCAGACCAAAGCGGACTTGAGTGAAGTTGGCACCGTCATTCAAGTCGGCGACGGCATCGCCCGCGTATACGGGTTGAACCAGGTAAAGGCCTCTGAATTGGTGGACTTTGGCCATGGTGTTAAAGGCATGGCCATGAACTTGGAATACGACAACGTCGGCTGTGTGCTGATGGGGTCGGACGATTTGGTGCAGGAAGGCGGCACCGTCAAACGCACGGGCGAAGTAATCAGCGTGCCCGTGGGAGAAGGAATCATTGGCCGGGTGGTAGATCCGCTGGGCCGGCCCTTGGACGGAAAGGGTGAAATCAAAACCGATAAAAACATGCCGCTGGACATCGTCGCCCCGGGCATCGTGGAACGCCAGCCCGTTAAACAGCCGCTGCAAACCGGCCTGAAAGCCATAGACGCCTTGGTGCCTATCGGCAAAGGCCAGCGCGAGCTGATTATCGGAGACCGCCAAACCGGCAAAACCGCCATTGCCATAGACGCTATTATTAACCAAAAGAATTTGCCGGCCGACCAGCGCTGTCTGTGCATTTATGTAGCCATTGGGCAAAAAAACAGCACCGTAGCCCAAGTGGTGCAAACGCTGACGGACTTTGGGGCCATGGAATACACCACCGTCGTAGCCGCCACCGCGGCAGACCCTGCCTCTATGCTTTATATCGCGCCGTACGCCGGCTGCGCTATCGGCGAATATTTTATGTGGAAAGGCAAAGACGTGCTGATTGTGTATGACGATTTGTCCAAGCATGCCCAGGCCTACCGCCAGATGTCTTTATTGCTGCGCCGCCCGCCCGGCCGCGAAGCGTACCCCGGCGATGTGTTTTATTTGCACTCCCGCTTATTGGAACGCGCCTGCAAACTCTCTAACGAAAACGGCGGCGGCTCTTTAACCGCTCTTCCGATTATTGAAACGCAGGCCAACGACGTGTCCGCCTATATTCCGACCAACGTTATTTCCATTACGGACGGACAGATTTATTTGGAAAGCAGTTTGTTTTTAAGCGGCGTTAAACCGGCTGTCAACGTGGGGCTTTCCGTCTCGCGTGTAGGCGGTTCGGCCCAGCGCAAAACCATGCGCAAAGTGGCCGGTACCTTGCGTATTGATATGTCGCAGTATCAGGAGCTGGAAGGGTTTGCCCAGTTCGGTTCGGAGCTGGATAAAGAGTCCCAGCGCCAAATTGAACGCGGCAAACGCATGAAAGAGCTGCTCAAGCAAGACCAATATAAGCCCATGCGCCTGTGCCAGGAAGTGTTGGCCCTGTATGCCGGCGTAAACGGATATACCGACGATATCACGGTAGAACAGGTGCGCTCCTATGAAGCGCAGCTGATTGCCTGGGCCGGCACCCAGAAAAAAGAGCTGATGGAAGAGCTGGACGCGGCCACGGAACTGACCGACGACTTAGCCCGCAAAATCAGCAGTGCACTTGATGAGTTTAAAACTATTTTTAACGGTAAATAAGGAGACAAGACCATGGACGGAAAGAAAAAATATTTAGTCACCGGCGGCGCCGGATTTATCGGCAGCAACATCGCCAAAACGCTGGAAGCCCAAGGCCATGAAGTAACCGTAATGGACGACTTTTCCAAGAACGGCCACTTTAAAAATCTCATTGGTTTTAAAGGGGACGTTATTGCCGGAGATTTGTTTAATTATTTGCCGGAGAACGATTATTTTGACGCTATTTTCCACGAAGCTGCCATCACGGATACGACGGTTATGGATCAAAAACTGATGATGGAGCAAAATGTGGAAGCGTTCCGTAATTTGCTTAACTATGCGGCAGAAAATGAAATCCCCAAAGTGATTTACGCTTCTTCCGCCGCTACGTACGGAAATGGCGCCGTGCCGATGAAAGAATCCCAGCCGACCCACCCGGAAAACGTGTACGGATTTTCCAAAGTTATTGATGACAATGTGGCCCGCATGTTCAGCCACGACCACCAGGATATGAAAATTATAGGGCTGCGCTATTTCAACGTGTTTGGCCCTGGCGAAGATTTCAAAGGCAAAATGGCCAGCATGGTCTATCAGCTTTATAATCAAATGAAAGCCGGCAACCGCCCCCGCGTGTTTAAATACGGCGAACAAATGCGCGATTTCGTATACGTCAAAGACGTGGTCAAGGCCAACCTGTGTGCCCTGCAAAACGGCAAAGAAACCGCCGTCTATAACTGTGCCACCGGCATCGCCCGCAGTTACAACGACGTCATTAAATGCTTAAACCATGAGCTGGGCACCAACCTGGAGCCGGAATATATTGACAATCCCTATCCGTTCTTCCAAAACAAAACGGAAGCGGACATGAATTTGGCCTGGGAAAAAATCGGCTATAAGCCCGACTATACGCTGGAAACGGCTATTGCCGACTATGTAGCTGTTTTGGAAGGAAAGAATAAATAAGGACTTGGTATGCAATCGCTTCGCGACATCCGCCAAAACATCAAAGCCATACGCTCCACGCAGCAAATCATGCAGACGATGAAGATGATTTCCAGCGCGCGTATCCGCAAGGCCCAGCAGGCCATGGACAACGCACGCCCGTTTGCCAAAAAAATGCTGGAGATGGTGTCTGATTTAAAACAGGAAGTTTTGGCTTTGCCCGCCTCGCAGGAAGGGGAAGAAACCTGGGCCGGGCGTTTCTTTGTAAACAAAACCGGCGACCCGTCCAAAATCGGGCTGATTGTCATTACGGCAGACAAAGGGCTGACCGGCTCTTTTAATGCCGTCATTTTGCGTGCGGCGGTGGCGTTTTTAAAGAAGCACCAAGACCAGGAAATTTCTGTGTTTTGCGTTGGCAAAAAAGGGCGGGATTTTATCAGCCGCCTGCGTCATAAAAATATACACATTGTGTATGAAAGCGTGGGGATTTTCCCAAAAGTGACCTATGCCCATGCCGAGCTGCTGGGAGAAGCAGTGATGAAAGAGTTTTTTGAGCAAAAGCTTTCTTCCGTCACGCTTATTTATAATGATTTCAAATCCATGGGCAGCCAGCGGCTGGCGCAGTATGAGGTGTTGCCGTTTGCCCTGCAAAGCCAAACGCAGAAAAAAGACGAAACGGAATTTTTGTTTGAGCCGGGTGTAAAAGAAATATTCCGTATTTTGGTGCCGCGCCTGATGAAAGCCAATATGTACCGTGTACTTTTGGAAAGCCAAGCCGCCAACTTGGCCGCCACCATGAACGCCATGGACGCCGCCAGCAAAAATGCAGGCGAATTGGCTGATGCGCTGGGCGTGACGCTTAACAAAGTGCGCCAGGCGGGCATTACTAACGAAATTTTAGACATTGTCAACGGGGCCGAGGCCCTGAACAGTTAAGTTTAGCAAGGGAAGAAAAAATATGAATACCGGAAAAGTGAGCCAGGTAATCGGAGCGGCTGTAGACATTGCTTTTGACCCCTCCCAGTTGCCGGCAATTGAAAATGCAATTGAAATTCAGCTTTCCAAAGATAAAGTCATCGTGGCGGAAGTGGCCCAGCAAATGGGCGACGGCATTGTGCGTTGCGTGGCGTTGGAAAGCACGGACGGCCTGCAGCGCGGTGCGCAAGCGCGCGATACGGGGGCGGCTTTACAAGTGCCCGTAGGAGAGGGCTGCCTGGGGCGCTTAATGAACGTGTTGGGCCAACCGCAAGACCACCGCGGGCCGATAGAGGCCGCGGAAAAAATGCCCATTCACCGCGATCCTCCTTCCCTGCAGGAGCAGAACCCGACTCCGGAACTGTTTGAAACCGGTATTAAAGTAGTGGACTTGATTGCCCCGTACATGAAAGGCGGCAAGGTGGGGCTGTTCGGCGGTGCCGGTGTGGGTAAAACCGTGCTGATTATGGAGCTGATTAACAATGTGGCGCGCGAACACCACGGTAGCTCCGTTTTTGGCGGCGTGGGCGAAAGAAGCCGTGAAGGGAACGATTTGTGGTTGGAAATGCAGGAAAATAAACTTAGCGATGGCAGCTCCGTGCTGGACAAGACCGTGCTGGTATACGGGCAGATGAACGAGCCCCCCGGTTCCCGTGCCAAAGTGGCGCTGACGGCTTTGACGCAGGCGGAATATTTCCGCGACGTCAAAGGCCAGGACGTGTTGTTGTTCCTGGACAATATTTTCCGCTTTGTGCTGGCCAATTCCGAAGTGTCTGCCTTGCTTGGACGTATGCCTTCCGCCGTGGGGTATCAGCCCACGCTCAACACGGAAATCGGTAAATTGCAGGAGCGTATTACGTCTACTAAAAAGGGCGCCATTACCTCTATTCAGGCCGTGTATGTGCCGGCAGACGACTTGACCGACCCCGGCGTGGCGGCCACCTTCTCCCACTTGGACGCGACCACCGTGCTTTCCCGCGCGCTTTCCAGCTTGGGTATTTATCCGGCGGTAGATCCGCTGGAGTCCACCTCCCGCATTTTGGATCCGCGTATCATTGGGGAAGAACATTACCAAGTGGCCCAAGATGTGCGCCGTATTTTGCAGAAATACAAAGATTTGCAGGATATTATTGCTATTTTGGGTATGGATGAATTGTCCGATGAAGACAAGAAAACCGTCAACCGCGCCCGCAAAATCCAAAAGTTCCTCTCCCAGCCCTTTACGGTGGGTGAGCAGTTTACGGGCCGCCCGGGCAGATATGTCAAATTGGCCGATACCATTAAATCGTTTAAAGGCATCGTCAACGGCGAATATGACCATATTCCTGAATCCTGCTTTTTCATGTGCGGCGGCATAGAAGACGTGCTGGCCAACTATGAAAAAGTAAAAGCCAAAGAACAAGAGTAATGTATGGCAAAAACGCTTTATCTAAACCTGGTTACCCCTCAAAAGCAGCTGCTGGACAGCGTAGCGGTGGATTCTGTTGTGCTGCCAGCGGCAGCAGGGGAGCTAGGTGTGTTGCCGGGCCATTTGCCGATGATTGTGCAGCTGGGATATGGCTCGCTGCGCTATAAAGTAAACGGCAAAGAAGAAGAATTTGCCGTATTGGGCGGACTGGCTGAAATTTTGCGCGAGAGCGTGAATGTATTTGCCGAAGGGGCGGATTTGGCTGATGAAATTGATGAAGAAGCGGAAAAACAGAAAATTAAAAAAGCCAAAGAGTCGCTCTCCAGCAAAGACGCGGATATTGACTTTGAACTGGCGGAACTGGAAATCAAGCAGGCCATTGCCCGCATGAAAGTCAAAAAACATCACCGTCAGTGACGGCTCTGTTGTATTTGTTTGTATGCCGCGCCGGTTATCCGGCGCGGTTTTTTTGTGTACGGCCCTGGTGGGGTGGGCATTTTGCCAGGATTAACTTTTCCGGTTGGTCAGAGGAGTTGGCACGAACCTTTCCGGTTCATCGGAAGTTATGTTGGTATCAAATGTTCTTGCCGAAAGCTGGCAATTGCGGCCGGCTCGCAAGGCATTTTCCGGCGGTGTCTTTTTGGGTTAAAGAAGGGCTGTGGTTACGGCTGGCATGCAGGAGCGTCCTTTCCTGCCGCGGTTTTCTTCGTCCCGTCTGCGCGTGCTGCCGGCAGCTGGCTGCAGTGCCGCGGGCAGGGGTTGAGCGTGGGGCAGTTAATAAGTAAAAACACATTCGTTGCCTATAAAAGGCAATTTTTATATAACATAAAAAACGCGTACAGGAGTTTCTATGAAGAACAAACCTTTTGTCGTTGGTGTGGGAGAGCTGCTGTGGGATATGCTGCCTTCCGGCAAGCGGGCAGGCGGCGCTCCCATTAATTTTGTCTATCATGCCGCGCAGCTGGGGGCGGAAGGATACGCCGTTAGCGCGGTGGGAGAGGACGCCTTGGGAGAGGAAATTTTACAAGAGTTGGATAAAGCGGGTATCCGCCACCAAATAGAAAAACTGCCTTATCCCACAGGCACCGTGCAGGTGCGGCTGCAAGATGGTATACCGGACTATACGATTGTGGAAAATGTGGCCTGGGATCATATCCCGCTTACGCCGGCCAGTGTGGAGCTGATGAAAGAGGCGGATTGTGTTTGCTTTGGCTCCTTGGCGTTGCGCCATGCCGATTCCCGCCAAACCATAGAAACGCTGTTGGACGCCGCTCCCAAAGCGGCTTTGCGTTTTTTTGATATCAATTTACGCCAGCAATATTACAGCAAAGAGCTGATAGAGCAGCTGCTGCGGCGGGCGAATGTGTTTAAATTTAACGATGAGGAAATCCAGGTCTTGCGCAGCATGTTTTCCCTGCAGGGCACAGACGATGACGTGTGCAGGGATTTATTGGAGCGGTTTAATTTGCGCTATGTGGTGTTTACAGCCGGGGATAAATACAGCGCGGTGTACGCCCCCGGCGAAAAATCCTTTTTCCCTACGCCGCGGGTGCAGGTAGCCGATACCGTGGGCGCGGGGGACAGCTTTTCCGGCTCGTTTGTTTACCATATTTTAATGGGAAAAAATATCAAAGACGCACATGAAGCCGCCGTCAAAACCGCGGCGTTTGTGTGCACCCAGCCCGGGGCTTGGCCGGCTTATTAAACAAAGGAAAGCGTATGCAAACAGAAAAACAGAATACGTCTCTAATCATGCAATTAATTCCGGTGATGCTGGCGTTTTTTGCAATGAGTTTTGTAGATTCCGTGGGAACAGCGACCAATTACGTCAAAGAAAGTTTTCACTTGTCCAACACGTTGGCTAATTTATGCCCGTCCATGGTTTTCTTTTGGTTTTTGGTATGCTCGGTGCCTACGGGTATGCTGATGAATAAAATCGGACGGCGCAAAACGGTGTTAATCAGCTTGGCGCTGACGCTGGCGGCGCTGGTGACGCCGCTGCTGTACTATCATTTTGCCACGATGATGCTGGCATTTGCCTTTTTGGGTATTGGCAACGCCGTGATGCAGGTGTCATTAAACCCGCTGGTATCTAATATGGTCAGCGGTGAAAAACTGGCCAGCTTTATGACTTTTGGGCAGTTTGTCAAAGCCATTGGCTCTTTTATTGCGCCCATTTTGGCGGCGTGGTTTGCGGCTACATACCATAACTGGACGCTCATGTATGCGGTGTTTGCGGCAGAGGCGGTGGTTGCGTTGGTTTGGCTGGGGCGCACCCCTATCCGGGAGGAAGAAGTAAGCGGCAAGATGACGGGCTTTAAAGAGGCCTTCTCTTTACTGGGCGATGGCATGATTTTGCTGTGTTTTATTGGAATTATGTGCCATGTGGGGCTGGACGTGGGCACCAATACAGCCGCCCCGCAAATTTTAATGGAGCGGCTGGGCTGGCCGCTTTCCAAAGCGATTTATGCCACCAGCATTTATTTTATGTTCCGCACGATAGGATGTTTTTTGGGGGCGTTTTTGCTGGCTAAAATAGCGGCTAAAAAAATATTCTTTGTCAGCGTGTTGTGCATGCTGGCGGCGATGTGCGGGCTGCTGTTTTTGCACAGCCAATGGTTTTTATATGCGAGTATTGCACTGATTGGGCTGGGCAATTCCAACATTTTCCCCATTATCTTTTCCCAGGCACTGCTGTATAAACCGGAAAAGAAAAATGAAGTCTCCGGGCTGATGATAATGGGACTCATCGGCGGGACGGTGTTCCCGTTGCTGATGGGTTTTGCCGCCGATGCTTGCGGCAGCCAGCTTGGCTCTGTGGCGATTATGACGGCGGCGGTGGCGTATTTGTTGGCTTTGTGCCAAAAAATACGGCCCGTTGCATAACCTTTTTGCGGGTTTTCTTCGAAAGGGGAAAGTGCTTTTTTGATAAAATAGAAAACAAAAACAGGAGACTGCTATGCGTAATGTAACAAGCATTAATTTTGACGGCAAAAAAATACTATGGGTAATCATTGCTTTGGCTGTAGTGCTGGTGGCCATGGGGTCTTATTTTACCGTCCCCGCCGGCAGTGTGGCTGTTAAGCTGCGCTTTGGCAAAATTGTGGGTTCTTATACGGAAGGGTTGCACTTGAAATTACCGCTGGTGGATACGGTGGAAAAGTTTTCCGTCCGTATTAAAAAAGATTCTTTTGAGACGGAGGCCTTCTCCAAAGATTTGCAGAGCGTCGGGCTGACGCTGGCTATCAACCACCGCATTTTGCCGGAAACGATTATTTCCGTGTACCGCAATTTGGGGCCGGACTATACCAATACGGTACTCCGCCCGGCGGTGGAAGAATGGACAAAAGCCGTATTGGCCAAATATTCGGCTGAAAGCGTCATTTCCAACCGCGTGCAGGTGGCCAAGGAATTGGACGAAATTTTGAAAGAGAAAATGGCGGAAAAACAGGTAGTCATCTCCGATGTGGCCATTACCAATTTTGAGTTTTCCCCGCAGTTTTTAAAAGCGGTGGAAGAAAAACAAATTGCAGAACAGGAAGCCAAACGCGCCACCAATTTGGTGGAAAAAGTGAAAAAAGAGGCGGAACAAAAAATCCTGCAGGCCCAGGCGGAAGCGCAGTCTTTGCGTTTGCAGCGGGAAGTGGTGTCGGACAATTTAATCCGTCTGCGTCAGGTGGAAGCGCAGCTGAAAGCCATTGAAAAATGGGACGGCCGCATGCCTACCTATATGGCCGGGGATCAAATGCCTTTTGTCATGGCAAAATAATGAAAATACTGTTAAAAAGCATAGTCTTGCTGGCGGTGATTGCTACCGTGTTGTATGCATTTATGTATAAAACACCGCAGCGTAAAGTATATGAAAGCATGCTGACTTCTGCCCAGCAAGGCGATGCTGCTGCCCAGCTGGCGTTGGGGCAGATGTACATAGCCGGGGAAGCCGTTTTGCCCGACGCCCAGACCGCGGCCGATTGGTATGCCAAATCCGCCGCCCAGGGCAATGCCCAGGCCGCGTATGAGCTGGCCCAGCTGTATTTAGCCGGGGAGCAAATCCCCCGGGATTTAGAGAGCGGTCTTTCTTTTTTGAAATTGGCGGCGGAAAAGGGTCTGCCGTCTGCCCAGTATATGTTGGGCCGGCTCTATCAAACCGGCGCAGAAAATCTGGAGCCCAATTTGGCCCAGGGCATTTTCTGGTGGCTGCAAGCCGCCCGGCAAGGGGATGCGGACGCGCAAAGCGCTTTGGCGGATGTAAAAATCGTACAGGGACAGCTGTACCAGCAGGTGGAACAGGCCGATACACAGCTGCAGCAGGCCGCTTCCGGAGACGCCCAAGCGGCGCTGGCGGCCGGGCAGTTGTTTTTGGACGGGACATTGCTGGAGAAAAATACAGACGCCGCCGCCCGTTATTTTTTACAGGCCGCGCAAGCTGGTCTTGCCCCGGCTGCCTATGAACTGGCTCTTTTCTATTCAGCTTCGGAAGGGCCCCTGCCGCAAGATCCGGAAAAGGCACAGCAGTATTTAACCCAGGCCGCGCAGGCCGGCTATGTGCCGGCCCAGTTCGCCTTGGGAGAAAAACTGTATCAGACGGCGCAAACCCCGCAGGAGTATGCGCAGGCCCTAGACTGGTTTGTGCAGGCCGGGCGCCAACAGCATACCGAAAGCTTGTATATGAGCGGTATTATGTATATGCAGGGGCAAGGCACGGAAAAAAGTATTCCGCTGGCTATTGCCGCTTTTAAGCAGGCGGCGGATTTGGGCCATGCCAATGCCCAGTATGTGTTGGGGCAGTCGTATTGGATGGGGGTAGGCCTGCCCAAAAGCAAAGAAAAAGCGCTGCAATGGCTGCGTTTGGCCCAGCAAAACGGAAATACGCAGGCCGCCGCTCTGATAGAGCAAATTCCCTGACCGGTGCTCCAATCTGCACACTCCCTCGTTTCTGTTTCATGCAACGCCCCGGGCAAACACCCGGGGCGTTTATATTGTCTGTATGTCTAGTTATGGCCCGGCCCATTCACTCCGTACAAATAATCGGGCGCCCCGGCGGGAAAGGCGTAACTCCAAAAATACCCCCTGCATCAAACAGGGGGTATGGAGATTATTTTCGGCCGGCCGTGCGGCAAGCCAGCGGTGCCGGACTAGGGCTTATCCTAACTGCGGATAAAGCGCAAAGCGCTGTAAAAACGCTTCCACCTCTTTGGCTTCTGCCGCCAGATATGCCTCGTCTTCGTGGTGCGTAATGGCACGGTCTATAAAGTCGGCCACTTGTTGCATATCGGGCTCTTTCATTCCGCGGGTAGTCACTGCCGGCGTGCCAATGCGCAGGCCGCTGGTCACAAACGGTTTTTCCGGGTCAAACGGAATGGTGTTTTTGTTGGCGGTAATGCCGGCTTTGTCCAAGGCCGCTTCGGCGGCTTTGCCGGTGAGCCCTTTGGAGCGCAAATCCAGGCACATGACATGGCTGTCAGTACCGCCGGCTACCAGACGGTAACCCTTGTCCAGCAAGGCCTGGGCCAGCGCTTTGGCGTTTAGAACGACTTGGTGCTGATATGCTTTAAATTCGGGTTTTAACGCTTCGCCAAAGCAGACGGCCTTGGCGGCAATCACGTGCATTAAAGGCCCGCCCTGCACGCCGGGAAATACGGCGGAGTTAATGGCTTTTGCCAAGCTTTCTTTACATAAAATCAGCCCGCCGCGCGGCCCGCGCAAGGTTTTATGCGTGGTGGTGGTGACTACGTCGGCATAGGGAACGGGGTTGGGGTATTCCCCGGCGGCAATCAGCCCGGCGTAATGCGCCACATCGCAGGCCAGGTAGGCGCCGCAGGAGTCTGCAATTTCGCGCAAGCGCTTCCAGTCAAACACGCGCGAATAGTTAGACGCCCCCGCCATAATCAGTTTGGGCTTATGTTTTAGGGCCAGCTCCGCCGCTTCATCATAGTCAATTTCTTCCGTGTCGGGGCGTACGTTCATAGCCACGATGTTAAAGTATTTGCCGGAGAAATTAAGTGGGTGCCCATGGGTCAAATGCCCGCCATGGGAAAGGTTAAGCCCCAGCACCGTGTCCCCAGGTTTTACCAGCGCCACGTATACCGCCATATTGGCCTGCGCGCCGGAGTGGGGCTGCACGTTGGCGTGTTCGGCGCCAAAGATTTTTTTGGCGCGTTCAATAGCCAGCGTTTCGGCCACGTCTACAAATTCACAGCCGCCGTAATAGCGTTTGGCGGGGTATCCTTCGGCATATTTGTTGGTCAGTACAGAACCTTGCGCCTGCATCACAGCCAGCGAGGTAAAATTTTCAGAGGCAATCAGCTCCAGTTTGTTGCGCTGGCGGTTTAGCTCCGCCTTTACTGCGGCAAACACTTCGGGGTCATTTTTTTCCAGTTCGGGATACATAGAAAAGCTCCTTAAAAAGACAATTTCGGACGCCTGCTTTTTCCGCCGTTCTTTTTATTATATTTTACTATGAAAAACGCGTGAATTTTCATATAATTTAATAAACAAGAAAAATACAAAAAACGCGCCGTTTGTGCGGCGCATATTTCCACATGCAGAGGTGTAACGAAAAATGGCAAAACTCACGCAAAAAGACTTCCTCAAAGGCACCATTAAACACATTGATATAAAAAAATATAATGTGGTTCCCATGGTGGAGGCCTTTGAAAATATGGCTTACTCGTCCCGCGACCTGGCCCGCGCCAGCAAAATCTACCACCAGATGTTGTCCGACAAAAACTGCTCCGTTATTTTGTGTATTGCCGGTTCTTTAATTTCCGCCGGACTGAAAAAAATCATTGTGGATATGATTCAAAACAACATGGTGGACGCCATCGTTTCCAACGGGGCCAACATTGTAGACCAAGATTTTTTTGAAGCTCTGGGCTATAAACACTATCTGGGCACCCCGCACAATGCAGACGACAACCTTTTGCGCGACTTGCACATTGACCGCATTTACGACACCTACATCAACGAAGATGAACTGAAAGTGTGCGACGAAACCGTACACAAAATCTGCAACGCTTTAGAGCCGCGTCCGTATTCTTCCCGCGAATTTATCTGGGAAATGGGCAAATGGCTGGAAAAGAACAAAAAAGGTAAAGACAGCGTAGTGTATAACGCCTACAAATACGGCGTACCCATATTTGTACCGGCTTTCTCCGACTGTTCTGCCGGTTTCGGCTTTGTGGCACACCAGACCGAAAATCCGACGGCCCATGTGACCATTGACAGCGCCAAAGACTTTTTAGAGCTGACCAAAATCAAAATCAAAGCCAAAGAAACGGGGCTTATGATGTTCTCCGGCGGCGTGCCGAAGAACTTTGCTCAAGACACGGTTGTGGCGGCTGAAATTTTGGGAGCGGACGCTCCGATGCACAAATACGCCGTGCAAATTACCGTAGCGGACGAACGCGACGGCGCGCTCTCCGGCTCTACGCTTAAAGAAGCGTCCAGCTGGGGCAAAGTGTCCACCGCTCTGGAGCAGATGGTGTATGGCGAATGCACTACGCTCATTCCGCTCATCATCGGTTACGGCTATCATAAAGGCGCCTGGAAAAAACGCAAAGCCGCCAACTATGTCAAATTCTTACAGGATGAAGACAAAAAAGTGGCTGCGCTTAAGGCCAAAGAGAATAAAGCTAAAAAATAATGCTTCGGCTTAAACTGCTCTTAACGCTTGTACTCGTGATCTGCCCGTGGGTTGTGTCCTACGGGCAGCTCCATTTTGCAGGCGTGAACGGGGAGCGCGGCTATGCGGCGCTGCGGGGCAGTTACCGGCTGGATTTAGACAACGGATTTATTATAACGCCGGCGGTGGGCTATTACCGCATGAGCGACAAAGAAGAAGACGAACCCGGCGCCACCACCAAGTTTGCCCTTTCGGTGGCCTATGAACTGGCGGATGGCTTGCTTGCTGATGTGATGGGGGCCTATATCCCGCGCCGGCTGGGGTTTGAAAACTGGATGTATGGGGCGGGACTGACCTATACGCTGTGTTACCGATGCGGCCCGTTTAAATACCCCTATCTGCATGGGCGGGTCGGCCAGTCTTTTTACGATGTGCGAGACGATGCCAGCGGTCGTCCGCTTCCGGGCCGCTTTACTACCGCGGCTACGGCGGCTTCTTTGGAGCTGGGCAGCGAGCTGGGGGCTTTTTTCTTTCAAGCCCGCTATGACAAAGTGATAAAATATACTAATAAACCGCCGCAAGGGGTTACGTCCAACTGGACGGAAATCCCGTACATGACGGCGGTGGTGCAGGGGTTTATCAGCGATATGGTAGCGGCGCGGGTGGCGTACCGCACGCGTTGGATTACGCCGTATGCCGTTTACTCACGCTATAAATATTTGGAAGCCAGTGAATACACGGTATCTATAGCTGGCGGGCTGGCATTGCATGTGGGGCCGGGCACCATTAGCGGCGGGGTGGAAATTTTTGAACAAAACCGCCAAGATCACCGCAAAACCTATTTTTTCATGTCCGCCAGTACGGAATTTTAATATACAGGGGTTTTTATGGCAAAACAAGACCAAGGGGTAACATTGCATTGCAATATAGATGAAAAATCGTTTTCCAAAGCCATGTTTTTGTGCCGCTTTTTTACGGGGCTGACCATGATTTACTTTGCGCTGGGCAGCTTGTTTTACTGGCGGGAGTTTTTGGTCAATACGGCGGCGCTGGGTTTTCCGTTTTCGGTGCCGGTGGCGTTTTTTCTGGCGGCGGCGGAGCTGTTTTTGGGGCTTTTTTTATTGCTTGGGTGGCACACCCGTGTAAGTGCGCTGGCGGCTTTGCCGCTGACGCTGATATGTGCTATTATATTTTTCGCGGGCGGCTATAATAAGGCCTTTGTGGCTTTGTGTCTGTTATGCTTTGCCCCGTTGTCCACATTGCTGCTGCTGGGGCCGGGCCTGATTAGCTTGGACTATAAGCGCAGCCAGCGGGCCGCGCGCCGTTTTTTCAGAGGTTGATATGAGTGAAAACACTCCTTACGTCAGTTTAGCCAACAAATACCGTCCCCAGCGTTTTGAGGACATGGTAGGCCAGGAAAGCATTTCCAAAACATTGCAAAATGCGTTAAAACTGGGCCGCATTGCCCATGCATATTTGTTTTACGGGCCGCGCGGCTGCGGCAAAACGACCACCGCGCGTATTTTGGCCAAAGCGCTCAACTGCACCGGGCACGGGCAGGATAAACCCACGGCAGAGCCCTGCGGAGAGTGCCCGCAGTGCCGCGAAATTGCGCAAAGTGCGGACATGGACGTGCTGGAGCTGGACGCCGCGTCCAATACCCAGGTGGAAAAAGTGCGCGAAGCCATTATTGACACGGTGGCGCTGGCCTCTTCGCGTGACCGCTATAAAGTATTTATTTTAGACGAAGTGCACATGCTCTCTGCCAGCTCTTTTAATGCCCTGTTAAAGACGATAGAAGAGCCGCCGCAGCATGTGGTGTTTATTCTGGCTACCACGGAAAAGCACAAAGTGCCCGCCACCATTGTCAGCCGCTGCCAAACATTTCGTTTCCGCCCGATGACCAGTGACGAAATTACCAATCATCTGATGGATTTGGCCGAAGCGGAAGGGCTGGATTTGACGGAAAAAGCGGCCCGCATTATTGCCAAAAACGCCGGCGGCGCCATGCGCGACGCGCTGACGCTGATGGACAGGGCTATTGCTTATTCTGACGGAAAAATTGATGAAAAATTAGTCGGCGAAATGTTGGGGCTGACCCCGCAGGATTTGCTGGCGCAAACGGTGCATTCGCTGGTGCGAAAAGACGGCCCGGCTTTGCATAAGGTATTTGAAACATTGCGCGCGGAAGGGTTTGACGCCAACTCTTTTTTAAAAGATTTGAAAAATGCATTGGGGGATTTGTTCTATTTTTCGCTCAACCAGGGCGCGGCCCCGTTTGACGGAGCCAAAGAAATAACGGCGCAGTCGTCGGCTGGCTTATTGGCGGCGCTTTCGCGCAAAGTCAATAAACTGGCCGAAGAAGTGAAATTTTCAGACAATGCTCTAGTCAGCGCAGAAGTAGGGCTGTTTACGGTTATGGACAGCTGTTTTGATGTAGAGGGCTTTATCCGCCGGCTGGAAGCGCTGGAGCGTGGGGAAGGAGGTGGCTCCTGCGTGCCGCCGGGCTCTGCGGCCTGCTCTGCCGGTGCCGCCGGCCACAAAACGCAAGCCGCCCAAGAACCTTTTACCGCCGCCCGGGCGGAAGAACCGGCCGTTTCTGTCCGGCATACGCTGTCTGCGTCTGCCGTAGAGCCGTCCAGGGCAGATGCGGCAGCTGCCCCGTCGTCCACTGCTTTTTCTGCGTCGCAGGATAATTCGTTTTACCAGCCGGCTGCTGCGGCCCAGCCCGCCAGGCAGCACCAAGGGGACGCTTTTGCAGACAAGCCGGCGCCTTGGGCTGCGTCTGCGGAAAATAAGCCCGCCGCCATCACCGATAACCGGGTGCTGTGGGACAAGGTGGTCAAGGCGTTTGAAGGAAGCCCTTTTGTCTATGACGCTATGACTAACTGCTCGGTGCATTTTGACGGGGACGAGTGGACGATTGCTTTTGGAGAAGGCAAAGAATTTTATAAAATTCCGGCGCAGAACAAAGCGGCGGATATAGAAAAAATGGCTCTTAAACAAGGGGGCCGCCGCATTAAAATACATATTGCGCAAACGGCGCCGCTGCATACGCCGTCTGCCGCCGCCCCCCAGGGGCCGGCCTCTTCTGCGCCGTCCGCGGCGCGCAAAACCGCCGCCCCGCAGATCTCCCGCGCGCAGGGGCAAGCAGTCCGCGGCAAACAGCCCCTTATTAGTGCAGAGCCGCCTTTTGTAGCGGCCGATTTTTCGGCCGATGTGGAGCCGGCGGGAGCCCATACTCCGGTGCCGGAAGAAATTAAAGATATTTTAGACGTCATTGGCGGGGAAGTGTTGGCCTGAATATGAAAGCATTAGACCGTTTGGTGCGCGCTTTACGCAGAATGCCGGGGGTGGGCCCGCGGCAGGCGGAGCGTTTTGCGGCATATTTCTTGCGCGCCCCGCAGGGGGAAGCGGAAGAATTTGTGGCCGCGGTGCTCGGTCTAAAACAAAATATTAAATTCTGCCGTATTTGCCATGCATACAGCGAAAGCGATGTCTGTCCCATTTGTGCCGACCCCGACCGGGACAAAGGCGTAATTTGCGTGGTGGAAGACCCGCAGGATATAGAATCTATTGAAAAAACGGGCGCTTTCCACGGGCTCTACCATGTATTGCACGGCGCCATATCTCCCATGGAAGGCCGGGGGGCCGAGCAGGTAAAAGTCAAAGAACTGCTGCAGCGTGTGCAGGAATCAGAGGTGCCTGTGCGGGAAGTGATTTTAGCCACCGACCCCGACACCGAAGGTGAAACCACCGCCCTGTATTTGGCGGATTTACTGCATGGGCTGGTGGAGCGGGTGAGTCGCATTGGCTATGGCGTGCCGCTGGGCGGAGATATAGACTATATTGACGAAATGACGCTGGGTTATTCGCTCAAAGGCCGTACCAAAATGTAAATGCATTACAGTTATTACAAAAGGCCGCTTTTTCTGTTGCTTGTTTTGTATGTGGCGCTGTTAGCTTTTTTCTACAAACCGGCGCCTTCCTCTAACGACGTTTTCCACAAAATCCCTCTTAAAAACGTAACGCTTACCGGCAAGGTGGTGGGCTTTGCGGTGCAGAAACCCAAAAGCCGCAACGTGATTGTAAAAGTCTACAGCGTCAACGGGGAAAAAACAGACGGCTATGTCTACGCCCGCTTTAAAGAGCACGCCCCTCTTTGGCACGAAACGCTGCAACTGGAAGGCCGGCTTAAAAAGCCCTATTCTATTGCGCTGCTGGGCAACTTTGACTGGGGTGCCTACCTAGCCACGAAAAACGTGTTTACGGAAATGGCCGTTTCTTCGGCGCGGCAGGTGCGGGCGCCTTCTTGGTTTTCGCGCGGGATTTCCGCTGTGCGGGGCGATATATTGGAAGTGTTTGAGCAGAGTTTTAGCCGCAATTTGTCCGCCATTGCCGGCGGCGTACTGCTGGGTGAGCGAGGGGAAATAGACCCCTCTTTGTATGCAGATTTCCAAGACAGCGGCGCCATTCATCTGCTGGTGGCTTCCGGCGGCAATGTGGGGTTTGTGACGCTGGTGGTGTTTGCTTTTTGCGCGCTGTTTGGCGCCGGGCGGAAAAAGACGGTGCTTTTGGCACTGCTGATTGCCGGTATTTATACGCTTATTGCCGGGGCGGACGCACCTTTGGTGCGTGCCTACTTTATGACGGCCTGCGCTGTGGCGGGCTATTTTCTGCACCGTAACAGCGGGGTTTTCCAGGGATTGGTTATTTCCTGCTTTGTGATTTTGTTGTTAAATCCGGGCGCTGTATTTGAGACGGGCTTTCAAATGTCTTTTTTGGCTACAGTGGCAATTATTATTTGTTTAAACAATTATACCTTGCCCTATCGGTGGCCGCGCTGGGTGAAATTTTTTGTGCAGATTTTTCTGGCTACATTAAGCACACAGCTGGTGTTATTGCCTGTATTTACCAATGTATTTTATAAAGTGTCTTTTGTGGGGCTGCTGGCCAATATGCTGCTAGTACCGCTGGCTTCTGTATTAATGGCGGTAAGCTTTGGCTATTATGTGTGCACCCTGCTGCATGTTGGTTTTTTGCTTAAAGTTCTGACGGGCGCTTTGTTGGTTGCCTTTCAGCGGCTGGTGGAATTTTTTGCTTCTTGTCCGGGGGCGTCTGTTGCGGCGGCGGCCTGGCGGCCCGGGTGGATAGCGGCTTATTATGCGGGGGTATTTTTTCTTTTCAATTTGCCGCAGAAAGAATTTGTCCGCCGCGTGTGGAAATGGATAGCGCTTGCCGCGGCGCTGGCGCTGGTGGTGCAATATGCATTCTTTAACCGGCCGACGGTGTGGCTGCTCAATGAATGGAACAAAAGTGCTATTTTGCTGCGTATGCCTGACGGGACGCGCGTTTTGTTCGGCGCGGCGATAGACGGGGAGAAACTGGCCCGTGCGGTGCTTTCTTCCGGTGCGCGCAGTTTAGACGCGGTACTTATCAGCGAAGACGTCTCTGCACAAAGCGCCCAAATAAACGCACTTTCCGCGGCGGTACACGTCAAAAAAGTCGTGCTCCCGTTTACAGATATTTGGCCCGGTGAAGAAATAAAATTGGACGGGCTGACGCTTGCCGCGCGCTGGGGTTTGCTGCTTAACCGCCAAGGCAAGCTGTGGAGCAACCGCGGCTACAGCGGCGGAAGGGACAGCTTGTCTTATGAAGCGGCCCAAGGCGATATGCATTTTACCGCCGCCAACAGCCGTTTTATTGTTTACGACGGAAAAGTGTATGACAATGAGCGCAACGCCACCCGCACGCTGCATTTGTAATATAATATAGGGGCACGCTGAAAAAGGAGTTTTTTATGGATGAAAAAGAATTGGAAATGCATAAAAAGTTTTTGCGCGAGGCGGTCAAACTGGCCCGGGAAAATATGTCCACCGGGCGCGGCGGGCCTTTTGGCGCGGTGATTGTAAAAGACGGAGAGATTATCGCCCGCGGCAGCAACCAGGTCTTGGGCAGCAAAGACCCGACTATGCACGCGGAAGTGGACGCTATCCGCACTGCCTGCAAAAAATTAAATCATTTTGAACTTAAAGACTGCGTGATTTATTCTTCCTGCGAGCCCTGCCCCATGTGCCTGGGCGCCATTTATTGGGCGCGGCCCAAAGAGCTTTATTTTGCTGCAGACCGCCATACGGCGGCCCGGCACGGCTTTGACGATAAATTTATTTATGACGAAATTGCCAAAGATCCGTCCCAGCGCGGTATTAAAACGGTGCGCATTGAGCTGGAGGATAACGAGGAGCCCTTTGTGCTGTGGGATCAAAAAACAGATAAAACGCAGTATTAATGATACCCCGGCGGTGAGCCGGGGTTTTTTATGGCTTTTTGCGGCGGAGACACAGCAATTATATCGTGGGGCAGGAAACCCCTTCCGTTTAGCAAACACCCCGGGAACCCCGGAGTGTTTGACAGAGTAAATCTTTTGCGGTTATCGCATCACCCGTCATCCGGGGCGACACACAACCAAGAAAGAAAATAAGCGGGCGGTTAAACCGACATTTTGCCGCCGGCTTTTTGCTTCCCGGTCAGGATAGCGGCGGCGCATTGCTGGGCCTCTTCCGCTGGGCTGAATAGGAACAGCCGCGCCGTCAGCTGGGCAATATTTTCTGTGCCAAACGGACTGCCAAAGCTGACAAAAATGCTTTGGCGATGGGCGGCGGCCTGTTGTGCCAGCAGCTGCTGTTCCTGCGATGAGAGATTGATATGTCCTTTGAAGGCCTTGTAGTTAGAAAAACTGGCCGCCACCAGCGTTTGTTGGCCGTGGCCCGGTCGGCCAATGCGTATGCTTAATTTTTCTAGTGTGTGCAAAAAAGTTTGCGCCGCAAAGGACTCTTCGTTACCCAGTTCCAAATAAGCGATTTCCTGCCCGGGGGCCAGCGTAAGCGCCGGGCCCTGCCATACCGCGCAGGACGCGGCATAGCGCTGGTTAAACTGGGCGGCGGAAAACCCGGATTGCTTGGGGCGCAGGGGCTGGTTTATCAGCCGTTCCTGCAGGGAAATAGATTGATGGGCAATCTCTTCCAGCCCGGGTTGTTTTTGCAGAAAATCCGACAAAGCTACCGCGTCTGTAGCGGAAAGCAAAATGTGCGTACCGGCGTGCAGTGCGTTTAAGGCGGTTTGGCAGACGTCTTGGGCGGATTTCATATTCAGGGCGTCTGTAAATATCAGTCCGCCAAAACCCATTTTCTCTTTTAAAATACCGGTCAGTATCGTGCGGGATTGGGAGGCGGGGAGCTGCGGGTCTATGGCTGGTACAAATAAGTGCCCCGCCATAACTCCGTTGGCCTGCGGCAGGGCAGCGCCAAAAGGCAGCAACTCTTCTTTTTCTAGTTCTGCGGCTGTGCGCGTCAGCACGGGCAAAGCCAGGTGGGAGTCCGTGCGGGTGCTGCCATGCCCCGGGAAATGTTTGAGACAATTATATACCCCGCCGTCATTTAAGCCGCGGCACAAGGCCGCCCCCAGTTTGCCCACCGCTTGGGGATTTGCCCCAAAGGAGCGGGTGTTAACAATCGGGTTTTGCGGTTCATTGCACAAATCCAGCACTGGGGCAAATACCCAGTCTACACCGACACTGCGGGCCTCGCGGGCCAGTGTGAGCCCTTTTTGGTAGGCGGCGTCTTCGGTGCCGTTGGCGCCGATAGCCAGATTGGAAAGCACCCAACTCTCTTTGGCTATCCAGCGGCCCAAGCCGTCTTCATAATCGGCACAGATAAATAAATGTGGCAGTGTGGACGCGGCCCGAAGCTGTGTAATAAGACGGCGGATTTCATCGCGCGTGCCGCCGTATATGCAAAAGCCGCCCGCGCCGCGCCGCGCCATTTCCAACGCGTCTTCTGTGCGGGATTTGCCAAACCAAAAGCCCGGATAAATCAGCCGGTTGATATTCATAACACCACTTCTCCGATAATCGTATTTTCGCGTGCACCTGTTGCCCGTGCGCAGTGATTGATTTTGCCTTGCAGCGCCAGATAAGCCATCAGCCCAAAAGCCGCCGCTTCTTTGGCTTGCGGGTCTATGCCGGCGCTAGCCGATGTATGCACGGGCAGGCCGCTTATGCGGCGCAGGTTTTCCAACAGCGTGCGATTGTAGGCCCCGCCGCCGGAAACGATGATTTGTTTTTGGCAGCGGGCCGGCACAAAGCGTTTAATGGCTTCACATACGGCGGCCGCTGTAAATAGGTTTAGAGTGGCCAGTAAGTCGCAGGCCCGGCCGGGCCCGAAAGCGGCAAAATGGCGGGCCAAATAGACCGGGCCAAAGTCGTTTTTGTCTAAACTTTTGGGAGGTTTTTGGCGGAAAAAGGGCTGCGTGAGCAGTTTTTGCACCAGTTTTTCATCGGCTTTTCCCCGGGCGGCTGCGGCCCCGTTTTGGTCATAGGGCGTATGCAGAAAACGCGCACTGGCGATATCCATAAGCGTATTGGCCGGCCCGCAGTCAAAGCCGATGGTTTTTATTCCTTTTCCCACCACGGACAAATTGGCAATGCCGCCCAGATTAAGCAGGATAACCGGCGTTCCTTTGCCAAACATATATTCGTCAAAAAACGGAATAAGCGGCGCCCCCTGCCCGCCTAAAGCCATGTCTTTTTCCCGAAAGTGTGCTACCACCGGCACCCCCAGTTCGGCCGCCAGAAAGGCGGGCTCGGCAATTTGCAGGGTATTGGGTATTTTGTCTTTGGGGCCGTGATACACAGTTTGCCCGTGGCTGCCGGCACAGCAAATCCGGCTTTTGGGCAGGCCGGCCCATGTCAAAAAGGCACGCGCTTTTTGCGCATACAGTTTGCCCAACTCAAAATTCAGGGCAGACAGTTGCGGTGCGTGCAGTTCTTTGGCGTGCAGCAGGCGTTTTTGCAAGGCCGGCGGATACGGATAATTTTTAAAAGCCACCACCCGCAGCGGCAGCGGCTGCAAAGCGCATATGGTCAGCCCGTCACAGCTGGTGCCGCTCATCAGCCCCAGCACCAGTTTGGAGCGGGCGGCGCGTATGCGGCCGTGGCGGGAAGAAGGGAATTTAGTTGTCATGCAAGACCTCCGCCAGAAAACCGCGGTGTTTTTTAAGTAACGCCTCTGCTTGGGGGAGAGTCAGTTTTTTGCGATGCATGACAATAGCGGTTTTGACGTTTTTGCCGGCCGCGTTCAGAAGTTTTCGGGCGGTCTGTTCGTCTGTTTGGGCAATCATGCTTATTAAACGCACGGCCCGGCGCACGAGTTTTTGGTTGGTGGGCTGTACGTCCACCATCAAATTACCGTATATTTTGCCTGCGCGCGCCATGGCCCCGGTGGTAATAGCGTTGAGGGCCATTTTGGTAGCACTGCCGGCTTTCATGCGCGTAGAGCCGCTTAAGGCCTCGGGCCCGGTGGGCAGATAAACAAAAATAGAGGCATGGCGGATATCTGCCTTTGGATTGCAAGACACCAAAGCCGTGCGGCAGCCCGCTTTTTGCGCCGCGTGCAAGGCGCCCAATACATAAGGCGTGGTGCCGCTGGCGGCCAGCCCCAGCACAAAATCCCCTTTATGGGCTTTGGCAAGCAAATCTTTGCCGCCTTGTGCGGCATTGTCTTCCGCTCCTTCCACAGAGCGGAAAACGGCCTTTTTCCCGCCCGCCATAATGGCAATGATTTGTGAGGGTTTGGTGCCAAAGGTGGGCACGCATTCCGCCGCTTCCAGCACACCCAGCCGCCCGCTGGTGCCGGCGCCGATAAAAATAATTTTGTGCCCCGCCAAAAAGGTTTCTGCGGCGCATTCTATGGCTTGGGCAATAGCCACCGCGGCTTGACGCACGGCGCGGGCGGCGTTTGTATCTTCGGCATTAAACAGGCGGGCCATTTGCAGGGCGGAGCTTTTGTCTAACCGGGCGGTGTGGGGGTTGACGGCTTCTGTAGACAGCGGAGCGTTTTGTTTCATTTAATCAGCATCTCCTATGTGCATTTTATGCGTGCGGAACGCTTTTTCCGTCTCTTCTATGGATTTGATTTTAAACGTCAGCGGAATGACAGTCAGCGTGCATACGCTGACAGCCGCCACCACTATAAAATAGGGTCCATATCCCAGCCGCATTTGCCAGGTGCCCGAGAGCATGGACGGCGCCATCATGCCAAGTGCCATAATACCGGTGGAAATGGCGTAATGCGAAGTTTTGTATTTGCCCTGGGATACATACATAATAAAGACAGAGAAGGCCATAAGCGCCAGCCCGTTGCCAAAGTGCTCCAGCGTAATCAATAGGGCCGTCAGCACTACACCGGGCCGCGCATAGGCCATGTAAATATAAAAGAAATTGGGCAGAATTAAGATAATAGCAAAGGGCCAGATACATTTTTTAAATCCGTATTTCCCTAGCAGCCAGCCGCCGGCCAAATTGCCGGCAATAATGGCTCCCAGCCCCAGTGTGCCTTTAATCAGCCCGTAGCTTTGCACAGAAAGCCCCAACGCGCCTTCTTCTGCTCCGCGCAGCAAAAACAGCGGTACAATTTTTTCAAGCAGGGCGTCTCCCAGGCGATAAAACAGAATAAAAATCAAAATATAGATAATATTTTTTTGGCAAAAATAGGTTTTAAATGCGTCTGCCCAGGCATTTTGCCCTTGCGGGGCGGCAGGGCCGTCGCCGGCGGGGGCAGGCAGTACAAAACGGTGCCATAACGCTCCGCCGGCAAACAGCGCTGTCAAAAACAAAAACATCAAGGCCCAGTTGTAAGGCCATTTAATAAAGTGCGAAGATAATTCTGCCGTCGGCTGGGCCAAGGCACCTACCGCGGCTACCAAAATACCGCTGCCAAAAATCATGGCCAAGCGGTAGAAAATGGTGCGTATGCCCACAAAATACCCTTGCTGTGGCGCGGTAAGCGCCAGCAGGTAATAGCCGTCGGTGGCGATGTCTAATGTAGCCGAGACAAAAGCCCCCGCCAAAAAGCCAAATAAGGACAAAGAGAAAAAGGTGAGGTTATTTAACTGTTGTGCGTATGTAAAAGCGTTCCAAGCAGTTAAGGCAGCCAACAGCAGAAATACAGCCGCCATAGCGGTTTGCGCGCCCAGCAGCCAGCGGCGTTTGCTGCTTTTACCGTCCACTAACGGGCTCCAGAGCATTTTTAATGTCCAGGGCAGGTACAGCCACCCCGTCCAAAAGGCAATTTGGTCGTTAGAAAAGCCAATATCCGCATACAGCACCACGGAAACGGCATTAATGATAATATAGGGCAGCCCTTCCAGAAAATACAGGGAAGGGATATATAGCCATGGGGACGGATGCTTGGGCATAGACGCTCCTATTTAAAAGGCAGCCGCCCAGCCAGCAAATCAGCAAACGGTTTGGTGGGCTGACTGAGCTCTAAAATCATTTTAATAATAGAGGTAAGCGGCACGGCCAGCAGCGCCCCAATGACACCCCAGACCAATGCCCAGAAAATTAAAGACGCAATCACCACCACCGGGTTTAAGTCCATGCCTTTGCCCAGCCATTTTGTTTCCAAGATATTTCCCACCACAAAATGAATGGATGAAAGCAAACAAATAGCCAAAATCATGCGCCAGTCAAACCCATACTGCAAAAATAATACTGGCATAGGCAAAACGGTGGCAATAAAAGGGCCGATATTGGGGATAAAATTAAGCACAAATGTAATGACGGCAAACATAATAGCCAGTTCTGTGCGCAGGGCAGCCAGCACAATCCACGTCAGGAACGCCGCCAGCAGCGAAACAAAAATTTTGACAATCAGATAATAGGAAATCTGCTTTTCAATGTTACTGACGAGGGCCGTTTTTTCATCTCCGGAAGCCCGGCCCATAAACAGAAAAATCAAAAACAGCGAAATCAGCGTCAGGTTGGAAATGAATGACACTACTCCGCCGCCCATCGTGCGCAGCATATTAAACAGCGGAACGCGGTTGAGCGTTTCTGAAAGGAGCTCCGAATTGGCCTGAATGCCGAATTTTTGGGCGGTTTGCAGCAGCCAGGCCACGGTGTCGTTGAGCTTTTCGGCGTAAATATTGGCCCCGTTGACAAAAGAGGAAATGGAGTTGGATACAAAAATGACAGACAGCGCCGCTAATCCCAAAAAGAGCAGTATGCCCAATAAAAATCCCAGCAGGTGGGGCACTTTCCATTTCTTTTTCATCCAATCGGCAATAGTGTTCAATACGATAGATAAAAATAAAGCAATTACAAAGGGCATCAAAACGGCTTTGGCGTACACCAACACCCAGGTCAGAGCCGTGCCGGCTAAAATCAGCAGGCAGGCATTGTTAATCGGTGCATAGACCGAAGAAGCGGCAGGTTTAAACATGGCTACTCCTTACAATTAATAAAGAAATATTCTTTTCTCTATATTATCATAAAACAAGCCGCCGCAAAATTTTTGGCGGGGAAATATAATAATAAATTTTGTTGACATTGTGTTGTACTGTTTGTTTAAAAATGGTATTCTTTATACAGTAAGGACTTTATAACACAAACAAAAAAGGAGCAGAACGTACATGAAAAAAAGCATCGCATTAGTATTTGGCGCTTTGTTTCTGTTCAGCGCGGCTCAAGCGGCTGTGACCGTAACGCGCGACGGCAAAACGGCTAAATACGAAAACGGCAGCACGGTGACTGTTACCGGTCAATCTGCCGCCGTCGTAAACTACAACGGGGTGAAGATTTCCGTCCCGGCGGGCTCTGCCGTGACCATTACGGAAAATGCTGACGGTTCCGTCCGCATCACTGGCACGAACGTGGCTGGTGTCAAAGTGGGAAGCAATACGGTCAGCGCTTCCGGCCCGGTTTCTTTCTCCGTTTCTCCCAAAACGAATGCCATTACCGTGAACAGAGGTACGCTGGTAGTGCAGAACGCTTCCGGCAGAACCACCACGGTAGCCGCCGGTTCTTCTTATTCCGGCGCCGCTGCTGAAGCTACGGCCTCTTCTGTGCCGGCTTTTGTAAATGAAGCCGTCTTGGGTGAAAACACCGTGAGCCAGCAGGCCACGCAAGACGTTGAGGAAACGCTCAGCCCTTCCTCTCCGAGAAACTAAGGGAGATTAAGCAAGAATGAAAAAACTGGCAATTGTATTTTTAACCGTGTTGATGGCTTGGCCTGTGGCCGCCCAAACGCCGGTAAACTTTACGGTTTCCGAAGACATCAGCTACGATGACAACATTTATCTGACCAAAGACAATACGGAAGGTTCCATGATCAGCACCACCCGCGTTGGGGCAGACTACGCTTCCAACATTCCGGGCAGCGGTTTGGAACTCTCTGCCAAAGGTTTAGTGGGCTACAACGCTTATACCAAAGACAGCTCTACCAATAACTATTGGGACGCCTTGGGCGCTGTACAGCTCAAAAACGACTGGATGACCATCGGAGACCGCTTCATCTATACCTCCGACCCGGCCAACAGCTCTTTGACCGACCGTGCCAAACGTATTCAGAACATCGGGTACGCCTCTTTTAGAACCTCTTCCGAAAAAACGTTCGGTTTGGGTTTTGACGTAAACGATATTTTGGATCGTTATATGGAATCCGATTGGGATTATTTGAACCGCAACCGCATCAATTTGGGTGCACAGGTTTACTATAATATCTCTCCCAAAACGAATTTCTTCTTGGAATATGTCTACTCTGACATTGCCTATCAAGAAGACGATATCAGCGATTCTACCGGCAACAGCGTGGGTCTGGGTGTAAACGGCCAAATTGCTTCTAAAGTGACCGGTACGGCCAAAATTACCTGGGATATGCGCGATTATGACCACAGCGTTGATGATGCAAACAGCTACAACGACTTGTTGGGTTACTATGTAGCTTTGGAATGGCAGCCGACCACGCAGAACACCATTCGCTTGTCCGGTGCCCGCAGAATGGAAGAAACCTTGTACGATGTCAACCGCTATTTTGAAGACACCATTGTATCTCTGTATGGCTCTCAGAAGATCTATGACAAATGGACCGCTTCTTTGACATTATCTTGGGAGAATATGGCCTATCCGTATAGCTCTGACGGAAGCAAGAGAAACGATGACCTCTATACCATTCGCCCGGCTGTGGACTACCAGTTCAAAGAATGGCTTTCCGCCGGTGTATGGTACCAGTGGCGCAACCGCGATTCCAACAAAGGTGGGTTTGATTACGACCGCAACCAGTTTGGTGTATACGCCAAAGCGTTGTTCTAATTTGCGGCTAAAGCCAAATTTAAACCCCCGCTCATTGAGCGGGGGTTTTGTATTTAGGGGCCCTGGAGACATAATTATTTTTATGCGGACATCTTCCGGCCAGGGCCTTTGCCAGGCCTATATAGCCAAGGGGCTTTTGTATAGATATTCCCGGACGCAGTGGGTGAAAACCCAGCTGTGCCGGCCAGACCATCTGAAAAATACAGCAAGAACCAGCCGAAGAAAGATTTTATCTGGGCGAAAATGGCCAACCTTGGCGGGGATTGCCCCGCCTTGTTGGGCAAAGAAAAGATAAAATTTTGGCACCCCTAAAGAGGCAAACAGGGGGAATGTCTCTTCTGTATTTGCCAACTGTCCATTGAGGGGCAGTGAAAAACAAGGGTACTTGGCCCGGCTTATGGGGACGCTTTTTAACGCCCTATCTTCCAACCGAAAAATGATGTATTAAAAAGCGGGATAAAACAATAGGCCGCAGCCATTATTTACTGCGCAGTACCAAGACGTAGTAAGGAGGAAGTTTGGACGTTTTTTTGCGCCCGAAGAGGGCTTTGTATTTTTTTTGTTGGAACGCTGGCGGTAAGGGTTGTGCAGCGTCGGAGGCATTGACTAAAACGGTATAATATTTCTTTTTGTATTGCCAGGTTTTTGCCAGCAAGGGTAAATTGATTTCTGCCGGCGTGCTGACCAGCTGACCGTTTTCCAACACTGGGCGGAAAGAGGTCAATTCCCGGCTGACGGATTTTACGCGTTTCCACCAGTCCGGCCGCGCCTGTGGCAGCGGGCGCCCTTCGGTAGTAAAAATAAAATAGAATAGCCCATTTACTCCGTTAACTATTCCGTGATAAGACATGAAACGGATTTCTTCTTCTGTAGGGAAGCGACCTATGCGGTCATCATCAGGACGGTGTTGTTTGTATTCTTTCCAATCAAAACTTTGCACTACACCCCAAAGTGGATTTTCCGCCGCACCGTGTGCTGCCATGCCGCGGCGTGCCAAAGCCAGCTGGTCACCAAAAGAGGTCAGCGGCAGGTGCGGTACGGGATACCAGTCCACCATTAAAATATCCGGCAAATCATAAAAAGGAACAGCGGTGCGCCCTTGGCCAATGACTAAAGCCATTTCATGCTGTGGAAACGCCGCTTTGGCAGCGTTATATGCCTGTAATACGCGGGCGCGGGGCCAGCGGGAGACATCGGGCTCGTCCACCAAATACCAGGCCAAAACAGGCCAGTTTTGGGCCTCTTTTTCATACGGGGAGCCGATAACTTTGTCCGGGTAAAAAACGACATCTAGGCCATATTTATCCGCTTTTTGGGCCAGTTGGGATAAAAGGGCGGGGTCTTGTTTGTAGGTTTGAAGGCAGGTAAATCCGGCTTTTTTAAGGGTTTTGACATCAGCCGGGTCATTAACCCCATACATACATAGAGCAAATGGCGCACCCCACAAGGGGGCCCCTGCCCATAAAGCATAAGAAAGCAACAATAATTTACGAAGCGACATGCGAATCCTTGATGAACATGCGCAGCCCGGTTTTGACCATAATTTCCAAATCCAGCCAAATGGAACGGTTTTTAATATACCACACATCATAAGAAAAACGGGTAAAAGCCGCATCAAAGTCAGCATCATGGAAGGGGTTGTCATTTTGAGCGGTAATTTTATAATTTGGCGGTGCTTTAAAATTTAGCTGTGCCCACCCGGTAATGCCCGGTTTTACAATAGTGCGTATAGTATGATTGGGAATCTGTTCGTTCAGCAGCGTCCATTCTCCTGTCCATAAAGGGCGCGGCCCAACAAAAGACAAATCCCCTTTCAGTACATTCATAATTTGCGGTATCTCGTCTAATCTAAAACGCCGCAGCCAGCCGCCGGCCCGGGTGATTTGTTCCTGGTCAGATTCCTGGTTTTGCTGCTTAATGGTGCGGAATTTATAAATGGTGATAATTTTGCCCATATACCCCACCCGTTTTTGGGTAAAAATAGGGTTTTCGCCGTCTATGTATTTTATAGCCAGCCAAATCACCGCTCCCAGCGGGGCCAAAAAGGGTAACATGCATATTGCCAGCCCTAAATCCAGCGTGCGTTTAAGCATGTTATAGGTGGCGCTTTCCCGGCGGTTGCCTATACCGCGCAACAGCCACATGCCGTCATTAATGCTCTCGCGCGATACCCGGCGGAAAAGACGTTCAAACACATTAAAATCCGTATCCACACAAGCCCCTTTGGCTATAAATTTGGAGGAGATTACGTCCCAGGCCTTGGGGTTTTCTGCAAAAAGTTTGCTGCCTACCACCACTAAATCCAGATTACGCAGGGAATAGGTTTTGTCTGGCTGTGGGGCGTATTCCCGGGCCCGTATGGCAAACCCTTTGGAAGAGGTCGCTTCCGCTGCAATTTGCTGTAGCGTTTGGCTTTGCCCAAAAAGAAGTAATGTAGTTTTGGAGAAATCCAGCTTAAAATAGGATTTTCTCACCCAGTATACATAAATAAAATAAAGCCCTAATACCGCCATTAAAATTGCTTTTGGCGTTAGCAGCGGCAGCCGCCCGGATAAGAAATAAAAGAAACAAACCGACAGAAATGTGGAAAGCAAAAACGCTAATCCCAGCGATTTATAATTGATAAACTGTTTGCGCAGGGATTTGATGTCGTAGAAAGAAAACAGCCACAAGGCAAATGTACAAAAGATAAAAACAAACAGAAACACCTTGCAATTGTTGACGTAAATCGGCCAGCTTATTTCCCAACGGCGGACGGCCACCGTAACAAACAAAATGGCAAAAAACGCCAAAGTATCTAGCAATAAAAAAAACCGGCGTTTCATTTGGCCTCCGTTTGAGCCCACATTTGCCGCAAACCTTCTTCCAACGTGACAGAAGGAACGTATCCCTGGGTGGTTATTTTGGAAATATCGGCAGAGGATAATTTGACGTCTCCGGCACGTTTGGGGCGGAATACCCGCTCCAGCGGCCGGCCGGCTATTTTTTCAATGATGTCTGCCAGCTCTAACAAAGAATAGGTTTTTCCGCTGGCAACATTATAAATCTCTCCGGGCTGGGCTTTTAAAGCGGCTATTAAATTGGCTTGCACCACGTCCTCTACATATACAAAATCCCGGCTTTGCTGGCCATCCCAGTCTATGTATAAGGGGCCTCCTTGCCGGGCCAGCTGCATAAACTTTGCAATGACCGCGGCGTAGGCGGAGTTTGGATTTTGTCCCGGGCCAAATACGTTAAAGTAGCGCAAACTGACGGTTTCTAATCCATAAAGCCGAAAGTACAACTGGCACAACTCGGCCCCGGTTTGTTTAGACAAAGCATAGGGGGATTGGCAATCCGTGGGGGAATCTTCTTTATAGGGCAGGGCTTCTCCATTTCCATATACAGCACTGGAAGAGGCAAAAACAACGCGTTTTACCCCAGCCCGGCGGGCTTCTTCCAGTACATTAGCCGTGCCCTGCACATTAATATCCAAGGTTTCCAACGGTTTTTCCACCGATTCGGCTACGGAAACTAATGCCGCATGGTGTAATACATAATCCGCTCCGGCCATAGCATGGCGTACGGTGCTTGTGTCTCGGATGTCCCCTGTCACAAGTTGGATTTTGTCCTCTAGGCCAGCTAGGTTTTCTGGGCGTCCGGAAGAAAAATTATCCAGAATACGCACATATTGCCCTTGCCGAACCAGTTCTTTGGCCAAATGGGAGCCGATAAAACCAGCTCCTCCGGTAATCAGCCATGTATTTTTCGCAGATAAAGAAACGCCCGTATACATATAAATAAATTATACTAAATTATATTGGAAAGGTATTTTTTCCTGTCTTTCAAAATGATATAATTTAAACTGGTTAGCTATATGAGCAATACATGTCCTCCGTTTTCTGTGTTAATGTCTGTGTACGCCAAGGATAACCCTGTTTGGGTGGGTCAAGCGTTGGATAGTGTGCTTTCCTCTACGGTTTGCCCTGCAGAAGTGGTGATTGTGCAAGACGGCCCCGTGCCGGAAGCAATCAGCCATACATTGGCGGTCTATGCAGGGAAATATCCTCAGATAAAACGGGTGTCGCTTGAGCAAAATATGGGGCTGGGAATGGCCTTGCAAAAAGGGCTGGAAGCGTGTTCCCATGAACTGGTGGCCCGCATGGACGCCGATGACCTCTCTTTGCCCGACCGCTTTGAAAAACAATTAAACCGTTTTGCCCAGGAGCCGGAATTGGCTGTTTTGGGAGGGGCTATTGAAGAAATAGACGGGGATACCTTGCACCCGGTGGCTATGCGGCGCGTACCTTGCAGTGATGCCGAATGCAAACAATTCTTAAAAACCCGCTGTCCGTTTAATCACATGACGGTCATGTTTAAAAAAAATTTTATTTTGCAGGCCGGCAGCTATCAGCCGTTTCACCTGATGGAAGATTACTATTTATGGGCCCGCTGTGCGGCCAAAGGATATGTATTTGGCAATTTGCCCGATATTGTGCTGCGGGCGCGTGTCAATGCTGCCATGTATGGGCGGCGCGGCGGCTGGAAGTATTTCAAGAGCAATAAAGCGTTATCGGGCCAGCTGTATCGGCTGGGATTAATCAGTTTGGCAACCTATTGCTTTAATGTGGCTGTACGCTTTTGCGTGCAGGTGCTGATGCCTAACTCTTGGCGGCGGACTTTTTATAAAAAAGCATTAAGATGAGAGAAAAAACAATTGGAATTTTAACTCATTACCAGGTGCATAATCATGGGGCCCTTTTGCAGATGTATGGTCTGTACCATAGTTTGCAAAAGTTAGGGCTGGCTCCGTGCGTGCTAACGTATGAAAAGAATTTTGGTTTTTTATCCACGGAATTAAAAAATAAATATGCCCTCTCGCTCAAGTCAATCCCTTTTTATCTGCGGTATCTGCGTGAACAGGGCGTAAGCAAGACCTGGTTTAATTTTAGGAAGAAACGGCTGTTAAGCCGGTTTAATACCCGGAATTTTGTTTTTGTCCCTCTGAAAAATGCGGCCCTGGATTATGTCGTGGTGGGCAGTGATGAGGTGTTTTCTTTGGAAGTGGGGCTCAACCGCATGATGTATGGACATGGGGTAACCTGTAAAAAGATTTTTTCGTATGCGGCCAGTTTTGGCCAAACCAATATGGCCGATATAGAGAAAAAAAACTGTCGGGAAATTATGACAGGAGGGCTGCGGAAATTTGCGCATATTTGCGTGCGGGATCAATCTTCCGCCGATACTATAGAAGCGTTGCTGGGCCAGCGGCCGGAAATTCATTTTGATCCGGTGCTGTTGTATGGC
The DNA here is from genome assembly GCA_949291365.1 of uncultured bacterium. Classification (GTDB taxonomy): domain Bacteria; phylum Elusimicrobiota; class Elusimicrobia; order Elusimicrobiales; family Elusimicrobiaceae; genus Avelusimicrobium. The sequence continues at coordinate 95,513 of CASEVJ010000008.1, forward strand.
TTTGCCGCGGAATTGCAAAACAGTTCATATGCCGGCCCAAAAGGGCGTTATTTGTTGCTTTATGCCTATGACAATCATTTAAATTCTCCTGAAGAAATAGAAGCGGTGCGTTCTTATGCCCGTGCGCATAAATTAAAAATCGTTTCTCCCGGTTTTTATCATGCGTGGGCAGACATCAACCTCAATGTAAACCCGCTGGAATTGCTGCAGGTTTTTAAACAGGCAAATTGTGTGGTAACGGATACGTTCCATGGCAGCGTGCTTTCTATTTTGACAAACCGGCCCTTTGCTGCCTTTGTGCGGGCTATGAATACAAACAAAATGAGCTATTTATTGCATTCATTATGCGCCCAGCAGGCCCACACCCAGCGCGTCCAGGATGTACCGCGTATATTGGAACAGCGGTGGGATTGGGCGGCAATTAACCAAAATATCCAAGGCATGAGGGAAAAGGCGCTGTCTTACCTGAAAGGGGTTTTGTATGGCTGATTGCGTGAGTAATCCACAGTTTTGTGTGGGGTGCGGGGCCTGTGAAGCGGTATGTCCGAAAAAGGCCGTTCGTTTAGCGCTGAATGAAGACGGATTTATAACCGCCCAGCTGGATAAAACCAAATGCATACAGTGCGGTAAATGCCTGCAAGTGTGCCCTAAATTTGCGGAGCAGTTGGGAGTTTCGCCTCATTTTGAAGATATTCCGCTTTATGCGGTAAGCAGCCAAGATCGCTTGGAACAAGAGACTTCCGCCAGCGGCGGCGCCGCGGCGGAAATTACCAAATGGGCTTTTGCAAATGGGTATATAGTGGCCGGCACCGTTTATGATTACCAACACCAGCAGGCCAAAACAATGATTGCTGAAAACTACGAACAGGCCCGGGCATTTAAAGGATCTAAATATTTGCAAAGCGATTTTTCCCACGTTTTTGATGATATTTTGAAACGGAAAGAAAAGATGGTTGTTTTTGGTACTCCTTGCCAAATAGCGGCCTTACATTTGGCTGCAAAAATAACTGGCCGTCGAAAAGATTTGGTTTTAGTTGATTTTTTCTGCCATGGGATTCCTTCGTATCTGTTGTGGAATGCTTTTCTGCAGTCTCTTCCGCAAACTGTCCGGCAAATCCGGTTTAGACATAAAAAGTATGGGTGGCATGCGTATACTATGGAAATAAATGGACAGATTTTGCCCCAAAGAAAGAATCCTTTTTATACGTTATTTTTCAGTGATTGTTTTTTGGGGCCGCAGTGTTATGCTTGCCCAAGCAGGCAAAGTTTTGCTTGTGCCGATATCCGTCTGGGCGATTTTTGGGGAAGCCAGTTTGATTTGCGGGAAGATGGCGTAAGTGCTTTTTGCGCCATTACCGCTAAAGGACAGGAAGTTTTTGAGGCCTTAAAAGGGGGACTGCGGATTTACCCGTTTGCTGCCGCCCATGAGCTGTGCCGGAAAAGCCAGCAGGCATTTGGCCCAAAAGCGGTTCCTTGGCAGAGGGAACATTTGATGTCTTGTTTAAAGAACGGGGAATCTATAGCCCGTGTGCAACAGGCATACGCGGCTTCTTTGCCTTTCCAGAAACGAATAGCAGCGTGTGTAAAAAAATACCTTCCTTCCCGCGTGCGTAATTTATTACGATTTTGGTGCCATAAAAAAACTGAAAGAACAATATGCTGAAAATTCTCTATACGATATCAACATTGCAGCGGTCAGGGCCGTCTCTGGTGGTATACAACCTGGTTCAGGGGTTGGACAGGAAAAAGTTTGTGCCTATGGTATTAACATTATCCAAAGAGCCGAAAGTGTCTTTAAAGAAAGATTTTGAAAAATTGCGGGTGGAGGTTTGTTCTTTGGCTTTGTCTAGAATAGGGGGGCTTCTTGTAGGAGTTCCTAAATTTCTGGCGATGGTAAAAAAACTGTGCCCGGACATTATTCATGCCCAAGGATTTAGGGATATTTGTCTGACGGCTCTGGCCGGTAAAAAGTATACGAAAATAGCAACTATTCACTGTGATTTTCGGCTGGACTATCGCTTGAAATATGGAGCTGTTTTTGGAAGTTTAATGGCTTGGCTGCAATGGCGGGCACTGCGGAGATTTTCTAAAAGAGTTTGCGTTTCCCGGACTTTATCTGCGGCGCTGAATAACAATGCGTATGGGATTTCTTTTGATTATATAGAAAATGGGGTGGACATGCGTTTGTTTTACCCGGTTTCAGATAAAAAAACGCTTCGCAAAGAGTTGGGTTTGCCGGAAGATAAAATCATTTTCATTTGGGCGGGGTCTTTTATAAAGATGAAAAATCCGATGTTATTGGTACGGCTGATAAAAAACCTAACAGAAAAAAATCTCTTTTTTGTCTTTTGTGGCGCACGCGGCGCGCTGTTGCAAAAAGCTCGCCAGGAGGCAGGTGCTCTGAAAAATGTTCTTTTTACCGGCTATACAGAACACATTGCCCAGTATATGCAGGCGAGCGATTGTTATATTTCCACGTCCGTTTCTGAGGGCTTCCATTTAGCGGCTTATGAAGCGTTGGCCTGCGGGCTGCCTGTTATCTTGACCAAATTAGACGTTTACCGGGAGATGGAGGATTTGGGACAGGCCTTGTTTTTCCCAAATGGGGACGGCGAGGGGTTGCGTGGTCAAATTTCTTATTTTTTGCAACATCAAGAATCTTTTGCCCCCCGGCAAGGAGAATGTTTTGTGAAGGAAAAATTTTCTTCCGATGCCATGAGCAAAAGGTATCAGCAGTTTTATGAGGGGATGCGGTCTGTATGATTTACTTTTTAATTATTTATTCAGCTGTCGCTGCATTAAGCTTGACGGATTTTATCCCAAAATGGCGTAAAGCGGGGGCGTTGGCTTGTATTTTGCTCTTATCCATGTTGGCCGGCTGGCGCACGATGGGCGGGCGCGATTTCTTTATTTATCAGGATATCTATTATGGCTTGGGCATTAATTATTTTTCTTCGGAAATGGGATATGCAATTATTAACAATCTCTTTTCTGCGGCGGGGTTTTCTTTTAATGGATTTTTATTTTTCTATAGTTTGCTTTCCATAGCTTTGATGGTTTTGTTTCTAGAAAAGCATAGCTTATATCCTAAATTTTCATTATTAATTTATTTGGGGTGTTATTTTTTCTTTTATAATATGGTGCTTAACCGGCAGATGTTTTGTATGTCCATGGCTTTGTGGGTGGTGTATTGGTGGGACAGAAACCGTTTGTATTCGTTGTTGTGTTTAGTATTAGGCATGGCTTTCCATCAATCCTTATTTGCGCTGATGCCTTTTCTGTTGGTGTATGAAGGGCTTAAACATACCCGGGGCACTAAATGGTGGATTGCTTTTTTTGTTCTTTTTGTCTTGGTGACGTTTTTCCTCTCTCCCCAACAGGCGGTTTCTTTGATGGGGCAAGTGCCAGGGCTTTCTTTCGTAACCGGGCGTTTGCTGGGATATTTGGAGCATAATTCGGAATTTTATACGTTAAATATTATTGAATATGCAAAAATCCTGCTGGTTTTGCCTATCTTTTTGGCTTTTTTTAAAAAAATCGTACAAGAACACTCCATGCGCATTTGGTTATTTATGTATTTTTGCGGGGTCATATTTTTAGTGTGGACGCGAGATATAGAGATTTTATTTCGTATATTTGCGTATTTTGATATTAGTTTATTGGTGCTGTTGCCATTCTGTATCAAGAAAATTACGGCGTCTTTTTTGCCGAAGCAGCGTACATTGTTGCTTTTAGGAATTTATGTTTTGACGGGCTTGCTGGCTATTGGCGCCATTTTATATCGTACGGCTAATTTTGGCAATGCCATGTTTTGGAGCTATCAGTTTTATTTCCTAATATAGTTGCCGGGAGCAGGTATGATTACTATTTTCACCCCTACTTATAATCGTGCGTATATATTGCCTCAACTTTATAAAAGTTTGCAGCAACAGCAAGACAAAAGTTTTGAGTGGCTGATCGTAGATGACGGAAGTCCAGATCATACAGAGGAGCTGGTAAAACGCTGGCAGCAACAGACCAATGGTTTCCCAATCATATATAGTAAACAGCCAAACGGCGGGAAACACCGCGCCATTAACAAGGGCCTTGCCCAGGCCCGTGGAGAGTGGTTTTTTATTGTAGATAGCGATGACTGGCTCCCTGCCGATGCCATCCGAAAAATTGTTCAGCATATTCAATCCTTGCCCTCAGATGGGCGTTTTGCGGGTATTTGCGGCTTTCGGGCTAATAAAGAGGGACGCCCTTTTTGTAACAGTGCCACCATTACCTCCGTGATAGATTGCTCTATGATTGAAATTCGCCAAAAATATCATATTAAGGGCGATATGGCGGAAGTATTTAAAACAGATATTTTAAGGCAGTTTCCTTTCCCGGAATTTGAAGGAGAAAACTTTGTTAATGAAGCGGTGATGTGGAACCAAATAGCGGAAAAATATATTTTGCGCTATGTGCCGGAAGTGCTTTATTTTTGTGAATATCAGCCAGACGGTTTAACAAAATCCATACGCCAGAAATATCGTGCTAACCCACAAGGAACCATTTGCTTATATAAAGCGATTTTTGCCAGCTGTTCCTTTAACAAACGTTCTAAAATACGTTTTGCCATTTTATATTGGAGATATTTGTGTTTTTACAAAGCCGCTTATAAACAGGCCCCTAAATGGACGTTTCTTTTTTACCCTTTGGGGATAATGCTCTGTTTGTATGATTATATAAGAAGAATATTATGAAGAAAAAAATAGGAATTCTTACTTTTAGCCAAGTCAAAAATTTTGGGGCCGTATTGCAGGCCTATGCTTTAAAAAAGGTTTTATCAGATTTGGGTGCCCAAGCAGACTGTATAGATTATAGGGCTTCTTTTTTTGCAGCCATTACATTTAAGCAGAAAGTGCTCCGCTTGGTAAAGCGGGTTGCCAAAATCTGCCTCCGGTGGCCTGTCTCTAATCGGTATTTTAATGATTTTATTGCTAAATATTTAACCGATACCCCACCGCTGCTGCGTAAGGATTTGCCTGCGCTTAATAACCAGTATGATCTGTTTGTGGCCGGCAGCGACCAAATATGGAACGTTTCTATTACGCACAGAGACGCTTCTTTCTTCTTAGATTTTGTACAAGACCCGCAAAAAAAATCTTCTTATGCAGCCAGCTTTGGTTTTGACCATATTGAGCCGCAAGACCGTGATTTTTATCAATCTTTACTCCAGCGTATACCGCGCATTTCCGTGCGGGAACGCTCGGGTGCTGCCATCGTGAAAGACCTGACGGGGACAGAACCTCCCGTGGTGTTAGATCCTACATTATTGTTGACTAGACAGCAATGGGAAGCTTTTGCACGTCCCGTTACGCGGGAAAACTATGTGCTGATGTATTTGGCCAGCAAGAATCAAGCTATCGTTTCTTTTGCTCAAGCTTTTGCCGCTTCTAAAAATCTGCCTTTAATTTATATATCTGGCCGTCCGTGGCCGGGAGTGGAAAGCTTTTTGTGCCGCCCGGAAGAATTTGTTGAATATTTCCGAAAAGCCAAATATGTGGTCACCAACTCCTTCCATGGCTTGGCGTTTTCCATTAATTTGAATAAGGAATTTATTGTTGATTGGCTTCCCCCGCAGTGGCCTGCCAATGCCCGTTTGGAGAATTTATTAGATATAACGGATTTAAGGAGCCGTCTTTTGGTTAATTTTAAAGAGAAGGATACCCCGATAGATTGGGCCAGGGTGAATGCTGCGTTGGAGAAAGAAAGGGAAAAATCTCTGGCGTTTTTGCGTCAACTTTTGTAAATATGAAAAGCCGCACTGAATACTTTATCCATAATTCGTTTATGATGGCCCTGCAACAAATAGTTGCCATGCTGGTCACGTTTTTTATTCCCCGCATTTTGCTCAGTGTATATGGCTCTGAAATAAACGGATTAGTAGTTTCTATTACGCAATTTATTTCTTATTTTTTATTGGTGGAGGCCGGCATTTCTGGGGCAAGTGTTTATGCTTTATATAAACCTTTAGCAGATAATGATATCCCGCGCATTAATGCCATTTTATCCGCGGCGCGGCATTTTTATTTGCAATCCGGATATATCTTCTTGGCGTTGGTATTTGTGCTGGCGGTGGCCTATCCTTTCTTTGCCAAAACGGTAGAATTGCCTGCTTGGCAGGTGGCGTTGATTGTTTTTGCTATTGGCGGAAAGGGGACTATGGACTTTTTTAGTCTTTCTAAATACCGGGTATTGCTGACAGCCAGTCAGCGCAGTTATGTTATATCTGCAGCGCAAATTGTTTTTTGGATTTTGACGGCTGTGATTGTGTGGCTTTTGGCAAGATATCAAGTGCAAATTGTGTGGCTGCAGTGCTGTTTGGTGCTGCCCATTTTTGTCCGCAGTTTCTTGCTGCAGCAATATACAAAAAGCCGTTTTGTTTATGTGGATTACCAGGTAGAGCCGGATAAAAGTTCCATTAAAGACCGCTGGAATGTATTGTATTTACAGCTTTTGGGCAGCGCTCAATCGGCCATTCCGGTTATATGGGCTACTGTTTTTACGTCTTTAAAAGAAGTCAGTGTGTTTGCCATTTATAATATGGTTATGAGCGGCATTACCAACGTATTATCTATTTTTGTTTCTGGCTTGGCCGCCAGTTTTGGCGATGTAATTGCTAAAGGAGAAAGAAAGATACTGCAAAAATCCAATCAGGAATTTGAACAGGCCTATTATATGCTCATTACCGTGGTGCATATGGTGGCGTTGGTTTTATTGTTATCGTTTGTGGCTCTGTATACAAAAGGCATACATGATGTGAATTACATTTTGCCCGGGTTGGGCTTTTTGTTTGTATTAAATGGATTTTTAAATAATTTAAAAACACCGCAAGGAATGCTTGTTATATCGGCGGGTATGTATCGCCAAACACGCTGGCAAAGCACGGTTCAAGGGCTGATTATTGTTATATGCGGGGCGATAGGGGGCTATTTGTGGGGGTTGTATGGCATCGTGGGCGGATTGGTTTTGTCCAATTTGTACCGGGATATTGATTTATTGTTTTTTGTTCCTAAACATATAACTAAGTTATCCTACAAGCGCACCTTAAGGCACATATGGCCTGCCGTGATATGTTTTGCAGGGAGCATCGTGTATTTCCTTTGGATACCTATTAAAATTGATACCTTTGGGCAGTGGGTAATTTATGGTGTTGTTTATACGCTGGCGGCTTCTATATTGGTGCTGGCGGCCAACTTGGTGGCAGATTTCCAAAATATGTGCCATATCGGGGGGAGATTGAAAAAATTTCTGGTAAGGACGGCTCATGTTAGAAATTAAAGTCAAATCTAATTGTTGCGGTTGCGCGGCCTGTGTATCGGTCTGCCCTAAAAATTGTATTGCTATGAGGGAAGATGAGGAAGGATTTCTTTATCCCTCTGTGGACGCCGCCAGATGCATTCAGTGCGGTTTGTGTGAGAAAGTGTGCCCAGTAACACACGCCCCGATATTGTCAGACACCCCCGCCGTATATGCGGCTAAACATAAATCAGATGCCATAAAATTAAAAAGTTCTTCCGGCGGCATGTTCAGCGCTTTGGCCCAGTTTGTGTTGCAAGAAGGCGGCGTTGTTTTTGGGGCGGCTTTTGAGCAATCCTGGAATGTCTGCCACCAATATGTGGAACGGGCGGAAGACTTGGATAAACTGCGCCGTTCTAAATATGTACAAAGTGATATTGGGCAAAGCTTTAAACAAGCCCAAGAATTTTTAGATCAAAATCGCTGGGTGCTTTTTACCGGGACGCCCTGTCAGATTGCGGGGCTTAAAAATTATTTAAACCGGGACTATGAGCATTTGCTCACGGCGGATATTATCTGCCACGGGGTTCCCTCTCCCGGGGTATGGCGGAAATTTTTGCAAGAGCGATTTCCACACCCAGGTATTAGCGCTATTGATTTTAGAGATAAGAGCATCGCGTGGGACGCCTCTTATTTATCGGTCGTATATCAAAACAGAAAAATACCTTCGCTGCCTAAATGCTTGCTCCCTTTGCGGAAGGTTTTTCTGGCCCGCCGGGCGTTTCTTTTCCGCAAAATCTTTAAGTTGCCTTATGGCGTTTCCAACTTATATGAGCGGCCTTCTTGTTATCAGTGCCGTTTCAAAGGGCAACACAGGTCGTCCGATTTTACGCTGGGGGATTTATGGGGCGTATTACAAATTGCGCCGAATATGTATGATAAAAAGGGAGTTAGCGTCTTATTTGTGAATACACTTAAAGGACGGAAGATTTTTGAAAAGCTTCAATCCCAACTGTCTTGGCAGCCGGTTGCGGCAGAACAGGCGCTGGCGTATAATCCCTTGTTTTCCCGGTCGGTAGAAAAAAATCCTTATCGTTCCGCATTCTTTGCACATTACCGCAAGGAACCGCTTACTCGGCTGATGAGACGTATTGGGTGGCAAAAGGTCAAACAGCGTTTATGGAGAGAAAAGCCCGGTTTGCAGGAGAAATAAAAAACCCCACCGTTCTCGGTGGGGTTTTTTTATTTCTTATCTTCGCTGTAATAGCTATAGCTTTTGTAGTAGCCGTATTTGCCGTAAGAGAGTCCTTCGGGGCGATAATGCCCGATGACCGCTCCCAATACTTTAATCCCGGCTTTCTGCAGTTTATCCAGCGCCACCTGGGCCAGCTTGGCGTTGGTCTGACCGTATTTAATGACAAACACTGCACGCGGAATATATTTACCCCAAAGCAGTGTATCAGATACGGGCAAAATGGCCGGGCAGTCAATGACCACTTGGTCATAGTTCTTTTTGGCCCATTCAATAAAGTCTGCCAGTTTGGGCGTGTTTAAGAGTTCAGCCGGGTTGGGCGGGCGTTGCCCGGACGTCATGACATACAAATTAGGCACGTCTTTTACGGTCTGAACATTATAGGCATAATCTGCTTTTTTGGGATCTGCGTCCCAAATATTGCTCAGGCCCTTTTCCGTGGAAAGTTTAAATACGCGGTGCACGCGGGCGCGGCGCAAATCCCCGTCCACCAGCAGCACTTTTTTGCCAGCTTGCGCCATGGCCACCAGCAAGTTGGAAGAGAGGTGGCTTTTGCCTTCTCCCTGCAAAGAGCTGGAAATTAGGATGGGAGCATTGTGATCGTCGGAGAGAGCGAAATCCAGCATCGTGCGCACATTGCGCACGTTTTCCGCCAGCAAGAAGTTGCCCTCTTTGAGCATGGTGGCGTATTCGCTTTCTTTCTTTTTGCTTTTTTCATAGGGGACAAACCCCAAGAAAGGCAGTTTCAATTTTTCTTCTAAATCTTCAGAAGACTTTACACTCTGGTCTAAAAACTCCAATATAAATACCACCAGCAACCCCAATATGCCGCCCGCCACCAAGCCGATAGCCAGGTTCAGCAATTTGCGCGGACGCACCGGCTTTTCAGGGGTTGCCGCAGGGTCAATAATGCGGATATTGTTGCCGGAGAACTGCCCGGAAAGTTCAATTTTAATACTTTGCACCAAGCGGCGGGTTTCCGTATTAATCTGATTATTGACGGCATTTAACTGGTTTTGAACAGACTTTAAATCAGGGTGTTGGTCTGTATATTTTGCTGCCAATTTGGCCCGCTCGGCCGATAGCTGGGCGGCCTGTTGCTTGAGCGTTTTAATAAAGTCGCTGTTGACCACTTGAGGCATGGAATTAAGCAATTCTTGCTCTTCGGGGCTGCGTTCGGTATTTTCCAGTGCGGCAATGACGTCCTGCCCCATAAAAATACGGTTGCTTACATTGTCTGCCACAAAGGTTTTAGCCAGCGTATTAGCAATTTCAGCCGACAATTTAGGGTCGTATGTGGTAACCGATACATTGACCAGGCGGCTGCGGGTAATAGGAGCTATATCTATGGCCTTTTTAAATTTATTAAGCCCACTGGGATTGGCAAACTGTTCGTAACGTCCCAAATCCATTCCCCGGTATACTTTTTCCAGCAGGGAGCGGCTTTCCAAAAGCTGATACTGGGTGCGGTAATAATCTTCTTCACTGGTGAAAGAGCCATACGGCGTGGCGTCAATTTTACCGGCATCTTCCTGGTTAATCATCATCAGCACTGTAGCTTTATAGGCGGGGCGCATAAATATGTTAATCAGTATGGCTGCCACGAGCCCCAGTGCTACAAAGGCCACTATCAGCCAAAAACGCTTGAAAATGATATTAATGTAATAGCTAAAATCTAGCTCTTCGCTGTTATTGATTGTATCCATAAAAGTCCTCTAGAACATGCTCTGCGGCACAAAGATAACATCTCCCGGCAGCAATGTAATATCCATCATTTTGTTGCCTTGTTTGGTGATTTGAGTGACGTCTACATCTATAGCTTTTTGACGGCCGTTTTCCATGCGTAATACGCGCACTTTACTGGTGGCGGCAATATCGGTAAATCCGCCCACGGAGGTAATAGCTTCCAGTACGGTCAGCGGTTTCTCAGGCGGGATTTCAATGGCAGCCGGTTTTTGTACCTGGCCCAAAACATAGACCGTTTTGTTCCCATATTCTTTTATCAGCATGGAAACCTGCGGATTTTTTAAATACATTTTTAAGGCGTCAGAGAGGCGAGTTTCTGCTTCGGCTACGGTGTAACCCGCAATATGGATATGCCCCACCAACGGGAAGGTAATATAGCCGCTTCCGCTGATGCGTTGGGTGCGGTCCATTTCATCTTCCATAAATACTTTAATTTCCAATAAATCTCCGGGCTGAAGGATATAAGCGGTAGATTGACGGATTTGCTCAATGCCCTGGGCAATTTCCTGGGGCACGGAGGAAGTTTGCGGCGCCTCCACATATACGGGCGCTTCTGCGCAGGCAGCCAACAGGCCGCTTGCGGCTAATAGTGCAGAAAGGGCTTTTTTCATAATTACCTATATTTTATCAAATATAGTCTGATTTGAGTAGTTATTCCAAGGGGAAAGAGCGCATATACAGCCGGGAGAGTTCTTTCTCCTTTGGATATTTTTGTAAGTATTGCTGAGCTACCTTATGCGCTTGGGCGCGCAGGGCCTTTCTTTGCTCTTTGTCAGCCGCGTAAAAACTTTGGTTCAGGTAGGCCGTGCCCAAATACAGCGCGTAGCGCGGGGAAGGGTAATGCTGTAAGGCCTGCTCATAAGCAACCAGCTGGCTTTCTGCCTTAAATCCGCGTCCAAATTGGTGCAAGCGCCAGGCGGCTGTTTTTTGACCGGGCAGCCAGCAAGCCGCCAAGCAGACCAGCAATACCACAAAACGCAGTGGCCAAGAAGAAACCATACTATGGACATGCCCTTTGTGGTAAGAAGGGCTGCAGGCCATGCCTAACAGTAAGAAGAACAGTAACGCCACCGCCGGGATAAAGAAATCAAAATCCACTATACTGCCAATCGCCATGACCAATAGGGCAGAGAGCAAAGAGGCAAACAAATATTTTTTCCGGCTTTCCAAATGGCTGATGCGTTTAAAAGCCAGCCAGGTAAACCATGCCACTCCTGCCAGTATCGGCACAAAACCGATATATCCAGTGCCCAGTATTATTTCCAGCCAATCGCTGTGTAGCCGTTCTACATATTGGCTTAATTGCCATTCCATATAGGGGCTAACCGCAACGGGCAACGCCCCTATGCCAATGCCCCATATCGGCCGCTGGTGCAGCATATCCAGTGCGGCGCGGTAGAGCATTTGGCGTGTTTCTTCGGAAGTGCCCCCTAACCGATGGGCGAATGCATTAATTTGTTCCACATGCGTTATTACCCAACCGGAAAACAATAATAGTATGAGCGCCACCAGGGTTACCCCTTTAATACGGGTTTTGACCGAATGTGGAACGAATGCGGTGCATAGGAAACTGTAGCAAAAAAGTCCGCTGGCTAAAGCCAGCATGCCTCCGCGGGAACGGGAGTATACCACCCCTATACATAATCCGATAAACACCAGTATAAAGAAACCTTGCCGTAAATAGAATTGATTTTTGCGGTTGTGTGCGGCAAAGTGGGCATAATCCAAAAAAGACACACATACATATCCCAAGGTTACAAGGGCGCTCATACCCATAAACGCCCCGGCGTGGTTGCGGTTAAAAAAGGGCCCTACTCCCCCGCGTCTGCCAGCAAGCAGGTGGATATATTCCCCATTGGGGAAACATAAAGCACACAGCGCTACTGCCAGCCCACACAGGGCAATCAGCATAGCAAAAAGCCGCAGCGAACGCGAAGACTGCAGCAGCTGGGGTACCCAAAACACCAGAGCCGCATACGTCACAAACAAAGACACATGATCCAGCGTATAAAGCTGCATCAGCGTTACCGGGTGCCAAGCGGGCTTGTCTAATAAAGTTTGGGGGAAAATACATTGCAGCAGGCCCAGCAGGATTAAAAATCCAAGAGTAAACAAAACAGGTTTCAGCGGGGGGGTCAGTATCAAATATTTCCGGGAAAATAACAGCAGCAGCATTCCTGCTACAATGCCTCCTTGCATAATACTGAAGGCCCACGGTTCGGTGCCGGCAAAAGCAAATGTAGTAAAAAAGAGCAGAGTAGTTAATATGATTTTTAAGAATAGATCCATAGAGCTTATTGTATAAAATTTGATATAGTGGTAACGATGAAAATATTGTTTATTTGTCATGCCAATGTGTGCCGCAGTTTTATGGCACAGCGCTGGCTTGAGAAACAATTGCCGCAGGCGGAGGTTTTTTCCCGCGGGCTGTATGCAGATCCCTCTTTTCCTGTGCCGGAAAAAATTTGGCGTTTTCTGCAGGAGCAAGGTCTTTCTATTGCTCCGCATACGCCGCATACGCTGGCAAAAGAAGATTTGGAGCAAGCGGATTTGATTTTGCTTATGGAGAAGCGCCACTTGGAGCTTCTCTCCGACCGCTATGCCCAATACAGCGATAAAATGTGGCTGCTGCGGGATTTTGCTTTTGGCGAAGAAGAAGACGTACCCGACCCCATCGGGCTTTCCGGCCGTGCTTTTGAAAAAAACGCCCGGCTTTTACTGCACGCAGTGTCTGCCGCGGCAGACAAACTTGCTTCCCAATCCTAATCTCTTTCTATAGGGTGTTGCGGCTTTTGCCCTATTCTAAAATACGCTTTTGGAGTATATTTGCGATGTCAGTTGATAAAGATCCGGCGGAACCATCCAAATGAAAAAACCAAACCAGGCCATACTGTGTGCTGTTTTGGCGGCTGTGTGTTATGGTATCAGCGTGCCTTTTTCTACCTTGTTGCTGCGGGTTATTCACCCGACTTTTTTGGCCGCGCTGTTGTATTTGGGAGCTGCGGGGGGCATGTTGCTGCTGCGGCTTTTTTCTGCTGGAGCGGCGGAAAAAGAAGAAGCGCCCCTGGGCCGGGAGGACGGGTGGTATGTGGCCGGTATGATTTTGCTGGACATAGCCGCCCCGGTGCTGCTGATGTGGGGGCTTTCGTTAAGTACGCCGGCTACCGTGTCTTTGTTAAACAATTTTGAAATAGTGGCCACCGCTCTGATTGCCCGGTGGGCATTTGGCGAAGCGGTGGGGCGGCGGATATGGCTGGCGCTGGGGCTGATTACGCTGGGCAGCGTACTGCTTTCGGTGAATGATTGGCGCTCTTTGTCCTTTTCTTCCGGTGCCTTGCTGGCCCTATTGGCCTGTGTATGCTGGGGGCTGGAGAACAATTGTACCCGTATGCTGGCACTGAAAAATCCTTTACAAATTGTATTGGTCAAAGGGCTGGGCTCTGGGTGCGGGGCTTTGCTGTTGGCGGCCGTTTGGGGCGGGATTGGCTGGCATGCAGCCATTTTGTCGGCGCTGGTGTTGGGGGCTGTGGCGTATGGGGGCAGCGTCTATTTCTATATTTTGGCCCAGCGGGAGTTGGGCGCGGCGCGTACCAGCGCCTATTATGCACTGGCTCCTTTTGTGGGCGTTGTGCTGTCTTTTGTGCTGGTGGGACAGGAAGTCAGTTTTTCGTTTGGCGCTGCGGCCTTGTTTATGGCGCTTGGCGTGTATTTGGCGGTGAATGAAAAGCACAATCATTCGCATACGCATGAACGTCTGGCTCATTGCCACCGCCATAATCACCAAGACGGGCACCACTTGCATACACATCCCTATCCTGTAGCGGCAGAACACAGCCACTATCATGTACATGAGCCCATGACACACAGCCATGAACACCGCCCGGATTTACACCATACCCATACGCATACACAGTGAAGAAACCCTGCGGCGGTATGGAGCCCGCTTATACTGCGGGGGCTGTAGGTATATTGGGGAGAGAAGGGTGTGCCGGGGAATTTGTTTTTTTGCCACAAAAAACCCCGCACCAAGGCGGGGTCTAAATGGTGGGCAGTACAGGATTTGAACCTGTGACCTTCCGCGTGTGAGGCGGACGCGCTACCGCTGCGCCAACTGCCCGAAATCTGAAGATAATTTATTATAACAATTTTTTGGCTTTGGCTTCAAACGCTTTGTAATCCGCCCCTTCCGGGGCCAAACCCGTGCGGCTGATTTTGCAGCTGTTTTCTTTATTTGAAACGGGATTGGGCAGTTTTGCCAAGAGGGAAAGAGCTGTTTTCTGCCTTGCAAAGAGCTCCTGGCCTACAGCCCGCCTCTTGTTTGGGCGGTCGGAGGAGCAAGGCAAAAAGGGGCCGTTTCGGCGCCTATGCTTATTTGCTATACTAAATAAAAGTGTAAATTTTATTTCGGAGTTCAAAGCCATGGAATGGAGTTTGCTGTTCAACGCATTTATCGGTATCGTAGCCATTTTAAACCCTATCGGCAACGTGCCTATTTTTTTGGAACATGTGGAAAATGACGAGCCCAAGGTGCAGCGTGCGGTGGCGGTGCTGATGGCGCTGTCTATTTTTATCATGCTGACGGTTTTCTTTATCTTTGGTACACATATTTTGAGCTTGTTTGGTATTACTTTGCCGGCGTTTCGGTTGGCGGGGTCTGTCATTATTTTAATTGTGGGGCTCCGCATGTTGCAGGGAAAAAGCAAATTTGACCCGGCTGGTATTGAAACGGCCTCTGCCCAGGGCGGCACGTTTACCCAAGCGCGCAACCGCTTAAGTCATATTTTGGTGCCGGTGGCTATGCCGCTTTTTATGGGGCCGGGCTCTATTACGACAGTGGTGCTGTACGCTGAAAAAGTGAAAACATTTCCGATGTTTGTCATGATGATTTTGGTGCTGTTGGCGGCTACGGCTGTGGTGGGGGTGTGTTTGGTGGTATCACGCAGTATTTTTAATTTGCTGGGCACCAACGGCACGCAGATTGTCATTCGTTTTATGGGTATGATTTTGTGCGCTATTGCCATGCAGTTTATGATAGACGGCGTGGCCCAGCTGCTGCCCGGCGTGCTTAACGCAAACTTTATTCACGGGGCGGTATAAACAATTTTTATCTTAGGAAAAGGGGCGCCGAAAGCGCCCCTTTTTTGATATACAATATACACATATGGACCATTTTGAACTGGTATCTTCTTTTAAACCCTCCGGCGATCAGCCCAAAGCCATCGCCGCGCTGGAGCGCGGTGTGCGCGAAGGGCAAAAACGCCAAACCCTGCTGGGGGTGACGGGTTCGGGCAAGACCTTCACTATCGCCAATGTGATTGCGGATTTAAATTTGCCCACGCTTATTTTATCACCCAACAAAGTATTGGCGGCGCAATTGTATGCGGAGTTTAAACACTTTTTTCCACACAATGCGGTGGAGTATTTTATTTCCTATTACGACTATTACCAGCCCGAAGCCTATATCCCGCAGACGGACACCTATATTGAAAAAGACTCTGCCGTCAATGACCATATAGACAAACTGCGCCTGAAAGCCACCACCTCTTTGCTGACGCGGCGCGATACCATTGTGGTGGCGTCAGTATCGTGCATTTACAATATCGGCTCGCCGGACAGCTACAGCGAACTGTGTGTGTATCTCAAAAAAGGATTGGAGATGACGCGCGCGCAGCTGGGCGGGCTGCTCATTAAAATCCAATATGCGCGTAATGAAATGGAATTTGTGGCGGGCATGTTTCGTATGCGCGGGCCGTATGTGGATATTTTCCCGCCGTATGGACAAAATGCGGTGCGCGTGGAAATCAAAGGCAAAACGATTGCCGGCGTGTATGAGATACACCCCATTACCGGCAATGTGGTGGCGGAGCTGAATGAGGCGTGGGTCTATCCTGCCAAACACTTTGTGGTCAAAGACGAAGACCGCGAACGCGCGCTGGACCAAATCCGCCTGGATTTAGCCAAACGACATGCTGAGCTGCAGGCGCAGGGCAAAGAGCTGGAATCCTACCGCTTAAAACAGCGCACCGAATATGATTTGGAAATGCTGCAGCAGGCGGGCTTTTGCCCGGGTATAGAAAACTATTCCCGTTATATGGACGGGCGCTCTCCGGGCCAGCGGCCTAACTGCCTGATAGATTATTTCCGCAAGTATGACCAGTTTTTAATGGTGGTGGACGAAAGCCACGTGGCCCTGCCGCAGGTGCGCGGCATGTTTAATGGGGACCGCTCCCGCAAGCAAATGCTGGTGGATTTTGGCTTCCGTCTGCCCTCGGCATTGGATAACCGCCCGCTGAAATTTGACGAGTTTGAAAGTTTGCTCCCCTCCACCATTTTCGTTTCCGCCACGCCGGGGCCCTATGAACTGCAGGCCAGCGGCGGAGAGGTGGTGGAGCAGGTCATACGCCCTACGGGGCTGGTAGACCCTAAAGTAACCGTGCACCCCAGTGCGGGGCAGATAGACCATTTGCTGGATAAAATTAAAGAGCATATTGGCAAAAAACAACGCACGCTGGTGCTGTCTATGACCAAAAAAACGGCGGAAGATTTAAGCGCGTTTTTGATAGAAAAAGGCGTCAAAACCCGCTACTTGCATTCTGATATTGACGCGCTGGAGCGGGTGGAAATTTTAAAACAGTTCCGCCAGGGTGTCTTTGATGTGCTGGTGGGCATTAACCTGCTGCGCGAAGGGATAGACATTCCGCAGGTGGGGCTGGTGGCTATTTTGGGAGCCGACAACGAAGGATTCCTGCGCAACGCTACTACGCTGATTCAAATTTCCGGCCGCGCCGCGCGCAACGTGGGCGGCGAGGTGGTGCTTTATGCCGACCGGGAAACGGAAAGTATGAAATACGCTCTGGGGGAAATGAACCGCCGCCGCGCTATCCAGGAAGCGTACAACAAAGAGCATCACATTACCCCGCGTACCATTGAAAAAGCCGAAGTGGAACTGAAAGAGTTTGAAGACAGCACCAAACATGAGGGACTGGGCATTTTGCATTCCGCGTTGCCGGTGCCTACGGCGAAAAATATTCATAAAATTGCCCAGGAGCTGGAGCGGCAAATGCGTGAAGCCGCCGATAATCTAGACTTTGAGCTGGCGGCGGACTTGCGTGACCGTTTGTTTGAAATCAAACAAATGAAGCTTAAATAAACCGCGTTTGCTTTGAAGAGATAGGGCCGGGTACTCGTTGCTGTTTGTGCGTATATTTTCCGAAAAGATAAATGACTCTGCACGGCCTGCGGGCCGTCTTGTGAAGGCCCGGAACAGGTGAACCCTATGGGCCGAAAGCGGCACCGCCGGATAGGATAAAGGCCGGTGCCCTTTTGTTTAAAGTGTTTTTGTAACGGACGGATTTTAAGGGAACTATTTTCCCGGCGAGCTGGGCGGCGGCTTGGCAAAATACTGTTTGTCTTGCAGGGTGTTTTGCCCGGAAGCAGCTTAATTGTTACAATATATTTATGCAAGAAATTACCCTTTCTTTACCGTGCGTGAGCCGCATGGTCAGTGTAGACGTGCTGGAAAGCACGCAGGAGTTGGCCCAAGAGCTTGCTTTGCAGGGCTGTGAGCCCAATACGCTGGTACTGGCCTATGAGCAAACCCAAGGCCGCGACCGGGAGGGCAAGCCCTGGCCCGCTGCCCGCGGCGGCGTTTATTTTACGTTGGTGTTGTACCCTGCCAAAACGGAACAGGCGGAACAAAGCGCTTCCGCAGCGGCCGCTTGGGCCGTGGCGCAGGCCCTAAAAGAATTGTTTGGTTTTAAGACAAAAACAACGTCTGCCGGCGATGTAAAAGTATGGAACGCCAAGACCAAAAACTGGCAGAAAATAGCGGGCGTGCTGTGTCAGAGCGTGGTGTCTTTAGACGGCCGTATTTGTTTGCTTTTGGGTGTGGGCGTGCATGTTAATAACAGACTTCCGCCCGCTTCTGCGGCGGCCAGCGTGAAAAAACTGCTGGGCCGGGAAATAGACCCCGAATGGGTGCTGCAGGAGACGTTGGACATTTTTTGGAAGAAATATACTTTCAGCCAGCAATAGCAAGTCCCTTTGCTTATGAAAAAACCCCGCGTACAAGCGGGGTTTTTGTGATAAAAGAGATGATTAAGCGTCGCCCAAACATTGTTTGACTTTAATGACCACATCTTTAAGCACAAACGGTTTGGCGCAGAAGGCCTTTACCTGCGGAAAGGGCTGGAACATGTGCTCCGATTCCACCAGCGCGGAAGTAACAATAATGGGAATGCCGTTCAATTCGTCGTCCTGTTCCATAATAGACGCCACTGCCCTCCCATCCAGCCCGGGAAGCATAACGTCTAAAAGCACCAAGTGCGGGCGGATTTCTTTCATGCGTGTTACAGCATCGCGCCCAGTCTGACAGGAATGCACTTCATACCCCTCTTTCGTCAGCACCATGGTCAGCAGCTGCAGAATGGTAATTTCATCTTCCACGATTAAAATTCTTTTTTTCATTTTGTATCACCCGTATTTATTTTATTATACTTTTTTATATGAAAAAAAGAACTTTTGGCGCCCGTACCTGGAAAAATATGCTGGCATTTGCGCAGCCGCTTTTTAAACGGGAGGAAACAGTGCTGGTGGGGTTTTCCGGCGGGCCGGATTCCGTGTGTTTGCTGCATTTTTTGCATTTTTTAGCCGGGAAAAAACATTTTGAAGTAATAGCCGTGCATGTGCATCATGGCTTGCGCGGCGCCGCGGCCGATGCCGACGCCCGCTTCTGCCGGGGGCTATGCCAAAAACTGGATATCCCGTTTCTTTGCTATAAAAAAGCTGTCCGCTCTTTGGCCAAAAAACTGGATTTAAGCATAGAGCATGCCGCGCGCAAGGCCCGCTATGAGGCCTTTGCCGCCGCCGCGCGCAAAACCGGCGCTTGCAAAATAGCGCTGGGACATCATTTGGACGACCAGGCGGAAACCGTGTTGCTTAACTTGCTGCGCGGTACGCGCGCGGAAGGATTGTGCGGCATACCGCTGCGCCGGCCGCTTACGGCCAAGACAGAAGTGGTGCGCCCGCTTTTGTGCATTACGCGCGCGGAAGTGGAAGAATATTTGGAAGTGAACGGTTTGCCCTGCGTGACCGATCAAACCAATTTGGACGATGCCTATACCCGCAACTGGATCCGCCTCCAGCTGCTGCCCATGCTGGAGCAGAAACAGCCCAAAATCCGCCAGCATTTAGCCGCTATGGCGGCCCAGCTGGCTGAAAAATTATCATGAATGAATTTGCCCAAACCATAACCCGGCTTCGCACCCGCCCGCGTCAGGAAACGTTTGAGCGGACGCTGTTTGCGGATTGTGATTTTGCCGGGGCGGATTTGTCCGGCCTGCGTTTTGAAGACTGCCGCTTTGCAGACTGCCGTTTCAGCAATGCCCGCCTTTCGCATACGGTATTTAATGGGGTGCATTTCCTGCGCTGTGCAATGGCGGGGCTGAATTTTTTTGAGGCGTATGGGCTGGTGATGTCTGTGTCTTTTGAAAAATGCGCGCTGGATTTTTGTTCTTTTCACGGACTGGCGCTGAAGCAAACGGCGTTTAACGAATGCAGTTTGCACTCGGCGGTCTTTACCCAGGCGGATTTGACGGGGGCGTGTTTTACACGCTGTGATTTGGCGCGGGCTGTGTTTCACCAGACGCGGCTGGATAAGGCCGATTTCTCTTCTTCCTATAATTTTGTCATAGACCCGGATGACAACTCCCTAAAGAAAACCCGTTTTTCGGTGCTGAACCTGGCGGGGTTGCTGGAAAAATACGATTTGGAAATAGAATAAACACTACCCATTTAAGGCCGCGCGCAGCAGCCGGAAAAAATCCGTTCGCGCATGTTTTTCTATCCACGGGGTATGCCCGCAGCGGGGCAAAATATTTTTTGTAAACGGTATTTGCAGGCGTGCCAGCGGTGCGGTAACGCCCTGGCTGGGGTGCGGGTCTTGCGCGCCGTGAATAATGGTAATTGGACAGCGGAGCAGCTGGGCGGCTTTGAGCAAGGTGCCCTTGGCGCGCAAGGCAGCGGCTTGAGGCCAGAGAACGGAGAACATTTTTTCGTTGGGCGGGGGCACGTCACAGTCGGCGGGCAACGGGCAGACATTATCTGCTTTTTGGGCCAGCAGGTCCAATGTATGCAGGGCGGCGGAATGGGCGGGTGTATGCGGGTGTTGCAACGTGTCCAGGGCCTGGCGGAAAGCGGCGGCTTGCCGCGGAGACAAATTCGCCATGCGCCTTTTGTTTATCTGGGCGGCATAGTGTTCTTCCAGCGGCGGGCAGCCCACCCAAATTAAGGCCCGCACCTGCTGCGGACATTGTGCCGCATAGAGCAAAGACAGCCACGCCCCCCACGAATGCCCAATCAGCGTGACGGGCGCTTCGGCCCGGGTATGTATTTGTGCGTCCAATTCTTCCACCAAATCCGCTACCGTATCCCGGCTTTGCCACGGCTCCAATATGCCTGTGTATTGGCCTATTTCCCGGCATGCTTCTGCCGGCCCGCCCGGTGCGCCTGGACCGCCATGCAAAAAAAGCGTACGAAAAGGCCCGTGCCCGTAGTGGCGTATCATGACGGGTTTGCCTGAAGCCGGCTGTTTTTCCGGCTGGTTTTTGTACTGGGCCGCGGCTTTGGAGCTGTGCCGGGCGGCGTTTTGCCTCTGGAAAAAGCGGCCCGGCCCACAGAAGACACAGGAGCCGCCGGGGCTGTTTGGCGCTGGGGTGCGTGCGGCACGGCGGAGGGAGCATGCTTGCCCCCGGTGCGCGTTGTTTGGGAGCGTTTGCCCGGGTGGCGCGCAGTGCGATGGCCTGCCCCAGTGGCAAGAGGCAGCCCTTTTTGGCGCAAACGTGGGTGAATGCCAAAGCGGGTAATGCAAAAATCATACTTTACCGGGTCTTGCGGGCAGAACTGCGCCAGCGCGCGGGTAATTTCCAGCGCGGTTTTCATGTCGGCACTGTTGCGCTGTGTCAAGCCCAGCAGGCGCGCATTGCGGTGTATATGTACGTCCAGCGGTATAATCAGTCGGCGCGGGGAAATATGCCAGCCGCCGGGGTCTACGGCGTCTTTTCGCACCATCCAGCGCAGAAATAAATTAAGCCGTTTAAGGGCGCTGCCTTTGTCCGGGTCTGGCACCAGCGTATCTATGTCCGTCCCGGCGCGCAGCTGGCGCGCAAAATGTTTTAATCCTTCGCACACCGTTTCTTGTTCTTCGTCCAACCCTTGCAGAAAGCAGGCCTCCAGCGTGCCCCAGCGGCGTAAAACTCTTTGTACGGAAAGCAGAAAGCGTTGCAGCTCCGCCCCGTCTGTAAAGCGGTATTTAAAAGCAAGGAAGTCTTTTTTTAGCCGGGCCGGCGTGGCCGATAAAATATACCTGCGCGGCGCGGGCATGACGGTAAAAAGCAGCTGCAAATTGCGCACAATGGCTTTGACATTTCCATACGCAAAACAGGCCGCCAGCAGGGCTCCGGCTTCCCGTTCGCGCACGTCAGTCCAGCGCTGCAGAAATTCCAGCGGGTCAGGGGAGATGTGCCCCTTGCGGGTGTATTGGCGGTAAAGCGCGTCAAAAAACGCTTTATTTTTTGTCATACGGCTATTGTAGCAATTTGATAATATATACATAATGATTTCACGGGTGCTTGCTTTTGCCGCGTCCCGGGGCATTCAACCAACCGGGCTGACATACAATTCCGCTGATGTGCAAGCGGGGTATGTCTTTTTTGCGCTTAAAGGTGTGCACCATGATGGCAATTTGTTTATAGCAGATGCCGTGCAAAAGGGTTCCGCGCTTATTGTGTCGGCCCAGCCGCCGGCGCAGGAATATGGGGCGGCTTATTTTCACTCTGACGATATAGAGCGGGATATGGCCGACGCCGCCTATGAGTTTTACGGGCGGCCTTCAGACGCTCTGTGCATTACCGGCGTTACCGGCACCAAGGGCAAGACCAGTATTTCCTATTTAGCCGAGGCGGCCCTGCAGCGCGCGGGCAAAAAAGTGTCTGTGCTGGGTACGGTCAATTACCGCGTTAACGGCAAAACGGTGCAAGAGGCGCCGAACACCACGCCGCTGGCTTTGCCGCTGTTTAAACTGCTGCGTCAAATGAAGGACGCCCAAACGGACGCACTGGTGATGGAAGTATCGTCCCATTCTTTAGAGCAGCAGCGCGTGCGGCATATTCATTTTGACACCGCGGTATTTACCAACCTGCAGCGCGATCACCTGGATTTCCATCATACTTTTGAAAACTATTTTGCCGCCAAGAAAAAATTATTTGAAGAATTACTCACATCAGACAACACCAAACCGCATAAAACCGCCATTGTCAATGCAGATGACCCCTACGGGCAGCGTCTGATAGAAATGCTGCAGGGCAAAGTGCGGCTCATTACATACGGGCTGGACAATCCGGCCGATTACCGCGCCGCGGACATTGAAGAGCAGTTAAGCGGCACGTCTTTTACCGTAAACGGACAGCCGGGCTATATCCATTTGCTGGGCAAACATAATGTATATAATGCACTGGCGGCTTTATGCATTGCGCTGGCCAACGGCTCTGATGAAAAAAACGCGCTTTTGGGATTGGCGGATTTGCCGGGGGTGCCGGGTCGTATGGAGCGTATAGATGAAGGGCAGGATTTTTTTGTATTTGTGGATTTTGCGTATACAGACGAGTCTTTGCAGCGGGCCTACCAAACAGTCAAACATATTAAATCCGGCCGCATTTTGACGGTATTTGGCTGCGGGGGCGACAGAGACCGCACCAAACGCCCGCTCATGGGCCATACCGCCTGCGCAAACAGCGAGCGGGTATTTTTGACTAATGATAACCCGCGTACGGAAGACCCGCGCCAAATTTTTGCCGATATTGAAAAGGGTATGCAAGGGTTTAACAATTATGAAGTGGAGCCCGACCGCCGGGCGGCTATTTTCAAGGCCATAGCGGCGGCCCGGCCCGGGGATATCGTTCTGATTGCCGGAAAGGGGCATGAGCAAACGCAAAAAATAGGTCATGAGGTGCTGCCCTTTTCCGACCAGCAGACCGCACGGGAAGCGATAAGGGGGAAATGTGTTTAAGCCCGAAAAGTTCCAAGGCCAAAAGGCCTGTGTGTTGGGGTTTGGGCGCAGCGGCCGCCAAGCGGCGGCGCTGTTGGCCCGGCATGGGTTTAACGTGCTTATCAGTGAAGAACACGCCATGCCGCAGGCCCGGCGTGTGGATTTGCCTGCGGGAGTGGAGGTGGAAACCGGCGGCCACAGCGGGAAAGTGTTTGACTGTGGATTTATTGTCAAAAGTCCGGGTATTTTGCCTAAAAGCGCCGTTCTTACGGAAGCGCGCAAGCGCAAGATACCGGTATTTTCTGAATTAGAAGTGGCGTTGGCTTTTGCGCCGAAAGGGCTGTGTGTGCTGGCTGTCAGCGGTACCAACGGCAAAACAACGACAACAGCCCTGTTGGGAGAGATTTTAAAAGAGTATTGCGCGCGCCGGGCCGCCCAACGTCGGGTGTTTGTGGCGGGCAATATTGGCGCGCCGGTGTCAGCTGCTGCAGATGAGCTGAAGCCCCATGATTTTCTGGTGTTGGAGGTGTCCAGTTATCAACTGGAGGACAGCACCTTCTTCCGCCCCAAAGTGGCCTGTCTTTTAAATATTACGCCTGACCATTTGGATCATCACGGCGGCATGGAAAAATACGTCCAGGCCAAAGCCCGCTTGTTTAAAAACCAGCGCGCCAATGATTTTGCCGTGTTAAACGGCGGAGACCGCTATTGTGCCCAGCTGGCCCCCGGGCTGAAAGGGGTGCTGAAAGCTTTTTCGGCCCAGCCCAGCCACGCACTGAAAACGGACGTGTTTTTTGACGGAGATGAAATTATCTTTAGCGAAGGATACCACTTGCGTCCGCCTAAACTGAAAGGCATTCATAATATAGAAAATGCCATGGCTGCGGCGCTGTGCGCCTTGGAAGTGCAAGTGCCGGCTGACATTATTCAGGCGGTATTTAACCGCTTTGAGCCGATGGAACACCGCATAGAGCCGTTTGCCTATCACCGCGGGGTGGTCTATGTAAACGATTCCAAAGCCACCAATTTAGATTCCACCATGATAGCGCTAAAATCGTTTGAAAAAAATCCGCATATTTGGCTGATTTTGGGCGGGCGCGACAAAGGAGCGTCCTATGAAGTGCTGCTGCCGTATTTAAAGGCCTATTGCAAAGAGGTATTAAGCATTGGGGAGTGTATGGATAAAATAGAGCGCGAACTGAAAGGGGAATTCCCCATTACGCGCTGCGGCACTTTAGACAAGGCGGTGGATTTGGCCATGGCCCGCGCCAAAAAGGGCGATGTGGTGCTTCTGTCTCCGGCGTGCGCTTCTTTTGACCAGTTTCAAGATTACGAAGAGCGAGGACGCGTGTTTAAGCGGCTGGTGAATGAACGCGTCAAACAGCAGCGTATTGGAGCGGAAGAAGAAACAAGGTAGCTATTTCTGTGCTGATTGGATAAAAACCGCCCGGTATGCCGGGCGGTTTTTAGTTTGCCAAAGAAAAGGCCAAGGAATGGGCTCTTTGCCGGGCGGTTATACCAAGCGGGGCGGAGTTTGTTTAGGAAAATGAGTGCTTTGCGCCGGATTGTACGAAACACTATTACGGCTTTAACCCATAGAGCGAGAGTGCATTTTGGGTGGTAATCTCGGCCAGTTTTTCCACCGGGATATTTAAATAATCTGCCACCCATTGTGCAATCAGCGGGATATTGGACGGGTCGTTGCGGGTACCGCGCTTGCCTTGCGGGGAGAGATAGGGGCAGTCCGTTTCCAGCACTAATTTGTCCGCGCCGGCTTTTTTGACCGCTTCGCGGATATATTCGTTTTTCTTATAAGTAAAACAGCCGTTTATACCCAAAAGAAGCCCCCGGTCTAATGCTTTTTTGGCCTCTTCATAGCGGGCTGAAAAACAATGCAATACGCCTGGGTATTTGCCGGGGGCGGGCTTCCAGCAGTGCTTTAGTAAGCCAAAGGTCTGCTCATAGGGAGTGTAATCTTCCCCTTCGCGCCGCACATGCAGGACAATAGGTTTTTGAATTTGGCTGGCAAAGCCCAGCATTTCTTCAAACACGCGCAGCTGGGTATCCTGCGGGCAGACATGCAAATAGGCATAATCCAGCCCTATTTCCCCTACGGCCACGGCCTGCGGATTTTTGAAGAGGTCTTCCAGCCGCCGGCGTGCGGCAGTATCATAGGTGTGGGCCATTTGGGGGTGCACGCCTAATACGGCGGCCGTGCGTTGCGGGTATTGGGCGCACAGTGCTAGTGCGGGTTCCCACTCAGCAGTTTCGCAGCCAATTTCTACAAATTTGTATACGCCGCTTTCAAACACGCGCTGAATTACGTCCGCTCGGTCTGCGTCAAACGCTTTGTCGTTTATATGGGCGTGTGAATCTATAAATTGCATAACTATATTTTATCTTTTTAGGCGGAAGTTTTAGAAGAGGGATTGTTTTTTTTATTTCACTTTAGTATGCTTTGGTTATGAATAAAATTAAAAACACTATATTAAACCGTCAGGTTTATGTAAAACGTCATTTGGGCGGTTTTACGCTGATAGAGCTGCTGGTGGTGGTGCTGATTATTGGCATATTGTCTTCAGTAGCGTTGCCCCAATATACCAAGGCCGTAGAAAAAGCCCGCGCCGCAGAAGCTGTGCAAAATTTGGCTTCTTTGGGAAAGGCCTTGAGGGTATATGTGATGGCAAATGGAGTTCCGGGAACGGGGAATGGCAGTGTTACGACTAATAGCATGGATTTAAGTGAATTAGATGTTACCTTGGACTTAAACTGTAATAGCAGTACTAAAGTTTGTTCTTCTAAAAATTTTGAATATAAATGGTTCGGTTCTTGTGTTTCCGCCACACGTAAGAAGAGTTCTTCTATCAGCTATGTGCTGAATTGGTGTCAAGAAGAAAATCAAGAGCCGGAATTAAATTGTGACGTCTATGACGATACAGGATACGATGTGTGCAAGAGCTTAACGGGTTATTATATTAACGAAGATAACCGCTGATAGTATTGTAAATACAAATAGTATTTTCAGTTACAGACGCTGGATTCTGCTGTTTTTTTGAACTTTAATGAGAATCCATAAAAATCTCCTTTTCAAAAAAAGGAGATTTTTTATGTATTAAGAAAATTTCAGAACTCTGCTAAAGATGGTTATTATATCCCACTTTTTGTTCGTAGGGCTTCGCCGGCTCCGTTTAAACGGCTTTTTCTAGTACAAAACTTTCCTTGTTCTTGGCCGGGCTGCTTTCTATACTCTGTATAAAGCGCCGTTTTTATTCGGGCAGGACGTTTTAAAATTAGCACTCTAAAAAAGGGGTTGACAAAAATAAAATAATTGTTTACAATATTAGCAGGCAAAAATAAAGAGTGCTAAAATAAACCGGTCAGTACAGACGGTAACGGACGAAAATATATGCGAATCGTAAAGCCCGAAATAGCCAAAGAAAGAAAAGAGAAAATCCTGCGCTGGGTGGTGCAGCAGTTTGTAGAAAACCGCCGCCCGGTCGGCTCACAGATGATTGCCGAAGGGGCCATGCAAGATGTGTCCAGCGCCACCATTCGCAATATCATGAAGGATTTGGAAGAAGAAGGATATCTCTACCAGCCGCATACGTCCGGGGGGCGTATTCCCACGGATAAGGCCTACCGCTACTATGTGGATTATTTGGCCGGCGTGCAGCGTATGGCTGCCCAAGAGCGCGAACGTATTGAAAAACAGTATGATGAGCGCGTCAGAGAGTTGGACAATGTGATGTTGCAAACGTCGCGCTTGTTGGCGCGCCTGTCAGGGGCGGCCGGATTTGTATACAGCACCAGTGTAGAAGAGCAGGTGGTTAAACGGCTGGACTTTTTGCCCATTGGTCCGGGGCTTATTTTAGCGGTACTGGTTACAGAATCGGGCACGGTACGTCACTGGCCGGTGCGTCTGGGGTATGATTTGGCCCCGGCAAAATTGCGCCTGTTGAGCAGCTTTATTAACAGTGAAATAGAGGGCATGACGCTCAAGGACGCGCAGCGTTTCCTGTGGCAATATATAGAATCGGGCCACCGCGAAATAGCCGACGTGGCTGACCTGGCGGTGCAAGTGCTTAAGGATATGCAGCGCCCGCAAACCTCGGCCCAGGAACTCTACGTGGAAGGCATTGGCCGTATGTTGGAAAATACTGAGCAGGCCGATTATGAAGACCTCAAACAAATGCTGCGTGTGGTGGAAGAGCGCCAGCGGCTGTCGGGTTTATTGGCGGAGAAAATGGAAGATTTGCGCCGCAGCGGCAAGCAGGTAGCGGTCAGCATTGGCAGTGAGAATGAGCTGAAAGAATTGCAAAACGTCAGCATCGTTTCCTCTGCGTACCGCGTGGGGGACAAAACAGTGGGCATGTTGGGCATTATCGGCCCCAAGCACATGCAATATACCAAAGTAATGTCTTTGGTCAAATTTATGGGGGACTTGCTGGAAGGCAGCATAAACGCGTGGAATGCGCTGCCCGACAAGGAAGAGGACTATGAGTAAGAAACACCACAAACATACCGACGGGCTTACCGAACAGGAAGAGCAAGATTTGCCGGTTGATTATGAGCCGGAAATAGAAGCGGCAGAAACGGAACAAGCGCCCGCTGCGCCGCAGCCGGATTATTATGAAAAATATGTGCGTTTGAGTGCGGATTTTGAAAATTTCCGCAAACGCACCGAGCGTGAAAAAGCGGCCTTGCTGGCGTATGGCAAGAAGGATTTTGTAGAGAAGTTGCTGCCGGCTTATGAGGTGCTTCTGCGCCAGCAGACCAAAATGCAAAAAGAAGCCGCAGACAAAAAGACCTCAGAAGAGCTGAAAAATTTGCTGGGGGGACTTACTATGGTGCTGGGGGAGATGGACAAGGCCTTTAAATCCGAAGGCATACAGCGCTTGGACGTAGTGGGCAAGCCCTATGACCCACAAAATTCCGAAGCCATCGCCGTTATCGCTGCCAAAGCGGATCAGGACGGGCTGGTATTGGAAGAGGTGCAAATGGGATTTATGATGGACGGAAAGGTATTGCGTCCGGCCCGGGTAGTGGTCGGAAAAGCGGAGGAAGACGACAAAAAAGAGCAAGCATAAGCAGTTTGGCATTACAAGCAGTAAAAACAATTTAACTATTTCTAAACAGTAAGGAGAAAAGAGTATGGCTAAAATTATTGGTATTGACTTGGGTACTTCCAACACCGCCGCGGCGGTCATGGAAGGCGGCAGAGGGACGATTATCCCTTCCGCCGAGGGCAGCTCCATCGGCGGCAAAGCATTCCCGTCTTACGTGGCATTTACCAAAGACGGTCAGCGTTTGGTGGGTGAGCCGGCCCGTCGGCAGGCAATTGCCAACCCGGAAGGCACTGTCACCGCGTTCAAACGCAAAATGGGGGAAAATTACAAATATAATCTGCGCGGTCAGGAATTTACACCGCAGCAGCTCTCTGCTTTTGTCTTGCAGAAAGTGAAAAAAGACGCCGAAGCGTTTTTGGGTGAGCCGGTGGAAAAAGCCGTCATCACTGTACCGGCGTATTTTAACGATAACCAGCGCCAAGCCACCAAAGACGCCGGCCGCATTGCCGGGCTGGAAGTGGTGCGCCTGGTAAACGAGCCGACCGCTGCCGCTTTGGCTTTCGGTATTGATAAAGCCGGCAAAGAACAAAAAATCTTGGTCTTTGACTTGGGCGGCGGTACACTAGATGTAACCATTATGGAAATGGGCAAAGAAGGCACCTTTGACGTGCTGTCCACCTCCGGCGATACGCAGCTGGGCGGTACAGACATGGACAATGCCATTATTGCCTGGATGGTAGATGAATTTAAAAAGAGCACCGGCATTGATTTGTCCGCTGACAAACAGGCCCAGCAGCGCCTCAAAGAAGCGGCTGAAAAAGCCAAGATTGAGCTGTCCACCACCATGGAAACGGACATCAACCTTCCCTTCATCAGCGCCGACAGCACCGGCCCCAAACACCTGGAGCTCAAACTCTCCCGCGCCAAACTGGAAAGCTTGGTGGACGGCATTGTTAAACGCTGCGGCAAGTCTATTGACCAGGCCTTGTCCGACGCACAGTTAAGCGCTTCTGGCGTAGACCGCATTATCTTGGTCGGCGGCCCGACCCGTATGCCGATTGTGCAGAAATATGTGGAAGACCACGTGGGCAAGAAAATTGAACGCGGCATTGACCCGATGGAATGCGTGGCTATCGGCGCCAGCGTGCAAGCCGGTATCTTGACTGGGGAAGTGAAAGACGTGCTCTTGTTGGACGTGACCCCGCTGTCTTTGGGTTTGGAAACCTTGGGCGGCGTGTGCACGCGCCTCATTGAGCGCAACACCACGATCCCGGTGCGCAAGACGCAGATTTTTTCTACAGCTTCGGACAATCAGCCGGCAGTGACCATTAATGTCCTGCAGGGTGAACGCCCGATGGCTAAAGACAACGTGCCCCTGGGCAAATTTGACCTTGACGGCATTCCGCCTGCTCCACGCGGCGTACCGCAGATTGAAGTGACGTTTGATATTGACGCCAACGGTATTTTGAACGTGTCTGCCAAAGACCTCGGCACCAATAAAGAACAGCACATTACCATCAGCTCGCCCAACAAACTCAGCGATGCGGAAGTAGAAAAATTCGTCAAAGACGCAGAGAAATTTGCCGAAGAAGACAAAAAGCACAAAGAGTTTGTGGAAGCCAAAAACGAGGGCGACAGTGTGCTCTACCAGACCGAAAAGGCCTTGAAAGACTACGGTGACAAAGTGTCTCAAGACGACCGCCTGGCCATTGACCGCGCGCTCAATGATTTGCGCGACGCGCTCAAGACCGAAGACGCCGCCAAAATCCGCTCCGCCAAAGACGCGGCCTTGCAGGCCAGCCAGAAGCTGGGTGAAGCCATGTACAAATCCCAGCAGCAGGCCCAAGCCGGCGCGGCCGGTGCCCAAGCGGGCGCCCAGCCCGGCCCGGACGCGGCCCAGCAGGCAGCCGGCGCCAGCAACGGCGGCAAAGATGACGTGGTAGAAGCCGAAGTGGTAGACAAATAAGCTTGCTAATCATGCCAAAGCCCGCCTGCAGAAATGCAGGCGGGCTTTTTATGGCTGGATTGCGGAGATTTTGCTTTTTGGCAAAAAGTGAATTTAAAAAGGGCAGGTAGCGCAAAGGCGCATAGCCGGCCTGCGCTATTTATGTACCCCTGCCGGGCCGCTTGATGCTGTATCTTCTGTGCCGCTTTTGTCTGTGGAGAAGGGAGGAATACAGATGTTTTAGTAAATCTCCGGGTTGTCTTTAAAAGGGCCATAGCGTTTGCCGGCGAGTGTTTGGCTTATAAAATGCGCCAGCGTTTTTTGGTACAGGATTGGGCGGTTCATACGGCGGATAATATAGTCTAATCGTATGCGCTGATAATGGGCGGGCAAGGAGCAAAACTTTTCCCAAAAAGGTCTGTTTTGTTGTAAATCACGCAGTAAAGCGGGTGGAATGACAAAAGATGCAGGAGCTAAATCCGGCAGTACGGCTTGCCCGGCGGGGGTCATCAGCCCACGGGCTATAGCCAAGCGGGCCTGGTGTTTATTTAACTCGCTCCAGCGGCTGTTTGGCCGGCGCGGCGTCCAGCGTTGGCAGGAGAAAGTGGAGTTATATTTCTTTTTTTGTCCGTCTATCCAAGCAAAACAAATGGCTTCCTGCACGGCGTCGCCATAAGCCAAACAGGGCAAGCCGGCAGATTTGAGCGGATACAATAGCCAAATCTCTTTTTGGCTTTTATGATTTGCGGTTAACCAATTACGCCAGTCGGATCTGGTTTTAGGATAAAAGGTTTGTGTAATGGGCGGCATAAACTTATTTTAACAAAAGAAGCGTATGGATATTTGTGGCACCGTGCGCGCAGGGCTGCTAAATTTAATAAAATATATATGAATAAGAAACAGAACTGTTATTATGCCTACTGCTATGAAAGAAGATTATTATGAGATTTTAGGTATTTCCCGCACGGCCAGCGAAACGGAAATTAAATCCGCCTTCCGCCGCCAAGCCATGAAATACCACCCGGATCGCAACCCCGGCGATAAACAGGCCGAAGAACAATTTAAAAAAATCAATGAGGCCTTTTCCGTTTTGTCGGACCCTTCCAAAAAACAAATGTATGACCAGTACGGCCACGCCGGCGTAAATGCCGGAGCAGGCGGCTTTAACGGATTTAATGCTTCCGGCTTTGCCGATGTGGGCGATATCTTTGGCTCTATGTTTGGCGATATTTTCGGCGGAGGTTTTGGCTCTGCGCGCGGCGGCAAGCCCCGGGCCCAGCGCGGGGAAGATTTAAAGGTAGACGTGGATTTAACCTTGGAGCAAGCTTACAGCGGGCTGGAAAAAGAAGTATCTTACACCCGCGTGGACCGCTGCGCCGTGTGCGGCGGCAGCGGGGCTGAAGAGGGCAGCTCCGTCAAAACGTGCCGTTCCTGCAACGGAAGCGGCAGCGTGGTGTACCGCCAGGGGTTTTTTAGCATGCGCCAGAGCTGCCCGGACTGCGGCGGCAAAGGCACCGTAGTGGAAAAGCCGTGCAAAAAATGCCGCGGCAGCGGGGTGGAGCACGTCAAAGAAAATATTACCGTCAAAATCCCGTCTGGCGTTCGCACCGGCATTACGCTGCGCGTCAATAACGGCGGCGATATCGGCACTAATGGCGGCGGCTATGGGGATTTGTATGTGGAAATTCACGTCAAAGAACACAAAATTTTCAAGCGCGACGGGGACAATTTGGTCATAGACGCGCAGATTACCTATCCGCAGGCAGTTCTGGGCGGCAGTATCAAAGTGCCCACCATTGAAGGCAAAGAGGTGGAGGTAACTATTCCCAAAGGCACCCAATTTGGCGAGGTGCTCAACATGCAGGGCTGCGGCATGCCCAAACTGGGCAAAAAGGGCTTTGGTGATTTGCTGGTTAACGTCAAAATAGAAGTGCCCAAACGTCCCACGGCGCGCCAAAAAGAGCTTTTGGAAGAGCTGGCCAAAGAAACCGGCGGCAAGAAAAGCTTTTTTGAAAAGCTGTTTGAATAACAGGGAAAAGGGGACACCAATTGGGTGTCCCCTTTTTTTTTATAAAATGGATGTTATACTAAAAGTAAAAGTTACTTTTTGGAGGGATATATGAAATATGATAAACAGCAAGGGTTTACGCTAATAGAGTTATTAGTGGTAGTATTGATTATTGGCATACTGTCGGCGGTGGCGTTGCCTCAGTATACCAAAGCGGTCAACAAAGCCCGCGTGGCCAAGGTAAAGCCAGTGTTGAAAAGTTTAAGCGATGCGTGGGATGTGTATTTTTTGGGCAATCCGGATACTTCATGCGGCGGAGAAGAATGTTTGGAGCGGTTAGATATTGCCTTACCGGAAGATTCTGATTTTACGTTTTATTTAGATGAAGTTGTTTGTGGTACTAATGGCGGCAGCTGTGGGGCCGTCATTGTGGCGAAGAATGACAAAATGAATTATAAAGTGGAGTATATCTCTGCCGGATATGATGGCGGCGGCTCTGTTCAAAATAATATCTTTAAATGTGACAGTAATGAGTCGGGTCTGTGCTCCAAGCTGGGAGCCAAATATGACAACAGCTATGGGGGGTGGTTGTTCTAATATAGATTTTAACCTGTTGGATGAAGAACAAATGCAAGAAGACATGAATAAAGAAAACTGCAAAGTTTATGTTGTTTGGACTATTGGGTATAACATTGATTATCGGCATTAAACTAGGAGCAACCTTCAACGCTGCAGCTTTTGCTTGGGTTTTCTAAAGAATAAAATCCCCCGCTTATACAAGCGGGGGATTTTTAGGTATTAAAAGCAGAGCCCAAAGGCCCTTCACTTATTTTTTATACGCCATACAGCAGTTGCCCAGCATGCATTCCTGGCAGGTGCAGGAGCACTTTTGGGCGTGCTCCACGGCAGATAGAAGCTTTTTGGCAAAATCTGTCAGCGTGGGGTCGCGCGCGCCCAGCACCAGCAAAATATCGCCCGGCTGGGCGGCAGCCGCCATTTCGGCCAGAATTTTTTCGCGGCAGGGGTTAAAGTCGGCATTAACGCCGTTTCGCTTCAGCCCTTCATAAATATTTTTGCTGCTGACCCCTTGCGGGATTGTGCCGCCGGGATAATACACTTCCGCCAGCCAAATACGGTCGTCTTTGCCCAGGCACAAGCTCAAGTTTTCTACAAATTCCGGCGTGAGCATTTTGACGGAGGTAAACGCATGCGGCTGGTAAAAAGCCAGCACGCGTTTGCCGCGCAGATGTGCCGCGTCAATGGTAGCGTGCAGTTTGTGGGGGTTGTGGGCAAAATCGTCTATGACCTCAATATTGTTGTAACTGCCGATAGAGGCAAAGCGCCGTGCAATGCCGGAAAATTTTTCCAGCGCCTGGGCGGCAGTTTGCAAATCTACGCCGCATTCCAGCGCAGCCGCCACGGCGGCTGTAGCATTGGCTACATTGTGCAGGCCGGGGATATTGAGGCGGAATTTCTGGCCGTTTATGACAAAATCCGAGCCAAAACCGTTTGCGCGGATATCTTCGGGGTGAATGTCCCCATGGTGCAGGCCAAAGGTTTTGGCGCCTGCGCCGGCGGCTTTTAAATTGTCTTCTTCCACATTGACAATGGCCTTTTGGCAGTTTTTGACAAACTGGGTAAAAAACCCTTGCAGTACGTCTATTTCTTTATGGTCTTTGCGCAGGTTCAGGCACAGCCCCAGATAGGGACGGTAGTTGACAATGGAGCCGTCGCTTTCGTCGGCTTCAATGACCAGCAAGTCCGAAGCCCCTTTGTATACGTTTCCAAACACCCCCTGTTCTTTCTGCAGAGATAAAATAGCCGCCCCGGTAATCACAGAAGGGCTTTTGCCTGCGTACGTCAAAATTTCATACACCATGGCGGTAGTGGTGCTTTTGCCGCTGGTGCCGGATACGGCAATAGTGCGGTGTTCTGCCACGTGTTTGGCCAGCAGTTCGGAGCGGTGTATGGTGGGAATATCCAGCTCTTTGGCTTTTTGCAGTTCGGGGTTATCCTGTTCTATGGCGGAAGAGAGGACAACCAAATCCGTGTCTTTATCTAATCCGCTGCCGTCTTGCGGATAAAGTTTGATGTTTAATTTTTTCAGATAGTCCCACAGGGCTAGATCGGTGTATCCTTTGCTGATGAGGCGGTCGGAACCGGTGACGGTGTCTGCCCCCATGGCATGCAGCTGCGCCAGCGCACTCATGCCCACGCCGCCGATGCCTATAAAGTGAATTTTCATATATTGGCTTCCTTTTTAGAAGATTTTAAAACAGCGGCCGCATAGTCCTTCATGGTGTAAAAGCCGGCCGGCTGGCGCACCAGCCAGGCCGCCACATGTACGGCGGAATCTGCAAACAAATCACGGCTTAACGCTTCGTGTTTGAGCACAATTTTGTCATAGCCGCCCAAAAGCGTCAGAATATGCGTGCCGGGCGTTTCCCCAAAGCGCTCATACGAAATGCGCTGCGGCGGCAGGCCCAGCATGTCGGCTAATTTTTTTGCGGTGCCGGAGGGGGCGTCTTTCTTATGTACATGGTGTATTTCATGCAGGGCCATATCGTAGCCGCTGTACATGCGGGCGGCTGCTTTAAGCAGTTCCCCAAAGAAATATACGCTTAAGCTGACGTTCGGTGCGTAAAAAAGCGGAATTTTTTGCTCTTCCTGCATCTGGAACAAAAACCGCTCCGGCAGGTTGGTGGTGCCAATCAGACAGGCGGCTTTCATCTCCTGCGCCAAAGACAGCGCTTCCTGTGCACCCTGCGGGGAAGAAAAATCTATAACAATATCGGCTTTGTGTTGGCTGGGCTGGCCCGCTTCGCGCAAGGCCGCTACTTCCAGCCCGAGTTGGGGCGTATGCTGGATAATGCGGGCTATGGCCTGGCCCATTTTGCCGTTGGCGCCGTTGATGAGTACTTTTTTCACAGGTATTTCTCCAAAAGCAGCTGCACAATTTGCCGTGCGTTCATGGCGGCCCCTTTGAGCAGGTTGTCAAACGTAATGAAATAGTGAATAATAGTGGGCTCTTCCACATCGCGGCGCAGCCGGCAGGCATAGGTGGTTTCCTGACCGCTGGCTTGTTTGGGGGTGACGACTTCTTCACTGTAGGTCAAATGCGGGAAAGCGTTCCAGCATTTTTTCACTTGTTCCAAATCAAACGGTTCCTGCGCCTTGAGCGTTACGCCCAGGGAGTGGGCATTTTCCACCGCCACGCGCACCGTATGCGGATAGACTTTGACATTGGGCAAGCCCAAAATTTTGCGCGTTTCGTACAATCCTTTGAGCTCTTCAGATGTATAGCCGTTGTCCTGCACGGAGCCGATAAGCGGCACGCAGTTGTTTTCATACAAAGAGCCGGGGGTATGAAAATCCTCCAGCAGTTTCTTGCCGCCGCCGCTGATGGCCTGATACGAGCAGAAAAACACTTCCGTCAAGTGATAATGCGGCATAAGCGGCGCCATGGTCATTACCAGCCCGGTGGTGGTGCAATTGGGGCTGGCAATCAGGCGCGTGTCTTTGGTAATCGTTTGCGGGTTGATTTCCGGAATGACCAGCGGCACCTGCGGGTCTTGGCGGTAATAGGCAGACATGTCCACTATATAACCAATGCGGTCTTTGAGCTGTTCATAGAGACGCGCGCTGTCTGCATTGTCGGTGCAGAGTACGGCGGCGTCCAAAGAAGGGATTTCATCATTGCGTCCAAAAAGTTTAACCTCAAAGGGCACCGTGATTTTTTTAAATTCTGCTTGCAGTGTGCGGCCCACCAGGCCGTTGGCGCCAATAATGCCTACGGTTTTCATGTATGCTCCTAGATTAATAAAGATTTGTCTGTTTGCTTAAGCACCGCGTCTAATTTTTCTTTGTGCGCCTCCGATACGGCTCCCAGCGGCAGGCGCACCGTTTCTCCGCCGATACCCAGGCGGGAAAGCAGGTATTTGACGCAGGTGGGGTTTGTTTCCAGATAGCAGGCCTTAATCAGCGGATATGCCTTGCGGAAGACGGAAAAGCTCTTTTCCGTATCGCCTTTTTGCCAGGCCTTATATATTTTGACAAAAGCCGGCGCCAATACGTTGGCAGCCGCGCTGATGATGCCGGAAGCGTTTATAGCCAAATACTGCGGGAATAAATCATCATTGCCGCATAAATAGTCCAGCGGGCCGGCAAATTCTACGGCCGTATCGGTTACGCGGGCCATGTCGTAGTCGGCTTCTTTGACGGCCTTGATTTCCGGTACGCTTTGCAATAAATTACGCAATACATCAGCTGGCAGTTTCAGCCCGGTGCGCCCCGGGATATGGTAGAGCACAATCGGCGCGCCCAGTTCGCCGGCGCGGCGGAAATGCTCAATCAGCCCGGAAGGATTGGGTTTGTTGTAATACGGCGTAACAATCAGCACGCCGTCCGGGTGATGTTTAAGGGCTGCTTCGGTGTTTTGCAGCATGGTGCGGGTACAGTTGGTGCCGGTGCCGATGATGATTTTAACGCGGCGGTCAATTTGCTTGACGGCGGCGCAGAGCAGCTCGTCTTTTTCCGCTTCGTCCATGGTGGCCGCCTCGGCGGTGGTGCCCAGCAGCACCAAGCCGTCTACGCCGGCAGCGATTTGTTTTTCAATCAATGTTTCCAACGCCTGAAAATCGGTTTTTCCGCTGGCGGTAAACGGGGTAGCCAGCGCGGTATATACGCCGTTGAACATAATCCCTCCTTGCGTCCCGGCCCAAACAGGGCTTTCTCCCTTATTCTAGCATTAATTGCTATAATGGAGGGAGATTTTGCCAAAGGGGACGCCTATGTCAGAAAACACGGACGAATTGAAAGAGATTTTTGGTTCTGATGTTGCAAATATCCCAAAAGAAGAATGGGAAAAAAGATTGAAAGAAAATGAAAAAACGGCGGTGGGATATCCGTCCCCTGCCGACCAGACAGAAACAAAACAAAATACGCTTTCCGGCCAGCCCAAACAACCCAAACAGCGCGGCAGTATTTGGTTCTTTTTGCTGCTGTTGGCCTTTTTGGTGTCTGCGGTGTGCGGGGTGTATCTGACGGTTAAACCCGGCATGAGCTGCCCGGAAGAAAAAACGGAAAGCGGGACGTCTTTTGCCTTGGTGTCCTCCAAAAAAGAGGGCTCCGGCCCCGGCCTGGCCTGGATTAAAATCCGCGGCGTCATTGCAGAAGAGGACAGCCAGAGCGTTTTTGCCGCACCTTCTTCCGCTTCGTCCATTTCCAAACGTATCCGCGAAGCCGCCAAAGACAAAAATGTCAAAGCCATTGTGCTGGATATCAATTCGCCGGGAGGTACCGTCGCTTCCGTGCAGGATATTTATTCTGAAATTATGAACGCCAAGGAGCAGGGCAAAAAAGTGGTGGCGCTGTTTCGCGATGTGGCGGCCAGCGGCGCTTTTTATATTGCTATGGCGGCCGACCAGATTGTGGCGGAGCCGGGCACCATTACCGGTTCGGTCGGGGTTATTATGCAGGTGGGCAATGTGGTGGGACTTTTTAATAAGCTGGGCGTACAGGTCACGCCGATTACGTCCGGAAAATATAAAGACATTGGCTCCGCCTACCGCCCGATGACTGAAGCGGAAAAAACCATTTTGCAGGATATGGTCAATGACACCTATTCCCAGTTCTTGGCCGTTGTAAAGGCCGGCCGCCCCAAAGTGACGCCTTCGGATTTGGAAGAATATACCGACGGCCGTGTCTTTACGGGACAGCGCGCCTATAATTTGGGATTTATTGACAAATTGGGCGGGGAAGAAACGGCCCGTTTATTGGCCGGAGAATTGGCCGGACTGGAAAACCCGCGTATTGTCAGCCGCAAAAGCGAAGGCCTGCGGGAGCTGATTTTCTCTTTTGGCTCCGGTATGGAAAGCAAAAACCTTTCCAAACAGCTGCAAAGTATCAGCACCCCCCGCGTATCGTATCTGTGGGTGCAGTAAGGAGCGCTTATGATGACGCTTTTGACCGCGTATTTTTCCTATGATAGAAATCCCGCCCAAACGATACGCTCTTTGGTGGAAGAGCGCCGCTTTGGCCTGGCGGTAGCCGGCTATGCCGCGGCGGCGCTGTGCTGGGTGGTGTTCTTTTGGGCCGGGGCGGAGCTGTCTGCGTGGGGGCTTTTGTGGCGGTTTGTATTCTTTTGGCTGCTGGAAGTGACCCTGGGGTATTTGTGGGCGGCGCTGTCTGGGTTGTTTTTAAACTTTTTCTCCGGCGGAAACGGCCCCTCGGCCCTGTTTGTGGTGATGGGGCTTTCCGGCTTTGTGCAGGGGCTTTTGCTGTGTTTTGCCTTGCCGGCAGCTGCGGCGCCGTGGCTTAAGCCGCTGGCGGCCTTGGCGCTGCTAGTGGTGCTGATGCTGCGATTAGCATTTGTGGTGCTTAACGCTTCCCGGGCGGCCCAAGTGAGCGCCAGTAAAACCATGGGCGCGCTGTGCTTTGCGCTGGTGCCGGTGGCGGCAGGGCTGTGCTTGTGTTTGGGCATGCTGGGCTTGTTCATTTCTTTTTTGATATAGGCCGCAGCGGGCTTGAAATATGTTTTATGATCCGTCTCTGTATGAGGCGGATTTTTTTGCAATAAAAATCAAGCAAAATGGGTAACATAAAGGGAGCTGTGTTTTTACAATGTAATTTGTTATACTATAAATACTTACCGGTAGGTAGATTTTATGGCACAGACAAAAAAAAATTCCTCAACCCGCCGCCAAACCCATGAACAGCTCATGCGTGCCCGCATTAAAGAGGCCGCATTTAAGCTGATGGCGGAGCAGGGCATAGAAAATGTATCCATGCGCCAAATTGCCGAGAAAGTGCATGTCACTAAACCGGTATTGTATTACTATTTTAAAGATAAGGAACATTTATGTTCCGCCATTATTAACGAAAGAGCACAGCAGTTTGATGATTTTTTTGAACGGGAATGGGAGCAAAGCATGGGGGCTACCCAGCTGCTTTCGGTGGTATTGGAGCGGCACTTGGAATTTTTTCAAAATGACCCGCGCAATTCCAAATTTATTGTACGTACCATTGCTTATATATTGAGCAATAAAAGCAAAGGGTTTAAAAGTACGGAAAAGCTGGGCCGCTTGAGCGAGCTCTTTTCCCGTGCTTCGCAGAAAGGAGAAATAGATCCCCGTGGCCTGCCGGATTTTGAGCGGCTGGTGCGGGCAGTGCTGTTGCAAATTATGCTTAGCGCTTATGTGCAGCTTAACGCTCCGGAGGCGTGTTGGGCTGACGAGAAATGTTTTTATGATAAAGCCGCCGTTAACCGGCTGTCCCAGATTATCACTTTGGGTATTAATGAATATTATAAGAGGAATGAAAAGTAACATGAAACGTATATTATGCGCCGCCTGCGCATGCCTATGGGGTTTGCAGGCATTAGCCGCTCCTCCGTCCGCCAAGGATCCGGCTTCGGATCTGTTCAAGGAGCGGCCGGAAGTCAGCGGTGAAAAGATAACTATTGACCAAGCCATCAGCATCGCTCTTAAAGACAGCTATCAGATTATTGATGCCATTAAGAGTATGCAGATTTACGAACAACAGCTCAAAGAAGCTAATTCGTACTTTTACCCTACCATCAGTATAGACGGCAG
The DNA here is from genome assembly GCA_949291365.1 of uncultured bacterium. GTDB lineage: Bacteria > Elusimicrobiota > Elusimicrobia > Elusimicrobiales > Elusimicrobiaceae > Avelusimicrobium. The sequence continues at coordinate 135,433 of CASEVJ010000008.1, forward strand.
CTACAGCCGCGCGCTGAAAAAGGGCCGTATGCCTATTGGGGAAACTTTGATGGAAATCGGCCAAAACAATACATTTACGGCTTCAGCAGGGTTAAACTATGTAATATGGTCTGGCGGCCAAATACGCAATAATTCCAAACTGGCCAAAGTAAATGCCGAAACCGGCGCTTACCAGGTCAAACACATGCAAAGTTTGGTCACGCAGCAGGTGGTCAAGTTCTGCTACGACATTATTTATGCCTCTGCGTTAATCCGCGTGCAGGAAGAATACCTGGACATCGCCAAACAGCACTTGGCGGAAACGCAGGCCCGCTACCGTGAAGGGCTCTCAAGCAATTTAGACGTGCTGAACCAAAAAGTGCAGGTGGAAAATATTGAGCCGCAGGTCATGCAGGCCAAAAAGAATTTTGAATTGGGCAACTTGTATCTGCGTCAAATTTTAAACCGTGACCCGGAAGACCCCATTTATTTGACGTGGGCAAAAGAAGATTTGCGCGTGCCCCCTACGCCGCCTTTGGAAGAGCTCTATGCGTTGGCCATGCAGTACCGCCCGGAGCTGGTGCTCTCTAAATTGGCGGTAGATGCAGCGCACTACAATATTAAAATTGCCAAATCTGGTCACATGCCGGTGCTTGCCTTAAATGCCGACTACAGCTATAACGCGTATACGGAAAACGGGTTCCCGCGTCACTATAACCAATATTACTGGGCCAGCAATGCCGGCGTGTCTTTGAGTATTCCTTTGTTTGAAGGGTTTAAAATCAATTCACAGGTCACCCAGAGAGAGCTGGCCTATGAACAGGCCGTGGCCGCGTACCAAAATAAACTCAAAAATGTGCGTATCCAAGTAAAAGAAGCGTATCTGAATTTGGAAGAAGCCAAAAGCCGTATAGAAGCCACGCGCGGCGTGGTGCAGCAAGCGCGTGAAAACTTAAACGCGCAGATGCTGCGCTACCGCAACGGGCTTTCCAGCCGGTTGGAACTTAATGACGCTACGGCCAATGTCAATGAATCCGATTTGCAGTATGTGCAGGCCGTCTACGACGCGGTAATCGCGTTGTCTGATTTGAAATTTGCCGTAGGGGCGGAGGTCTACTTGTATGAAAAAAAAGACAATTAAACGTTTAAATTATGGGTTGGTGGCACTGATTGTAATTGGGCTGGCGGTAATGTTTATTATCCGCAAAGACCCCTCCCAAAAGATTTTGGGCGATGTGCCGATGGATGTTTTTATCGTCCAAACGGAAACCGTGCAGAACCGGGATTTAAAGAAACAGCTCCTGATGTCCGGCAACGTCAAAGCGTTGGAAGAAGCCACGCTTTATCCGCGTGTAAGCGGCAAATTAATGAAAAATCTGCTGCGGGAAGGAGATGCGGTGAAACGCAACCAGACGGTGTCTTTGATTGAACGTGACGAAGTGGGTGCGGTGTACGAGCCGGTGGTGGTGCCTTCCACCATTACGGGTGTGGTAGGCCGGGTGTATTTGGACCCGGGGGAGAACGTAACTACTACTACTCCGGTGGCGCTGGTAGTCAACCAGAGCACGGTGCGTATTGAAGTGGACATCCCGGAGCGGTATATCGGCGATTTGTATAAAGGCCAGCCGGCTGTGTTGCGGGTGGATGCGCTGCCCGGCAAAGATTTTGAAGCCAAGCTAAATATTTTGAGCCCGGTGGTGGATTCCATGAGCCGCGCGATGAAAGTGGAATTTGTGGCCGATAACCCCAAATCTCTTTTAAAATCCGGCATGTTTGCCAAAGTGGATATCGCTTTGGCGGAAAAGGAAGGGGTGCCTTCCGTAGCCAAAAAGAGCGTTTATACGGACGAAGACGGACAGCAGTACGTCTATTTGCCTTCTTCTGACCGCAAAACCGCCGTCCGCCAGAATGTAACCGTAGGGTTTGAAGACAATAACTATGCGGAAATTACCGAAGGACTGGCCGCGGGAGAAGAAGTGATTTCGTTTGCCTACGGCGTCAAAGATGGCAGCAAAATAGAAATTAGATAAAGAAGAGAGCCCAACAGCTATGCAAGAACAAGAAGCAAATCAACAGGCGGTTAGAGAGGCCTATCGCAAAGGCGGTTTCTCTTCCGTATTTATTAAACGGCCCGTACTGACGATTATGTGCTCCGTGGCGCTGGTCATCCTAGGGTTAATGGCCTACAGCGGTATGGGCGTCAGCTTGTACCCCAACGTGGACGTGCCTTATGTGCTGGTGCAGACCACGTTGGCGGGCGCCAGCTCGGAAGAGATGGAGACCTCTGTCAGTAAAATTATTGAAGAGTCCGTCAACCAGATTGAAGGTATTGACGAATTGGAGAGCCAAAGCACGGAAGGGGTGTCATTGGTAGTTATCAAGTTTGAAATGGATAAAGACCGCGATGTGGCCGCCCAGGAAGTGCGCGACAAAGTGGATCTGATTACTAATGACTTGCCCGACGGCACTGATCCTCCGGTTATCATGAAACTGGACGCGGACGCTATTTCCGTATTAAACGTAGTCGTCTCCGGGAAACGCGATATTATTGAATTGACCGAAATTGCCAAAAAGCAGGTCAAGGAAAATATTGAAAATATCCGCGGGGTAGGTTCCGTAAATATCGTGGGCGGCCGCGAACGCGAAGTGCATATTATCGTCAATCCGTTCAAACTCTATTCACTGGGTTTGTCCATTAATGCGGTTAAAGACGCCTTGCAAGATCAGAACGTGGAAATGCCGGGCGGCCGTGTGGAACAGCAGCACCGGGAATACAGCTTGCGTATTTTGGGCCGCTTGGACAATGTGCCTTCGTTTAACGATATTTTCATTGCACGCAAAAACGGCGCCTCTATTAAAGTGTCCGATATCGGCTATGCGGAAGACTCCGGCGAGTATGACCGTGAGTCTACCTATTTGGACGGCCGCCGCGCCGTTACGCTGGAAGTGAAAAAACAGTCCGGCACCAATACGCTGGCGGTTATTCAGGGTGTTAAAGACAAGCTGGCTTTAATTGAGCCCACCTTGCCCAAAGACATTCAAATTTCGCTGATGTTAGACCAGTCCGGCACTATCCGCGCTTCGGTCAACACCGTGCTGGAACACTTGATTTTGGGCGGTATTTTGGCCGGTATTATGGTGCTGGTGTTTATGGGGTCTTTGCGCTCTACGTTTATTGCGTTTTTGGCCATGCCCATTTCTATTATTGGGTCGTTCCTGTTTATGAACATGATGGGCTTTACCATAGACTCTATGACGCTGTTGGGGCTGACGGTGGCCGTGGGTATCGTCATTGACGACGCTATCGTAATGCTGGAAAACATCTACCGCCATATGGAAAAATATGACAAATCTCCATTGGTGGCATCGTTGGACGGTTCGCGCGAAATCACCTCTACGGTTATTGCCACCACGCTGTCCATTTTGGTCATTTTCCTGCCGCTGGCGTATATGAGCGGTATCGTGGGCCGTATCGTAAGTAGCTACGGTATGACGGTGGTGTTTGCTATTGCGCTGTCTGGTCTGGTGGCATTGACGCTGACGCCTATGCTTTGCGCCAAAATGTTGCGCAAACACGAAGGCAAAAGCCGTTTTGACCAAATAGTAGATAACATTAACGATACCCTGGTGGACGCCTATATCCCTCTGCTCAATTGGTCTATTCATCACCGCAAAACGATGGTGCTCATCGCTGTATTGTGCATTTTATCCATGATACCGATGATGAAAATCGTGGGTGGGGAATTCTTCCCGCAGGATGACAGCGGCAAAATCCAGGTCAGCGTAGAAGCCCCCGTGGGCACCAGCTATCAGGATACGCAGAAAATCCTAATGCAGATAGAAGACGATATCCGCCGTATGCCATATGTCAAAAGTGTGCTGATATCCGCCGGCGTGGGGGAGAGCAGCTTCTCCAACTCCAGCCCCAGCAACCAGGGCAATATCCGCTTTGAGCTGGAAGACCGCGACAAACGCCACGGCATTACCACCTCCAAATATTTGGAAGTGACGCGCCAGATGATGAAAAAATACGAAGGGCTGAAAACCAGCTCCTACATCGTTTCCGACGGCCCTGGCGGCGGGCGCAAAGAGGTGGAATTTGTTATTTCCGGGCCGGACATCAACAAGCTGACCGAATACGGCAATGCGGTGCTTAATAAATTGAGCCAGGATCCGCGCTTTATTGACTTGGACTTGTCTTTGGACTTGGCCAAGCCCGAATACCGTGTGGTCATTAACCGTGAAAAGGCCTATGATATGGGCGTCAACGTAACCGACATTGCCTCGGCTTTGCGTACCATGGTAGGCGGTGAAGACGATATTACCAAATACAAGGAAGGAGACGAACTCTACGAAGTTCGCATCCGCGTAGGCGAAGAATACCGCGATACCAAAGAAGCCGTCAGCGCGTTGATGGTGCCCTCTGATAGCAGTGAAGGCATTGTGCGTTTGGACAGCGTGGCTACTATTGAAGAAGGTTTTGGCCCCACGCAGATTGACCGTTTCAACCGCCAGCGCCAAATCACGGTGGAAGCCAACTTGAACGGAATTGACATGCGCAGTGCGCTGGGTATTATTCAGCAGGCGTTTGACTCGCTGGAAGTGTCGAACGAATACACCGGCGGCATGAGCGGCAGCGCCAAAGAAATGGGACGCATGTTCCAGTCTTTTATTATTGCGTTTATTTTGGCCTTCCTGTTTAAATACATGATTTTGGCGGCCCAGTTTGAAAACTATTCTCACCCGGTTGCTATTATCGTGTCCTTACCGCTGACTATTCCGTTTGCCATTTTCTCACTGCTTATTACGGGGCAAACGTTGAATATTTTCAGCTTGCTGGGGTTGTTTATGCTTATTGGCGTGGTCAGTAAAAACGCCATTTTGCAGACGGATTATACCGACCAGCTGCGTGCCCGCGGCTACGGGCGCACCAACGCTATTTTGCAGGCCAACCGCGTGCGCTTGCGTCCTATCTTAATGACGACGCTGACGCTGGTGGTAGGGGTGGTGCCTATGCTTATTTCCAACGGGGAAGGTGCCGAATCCCGCCGCAGCTTGGCTATCGTCATTGTGGGCGGGCAGGCCTTGTCGCTGTTGGTGACACTGCTGATGACGCCGGTGACCTATATTCTGATGGATAATTTAGGCGCCTGGCTGAACTGGAAACTGCGCGGAATCCCGATGCCGGCGGATAAAGACAAAGACGTGATTTTGTCTGAAGTACCGACGGAATAAACCGCTTGTGATGTGTTTTGCACCCAGGGCCCCATAAGGGGCCCTTTTTCTTTGTATAGAAACCCTGGCAATGAGGGGTATTTTTGTGTAATATTGGCGTTTGTGCGAATGTCTGAAAAATACCGGGTACTGTATAAATCCGGCTCCACCCCTACCACAAACCTGCATGGGCTTTTCCTCTTTGCCGTTCCGGCCAAACGGGTGAGCCCCATAACACTTTTGCCATTATTGCTTCCCGGATACTAGGGGTATTTTAGGCCGTATTTTGTAGGCGGCGGGTGCTCCGCGCGCGTATATGCGCGTCTTTTTTTGTCCAAGATGACGAAGGCGCTAGCAGAACAAATGGGCACTTTGGGCCCGGTTTTTTAGGCCCAAAGGCCCTTGTTGTCATACTCATTTTTTGAAAAACTATATATATGAAATACATGCACAAAACCGTATCTTTGCTTATCAGCACCTTTCTTTTATCTAATCCGTTGCTGCTGTGCGCCCAGCAAACTGGTGCACGGCCCGGCACTCGTGCGGCGGCTGTTTCGCTGCAGGGTAATGGCAATATGGCGCAGGCCGTTTTGGAGGCCTTACAGCAGCAGGCGTTTATGCGCCGGCCCGAAATGACGGTCAATGAATTGTGGAGCCAGTGGCAGGCCCAGGGGTGGGTGGACGGAACGGTTTTGACGGCTATCCTCTGTGATGAGGAATATGTCCGCACTTTGTCTTTGGATGAGGCCTCTGCCTTGGCCTACATGGCGCAATTTGCGGCTCCCTCGCGGCGGTATCCGGCGGCCCGGTGGGAAGAAAAACTGTTGCAGCAGGTACTTGCTCCTTTGACGGATTACAACGAAAAAGATACGGATTTTGCAGCAAAATCGTTTTATGCCGCGGTGGCGGTATCGCTGGGACATCATGCCCGGCTGGGCCGTCAGGTAGAGGATTGGGCTTTTAAGCAAATGGAAGCCGCCGCCCAGAGAATAGACAGCGCCCGGCGCGGCTGGGCCGCGGTGGTATTGGCAGATTTAGCCGTAGAGGCGGAAGATGATGTGTGGTCTTTGGCCCGCAGAGAACAGTTTGAGCGCCGCCTGCAAAACGCCATCACCCGTTTGGACTGGTTGCAGCAGGAACGCACCGATTACACCGTGCGCGGGGTGGAAAACGGTTTAGGCGTGAGCAACCAGGCCACCTTGCTCCAACTTTTTGCCCAAGCGAACAGCTTTTTTGCCATGAAAGACGAGGACGGCTTTTTAAAACAGATGGTCAGCGCCGGCGGTTTAAATCCGGTGGGCCGGGCCATGATGAGCGATGAAGATGATGCTCCGGGCCGTTTCTCAGATACGGGGGAAAATTTCTATCTGCATTCTCCCACCCCGGGCACGGACGGCAAAGGACATTTTGCAGACACGCTCAACGGCCGGCGCCATTTCATTCTTTCTACGCTGGTACAGGCCCTGTTTTTATCCTATTATACACGCCAGACCGAGCAGAGCTCCCTGCTGATGCAGCAGTTTGTGCGCTCTTATTTGACGGTGGATTCTGAAAGCCGTTTTGTCCATTATCTCTATGTCCCGCTGCAAGGTATGCGCCTGGCCATGGTGTTACATAACAGCAGCTCTTTATATGGCTGGGAAAAAGAGGAAGCCGCTTTGCAGCAGGAACTGTATGGCAAACTGAAAAAGGGCTATCCTTGGAAAGTGGTGTGCAGCGGCGTACAAGGCGCCTGTGAAGTGGCGGCAGAGTGGATTATGTTAGGCAAAGTGTTTAGCTGGATAGGCAAAGGGCTGGGCGCCGGGGCCAGAGCAGTGGGGCGGCAGGTCATTAACTCCCTCTCTCCCAAGGCCCTGTTGTATATAGGGGTGGGGCAGCTGGTGGTTAAGCAGGGCACTAAATCCGCCATGCGCTGGGGCCGCCAAAGTATTAAAATGTTGTTGCAGCGGTGCGGCTGGGCCGGTACATTGCCTGCGGCGGCAGGTACGGTTGCCGCGGGGGCAGCTTTTAACCCCTCCCGTCCAATTCCCGCCCGTTAAAATTTAATCTTTATAATGCGATAACCCCGGGGCTTCCCCCGGGGGTTGTTTTTAGGGTGTTTACCCTCCAATAAAAGACGTGATTTTGTGTTAGGGCAGGTGCGCCTGTGGTTGTTTGACCCTGCTGGAAGAATTCGTAAATGACCCATAAAAAACCCCGTTTGCAAACGGGGTTTTAAAGAAAAGGTGCGGGCGGGAATCGAACCCGCGAATATCAGTTTTGCAGACTGACGCCTTACCACTTGGCCACCGCACCGTCAAATTGAGTAAAAATATTATACCAAATAAACGGTCATTTTTTAAAATAATCCCTTTTCTCCGGCGGGAAACGCGGCCTTTCCCCGTCGGATAATGACTGGCCCGGTGTGCGGCGGCGTTTGGGACTAAATAAGGCCTTGAAAAAAGGCAAATTCTTTTTATACTCTGAGTAAGGGACGGCCAAACAGAGAACCTATTTTAGGGTTATGCCCCGTAAAAGGGCCTAGGCCTCCCCTAATTTATTGATACCCGCGCTTGTTGGCGCGGGTTTTTTCGTCTGCCATGACCGGGCCGGGGGCTGTCGGCCTGCCCGGCATTGCCGGGGGATGACGGGCATAGTACGGGGCTGTTGCCGCCGGGGCCGGGTGTAGGCGGATACAAACGGCATAAAATCCGGGCGGGGCCGCCCTTCTTTTTGCTATAATAAATAAAAGTTCCGCAGTTATTCTGCCGCTTTTCGGCGGCGTTCTGCTACTGGCCCTTTTGCAAAGCACGGATTTTTTGTATAATATACAGGACGTCCTTTTGCGGGCGTAGTTCAATGGTAGAACGTCAGCCTTCCAAGCTGGTCACGTGGGTTCGATTCCCATCGCCCGCTTTTTTTAAGCCCGGATTGTCCGCGGCAAACGATTTAGGCGTTTATCGCCAGATGCTGGGGTAGCTCAGCTGGTAGAGCATCTCCATGGTAAGGAGAAGGTCGTGGGTTCGATTCCCATCCCCAGCTTATTTTTAACTAAACAATAGCAGTACCGCAGTAAACTCAAAACAGGAGAACTAACAATGGCAAAGGAAAAATTTTCGCGCAGCAAACCGCACGTGAACGTAGGGACGATTGGGCACGTGGATCACGGTAAGACTACGCTGACGACGGCTATTACGAAGGTATTGGCCAAAGAAGGGAAAGCGAAAGCGATGGCGTA
>CASEVJ010000009.1 GCA_949291365.1 uncultured bacterium
TTCCTTAACGGTATTGGCTCCCAACTTTTTTTCTAGATTTTCCAACCCTTTGTATAAGAGAATATCGCTAGTGGAGAATCCGCCCCTTATGGCTTCTTTTATCTGCCTTAGTTCTGCTTCTTTGGAACACCCAGCAGGGGGTAAATTGTTTAGCACCTCATTAGAGAAACTTACCAGTAACTCCCTGGCTAATTTACTATCCCACACTTCCCGTAATGTAAATTTCCCACCACATTGCTTGAACTTGGATAAATTGGCATTCACGGAAGAGCTCCCATAAAAAGAGGATTCATATCTAAGCACTTGCTTCCCTTGCTCTAGCAACTTGCAATAGATTTCTTTGTTTTCCTTGTTGTATAGACTCTTTCCCACTATTTCCTTGGTTGTTTTGTCATAAAAAGCGATGTCTCGGCTGTCCAGGCTTATACCCACTTTATACCCGTCTCTTCTATCTTTTCTATAGTGATGAAATTCGAGCGCATTATATCCTTTAGTTAAACCCTTCCCAAACCGCTTGAACAAGGCGGTCATAGAAGTAGTTATAGGCAAAATAATGTTCTTTCCATACTCCAGGTAATAAATCTGTGCGTTATATATCGCTTCTTTGGGCACATCTACGCCGTTTCTGGTAAATTCGCATTGAATAGCTGTCACTAACTCATCCAAGTCCGCATCCGTGGCTTCCGCCAGGTTATTACCAAATAAACACCTCGGTGCGGCTACATCAAATACAACCTGTTGTTTTTTGCTGTGATAAGACACCACAGGTTTATTGTGGGGATTCTTAATTCGCTGGGCTTTCAATGACTCTATCGCCCCAGGCCACATTTCTTTTACATTTTCTGGTTCAATACCACCTTTTATTCGATCAATCATATTTGTTGAATCTCCTCAGGTCAAATCCAAGATTTTTCAATCTGGGAACTCTTTCGGGTTCAACAAATGTATAAGTGTATACCTTCTTTAATCTCTCTTAATAAAAGTTATGGGCTTGCTGGGTGGCTTTATAAATTGTCATTAGAACCTATAAATCCCGTTATAATTTCTTATCCTCCCTTGCTACTTAATATATAAGTGTATACCATGTACAATTCCTATTTGCGGTACGTAACTTTCCACCTGTATATCGGGGGTCTTTTAGACAAAAATATCCTTTCCCGCTATATATAATGGGTAAGTGTATACCACGCTCAATTGCTGTTTAGAAATATAAAACCTGGTAAATTACTGAGGCGTGCACGCTATGTTTTACGAGAAGCTATTCGCGGGCTTTTATATTCAGCATCTTATTATGAGAAATATAATTCACAGATGATAGGGACAAAAGACCTAATCAAAACTACCCCTAAAGGCCTAGTTTTGAAATCATGCGCATATACTGATAAGGGTGGCGAAATTTCGTATGTATTCTTACATAAATTCGGGTGTTTGGTAGCTTTTTAATGAGGAAAATTATATGGGATAAGACTTGTGATCGTTGATTCTATCTGCCTGCTAAGTGCGTGATGTAAGGAACAATATAATTGTATGAGGAAGAAAGGCCTCTAAAAATTTTCAGAAAAATTTTTGACCGAATTTTTTATTCGAAAAGTTCAAAATTTATTTTTGTGATGTTATCTTCTGTTCTTGGCGGACTCCGTCCGCCGTCCTTATTTTTGGCAGGCGAAAAATAGCGGACAAAAGGAAATTAGTAACGACATCAGATGCCCATGTCGTTAGATGGTTTTATTGATTAATATACGAAATACGAATTTTAATCCTAATTCCAAAAGACCATGATAAAAAACACATGCTCCGGTACACACATTATTACTGTTTATCATGATGAGTCTGTATTGGGGAATGCTATTTGTGGATGACTTTGTTTTTTGCTAAAATATAAAAAATTTGTTGAAGAAGGAGTCGGGGGAAGTGCGCCTCAGATAAAAGGCAAACTGTAATTGTAATTTAATTCGTTTTTGGAATCCTATGCATAAATAGGATGGTTATTGGGGAAACTCAATGTCCACTCACATCCAAAAGCGGTCATTTAGGTAGAAGAATATTGGGAAGTCATGAGCCCAATATCTTCTGCCGAATGTTCGCATATTCTTGTGTAGAATAAGTTCTATTCTAAGAATTTTTGCGGCTACGACTGCTGTTGGTTATACCTGTGAGTGGAGTAACCAATGGCAGTCGTTTTTTGTCTCCATAAACGGATTTTGAGGGATGTTTATGGAACACAAATTCTCTGTTCTGATTTATATAAATGACAAAAGTACTCCCGAATGGCTGAACCGCGCGCTAGATAGCGTTCTCGCTAATACGGTTCGCCCGTCAGAAATAATAGCTGTTATCTGTGGTGTGAAGAGCCCCCAAATACAGCTAATTTTAGACAAAGCCAAAACAAACACGGATTTACGCGTTTTGCCTTATCCTGTAGATTATGGGCGTGCTTTCGCTTTGCAAACCGCTCTTTCCAAAAGTTCTTGCGAATTGGTCGCTCTGCAAGATGTAAATTCCATTTCATTTTCTCATCGTTTCGAAAAACAACTAGCTCATTTTACGGCATATCCCGATACTACCGTATTAGGAACTTGCTTCCAAGAAATAGATGGAGAATCTTTGGCTCCCGTAGACGTCCATATCGTCCCGCCGACGCACACAAAAATAAAAAAAATCTTAAAACAACATTGCCCTTTTCAACACGGTACGGTAATGCTTAAGAAACAAGCTGTATTGGAAGCGGGCAATTATCAGCCTTTCCCTTTTTTGTTGGAAGACTATTATTTATGGGTGCGTGTAATTGGCAAAGGATATAAAACGGCCAATTTGCCGGACATATTAGTGGCTATGCCAAAAGATCCGGCCCTGCGGTGGGTCTGCAACGCGTGGCTGTTCTTCCAAGCGAATAAAAACCTGTATGACGTAATGCGTGAATATAAATTAATCGGTGTGTTTTCCTATTACAGCAAAATGATGGCCTGTTTTATCAAATACTTGTTTATTCCTAACTGGCTGAAGAAGATATTCCACAAGGAAACTTGGATTTTTAATTAAGGAGAAGCCCGTGGATGAATTGGTGAGCATCATAATGCCTACGTATAATTGCGGCGCTTTTATTGAGGAGTCGGTTAAGTCTGTTTTGGCGCAGACTTACAAAAATTGGGAACTGCTGATTGCGGACGACTGCAGTACCGATAATACCCAAACCGTTTTGGCTCCGTATTTGGACAATTATCCCAATATCTACTACATCCGCCTTGAAAAAAACAGCGGGCCGGCGGCGGCTCGTTCGGCTGCTTTAAAACAGGTGAAAGGGGAGTATGTGGCGTTTTTGGACAGTGATGATCTGTGGGCTTCAAACAAATTATTCCTGCAAATAGATTTTATGAAAAGAAAGGATGTGGCATTTTCTGCTACGGGTTATGAATTGATGAACGAAGAAGGCCTTTCTAAAGGCACTGCGTTTATTCCGCCTGCCAAAACGACATATGACAAGATGCTGCGGCTTTCCTGCCCCGTGGGCAATTTGACCGTTATGTATGACCGGCGAATCATTGGAGAACAACAAGTGCCGGATATTCAGAAACGCAATGATTATGCCCTGTGGCTTCAAATCCTTCATAAAACGGACGCTTGTTACGGTATGCCGACCGTATTGGCTAAGTATAGGGTGCGCTCCCAATCTGTCAGCCGCAATAAGCTCAAACTGCTCCCTTATCATTGGCATTTATACCGCCATATAGAGAAGTTAAGCCTGCTAAAAAGCGTGTGGTATATCTTGTGCTGGGTATTTATTAAAAGTACAAAAATCGGTATTAACAAAATGCATTTGGGAGATCTGTACAAACGTGGTACCGAAAATTCATCTTTGCACTACGAATGAGAAATTTTAATATGAAAAAATATCCTTATGTGATTTTTTCTCCTCATTTTGGGAAATTGCCAAAATATTTTAAATTATGGGTTCATTCGTGCTCGTATAATAAAAATTTTTTGTTCATTGTTTTTACGGATTGTCATGTCGATGGGGCTTTGCCTGATAATGTGTTGGTATATAACATTAAGTTTGAAGAGATGAAAAAGAAGATTCAACAAAAGTTGGATTTTAAAATTTCCTTAGATAATCCCTACAAATTATGTGATTACAAACCTCTTTTTGGATATTTATTTGACGAATTTCTTAATCAGGCAAAATATTGGGGGCATTGTGATATGGACCTGATTTTTGGAGATATAGAAAAATTCCTTCCTTCCCTTGATTTTGATAAAATATCCCATCTCGGGCATTTGTCTCTTTATCGGAACACTCCCCAAATTAGAGCAGCCTTTAGTTTGTCCTCTCCTCATGCAGTAACTTTTAAAGATATACTTGCTTCTCATGTCAATTTCGCTTTTGACGAAGACCCCGAATATGGTATTAATGCCATATTTGCATCCCATAATTTATCTATTTTCCCGTACGAAAAATCTGTTGCCGAAATTTCACCTATTCACTTAAATTTTGTCTTAAATCATAGGGATTATCCTCATATAACGCATGAATTCGGAGATTTTATTTTCTCATTTGAGTCTGGGAAAGTATATGGCTGCTCATTAAAAAACGGGCAAATAGAAAAGAGAGAAGTGTCGTATATACATCTTCAAAAACGTTCAATGCAAAATTTATTATCGCAAATTCCTGAAAAATTCCTCATTACTTATTCCTTGTTTCGTAACTGGGAAGAACCGACCAAACATACAATTCTTTCTTCTTTGCCTAAATATCCCAAAATTTCTTCCTTTTGTACATTGTTAAAGGTTAAGAAAAAAACGGCCCCCAAAAGGATTGCGCGTATTGTGGAAAGCTATAGAATGCGATTAAATAAAAAAATTTGAGGATGTTAAGGAGATTCCAATGTCTATATATGAGAATTTACAAAAAAATAAAGCCGCTTTATCTGTAATTGGATTGGGTTATGTCGGGATGCCTATAGCCGTTGCTTTCGCCAAGAAAGGAATCAACGTCATTGGTTTTGACATTAATCAAGCCAAGATTGACCTATACAAATCAGGCATTGACCCTACAAAAGAAGTTGGAAATGAAAACATTCGGAATACCACGGTGAGATTTACTTCAAATGAAAAAGAATTATGCCAATCCTACTTTCACATCATAGCGGTTCCTACTCCTGTTAATATGGATCATACGCCTGACTTGACGCCTGTAATTGGGGCTTCTCAACTTGTGGGACGAAATCTCCGACGAGGGAGTATTGTGGTGTATGAAAGTACCGTATATCCCGGTTGTACGGAAGATGTGTGTATTCCTATCCTTGAAAAAACATCCGGACTAAAATGCGGAATGGATTTTAAGGTGGGGTATAGCCCTGAGCGCATTAATCCAGGAGATAAGATGCATCGCTTGGAGAATATCCATAAAATTGTTTCTGGCATAGATAAGGAAAGCTTAGAAGAAATAAAAAAAGTTTATGACATGGTAGTAGAAGTGGGTTCATATCCTGTTTCCAATATCAGAACAGCCGAAGCTATTAAGGTGGTAGAAAATAGTCAAAGAGATATAAATATCGCTTTTATGAACGAACTCGCCATGGTGTTTGATCGTATGAAAATTGATACGAACGAAGTGGTTGAAGGAATGAACACAAAATGGAATGCTCTGGGTTTTCGCCCGGGCTTAGTCGGCGGACATTGTATTGGGGTGGACCCCTATTATTTTACACATGAAGCGGAAAAATTAGGCTATCATAGCCAAATAATTTTAAATGGACGGATTGTCAATGATGGAATGGGGCGTTATGTAGCCGATGCCGCTATCAAACAGATGATACTAGCGGGCTTGGCGCCTCAAGAAGCAAAGACAGTTATATTGGGACTTACATTTAAAGAGAACTGTCCAGATATACGCAATACCAAAGTGATAGATATTATCAAACGCCTAGAGGAGTATGGAATACGGCCTGCAGTAGTGGATCCCTGGGCTAACCCTATGGAAGCAGAGGAAGAGTATGGTTTGCAACTCACACCTTTAAAGCACATTAATAATGCGGATTGTATTATTATTGCAGTCGCACACGACGAATTTAAAAAAATAAATTTGCTACAGTTAATGGATTTGTATAGTAAGGAAACGAATCCTCATGCTAGAGTTTTGCTCGACGTTAAAGGGATTTTCCCCATAGAAAAATTAGAAAGTCTTTCGGTACGGTTTTGGAGGCTATAATCCATGAAAATCTTGCATATTAATTGCAATTATGCCGGGCGTTCTTTACATCAGACAATGATTGATACCCTGCAGGCATTGGGGGTTGAAAACAATGTCTTTGTCCCTATTCATCCCAAACAAGAAGTTGTTGTCGCGGAGAGAGAGAATGTTTGTCTGTCCGTGTGTTTTCCAAGATGGTCAAGATTTCTATTTGCATATAAGCAAAAAAAAATTTACGATTCCCTGTGCAAAAGTATTGATGTCCAACAGCATGATTTAATTCATGCCTATACCTTATTTACTGATGGGAATTGTGCATATAAGTTGCATAAGCATTTTCATATCCCTTATTTGGTAACGATTCGCAATACCGATATCAATTATTTCTTTAAATTCAGGCCTGATTTGATTCCTCTTGCCGTTAGAATTCTGTCGCATGCCAGCGGTATATGCTTTTTAAGTCAAGAATACAAAAAACAAGTGTTTCTGAAATATATACCCCGGAAATTGTGGAGAGAATTATTGCAAAAAACGCATGTAATCCCAAATGCTATTCATGATTTTTGGCTTAACAACCTGTTCACAGCGCGTGACTATAATGCCACTTATGAAAATTTTGCAAAAAAGCGGATTAAAATAATCTTTGTCGGTGGAATTGATAAGAATAAGAATCTATTGACGACTTGCGCCGCCTTAAATGCTTTAGCCCAAAAAGGCTGGCAAATACGTTATACTGTCGTTGGAAAAATTTTTGACCAAGAGATTGCGGATAAAGTTTCCCGCCTCTCCTACTCAGATATTCTTACCCCCATGCCGCCAGAGAGGCTGCTGGAAGTTTATCGGGACCATGATATTTTTGTTATGCCATCTTTTAAAGAAACTTTTGGACTCGTGTATGCTGAAGCAATGAGTCAGGGGCTGCCTGTCGTTTATACAAAAGGACAAGGATTTGATAAGCAGTTCAAAGAGGGAACTGTGGGATATCATGTTTTTCCTAAAGATCCTACGGATATTGAACAGAAAATCCTTGCCTGCGTACAGCGTTACAAACACATAAGTCAAACCTGTTTGTCACAGGTATCAAAATTTCAATGGAAGAAGATTTGCCTTGAATATATTCAAATCTATCATGCAGTATTAAATAATTAATTTTTGGTATATATTATGCACTCAAGCACTTTTCCCAAGCGTAATAATTCGACTTTAACTTATAAATATTCTATCTTTTTTTCCATTATATATAGGATAGGACTAGATATCTTATATGTGAATTATATATCTACTATTTTCCAATATACAGGATTTGCTTATGCATTTTCTTGGGGACGCTATATATTATCGTGGATAATTTTTTTCCCAATTCTTTTCATTATATATAAATATATCAAAAGCGAAAGATTTTCTGACATCATAATTCTCTTCTTAATATTTTTGTCCTTCATCCCATTCAGTACAATGGTCGCATTTTATGATAAATTTGATATCTCCTTTATATTTGCAAATGTATTTTATTGGGGATTTCTATTGTTGTTTATGAACCTGTTGCCTAACTTCAAAATTCCTCTGCTAAAAACTACTATGTTGAATGATTTGATTTTAATGGCAATAACTGGATTGATGGGTGGGGTTATTTTTTTCATTTCATATAAATATACTGGGTTCCACTTTACCATTTCACTAGAAAACGTATATACCTTGAGAGATGCTGCTAGAGAATTTTCTATGCCCATTCTGTTGCGGTATTTGTTTGCCGCTTCAAAAGCTATCAATCCACTATTATTACTTTATGGCTTAACCAAAAAAAGATATATCTATTCTGCGTGTATTGTTTTGATGCAGATTTTAAGTTTTTCTATAAATGGTTCGAAGACGGTATTCTTTAGTACATTATTGTCGATTATCTTGTTCTATGCTTATAAGAAAAAATACCTTTCTAAAATACCTTTATTATTTGCGTGTATTACAAGTGCCTCCATTCTTGAGACAGGAATATACGATACGATCTATATATTAGGCTATTGTATTAGACGCGTTTTTTTCTTACCGAATCAATTAAGTTGGTATTACTTTGATTTTTTTACACATCATGAACCTGATTATTTCCGTCAAGGTTTTCTGAAATGGTTTGGGGCTTCTTCTCCCTACATGGACATAGATCATCTCATAGGAATGGTCTACTATGGCCACGCCGATATGGGAGCCAATAACGGTTTAATTAGCGATGCATTTACTAATTTGGGATGGTTGGGAATTGTGATAATGCCGTTGGCCTTAACATGTTTCTTAAAAATTCTTAATGCCTTCTCTAGGGGCATTGATCCTAGAATTTGTGTTATTTCAGCGATGACCATATCATTTATTCTGGTAAGTTCTTTTTTTATGACATCATTATTTACTCATGGAATTTTTGCGATTTGTTTTGTCTTATATTTATTGCCCAGGACGGCTAAAAAATGAAAAAATACATCCGTTTATTTATAAGGAAGTTATTGTTTGTTCGTCAATTGGAAACTATTGCGGATGCACTTGATAGACATTACATTAAACTAGATAAGATTTTATATAAGAAAAAATATGGTCTTCGAGAGTTAAGAGATGCTTGTGCGTCCGTTGGATTACAAAAAGGGGATGTTGTACTGGTGCACGCCTCTTGGCGCCGGTTCTATAATTTTAAAGGATCTCCTGACGATGTAATCTCGTTGATTGAACAGATTATTGGGCCAAATGGTACGCTTTTAATGCCCTCGTATGGCTCGTCGAGACTATTTTTTGACATCTCGCATACGCCTTCATGCGCGGGTATTTTATCGGAAATATTTCGGAAGCAATCTGGTGTAACAAGAAGTTGTTGTACACATTTCTCTGTGGCTGGGAAAGGTCCGCATACCTCTATGTTATTTGAAGAGGCATTCCACAGTATATATGGCTTCGATAACAAATCCCCATATTATAAACTTCATCAACTTCCGAATGCAAAAATTCTCTATTTGGGCTTAGGTAAAATTCCTAGTAAAGTTTCCATGATACATTGTGCCTCCTATTTCCTGTGTAACAAATTGCCAATTTTTAAGAATTTATTGTCACAAGTATATTCCAGCATACTGATAGTTGATGGAAGAGAATATAAGAAGAATATGGTAACACGTGCAGTTGGATGTCGGAATAATAAAAGGATATTCAAAAAAATCGTTTCGTTGGTTAAAAAAAAGAAAAGAATAAAATTGTCAAATTTGCATATTGTCTTAATCAATGCAAACGAACTGTTTAACCAAGCGGTTTCTTATCTTCAACAAGGGCATAGTTGTTATAAAGGATTATAGGAGTTCAAATATGAAATCAATTTATCAAACATTAAAGATGTATGTAAGAGTCTATTGCCCTACGTTATATGCCAAGATTTTTTATTACCTAGCATATGGCTCACATTGCAATCTAAAGACCCCACAAACCTTGAGTGAAAAATTGCTATGGCTTTGGTTGCATACCTATCGTAATAATTTTCAGGTACTTACCCTTTGTGACAAGTACAAAGTTCGTGAATTTGTAGAAAAAAGAGTGGGAAAAGAACTATTAAACGAGCTATATTGTGTTTTCCAAAAAAGAGAAGATATTTCCTACGATAAACTGCCTAATAGCTTCGCTCTGAAAATTACACAGGGGTGTACTGCAAATTTATTCTGTCAAAATAAACAAAACTTAAGCAGGAAATCTTTGAAACAAATATTAAAATCATGGGATAAAGGCCAATATTTATACGATAAAATGATGTCCGATATCGGCGGCATAACGAGAGATAAATTGGATAAATGCTATATTTGTGAAAAAT
Source organism: uncultured bacterium (assembly GCA_949291365.1). GTDB lineage: Bacteria > Elusimicrobiota > Elusimicrobia > Elusimicrobiales > Elusimicrobiaceae > Avelusimicrobium. The sequence goes on from CASEVJ010000009.1 coordinate 10,014, forward strand.
ATCTTACGCAAAAAGGCTATTCTTCTCCTATTGATTATAAGATCTATTGTTTTAATGGAATTCCACGGGCAATTTTAGTGATTACTGACCGTTTTGAAAAAAAACATGGGATGATGATGTCTGTCGATTGGGAAGCGCTCGGATGTCCGAAACATTACCAGCCCATTCAATCCATACCGCCGCGGCCCCAGTCTTTAGATTCTATGCTTGGAGCCGCCAAAAGATTAAGTACAGGATTCCCGTTTGTACGTGTGGACATGTATGATATTGAAGGGAAAGCTGTTTTTGGTGAAATGACTTTTTTCCCAAATGGATGCATTAATATGGCGGAAATTGAAATTGATGGAAAATCTATGGGAGAATTATTGGACATTTCAGCCGAAATTAAAGAATCACAGGAGAGATCGGTATGATGGCGGCGAATTTCTCCAACAAATTATTCAAAATATCTGCTATAGTTAGTGTTATTGTGATAATTGGCAAATTTTTTGGATTTGCTAGAGACGCAATAATCGCTAGTTTTTATGGCGCAACATGGCAAACAGATGCATTTTTTTTGGCCCAAAGTTTACCTAGTGTTATTTTCCCTGCAGTATGTAATAGTATCTCTACGGCCTTCTTGTCCATTTATGTGTCAAAAATCGTAATGGATGAAACCCTTGCTGATAAATATGCTTCCAAAATATTATGTTTAACTGGGGTTATATCTGCGTTTTTAAGCACATTGGCTATTTTCTTTTTACCGATCTTAATTCCCTTGTTAGCTCCGGGATTTACTTCTGAACAAACCCAATTATCTATATATTTATCGCGTATTGTGCTGGCTACTTTTATACTGACGATGGCACAATATATGTTTTCCTCAATTTTAAGTTCTAAAAAATTATTTTATGGAGCTCAAATAGCTGGTTTATTTTATAATCTGACCGTTATTATATTAGTTTTTTTGTTGGGAAAAAATCAAAGTATGAGTACGCTGACTTGGTCTGTTGTCTGTGGTCATGTGATACAAGTAACCGTATTGGTACTGATTTCCAAAAACCATTTTAATTTCTCATGGCCGTCTAGAATTTTTGACAAGGACTGTCTTTTGCTATTTAATTTAATGTTTCCTATTCTTATCGGAAACAGTATAGTCCAAATTAATAATATTGTTGATAGAATTTTAGCTTCTTTTGTGGCAGGCGGAGCGGTTTCGGCGTTGAGCTATTCCAACACGTTGAATCGATTTGTAACCAGCATAATAATAACCATATTGTCTACGGTATTATACCCTTATTTTGCGGAGTCCTATACAAAAAACAACTTAACAGATTTTAGCAAACGATTGAAGCAGTCCTGTGTATTATTAGCGATGTTAATGCTCCCCGTATCAATTATTACAGTTATTTTTTCTCCAGATATAGTTCGTGCTGTATATATGAGGGGAAAATTCGGATATGACGCTTTCCTTATGACCTCTGCCCTGTTGGCTTGCTATGGCGGAATGTATATTTTTTCTTCTATCCAAGAAATAATTGCTCGGGCATTTTATGCTATGAAAGACGCAAAAACTCCATTAAAAATCGCTGCGATTGCCATTTTGGCCAATTCAATTTTGAGCATTATTCTAACACATTTTATAGGGATAGGAGGCATTGCTTTGGGGACGACTTTATCGGTATTAATGGCGGCCTATTTGTTGCTTCGCAAAATTGGGGAATATTTGCCCATGTTGAATTTTAAAGACTCCTTTGCCTCCATAAAGAAAATCGTATTTGCAGGATTGATAATCGGATTTATAGGATACGCATGTTCCATATATTTGACACATTTAGGAGTTTTGCTCCGACTGGTATTTTCAAACATTCTGATTTTTAGTTGCTATTTTGGCTTATTATATCTTCTCAAATGTGAGGAGGTAGTGTTTTTTTGCAAAGCCATACAACGAAAACTAAAACATTCTGTTCAAAGAAGGTACAACATATGAAAATAACTATAGCTGGAACGGGGTATGTGGGGCTGTCGCTGGCCGTTTTGTTGGCCCAGCGGCATGAAGTAACTGCTGTTGATATTGTGCCAGAAAAAGTGGATTTAATTAACCGCAAAAAATCTCCCATTGCCGATAAAGAAATAGAAGATTTTCTGGCTAGCAAACCCTTGCATTTAACGGCCACTACGCAAGTTAAAGGAGCCTATGAGCGGGCGGAATTTATTATTATTGCTACTCCCACTAATTATGACCCGCAGTATAATTATTTTAATACCTCTGCCGTAGAGGCGGTTATAGAACTAATTAAAAAATATAATTCGCAAGCTACTATAATCATAAAATCTACCGTGCCGGTGGGGTATACGCGGCATATACGCCAAAAAATGGGGATAAAAAATATTTTATTCAGCCCGGAATTTTTGCGTGAAGGGCATGCCCTGTATGATAATTTATATCCGTCCCGTATTGTGGTGGGAACAGACTCCGCTGATGAAACCTTGGCCGAAAAAGCACATGTTTTTGCCCAGCTTTTACAGGAAGGTGCGGTTAAAAAAGACATTCCGACCCTCTTTATGGGATATACGGAAGCTGAGGCGGTCAAGCTGTTTGCAAACACATATTTGGCTCTGCGCGTAAGTTATTTTAATGAATTAGACACATATGCCGAAATGAAAGGTCTCGATACCAAACAAATTATTGAAGGTGTCTGTTTGGATCCGCGCATAGGTAATCATTATAATAATCCGTCATTTGGTTATGGCGGCTATTGCTTGCCAAAAGACTCCAAGCAATTGCTTGCCAACTACGCCGATGTGCCGCAGAATCTTATACAGGCCATTGTAGATTCCAACCGCACGCGGAAAGATTTTATTGCAGAGCGCGTACTAAAGCAAGCGAGACATTATGAAGAAAACAGTGTCGCAGGCGGGGCAAAAGAAGATGCTGTAGTTATTGGGATATATCGCTTAACGATGAAAACCGGAAGCGATAATTTCCGGCAATCCTCCATACAAGGTATTATGAAACGCATTAAAGCAAAAGGTGCGGCGGTTATCGTCTATGAGCCGTCTCTTGCTGATGGCAGCACTTTTGAAGGCAGTGAGATTGTAAATGACCTGCAGAGATTTAAAATGCGTTCCCAGGTCATTGTGGCTAACCGTTATGACTCTTGTTTAGACGACGTAAAAGAAAAAGTCTATACAAGAGATTTATTTAAACGAGATTAAGAGGATAGGCCGCCTGCAGGCTTCGGCTTGCTGTTTGGTTGACAAAATAAGAATATTGCCAAAATCTTGCCGATAAAACTACAAAAACCTGCAAAAAAACAGCAAAAAAGACCGTTTGGAGACTTGTACCTGCAAAGTCTTAAAATAGGGGGGAAATAAAAAATCCTCGTCGGAGGATGAGGATTTGAAATGGTGCCCAGTATAGGATTTGAACCTATGACCTTTCCCATGTCAAGGGAACGCGCTACCCCTGCGCCAACTGGGCTTAAATCGGTTTGAATACTCTTATTATAACAAATATCCGTTTGGGTTGGGAACAGCCCTTTGGAACGATTTGTTTGGCCAAGGCATAGACAGCCGCGGGGGCTGCACTGCTGCAGAGCATGGCCAGGTCCCGCCCGCACAGAGCGCGCTTATGCGGCAGAGGTTTGCGCCTCTTGCGTGCGGGGCTGTTGTTGGGCGCGGGCCAAGTCCAGCTTACGGTTTCTAATCATCAGCATTAAGTCAATAAACACCATGACAAAGTTGGCCACATACAGCCAGATGACGGCGTCATAGTTATAAAACACTTTGTGAATGACGCCGCACGCATAGGCCAATTCTATCGTAATCATAAAAGCGAAGCTTTTGCCCGCGGCGGTTTTTGTTTTAACGGATTTGTAAATGTTAAACGGCCAGGCCAAGCCAAAGCCCAACATCATCAGTGCTTCAAAGATACTCATTGTATTCTCCAAAAAATCCCCGCTCCGTATATCCGGTGCGGGGCTGCTGCTTATATTATAGCTTTTTGGACAGACGCTATTCAAAGCGCCATGCATCGCTGCCCAGGGTGTTTTCTATGTGCTCCAGCAGGGCCCGGTGGAGGAGGATGGACTTGTTGGTGCGTATATGGTGCACTTTGCCTGGGTCTGCTTTGGAGGGAACTTCCAAATACACTTTTGTCACTCCTTTGGCGGCGTCCAGCAATATTTTTAGCTTTTGCAGATTTTCGGCTGTGTAATCCGCCGGCAGGCGGATAGTCAGTTTTTTAGCGCGGTCTGCTATGAGGTCAATGGGGGAATAGACGTCTTTTAAATTAATTTCCACGCGGGCGCTTTCATCGTCTACCCGCACCTCTCCGCTGCAGCACAAAATAGCATTGGGGGATACTTTGGGCCCTACATTTTCCCAGCTGCGTGCAAACGCATTAACCAAAATGGAGCCGGTGCAATCTTCCAGCATGAACTGGGCCCATTCTTCTTTCTTTTTATTTTGGCGCTTTTTGAGGCGGGTCACAATCCCAATGACGCTCAAGCGGCCTGATACTTTTCCTTCCAGTATGTCCGATATAGCCACACAATGCAGCTGGGGCAGATAGGGCTGGTAACGGGCGATAGGGTGCCCGCTGAAATAAATACCCATGACTTCTTTTTCATCGCTTAATAATTCATGTTGTGTTAGCGGGCGGACAGCCGTGGGCAGCGCTGGCTTTTTAATGCTTGTGATACAGGAAAAGTCGTCTCCAAATAAACTGGCGGTGCAGTTTTCTTTTTCTTTGGCTATCAAATGGGCGGTGTCTACTGTTTGGTCTATTTGGCTTAATAGCAGGGCACGGGCTTCTTTGGGGTCTTTGCCGGGCAGCAGGCAATCCATGGCTCCGGCCTTGACCAAGCTTTCAATGGTTTTCTTATTGGCTTGGAACAGGTCAATGCGGGCGCACACATCTTCCAGCGATTCAAATGGCTTTTTGGCGGCCTCTTTGACAATAGAGATACACCCTTCCGTGCCGGCGTTTTTGACGGCTTCCAGCGCATAGCGGATATACTCTTTGCCATCCTTTTTCTCTACGGCAAATTCCGGCTGGCTTTTGTTAATATCCGGCGGTAAAATTTCAAAGCCCATTTTTTTGGCTTCTTCCAAATAGGTGGCAATTTTGTTTTCTTTGTCATCTGCGCCTATGGCGTTGTGGCCTATTTCGTTGGTCAGCGCCGCGCACATAAATTCAATGGGATAGTTGGCCTTTAAATAAGCCGTCTGGTAAGATACCAGCGCATAGGCGTAGGAATGGGATTTGTTAAACCCATATCCGGCAAAGGCCTTCATCTGTTCGTAAATATGGGTGGCGGTTTTTTCCGGGATATGGTGCTCTTTGGCTCCGTCCACAAACTTTTTGCCGAACTTTTCCATTACGTCCAGTTTTTTCTTCCCCATGGCTTTGCGCAGGGTGTCGGCCTCGCCGGGGGTAAAGCCGCCCAGCGTTTTGGAGATTTGCATGATTTGCTCTTGATACACCATACAGCCGTAGGTGTCTTTGAGCACTTCTTCCAAAAGCGGCGTTTCGTATTTGATTTTTTCCTGACCGTTTTTGCGCCGCACAAACATATCCATCATGCCCGATTCCATCGGGCCGGGGCGGTAAAGCGCCACCAGAGCCGATACATCGCCAAATTGGGTGGGCTGCAGCTTTTTAATCAAGTCGCGCATGCCGCCGCTTTCCAGCTGAAAGATGCCCAGCGTTTGGCAGGCGCAGAGCAAATCATAGGTTTTTTTGTCGTCCAGCGGGATATTGTTGATGTCAAAGTTGGGATCATGCCGCTGGCGGATCAGTTTTTCGGCATTGTCAATAACGGTTAATGTGCGCAGCCCCAAAAAGTCCATTTTCAAGAGCCCCAGATTGGAGCACGGTTCCCCTTCAAACTGGGTAGTAATAGCGTCGCGCGCGCCGCGCGCCAAGGGCACATAATGCGATACGGATTCTTTGGTAATCAATACCCCGGCTGCGTGAATGCCGGTGTGGCGTTTGAGCCCTTCAATCTTGCGGGCCATGTCAAAGAGCCGTTTGGACGTTGGATTAGAGGCAATTTCATTTTGCAGTTCTTTAATGTCTGCCAATGCTTTGTCCAGCGTAATTTTCGGGTCATTGGGTATCATTTTGGCGACGCGGTTGGTCTCGCTTACGCTAATGCCCATCACGCGCGCCACATCGCGCACCGCCAGTTTGGCTTTCATCGTCCCGAAGGTGATGATTTGGGCCACTTTATCGGCGCCGTATTTTTGGCGCACATAATCTATAACGCGCTCACGCCCGGTGTCGGACATGTCAATATCCAAGTCCGGCATGCTCACGCGGTCCGGGTTTAAGAAACGCTCAAAAAGCAGTTTACTCTTAATAGGGTCTACGCGGGTAATATCCAAACTGTAGGCCACAATGCTGCCGGCGCCGCTGCCACGCCCCGGCCCAATGGGGATGCCGTTTTGCCGCGCCCAATGGATAAAATCCTGCACGATAAGAAAGTAACAGTCAAAGCCCATTTTAATAATAACGTCAAATTCATATTCCAGCTGTTTTAAATATTCCGGCGGTACGTTGCCGTGCATTTTTTTGTTTAACCCTTCGCGGCAGAGCGCTTTAAAGTATTCGGCGGAGTTGGGGTATTGGGGCGGAATGTCAAAATTGGGCAGAATAAAGCCATGCTTGGGAAACTCCAGATTGCACTTTTCGGCAATTTCCAGCGTAGCGGCTAATGCCTCCGGCGTATGGGCAAAAAGCTCGTGCATTTCATCGGGGGATTTAAAATACAGTTCATGCGTGGTCATTTTCAGCCGGTTTGGGTCTTGCAAGGTTTTGCCGGTGGAAATGCAGAGGTTGACGTCGTGTGCTTCCCAATCTTCTTTTTTCTCGTAGTGGCAGTCGTTGGTAGCCACGGTTTTTAAGCCCAATTTTTTGGCAATTTCTTTCAAAATGGGCAACGCTTCCTGCTCTTCGCGTATGCCATGATCCATGAGCTCTATATAATAGTTGCCCGGGCCCATAATATCGGCATATTCCTGGGCTAATGCACAGGCCTTTTCAAATGGGGCGGAAAGTGCATATTGGGACAAAAAACCTTTTAAACAGCCCGACAGGGCAATCAGTCCCTCGCTGTATTTGGCCAACAGTTCTTTGTCTATGCGCGGGTGATAGTAAAACCCGTCCACCCAGGCCAGGGAATTGAGCTGCATGAGGTTTAAGTATCCCTGGTGGTTTTTGGCAAGTAAAGTGAGGTGCCCGGTGCGGGATTTGTCCTTTTCGGTGTATTTGCCTTCTGTGATGTATACTTCACAGCCGACGATGGGCTTAAGCCCCGCCGCGCGGGCGGAATCATAAAAATCCAGCGCCCCGTAGAGGTTGCCGTGGTCGGTCAGCGCCATGGATTTTATGCCACTTTCGGCCAGCCCGCGCAAAAAACGCGACGGCTTATGGTTTTCCGATATGCGCAGCATACCGTCCAAAAGCGAATATTCCGAATGATTGTGCAAATGTATAAACTCTTTCATAAGCCAGCCGGCCACAGCGAAATTTTATAAGATAAAGGTATGCCACATTATAGTAAATTAAAAGAGACCAAAGTTTCTTCCAAAACCCTCTATCACGGGATTGTAGATTTTAATAAAGACGTGGTGCGCCTTATTAATGGCAAAGAAAGCACCCGCGTCTATTTGGTGCACCAGGGCGCCAGTGCCGTGGTGCCTCTTACCGATGATGGCCAAGTCTATTTGGTGCAGCAATACCGCTACCCGATAGGGCGCACCACCTGGGAAATACCGGCCGGCAAACGGGAAACGTATCAAACCCCGCTTTCCTGCGCCAAGGCCGAGCTGGCCCAAGAGGCCGGGCTGCGCGCTTCCAAATGGAAAAAGCTGACCGTTTTTACTCCCAGCAACGCCTTTTCCAATGAATTTTTGCATATTTATTTAGCGCAGGGGCTCAAACGCGGAAAAGACAGCCCTGATGAGGACGAGTTCCTAAACGTGCGCAAATTCCCGCTGGAAAAAGTGTATCAGATGATACGCAAAGGGCAAATCCAAGATCCCAAAACAATTATCGGCTTGTTGATGTACCGTGACTTTGTGGCGCCAAAGCCGTAAAAAGCCAGACGCCGGCGTCCTTTTACCCCGCTTTTGTCAGGCGGGGTTTTTGGTGTTTGAAAATCCGCTAAATTGCAAACGGTTTGCGGCTGGAGGCCTGCACGCAGAAAAGGCGGCTTGGCCCGGTTGACAGCCGGCTTTGCCGGAGGGGAGTTGTTTGTAAAAAAGTTTTGGCTCATGGGATCTGCACCCGTATTTTTCCGGCCCAGATAAAACAGCACAACCCAACAGCCGTTTTTTGCAGAGAGCAGAGCAAACAGCAGAAGCTAAAAGCATTTTAAATAAGTTCGCAGACCCGGGGTATTGACGCTGCACGCCGGCGCGGCAAAAGTAAGAGCTTGGCGGGGTTGTCGTTGAAAACAAGGCAGAAGCCCCCTCCCGCAAACGCGGTGGAAGGGACTATTGGTAGAGGGCGGATTTTTTGCCCCCGCCATAAGGATAACCCAAGTCTTGGGCGATGAGGGCCTGGGCCAGGTTCTGGCCGGATCCGTTGGTCACGTCGCAGAGCAGGCGAAAATATTTATCCCGGCCGCAGTTTGTTAGCGAAATGGGCGTATGTTGCAGAAAGTTTTTAGTGAACAGCTTGGCTTGTTGGGCTAGGCGTTTTTCGCGTTCGGTTTTGCCTTTTATTTCCGGGCAGTCCACCCCGCGCACGCGCACGGGCACTTTTTCACAATACAGCGCCAGAGAGCAGTTTAAATTTATTTTAAACGTGTCTCCGTCATATACGGAAGCCACGGACACATTTTGCAACGAGTTTTCTTCCGGAAGCGTTTGGGTGGAAACAGGTTTGCCCGTTTGCTGGATAACCGCCAGCGCCGCCGCTGCCAACACGGCGGCCCAAAATTTGACTTGTTTGCGGGTGTATTTGCGTTTGCGCCGTGCCATATAAATACCAATTAATACTTGGGCGGCACCAGCAGGCGCAGGGCTTGCGGGCGCAGGGAAATGGTCAGCTCGTTCTGTACGGTTTTGGGCTCGCCGTCCAAATGGTAGACAATTTCTCCGTCGTATTTAATGACGGCCTGCGCGGTTTTCTGTGTCCGGGTTACGTCCAGCGGGCGGAAGGTTTTGCTGAAAAAGGTAGGCGCCGCCAGCGCCAGTTTCCACTTGCTTTGTGGCAACACTTCCACCATGTCAAACAATCCGTCTGTTAAGCTGGCGCGCGGGGCGATTTTAAAATTGCTGCCGTATTGCGTGCCGTTGGCAAACACTAGGGTAAGCGGGGTCAGTATTTCTTCTTTGCCGTTGTAGCAGACGTGCAACGTTTTGGGCTGATAGGAGAACAAGGCCTGCGCCCCCAGCTTAAAATAAGGCCATTTGCCGCGCGTGCCGTTTTGGCCGTGTTCGGCAAACATTTTGGCAATTTCCGCCTCTATGCCTACGCCGGCTAAATTGAAAAAGTATTCTCCGTTGGCCTGCCCTACGTCGCACGCGGTGGGGACGGCTTTTTGCAGGGCCGTCCAGGCCAGCTCATACATTAGCGGCATGCCCAGCTCGCGGGCCAGTCCGTTGCCGGAACCTTTGGGCACAATGCCCATCGCCGTTTGCGTGCCTACCAGCGCGCGGGCTGCTTCGTTGACGGTGCCGTCTCCGCCGGCCACAATCACCTGGTCATAGCCGTTTTGTACGGCTTGGGCGGCAAGTTCCGTGGCGTGCCCGGCGTGTTTGGTAAATGCGCCGTCCGCCTGCGGAAAGTTAATCCGGGCCGCACGTTCCAGCGCGCTTGCGTCCATGCGGCGCGCCCCGCTGATGGGGTTAATGATAATAAATGTTTTCATGTCGCTGTTAAAACGGAGAGGAAACGGCCTCTGTTTTATAATTTTTTAATGCGCTCTTCCTGGGCCAAAACCTCATCTCGCCTTAATTGCTGCAGTGTTTCGCACAGGCGTTCGGTTTTAAGCAGGTTGCCGCCAATGGCAGCTATTTTGCCGCCCAGCGCCGCCAAAAACATCATGAACAGCGCAAAAAGCCCAATGTTCACAATTTGGTTAATGGCCTCGGTTTGCACTTCTACGGTGCCGTATTGCGTGTTCATTGCCAAGGGCTTAAGCTGCAACACCTGCGCAACGGGCTTGCGGTTTACAAAAGTTTGGTACATGCCCGTAAAAGCAAAAAACAACATGGATAAACCCACTAAAAGCAATAAATAGCCGATAATTTTGTGATGCATAAAAAAATTATAACAAATCCCTGTTCATTCTTGGCGCGGCAAGCGCATGTATTTGACACCGCGGGGTTTTGTCTTCTGGGGCGTGGCGATATTCTGCCTGCCAGTGCATTTGATATAATTTATATATAACGTATTATCTTAACTCATCCCCAAATAGGAACCACCATGAAAAGCACAGAAGTCAGAAACGGTTTTTTAGAATTTTTTAAATCCAAAGGCCTGCCGGTGTTGCCGTCCAGCCCGCTTATTCCGCATTCAGACCCCACTCTTTTGTTTACCTCTGCCGGTATGGTGCAGTTTAAAGCCAATTTTATGGGCATAGACAAACGCCTCAAAAACGCCGCCACCTGCCAAAAGTGCGTGCGCACCACCGATATTGACAGCGTGGGGTTTACCGAGAGGCATTTGACGTTTTTTGAAATGTTGGGCAATTTTTCTTTTGGGGATTATTTTAAAAAAGAAGCCATTGCCTGGGCCTGGGAATATTTGACGGGCACGCTGGGCATTGACCCGCAAAAGCTCTACGTCAGTATTTACAAAGGCGGCATCGCCCCGCGCGACGAAGAGGCCTACGCGGCGTGGCTTCAATATGTGCCCAAAGAGCGCATTTTTGAGCTGGACGAGGCGGACAACTTTTGGACGATGGGTCCCACCGGCCCCTGCGGCCCCTGCACGGAAATCTATTATGACTTTGGCGACAAGGGCTGCAAAAACCCGCATTGCGACATTACCTGCGACTGCGGGCGCTTTGTAGAAATTTGGAACATCGTGTTTGAAAGTTACAACCGCCAGGAAGACGGCTCCCTGCAGCCCCTGCCGCAGAACAATATAGATACGGGTATGGGGCTGGAGCGCCTGTGTATGGTAATGCAGGGCAAACAAAATATTTTTGAAACGGATCTTTTCACCCCGCTGACGCAGGAAGCGCAAATGGTTTTGGGTATTTCCGGCAAGACCCCGCAGGAAATTTCCGCCCTGCGCATTATTGCAGACCATGTGCGTAGCTCTTCTTTCTTAATTGCGGAAGGAATTTTGCCTTCCAACGAAGGCCGCGGCTACATTTTGCGCCGCTTAATCCGCCGCGCCGCCCGCTACGCCAAGCTGATGGGCAGCCAAAAGCCGTTCCTTTATACATTGGCGAAAAAGGTGAGCGCCATTTTTGACGGGCTCTACCCGGAAATTGATAAAAATCTGCACCATATTGAAGACGTGCTTAAAACCGAAGAAGAAACATTCTTTAAAACTTTACAAACCGGCGAAGAAAAATTAGACGCTCTGCTGGCTAAAAAAGGCAAAACCCTTTCGGGCGAAGACGCGTTTTATTTGCATGAAACGTTTGGCTTTCCGCTGGAGCTGACGCGCGAAATTGCCGCCGCCAAAGGCGTGCAGGTGGACGAAGCCGGCTATGAAAAAGCCAAAGAAGCCGCCGCCGCCAAGAGCCGCAGCTACGCAGACGAGCTTTCCAAAGAAAAAGTCAAAACCTTACAGACGCTGGAAAACAAATATCCCGCCACGCAGTTTACCGGCTATGACACGCTGGAGCAGAAAGCCCGCGTGCTGACGCTTTTAAACGAAAATTTGGAAGAAGTGCCCGCCCTGTCCGGGGCCGGATACGCCGTATTTGACCAAACTTCTTTTTACGCCGAATCCGGCGGTCAGGTGGGGGACACGGGGCTTATTGTAAAAGACGGGCAAACCGTCGCCCGCGTGCTGGACGTGCAAAAACCCATTGGCCAAGTGTTCTTGCATAAAGTGGACGGTGTCTTGAAAACCGGCGAAGAGGTGCTCTTGCAAGTCAACAAAGAGTCCCGCCGCCGCGCCGCTGCCAACCACAGCGCTATCCACATCATCAACGCCGCCTTGCGCCAAGTGTTTGGGCAGGGCGTGCACCAGAGCGGTTCTTTTGTGTCGCCCCAGCGGCTGCGCTTTGACTATACGCTTTCCAAAACGCCGACGGCAGACGAATGGAAAAAAGTGTGGGCGCTGGTGCAGAAAGCCATTGATGAGGCACTGCCTGTGTCCTGCCAGGAGCGTCCGCTCAAAGACGCGGCGCGTTTGGGTGCGGTGACCCTGCTGGGCGAAACCTATGCAGACCCGGCCCGCTTTGTGATGATGGGTGGCAGCTTTGATAAGCCGGAAGATAAATACAGCTTGGAGCTTTGCGCCGGGACGCACGTGTCCAATACGGCACAAGTGATTACCGTGGTGCCTTTAAAAGAAGGGTCTTTGTCTGCCGGTATCCGCCGTATTGAAGCGGTGGCCGGCCCGGCGGCGCTGGATTATTTAAAGCAGATTAATACCCAGGCCGAAGACATGGCAGCCCTCCTGACGGTGCCCGTGCAGGACGTGGCCGGGCGCTTAAACGCTTTAATAGATGAATTAAAAGAAGTGAAAAAACGCTATATGGCTTTCCGTGAAAAAACCATGGCTGCCGGCGGGTTGGCGCAGGTGTCCTTTACCATGCAAAACGGCGCCACGCTGGTCATGCAGAACGCCGAAGGTGCCCAACCGCGCGAACTGCGCACCATTGCCGATGCAGTGGGGCAAAAGTATGAAAAAGCACTGGTCATTGTCAGCACAGACCGGGACGGCAAACGCTCTTTTGTCGTCAAAATGGTGGGGCAGCTGCTTAATACCAATGCCTTGCAGGTGGCCCAACAAATAGCGCAGACGCTCAACGGACGCGCTGGCGGCCGGCCGGACTTTGCCCAAGGCGGTGGAGAAGCCAAAAAGCCGTGGCAAGAGTTTATGGCGTCCATTAAAGAAGAGCTCTAATCTCCCGTATTTCCTAACGCCCCGCGTATAAAACGCGGGGTTTTTATTTGCTTCTGCGGGCCAGTGTAGAAAACGTTTGTGAGGGCGGGACCTATAAATGTTCTAGGCCTAAATGCCCTTTCCGCCTAGGCCCAATGGCCCTCGTTTGCAGCAGACAGAATGCTTACAATATACATACAAAAACTATTTTATGGGAAACATTTTATGAAAAAACAACTGGCCCTGGGATTATTGCTTTGTCTGCTGGCTCCGCTACTGGGAGCGCAGCCCCTGCCTGGGTCGGAAGAAGCGGCTGCCGCTTCGGCGTTGCCTGCTGTTTCTGCCATGCGCCAAGAGGCATTTTTATCGGAGGTATCCGCCGGACGTAAAGCCAAAATGGCCGGGTTTAACGCGTTGCTGCAGGGCGTTTTTTCCCAGCAGACGCTTAAACAGGCCCGGCTTCTAGACGCTCAGGCCCTGGCTAAACAGGAAGAGGAAAAGGCCTCCGGCGCCCTGAAAGCTCTGATGACGGCCTATCCCGAATATACGACTTTGCTGGCTAAAGTGGCCCAGCGGCACAACAATTTGGTGCGCGTGGCGGCGGAACAGGAAAATGAACAAAAACTGGTGGAGATGTTAAACGTTCAGATGGATTATTTGCACAGTGATTTGGCTTTGTTGCTCCAAAAAAATGAAGAAGTTGGCGGACAAGTACAGCAGATTTTACAGCATGAATATTGGGTGGCTGCCCATCATGAAACTATGGAGTGGACCCAAATACAGCAGTTAGCTTGCCAGAGAGTCAATTCAGGGCCAGCGGCTTCCCCGGGAGCTCCTTCCTGGTGCCACAAAGAATAATTTAAAACCCCGCTGAAAAGCGGGGGTTTTTATTGCGTGCCAACGCTCTCACACAACAGCATATAAGCATGGGGAGCGCCAGACAGTGATGTTGCATATCGTGGCGGTTTGCTGCGGCGGCAGGTAGGGCTGGGGCTTTTTTCAGGTAAGCCAAAAAGGGGAGAACGGCTTCCCCGCTGGTTTTGGTTTCAGGTGCTTGGTTGGCAGGCACGGCTTTGTTGACTGAAAGAATCCGGTAAGCAGGGCGTTGCCCAAAGGGTTTTTGGATAGGAGTGTTGTGCGTTTCTTCCGGCAGGTTTTAGTAGAACTAGGACAAGAGATTTATGTTTGGCGTTCCTTTGCCGGCACACCGCGTTTTGCCGGTTCTGTTTCTCCAATAAAATAAACCCCGCTTGCGCGGGGTTATATTTTTGGTAGGGATAGGATTCGAACCTATGTAGGGCGTAGCCCGACGGTTTTACAGACCGTTGCTTTTGACCACTCAGCCACCCTACCGAACAAAGGGTAAAAATACTGCAGACAGCGGCTGCAGTTTGGCGGTGTCCTTTATAAGAACATGTATATTATAACAAAAAAAAAGCCGACTGTCATGTTTGCCAAAGCCGCCCCGCCTATACCGCGGCGAGGGAGTTATGCGGCGGCGCTTGCCGCATGTCATATTTCTGTGGGAAGGTATGGCGGCTGGCCGGCTTTTGTAGGGGGACTTCGGTCTGGCCCTAGAGCTCATGGCGGAGCCGCGCGCCGCCGGTTGGAATTTTAGGGCCGGACGGCTGGCTGCCCCGGCGGGTGGATAAGTTGTTAAAAAACGCCAAAGCCGGGGTGAAAATTGATAAAATACCCCTATGCAAAACAGTTATAACACCCCTTTAATGAAGCAGTACTATGAGATTAAAAGCCAATATCCGGGGATTATTCTTTTTTTCCGTTTGGGCGATTTTTATGAAATGTTTGATGAACAGGCGCGCGAAGTCAGCGCGCTGTTGGGCCTGACACTGACGCAGCGCAACGGGATTCCTATGTGCGGCATTCCGTTTCATGCGGCTTCCTCCTACATTGGGCGGCTGCTCAAAGCCGGCAAAAAAATAGGAATTTGCGAGCAAATCAGCTCCGGGGCGGACAGCAAAAGCAAACTTTTTGAGCGCAAAGTCATTCGCGTCATTACACCCGGCACGGTCATGGAAGATGACATGCTGGAGGCCAATCAGTCCAATTTTTTGGTCTGTTTGCGTGCGGACGGAAAGGGGTGGGGGCTGGCGTGTGTAGACGTGTCCACCGGCCAGTTCTGGGTCAGCCAGCAAACCGATGATGCCGGGTTTACGGCGCTGGCGGGGGCGTTGGCCTCCATTAACCCTGCCGAAATTATAGGCGACAGCCAAACCTTGCAGCTGCTGCAAAACAAAATAGTGTTTCCGGCCCGCCTGCCGCTGACGCAAATACCGCCTTTTGACGGAGATTTGGCCTTGCCGGACACTTGGCCTCCGCTTACACAATGGAAAGGCAAAGAGCTGGCCCTCTCCTGCGCGCTGATGGTCGTGGCGTATGTGGAATCCACCGAGCCCGGTGTAAAGGATACGCTGGTGCCGGCTTATACAGAACTGTCCGATTCTCTGCAAATAGATGAAAACGCCGTCAATTCTTTAGAACTGATTAAAAGCCAGGAAGGCAGCCGGGAAGGCAGTTTGTGGGCGCTGCTGGATCATACCAAAACCTCTTTTGGCAGCCGCAAACTTAAAGAATGGATTTTGCACCCGTTGCTGAATGTGACGGAAATCCGCCGTCGCCAGGACTGCGTGGCAGGATTAATCAAAAACCAGGAGGCGCTGGGGGCGCTGGGTGCTATTTTGCAAAATATTTCAGATGTGGAGCGCATCATGTCGCGTGTGTCTGCGGGGAATGCGTCCCCGCGGGATTTGGGCGGGCTGCGCCAGTCGCTGCTGCATGCAGAGCCGCTGCAGCGCTGGCTGGACAAATACGGCCTGACGGTGGCTCCGCACCTCAAAGAGCATTTTGACCGGGTCTATCCGGCCGTGCAGGAAATGTCGCGCCTGTTGTACGACGCTATTGATGAAGAGCCGCCCCTGCGCATAGCGGACGGCCATATTATCCGCGACGGATATAATGCCGAATTGGACGAGCTGCGGCGCCTGCACAGCGGCGGCGGGAAAGCGCTGGAAGAATTATGCCAGCGCGAGCGTGAAGCCACCGGCATTCCCAATATGAAGGCCGGCTATAATTCCATTTATGGCTATTACCTGGAAGTGACCAAAAGCCACAGCGCCAAAGTGCCCTACAATTATACCCGCAAACAAACACTGACCAATGCCGAGCGGTATATTACCGAAGAACTCAAAGCGCTGGAAAATAAAATTTTAAATGCGGAAAGCCGTATTTTGCGCCTGGAGAGTGCCTTGTTTGACGCCGTGCGCAAAACGCTGGCCGGTCAAACCGGCGCGCTGAAAGCATTTGCCCAAGCGGCGGCGGAGCTGGACGTTTATTTATCGCTGGCGCTGGCCGCCATGCAATACCAGTATGTGCGTCCCAGTGTAACGGACGGGACGGGCTTTTGCTATATCAAAGGCCGTCACCCGATTGTGGAAGCCCTGCTGCCGGCGGGGTCTTTTGTCCCCAACAATTTTGATATGGACGGCATTACTACACAGCTTATGCTCATCACCGGCCCCAATATGGGCGGCAAAAGCGTGTACCTAAAGCAAACGGCGCTTATAGCCATTATGGCCCAGATGGGCTCCTTTGTGCCTGCTCAGGAAGCGGTGGTGGGCGTGGTGGATAAAATCATGACGCGTATCGGCGCACACGACGCGCTGCAGCGGGGCAACTCCACTTTTATGGTGGAGATGAATGAAACCGCGCATATTTTGGCTTCCCAGACTCCGCGCAGTCTGATTTTACTAGATGAAGTGGGCCGCGGCACCTCTACTTTTGACGGTATTTCTATCGCCTGGGCCATTGTGGAATATTTGTATAAACCCAAAGGCGGGGCCAAGGTGCTTTTTGCCACGCATTATTTTGAGCTGGTGGACTTGGAAAATAAATATCCCAGCGTTAAGAATTTCCATGTGGAAGCCAAAGAATATAAAGATTCTTTCGGGCAGAGCAAGCTGGCTTTTTTGTACCAGATTTTGCCGGGAGCGGCGGATCAGTCATACGGTATCCATGTGGCGGAAATAGCCGGTTTGCCGGCGGCGGTCACGGTGCGCGCGCGCAAAGTGCTTAAAGATTTGGAAGCCAAAAAAGGGGCCAAAATTTCCGCCCGGGAGAAAGACCCGGTCAAAGATTTGTTTTCTGCGCCTATTGTGCAGGAAATAAAACTGACCGACCCGGACAAACTGACCCCCATGGCGGCCCTGCAGCTGATTGCCGAGTGGAAAAAGCGGGTGGACAATGAATAAAATCCATGTATTAGATGAAAAAACAGCCGGGCAAATTGCTGCTGGCGAAGTGATAGAACGCCCGGCGGGTGTGCTCAAAGAACTGCTGGAAAACGCCGTAGACGCCGGGGCGCGCCATATCCGGGTGGATATAGAGGGCGGCGGGCGCGAACTGATACGCATTAATGACGACGGCTGCGGCATGACTCCGCAGGATTTGGCTTCCAGCGTGCTGCGCCATGCCACCAGCAAAATTACCCGTTTTGAAGATTTAAACGCCCTGCATACTTTCGGCTTTCGCGGAGAGGCGCTCTATTCCGTAGCGGCCGTATCCAAAATGACGCTGACCAGCTGCGCCGAAGGCGCAGACGGAAGCCGCCTGGAAATACACGGCGGTAAAACTTTGGCCCAAAGTCCGGCCCCGGCCATACGCGGTACAACGGTGGAAATACGCGATTTGTTTTACAATGTGCCCGCCCGGCTGAAATTTTTAAAAAGCGCCGCTTATGAGCGGGCCTGCCTGCTTAAAGCGGTGGAAGAAAGCGCGCTGGCTAATTTGTCGGTAGGATATACGGTGTTTAGCTCCGGGAGGGAAGTATACCGCCTGCCGCCGCAGGAAGGGGGGGAAGAAGCGGCTGTACGGGCCCGGGCCCAGGAGATTTTGGGCCAGCAGGTGGCGCAAACTATGCGCTGGCGTGCATGCACAGAGTTGGGACTGAAAATTTTTATTACGCCGCCGCAGCATTTGGTTGCCACGCGGGATTTGCAGTTTGTTTTTGTCAACCGCCGTCCCGTGGACAGTAAAACCGTCCGACAGGCCGTGTATAAGGCCTACCAAAATGTACGCGCGAAAGACCGCCACCCGGCGTTTATTATTTATATGGAGCTGGATCCGGCTTCTTTTGACGTTAATATCCACCCCCAAAAGCGCGATATCCGCTTTGCAGACGAAAACGCCTTGTTTTCTGCCGTGCTGAAAGCCGTATCGGAAACCGTATTTGGCGCTGCCACCCCCGTGCCTATGAAAGTGCCCGCGGCGGGCGCCCGTCCCGCAGAGCATTCTTTTTCCGTCCCAAATCCGCCAGACCCTATTGCGGCCCCGCTGCCGGTGGTTACGCCTGCGCCGGCCGCTTCTGCCGGGCTTTTTGAGCCGGTGCCGGGAGAAGTGGCTGCCCTGCCTTCTTGCCGGGAGCAGGAATTGGCTCCCAACACAATGTTGACAGCGCGCGAAACGGAAGACCCGGTGGAATACCGCGCGGTCAGCGCGGAATTTACCCCCACCGTTACGGAGCCAAGCGCTCCGCAGGCGTTGGACAGTGCAGACGAAGCCGCCTCCGGCACGCAAGAGCTGCCTGCGTGGTGGCATGGGCCGTATCATTATTTGGGGCAGCTGGAAAAAACATATTTGCTTTTTGAAAATCCGGACGGATTGATTTTGATTGACCAACACGCGGCGCAGGAGCGGGTGTTGTTTGAGCAGTATTTGGACGCTTTTGAAAAGCGCCAGGTAGCGGTGCAGGAATTAATATTCCCCATTCATGTTGATCTGACCCCCAGCAATGCCGAGAGTTTGATGAGCTGGGCGCCCTGGCTTAAAGAGGCCGGGTTTGATTTGGCGCGTTTTTCCCCGCGTACGGTGTTGGTCAATACCATGCCCTCCATGCTGCGTTTTAAAGAAGACGATATGAAAGAGTTCATCGTTTCCCTGTCGCAGATTGTCGGCGCGCCCGACAAGTCTAATGACCGGCTCAAACGCAATATGGTGGCATTGCTCGCCTGCAAAAAAGCTATCAAAGCCCATGATCAAATATCCGCCGCGGAAGCGGAAGGGCTGCTGGAAAATATGAAAAAATGCAAAGACGGCATGCACTGCCCGCACGGGAGGCCCTGTGTGGCGGTTCTGCCCACGAAGGACATTGCCAAACTGTTTGGCCGTTAAAGCCGGGGAACGTATGCATATTTCTAAAATCTGTGCAGTTTTTTTTAGCCCGGCCGGCGGTACGGAAAAAGTACTGGAAGCGTTCCTGCAGGCGCTGCCCCAGCCGGCTGAAAAAATAAATCTAACCCCCTTTTCCCAAGCGGCCCAAAGCCGCGTATTTGGCCCGGATGAGCTGGTTATTTTTGCCGCCCCGGTATACGCGGGGCGCATGGTACCGCTGGCGCTGCTGCGTCTGTCCGCGCTGCGGGGCCGCTGTACGCCGGCGGTGTGTCTGGCCGTATATGGCAACCGCGCTTATGAGGACGCCCTGCTGGAGCTGACAGACAGCGCCAAACAAAACGGTTTTGTCCCGTTTGCGTCTGCCGCGGCGGTGGCACAGCATTCCATTATGCGCAGTGTGGCTACCGGCCGGCCGGACGCGGCGGATAAAGCCCAACTGACTGCTTTTGCCCAAGCATGTTGGGATAAACTGATCGGGGCTTGCTCTGCACAGGCCCTTTCAATACCCCAAGTGCCGGGCCATACCCCTTATAAACCTTTTAAAGCTGTTGGCTTTGTGCCGGCGGCCTCGGCGGCGTGCACGCACTGCGGCCGTTGCGCGGAGCATTGCCCCAGCGGAGCCATATCCACGGCCTCTCCGGACAAAACGGACAAAACGCGCTGTATTTTTTGCATGGGCTGTGTGTCTGTGTGCCCCGTGCAGGCCCGCGGGGTAAACAAAGCCCTTTTATGGGCGGCGGAAAAGGCCTTTGCCCTTAAGTTCAGCGCGCGCCAGGAACCGCAAATTTTTATCTGAACGGGGTTGTCCGTCCCAAAAATTTACAAATTTCGTTTCTGCCGCAAAAGCGGGCGTGCGGCGGTTGGCTGCCGTGTTTGCCGTGGCGGGCAAAAAGCCGCCGGGTTTCCGCTGCTTAATTCTGGCGTAAAAGCCCGGTCGGCTTGCCCTCCCGGGAAAGAGCCCCGGCTGGTGGGGGCGGTTATGGCCTGCAGCCGCAGGTGATGGGTGAAAAGCGGCGTTTGGCGCTTTTTTTAGCTGTTTTTACTCTTCACAGCAAGCCAAAAATAAGCTATCCTATAATATATATTCTCTATTGGAGGGATTATGTCCGATACGCCCGTGCTGGAGCGCATTTTGTTTTCTCAGGAACAACTGGCCCAAAGAGTAGCGGAAATGGGTCGTGAAATTTCGGCTGATTATAAAGGCAAAGAGCCGCTGTTTGTAGGGATTTTGCGCGGCTGTATTATGTTTTATTCTGATTTACTGCGCTCGGTGAGTATAGACTGCAAGATGGATTTTATGTGTCTTTCTTCCTACTGCGGCACCAGCTCCACCGGCGAAGTGCGCACCATGCTGGACTTGCGCGAAAGCATTAAGGGCCGCCATGTAGTGATTGTGGAAGACATTGTGGACACCGGGCTGACGCTGGATTACTTAATGCAAAATCTGAAAAACCGCGGTGCGGCCAGTATTGAAATTTGCTGTTTGCTGGATAAACCCGCCAACCGCAAAACGGAAGTGCATCCCAAATATGTGGGATTCACGATTGAAAATGAATTTGTTATAGGGTATGGATTGGATTACAATGAACTGTACCGCAATCTGCCCTATATAGGGGTATTTAAAAAATAATGACGAACAAGAATAATAATAACCGCCGTATCGTTTCTATTCATCAAATCTTAATTTGGGTTGCTATTTTTGCCGTGGCTGTGTTTTTGTTCAACCGCCCCGGCGCCCAAACGCAAACGCTGGACTATTCTGATTTCAAGCAAAAAGTAGCCACCGGCCAGGTGGCGGACTTAACGGTGGCTCCCGGCGTAATTACGGGTACGTTTAAAGATGAGGCCGGCAAGGATGTCAACTTTAAAACCGTGCGCATGGAAGACCCGGATTTGGTCAAAGAACTCTCCGCCAAAGAAATTCGCTACAAAGCCCAGGCGGATAACTCCTGGGTGGGCAATATTTTGTTTAACGTGTTGTGGATTTTGCTGCTGATAGGGCTGTGGTGGTTCGTGTTTATCCGCCCGCAGCGCAGCGACGGCAAAAGCGCCATGAACTTTGCCCGCAGCAAAGCCAAAATGCAAGACCCTTCCAAGCAGACCATTACTTTTAAAGACGTAGCCGGTGTGGAAGAAGCCAAAGAAGAGCTGCAGGATATTATCAAATTTTTGAAAAACCCCAAACGTTTCCAAAAACTCGGCGGCAAACTGCCTAAAGGCGTGTTGTTGTACGGGGCGCCAGGCACTGGCAAAACCCTGCTGGCTAAAGCCGTAGCCGGGGAAGCGGGCGTGGCGTTTTTCAGCGCGTCTGCTTCAGAATTTGTGGAAATGTTTGTCGGTGTGGGTGCGGCGCGCGTGCGTGACTTGTTTGAACAGGCCAAGAAGAATTCCCCCGCCATTATTTTCATTGACGAGCTGGACGCGGTAGGCCGGCGGCGTTTTGCCGGTATCGGCGGCGGACATGACGAACGCGAACAAACGCTTAACCAGCTGCTGATTGAGCTGGACGGCTTTGAAAGCAAACAGGGCATTATCCTGATGGCTTCTACCAACCGCCCCGACGTGTTAGACCCCGCGCTTATCCGCCCGGGCCGTTTTGACCGCCATGTAGCAGTGCCGGCGCCGGATTTGAAAGGCCGAGAAGAGATTTTGAAAGTGCATGCCAAAAAAGTGAAACTGGCTCCGGAAGTCAACTTGCACACGGTTGCCAAAGGCACCCCCGGTTTTGTGGGGGCGGATTTGGCCAATGTAGTCAACGAAGCAGCCATTTTGGCGGCCCGCGCCGATAAAGAGGCCGTGGATAATACGGATATGGACGAAGCCGTGGAGCGCGTGATTGCCGGCCCGCAGAAAAAGAGCCGCATTATTTCTGAAAAAGAAAAGAAAATCATTGCCGCGCACGAAGTGGGCCATACCGTGGTGGCGCGCCTGACCAATCATTCCGACCCGGTGCATAAAGTAACCATTATTCCGCGCGGACAGGCACTAGGATATACGCTGCAGCTGCCGCTGGAAGATAAATTTTTGACCAGCAAGTCAGAAATTTTGGATAAAATTTGCATTCTGCTGGCAGGCCGCGCCGCCGAAGAAATTGTGTTTGGCGAAATTACGTCCGGCGCCAGTGACGATTTGAACAAAGCCACCGCTTATGCGCGCAAGATGATTATGGAGCTGGGCATGAGCCAGAATATCGGCCCCATTGCCTTGCCGGGCGGAGAAGAAGGCGAAGTGTTTTTGGGACGTGATTTGTCCCGCCACCGCCAATATTCCGAACAGCTGGCCCAGCGCATTGATGCGGAAATATCCGATACATTACAGAGCGCGTATGCCCGGGCCAAAGAGATTATCCAGTCCCGCCGCGCGCAGTTTGATGAATTGGTGGCGCGTTTGCTGGAAAAAGAAGTGGTGGAAGCCCCCGAAATTGACGAAATTTTGGGTTTGAAACCGCAGCCAACGGAAGAATCCGTCGGGGAGATTTCTCCCAAGGAGCCCTCGTCGGCTCCACAGCCGGAGACGGCGGTGCCGCCCCAGCAGGCGGAATTGTTTTAAATCCCTGCCAACAGGGAAAGAAAAGTAAAGGGGACGGAGCCGGAGCTTGACGGCATATAGCCGGAAGCGGAAGGGCTTTTCTCCCTGGGAAGGAAGCGGGCCCGCGCCCGCCGGAAGGACTATTTTACCGCGCGGTTTTTGTTTTCTGTTCCGCGCCAGATGAAGGAATCAATATGGGCAAGTATTTTGGTACTGACGGCGTACGCGCCGTGGCGGGCCAGTTCCCGCTGATAGAAGATTTTATTAAAAAACTGGGCTATTGCGCGCTCAAAGAAATGGCGCCGTATGCAGAAAAAAACCACTTAAAAAAACAGGTGATTATTGCGCGTGATACGCGCCTGTCCGGCCCGGCCATTTTGCATAGTTTGGCAGAAGGTATCCGCGCCGCCGGAGCCGATGTGTTGGATATGGGCATTTCGCCCACGCCGTCCGTGGCGGCGGCAGTCAAGCAAACCGGGTCGCTGTGCGGGGTGGTGATATCAGCCAGCCATAACCCGCCGGAGTTTAACGGAATTAAATTTTTCTCTTCCGTAGGCACCAAACTGCCTGAAGAACTGGAAGACAAAATAGAGCACGCCATAGAAAATACCCCGGCAGTGCCTGCTCCGGTGGGTGCTTACCGCGCCGCGCCGGAACTGGTGGACGGATATAAAAAGTTCTTATTGTCTACGGTGGACGCCTCGTTATTTAAAGGCACCCGCATTGTATTGGACTGCGCCAACGGCGCAGCGTATGCCATCGCTCCGGACGTGTTCCGCGCACTGGGCATGGAGGTAACTGTCATGGCTGATGCCAATGACGGGGCCGTAATCAATGCAGGGGTGGGGGCCTTGCATACCGAAAAAATGCAGGCGCTCACCCGCCAAACGGGCGCTTATGCCGGCTTTAGTTTTGACGGAGATGCTGACCGCGTGATTGCTTCTGATGAAAAAGGCCGCCAACTGGACGGCGAATACATCATAGCCGCTTCGGCTTTGGCCCTCAAAGACCAAGGGCAGCTTCCAGCCAACAAAGCAGTGATGACGGTGATGGCGAATTTGGGCTGTATTAACTATTTAAAAGAGGCCGGTGTGTCTGTGGAGCTGACGCCGGTGGGCGATAAATATGTGGCGCAGAGTTTGGCCAAAGAAGGGCTGGCTATCGGAGGGGAAACCTCCGGTCACATTATTTTCCCGCATTATTCCAATACGGGAGACGGAATTTTATCTGCGCTGCAGTTTTTGCAATTTGCCAAAAAATCGGGCCTTCCCATGAGCAGCTTTGCGGCCCGGTGGGAAAAATATCCCTGTGAGCTGCGTGCCTTACATGTCACTCAAAAGCCGGCGCTGGAGAGCTTGCCCGGATTTTGGGACGGTATTCGGGCGTTGGAAAATAAGCTGGGCGGCAAAGGCCGCGTGTTTGTGCGCTACAGCGGCACGGAGCCCAAGCTGCGTATTTTGGTGGAAGGGGCCGACGCAGCCCTGGTAACGCAGACCGCGGAAGCGGCGGAAGCATTATACCGCTCCAAAACGGAGGCGAAAAAATGACGTTGAAGTTAGGCGTAAACATTGACCATGTGGCTACCTTGCGCCAAGCGCGCCGGGCCGCGTATCCCGATCCGCTGCTGGCGGCAGAGCTCTGCCTGTGTGTGGGGGCGGACTATATTGTCATTCATGTGCGCAACGATGAGCGGCACATGAATGAAAAAGATTTGGCCCGTTTGTGCAAGGCCTACGGCAAATATATCCATTTGGAGTGCAACAGTTCGGAAAAGATGCAAAAGCTGGCTTTAAAGCATAAGCCGTTTTCCGTCTGCATCGTGCCGGAACTGCCCGGCGAAATCACCACGACGGGCGGATTAAAGTTTACAGCGAAAAATTTTGACCGTATCCGCCAAATGACCGAAGCCCTGCAGAAAAAGGGCATTTTGGTCAGCTTGTTTATTGACCCGAATGCCGACTCCGTGCGCGCGGCCGCCAAATGCGGCGCCGACATTGTGGAGCTTTGTACCCGTGATTATAGTGAAGCCACAACCAAAAAACAGCAGGCCAAGCTGCTGCGGGAATTGGCGTTGGCTTCTTTGCTTGCCAAAGAACTGGGGCTTGAAGTGCACGCCGGGCACGGGTTGGATTATGAGAATGTGCTGCCCGTGGCGGATTTGTGCGGGGTAAGCTGCATGAATATCGGCTTTTCCATTATTTCGCGTGCGGTGTTGGCGGGGCTGCCCAATGCCGTTTGCGCCATGAAAGAATTATTATAAGAGGTTTGTATGTGTGGAATTATCGGATACGTCGGTACAAAAAACAGCGTTCCGTTTTTGATTGAAGGACTTAAAAAACTGGAGTACCGGGGGTATGATTCCGCCGGGATTGCTGTGGCGGAAAACGGGAAAATCCACCGCGTGCGTTCCGTGGGCAAAGTGGCAGAGCTGGAGAAGGCCGCCCTGCTGGCTGACCCCAAAGGCAGCTGTGGCATCGGGCACACGCGTTGGGCCACACACGGCAAACCCAGTGAAGAAAATTCCCACCCGCATACCGATTGCACCGGGGACGTAGTGGTGGTGCACAACGGAATTATTGAAAACTATTTGCCGCTGAAAGAAAAACTCCAGGCACTGGGCCATAAATTTCAGAGTGAGACCGACACGGAAGTCATTGCCCACTTGGTGGAAGAAAATTTAAAACGCGTTTCTGCCGACAATGACGAGCAACGTCTGTTGCTGGCCGTTATGAAAACCAGCGACGAACTGCAGGGCGCTTTTGCCTATGGGGTGCTGTGGGCCAAAACGCCGGGGCAGATTATCGGTGTGAAGAACCAGAGCCCGCTGACAGTGGGGCTGGGAGAAAAGGAAAACTTTTTGGCTTCCGATGTCCCTGCTTTCTTAAAATACACGAATAAAGTATTGTTTTTAGAAGACGGCCAAACCGTGGTACTGACTGAAAAAACAGCCAAGGTATACGGTGTAGACGGGCAGGAAATCAATACAAAACCCGTCAAAATTTCCTGGGATCAGAAAACAGCGGAAAAGGGCGGATATGACCATTTCATGCTCAAGGAAATTTATGACCAGCCCCAGGCGCTGGAGGATACCCTGCGCACCGCCAAAGCGGATTTTATACGGATTTTAGGGCTGAAAACCGAAGATTTGCGCCGTATCAAAAATGTGTATTTGGTGGCTTGCGGTACGGCATACCACGCGGCGCTGATTGGCAAATATTATTTGGAAAATTTTGCCGGGGTAACCGCTTCGGTAGATTTAGCCAGTGAATTTAAGTACCGCACCATTCCTCCGGCCAAAGACACGCTTTGCATTGCTGTTAGCCAATCCGGCGAAACGGCCGACACATTGGGCGCCGTTAAAAAAGCCAAAGAGCTGGGCTTTAAGCGTTTGGCCATTTGCAATGTGTTGGGCTCCGGGTTAACCCGCGCCTGCGGCAGTGTGTTTTATACACACTGCGGGCCGGAAATCAGCGTAGCTTCCACCAAGGCGTTTACCAGTCAGATTATTTCTTTGTATGCACTGGCTATTTTCTTGGGGCATGCGTCGGGCAACATTAGCCAAAGCCAGTTTGCTAAGCTCTACAAAGAGCTGATGGCCCTGCCTAAAGCCGTGGCGGACACCTTAAAAATAGAATATGAGGTGCGCCACTTGACCCGCAAAATATATAAGGCGGAGCGTTTCATTTTCCTGGGGCGCAATGTGGATTACCCCATCGCGCTGGAAGGGGCGCTGAAATTAAAGGAAATTTCGTATTCATCGGCGGAAGGTTTTGCCGCTGGGGAAATTAAGCATGGGCCGATTTCGGTGATAGACAAAGGCACCCCGGTCGTGGTGCTTATGCCTAAAAACCATTTGTTTGACAAAATGCTTTCTGCCTGTGAGGAATGCCGGGCGCGGGGAGCTTTTGTGATTGCTGTGACCACGCCGGACGGACAGGAAGATGCCGCATCGGTAACAGACAAACAAATTATTGTCCCGCAGGCCAGCGAATATTTGCAGCCGGTGCTGGACGTTATTGCCTTGCAATTTTTGGCATACTGGGTGGCCAAACGGCTGGGCCGTGATATTGACCAGCCGCGCAACTTGGCCAAAAGCGTTACCGTAGAATAAACGGAGGCCGTATGCGCATTACGCGCCAACAGGTGGCTCGTTTCCTGCCGCCGCGTCCGCTGAAGGCCCATAAAGGGACATTCGGGCGGGTGCTGGTCATAGCCGGGTCTGAAAAAATGGCCGGTGCCGGTGTGTTGTGCACGCGTGCTGTATTAAAAACAGGCGCCGGGCTGGCGGCGCTAGCCCTGCCCCAAAGCCGCCAAAGCACCGCAGCCGCCGCTTTACCGGAAATGCTTACGCTGCCTCTGCCGGAAAAAGACGGCTGCATTTCCCGCCGGGCGCTGCCGGCTGTGCAACAGTTTATCCGAGAGTTTACCCCATCCGTTTTGTTGATTGGCCCGGGGCTGGGCGTTTCCGATTTCATCCTGCCTTTTTTGGAAAAGAATACATTACCTGCCGTAATTGACGCAGATGCTTTGAACGCATTGGCCCGTAGTCCAAACGGGGCCCAAAGCATTGCACGCCGTTTTCCGCTGATTTGCACGCCGCACCCCGGGGAAATGCAGCGGCTGTTGGGCCGGCCGGCCAGCACGGACGAACGTGTCCGGGAGGTTTATGCGCGGGAACTTTCGGCCCGGACGGGCGGGGTTAGCGTATTGAAAGGGTATCATTCGGTCATTACGGACGGAGAAACGGTATATGTAAATCCTACCGGCGGCCCAGCACTGGCCAAAGCCGGCAGCGGGGATACACTGGCTGGATTTATTGCGGGGCTGTGGGCGCAACTGGGCAGTGCGGAAGGATTTGATAATCACAGCGCGCTTAAGGCCGCTGTCTGCGGGGTGTATTTGCATGGTTTGTGCGGGGATTTGGCCGCAAAAAAATTGACAGAGCGCTGTGTGCTGGCCAGCGACGTGGCGGAAGAACTGCCACGCGCGTTTAAGCGTGTTGTGCATCCTGCTGCCCGGGGGAACGTCCGGCCTATACTTGCCGGCCGCCGCGCGGTGCGGCGTGTTTAACTGTGCACGGTGGGAAAAATTTTTTATAAAATAAATTTATGATTCACGTCCTGCTTATTATTTTAGTTGTGGTAGTGCTCCTGGTTGTGCTGACCGTGTGGGGCTGTGCCCGCACGGCTAAAAAAGTGCTTCACCCAATTTCCAAGCGCAAACCGCTGGATATTTGGCCCGACCAGTACAAACTGCCTTATGAGAATATTTATTTCAAAACGCAAGACGGCGTGCTGATTAAGGGGTGGTTTATCCCGCAGCCCACTTCGGACAAGACCATTATTTTAATGCATGGCTGGGGCATGAACCGCGCAGACGTGTTTAAAAACACCTATTTTCTGCATGATTTGGGATACAATTTGATGTATTTTGATTTCCGCGCTCTGGGAGAAAGCGGCGGCGCAACCAGCTCTATTGGATACTTGGAAGTCAAGGATTTGCAGGCCGCCATTGCTTTCTTAAAAGATACCCGTCCGTTTGCCTGCGCTTCCATAGGGCTGTACGGGCTTTCCATGGGGGGCATGGTGGCTATTTGTGAAGCGGCCCAAAACCCTGAAATTAAATGCGTGGTGGCGGAAGCGTCGTATTATTCTTTCCGGCGGGTGGTGTCGCGTTGGGCGTGGGTGCATAACAAAGTGCCCTATTTCCCGCTGATTCCCATTATTCTGCATTATATACGGAAAAATTTGTCTGTAAATCCGGAGCAATACAGTCCGAAATACAATATCCCCAAAATTTCTCCCCGCCCTGTTTTTATTATTCACGGCCGCTATGATAATTTGGTGCCGGCGGCCCAGGCCAAAATGCTTTTTAAACAGGCCGGCGAGCCCAAAGAAATCTGGCTGGTGCCCGGTGCCAAACACAACAAATGCGCCGAAGTGGGCGGCTTTGAATACAAACAGCGCCTGATGGATTTTTATAAAAAATATTTATAACTGCTGTTAAACTCTATAAGCGGGGCTTTTGACAAAGCCCCGCTTTTGTTTGGCAAGCTCTGTGCCAGGCAGACAGGGGGCAGGAACGGTGAAAATATGTAACGGAGCTTTAACATTTCGTTTTATTTCTAAAAATTCTAAAATATAAATAGCAAATCCATGTCTTCGTTTTGCTGACGATAGCGTAACAATATATGAAAAAATTGGTTATTTTTGATTTAGACGGTACCTTGCTTAACACCATTTCTGATTTGGCGGCCGCCACCAACCAGGCATTGGCAAAACTACATTATCCCTGCCACGAAGAGCCGGCCTATTTGCGTTTTGTAGGCAACGGTATCAACAAGTTGTTTGAAAGAGCGCTGCCGGAAGCGGCGCGCACGGAGCAAAATGTGCGGCGGGTGCGGGAATTGTTTGTGCCGTATTATAATGAACACGGCACGGACTTAACCCGTCCTTATGCTGGCATAGTACAATTGCTTTTGCAGTTGCAGCAGTGTGGGCTCAAGTTGGCGGTAGCATCCAACAAATACCAGTCCGCCACCACGGAGCTGGTCAAGCATTATTTCCCGCAGATTGATTTTGCCGCTATATTGGGCCAGCGGGAGGGGTTGCCTACGAAACCAGACCCGCTTTTTGTGCAGGAAATCCTGACGCAAACCGGTGTTCGCCCGGCAGATACGCTGTATGTGGGAGATTCGGACGTAGATATGCAAACCGCCCGCAATGCCGGGGTGGATGCCTGTGCGGTGACGTGGGGCTTTCGTACGCAGACGGAGCTGGAGGCCTACCACCCCCGCTATGTGGTGCATTCCCCGCATGAAATTTTAGCTATTGTGCGATAAGTGTTGTTACCCCCTGTTAAAGGGGGTATTTTCTGGGTATAGCCAGCGGCAACCAGAGCGGTGCGGCCTATGAGCAAGACGCCCGGGGTTATAAGGTGTGGGCTAGGCGGCGCAGATAGCGTGCTGTATGGCGCATACTGTCAGCCGGCGTTGGGGCAAAGTCTGTTAGGCAGCCCAGCTGCAGGTGTAGCTTATGCGGCAGTTTGGCCAGGACATTGGGCGCATAAGTGCCGCATAAAAAAAGTACGGGCTTTTTTAATTTAGCGGCCATATCCAGCACCGCCAGCGGTGCCTTGCCATAGAGTGTTTGTTCGTCCAGTTTCCCTTCCGTTGTGATAAGCAAATCCGCCCGGCGCGCCCAGTGCTCCAGCGGCAGGTGCTTTTTTATAAAATCTGCTCCAAATACAATTTGCGCGCCCAATAATCCGTACAGCCCTGCGCCCAGGGCTCCTGCCGCAGCGGTGCCGGGGGTATGGGCAATGTCTTTGCCGGTGGCTTGCCGTACGGCGCGGGCATAGATGCACAGGGCTTTCTCCAGGGTGCGCACTTGGGCCGCCGTAGCCCCTTTCTGTGGGCCAAATACCCGGGCGGAGCCCGTGGGGCCCAGCATGGGGTTTCTGACGTCTGCTATGGCATAAATTTTGATACCGCGCAGCATGCGTGCGGTGGCTGTGTTGTCTAGATATTGCAAGCGCCGCAGCGGCTGGGCGCCGTTTGGCAGGGGGAGGCGGTGTTTGTCTAAAAAACGGGTGCCCAAGGCGCGTGCTAAGCCGGCTCCTCCGTCGTTGCAGGCCACGCCGCCCAGCCCAATATATATTTTTTTGGCTCCGCGTTTGACCGCATGGGCAATCACCTGCCCTACGCCAAAAGAAGAAGCACCCAAGGGGTCTAACTCTTCTTTTTTGGCTTTCCCCAGCCCGCAGATACGGGCGCTTTCAATAACGGCTGTTTTTTCTTTTTCCAGCCACAGATAAGAGGTGCTCTTTTTTTGCTGGAAGGCGTTTTGGGCCTGCAGGCGCACGATGCGGGCCGCCGGGTGCAGTGCTTTAAAAAAATCAATAAATCCGTCACCCCCGTCTGAAAGTGCAAAGGCGTGCACGCGGTGTTTTTTTTGCAGGGCATTGGTCAAAACGCGCGCCGTTTGGCGCGCGCTTAAAGAACCTTTGAAACTATTGGGCAGAATAAGAATGTGCATCAGAATTTCCAGCTGAATTTTACTGAAGCCACTAAATTGGCGACGGAAGAATCTTTAAACGCCCCGGAATGCGGTGTAAAAAATTCCTGCACTTCCAGCCCCAGCATTAGGTCGTCAAAGTGTGTTTCCACGCCGGCACCGACAGCCCCGACAAAGCCGTTGCCGTCAATGGTATGGGACTGAATGACGCCGCGGTAATTGAGCGAGAGCATTCTGTATCCGCCGGAAGCAGTCAGATAGAACGAGAATAAATCGTCCGGATTAAAATAATAATTGGCTTTGAGCAACAGGTCAATGGCTTGGCCGCTGGTATGCACGGACAAATCCGAATCCAGCGGATAGGGCAGCGGGCGGCCGGCGGCTTGGGCGGAGTCATTGGCTTCCTGGATAGCCGGGTCTTTGTCTTCAAAAGAAGCGTTGGAAATATTGGCAATGGCCAATGCGGGCCCCAGCCATAAATTACTGCTTTTTACGCGCCAGAGGAAAGTGGCTTCCGCACGTACACCTGTGCCGCCAACATCATAGGGGTCGGTGCCGGCAAAACCGGGTTTGTCTGTATTGTCCAATTTTAAATCGTTCATTTGTGCGCCGACCGTAATGGCAAAATAGCGGTTGGAAGCGCTGTCTTTGGGACGTTTGGCGCGTTTGGCTTCGGCTTTTTTGATTTGTTCCAGCTTGCCGCTGCGGGCTGCTTCGGCGGTTTTGACGATGGCCGTTTCCTCATTAGATGCTTTGTTGGCACCGGAGAGGAAGGCCTCCTCGTCGCTCATTTGGGCGCGGCGCGCGCGGATTTCCGCGGCGGAAATTTCCTGTACGGTTTGCACTTGTCCGTTTACAATTTCGGGTTTTTTGACGTCAAATACTTTTTCAATATCGGCATCAAACGTCAGCCCGCCTGCGGCGCTGACGGTGCCGGGCGCGGCGGCCTGGGCACCTGCCGCTGCGACTGCCGCTTCTGCGGCTTGCTGTTGTTGGCGCGCCTGCTGGGCTGCTACGGCCTGCTGGGCGGTTTGGGTTTGGTCATAATCATACACTTCCACCGACACAATTTGCGGCATGTCAATATTGACTACGCCTTGGTCGGTTTGCAGCACCATATTAAATTCGTCTAAATCCAAAATTACACCGACCAGCTGCGTGCCCCCTTTTAAGAAAATGCGGTGCTGGTCAGGCAACACGGCTTCTACGTCACGCTGGCTGAGTACCACCGGGCCGTAAGACGTGTTCATATTAATAGTGTGCTCCGATTGAGATACAATGGAACCGCTGATAAAGGTGCCGTCTTTTAATTTGACGGTTTCGGCAAAAGAAAGGGAAAAAAGGAAAAAGAAAAGCAGTAAAACGGCACTTTTTTTCATACAACCCCCGGCGCATCTGCATAAGAAGGCGGCGTTCTGCGCCGCCTTCTGTGAACAGAGTTATTTTTCTTCGCTTTTTACGACGACAACTTCTTCTTTTTTGGCTTCACAGCAGCACGGGGCTACCGCTTTTTTGATTTTGCGCAGGGCTTTTAAAACAGCCGCTACGGTCAAAAAGCCCAGCATGACGCTTAAGCTGTTGGTCAAAAAGCCCAGCAGCGTCTGCCAATAGGCACTGCCGCTAATCATCGGAGACGTGCTCATCACGATTACAATATAAATCGTGTACGCCAGCGTAAAGTAAAACAAGGCCACGAAAATCCAGTACAGCCCTCTGAGGCAAAACCAGTTGTGCGGCCACCATTTGTTTTTGCAAGCCATGGTATACTCCTTTCTGTCAAATTCGGCTGAGGGAACCCCCTGTGCCGTTAACAAATATATTGTATCAAAAGCAGATAGGAAAAACAGGTTTTTTGTCCGTTTTTATGCCGCGCGCGCTGCCTGTGTGCGGCGGCGCATTTCCTGGGCGTGCAGCAAGGCGGTTTTGTCTTGGTCGGAAGCGGCCCCCAGCATGCGTGCCAGCTCGCGGGTGATTTCCTGCGCTGTCAACGGGGTGAGCGAAACGTCGGTTTTTTGGCCGTCGGTAGATTTTTCTATATGAAAGAATGCGTCCGCCCAGGCCGCTACGGAAGCCAAGTGGGTGACACACAGCACCTGCCGCCCCTGGGCCACAGCGTGCAATTTTTCGCCCACCAGGGTAGCAGTGCGCCCGCCTACGCCGCTGTCCACCTCGTCAAATACCATGACCGGTATTTCCCCGGCCAGCACGGTTTTCAGCCCCAGCATCACGCGCGAAAGCTCCCCGCCGGAAGCCGCCAGCGCCAGCGGGCGCGGCGCTTGGCCCGGATTGGGGGAGAATAAAAATTCCACCCGGTCTGCCCCGTCCGGCTCCGGGTTTTCCTCGTCCATTTCTACGGCAATTTCAAAGAGAAGCCCTTTAAACCCCAAAGGCGTAATTTCATGGATCAGCCGTTTGGCCAGCTCCTGGGCTGCTTGGACGCGTCGGGCGTGCAGCTCTTGGCACTGTTTGCCTAATGCGGCGCGGGCCTTTTGCTCGCGGCGGAGCAGTTCTTCTTCATGCAGTTGGGAGTTTTGTAAATTGTCTATTTGGGTTTTCAATTCTTCTTCTTTATGCAGTACATCTGTAAGCTCCGGGCCGTATTTGAGTTTGAGCCGTTTGAGCTTTTCGTGCCGGGAGAGCATATCGTCTAATGTTTGCGGGTCTGCGTTTAAGGTGCTTTGGTAAGCGCTTAAATCGGCGCAGGCGTCGTTTACCAGGGTTTGCGCATGTTCTAATTTTTCCGCTACGGCGGCGGTGTGTTCGTCCAGCTCCGCCATTTCGTGCACCTGATGCAGCGCGCGGCCCAAGAGAGCCGTGGCGGAATTTTCTTCTTCATATAAACGCTGGTACGCCTGCCCTGCCAGCTCCAGCAAGCGGCCGGCATGTTTCATTTGGGGCAGTTTTTGCTCTAGTTCCGTATCTTCGCCCGGTTGGGGGCGGACTTTTTCTATTTCCTGGAGCTGAAACGTGTACAAATCAAGCAGGCGCGCTTTTTCCTGCTCGCTCATCTGGGCCGCCTCCAGCCGTTCCTGGGCCTGGCGCCATTGGTGATAGGCGGCGGCTGTTTTTTCGCGCAGGGGCAGCAGCCGGGCATAGGTGTCCAGCAGGCGCAGCTGTATGTCAGTATGCAGCAAACTTTGGTGTTCATGCTGCCCATGGAAATCCACCAGCTCCCGGCCCAGCTCTGCCAAGGCCGCTGCGGAAACGGCCTGCCGGTTGATAAATGCTTTGCTTTTACCTTTGCGGTCTAGCGTACGCCGCAGTACCAGGGTGTTTTCTCCGGAGGCGTATTTCTGGCGCAAGGCCGGGCTGACGGCCTTAACATCAAATTCGGCCTGCACTTCCAGCTGGTCGGCTCCGTCTTTGATAAGCGATACCGACCCGCGCGCCCCCAGCGCAAACCCTAATGCGGAAATGGCCACGGATTTGCCGGCCCCCGTTTCCCCGGTAAAAACATTTAGCCCGGGCTTGGGGGAAAATTCCACATAGGATATCACGGCAAAATTACGCACGGACAGTTTATGAAGCATCGCGTTCTCCCCATTCCAGTTTGTCGCGCAGGCGGGTGAAAAAATCAAATTGGCCGGCACTTATCAGCTGTGCTTCGTGGGTGGCGCGGCGTACGATAACGCGGTCTGCGGTTTTTAATTCAAAATTTTCCTGACCGTCCAAGCTGGCTACGGCCCGGTCGTTGGGGTTTTTAAATGCGGGGGAAAAGACCCATTCCTCATCAGCCCGCACCAACAGCGGGCGTTCCGTTAAACTGTGCGGGCAAAGCGGAGTGACCAGCAGTACGTTTAAATCCGGCTCTACGATAGGGCCTCCCGCCGCCAGTGAATAGGCAGTGGATCCGGCCGGCGTAGATACGATGACTCCGTCCCCGTAATAGCGTTTTAGTTCCAACCCGCCTGCCAAAAGCCGCAGTGCAAAGGCCCGGGGCTGCAACGTTTTAATCACGCAGTCATTAAATGCAAGCATATTGCGCACGGGGTCTTGTCCGGCGCGCTCTATATCCACACAGAGCAGCAACCGGCGGGTGATTTGAAAATGGCCTTCTAAAATTTGTTGCAGCCCCGCGCGGGCGTTTTCCTCTTCGCAGGCGGACAAAAACCCCAAACTGCCGCAGTTTACCGCCAGTACGGGTATGCCCAGCGCCGCTGTCTGGCGCGCACAGCGCAGGGTGGTGCCGTCCCCGCCTAAACTGACGCATACATCCGTTTTAGGATAGCGGCTGATTAAATGATAATCCAAGACTGTGTCTGAATGCACCCCTTTTGTCTGCAAAAAATCCGCCAGCTGCCGGGCCGTTTGCGCGGCATTGGGCTGGGAGGGATTGCATACAAATAGCACCTGGCGTACGTTCATAGCACCTCATTCTAGCAAAATATGCACCTCCCGCGCACCGTCCTGTATAGTACAAAACAGCCGGCATTTATCTCCGGCAGAGCCCGTGTAAGAATGGTATAATAAATAAAAGAGAGGTTTTGTATGTGGGATTATACTGATAAAGTAATGGAACATTTTCGGCACCCGCGCAATGTGGGCGCCATACCCAATGCCGACGCCACGGGCCAAGTGGGCAGTTTGGTGTGCGGCGATGCGTTAAAGCTTACTTTAAAAATCAATAAAGATACCGAAGTGATTGAGGACGCCAAATTTGAAACGTTCGGCTGTGCCAGCGCGATTGCTTCTTCGTCCGTATTGACGGAGATGATTAAAGGCAAGACGCTGCAAGAGGCCGCTAAAATCACCAATCAGGATATTGCCGATGAGCTGGGCTCTCTGCCGGCGGAAAAAATGCACTGCTCCGTGATGGGCATGGAAGCGCTGGAGGCGGCGGTGCAGAGCTACCGCCAGGGCGGCAAGCCGGTCGTTTTTGAACAAGAATCGGAAAAAATCGTGTGTCATTGTTTTAATGTGTCGGAAGAAACGATTATCAAAGCCATTCGCTCCAACCACTTAAAAACCGTGGAAGAAGTGACTTTTTATACCAAAGCCGGCGGCGGCTGCGGGCGCTGCAAAGGGGAAATCCAAAAGATTTTGGATAAAGTCAATTCCTGTGCTGTGCCGCAGACCCCGCAAACGGAAGAGAAAAAATTTGCGGATTTGACCATTGTGGAAAAAATCAAACGCCTTGAAAAAGTGCTGGAAGAGGACGTCCGCCCGCAGCTGAATATGGACGGCGGCTCCGTGGAATTGGTGGACGTAAGCGGCACAACGGTCAAGGTGCGCCTGCTGGGCATGTGCAGCGGCTGTATGGCGGCGCCTGTAACGCTGAAGAATTTTGTGGAAAAAACCCTGAAAGAAAAATTAGACCCCTCCCTTACCGTGGAGCAGGCCTAAAGAGGCAGGCCGTGAAAATCATCTATTTAGATAATAACGCTACGACCCAAGTGGCCCCTGCGGTGGCGCAGGCCATAGCCCCATACTTTACCGAGAAATACGGCAACGCTTCCTCCATGTATCCGCTGGCGGCTGAGGCCAAAAAAGCCATGGACATTGCCCGGGCGGAAGTGGCCGATTTAATCGGTGCGGACTATGCCGATGAAATTATTTTTACTTCTTGCGCTACCGAAAGCGACAATACCGCCATTTTCTCCGCGGTGCGCAGTTTCCCGCAGAAAAAACATATCATCACCTCTGCCGTAGAACACCCGGCGGTGCTGCACCCCTTTAGTTATTTGGAAACCCGGGGGTATAAGGTGGATTATATCGGGGTGGACGCCCAGGGCCGTTTTAATATGCAGCAGTATAAAAAAGCCCTGACGGACGATACGGCTTTGGTGTCTGTGATGTGGGTCAACAGTGAAACGGGCACCATTTTCCCGGTGCCGGAAATTGCGGCATTAGCCAAAGAACACGGCGCCTTGTTTCATACGGACGCAGTGCAAGCCATTGGCAAAATGCCGGTGGACGTGAAAAACACAAAAATAGACATGCTCTCTTTATCCGGGCACAAGTTTCACGCGCCCAAAGGAGTGGGGGCTTTGTATGTGCGGCGCGGGACGCGCTTTACCGAATTTATGATGGGCGGCCATCAGGAAAAAGGTCGCCGCGGCGGCACTGAAAACGTGCCCTATATCGCCGGGCTTGGCACGGCTGCCGTATTGGCCAAAACCCGTCTTTCCGACGGCAGTTTGGCGCGTATGGCTGCGCTGCGCGACAAATTGCAAAACGGGCTTTTAGCTTCTATCCCCGAGAGCAAATTAAACGGCGACCCGGAACACCGGGTGCCCAATACCGTCAACATCAGCTTTGGCTATGTGGAAGGGGAAGCAATTTTGATGCACCTAAACGAGTATGGCATCTGCGCCTCTTCCGGTTCTGCATGTACGTCGGGCTCGTTGGAACCGTCGCATGTATTGCGGGCGATGGGGGTGGATTTTAAATTTGCCCACGGCTCGGTGCGTTTTTCTTTATCCGACCAAACTACCGAGGCGGAAGTGAATAAAGTGCTGGAAGTAATGCCCGGTATTATTGAGAACCTGCGCAAAATTTCGCCTTTCTCCCGCATGAATTAAAAAAGCGCTTATTTTAACAAACGCCCGCGCTTGAAGCGGGCGTTTGTTTTTGCTAGGATAAAATCAATCGCCGGTGTCTATGCGGCCGACGGTTCCCAATCCGAGGTGTGCCCATGAAAAAACTATTCCTTTTGTCAGTGTTTGTACTCGCCGCTGCGGCATTGTTTGCCAAAACAACGGTCATCTACCATACCAGCGATACACATGGTTTTTATTATCCCAGAAAAGGCCAGGGCGGTTTTGCTGCGCTGGCTTCTGTGGTAAAGAGCGGCCCGCAGCCGTATTTGCTGTTGGACAGCGGGGACTTTGCCAACGGCACAGCCGAGGCCAAAAATTCCAAAGGGCTTAAAAGCACAGCCCTGATGAATGCCGTGGGTTATCACGCCACGACTATCGGCAATCATGAATTTGATTTTTACGATGAGGGACTGGAGCCGCTGGTGCAAAACCTGAAGGCCCCGGTATTGGCGGCGAACTTTTTTGAGCGCAAAACCGGCAAATATCCGCCGTTGGTGCTGCCGTACCGCATTTTTAATGTAGACGGTGTAGATGTGGCGGTTATCGGCCTGGCCAACCGTACCCCGACTAATGACGGAAAAACGTATAAATTTACCAATCCTCTTTCTGCCCTGAAGAAAACATTGGCGGACGTGGAAAAAGAAAACCCCGATGTAGTCGTGGTGCTGGTGCATGACGGCCTGCGCGATGAAAAACACGGCACCCAAAGCTATGTGGCCAAAATAGGCAAAAAATTCGGCGGGCGCGTGCATGTGGTGCTGGGCGGACATGTGCACAATATCGTGCAGAATAAATATATTAACGGCGTATTGTTTGTAGAAAGCGGCTGCCATGTCCAAAACGTCAGCAAAATCACCATAGAAACCGACGACCAGACCGGCCAGTTTGTTTCCGCCAAGTCGGAGCTTATCCCGCTGGTAATTGAAAAAGTGGGCGAAAATGAAGAAGTGGCAAAATATGCAGAGACGCTCAAAGAGCCCGGCTTGGACGAGGTATTTGGGCAGGCCGCCTCTGACATCAGCCGCTATGCAGCCGTGCCGGAACATAAAGACGGCCCGTTAAACGACTGGATAGCAGATTTGGGCCGCGCCGCCGCCGGCACACAGATTTTTGTGCATAACAACGGCGGTACCCGTACGGATATAGCGCAGGGCCCTATTACCCGGCGCGACACCACGGATATACATCCGTTTGACAACGGAATTGTAAAGATGACGGTGGACGGTAAATTTTTAAAATATTTGGTTAAAAAATCTCTTTTGCCGCGCAGCTTGTTTACTTATTCCGGCATGACTATTACCTACCGCAATAAAAACGGCAAAGTAAAAGATTTGAAAATCTTTGTAGACGGCGAACCTGTGGAAAATCATAAAAAATATACACTGGCTACCAACTCCTATATCGGTTATGGCGGCAGTGAGGGCTGGCCGTTTAAGAAAATCAAAGATGCCCACAAGCAGGAAATACCGGGCGTTACTATACGCAGCGTATTGGAAAATGGCTTGAAAACCCAATCCCCGGTAAAACCGCTGCCTACGGGGCGTATTGTGGAATTTAAATAAATGCTGCGGGCCGTCCGTTTTCTCTTTTGTCTGTGCGTGACGTTGTTATGCCTGGGCTGCCACAGGACGCAGGCGCTTCCTTCGGCGTATCTATTTTTTACGTCGGATATAGAAGGGGTGTTCTGGTCGCGGCCGGAGCCGCGCTTTGGCAATGAAATGACGGGCGGTCTGGCGGTATTAAAAGCATTCTTGGACAAACAAACCCTGCCCTATGTCTTGCTGGACGGCGGAAACTGGTACGCACAAACCCCGGAAGGTACGCTCTCTAAAGGGGAATATTTCAATACGACGGCGGCCTCTCTTCCTTATGCCGGGCGTCTGTTTACCGATAAAGATTTGTTGTACAGCTGGGGTTCTTTGGGCTCCATTATTAAAAAATCTCCTTTCCCGTTTATCCTCTCCAATGTAACAGCCGGCGGCAAAACACCGCCGGGCGCCAAACCCTGGCTGATTGTGCCGGCGGGAGAGTACCGCATTGGTATTTTGGGGGTGGTGGGGCGCCAAGCCGCCCAAGGGAAACGACGTACCGGGGGGTTGGTGGTGCAAGATGAAATAGAGGCCGCCCGGAAAACAGTCGGCATACTGCAGCAGAAAGGCGTAAATGCCATTGTATTAATGAGTGCCTTGGGCGCTGCGGACGATAAAGGCGGACTTACCGATGCGCGCTTGGCTGAAGAAGTGCCGGGCATTGACGTCATTTTAAGCTCCAACCTGGGTCGGGAAGCCGCCGAAACGCAGAAAGTGGGCCGTACGCTGATTGTGTATCCCGGCGCCAAATTGGACAGTGTAGGACAGGTGGGGCTGTTTTTTGATAAGAACGGCCAGCTCTCCAATGTGCAGTTTGAAGATAAAGTGCTTTACCGCAGGGATTTTGGGGAGGACGCTTCTGTAGCTGAACAAATTGCTGCCGTACGCCGCAATGCCCGCGGGCCCATGAACCGCCCCGTCGGTAAATTGCCGCAGCCGTTGAACGGGGATTTGGACGGGGAGTCTACATTAGGTAATTGGGCGGCGGACTGTATACGCAAATGGGCCAAAGCCGACGCGGCGATTATGAATGCCGACTCCCTGCGTGCAGATTTGCCCGCTGGCGAAGTGACCCAATATGATTTGTATGAAGTGTATCCCTACGCCGACCATATTATGTTTTTGGACATCAAAGGCGTCGCTTTAAAGAACGCTTTGGAACAGGGGCTTTCCGTCCCGCATAATTTTGCTCAGATTTCCGGATTGCGGGCCGATTACAACCCGCAGGCCATAGCCGGGAAACGTATTCGTTTTGTCACGCTTAACGGAGCAGCTTTGTCGCCGACTAAAGTATACCGCGTGGCAATTACCGACCACATGCTGGCGGGCGGTGCGGGGCACGATGCGTTTATTGATTCGCTGGAATTTAAAAATACGCAGGTGGAAGTGCGCACGATATTGCGCTCATGCCTGGCTGGCTCCAAAGAGCCCGCGGCACCGGCGCTGGGCCGTTGGAGAAAAGTAGAATGACATCCCCCGTAAAGCCCATTTCCATTGGCTCTTTTACCGCTCCCAATAATATCTGGCTGGCCCCGATGGCCGGGGTAACGGACGGGCCTTTTAGGGCGCTGTGTTTGCGCGGTGGGGCCGGGGTGGTATGCGCGGAAATGGTGTCTGCCCATGCGCTGCATTATGCCAACCCGCGCAGCTTGCGCATGCTGCGTATAGACGAGCGGGAAAAACCGGTGTCCATGCAAATTTTCGGCTCGGACGAGCAGACGATTTGCGAAGCGGCCCGCGCCGCAGAAGCGCGCGGAGCCGATATTATAGATATTAATGCCGGCTGTCCGGTCAAAAAAATCAACAAAGCCGGCGCCGGCTGTGTGCTGATGAAAGACCCCGCCCACCTGGGCCGTTTGGTAGAAGCGGCGGTCAAGGCCGTAAAAGTGCCCGTCACGCTTAAAACCCGCATTTCCTTAAAACGAGGGGTATTGTTGGGGGACAACATTGCCCGCGTGGCGCAGGAGGCGGGAGCGGCGGCGGTCATTATGCATGCACGCGCCGCAGAAGACGTGCACAGCGGAGAGCCAAATCTGGACGCGCTGGCCCGGGTGTGCCAAGCGGTCAAAATACCAGTTATTGGAAACGGAGGCATTCATAACGGCCAAACCGCCCGGGCCTTTTTTGACGCGGGCTGTGCCGGCATTATGATAGGCCGCGCCGCGGTGGGCAACCCGTTTATTTTTACCGATATACAGCAGGAGCTGGCTGGCGCGCAGCCGGCCCCGCTGAATAAACGGCGCCGGGTGGAAATCTATTTGGCGCTGATAGAAGAAAACATCGCCCGCTACGGTGAGAAAATAGGCGTCGGGCGCAGCAAAAAAACAGCCGGCTACTGGCTGCGGGATTTCCCTAACGCCGCAGAAGTGCGCGGGCGTTTTGTGCGTATGGAGACGCTGGCCGATATCCGCGCTTTGTTTAAAGAACTTGTTTTCTAATCTTTTTCCCATTCCCCTATACAGCGGCGTTTTGTTTTGGTATAATATACAGGAAACCACGAGTCATTAATGCGGCGGCCACCACTCCGCTGCGCTTTAATAACAAAAGGTAAACATAAACTTATGACGAAAACTTTTCTGCCTTCCGTTAAGGAAGTTGAAACCACCCGTAAATGGCATCACATTGATGCTTCGGGCCAAACCCTGGGCAGACTGGCCACCCGCGTGGCGGTATTGCTGATGGGCAAACACAAAAGAACCTATACCCCTCACATGGACTGCGGTGATTTTGTCGTTGTGACCAACACGGATAAAATCAAAGTAACCGGCAACAAAATGGAAGAAAAAATTTATTTCACCCATTCCGGCTACGCCAAAGGCGCCAAAGAAACGCCGCTTCGCCGCCAGTTTGAAAAAGACTCCACCAAAGTCTTGGAGCTGGCTGTGAAACGTATGTTGGACGTCAACCGCTTGCGCGCGCCGCGCCTCAAACGCTTGCGCCTGTTCAGCGGGGAAGAACATGAATTCGCCGGCAGATTTGCCAAATAAGAGGGATAGAGTTTTATGAACAATACCAAAGAAATTAAAACCGGCCGCCGCAAAACTTCTGTGGCGCAGGCCAGATTGGTAAAAGGCACCGGCGTTATTACCGTAAACGCCAAGGCCTTGGCTGACTATTTTAAAGGTCATGAAAAATTCCAAGCCACCGTCAAAGCTCCGCTTACGGTGACCAACTTGGAAAAAGAATATGACGTGACCGCCAAAGTGCAGGGCGGCGGTATTTCCGCCCAGGCCGGCGCTTTGCGCCACGCCATTGCCCGCTCCGTGGCGGAAATCAGCGAAGAGCTGAAAAAGACCGTCAAAAAAGCTGGCTTTTTAACCCGCGACCCCCGCATGGTGGAAAGAAAGAAACCGGGTCAGCCGGGTGCCAGAAAACGCTTCCAGTTCTCCAAACGTTAAGCGTTTTTGGCAGAGCATGTTTTACAAACCCCTTCCTTCGGGAAGGGGTTTACTTTTGGCCCGTGTTTTTGCCATAATATCTCTAGCGTAAATACGCTAAAAATTTGATACGTTAAATCGGCTCGTTTTTGGGTCCGCGTAAGCGGAGCACCCGGATTTCCGGGAGCTGTCACCCCGAAAGCGGCGTCGCCATTTAACTGTGTAACGCATTACACAGTAGGCAGCGCCGTTATTGGTTGTGTGACAGCTACCAATAACGCAAGCGTTGCCTTTTTTGTTGGGCAGTTTTCTAAATACCCCGTACGCACGGGGGGATATTACGCTCCCTGTGCTGCACGCCGCGGCGGCATATCCCCGCCGCGGCGGGGGAAAAGGGTGCTGGAAATGCACCGCCGGGGCCTGCCTGCGGCTTGGCCGTGCGTACGGGCCAGCTCCTCTAGCGCAAACGAGCTGTCCGGAAGAGGTATCTTTCTGGGCGGATGTTGTATAAGGCGCGGCCTACAAACGGTTGGACAAGATGGGGCCGCCGGATTGTGCAGGATATGGGCAAGCGGTGTGGGGCTATTTGGCAAAGGCAAGATCGCCGATAGCCAGATACAGAGCCCCGGGCACGCACAGCATATACTTGTGACTTTATTTTTAGCCCCGTTAGGGGACAGTCTCTTTCAGCAGAGACAGCTTTCACCTAAAAGTAAAGTTGTTTTTCCATGTAACGCTTTACATGGAGGCAGCTTTATTTTGGAATGGGTGAAAGCTTTCCGGAATATAAGCTGCTTTTTTTATACCATCCCCCCGTCCGGACCGGTGCTATCCGGCCCGGCGACAAGCCCCCGGTACTCTCATCCCGGGGGCCTTTTATGTATAGAAAATTACTGGCATGCGGGGCTATTGCTATAAAATATTTTTATCCCGGATTTTAGTGGTGCCTAGATTTACGGGCCGGCGGTGTTTTGCCGAAAATGGGAAAAAGTACAAGGAATAGGTTAGGGGGCTGGTCGGTGAGCATAAAGACTTGGCCAGCCCTTGCAAGAAGCTGACGCACAGGGGAGAGTTTGGTATATGGGCCCAAAACGCCAGCCCAGGAAGTGTTCAGCCGTATCTATAAAAACCCCCGCTTGGAAGCGGGGGCAAAACTTATTTGTTTGCTTCTTTTTTCTCTTCAAAGACAGGCGCAATATGCGGACTGGCGTCCACCAGGTCTTTAATTGGTTTGATGACTTTGGCCTGGTTGCACAGGGTGCACGGGCCGCCAATGCAGCCGCCTTTGCAGCTCATCACTTCCAATAGCTGGAAATCACCCACGCCTTTGGCGTATGCGTTAAGCATAAGCATAGATTTTTTGTCTAGGCCGTTAATCGTCATCATTTTAATCGGACGGTGCCCGTTGACGGCGGTTTCTACGGCTTTGGCTACGCCGCCGGTGACGCCGTAGTAGCGGCCTTCGCCAGAAATTTTGCTGTCCAGCGGGGTCTCTTCGCATTGGGCAGGGTCAATGCCGCGGGCGTCCAACAAGGCGCCCAATTCTTCATAGGTCATGACATAGTCCACATTGGGGTCTTCGCGCCCTTCCACCCGTTTGGACACACAGGGGCCCACAAAGACGACGGTATATCCGTTTTTCTTCTCAATTTCGGCGATATAAGACATCGGTGTATGCGTATCGGACACATATTTTTGTAAAGCGGGCAGATGTTTTCTGACGGCCTGTATCCACGCCGAGCAGCAGGAAGTGGTCATGAATTTATCGCCGCGTTCCAGCCGTTCAATCAGCTCTTTGGCTTCGTGCCGGGTGGTAACGTCGGCCCCTTCGGCCACCTCGGTCACTTTGTCAAACCCGGCCTTTTTAACAGCGGTGAGCAGCTGCGGCAGCGTGGCGTTAAACTGGCCCACAATAGAGGGAGCCACCACCGCACATACCTTGCGCGTGCTCTTCATGGCACCTAAAATATCAATCAGCTGGCTGCGCTCCATAATGGCGCCAAACGGGCAGGCATCCATACAGTGCCCGCAGGAAATGCATTTGTCAAAATCAATTTCCGCAAAGCCGTTTTCCCCTTTGTGTATGGCGTCTACCGGGCAGGATTGCTCGCACGGCACGGGTACATAGGTAATGGCATTATAGGGACAGGCCGCTTTGCATTGGCCGCAATTTTTGCATTTGTCAGGGTCAATGTGGCTTTTGCCATTGACCACTTTTACCGCGCCAAATTTACAGGCCGTTTCACAAGCGCGTGCCAGACAGCCCTGGCAGGCCTCGGTAACGATATGGCGGGCTTTGACGCACCCTTTGCAGGCGATGTCCAGCACAGTAAGAGGCGTTTCCGGGGTGTCTTTGCGTAGGAGCGCTTGTTTGGCGTAATCGTTTAAAGAGGTGGCTTCGTCGTCGGCTTCTACGGAACATCCCAGTGCTGCCAGTGTGCGCGCACGGAAAACGGCGCGTTCTTTATACACGCAGCAGCGTACGTC
The DNA here is from genome assembly GCA_949291365.1 of uncultured bacterium. Taxonomy (GTDB): domain Bacteria; phylum Elusimicrobiota; class Elusimicrobia; order Elusimicrobiales; family Elusimicrobiaceae; genus Avelusimicrobium. The sequence continues at coordinate 54,747 of CASEVJ010000009.1, forward strand.
TAGCTTGGCGTCGCGCGGGATGACGTTGTACGGAATGCGGTAGGCCGCAGTTTCCAAAGTGCCTGCATCAAAAGCTTCTATCACTTTGCGCAGGGCTTGTCTTTTAAATCCGATGGCTTTGTTGTCGTTCATATTATTTATATTTTACCATATTTGGCCCGGGCTTCCGCGGGCGCAGCGGTACCGGAGAGAGGGGACTAATGAGCGGCATGGCCGCTATTTTGCCCGGCGCGGACGGAAAAGGATCGGGCAGCGGCGTGCCCAAACAAATATTCGTGGCTTTGCGCCGGCCAAAATATACCGCGTAGCAGTTACCGACCACATGCTGGCGGAGAGAAGTTCCCTTGTACAGCTAGTGGGGAGAAACTGGCGAAAGGGCTGTGTGTAAACGGTAGCATTTCCCTGGGATAAACCCCATGCAATCTATGCCCCGTATCCAAGGAGTCACTAATGCACTATAAAAACAGCCCCATAGGCGGTGCGGTTTTGTAACCGGGAAAACGGGTCGGGTCAGCGCAGGCGGAATACGGCGGTCAGGGGGCGGTGGTCGGAAGATTGCATGGTTTCTACGGAGGAGGAAACTGTATCCAGCCCGCGCGTAAAAATGTAGTCCACGGTGTGGCGCAGATAGCGGGTGCGCAAATCTGGCTGGAAAGGGGTTTCCTGCAGGCCTAACCGTTGTGCCAAAAGAAGCAATTGGTCGTGGCGTTTTTGGCTCCAGGTATTAAAATCACCTGCTACCAGCACCGGCCCCGGGAACGCCGCCGCCAGGCGCGCCGTCCTCTCCAGGTGGCGTTTGAAAGGGGCCAGCCCGCTGAAATTAACGGCATGTACATTAATGACCAGCAGCCGGGTGTGGGCCATCGGGTACACTGCCCGCATCAGCATTTTGGGAATGAAAAAAAGCGGCTCATGCACAGAGGCGTCATAGGCCACCTCCTGCGCGGGGGCGCGGCAGCCGATGGCGATGCCGGTGGGAAATTGGTACCGCGCGGAGAGAAAACTGACTGCCGCATGCCAGTGCAGGCCGCTTTGCAGTACGGCGTCGGTGCAGGAGGGGGTAAGGCGGGTTTCCTGTGCCAAAAACAAATCACTCCGGGAGCACAGAGCCAAAAAATCCGGCTTCCACAGCGGACGTTTTTCTTTCTGGAAATTCCATACGCTTACCCGGAACTGCCGCGGCAAAGCCGACAGGGCCGGCTCGGGGCCGGCTTGCAGGAGGGGGATATCGGGCAGCAGGAAATTTCTCATATTAATAATATGGCGTCAGCAAGCGCATGGCATTGTTGCGCAGCGTGCGCAAAAGCGGAGGGTGCATGTGGCCCTGATAGTGCAATAATACGGATTTGGATTTTTTGTGTTCAATAATACGCCGCACTTGCTGGGCCAGCTCCGGGTCAAAGCATTCTATATTGCTTTCAAAATTAAGTTTAAAGCTGCGCACGTCCCAATTGGCCGAGCCGGCAAAAAGCCATATATCGTCCACCAAAAAAAGCTTGCTGTGGTCAAAGGGCGGCGCGGCACGGTAAATTTTGACCCCTTTGCTCATCAGGCGGTTGAAGTTGGCTTCCATGGCCCAATCCATGCCAAAGATGTTGCTTTTTTGCGGCAGAATGATTTCCACTTCTACCCCGCGCATGGCGGCGGTTTCCAGGGCGGAAAGAATGTTATTTTCCGGCAGGAAATAAGGCGTAACAATGCGGGCGCTTTTCTGCGCGCAGGCCAACGCCCCCAGGCAAAGGCGTTCTATTTTGCCAAAATCCCCGTCCGGGCCGTCCGGAATAATGCGGGCGGGCGTTTTGCCGGGGCAGGAGACATGGTGGGGGCAGCGGGCGGAAGCCGGCAGAAACGGTTTCTTGCCGGAGAAAATCCAGTCCTCTTCAAACAGCCGGGCCATTTGGTAAATAACCGGCCCGTGCACCTCAAAGGTGACGTCTTGAATGGGCTCTTTGGGCTGCTGGCTGACCAGATTGCCTTCGGCTACGTTCATACCGCCAAAGAAGGCCGTTTGCCCGTCTATAATCATCATTTTGCGGTGGTTGCGCAAATTGACGAAAGGCAAATTAATCGGGCTTTTGCTGGGCAGAAAAACCGAAAATTCTACTCCTTTTATGTGTTTGACGGCGGCATGGATATTGGGACGGCTGTAGTTTAACCCTACCCCGTCAATGAGCATGCGCACAACAGCGCCGTTTTTGACGGCGCTTTTCAGCGCGGGCAAAAACAATTGTCCGGCTTTGTCATTGTCAAAAATGTAACTGGCGATGAGCACTTCCTTTTGTGCCTTGGCAATAGCGGCGCACATCTGCGGGTAGGCCTCGTCTCCGTTGACCAGCGGACGTATGGAATTGCCCAGCGCCAGGTGCTGCGGGTGCACCCGGTATCCCAGGCGCAGCATTTGCCACAGCGGGGCAGGGATTTCTTTTTCAATTTCCTGCGGCGTTTTGCCGGTAACGGTAAAAATATCGGCTCCGCGGTTATGCAAACGCAGCGCTTTGCGCCGCACCCGGTTAATGCCCAAAATGACATAGGCCACACAGCCCACCAGCGGCGCCAGCCATACCAGTCCGGCCCAGCCGATGGCGCTGGGCACATCGTCTTTATGCAAAATGATGTGTATGGTAACGATAATTTGCATCAGTACCAGCAGTGCGCCGGCCAGCGTAATAGATAATGTATTCATAAAATGCCCCCTGTGCTTATCCTAATAAATTGTGGAGGGGGAGTGGGGTGTTTTTTTCACATTAGCCGGGCGGAGTACTTCCGAGGCGGAGCCGGTCAGGGAGTTTGCGGCTGGGTAAGTTTGGGCGTAGAAAGCAAGGGCTTTGGGTTGACTACACGCGGCAAATAGGCCTTGTCCCACTCTGTGCCACCCGAAATTAATGCTTTGCGTACGGTGCGGGGCTGGGGTTTTTGTGGGGCGGGTGCGGGCGCGTCCTGTTGGGGCTGCAGAGAGAGCAAATAGGCATTTTTGTCTGCGAGGGTTTCAAAAGTCTGCGTCAAATTTTTTTGCTCAAACAAAAACCAGCGCTCCGTTGGTACAGGCGTATTTATATCCGTATAGGAGAGCCGGTATAAAACGGTGTCTGCCGGCAAAGCGTCGGACTTTTCGGGCACGGCTTTGTCTGCATAAAATTGTTCAAAAGCGCGCTGCGTCAGCCCGATATTAAGGCCGTATTTTTTGTTCACCGCCAGCACGTCCGCGGCGGTGGCGGCAGCCGCTACAAACGTTTGCGGGCTTTCTGCTTTAAAAAGAAATTTGCGGAAGTTGCCCCCGTCATTATATTCCACCAAGGCATATTCTGCTTTTTCACTGCGGACAATGCGGTCTTTGTCTGACACAATGGGCATGGCATAAAGCACCTGCTCCCGCGTTTTCCCGCGCAGTTTGCGCGTGAGCTGCAGGGCATTGTAATCCCACAGGGAAGACGTTGGCTTTGTTTCGGCTTCCCCGTGCATTTCAATCCAAATTTCTTCCGCCGCGCAGGCCGCCGGTGCCATATGCAAAAAACAGACCCCCAGCAACCCGGCTGCTGTCAGCAGTACTTTCATGATTTTAGTGTATCATTTTGTCTGCGGCTTGAAAAAGCGCCGCCTCTTGGCCGTGCGGCAAAACAAACCGGCAAGGCAGTTTGCCCGTGGGCCGGAGCCATGCGCCGCAATGCTTTTCAGGCGGCGCTCAAAGCGGCCTGTTGGCCGCCGGAGCCAGCCGGGCCGTGGTAGAAACAAGGGTTTCTATTGGGAATAGATCCGCCCGCCCAGCCGGCAGTAGCAAAATAAAATTTTCCTGTCTGGCGGACGACCGTATATGGTGCAAAGTAGGGACGAAGCGGAAGTTCTCCCTGATGTCAGGTCGTTTGCGGCGCGCTGTTTTGGGGACTATGCCCAACGGCTGAAAAGAAATAGTTTATGGCGCAGAAGCGCTAGTTGTTCAGCTGGAACAGCCCGGTGCTTAAATACCGCTCCCCGCTGTCAGGCAACAGAACAACAATGTTTTTACCCGCATTTTCCGGCAGGGCTGCCTGCTGCAGAGCGGCATACATCGCCGCGCCGGAGCTGATACCGGCAAAAATGCCTTCTTGCCGGGCCAGTTCCCGGGCGGTATGGGCGGCTTGTTCGTTGGTGACGGGGACAATTTGGTCTATCAGTTCCCGCGCTAAAATAGCCGGCACAAATCCGGCCCCAATCCCTTGTATTTTATGCGGCCCTGCCGGCTGGCCCGAAAGCACTGCCGAAGAAGCGGGCTCTACCGCTATGAGCCGCACCTGCGGGTTTTGCTGTTTTAAAAAACGGCCTATGCCCGTAATCGTGCCGCCAGTGCCCACCCCGGCCACAAAGACGTCCGCTTTCCCGTCCAACGCTTGCCAAATTTCCCGCCCGGTTTGCAGATGCGCTTGTGCATTGGCGGCGTTTTCAAACTGGCGCGGCATATAGGAGTGGGGAATTTGGCGCAGCAGCTGTTCTGCTTTGGCCAAGGCGCCTCTCATGCCTTGCGCGGCCGGAGTAAGCTCCACCCGCGCGCCCAGCGCGCGCACCAGCTGCACACGTTCCGGGCTCATGTTTTCCGGCATGACCAAAATCATCTGGTATCCTTTTACCGCTGCCAGAAAAGCCAGCCCGATGCCGGTATTGCCGCTGGTGGCTTCTATAATAGTGCCTCCCGGCACCAGCGCGCCGGATTTTTCCGCCGCTTGCAGCATGGACAGAGCGGCGCGGTCTTTGACGCTAAACGGGTTAAACATCTCTAATTTGGCAAACACTTGCCCGGGGCCCGGGTTGATTTTATTTATCCGAACCAGCGGAGTGTTGCCAATCAGTTGTGTTAAATCTGCGGCGTAAGACATAGGGCTCCTATTTCAACACCGAATTCTGCACCTGCCCGGCGCAGAAATGATTGATATTTTCCAGCGTAGTATGCAAAATGCGGTGCACGGCGTCTACGGAATTAAACGCGATGTGCGGGGTAATGAGCACGTTTTTCATTTGCATCAGCCGGGCATTGACTATGGTGTTCATGGCGTAATCTATAGGGATATCCTGCGATTTGAGGATAATATCGTCATGAATGATAAAATCTTCGTTTTCCAATACGTCCAGCGCTGCCCCTTTCACTTTGCCGCTGACCAGTGCGCGGTAGAGCGCTTCTGGGTCTACCAAGCTGCCGCGGGCCGTGTTGACGATAATGACCCCCTGCTTCATTTTGTCAAATGCTTCGTCATTAAGCAGATGATAATTGTCTTTGGTGGCGGGGGCGTGCAGTGTTACGATATCGGATTTGGCATAGAGTTCGTCCAGCGAAACATAATGAATGTTGTAAATGCGCTGGAATTCTTCATTGGGGTACAAATCATAGGCCAAAACCTCCATGCCAAAGCCCCGTGCCAGCTTGGCTACATGGCGCCCGATAGCTCCGGTGCCGATAATCCCGATAGTGTGCCCGTATAGGTCAAACCCGATATATTCATTCATGCGCACAAAATTATTTTTCATATCGGTACGCGCCTGCATAATATGCCGCGCCAGCGACAAAAGCACTCCAAAGGTAAATTCCGCCACGGTGGCTTCCCCGTATTTGGGGACGTTGACTACCTGTATGCCGCGGCTTTTGCAGTAATTTAAATCAATATGGTCAAATCCGGTGGAGCGGGTGGCAATAAGTTTTAGCCGGGCGTATTTGTCCAGCGTTTCTTTAGTCATTTTTAAGGCGGTGTGCACAAAGACGGAAATAATTTCGGCGTCTCTGATTTGTTCGTATTGCTCATCAGAGATATTTTCCATGCTTTCTGCCAGCAATACTACGTCTCCGGTGCATATGGATTGCTTTTCCAAATAATCTTTGGTAATTTGGTCTACATCAAAAAATACGGTTTTCATCGGAACCCCCTGTGCGTCTTTTTAATAAGTATATATAACATACAGCCGCCTGTGGCGGCTGTAAAAAATAGTTAGGTGCGGCGTGTGTTATTTTTTAAAATTGTAAAATTGCCGCCGTTGGCGGGCTGGATTGCCGTATACCACGGCAAAAGCTGCCACATCATGCGTTACAACGGATCCGGCTCCCACGACTGCATTGTCTCCAATGGTAATCCCAGGCAGGATAATGGCCCCGCCGCCAATCCAAACATTTCTGCCTATTTTTATAGGTGCGGCAAATTCTCTGCTTTCGGCGCGGGCGTTGGGTTCCAGAGGGTGGGTGGCGGTGTATATTTGTACGCCGGGACCTATTTGGGTGCCCTCGCCAATGTCCACGCGGGCGCAATCCAAAATCACACAGTTAAAATTAATAAATACGCCGTCTCCAAAGAAAATTTGGCTGCCATAATCGCAGAAAAAAGGCGGCTCTATGGACAGCCGTTCCCCGGCCCGGCCAAACAAACGCCTGGCCAACTCCCGCCTTTTATCCCCGTCTGCCGGGTCTGTGGCGTTGTATTGCCACAGCAAACGGCGGGCTCTTTGCCGGGCTTGCAGTAGCTCCGGGTCGGAAGCATTGTAAAAAAGTCCAGCCAGCATATTGTCTTTTTCGCTCATGGGGTTATTGTAGCAATTTTTCCGTATAATCCAAAAAAACACTTTTTTCTTCTTGTGTGGTATAGTAAATTTTATACAATAATAAAGTATTATGTATTGCTGTTGCCAAAAGAGAAATTATTTTTGGCTTGCGTACATACAGATAAGGAAATTATGGCATTTTCCGCGTGCGGAAAAAGAGAGGAAAAAATGAACCAATATATGCGTATCACAGGCATTTTTGTTTTGTTGGCTGGGCTGGTGCTGGCTGGCGCCTGCAAAAAGCAGGAACAACAAAGTGCGTCTGCGGCGGTGCCGGTGTCCGCTGTGAAAGTGTTGAAAACGGATTTGCCGTGGAACATTGAATACCCAGCCCAGGTGGCTGGTTCTTTGGAAATTCAGGTACGTGCCCAAGTGGGCGGTATTTTGCAGGCCCGCTTATTTGACGAAGGGGCCTATGTAAAGAAAGATACGCAGTTGTTTCAAATAGATCCTAAAGAATATGAAGTGGCTCTGCAGCGTGCCGAAGGGTCTTTGGCCCAGGCCCGCAGCGAAGAAAGCCGCACCCGCCGCGATTTTGAACGCATGAAAAAACTCCGCGCCGACAATGCGGTCAGCCAAAAAGATTATGACGATTCCCTCTCTGCCTATGAAGCGGCGCAGGCCTCTGTAAAAGTGGCCGAGGCCGGTGTAAATGAAGCCAAAATTAATTTGGAATATACCCGCGTGCTGGCGCCTATTTCCGGCATTACCGGCAAGGAAGCGCAGTCGGTGGGCAGCTTGATTTCCCCAGCTGGCAACGGATTGTTGACGACTATGGTGCAGATTAATCCGCTGTGGGTTAATTTTTCTATGCCCAGCGCCCAGTTCTATAAACTGGCCAGCGGCTATCTCTCCGGTACGATTTCTTTGGACGCCAAAGGGGAACATCCGCTGTATGTGGAAGCCGTCACGTCTGACGGACGCGTCTATCCGGAGAAGGGGTCTATCATTTTCTTTGACAGCACCGAAGACATCAAAACCGCTTCTTTGGCCATTAAAGCCGAATTTCCCAATCCCAAAAACCAGCGTATGCTTATGCCGGGACAATTTGTACGCGTGCGCCTAGTGGGAGCAACGTATAAAGACGCGGTGTTGATTCCTTCCTCTGCGGTGTTGAGCACCCCGACGGGCAATCTGGTGTATGTGGTGGGGGCCGACGGCACCACCCAGGCCCAGCCTGTAACCGCCCAACTGCAAGATGATATGTATATCGTCAGCGAAGGGCTCAAAGGAGGGGAGACGGTTGTTTCTGCCGGGCTGATTAAAATCCGTCCGGGTATGAAAGTGCAGCCCCAACTGCAGGATTTTGCCGTGCCGGCTTCTGCCCGGCCGGTAGCACCCAGCACAGCCACTGCCGTAGACATTGGGGCTTTTGACGACGCCCTGAACAAAGACATTGTTCCGGATAAGCAGGATATCCGCACCCAAAAACAACGCAAAAATGATGCGGTTACCGATGCATTGCTGGGCCGGCAGGACTAAAAAGAGGCGTATATGTTTTCCAAATTTTTCATTAACCGCCCCATTTTTTCTACGGTTGTCTCCTTGCTGATTTTGCTGGCAGGCATCGTATCTATTATTAATCTGCCTATAGAGCAATATCCGGACTTGACGCCGCCTTCCGTGCAGGTGTCTGCCCAATATCCGGGCGCCAGCCCGGAGGTAATTGCCGATACCGTGGCTGCGCCTATTGAACAGCAGGTAAACGGGGTGGAAGATATGCTGTACATGAACTCCACTTCCGCTGCTAACGGCGACATGAACCTGCTGGTCTATTTTGAAGTAGGTACCGACCCGGATCAGGCCATGATTAACGTCAATAACCGCGTGCAGGCCGCCACCACTTCTTTGCCCGAAGACGTGCGCCGCTACGGTATAACGGTAGAAAAAAAATCTTCCGCCATTTTGCAGTTAATTACTATGTATTCTCCTTCCGGCGTGTATGACACCACCTATATCGGCAACTATGCGTTGGTTAACGTAGTGGACGATTTAAAACGTATCAACGGGGTGGGGGACGCGCAGGTCATGTCCGCCAACGACTATTCTATCCGTATTTGGATTAAACCCGATGTGATGAGCCAGCTGGGGCTTTCTGTAACGGATGTTATGACCGCCGTGCAGGCGCAGAACGTACAGCGCGCCGCCGGCAAAATCGGCCAGCCGCCTCTGACCCAATCTGTAGACAGAATGTATACCATTGTGGCGCCGGGCCGTTTGAAAACTCCGGAAGAGTTTGAAGAAATTATTTTGCGCGCCAATCCGGACGGCACCTCTTTGCGCTTAAAAGACGTGGCCCGTGTGGAACTGGGCAGCCAAACCTATGAATTTTCAGGCCAGTACAATAATCAGCCGGCTGTGCCTATTGGCGTGTTCCTCTCTCCAGGTGCCAATGCCGTGGCCACCGCCAAAGCTGTAGACCAGCGCATGAAAGAACTGGCGGCCAATTTCCCGGGCGGTATTGAATATAAAGTGGCTTATGACACTACCCTGTTCGTGACGGCTTCTATTGAAGAAGTAATTCATACGCTGATTGAGGCCATGATTTTGGTGTTCTTGGTCATGTATTTGTTCTTGCATGACTGGAGAGCCACTTTAATTCCCTGCTTGGCGGTGCCGGTATCTATTGTAGGTGCTTTTGCCGGTATGCTGCTGATGGGCTTCTCTATCAATACCTTGACCTTGTTCGGACTAGTATTAGCCATTGGTATTGTGGTAGACGATGCTATCGTGGTAATTGAGAACGTGGAACGTATTATGCACGATGAGCATTTGCCGGTAAAAGAAGCCACCATTAAAGCCATGGACGAAGTGACTGGCCCGGTGGTAGCCATTGTGCTGGTGTTGTGTTCGGTGTTTGTGCCGGTGGCGTTTATGGGCGGCTTTACCGGGGTAATGTACCAGCAGTTCGCCATTACGATTGCGGTGTCTGTGGTGATTTCCGGTTTGGTGGCGTTGACGTTAACGCCGGCGTTGTGCGTGTTGCTGTTAAAAGACATGAAGCCCCGTACCCGCGGATTTTTCTACCGTTTTGACCAGTGGTTTGTGAAAATGACCGATAAATATACCGGTTTGGCGGGGTTTTTCCTGCGCCGTATCCCGGTAGCGGTGCTGACGATAGTGCTCATTTGGGCGGCCGCGCTTGGCTTGTTTAAGCTGGTTCCGGGCAGCTTGCTGCCGGATGAAGACCAGGGTATGATTATGATTGCTACGATGTTAGACCCTTCCTCTTCGTTAACCAGCACGGTCAATGTGGCCAAACAGGTGGAAGACATTATCTTGCAACAGCCCGCCGTAAAAGAAGAATTGACCTTTGCCGGCTATGACATGCTCAGCAGTACCATGAAAAGCAGTTCCATCGCTTCTTTCGTGGCGTTAAAGCCCTGGAAAGAGCGCGAAACGGAAGCGCTTTCTTCTTTTGGTACGATTGCCGCTATTGGCAAACTGGCAGCCGGGCAAATACCGGGCGCAATGGTCATGCCGTTTAACCCGCCCCCGGTCATGGGCATGAGCACCACCGGTGGCTTGGAAGGATATGTACAGAACCGTGCCGGTTCCGGCAGTGATGCGTTGCAGGCCAAAGTGAACGAATTTATCGCCGCCGCCCAAAAGCGGCCCGAGCTTGCCAGCGTAAGCACCACCTTCTCCGCTTCTACTCCGCAATATAATTTGAAAGTAGACGAAATTAAAGCTATGGCTATGAATGTGTCTTTGTCGGAGCTTTACTCCACCATTCAAGGCACATTTGGTACAGCGTATATCAACGACTTTACCAAGTTCAGCCGCAGCTTTAAGGTAATGATGCAGGCGGAAGGCGATTACCGCGCCCGCCCGGAACAATTGGGCGAAATTTATGTCCGCTCCAATTCGGGTGATATGGTGCCTCTGTCTTCTTTCATTACGCTGACGCCTATGTTAGGCCCGGATATGGTGGAACGTTTTAACGCATTCCCCGCCGCTAAAGTAATGGCTACCCCGGCAGACGGTTACAGCTCCGGACAGGCCATTTCCGCCATGGAAGAAGTAGCCCATGAAGTGCTGGGGGAGGAATACACCTTGGCCTGGACGGGTACCACCTACCAGGAAACAATCAGCGGCAGTTCGTCCACCATTGCCTTATTGTTAGGTATGTTGGTGGTGTTCTTAATTTTGGCAGCCCAGTACGAACGATGGGGACTTCCTTTTGCCGTTATTTTGGCAGTACCGTTTGGTATTTTCGGTGCGTTGTTGGGTACCTATATGCGCGGGCTGGATAATGATATTTATTTCCAGATTGCGTTGGTGGCCTTGGTGGGGCTGGCAGCCAAAAATGCTATCTTGATTGTGGAATTTGCCGTGCTCGTGCGTGAGCAGGGTGCCACCGCTTATGAGGCGGCTTTGCAGGCGGTCAAATTGCGCTTCCGCCCGATTATCATGACCTCATTGGCTTTCATTTTGGGCTGCGTGCCGCTGGCGGTCAGTACCGGCGCTGGTGCGGCCAGCCGCCATTCCATCGGTACGGCTGTAGTGTTTGGTATGTTGGGTGCTACGGCTATTGCACCGATGTTTGTACCGCTGTTCTTCTATTTAATTTCGGGCGGGTGGAAAGAAAAACATGACCCCAATGCCCAAGGGGCCAAATCGGAGGCGATGCATGATATTTAAAAAATTAGCCGGCGCAGCGCTGTGCGCGGTCATCTTGTCGGGCTGTATGATGGGGCCGGATTATAAACGCCCGGATTTGGATTTGCCGGCTGTCCAACCGGCGGAAGATTTCAGTATTTTCCAAAACTATCAGTGGTGGGAAATGTTTGAGGACGAGCAGCTCAACAAACTGGAAACGGAAGCCCTGTTGTATAACCGGGATTTGCGCCAGGCAGTGGCGCGGGTAGATCAGGCCCGTGCCGCGGTGACCAGCGCGGTGGCCGACCAGTTGCCTACCATTGCTGCCCAGGGCGGAAGCGGCCGTGCCGGAAACTATTATGGATCGGGGCAGACTTTGAGCACCGGTACGGTAGTGGCGTCCTTTGAATTGGATTTGTGGGGCAAATACCGTCGCTTGAGTGAGGCCTCCCGGGCGGACTTGCTTTCCACCATGGCCGCCAAAGACACCGTGCTTTTGGCGCTGACGGCGGAAGTGGCCTCCACCTATTTTACGTTGCGTACGCTGGACGCCCAGCTGGAAATTGCCAAGCGTACATTAGCAACCCGCAAAGAAAGCGTGCGTATTTATACCAGCCGCTATAATGCCGGCTATGCCACGGAAGTGGATTTACGCCGCGTGGAAGCGGATATGTATGCGGTGGCGGCTACGGCCAAAACGCTGGAGCTGTCGGTAGCCACTACGGAAACGGCCCTGTCGGTGTTGGCCGGGCGTTCCCCGCGGCAAATTGTAGAAGGTATGGGCCCGCGCGAAGGCCATTTGCGCGACGCGGTGCTGATGCCGAATGTGCCCTCTGGCATTCCTTCCCGCTTTTTGGCCCGCCGGCCTGATGTACGCAGCGCCGAGGGACAGCTGATAGCAGCTAATGCACGCATTGGCGCGGCGCGGGCGGCATTCTTTCCGGATATTACCTTGACCGGGGCGGCTGGTTATGCCAGCTATCAGTTAAATGAACTGTTCCAGGGTCCTTCCGGCCTGTGGGCTTTTGCGGGACAGCTGACGCAGCCCATTTTTGCCGGCGGACGGATTATCGCCCAGAATAAAGCGGCCAAAGCCCAGTATGCAGAAATGCTGGCAAACTATGAAAAAACCGTGCAAACGGCTTTCAAGGAAGCGTTGGACGCTTTAAACGGCAACCGGATAAACCGGGACATTTTTGAAATACGCCTGGCCCAAACCAAGGCCTTGCGCCGCGGCTATGAATTGACCAAAAAACAAGAAGACGCGGGTTTGATTGGCACCATGGAACTCTTGGATGTGGAGCGCAATTTGCTCCAGGCGGAAATGGATTTAGCCACTGCACGACAAAACGAATTGCTGGCTTTAATCAGCTTGTCCAAAGCTTTTGGCGGGGGCTGGGACGACAAATGCGGCTTTGGCCCTTTTGAGGCCCAAATAGAATCCGAACGGGCCGCCTTTGAACAGCGAAATGCGGATGAAAGAGCCGCTGCAGCTACAGCGGCAGAAGAAGAAAAGACGCTTCTCTCTGCTTCGGTCGCTTTGCCGCAGGCAAAGCCCGGCGGCCGATGAGAACTGATTTAAACGGCCCTGCGGGGCCGTTTTTATGCTGGGGAGCGGATTTCCAGTGCCGGGGACTGCAAGGTCTGAACTCTAAAAGACTGTAAGATGCTGTAACCCTTAGTGCTGCCGGCCGGGACAGCATACCGGCTGAAAATGAATTTGCTACAATAAAAACGTATGTCATATTTAGCTCCTATCAGCCCGTTAGACGGGCGCTACCGTGAACAGCTCGACGCCTTGGCCCGCGTATGCGGCCCGGCGGCTTTTGCCGCGGCGCGGGTGCGTGCGGAAGTGCAGTGGCTGCTGACGCTTGACGAGTTGGCCTTGCCGGGATTTCAACCCATTAGCGCCAAAGAAAAAGCAGTGCTGGAGCGGCTGCCCCAATTGGAGGAGGCCGACGTCAAACTGCTAGAGCAAATAGAGTTCAAAGGGGCCAACGGCCGCCCCGCCACCCGCCATGACGTCAAAGCCGTAGAATATTTTATAGCCGATGCACTGGCCCGGCATGGTTTTTCCAGCCGGGCCCGGTGGGTGCATTTTGCCCTGACCAGTGAGGATACCAACAGCGCCGCGTACGGGCAGGTGCTCTCTGATGCATTGGAAAAAGTGGTCTTACCGCTGCTGGAACAGCTGCGCAAAACCTTGCAAACGCGCGCGCGCAAATATGCCCGCGGTGTGATGCTGGCCCGGACGCACGGGCAACCGGCCGTTCCCACCACCTTTGGGCGGGAGCTGAAAGTGTTTGAAAGCCGGCTTGCGTGCCAGCTGGCCCAGCTGAAAAAACAACAGATTTCTTGTAAAGCCGGCGGCGCAGTGGGGGCTTATAATGCACATAGGGCGGCATTTGCGGAAGTGGATTGGCCGCGTGCGGCGCGCAAATGGGTGGTGCGGCTGAATAAAGGCCGGAAAATCAAACTTTTTATCAGCCCCGTTTCCACCCAAATAGACAACCGTGACAGCTATGCCGAAACCTTTGACGCTTTGCGCCGCATACACATTATTTTGCTGGGGCTTTGCCAAGATATGTGGCGGTATATTTCAGCCGGGTTGGTCAAACAGAGCGCCGCGGCGGGAGAGGTGGGCTCGTCCACTATGCCGCAAAAGGTAAATCCGATAGATTTTGAAAATGCGGAAGGCAATTTGGGCTTGGCAAATGCGCTGTTGTCTTTTTTTAGTGAAAAATTGCCGCTTTCGCGCCTGCAGCGGGATTTGTCTGATTCTACGGTGCTGCGCAATATGGCGGTGGCTTTGGGACACAGCGTATTGGCATACCGCTCTTTGCTCAAAGGGCTGGAAAAAACGGATTTTAATGCGTCCGCCGCACGCGCCGAGCTAAACGCCCACCCGGAGATATTGGCGGAGGCCTACCAAACCATTTTGCGCGCCGCCGGGGTGGACGGCGCTTATGAAACGCTTAAAGCCCTCACACGCGGCCAGCAGGTGACGGAAGCGGATTTAAAACAATTTGTACAACATTTACACCTAGATGAAAAAATTAAACAAAAACTGCTGGCTCTGGACGTGTATTCTTATATAGGCATCAGCGCAGAGCAGGCGGGAGGGAAGAAATGATAGATATTGTATGCGGCGGCCAAGCCGGTGACGAAGGAAAAGGCAAGATTTCCGCTTATTTGTCCTACAAGGGTGATTATGAATATTGCGTGCGTGTGGGCGGCCCCAACGCAGGCCATACGGTGGTGGCGGATGGCAAATCCTATACGCTTAAAAATATTCCGTCGGGTTTTTTAAATCCCGCCACCAAGCTGGTCTTGGGGGCAGGCGCTTATACCAAAACGGAGTGGCTGCTTAAAGAAGTGGAGCTGACGGGCACGGCAGACCGTTTGATTATTGACCCGTACGCCGTATTGATTACCGACGAAGAAACCGCCGCGGAAACGGGCGCCAGCCACTTTATGCAGCATATTGGCAGTGTGGGCACCGGGCTGGGGCAGGCAGTCAAAGACCGTATTGAACGCCGCGCCGTTAAATTTGCCAAAGACGAGCCGCTGCTTAAAGAGTTTATCCAAGACGTACCGGAATTGTTAAACGGCGCGCTGGATAAAGGGGAACATATTTTGCTGGAAGGGACGCAGGGGATTAAGCTTTCCCTTCTGCACGGGGAATATCCGTTTGTTACCTCGCGCGATACCACCGCTTCCACCTTCTTGGGGGAAGCCGGCCTGGGCCCCAAAAGCGTACGCGATGTGTATGTGGTGTTTAAGCCCTATATCACCCGCGTAGGCCCCGGCCCGCTGGAAAAAGAGATGACCGATGAAAAAGATTTGGAAGTGTACCATACCAAAGGGCACGAAATTGGCAGCGTCAGCAAACGGCTGCGCCGCGTGGGTGTGTTTGAAGAGCGCTCCGCGTCCCGTGCTATTATGATTAACAATGCCACTAAAATCGCCATTACGCACATTGATATGTTTGAAGGAAACGACCATATCAAAAGCTATGAAGATTTTACGCCGCAGGCCCAGGAGTTTTTGGAGAGTATGCGCGAGCTTTCCCGCCGGGTCTATCCGCACCCGAAGCTGGCGCTCATTTCCACCGGCCCGGATATGGAAGATACACTGGTCTTGTAAGTTGGGCCCCCGCTGTGCGGGGGCTTTTTATGGGGAAGCAGGCGGCTGGAGCGTGCCTGTTGAAAAGGATGAAATATGAAGGATATTGTTTTTGATTTTGGCGGGGTGCTGGTGGATTGGAACCCGCGGTATTTGTACCGCAAGATTTTCGCTGCGGAAGAAGAAATGGAGTGGTTTTTGGCCCAGGTATGTCCGCCGCAGTGGAACGCACAGCTGGACGCAGGGCGGCCCTTTGAAGAGGCCATTGCTGCAT
This sequence comes from uncultured bacterium, assembly GCA_949291365.1. Lineage (GTDB taxonomy): Bacteria > Elusimicrobiota > Elusimicrobia > Elusimicrobiales > Elusimicrobiaceae > Avelusimicrobium. The sequence goes on from CASEVJ010000009.1 coordinate 70,297, forward strand.
TGCAGGAAAAATATCCGGCCTACCGTACCCAAATAGCGGATTATTATGCCCGCTGGGACGAAATGATGGGGGGAGAAGTTCCCGGCACGGCGGCCATTGTGCGTGAATTAAAGGGAAAAGGATACCGGGTGTATGGATTAAGCAACTGGTCTGCACAGACCTTTCCGCTGGCACAGAAACGTTTTGCCGTGTTTGGCTGGCTGGACGGGCGGGTGCTGTCCGGAGAAGAGAAAATAAATAAACCGGACGAAGAAATTTACCGGCGTTTGCTGCAGCGTTTTGGGCTGCAGGCGCAAAACACCGTGTTTATTGATGACAATCCGGATAATATAGCCGCCGCGCAAAAGCTGGGTTTTGAAACAGTCCTTTTTCAAAATGCCGCCCAGTTAACAGCCGCATTGAAAGAAAAGCATATTCTTTAATAGGAAGCTCCAAAGATAAGACAGGGCCTTCCGGAATAATATCGGGCCGTGTATAAGTGGTGCGCCGTCTAAATATATTACATGTTTAGCTGGACGAATACATAGCAAAACCCCGCTTTTAAGCGGGGTTTTATAATCTATATAGCGCGTCAGCGTCCAAGCAATTACAGCTTGGTCACCAGAACTTCCATCAATTTATGCCGGCGGAATTTGCGCGCCGCCATGCGCAACCCGTCTGATGTTACGGCCTCACTGGGGGTTAGAGCATGGCCGGCCTTTTGGGCGGCCCACTGCTGGGCGGTAAGCGTAGCCGGCAAATCCTGCGGGGCAGGCAGTTCAAGACGGGTGAACACTTCCGTCATGTTGGCAGAGGAGCTGACAATCAGCGCGTCGCCAAACGGGCGGATATACGCGGGGAAGAAATCATATTCGTCTTCAATTTCACCCACCATTTCTTCAAAGATGTCTTCTAGGGTTAAAATTCCGGTAATTTGGTCGTCGTCCGTGACCAAGCAAATATGCTGGCGTTCTTTCATCATCTTTTCCAAAGCGGCGGAGATGACAGTGTCTTCGTCCAGGCGCAATATCGGGCGCAGAATGGAACGGGTGGTAGGGGCAACGCCTTGGGCGGCTGTTTTGGTGGCGGCAAAAATATCTTTAAAATTTAAATAGCCGATGATGCTTTGCGGGTCATCTTCTTTATCGCGCACAGGGAAGCGGGTGTGCATATCCAGGTGGGCTTTGACAAACGTATCGGCAATAGAGTCATTGGCGTACAGAGTATATACCTGCTCCAGCGGGACTTGAATTTCTTTAATCTTGCGCGCACAAAACATGGCGCTGGAAAGCACAATTTTCTCCTCCGCTTTGCCAAACAGACGCGAAGAAGACGCAATAGACACCGCCGCGCGCAAGTCCGCCATGGCGGCTTTTTGGGCTTCTTTCGGGTCGGTGTTTTTGCGTATGGTCTTTTTGGTGAGCATGCCCACAATGGCTTCCATTACGCGCACAATGGGGTATAAAATGCGGTAGAGCTGGCGCATAATCGGAGAAAAAGAGAGCACTACCCATTCTTTGTTTTTAAGTGCGAAGGTTTTTGGGGTGAGTTCGGCAAATACAATCGTCACGAAGCTTAACGGCAGCACCACAATAATTACCGCCAAAGCATTAGCCAGCCGCAGCGGTATATGAAAATGTTCCTGCATCCACGGGGCAAACCATTCGTCCGCTCCTGCACCGCCTACAGCAGCTGCCACAGCCCCCACCAGCGTAATGCCTATTTGAATGGTGGCCAAGCTGCCTTCCATATGGTCTTTCATGTACAGCGCGCTTTCGGCGCCGCGTTTTTTCTCTTGGGCCAAAATGGATAGTTTGGTGCGCGAAGCTGACGCCAAAGCCATTTCATAGGCCGCCAGCAACGCGTTTAACAGCAACATTAGGACAATAATGATTATGCTCATGTAAAAAAGAGTATAGCAAATAGGCCCTTTTGTTTTCAAAATGCTCCTTTTGGGTTACAAACGCTGCGCCGGAACAGAAAATCCGGGCGCGGCTGACCCCAGCGCTCCATCTGCTGCGGCGCAATATTCAGGAGAGTGAATAAAGCTATACCGTGCGGCAAGCCGTCTGTAAATATGTAAAATACCCTTTTGAAAAACAACCGCCCGCGGAATGTGCGGGCGGCCGTTATAAAACATTTTAAGCAGACCGGCAGGCCTATGTTGCAGATAAAGCAGGGCTGAACGGCTGGCGGGTGTTGCCGGTGCCCGGGGCGGCGGGTGCGGCTATTGCCAGCAGGTAATGACGTAGGCGGCTTCTTTGCCGTCAGACTGGCGGGTAAGCGTATGGCAGAGCATATCAGCCCCGTCTGCAAAGGCGGCTGAAGTGATGACTTCCCCGGCGCGGCATTCATTTTTAAAATGGAGCAATATTTTTTTGAGCATTTTATTTTGCGGGGCATTTTCCAAAGCCCAGGCGGCGTAATGGGTGTTGTTGACGTGTCCGTTTAAATCCAGGTCTTCCTGGCGTACTGGGATAATGACCCGTCCCGTTTCCGGTGCGCCGGCAGGCACGGGGTGTTTGAAATTCTCTTCTTCCATGACGTAGCGGGGCTGTGGCGGATTGAGAGCCAACAATTCCGCCGGGCTTTTGGTCAGGCGGCGTTTGGTTAAATCAATCAGGGCCCACCAGCTGCTGCCTCGGGCCAGGGGCTGGCCGTTGACTGTGAATATTTCAAATTCTCTGCGGCTTAAAATTTTGTCTGAAAAAGCGTGCCAGGTCTTAATTGTGATGGGCTGTTTGGCTATTTGCTGGGCCAACATTTCCAATTGCATATGGGTCAGCACCCAGGAAAGATTATGCTGTTGCAGCTGTTCCCAGCCAAAGGCAAAGGAAGCCGCGTCCAGAGCGGCAGCTTCCTGAAAGCAGCGCAACAGGGTTACCGGGCTGATATGGGCCCGTGTGTCCAGTTCATCATATCGGATATCAAACGGTTTGGTAAGCATAAGCACCTCTCTTTATTATGATAGCAAAGAAAACAGCGTTTCCATATAGGAAACGGGCATCAGCAGGGCCAGAGGCGCCAGTGCGGGAAAATAAATTTTATGTATGGGTATGGCGCGTGTGCCGGCTGATACCTCATTTCTTCGGGCGTTTACGCCGGGCCCGGCGGTGGGTTTGGTATAATGAAAACGGGGGAATTTATGAAGAAAAAATTCAACATTTCCGGCATGAGCTGTGCTGCTTGTTCGGCCCGCGTGGAAAAAGCGGTCCGGACATTGCCCGGCGTGCAAAAGGCACAAGTCAACTTACTGCAAAATACACTTGAAGTGGAGTTTGACCCGCATACTACCCGCGCGGCAGATATAGTGGCGGCTGTTGAACAGGCCGGCTATGGCGCTGCAGAGAAGCCGGAGTCTGAGGGTGCCGCCGCTCCTGCGGAAAACACGGCGGCCGCACAAGAGGAAAAGGCCCTGCGTGTGCGTTTCTGGATTTCCTTGCTGTTTTTGCTCCCGCTTTTCTATATTTCCATGGGGCAGATGATTTCTTTGCCGCTTCCCGCCGCGCTTGGACGGAACCCGGGGTTGTTTGCCCTGGCGCAGTTTGTACTTTTGCTGCCCATTTTGTTTGTAAACCGCGGGATTTTTGCAAACGGTTTGAAAACACTTCTGCATGGCGCTCCTAATATGAACAGTTTGATAGCTGTCGGCTCCGGGGCGGCAGTTGTATCCGGGTTGTGGGCTTTGGGGCAGGTTTTGTTATTTATGGAACAAAAGCGCTGGACGGAGGCGTTTGAAGCGCTGCAGGGGCTGTATTTTGAATCGGCGGGGATGATTTTGACGCTGATTACGCTGGGCAAATATTTAGAGACCCGTGCCAAACGCAAAACCTCCGGAGCAATTGAACAGCTGCTCAAGCTCGCACCTAAAAAAGCGCTGCGCGTGGACAATGAAACGGAAACAGAAATAGAGGCAGCGGATATTCGGGTGGGAGATATGTTGGCGGTAAAGGCCGGTATGTCCGTGCCGGCAGACGGTGTCCTTGTCAGCGGGCGGGGCGCAGTGGACGAAGCGGCCCTGACTGGGGAAAGTATGCCGGTGGATAAAGAAACCGGCGATGAGGTGCGCGCCGGCACGATTAACCGGGCGGGTTATTTTCGTTTTAAGGTGACGCAAACCGGACAGCAGACCTTGCTTTGCCAGATTATCCGGCTGGTGGAAGAGGCCGCCGGCTCCAAGGCACCTATTGGACGCTTGGCCGATAAAGTAAGCGGTATTTTTGTGCCGGTGGTGATGGGGGCGGCGGCGGTAACGGCAGGCGTGTGGCTTTTGTGCGGATATGAGTGGAGCTGGGCCTTGGGCTGTGCAGTGGCGGTGTTGGTGATTTCTTGCCCGTGCGCGCTGGGGCTGGCCACTCCTACTGCGGTAATGGTAGGCACCGGGACGGGTGCGCGCAACGGTATTTTATTTAAATCTGCCGAAACGTTGGAAACCGCCCGGCTGGCAGACACTGTGGTATGGGATAAAACGGGCACCCTGACGCAGGGAAATCCCGAAGTGACCGGCTTTTTGCTGGCGGAGGAAATAGACGAAAGGGAGTTTTGGACTTTGGCTGTAGGGGCGGAAAGCCCGTCCGAACATCCGCTTTCGCGTGCGGTGCTGCGCGCTGCGCGGGCCCGGGGGCTTGCCCCGCAGGCGGCGGAAGAATTTGAAACGCTTCCCGGCGCCGGGATATGTGCACGAGTAAACGGTCAGACGATTTTGGCGGGCAATGAGCCGCTGCTGCGGGCCCGCGCAGTGGAGATAGCGCCCCATTTCCTGCAACAGGCCCAGGTATGGGCCGAGCAAGGGCAAACGGTTATGTATTTTGCCGTGAACGGCAAGCTGGCCGGGATATTGGGGTTGGCAGATTTGCCTAAACCTTCCGCCCGCCCAGCCATGGCCCAATTGACCCGTATGGGGCTGGAGAGTATTCTTTTAAGCGGAGATAATGAACGCACAGCCCGCGCTGTTGCGGCCCGGCTGGGGATTGCCCACAGCATTGCGGAGGTTTTGCCGCAGGACAAAGAAGCAGAAATCCGCCGCCTGCAGGCGCAGGGCAAAAAGGTAATAATGGTGGGGGACGGTATTAATGACGCACCGGCGCTGGCCCGTGCCAATGTGGGAATAGCCGTGGGCGCGGGGACGGATGTGGCGCTGGAAACGGCGGACATTGTGCTGGTGAAAAATGATTTGGCGGGCGTGGCCGCGGCGGTGCGTCTTTCGCGGGCTGTTATTAAAAATATTAAGGAAAATCTGTTTTGGGCGTTTTTCTATAATATATGCGGTATCCCGCTGGCGGCAGGCGTATTTTACCCGTGGCTTGGCTGGAAATTAAACCCGATGTTTGCGGCGGCCTGCATGAGCGTGAGCTCAGTGTTTGTGGTCAGCAATGCACTGCGTTTGCGGCGTTTTAAACCGTTTGTGACAGCAGCATATGAGCAGGTATCTGACGGACACGTTTTGGGCCGGCCCGCTTCTTCCACCGAAGGTAGCCCTGTGTTTCCATCCTCCGCAAAGGGGTTGCCTCCCGGCAATGCCGCCCAACCGTTTCAATGTGCCTGCGGGCCTACATCAGACAATAGCGTGTCTGTACAAGAGCAGAAAGAAAAGGAGAAAACTATGGAAAAAATTATAGAAATAGAAGGTATGATGTGCGCCCACTGTGCCGGGCGCGTGGAAGCGGCGCTTGCGGCCCTGCCGGGGATAAAAGCCCGGGTGGATTTGGCGGCCAAAGCGGCTTATGTTACAGGCAATGCAGAGGATGCCGTTTTAAAAGAAACGGTGGAAAAAGCCGGCTATCAGGTGGTGGCTATCCGCCAGCTGTAAGAAGCTGTTTTGGATATAATGCGGAGAGAAATAAAAAGAATTTTTTGAATATTTTTTGTTACAATCAATTTATGAATAACATAAAAAATGTTTTCCGTGCCAAAAACTGCCCTCAAAAAGCAAGCGGTTTTACACTGATAGAGCTTTTGGTAATCGTGTTGATTATCGGCATATTGGCAGCGGTGGCGCTGCCGTATTATGAGAAAGCGGTGCTTTCCAGCCGCTTCTCGGAGGCGTTTGTCAATTTGAAAACGATTTCCGAAGGCGTGCAGCTGTGCGAAATGAATCAAGGCCAAGGCAGCAGATATTGTATATATCCTGCCAATTTGGATGTGCAATTGCCTTTTGACGCCACTACTGGCAACTGTTTTACTCGAACGAAAAATTTTTCTTTTTGTATAGATATGGGCGGATTAAATGACGAAGATACCATGGCTGTAGCCAGCTATCAGCAGGCGGAAGTTTGCGTTTGCGTTCACCGCGACGGCAAATTTGTGTTTGCCAAAGACGGCGGTTGCTCTAATGGTAAATCCATAGATTATGATTTGGAAGAATTGCTGTCTATACCGGAAGGTTCGTGCAACTGCTGCTAAAGCAGCGGCATACCTACATTTGCTTGCATGGCAAAACATACACAACGGGCCCGGTATAGGGCCCGTTTATTATATGGAAAACCCCGGGCTTTTGCCCGGGGTTTTATTTATTCGTTTAAGAAGCTTTTACCTGTGAGCAGCGCCGGAAGCCCCAGATAATCTGCGGCTGTTTGGCCCAGGTCGGCATAACTTTTCCGCTCCCCGATAAAGCCCGGTTTGACGTTTTTGCCAAACATCAGCACGGGCACATGTTCACGGGTATGGTCGGTACCTTTGTAGGTAGGGTCGCAGCCGTGGTCTGCAGTAATAAAGACAATATCGTCCTCTTTAAGCAAGGCCGCCAGCTCCGGCAGGCGGGAGTCAAAATATTCCAGCCCTTTAGCGTATCCTTCGGTGTCGCGGCGGTGGCCCCAAGTCATGTCAAAGTCTACAAAGTTGGTGAAAATAATGCTGTTGTCCGGTGCGGTTTTCACTTCCTGCAGGGTCACGTTCCACAGTTCTTCCAGCCCTGACGCTTTCACCGCTCGCGTGATGCCGCAATGGGCAAATATATCCGCTATTTTCCCCACGGAAATTACATTTCCGCCCGCATTTTTCATCATATCTAATAACGTTTCATGCGGCGGGGTGACGGAATAATCGTGGCGGTTTTTGGTGCGTGTAAATTCGCCTTTTTTTTCGCCGACAAAAGGCCGCGCAATCACGCGGGCAATGTTATAGGGTTTTAAATGTTTAAACGCAATTTCGCATACCTGGTACAGCCGCTCCAGTCCAAAATGTTGTTCGTGCGCGGCAATCTGGAATACACTGTCGGCCGAAGTATAGCAGATAGGTTTGCCGGTTTGGATATGTTCTTCGCCCAGTTCCTCAATGATGACCGTGCCGGAAGCTGCCTTATTGCCCAAAATGCCGGGCAAGGTGGCCTCCTGGCAGATTTTTTCTATCAGTTCCAGCGGGAACGACGGATACTCCGGTTTAAAATATCCCCAGTCAAAAGTTACCGGCACGCCGGCCATTTCCCAATGGCCCGAAGAGGTGTCTTTGCCTTTGCTGACCTCTTTCATGTATCCGTATTTGGCGGGCAGATGCAACGTTGCGGCGGGTTGTGCGCCGGCGGCAATGGGCTTTCCGGTAGACGCTTCTGCCGCTTTAAACAGCCCCAGTGAGGCCAAATTGGGCAGTTTGATTTTGCCGCGTGCGGAGGCAATGTGCCCCAGTGTGTCGGCTCCCTGGTCGCCAAATTGAGCGGCGTCTTCCGCTCCGCCGATGCCAAAAGAATCCATCATCAGAATAATTACCCGTCCTTTTTGCGCCATACATGCTCCTTGATATATGTGTTTGTAAATTCCCGCAGCCGGCGGATAAAGAGCGGCCTGGGGTGGGTTTTCTTACTCTAGCAAATTAATTCTTTTCTTCCAAGCCCATAAATTCCGTACTCGCGCCTAAAAAATCTGTATAATGGACATAGAGTTATTTTTTAAGCGGAGGAGCGCATGAAAAATTTTGTGATAGTGTGCATGACGGCTGTTTTGGTTGGCTCCGGCACGGCGGTCTGGGCCGGAAGCGGCAACAGCGGAACGTATAACGTTTCCCAAAAAATTTACAACGAAATTATCCGGGCGGATTATGAAGACAATGAAGAAGATGAGATAGACAGTTATAGCAATAAGCTTACAGTCAGCGCGGGAACTTTTAACGGTAATATTGTCACCGGGGAAAGTGAAAATGGGGACGCTTACCAGAACGATTTGAATGTAACTGGCGGCACGATTAATTCGGCCCATCTTAAAGCAGGTGTGTCGCAAAAAGGGGAAGCCCACGATAATACGCTGGTGGTGCGCAATGTGACGGTGCAGGCCAATATTGTGGCAGGAGAAGGGGCCACCAATGCCAAGGATAATACCGCTACGCTGGAAAATACTGCCGTCAATTATAACAGCACTACGCAAAACCAAGTTATCGCCGGCAAAGGATATTCCGGTGATGTGGAGTATAACTATTTAAACATTGGGGCCGGTTCCGTGCTGGACACTACTGCCGCGGCAGGATACAGCGAAGGGACGGCGGACGTTTTTTATAATACGGTTACCGTATACGGAGCCAGCAACATTAACAATACTTCCGGCTCCAACGCGGTATTTGGCGGCTACTCTAAAGAAGGAGATGTATACAATAACCAAATTACCTTTAAAGACGCCGGGATGGTGGCTTCGGATTTATACGGCGGCTACAGCAATTCCGCCGCGGCAGAGTACAATTTAGTGCTGGTAAACGGAGCCAGTATTTCCGGCGATGTATACGGCGGATATACCGCGGCCGGGGAACAGGCCTATGAGAACGAAGTGCGCCTTAACAGCGGCAGCGCTTCCGGCATTTTGGCTGGCGGCTGGTCAGAAGGAACGGGTAAGGCCTATGGCAATAAAGTGACGGTGTTTTCGGGCGCTTCGTTGGATGCAACGGCCCAAGTTTACGGCGGTTATGCCGCCCAAGGAGATGCCCAGTCCAATAAGGCCGTGATAAATGCGGCTTCTGCCGGTCAAGAGGCCTATGGCGGGTATTCTGAAAGCGGGGCGGTCTCCAAAAACACCTTAACCATTGCGGGTGCAAGTTCGGGCGGCCAGCTGCTGGCGGGCGGTTATGCGGCGGCTGGTGCGGCGTCTGGCAATACGCTGTCCGTTTCTGATGTGAATTTGACGTCGGCCGGTCAAATGTATGGCGGATATGGCGCGGCGGAAGCATCTGGCAACACCCTCTCCGTGTCTAATATGCCCATGCTGGCTTCCACCTTGTATGGCGGCTATTCAGACGGTGCGGCTTCGGGCAACAGCGTCAGCGTTTCTGCCGGAAAGGTGACGGGCAATATATATGGCGGTTATTCAACGGGTGCAGAAGCGTCTGGCAATACCGTTACGCTCAAAGATGTTACCGTGGACGGAGATGTATATGCCGGCTATACGGAAGCGGCGGATGCAGCTACCAATAATAATACGCTGGTGATTTCGGGTATGACCCAGATTACCGGGGATTTTTATGGGGGCAACGGCGCTACTTCTACCGGCAATGCTCTTTTGCTTGATGATTATTCCGGTACGGTGGGCGCTATTAATAATTTTGACAAAATTACTTTGCGCGGGTTATCCAATCAGGTTACGTTTACCGAAGATGTACAAAATGTAAATGTGGTGTTATATGGTAAACCTTCTGACGTTTCCCAAACTTTGGCCTACACCACTGCCGATTCTACACTGGTGCTGACCAATAATGCATTGGGTGCTTATGAATATACATTGGAAAAGGTGGCTGCCGGCGGGCGCACGGCGTGGAACGTGACAGGCGGATATCAAAACGAGTTAGCCAAACCCTATGCCCAGGCCCAGCTGGCGGGGCTGGCTTTGGCAGTGCAGGGGGGAGATATGCTCTCTGCTGCGTTTGATGAAGCGGTGCGCGTAAGAACGGATAATGATTCGTTTGGCGGCGTACAGTTCTATGACAATTCCTATGAAACCGGAAGCGGCTTTGATATGCAGAGCTTGGTGGTGCAGGGCGGCCGCTGGTGGAAAAAAGGAGAAACGGTGCTGGGGCTGTTTGGCCAGTATGCCCACGGCCATTACTCCACCGATCCCAAAGAAGCCAGCGGCGATATAGACACCGTTGCTTTGGGCGGATTTTTATTGCTGCCTTACAGTGAGCAGGGCCGCTTTGAAGCGACGCTGAAAGCCGGGTACCAGACCGGGGATTTTGATTCTTCAGAGCTTTCTTCTACGTTAGATAAAAAAGGTTTTTACGGTGGGCTTTCGGCCGGGTTAGTGCAGAATGTGTCTTTCCTGCAGCTTTACGGCAAGCTGGATTGGCTGTATTTGGCGGGAGATGATATGCACGATAATTTGGGGCAGTCTCTGGAATTTAAAGACGTGTATAGTTTAAGCGGCAAAGTGGGCGCCCGCTTTAATTTTGGCACGCTGGCTAACCGCTACCAACCTTATTTGGGCATAGCCGGTATTTATGAAATGGACGGAGACAGCAATGTCCGTCTGGACGGACATAAAATAACCAGTGTGGATATGGGCGGGTTAACCGGCCAGGCCGAATTGGGCGTGAGCTATGAGAACAATGAAACGCTAATGCCTATGAAATCCAGTCTTTCCGTTTTTGGACTGACGGGGCAGGCAGAAGGGTGGGGTGCCAATATACGGCTGGCATTCTCGTTTTAACAACAAAAACCCCGGCTTTGGCCGGGGTTTTTGGTAAATGGAGAAATAATCTGCTAAAGCGTCTTTTCGTACGCGCGCGTTTCATGCTAAACTATATACAACTAATTTAAAAGCCGACAGATAAACAAAGGAGCGGAAGATGAATAAGGCCTATGAGACGATGAGGGGTTTTTGGCTGGATGTAGACAATTTGCAGCACAAAAAAGAAGTGCCGCTTTTGACTGCGCGGAAGATTTGTATAGCCGGTGTGGAAATGGCCGCGCAGGACAGGCAGGGCAGCGTAAAAAATTTGATGATAGCGGCATCTTCGCTGGGAAATGCCAGTGTGTATTTTGAAAATAACAGCCCCAGCGGGCTAGGCGGCTTTACGGGGGGCTCCAGCAGCGGGCCCGTGCGGGACAAAGCGCTTCGCCTGATGCAGGCCGCGGCCGCCGCGGCTGCGGCGGATAAGCTGCCGTCCGCTGCGGAAGTGATGGCTCCTAACGCCCCAGAGCAGGTTACGCTTTTTGCTTTGTCCGGAGACGGGCAGATTTACGCGCAACAATTGCCGGAAGCTCAAGCCCGCAATCCGGAAAATGATTTGTATCCGTTTTTTGCATACAGCCAGCAACTGTTGGGGGCTTTCCGCACAGAACAGGAAGAGGCCTCCGCCAGCAAGCCGGCGCAAGCACAAACCCAAACAACGGCTCCTTCGGCCGGTTCTAATCCGGAAAAAGAACCGTCTGCCCAACTCTCCCAATCAGGCGTTTCTAATTTGCAGGCGCCCCAAGGGCCGGAAACGGCTGCGGCTACAGCTGCAGCTACAGCTGCAGGAACACAGGGCTCTGCTGCGGCTGAAAATACCGCGCCGGATCAAACAACCGTACCGGCGCCGCTTCATATAGTACCATCTCCCACACCGGATACGGAAAAAGAGGCATAAAACAACTGTATAAAGCAATGTAAATATGTATAAAACGACCGGGTTTAAACGTGCTTTTGTGTTGATTTTGGTGGCGGCTATTTCGGTGGCGGCCGGCTCGGTGCTGTATTGGAAACAGGTTACCCAGCGTTTATCGGCAGACGCACGGGGGAGTATTGTCAGCGCCAGCCGGGAATTGGTGGAAAACTTTAACCGACTGCTGGGGACGGAGTTTCAGGTGTTGGCCTCTGTGGCGGTGTCTTTGGATCAGCCGGGGGCATTGGAAGAGCGGGATAAATTAGTAGCTTATCTGGAGCGCCAAAACCGCCGCAATTCCTTTACGTTAACGGGCTATCAGGGACCGGACGGGAAAGCGGTGTTTTCGGACGGGCATGTTTTGCAGGATTTTGTGCCGGCTCAAGATGTAAAAACCACATATGAGAAAGGCCATTATATTTCCGGCCGCAGAAAAGGGCCCTTTACCGGAAAGGATATTTTGGTCTTTGCTGTTCCTATGCCGGGGCAGCAGGCAGGCATTGTATTTGCTACACAAACGATTGAATTTTATGCCCAGGCCTTGTCTCCCAATGCTTTGCTGCATGGGGAAGGACTTTCCTTTATATTAGACAGAAGCGGGAATATTATTGTGGCTTATCCGCGGGCGGTGTATGACAATCTGTTTGCTGCCGGCAGAGACTCCGTCTTTGACAGGGGGCGTTCTTCCTTGCGCATGCAGCAGGAAATGAGCCGCGGAGAGAGCGGCTGGACGGGATATACTTTGCACGGAGAACACCGCTTTGCCTCTTTTGCCCCGTTGGAATATAATGATTGGTATGCTTTTTCTGTGTTACCCACTAAATCGGTGGCGGATACGGCTCAAACATTGATGTTGATGTCCTTGATATTGTGTTTGTCTATTATTGTGGTGTTGGGGGTGTTGCTGATATTTATTTTGCGTATGCAAAGCCAAAGCAGCCGCGCTCTTTACCGCATGGGTTTTGTAGACCCGTTAACTGATACGGACAATTTAAATGCTTTCCGTTTTAAATTTTCCCGTGCTGCTGCGGCCTTTAAAGAAAAGAAAATGCCGTATGCGTTGGTGCTGGTCAATATTAACCGCTTTAAAGCACTGAATGATATTTATGGCTTTGAACAAGGAGACCAGGTGCTTAAGCAGGTGGCACTGTCTTTGCGCGAGTCATTGGAAGAAGGGGAGTTGTTTTGCCGCGGCTCGGCGGATATTTTTCTGTTATTGCTGGCTTGCCCCAGTCGCATGGAGTTGGGGCGGCGGATGGAAGGGGTTCTTTCCCGGGCGGGTCGTTACTGCCAAAGTGACGGCGAGTGTCTGCCCATCGCTTTGACCTGCGGGATTTATTTAGTAGATGAAGATGTTCCTTTCTATATTATGTTGGACAGAGCCAACCTGGCTTGGGCTTCTGCTAAACAAAATGCGGGGCAGGTGTGCGCTTTTTATGATGAGCAATCCCGCAAACAAATTGTCACGGAAAAACGTATTGAAAGCAGTATGGATCAGGCACTGCGTGACGGGGAATTTAAAATTTATCTGCAGCCGAAATGTGATTTTGCCACTGGGCGAACCTGCAGCGCTGAAGCGCTGGTGCGCTGGCAGCACCCCAAACAAGGGTTGGTGCCTCCAGACCAGTTTATCCCTGTGTTTGAAAAAAACGGCTTTGTGCTAAAGCTGGATATGTTTATCCTGGAGGAAACCCTGCGGCTGTTTAAGCGTTGGAAAGAACAGAATAAACCCTTGGTGCCCATCGGGGTAAACTTCTCCCGTTTACATTTGCAAGATCCACGCTTTATGGAAGTGCTGGCACAGACTGCCGATAAGTACGGCGTGGAGCGCCGCCTGCTGGAAGTGGAGCTGACGGAAAGTGTGGTATTTGGTAATGTGGAGCTGATGAAACAAGTCATTGACGGATTGCATGAGCGGGGATTTTCGGTGGCGATGGACGATTTTGGTTCGGGGTATTCTTCGCTGAATGTATTGAAAAATTTAGATTTTGATTGTGTTAAATTAGATAAGGAATTTTTAGCCCGAGGAGAGGGAAACCCCCGCATGCGGCAGATTATTTCCGGTCTGGTGGGTATGATTAAAAGTTTGGGAGCCCATGTGGTGGCTGAAGGGGTGGAAACCGCTGAACAAGCGGAGTTTTTAAATCGGATTGGCTGCGACTGGGCACAGGGCTATTGGTTTTCCCGTCCGCTTCCAGTGGAAGAATTTGAAAAACGGCTGGCGGCTGAAAACCAGCCGCCGGCCGCGCAAGAAGCGGCACAAGACAAAAAGGCCTAGGCCACAAATGGGTCTTTTGCCCCTTGAAAGACAAAGGGATAAGTTTTACAATAACTATAAGGGTTTTGCCGATGAGGCAATAGTTTTGTGGGAGGATACTTGGTTTCTGCCTGGTAAGGTATGAAAGAAGTATCAGATGTATTGTCTATAAAATTATAGACGGGAGATAGAATATGAAGAAATATATGTGTACGGTAGGTTTATTGCTCGGTGTACTCTTACCCGTTTTTGCTTCTTCGGACGAAATAACCGCTTCTAAAGATAAAGTGAAACGGAATTCTTCCACAGCGGAAGAGATGCTTTCAATGGATAAAAAACTGGATGCTTTTACACAAAGCATACAACAAGAGCTCCGCACCCCGGAAAAACTGGGGGAGCAATTGCTTAATGCAGTTATTGATAATAATATCCCGCGTGTGCAAGAACTAATAGTTGCTGGTGCGGATGTGAACTATACTAGGAAAAAAGTATCCGTATTGGGAATGGCTTTAAAAAAATGTTGGGCCCAAAGAGATACCCGCGCATTAGACGCTTTGCTGGGTTCGGAAAATTTAAAATATGCCGGGGAAGATGCTTCCTGCTGTTTGAGTGAGTTAGCAGCTACCAACCAGCAGTATATGGTTGACAAGTTGTTAAACAAATTGCCCATTTCTCCAGACAGCTCTTGTAAAAAATTAGTTTCTCCGTTGTTTGTTTCATTGTATAACAGAAATTGGGCTACAGCGACAACACTGCTTAAACATGGGGCTTCATTAAACGGATTTAGTAAAACGGGATATACTCCCTTACAAATTCTGATTTTCACCATAGTTAACTATGGATATACGTCCCAGCAAGGGGAAGAGGAAAAAGCATTGCTGTCTTTGATGGTGACGCGAGAGCCCTCTTTGCTGGTAAAAAAGAGCGTGAAAGATGAGGTCACTCCTATCATAATCGCTGCTTATTTTGGAGCGGTTGATTTGATTGATAAAATGTGGCAGGAAGCGCAAGAAAAGCAGGTGGATATGGACGCTTTCCTGAATGCTACAAATCAGCAGGGCGAAAATGCACTGTTTTATGCAATTAAACAGGAAAATAAACAGACCATACTTGAATTAACCAAAATGGGGACGAAGCCGGACTATCCTAATATTTACGGTTTTACCCCTTTGGATTATGCCCAGGATAAAGGTCTGTATGAAGAAATTAATTATATGCGTAAGTTCTGCAAATAATAAACAGCAATTTGTAGCCGCCCTGGGTTGTTGGGGCGGCTTTAATGTCGAATAGCTCCCTTGCGGTGGTATATAGGAAAGATAGACAAATGTATATCCCAAAATGTTGGGCCGCACAAGAGCGGAGAGTTGAAATCTTGCAGCACAGAAGCCCTGGCTAGAACTCATAAAAGGTAATACGATTAACTATTGAAAAAAGAGTAAATGGCTATTAGAATAAGGGTAAATACTTGTGGATAAGTAATTATCAGAAGAATACTTAGTTTCTGCCCTAGATAGGTATGAGAAAAAGTATTGGTTTTTTGTCTATATAGCAGAGGAGATAAGGGTATGCCGAAATATATTTATACGACAGTATTGTTGTTGGGGGCATTGCTTCCTGCTTTTGCTTCTGCTGACAGATTGTCGGTTTCTAAGAAAAAGATTAAGATTAGTCCTGCCCATTCGGCGGCACAGGAGGTCGTTTCTGTTAGTAAAAAGCTGAAATCTTTTTCAGAACAAATGAATAAAAAGATTCGTGATCCAGAAAAGATGGGAGCCGAGTTATTTAAGGCCGTTGAGGCCAATAATGCTATTCGTGTCAAAGAACTTATTGAGTTTGGAGCGAATGTAAATTATGTTCAGAAAGGAACGTCCGTGTTGGGCCTGGCCTTGAATAACTGCGCCCAAAACAAAGGGTTGCTGTCGTTAAACGTGCTTTTGAACGCTACTAATCTGAAATATAATGGAGAAACGGTTAGTTGCTGTGTTAATGTATTAATTGAAGAAGATCAACCTGCATTGCTGGACAAAGTGCTCACAAAATTACCTGTCCCGGCAGATACCAGCTGCAAGCAAGCGCTGGCTCCTTTGTTTGTAGCGCTAAACCGCGCTCAATGGCAGGCGGCTTCGGTTTTGATTAAGCATGGGGCCTCGTTAAAACAGGTCGCTCCGTCTGATGGCTATTCTCCGCTGCATGTATTTTTGCTGGCACTAAGACGGAACGGCATTCGGATGGACAATTCTGCGTGGGAGGTATTGAATTTGATGTTGGAAGAAGAACCGGCTCTGTTGATAAAAGGTACTGTTAAAGGCCAGGTTTCTCCTGTCATGATGGCTTCTGCGTATGGATATTATGATTTGATTGTGGATTGGTCGCAGCGGATAAAAAAGGCAAATATAGACAAAAATGCTTTTATAAATGCAATGGATCAAAACAATGAAAATGCTTTATTTTATGCCCTGTCTCAGCGCAACTCGAATACAATCCTGGCATTGGTGGATATGGGAGCCGATGTGAATGCCCCAAACAGACATGGCGTCACCCCTGTTAAGGCTGCCAAACAGATAGGTATGTGGGTTGAGGCAGAGTATATGGAAAAACATTCCCGGTAAAGTAAGAAGTTTCTAAATCTCTCTGTTATAGTAGAGAGGTTTGGAGGAGCATAGGGAGATTTAGAGATGACGTATTCTGGCCAGGGGGCAGTTGCAGATATACAATATGGCAAAGTTGCCAGTTTTGTGTTTTAAATACTGGTTGAGGAAAATATGAGGAAAGATATTTGTGCAGTAATTTTGTTGGCCGGGATAATACTGCCTGCTTTTGCTTCTTCTGATAAAATGTCCATTCCCCAGAAGGAAATTAAAACAAATTCTTCTGTGTCTGCCGCGCAGGAAGCACTTTCTGTTGATAAAAAGCTGCAAGCTTTTACACAGCAAATGCAGCAGCAGATGCTTGACCCGGAAAAAATGGGAGCGCGCTTGTTTGAGGCCGTTGATGACAATGATGTCACACAAATAAAGAAGCTGATTAATCTTGGAGCGGATGTAAATTATGTGCAGGGCAAAATATCTGTGCTGGGGTTGGCTTTGCAAAAATGTGAAAAACACAAAGACACGCAGTCATTGGATGAACTGTTAAACTCGGCTGATTTGAAATATAACGGAGAAGACATTCCGTGTTGCTTAAGTGTTTTAATAGAGCAAAATAATGGTGCCTTGATAGACAAAATGCTTACGAAATTACCTGTTTCGGCAGATGCCAGTTGTAAACAGAAGATAACACCTTTGTTTGCTGCACTTGAAAATGCTAGATGGTCGGCGGCGTCTGTTTTGGTTAAACATGGGGCGTCCTTAAAAGAGGTTATTTCTCCTTTGGGGTATTCGCCTTTGCATGTCTTTTTATTGGTCAATCAGGCAGATGGGGGGGCTTGGACTAATGAACATCGGGAATTATTGCAATTGTTGCTGGAAAAGGAACCGTCTCTGTTAACGCAAAGTAGTATCAAAAATCACATTTCTCCTTTGATGCTGGTTTCCGCGTATGGATATTACGGCTTAATCCTTCAATGGTGGGAGATTGTAAAGCGGGAGGATTTAGACAAAGACGCTTTCTTAAATGCCAGAGACCGAAATGGTGACAATGCCTTATTTTATGCTATAGCCCATCTTAATGGCGAAACGCTTCGTATGTTGTTAGATATAGGGGTTGACCCGAATATTTCCAATAATCACGGGATTACTCCTATCACTGCTGCCAGGCGGATGGGAATGTGGCCCGATGCCGAATACATGAAGAAATTTATTAAATAAAATCATTGGTTTTAAACCGCTCCGATATATCATCGGAGCGGTTTTTTATTGCCCATAATGTTTCTAGGAGTAGGTATTTTTCTTAACAGATGGTTTTGTGTGGGGCAGAATAAACAAAGCTAAAAATAAAAATTCCCCCATGCAACAAGGGGAGCTCCTTATGCCGTTTTGACTGGAAGAAAATGTTGCCGTTGTTTCTGCTATACAAAACAGTATTCAGCGCTCCTTCCGCCGGGAGAATTTAAGAGCGTTCGCAAACGAAAAATGCAGTCTAAATTTCCCTGATTTAAAATAAAAAGAGAATGAGTAAACGGAAATGCCGATGGAAAACATTTGTTTGGGTAGGTGTTAAGAGTGGGGCTTTGCTGTCAGATTTCAGAATATATGCTTCGATAAAGAAGGCCGGAGAAATAACAGCAGTTTTAAAGGTGTTTCCAAAAACATCTTTGCATACAGGTTAAGTGAAAACCATGGATAAATACATTCGCATAACAGTATTCTTGTTCCTGCCGCTCCTTTTGGCGGCGGGCATTTTGGAAATAGCCAATTACGGATATGATAAAATATTGCGCCAATAATTTGTCCGCATCGCAGCGGAAGGAGGTGTTATGGCGGACGAAAAAGATGTTAGTCGTCCAATCTGCCGCTAGACATACCCAAACTATGAGGTTTTTGAGGAGCGTTTCTTCCAGGATGTGTCCTTTATGTTGTGGGGCGAGTTATTGGCCTTTGTGGTCATGGGTATTTATCTGCTATATGTGTGCTTTGTGGCATGGCTGGGGAAAAGTGCCTGCGGAAATAGAGAGCGTTTGCTTTTGCTTTTCCATCCGGCCGTGTATTTTACTTCTCTGTTAAGCGGTGGCGTGTTGCTGGCCAATGTGCTGGTGGCTTTGTTTTATATCCAAGCGTCTTTTATGAATATAAATATACCTCAAGATATTGCTGTTGTTTGGGAGTAACCGGTATGATAGGGCTGTTCATGTTGGCTAAAGCAATCTGGTTTACGCCTAAACCTCCCGTACAGCTGGCGGAAGATTTGGAATTAACCCGCCACAGTATCCCCAATTATGGGCACTGGTACGGCACGTGGCTGTCAACCTGCATGTCCGAGAGCCAGAGCATATTTTAGTAGGTATGGATGTGTCCTTTTACGCTACGGGAATCGCCTATTTGACTCCTAATGGCGTCCTGCGTAGGGAAGAACTGTAGCTTTCTTTGCCGTTGTGTCGGCCGTTAACCCAAACGGAGCTGGAGTTTATTATCGGTCATGAAATACCCATTTTGCCGGTGATGATGTGAAATATACATCCCATTTATGCCAGCGCCAGCAACGCATTAGAGATACTGTATCACCAGAAGCACCAGCAGGATATTGTCTTCCTGCTGGCACTGTATCCAGTGACGGAGTTGCTTTCTTTCTTCTTACCTGTTTTTCTCAAACTGAGGCGGAAATCTCACGCGTTCTAGAATTGAGCATGGATAAAGTTGCTCACAAATTCATTTGTGCGCGCCGCTGTAAGCAGGGCTGCCCTGGTGAAAGTACATGCATACGGCCCCTTGTTTCAGGAAGTGCGGCTTATATAGGAAAACTCCGCACACGAAGCAAAGGGGTACAGTAATTTGTGTGATATTTTTGAAGATATTGCCAATACGGTTTCGCCGGAAGAGTTAAAAGCGCATCTCATGCAGAACAACATTCCCCATCCAATGGACAGCCATCCTCTTTTAGCAGAAAGATTGGCCTTCTTGGGCGCGGATACCAAACAAGCGCTAAAAGACGGCCTGACGATTGCTTACGAAAAAGCCAGCAGATTGATTAATCAGGTGGAAGATGTGGAAAAAAAGATGAGCGATATTTCCAATATACAGATGATAAGAGCGCTTAAAACATACAAAGAAGAGTAGGTGCTGCTTGGTTTGCATGCGTTTAAACATATTAAAACCCCGCTTTTCAGCGGGGTTTTGATGTGTATGTTTTAAAAAGAGATTTCCTGTATCTCTTCCGGATTTAAATCCAGCGGGACGGCTTGATAAATGACTTCGGAAAAGTTTATTTTGCTTAAATCAATTTTACGGATTTGGCTGTTGTACATGGTGCGGTAATAGAAAGCAGGCTGTGTCATATCCGTAACAGTCGTCCATTGGGTGGCGCTGGGCAAACCGCTGGTTTTTTGACCGGGGGCAAATTCTATGCCAATGGGCAAATCAAAATTGTTGAGAATATGGAAGGCCTGCAACATGCCGCTATGCCCGTCCGGCGCAGTAGGTGCTGTTTGTATGTAGAAAAAAGCCCGCACAAAACGCGAAGGAGGCGTGATGTCCCCCGGCAGACCAACCATGCCCGCTCCCATGCCAAAGGCCTTCAGCTTTGTTGTGCCGAAAGTAGCCGCCGGGACGGGGCCGGGCAGCAAATGAACATAGCTGTTCAGGTGGGTCATCTGCCATGGAAAAGAAGGCGAATTGGTCAAAACGCCGACTGTGTTTTCATAAATATGTCTCTGCCCATTATTTTCAATTTCTAACACAATGCTGCGTCCCGACGCATCAGCTATACGCCAATGCCCCGTTGGAGCGCTTTGACCCCTTTCCGGTGGATAAATGGGCACGATTTCTATTTTTTTAAGCCCTTTAATGACTTCATCTACGGTGGAAAAACTGGTCAGCATCCAGCGCACCAGTTCCATATCCCCCACGGATTTTTTGGCTTTTTTGGCATTATAGGGGGATAAACTGCCGTATCCGGAAAAATAGAATACTCCGGCAGCCAGACCCTTTTCGTTGACGCCCTCCCCTATAAACCCGTCTTGTACTACGCTAATGCCTACGGCGCCGTATTTGTTTTCCCAGACCAGGCCGTTTTTGCCGCCTTGTGTCAGGGAGATATTTTTCTCTCCGCGCGGCAGAATGATTAGTTTGCTGTTTAAATCATAGCCGCCCCATTCAATGGTGCGGGCCTGCATGTGGGTACCGTCCTGCGTGCTAAAAGCAATACCGGTGCAGGCCGGTGCCGCCACTGCGGAAAAAAGAAAACAAACGCCAGTCATAAAACACAACCCTATTTTTTTCATAAAACCTCCTTGTCAGGTATGGCTTTATTATAAATAAAAAATGAAGCAAAGGAGTGTATTTGTTTGGACTAGAGAGAAGAAAAAGAGGCACCCTTCTGATGGGGGCAGTTTAGAAAGAAGAGAAGATTCCCTCACTATTTTACATGAACATACTCTATAGTATCTAAATTATCGGAATACAAAATATGAAGAGGGCAATTTAACAAGTGTGTTGGAAGCTTATCAAAAATTATTGTAGCTGATTTTAGCTGTGCTACATGTTATCGCTGGGAAAATACAGTGCACGATTAATTGGGGTGGATGACGAGATTTGAACCCGCGACCTCCGGTTCCACAGACCGGCGCTCTAACCAGCTGAGCTACATCCACCATAAAATGATTGATATATTTTTATTTTACTATTTTTAGTTTTCTTTAGGCAAATACGCTCTCCTTATCAGCGTCTGCAGTATGCCAGATGTGGGTGGAGAGAATAGTTGCCAGGGGGCAAATAGTTTAATCCCGGGGTTTTTTATCCCTGCTGGGCAGGCCGGGGCGTTTTATGGTCTGTTAGCGTGAGGGCACATCTGCGGCGGGTTCCTCGTTGTGATTAGGGAAAAATTGGGCCGCGGGGGTCGGTGCTCCGGCTAGGGGGCCCGTCCACCAGGGCGCGCCCAGTTGGCGGAGCAATTTTAACTGATTTTCCTTTTCCACTCCGTCAAACACCAGGTGAATGTTTAATTTATGTCCCAGGTCAATAAACGCCTGCAAAATGGGGATTGTCTTGGGGTTATCATCTAAATCCCGGATAAATTCTTTCTCCATAATAACCATATCCAGCGGCAGGGTTTGCAGCAAATCCAGAGAGATGGTGCCCCGGCCGAAGTGATTGAGCGCCAGCTTGAACCCTTCTTTATGCAGCCGCTCGGCCAATTGGCGCAGCAGGGGAATGTCGGCTGGATTGGTCAGGGTAGTTACGAGCAAAATGATGTCCTTTGCTGATACTTCATACTGTTTGGTCAGCTGGGAAAGTACCGATGAAAAATAAGGACTGCGCAAGCTGGCCGCAGAAAGGTTCAGCGCGATAGGTACCGCATTGACATTTTGTTTTTTCCATTGGTGCAAGGTGCGGCAGGCCTCTTCTGCCGTATAAGTGTCAAGCCGGGAAATAAATCCGTTTTTGGTAAATACAGAGAGAAATAATTCTGTATCTATAGGCGGCTGGTTTGGGGGCGTCCAAGTAATATACTGTTTGGCGGCGGCGGGTGCGCCGTCGATGGTGCGTATAGGGGAAAGCAACAGCGCAAATTCCCGGCGGGAGAGGGCGTCTTCCATTTCATTTTCAATGGTCTGCTCTTGTAATAAGCGTTTGCGCAGGGCGTCATCATAAAATCCGATAATATCGTCGTAATTACCCTTGATGGTATCTTTGGCCAACACCGCCCGCAGGAATAAATCAGAAGGGGTAAGCGTGCTATCTGTTACCGGGCAAACCCCAAATGACAAAATCAGCTGCAGGCGCTCTTTTGCGGCGGCCTGAAAATGGACGATTTTTTCATTGATTAGCTCTAATCGGTTTTTGAGTTGTTCCGGCTCCGTCATGTACAGCAGTAAGGCAAAGATATCGGCCTGTACGCGGCAGAACAATTCACTCGCTTTTAAATCTTCCGTCAATACGGTGCCAATATAGCGCAGCAGATCATTAGCCCGGTCGTATCCCAGCCGGTCATTGACCACTTTGAATTTATTGATGTCAAAAACGACAAACGCATATTTGTCCTGCGTTTGACTGATTACGTCTGCCATATCCTGGCGCATTTTGGCCCAGTTGGGGTGATTGAGCACGGGGTCTATATACGCGGCTTGGTACAGTTTCTCATGATTTTGTTTATTTTGACGATAGATATAAAACAGCAAAAATACAAAGACCAAAAAACCCGTTCCGCATAAAATCAGCGAAAGCCACAGCAGGTTTTTCGTTTTCTGGACGGCCACCTGTTCCGGCACGACGGAGAGAAAGTACCAGTCATTAATGCCCACCGGCAAATAACTTACATACAGCCAGCCCTCTCCGGGGCGGAAGAAGCGCACTGTTCCGCTGCGTCCTTCCTGCATGGCTTTGCGCATAGCGCCGTCGCGGTCTAATTGGCGGTTCCATTCAGATTGAAAAATATTATTTTGGCTGGGATCTGTTCGGGAAGCGGAAGAGACAGCCACTTTATCCCCATTGGATTTAATAATCAAAGAGTATCCCTTTCCCTGGAAACTGTCCGAGGCAATCAGCTTGCCGTACATATCGGTAGGATGTGCCGCAATAAGCACGCCGCGTATTTGTTTTTCAGGTGATAATACGGGCACGGACAGGATAATGGCTTTGCCTTGGTCTACAGCATCTGTCAGCGGATCGGAAACGGACGGAATGCCTTTCATTCCTTTTTGAAAGTAATCCCGGTGTTCCAAATTAATCAAAAATCCGTCGCTTAAATAAGCCACGCCGTTAGGCAAAATAAAAGCCATGCGCTTAAATTCGTTTTGGCGGGTTTCTTCCCGCAGCAGATCCGCCCACGGTTTATTTTCCAAATTTTTATAAGTGGAAATAGCTGCTGCCGCAGATTGCAGAGAGCTGACGTCCCCTTTAATCTGGGTATTTAAAATATGCACTCCCTGTGCAGCCACTTCATTTAAGTAGGAAATCAGCTCCTCATGCAACGCTGATTTTAAGTGGTGTACATATAAAAACAGTCCGGCACCAGATACTAATACACAGGCAGATAAAACTCCCAAAGTGCGCAAGACAGATTTGGAAATTTTAGTCATTTCATTTCCCCCAATATATAACCCCTCTACAGCATACCACAAAGAAAGCCCCAAGTAAAGGGCTCAAAAGGAATAGAAACCTAGCGGTTGTGCTCACCCACTAACCCATGCACCGCCGGAAGGGGTACACTCCTTTGGAAAGGCGGTTTTCCTATGCGGGAGGTTCTTTTCTGTTTAGAAGGAGCGGGGAAGGTGTATCGGCAAATAGGGTTTGGAGGCCATAAGCGTCTGGAGCCACGGAGCGCCAGATAGGGTTTGTGCGGACGTAGTAAAAACGCCCCGCTTTTTAGCGGGGCGTTTGGGAAAGAAGAGTTACCATTTTTCGTAATGCACTTTGGCCGGGTCAAAGCGGTCTACGTCTTCTTTTTTCTCGTCTGGATAACCCAGGGCAATAATATTAAACGGCTTGACGTGGGCGGGCAGAGCCAATACATTGGCGACGGCGTCCATACGCTCTTGGGTGGGATATACACCCAACCAAACGGAACCCAGCCCCATATCCGTAGCGGCCAGCAGGATATTTTGCGTAGCGGCCCCGCAGTCTCCGGGCCAATAGCCGGCGGCGGTTTCCCGTTGAGTATCGCCGCAGACGATAATGGCGCAGTCGGCGGTGGATAGCATTTGGGCATAGGGATGTGCTTTCATCAGTTTAGTAAGTCCCGCCCGGTCGCGCACCACGACAAAATCCCATTCCTGGGCATTGCGGGCGGTCGGGGCCAGCATGGCGGCCTGGAGCAAGGTTTCTATCTGTTGTTGAGATAGTGGCTTGTTGGTGAATTTGCGTATGGAACGTCTTTTGGTAATAGTTTGCAGTGTTTGCATAGATTATTCCCCTTTGTGTAAGTGAAAAAACCGCGCCAGCCCGCCTTGGGCGGTTTCGCGGTAGGCCTGATTCATGTCTTTGCCGGTTTGCATCATGGTGGCTAACACATCGTCGTAAGAAACGCGGTTGTGTCCGTCAGACATCAAGGCATAGGTGGCGCAGTCTAAAGCGCGTGAAGCGGCCAGTGCGTTGCGTTCAATACACGGGATTTGCACCAGTCCGTCCACCGGGTCACAGGTAAGCCCCAGGTGGTGCTCCAGCCCCATTTCGGCGGAGTATTCAATACGTTTGTTGTCTCCTCCTTCTAGCTGGCAGGTGGCGGCAGCCGCCATGGCGCAGGCCACCCCTACTTCTCCCTGGCAGCCCACCTCCGCCCCGGAAATAGACGCATTGGCTTTGGCCATATTGCCAAACAAGCTGGCCGTAGCCAGAGCGCGGATAATGGTATTGTCTTCAAATTCACAAATTTCCTGTATCAGCCGGCACACGGCGGGCACCACCCCACAGGAGCCGCAGGTGGGGGCCGTAACCACGATACCGCCGGAGGCATTTTCTTCGGCGCAGGCCAGCGCGTAGGCAAAAAGGTTGTTCATGCGGCGCAGGTACTGGGGGGAATTTTCCGCTTTATACAGGTAGCGCTGGGCTTTGCGCTCTAAATTGAGCGAGCCGGGCAGCACCCCACGTTTGGACAAGCCGCGCTTCATGGTCTCTTTCATGGTCAGCCACACTTCGGTCAGGTAATCCCAGATGTCAGCGCCTTCGCATTCTTCCACATATTCCCACAGCAGCATGCGTTTGTCGGAGGTATACTGCAAAATTTCATTCATGGATTTATGCGGATAAATGTTGTTTAATTCTTTGCCTAATGTTTCATCATCGCGTATGGCTCCGCCGCCAATGCTGTAAATGGTGTACTGCCCAATTACATGTCCAGCTTGGTCAAGCGCTTGAAAGGTGAGCGCGTTGGGATGTTTTTTGACTACGGTCTCATTGTCAAAAATGATGTCCACCGGTTTGGGATAAAAAGCTTCGCGCAGCGTAAAGTCGGTCAAGTGGCCTTTGCCCGTGGCTGCCAAAGAGCCGTACAGCGTGGCGCGGAAAGAAGATGCCTGCGCAAAACGGCGGTTGAACTGGTCGGCGGCTTTGCGCGGGCCCATGGTGTGGCTGCTGGACGGACCGCAGCCGATTTTGTAAAGTTCCCGTAATGTTTCCATATTCTTGGTTTCCCCCTTAAAAATGTTATCATAATTTACATGAACATTCTATCTGCTTTATTGGTGGCGCTGGGGCTGTCTATGGACAATTTTGCCGTAACGCTGGCCTGCGGCTGTGCCGACTGCCGTATTCGGTACGGGCGCACCTTTTGGGTCAGCGTCAGTTTCGCGGCGGCGCATGTAATTATGTTCTGCACTGGCTGGTGGGGCGGCGCAGAGCTGGGGCGGTGGATAGACCGGTTTGACCATTGGATTGCTTTTGTGGTGCTGGTGTTTATCGGCGTCAAGATGGTAAAAGAGTCGTTTGAAACCAAAAAAGGGCCGGATTTGCAGCGCCTGGTATCCGTGCACAGTGTAGCTGCCGCAGCGGTGGCCACCAGTTTGGACGCATTACTGGTGGGCATGGCTTTGTCTTTGACGGCGGCGCCTTTTTGGCTGACGTTGTGTTTTATGGCGGGCTGCGTGTTTGTGACCAGCTATGCTGGCTTTTTTCTGGGGTGCTTTTTGGGAAGCCGTTTTGGCCGGCTGATGGAAGCGTTGGGCGGGATTGTGCTGGCTGGGGTGGGCACAAAAGTACTGCTTGCAGGGCTTGGAATTTGGTAATATAAAAACAGCTTGGACTGCAAAGGAGAGATTATGGGCTTGATAGCGGTCATTATTATTTTCATTTGTTTGTGCACCGACCACTTGGTTACGGCGAACATGTCTGCCATGAATATGGAGCTGAAGACCAAGAGTGTCTTTTCCATTAAAGCGGGTTTTTATTTTGCCGGCTTTAATGCGTTGCTTTTCAGTGCTGGGTATTTGTTCAGCATCATTTTCTTCCGCGGCTATTTTGTCAATGCCAACAACTGGATTGCATTTGCCTTCCTGTTGCTGTTGGGGATTAAATGCATGCTGGAAACAATAGAAAAATCACCCAGCTTTAAAGAGAAAGAAGCCGACGACACCAAAAAAATGGTGCGTGTGTCTGCCCTGGCGGCGGCGCCGTTTTTTCTGGTGGGGTATGCGCTGGAATTAATGGGGAAAGGGTGGTTTCCTCAAGTGCTGTTTTTGATTGTGATTACCTTTGCCATGACGGTGTTGGGCTTCCACCTGGGCACCAAAACGGCGCGCAATATCCGCGGTAAGAAAGCGGAGTTTGTAGCCGGGTTAATCTTGGTTATAATGGCTATCCGGCTGATTGTGCTGTAATCGTCCGCCTGGTTTGAAAACCCGCGCCGAAAAGCGCGGGTTTTTTATGCGCTTAAAATTGCACCATAGCACAAGGCAGATTGTCGGAAAATTCCGCTTGGCAAGCAAAGAGCTGTCTAGGCAAAAACGATCCCAAAGAGTTAGTTCCCCGTGCGGGAGTTGTAATCTTTTACGGAGCGGGCCGGCCGTGGACAGACGCGGGCGGCGGGCTGGGCAAGAGGCGGGGGCAGAAAGAGCAGTAGAAGGGCCGTAATTTATTTTTTATGAGAGAGAACCGATGGATTTTTGTAAAATAAAACCATGGAAATTTCAATACTGACCCAAATTTTGCTCGGTCTGGTGGTGGTAAATTTACTAGTATGGCCGCTGGTATCCAAATGGGTGGAAAACCATTTGGAAATATTCCTGCTGCTGGTGGGTGCGGCGGCGGTGACAATCAGCGGCGGCTGGAGCAAAGAATTTGTTTATCAAACGCTCAACGCCCCTGTAAACGTGGCGTTTATTGTGTTGGTGGTCAGCATTATTTTTAACTATTATTCCCGCTATATTTTCCGCGTTTTGTTTATTTTATTTCGGTATTTTGAGCCCAAGTACAGCTTTGCGATTTTGGTGTTTCTGCTGGGTATGACTTCCAGCGTGTTCAGCGTCACGGTGGCGGCGCTGATTTTGGCGGAAGTGCTGCAGGTGGTCAACTTGGAGCGCAGCCAAACGGTGCGCGTAACCGTCTATGCCTGCTATGCTATTGGCTTGGGGGCGGTGCTGTTGCCGTTGGCGGAGCCGCTGGGTTTGGTGATTTATAATGAATTGGCCGCTGGCCCGCATCAGGCGGATTTTTTCTTTATGCTGCAACACTTTTTTTGGTGGATTATGCCGGCCATTTTGCTGTTGGCTTTAGCAGCGGGCTATACATTGCGCGATGTAAATACCCAGGTGCAGCTGCATATCCGCGAAGACAAAGAAGACACCCGCTCCATGCTGCGCCGCACCTGGCATGTGTATTTGTTTGTGGCGGCTTTGCATTTAATCAGCACCGGGCTGCGCCCGTTTGCCCAGAGCACCATTGCGCATTTAAGCGGCAAGATTTTGTTTTGGGCCAATTCCGTCTCTGTCATTATAGACAATGCCACGCTGGCGGCTATTGAGGTAACGCCGGAAGTAACCCTGAATAATTTAATGTACATGGTCATTGGGCTGGCGGCCTTTGGCAGTATGCTGGTGCAGGGCAATTTGCCCAATATTGTGGCGGCGGAAAAGCTGGGCATCAAAAGCCGCGAATGGGCCCGCGTAGCCGTGCCGGCCGGGCTGACGCTGATGGGCGGCTATTTTATTGCGCTGTGGGTGGTGCTGTAGTTTGAAAAGCAGTTGTGCAGCCAGCACGGCTGCAAAAGCCCCGGCCCGGCGGTCTTTGTTCTTCTTGGGCAGCCGGCGCGCAGCGCGTTGACAGCATGCACCGCTCTTACTATAATAGGGGAGTAAGGCAACCTAATCATGTTTCAATTTTTACCGTAGTGCGGCTGGCACGCTTCCCCGCGTGTGATAGGGCCGCTTGCAGTAATCTTGCAGTACAATTAACAGGAGACACCATGACTGAAAAGTTCGCCCCCGTCGACAAGATACTTAAAGAGCACGGCTGCGACCCGGCCAAACTCATCCCCATATTACAGCAGGTGCAGGATTTGTACCGCTATTTGCCCGAAGACGTAATGCGCCATATCGCCGATAAGCTGGAGATTTCTCCGGCCCGCGTCTTTGGCGTGGCCACTTTTTTTGCGCATTTTGCCATTACGCCCAAAGGCAAACACATTATTAAAGTGTGCAACGGTACCGCCTGCCATGTAAAAGGTTCTTCTTTTGTCATTAATACCGTTAAAGACAAACTCAAACTCAAAGACGGCCAGGACACGACCGAAGACGGGCTCTTTACGCTTGAGTGTGTATCCTGCCTGGGGGCGTGCGGATTGGCGCCTGTAATGGTGATTGACGAAACGGTGCACGGGCAAATTACGCCGGCGCAGGCCGTGAAACTTATTGACGAAATTATCGCCGCGGAGGCCAAACATGCCTAATACCATTGAAAAGATTGCCAAAGATTATAATGACGCTTATAAAAAAATAACCGGCCGCGTTACCATTTGCGGCGGTACGGGCTGTATTGCCGGCGGCAGTATGAAAGTGTATGATGCGTTTCAAAAAGAGCTGGACAAACGCAAAATTGGCTATTGCCTCAATATCACTAAGGGCTGCCACGAAAACTATATCAGCATGAGCGGCTGCCGCGGTTTCTGCGCCGCCGGGCCTTTGGTGAGCGTCAACGACATTTTCTACACACACGTTAAGCCCGAAGATGTGCCGGAAATCGTGGAAAAAACCATTATGAAAGGGGAAGTAGTGGATCGCCTGCTTTTTGTGGATCCCAACTCCCATAAACATTGCAAAACAACGGCGGAAATTCCGTTCTATTCCAAACAGGAACGTATTTTGTTGCACGACTGCGGACGCATTAATCCCGAAGACATCAAAGAATACATTGCCCACGGCGGTTATGCCCAGGCCAAGCGCGCCTATACACAAATGACCGATGAAGAAGTGTGTAAAGAAATCATGGAGTCTGGCCTGCGCGGGCGCGGCGGCGGCGGGTTTCCCACCGGCAAAAAGTGGGATTTGACCCGTATTGAAAAAGGCCCGAAAAAATACGTCATCTGCAACGCAGATGAAGGCGACCCCGGCGCCTTTATGGATCGCAGCGTCATGGAGGGCAACCCCAATGCCGTGCTGGAAGGGATGATGATTGCTGCGCGTGCCATCGGTGCCGATGAGGGCTATGTGTACGTCCGTATGGAATACCCGCTGGCTGTGCAGCGTATGCGCACGGCCATTAAACAGGCCGAAGAGTTGGGGCTGCTGGGCAAAAATATTTTTGGCTCCGGCAAAGATTTTGACATTCACGTCATGGAAGGGGCCGGTGCTTTTGTGTGCGGAGAAGAAACGGCGCTGATTGCCTCTGTGGAAGGCAAACGCGGTATGCCCAATGTAAAACCGCCTTTCCCCAGTCAAAAAGGATTGTTTGGCAAACCGACGGTGATTAACAATGTGGAAACCCTGGCTACCGTTCCCAAAATTATGGAAATGGGCGCCAAAGAATTTAAGAAAATCGGCACCCTGACCAGTCCTGGTACCAAGACCTTTGCCGTAACCGGGCATATTGCCAATACCGGATTGGTGGAAGTGCCTATGGGCACCACGCTGCGCCAGGTGATTGACGATGTGGCCGGCGGCACCACCAACGATGACGGCACGGTAAATAAAGCCGCGTTTAAAGCCGCGCAAATCGGCGGTCCGTCCGGCGGGTGCTTGACCAAAGAACATTTGGATTTGCCGCTGGACTTTGACTCGCTCAAAGGCGCAGGCGCTATGGTGGGCTCCGGCGGGTTGGTCGTGATGAACGACAAGACTTGTATGGTCAACGTGGCGCGCTTCTTCCTGGAATTTACGCAGCGCGAATCCTGCGGCAAATGCGTGCCCTGCCGCGAAGGAACCGAGCAGATGCTGACCATGCTCAACGACATTGTGGAAGGCCGCGCTACTTTAAAGACGCTGGAAAACCTGGAAGACCTGGCCAAAGCGGTGCAAAAAGCATCGCTGTGCGCGCTGGGCAAAACCGCGCCCAACCCGGTGCTTTCCACGATGAAACATTTCCGCGACGAATACCTGGCTCACGTGGTGGAAAAACGCTGCCCCGCCGGGGTGTGCAAAGCGCTGGCGCGCTTCGAAATTGTGGATGACAAATGCAAGGGCTGCGGCATGTGCAAACGCGCCTGCCCGGTGCAGGCCATTACGGGCGAGGTGGGCAAACCCCATCACATTGACCCCAAGAAGTGCATTAAATGCGGCGGCTGCAAGAGCACCTGCAAATTCGGCGCCGTGATTACCGGCGCATAAGGCCAGGAGCAACCCCATGGAAAATAAAGAACAAGGTTTTGTAACTATTGAAGGAAAAAGAGTCCCCATACAGGGGGAAAAGAATCTGCTGGAGCTTATCCGCAAGGCGGGTTTTAACATTGTCACGTTCTGCTATCACCCGGAGCTGGCAGTGTATGGCGCGTGCCGGCTGTGCCTGGTGGAAATTGAAGGCATGGGCATTTTGGCTTCCTGCACGGTCACGCCTAAAGACGGTATGAAAGTGCGCGTCAACAGCGACGAAATCCGCAAGCTGCGCCGCATTAACCTGGAGCTTTTGCTCTCGTCTGGCAATCACGACTGCACACTCTGCAGCAAATCCAATAACTGCAAACTCCAGAAGCTGGCTAAAGATATGGACGTAACGGAAATCCGCTTTAAGTCCAAAAAATTAGACAGCCACAAAGACGCCACTTCCCCCGCTTTGGTGCGCGACCACAGCAAATGCATTCTCTGCGGCAACTGTGTGCGTATCTGCAACGAAGTGCAGGGCATTGGCGCGATTGATTTTGCCTTCCGCGGGTTTAAATCCAAAATCGCCACCGCTTTTAACAAAGAGCTGGGCGAAAGCCACGAGTGCGTGTCCTGCGGGCAGTGCGCCCGCGTGTGCCCCACAGGGGCTTTGATGCCGAACTCTTCTGAAATTGAAGAGGTGTTCAAAGCCATCAATAACCCCAATAAAAAAGTAGCCGTGCACATCGCACCTGCGGTGCGTGTGGGGCTGGGCGAGATTTTTGGTCTGCCGGCCGGAGAGCCGATAGATGGCAAAATCGCCACTGCCCTGCGTATGTTGGGATTTGATTATGTGTATGATACGGCCTTTGCGGCGGACTTGACCATTGTGGAAGAAGCAACGGAATTTTTGAACCGCTTTAAAAAAGGCACCAACCTGCCGCAGCTGACCAGCTGCTGCCCGGCGTGGGTCAATTATGTGGAAAAATTCGCCCCCGAATTTATCCCTAATTTGTCCACCGCCCGCTCCCCCATGCAGATGATGGGGCCTATTCTCAAGGCCGACTTTGAAGAAAAAGGCGGCAAGCGCGAAGACTTGGTGGTAGTGGCGGTCATGCCCTGCTCTGCCAAGAAAGCCGAAGCTAAACGCGGTGAATTCTACGTCAATGGCAACCCGGATACGGACTATGTGGTAACTACCGTGGGCCTGGCGCGTATGATTAAAGAGGCGGGCATAGATTTTGTGAACCTGGAAAATGAATGGTTTGATATGCCCTTTGGCACCAAAACCGGCGCGGGCGTTATTTTCGGCGCCTCCGGCGGCGTGATGGAAGCGGCCCTGCGCTATGCGGTGGCGGAGCTGGATCCGGAGAATGCACGCAGCGTCAAATTCTCCAGCTTGCGCGAAAGCAAAGTGTTTAAAGAGAAAACGGTGACCATTGGCGACGCCACTATCCGCGTGGCCGTAGTCAGCGGGCTTAAAAACGCGCGCAAATTGCTGGACGATATCAAAGCCGGCAAAAAACATTATGATTTTATTGAAGTCATGTCTTGCCAAGGTGGGTGCGTGGCCGGTGCGGGTCAACCGCAGTTTGAGGGCTGGGCCTTGCGCAAGACACGCGCCGAGGGCTTATATAAAGAAGATACGGAGCTGGCTTATAAGTCGCAGGATAACAGCGGCGTGCAGGCGCTGTACGGGCGGATTTTGGATAAAATCGGCGGCCCGGTGGCGCACAAGCTGCTGCATACGCATTATAAGTCCAAAAAATACCAAGATTAAATTGACTGCTGTATTGCCAATCCCCGCCCAAAAGGCGGGGATTTTTTATGTATAAAAATCCCGGCTGGTGCGGGATTTTGTTTTTCCGCATGCTGGCGCTGGCCTAGGTTTTTCTAGGGGAGAACACGGGCCTGGCGTGTATTTCAATACTGGCGCTGGCCCGGCGTATACCCCAAGAGCAGCATGTTGGGGAAAAGCCAAGGCCGTTTGTTGGCTGTTGGGGTTTAAGGTGTAAAGTGCTTGACTTGTTTTTTTTTTTTGCTACAGTTTCGGGGTAAAATCAAGTTTTTTGTCTCGTTTTGGTAAAAGTCGGTTATAAGGGGCTTTAGGGCCCTTTATGTGCATTGTCTATATTCACTTAGGAGAGGAACCATGAAGTTCTGGAAAAAAGCGTTCACATTGACAGAGCTTTTGGTGGTAGTCATAGTGCTGGGCGTATTGGCGGCTGTGGCGGTGCCAAAGTTCTCGCGCGTATTGGAGACGCGCAGGACGACGGAAGCGGAGAACATGCTTTCGGCGGTGCGTATGGAGCAAGAGAAGCGCTGTACGCTGGGCAAGAAA
>CASEVJ010000010.1 GCA_949291365.1 uncultured bacterium
AGATGCTTATGCTTAAAATAATCGATATTAGTTTGGTCATAGGGTTCTCTTTACTTTAGGATCTCTTTAACTTTATTTTCGTTTTTTAAGGCATATAAAGAAAGGGCCAAAAGTCCTATTGGAAAGAGACTTTTGGCCCTAAAAACATGATGATTAAAATGGATTAACAAAAAAATTTCCGTACCGATACCCCCGTTTATCCGGCGCTAACAGCGATAAACACATTGCTTTGCATTTCTGTACCATGTCTGGCACTCATCGCAAAACTATTTTATCTCCCAAAAAAATTTGGGCCGCACCAGCAAAGCCGTGCGGCCCGATTTGCCATAAAAACTAGAAACTGTTTCCCTCTGCTACATCCCCCCAAGCACTGGCCTGCCTCACTGTCAGATGCCGGCTGCCGGAGGCAAATGCCTACTATTGGGTGATGTAAGAGGCGGTAATTTCCCCAAAATAAAAAGTATGGTAATCGCAGGGAACTTTGTCGTACCACTGTTCACGCGTTTGGGGCAATAACCCCTGCGACAGCATTTGGGTTTTGCAAAGCACTTTGCATTCGTATTGCAAAGCTTTGCACACAATCAGCGGCACAGAGACTGTTTTGCCTGGGATTAAACTAAAATCGCATGCTTTTATTTTGTCTGTATCGCGGCCGGATTTAGTACCGCAAAAGGCCAGTTCTTTGCTCATATCTTCCTGCGGGAGCGTGACGGTAAACTCCCCGTTTTTTTCCAACAGTTCATGGGTAAAGCGGTTGTGGCGCACCATGACGCCAAACACCGGCTTGCGCCAGGCCCAGCCCAAATATCCCCAACCGATAGTCATGGTGTTGGTTTGTTCGCTGGCGCAGGTGGTTAAAAAGGCGCCCTGGCGCAAAATCTGCAGCACTTGGCGCGCCTGCTCATCAAATTCCATTTCTTTCATGGACCCCTCCTTTTGGGCTATAGTAGCAAATTTTGGCATAAAAAGAGATATCTATGCCAATATTTGCCATGCCCCCTAAATGCAAAAACCGCCCGGCGATGCGAGCGGTTTTTGCGGCTGAAAAAACAAGTCAGCGGTGCAAATTCACATAAGCCGCCGCCGCAATACCGGCTTTGGCTCCGCTTCCGGCGGCCACAGCGGCTTGGCGGAACTCGCTTTCCGTGCAATCCCCGGCAGCGAACACGCCCTCTATATTGGTACGCTGGTGCGCGTCCACTTTAACTAGGCCGCTTTCACTCATTTCCACCCCGCTGCCCTGCAGCCACGCCGTTTGCGGCACGGCGCCCACGGCTACAAAAATGCCAGAGCAAGGCACTTCGGTTTTTTCCTGGGTTTGCACATTGCGCAGGACGGCGCCGGTTACAGTGTTTTGGCCCAGCACTTCGTCTACCACGCAGTTTAAGCGCATGGAAATAGCGGGTGTATTTTTCACTTTTTCCACCGTCACGGCATCTGCGCGGAACCCTTCGCGCCGGTGCACGAGCGTCACTTTAGGGCAAAACTGCGAAAGGAACAGCGCGTCCTCAAAAGCGGTATTTCCGCCGCCGACGACGATAACTTCTTTGCCTTTAAAGAAAAATCCGTCGCACGTGGCACAGGCCGACACACCATGTCCTTTCAGTGCCTCTTCCCCTTTCACGCCCAGCCAGCGCGCGCTGGCCCCGGCGGCAATAATGACGGCCGCGGCCTGATACTGTTCGCCGCCGGCCGTGGTCAGCGTAAACGGAGAGCGAACTCCTTCCAGTTTGACAATTTGGTCGCTGGTAATTTCCACCCCCAACCGTTTGCACTGTTTGTGCATATTGTCCATGAGTTCAAAACCGGGCACGGGATTTACAAACCCGGCATAATTTTCAATATCGTTCGTTTGCAGCAGCTGCCCGCCGGGCATAGCGCCGCCGGCAATAACCGTTTTCAGCCCGGCGCGCACCGCATAGATGGCGGCACTGCAGCCCGCAGGGCCAGCGCCAACGATAAGTAAATCTGTTTGCTTCATTTTTCAAACTCCTTGAGCATTTGGGTAAACAATTCCACGGGGAACCCCACCACATTGCTGCGGCTGCCCCTTATTTTTTCTATAAATTGGTCATCTTTATCCTGAACAGCATAGGCGCCGGCCTTGTCCAGATGTTTGCCGGCCATTTCTTGAAGCTGGGACAAAGGCAGTTTACGCGCTTTGCAATAGGTCTTGGCCACGCCGCGCACACACTTTTTGCTTTGGGCGTGCACCAGTGTCATGCCGGTATACACGGTTTGCCAAGTGCCGTTTAGTTTGCGCAGAATGCGCAGGGCGTCCTTTTTGTCTTTCGGCTTGCCGATAACTTCCCCCCGGCAAAACACCAGCGTATCAGCACCGATGACCAGCGCACGCGGATATTTTTGCGCCGCTTCCAATGCCTTCTTGGCAGACAAATCCGCCACTTTCAGAAGCGGCCGCTTATAGGCAGTCTGCTCCGGCTTTACCGACGGACAAATCGTAAAATCATAGCCCAGCCCCTTCAGTATTTCTATACGGCGCGGGGAATGGGAAGCCAACACCAGTTTCATACTATTTGCGCACAAACTTGGAAACGATAATATAGCCCAACACCAGCCCGATAGCCCCGCATATACTGATATGCAAAGACAGCGGATGAATGCCTATCGGATAAACGCGGTTGAACATACCCGCCATTTGCGCCGGCAGCAGCGAGGCCAGCCACTCCAGCCCCAGGGCAATCAGCCCGGCCACCAACAGCGTCAAGACGGTAAACACAATTCCTCTCATATTTTCTCCTTTCTTTTAATAGTAATATAAATTGGCCCCCGGGCGCAAAACCCGGCCCGATTACTGCAGGGGAGCGGTGTCTTTTTTTACCGGAGCGGGAGCGGGAAAAAGGCCGTCTTCTTCGTCGGTCAAATCCCGCCGTAGGGCATAAAACCCCCACCCGGCCAACAGCGCCGCCGCGCCCACCGCCAGCCACGGCCCGGGCAAATACAGCGGGGCCACATATTCCCCCAGCCACCCCGCCGCAAAAAACCCCAGCGAGGAGCCCATATTATAAAACACCATCAGCATCCCCAAATACCGCCCGCGCGTCTGCGCGGAGGCCATATTGGAGACCAGGGTCTGCTCCCCAGGGGCTACAATCAGCTCCCCCAGCGCCGCCAACAGCACCCCAAATGCAATAGGGGCAAAACTGCCAAAAAACCCCACCGACCCATACCCCACCGCATACAGCGCACACCCCAACAGCATGGCCGACGTAAGACGCATACGCATCATTAGCCGTGTGGCGTGATACTGCAAAAACACCACCGCCAAGCCGTTAATGGTAAAAAACCAACCGATATAATTTTCCGGCATATGCAAATAGGTATTGCAATGCACCGAAAGCCCCACCACCAGCTGGGAATTGACCGCCGTAATCAGCAGTACATAGGCGCATATTTTCGCCAGCCGTTTGTCCCGCAAAGACACCAGCAAAGACACAAACTGTGGCCGGCGGCGCACACTGCGCGCGGGGGCCGCATCATCGGCAATGATACGGTTTATATACCACACCCCCAACACAAAAGCCAGCGCCGTCAAATAAAACGCATAACTGTACGACCACCGCACCAAAAATCCGCCCGCCGCCGGCCCCAGCGCCCAGCCCAAATTGACCCCCACCCGGATAATGCCAAACGCTTCCACCCGCTGTTTGGGGGTAGTGTTGTCCGTTATCCAAGCATTGGAAACGGGCCGGAAAGTGGCCCCCAAAAACGTGGTAAGAAAATAAAACAAAAGCACCCAGCCAATAGGCGCTTTATATTCTATGCAGGCCGCCATAACACACATAACCGCCACCTCCAGCGCAAGCCCCCACAGCATAATGCATTTGCGGCCCAGCGCGTCGGACAGTTCCCCCGCCAGCGCACTGGCAAAACTGCGGCTGAAGGCAGACAGCGCAATCACCAGCCCCGCCATAGCAGCAGAAAGCCCTTGCCGGCTGATTAAATAGACGGTAAAAAACGGCAAAGAAAGACCGTAGCCAAACAATAACAACCCATTGGCTACGGCTAATGAAATCATCGCGCGGCGCGTGCGGTTCATGTATATATTGTAGTAAATTCCCCCGCGTGCGCGCTTCCCGCCGCCGCAGAGGCACCGGCGCGCCGCTTTGGCTGCGCAGGGGATATATGGGGGAAGCGCTTGACCGGCTAGCCCTGTCTGGCATGTATGCAAACACAGAAACTAAAAATGTTTGCCGGCACGCCGCTATCCAAAGAAATTACTCTGCGCTAACACCAAACACAACGCTTCTCAAGGGGCCATGTTTCCTTTTCTATATACTGGCGCTTGGGGCCCCCAGCGCAGAGAAAAAAACTTGCCGGATTTACATCCGGAACTATAGTAAAAGGTATATATAAAAAATCCTGCCGGCTTAACACCGGCAGGATTGTATTAGCGCCAATATCCTTATCGGCAAGAATTCTGTGTTGTACCACAAGATTGCGTAGAAGGACACGTCCATTCATATTTTTCTCTTCGGCAAATCAGGACTCCAGCCAAACTATCGTAATAACCACTATAATTCGTCTGTACAGGGACAGCAAAAGAACAACGAAATTCTCCTTCAAATGTATCCCTATCAAACATATTATCGGCCATATCAGCACACGTTACAGCAGCTGCACTAGCGGCCTCATTCCTGTCGGAATAATTCGGGATAGAATATCCATCATGGTCACACGCAGCTGCCCCAGATTCAGCAACAATATTAGATACAGAGCATGTACCTCCCTGATAATCAGGATAAGAATATTCATTTTCAGCATCATATAAGTGGCAGTTATATGCTTGTATATAAGATTGTTCCATCTCTCCATAAGCAGAGCAGGAGCGAACACACTGCGAGCCATTCCAAGAAACATTCTCTCCGGTGCAGCATTTTTGCTGATTAGGATTCTCTGTGCAGTCCTGCTCGGTAGATTCTTCCGTTCCGCAGGAGGCAAAGCCAAGTACTTTATAGGATTGGTTGTCGTCAGTTAGGCGGGTAACCCACTGCAAGCCCTGGCACTCGCTCGGAGCCGTGGGAATGGTATTGTTGCCCAGTACAAACCCGGAGATAGAGTTTCCATTGTAATCCGTAGTGGCTTCCCCAGATACTGACACTTGCCGCAAAGCCATTCTGTTGGCCTGCACACGCATAGAGGCCCCTATCATATTGCCAATTTGAGAGGTACCGCTGCCCACAAAAGAAGCGGGGCCGCTGCTATACAAGGTAGTCGTATTGAAATCCGTATTAGGCATATTCAGCGTGCC
Organism: uncultured bacterium; assembly: GCA_949291365.1. Classification (GTDB taxonomy): domain Bacteria; phylum Elusimicrobiota; class Elusimicrobia; order Elusimicrobiales; family Elusimicrobiaceae; genus Avelusimicrobium. Next base: position 5,273 of record CASEVJ010000010.1, read on the forward strand.
CTGCACTTCGGTTCTGTCCGCCTGATAATTGCCGGCATTGTTGAAAGTGACCGTGCCGCCGGACTGCACCGTAACGGCCTGTGCAGAGATACCGCCTTTGCTGGTCAGGCCGCCGGAAATCTTCAGGTTTTCATAACGGCCCAAACGGGCGGGGTTGAACGAAACAGCGTCTATTGCTTCCGCTGCCGTCCACGTGGCGGCCAGAAAGACCGCCGCTACTAACAATAAGCATTTTTTCATAAAAGCCCCTTTACTGCTTGTATTTACACAAAAAAAATGTATCAAAAAAATAAATACGGGTCAAGACATTTTTGGCAAAAGCCCGTTTATTTATTTTGTATATTATATAGTATAAATATGATTCTCTTATTTTTCCAGTCCATTTTTTCATTTCGTTCATATCACCGCTTCAGCACGCTGGGGCCGTGGAAAACGGCCTTCTTTGTATTCTATATATGGCTGCTGGGGCTGCTGTGCTTTAATATCTGGTTTACGCTGCAGCTGCAGCAGCAGCTGCCCGCATTTTTAAAAACCGTCCCGGAGCTTTCCTTTGAAAAAGGCACGCTGACCGGGCCGGAGCAGGCCGTCACACTGGCTATCCCGCAGACGGGCATGTCCGTCGTGTTTGACGCACACGCCCAGCGCACGCCCACCCGGGAAGATTTTATAAACCGCCAACTGCTGGCTTTTGTAACGCAAAACCGCATCTATACCGTTTCTTCTTTCGGGGTGCAATCCCAACAACTGCCGGCCAACTTTACCCTGCACATCACCCAAAGCTGGCTGCAGCAGAACATGGCTTCTATCCGCGGCGCATTACAAGGGGCGGGCTTTTTCGGCTCGGCACTAGCCATGGGTTTATTTCTGCTGTTCTCCTTTTTCCTGGCCGCCAGCTCCGTCTATTTATGGAGCGCGTGGAAACGCACCCTGCTGCCCCCGGGCACCGTGCTGCGCTGGGCGGCGTTTTTACAGGGGCCGGCGCTGGCGCTGTGGCTGGTAAACCTGCTGTGGGGCGTGCCGCTGTTTTTATTTGGGTTGTTCATTTTGTATATGATTTACATACAGCAAATTTTTAATCTTATGCCCGAGAAAAAGAGGTAACTATGCTTTTAAAAATTATCCGCAAATTCAGCTCCGCCCACCGCCTGCCGCACTATGACGGCCCCTGCCACCATTTGCACGGGCACACCTGGAAAGTGGTCTTTTTGATAGAAGGCCCCGTCCGGGCCGACGGCATGGTGGCGGATTTTAAACAATTAAAACCGCTGCTGGATGCCCAGCTGCCAGACCATTGCTATTTAAATGACTTGCTGGAAAATCCCACGGCGGAAAACCTGGCTCCGTATTTGTTTGACAAAGCCGCCGCCGCGCTAAAACCGCTGGGGCTGACGCTTAAAACGCTGGAACTGTGGGAAAACGAGAATGCCGCCGCCGTGTGGGAAGGCCAATAACCCGCCGCCGCGCCAAAACGCTATTTTATGAACAACACGCTAAAGGTAAATGAAATTTTTTATTCCCTGCAGGGAGAAGGCCCGCATACCGGCATGGCGGCGGTATTTTTGCGCCTGGCCGGCTGCAGCATGAACTGCCCTTTCTGCGACACCCGCTACGCCTTTGCCCAAGGACAGGACATGACCTATGCAGAAATTATCAACAAGCTGGAGCAATACCCCTGCCGCAACGTCATTATCACCGGCGGGGAACCCACCGAGCAAGACTTTGCCCCGCTGGCGCGCCTGCTTAAACAGCGCGGATGGACGGTGCACATGGAAAGCAACGGGGCTCAAAACGCCGATGTATCTGATATAGATTTTTTGGTCATCTCCCCCAAAAAGCATGTCTGCCCAGACATGCTTGCCAAAGCCCACGCTATTAAAATTGTAGTCGGGCAGGATACCGATTTGGAAGAATTAAAAACGTATTTCCCGTATGCAAACGGCCGCACTGCCGTCTGCCTGCAGCCACAAAGCAACAAACAGGAGAACATAGATTTATGCGTAAAACTAATAAAACAAAATCCGTTTCTAAAGTTAAGTCTGCAAATGCACAAACTGGCACACATAAAATAACCCAGGAAAAAGTATTGCAAAACCTGCGGGAAATTTTAACCTATATTGGTGACGACCCCTCCCGCGAAGGCCTGCAGGAAACTCCCAAGCGCATTTTGCGCAGCTGGGACAAACTGTTCGGCGGATACAAAATGCGCCCGCAGGACGTGCTAAAAACATTTACCGAAGGGTCTTGCGACGAAATGGTGGTGCTCAAAGACATTGAATTTTATTCCACCTGCGAACATCATTTGCAGCCGTTTTTCGGCTCTATCAGTATTGGCTATCTGCCCAAAGGACGGGTGCTGGGCATTTCCAAGCTGGCGCGTTTGGTAGAAGTATTTGCCCGCCGCCTGCAGATACAGGAAAAACTGGTGGCCCAAATTGCCGACAGTTTAATGGAAACCCTAAAGCCGCACGGCGTAATGGTGGTGTGCAAAGCCAAACACATGTGCATCAGTTCGCGCGGCATTGAAAAGCACAACGCCGTCATGGTCACCAGCGCCATACGCGGCGCATTTAAAAAAATGGAAGTGCGCAACGAATTTTTAGAGATGATAAAATAACCCACAGCCGGCACCTGCACAGAAATATTAGGCCGCCGCTGCACGCACATTGCCCCGGCACACTGCCGCCGCGGCCCGGAAAGCGGGCCGCTAGCCACGGGCCCGGCGCCGCCCCAAACAGCGCCCATACATTATGCAAAAACAAATCATGGGCATCATTAATGCAACGCCCGACTCTTTTTATGACGGCGACCCACAGCATAACCTGGGCACACTGCTGGACAAATGCGCCCGGCATATAGCTGACGGCGCAGACATATTAGATATCGGCGGGGAATCCACCCGCCCCGGCGCCACGCCGGTCAGCGCTGAAGAAGAATTGTCCCGCACGCTGGAGCTGATTAAACAAGCGCGCGTCCGCTGGCCGAAAATACTGATTTCCCAAGACACCTTTAAACTCCCGGTGGCTCTGGAAGGGCTAAAAGCCGGCGTCAAGATAATTAATGACGTCAGCGGTACGCCGGATACGGAAATGTTTAAACTGGTTAAAGACTTTGGCGCGCAGCTGGTCATCATGCACAGCCGCGGCAACCCGCAAACCATGCAGAACATGACACAGTATGATGATTTATTGCAGGAAATCAAAGAGTTCCTTTCTGCTAAAATTGACCAAGCCCAACAATATGGCCTGACAAAAGAGCAAATCATCATAGACCCCGGCTTTGGCTTTGCCAAAACGCGGGAGCAAAATTATAAACTCTTGGCACACGCGGGCTTTTTTACTAATATGGGGGTACGGCTTTTGATTGGGCTTTCCCATAAAAAATTTTTAAGCCAGCCCGGCGAAAAGCCCCCCAAACGCAAAACACAAACCCTGTGCGCCAACTTTGCCTCACTGCAGGCCGGAGCAGACATTTTGCGCGTACACGACGTGAAAGAAACCAAGAAAGTCGTCAATTTCTTTTTGGAACTGGAGGCCAACTCATGAGTAAAGTATATTTAACCCAAGCAGGGTCTTTTACTGCCATGCACAGCCACGACGGCACCCTGGCGGAACCCTTACACAAACATCTCTTCCACTATGAAGCTACTTTCTACGGAGACATCAACGAAGAACGCTTCCTGGTGGATTTCCGCCAAATCAGCCAAATGTTCAAAAATGAACTGGAAAAAATGTTGGACGGCTCGGACTTAACAACCTTTCTGCCCTTTCCCACGGCGGAATCGCTGGCAATTTGGCTCTACGACCGCATTAAGGTCAAAATGCCCAAACTCTACAGCGTCAAAGTGGCTGAATCCGAAGACCGCTGGGTAGAATACCGGGGAGAAGAATAATGCCCCTGGCCATTTTGGGGCTGGGCAGCAACCAAGGCAATCCCAAGCAAAATTTAGACCTGGCCATAGAAGCCCTGGGCACGCTGGGCCAGGTCAAAGAAACAGCCCCCTATATCCTCTCTAAACCGGAAGGATACGAAGCACAGCCGGATTTTGTCAATACGGTGGTATTGCTCTCCACGCCGTATCAGCCGGCGGATTTGCTGCGCAAACTTAAAGAACTGGAAAGCAAGCTGGGCCGCGTGCCCACATTTAAAAACGGCCCGCGTGTAATTGACCTGGATATCTTGTTTTACGACGACCAAATTGTCTTTGATGATGAAGTAATGCTCTTTGTGCCGCACCCGCGGCTGCATGAGCGCGAATTTGTATTAAAACCGCTAAGCTATTTGCTGCCAGATTATGTACACCCTAAACTGGGCAAAACCATTACGGCCTTATACCGCGAACTCATGCGCAAGAAAGGTGTTCCAAGCTGCAAAATTTTGTAAAATAAGAAAATTAGGTGTATAGTAAGGAGATTTGAACATGAAAAAAATTTGGCTGCTTTGCAGTGCAGTGCTGGTGCTGGCAGCGTGCCACACGGGCAATACACAGCCCGGCCGTGTAGGTCAAATGTACTTCTCCACCATCACTTTTGAAGTAAACGGCGATGAAATAGAAATGTCTTCGTACAAACTGATAGACGAAGCTGTAAAAGTATACCAAAAAGACCCTTCCGTCATTATGGAAGTGCGCGGATACACGGACTCCAGCGGCAACGCCAAGAGCAACTTGCGTCTGTCCCAAAAACGGGCCGACCGGGTGGCCAAGGCCTTGCAAATCCGCGGCGTACCTCAAAACCATATAAAAGCCAAAGGATACGGTTCGGAAAAACCTATCGCGTCCAACAATACGCCGGAAGGACGGCAAAAAAACCGCCGTGTGGAAATAGAGTTTCCTTATCCGGATAAATAATATCCGTTGTGGATAGCAAAACAGTGTCTTTATTGTATTGCACCATTTGAAAATACTAATCAAGGAGAAACAAATGAAAAAATTAGCCGTCGTATGCTTGTTGCCTTTACTGTTGGCAGCTTGCCATCATGACAGGAGAAGCTCTGCTATGCCATGCTACGATGACCTGTGCACGGCTGAAGCGGCTCCTATCCAGTACATCATTACTTACAAAGACCCTATCCTCTTTCAGTTTGACAGCGCGGAGATTGCGCCGTCCTTCAATGAAAAGCTGGACATGTTGGCTGAAGCTATCCGCCAGGACGACAAAACCTCTGTCCGTCTGAACGGATACACGGATAATGTAGGCACCGACGCCTACAATATGGGCCTCTCCGCCCGCCGGGCGCAGGCCGTGGCTGATGCCTTGCTCAAACGTGGTATTTCCGCAGATAACATTGTTATTTCCGGATACGGCAAAGCCGACCCGATATCTTCCAATGATACGGAAGAAGGCCGCCAGGAAAACCGCCGCGTAGAAATGGAGTTATTGGTCAAATAAACTATTTCGGCATAAAAAGCCCCGCTTATGTACAAGCGGGGCTTTTTATATTTCAAACGGCAGAGTTGCGCGTTTCAGATTATCAAAATATCCTTGCTAGGGCCAATAAACAAAGAGTATCCATCCTTAAAATCACACAAACAAATATCCAGAAAGGGCACTGGGCAATAAACCTCTTATCTAATTCACCCCCCCTCAAGTAAAAGGTTTCCCGGATTATAATACCAATAAAAGCGTTTTTCTCTTCCGCTCTATCCGTACGACGCAAAGCCGATATTGCTCTGCGGCCCACAAAATAAGTAATAAAGCACAATTCCAAAGGTAAAATTATGGACGCAAAAAACCCGCGTTTCTAATCAGAAACGCGGGCTTGAAAACAGGGAAACAGTTATTCCACTACCAATACCGAGCGGCCGTCTTTCTCTTCCGCATACGGATCCAAGGTCTGCACCCCGTCCACGATATAGAGGAACTTATACGTTCCGGGAGCAATACCCAGCGTGGTCTCCCAATAGCCGTCTTTCTTTTTCAATGCGCGGGGTTTGGCCATCGTAAAACCGCTGACCACAGACACACTGTCTCCCTCGCCAAAATAGCGGAAGGTTACCTGGCGGTATTTGCTCTTGGGATTGGTTTTAATCAAAATACTTTCTTTCTTTTCCGTAGCTGAAGCCGGCTGCTCTTTGGCCGCTGTTTTAGCTTCGTCCGCGGCAGGAGCAGGTTCTTCCTGGGGCTGGGCGGCGGGCGCAGCTTCCGGCACAGACACCGCTACTTCCTCCACCACTATTTCTTCCAGCTGAGGTTGCTGTTCTGCAGCGCTTTCCGCTGCGGCCAGCGCAACAGGAGCAGGATCGCCTTCCGTGGGCGCCAGCAGACGGGCGGAAAGGTTTTTATACAAGAAAAAACCAAACACGCACAAAAACACCACGTCCACGATAATCAGAAACAACCACACATCTTTATTGCCGCTGAAAGCGGGCATTTTGGCTTCAAACTCTGTAATTTCGGGAACGTCTTTGTTTTCTTCTGCCATAGGAAGTACCTTAAAAAGAGCGGGCGAAGGGAATCGAACCCTCGTCTAGAGCTTGGGAAGCTCCCATTCTACCATTGAACCACGCCCGCAAAAATTAGTTTCACGCTGCGTTTATATTATAGCAATTGTTGCGCTTTTTTTGCACTGGCTTCTGTGGCAGCGTCTTCAGCGCTCTGCCCTTGTGCCTTTTACCTTTCTTTCACTTTCTGTAATACACGGCACAAATAACGAAACAAAAACATCTCTTTTTGCCGTCGGGCAACGTCTGTTCCACATCTCCGCCCGGCACCGCCACCCCGCAAACACGTCTGTATATTCCCCCGCCAGGCGGATAGTGACGGAGCGCATGTCTTTCCGCCGCCCCGCAAATACCCCGGTGTATCCCCACCAAGCAAACCGGGGGCAAAAGGAGAGCATATCTTTTCTGTGTCGGAAGGCAGACGCCCCGCTGCTGGCTCTTATAAGCTGGCTCTTGCTAAAGCCAGCGCCTTATTTGTGGGCGGGCTTTTTGGCCGTATTGACAGCAGCAGACACTTGCGGCGCATGGGCCGCAAATTTCCGGCGAACAAAATCCAGTGCCTCCGCCCGGCTGGACACTTCTCCTTCCACCTGGGCCAAAGCCACCGCTTCCAAAATCTCCCCCACTTTAGGCGAAGGGGCAATACCCAAAGCGTCCATAATGTCACGCCCGTCCACTAGTTTGCTGGGTTTTATTTTTTTAGGAGAATCAAAATATTTTTTCAACAGCAACGACAATACTTGCATGTGCCGCAGCGTTTTGCCGACATTGGCTGTCTTTTTGGCTTTTTCTATACTCATCAACGTTTCGCCGCTTTTGGGCAAGATACGTTTAAGCTGTGCATCGGAAATATAACTGGTGTAATCGGCCCAGCACAACAGCAGCATGGGCAGGGCGGCCTCCCCTAAATCCCGGAAAAATTTATAGGCCCCGCGGTCGGTAATCACATCATTGCTGGCCAAATTGCTGGGGCGCAGATGCTCCCCAATCATGGCGCAAATGAGGCGGCTTTCGGCTTTGCTGTAATGCAGGCGCTCCAAAATTTCGCGCGCCATGCACGCGCCTTTTTGCTCATGGTAAAAGAAACGCAGGCGTTCTCCCACCATTTTGGCAGTGGCGGGTTTAGCCACGTCATGCAAAAGCACCGCCATTTTAAACAGCGCTTTATCCTCCGCCACAGCGGCCAGTTTTTTATGATATTTGGGGAATGCTTTGTCCAAATTTTCCAGCAGCCACTCTTCCCGCTTCAAACAATCCAGCGTATGTTTGAGTACTCCTCCCTTGCCGTAGTAACATTCGGCACAGGTGCGCTGCGGCTCCAACTCCGGGAACAAGGCCGTTAAAAGACCCGTTTTCTCCATCAGCCGTATATTTTCATCTGCCCGCGGGGTATTAAAGAGGCGCTTTAACTCCTCCTGCACGCGCTCACCGGCGGAGCGGACAATAAGCGGAGCGTCTTTTTTTATCTGTTTCAAGACAGCTGGTGAAACGGAAAATTTCAGCTCCGCCGCGTGGCGAAACACCCGCAGCATGCGCAGCGGATCTTCTGTAAACACACGCGGGCTATTTAGGCGTATCCGGCGGGCGGACAAATCCGCCAGCCCGCCTTTTAAATCAATAAGGAACTTCTTCTGCAGGTTTTTCAGCCGGATTTGCGCTTTTTGCCCTTTGGCTGCTTTAATTTGCAAAGTAATGGGCGCCGTTACCGGATAGGCCAGCGCATTGCAGGTAAAATCGCGCCGCAGCAAATCTTCTTTTAGGTTTTTACCTTGAAAGGCGGTTAAATCTATTTGCAGGTTTTCTTTACGCGTTACCAGCCGCCACACGCCAAACTGCGCGTCCATTTCAAATGCCGCGGCTTTAAGCGCTTTGGACAAGGCCAAAGCGGCGGGCTTGACGCGCTCTTTGGGCAAGGCCAAATCTATATCGCCGGAAGATTTTTTGAGTAAACTGTCGCGCACCGCGCCCCCCACATAATAGGCGTCCGGTACGCTTTGGCGTAAAATATCCGCCAGCGCAGCTCCCATATTACTCCGCCGCCTCTTCTTCGTGCGGCGCCGCGGCGGCGCGCTGTTTCATTTTTTCCAGTGCGTCCTCCCGCAGTTTGCGTTTGAGCACTTTGCGCAAGCTGTTTTTGGGCAGCTCGTCCATAAATTCAAAGTCGCGCGGGCGTTTGTAGTTGTCCAGATTTTGCTTCAAAAATTTGCGGAATTGGTCATCAGTCAGCGTGGAACCTTCGGCCTTGACGGCATAGCACTTGATAAATTCGCCGCCCTTTCCGTCCGGCACACCGATAATGGCCGACTCTTCTATGCCGGGGCAGGAGTTGATAATCGCTTCCACCTGGGCGGAAAACACTTTCAGCCCCTTAATAATAATCATGTCTTTCTTGCGGTCTTTAATAAAGATAAAGCCGTCATCGTCCACCGACACGATATCTCCTGTTTTAAACCACCCGTCTTTTGTAAAGGCATCGCGCGTGGCCTGCGGGTTGCCAAAGTACCCGCGGAACACATTGGGGCCCTTTACGCACAGTTCCCCTTCGTGGTTGCGGGGCACTTCGTTACCCTCATCGTCCAGTACAATGGTGCTCACAGCGGGAATGGCCGGGCCGACAGATTTAATTTTCTGCAATTCTTCCGTATTTACGCTGACCACGGGGCTCGTTTCGGTCAGCCCGTATCCTTCCAAAATCTTCACGCCGATTTTTTGTTCAAAGCGGTCTTTGATTTCCTGCGTCAGCGGAGCGGCGCCGGAAACGGCAAAACGCACATTTTTAAACGGCCAGAACTGCAGGTAGAGCCGTTTGAACCCTTTGGCCTCCTTGGACAGCACTGCCAAAATCTGCGGCACGGCTAAAATCAGCGTTACTTTTTCGCTGCCCATGGCAGAAAGCCAGGTTTTGGCCGGCATTACATTGGCCACAATGACCACCTTTAAATTTAAATACAGCGGAATGACCACACAAGTCGTCCAGGCAAAAGAGTGGAACATCGGCAAGAGGCAAAGGAAGCAGTCATCGTCATTAATTTTAAAAATCTGCGCGCAGGATATCACGTTGCTGGCTAAATTGCCGTGCGTCAAAATGGCGCCTTTGGGCTGACCGGTGGTGCCGGAGGTATAGAGAATAAACGCATCATCTTCGGTGCGGGCGCAGGGGCCGGCGGTTTCATCGTGATAGGTGGACTGCTCTATCTGTTCCCAAAATTTCTGCACGAAAGGTTTATCCTGGGCAGACTCGGGGATAGTATCGGTAGAAAAGATGTATTTCAAATCCGGCAAAGACGGCTGGGCTTTAAGGTAATGGCGGATAAATTCACTTTGCGTGACAACGGCTTTTGCACCGGAGTTGTTTAAAATAAACTGGATTTCTTCCTGCTTGGTGACCATAAAGTTCATCGGAATACACACCGCCCCGATTTTGTACAGCCCGTAGCTGGCCACCACCACGTCTATAGCGTTGCGGTGGACAATAGCCACGCGGTCTCCTTTGCGGATACCGTGCTCCCAAAACATGTCCGCCGCGCGGTCTACCTGCATAAGCAAGTCCAAATACGTCAGTTTTTTGCCGGTGGCCGCCTCCACCAAAGCCACCTTTTGCGGAAAGCGGTAGGCGCTGTCACTTAAGGAAGTATATAAATCTTTTCTGCGTATCATAGAAACCTCAACCAATAAGATAAAGAGTCCTTTCTTTCATTGTAACTTAAATCAACCCTGCCGGGGGTCTAATATGTCCCGGAAACCATCTCCCAGCAAGTTCCAGCCCAATACAAACAAAAAAATAACTCCACCCGGCACCACCACGGTATACCAATAGGCAAACGTATTGGTGCCGCTGCCCAGCACCCAGTTGCGCGCCATGGCAATCAGCTGTCCCCAATCGGCTGTGCCCGGCTGCGCGCCCAACCCTAAAAAGGACAAAGACGCCGCCGTCAGCACAATATACCCTATATCCAAACTGGCTACTACAATAGAGGGATAAATGGAATTAGGCAAAATATGTTTTAACAGCAGCCGCGGCCCGCGCGCACCCAACGCACGCGACGCCGTCACAAAATCCCGCCGTTTCACGGACAGAACATCCCCACGCACTAATCGCGCATATGAGGGCCAGGCCACCGCCGTCAGCGCAATCATCATATTTTGTATATCCGGCCCCAGCATAGCGGCAATCACCATGGCTAACACCAACGAAGGCACGGCAAACACCACATCGGTAAAGCGCATAATCACTTCATCTATCATACCGCCGAAATACGCCGCCGCAGACCCTAGAAACAGCCCTATCAAAAACGCAAAAAACGTAACCGTAATCCCTATCTTAAATGCCAAGCGCGTGCCCCACACCACCCCATAATACAAATCATACTGTTGCTCCGTCGTGCCAAAAATGTGTTCGGCGGAAGGCGGCTGCGGGGTGACATTATAGCTGCTTTGCGGCAGCTGATACGGATTATGCGGGTTATGCGCCGGGGCCAGCAGCGGGGCCAGCAGCGCCACCAGCGCAAACAAGGCCACCAGCACAAAGCCGGCCAAAGATGCTTTATTTTGCAAAATCCGTTTAAAAATACGGTTATTCACTTAATTTAATCCTTGGGTCTACCGCCGTATACAATACGTCGGAAAGTAAATTGCCCAGCACAAACAGTACCGCCACCATCAGCGAAAAGCCCATTATGCCGGCTATATCCAGCTGCTGGGCCGCCGTTACGCCAAAGCGGCCTATGCCCGGATAATCAAAAATCGTTTCCACAATTACCGTTCCGCCCAGCAGACGGATAAACTGTATGCCCGCCAGCGTAATGACAGGGATAATAGCGTTCTTGCCCGCATGCCGGTACACAACGGCATGCTCCGGCAGGCCTTTGGCCCGGGCGGTACGCACATAATCTTTGCCCAATTCTTCCAGCATGGAAGAGCGCATTACCCGCACCATCAGCGCAAAAGAGCCGATACACAGCGTTACCGCCGGCAAGACCAAATGGCGCAGCACGTCCCAAAATACGGTCATGTTTCCATTCAGCAAAGCATCAATCAACAAAAATCCCGTATAGGGATGAAAAGAAGGGGAATGGACAATCACATCTGTAGATACCGAATAGCCCCCGGGTGGAAACCAGCCCAGTTTGCCGTAAAACAACATTAACAGCAACAGCCCCAGCACAAAAATAGGAAGCGAAAACCCCCCTACCGACAGCAGCCGGGCACAAACGTCCTGCCATTTGTCTTTTTTAACCGCAGACACCACCCCAAACCACACGCCGAAAAACACCACCAGCACTATCGTTACCACCGCCAGCTGCACTGTGGCGGGTAAATACTCTTTAATAGCTTGGGCCACCGGCATATTGGCGCTCTGGCTATAGCCCAAATCCCCGTGCAACGCACTGGAAAGCCAGCGCCCGTATTGTTTAAACACATTATCACGCAGGCCATATTTCTCAATGACTTCTTCCAGCGCACCCATCTGGCGCGGATCTTTGATGTACAAAGAGGCGCGCATCTCCGGGCTTAAGCGCTGGGTGAGAAAAAACAATAAAAATGTTACACCCAGCGCCACCAGCGGCAGTAAAAGAAGTCTTCGCAAAATATAACGCAGCATAATGTGTAATCTACAACAAGCCGTCCTTATTTCCCATAAGCCAGCACCGTGTCTAACACAACGGCGGCGGCCAAATAATAATCTTTCACGTCCAAATATTCTTCCGTGGTGTGGCATTTTTGCACACCCAGCCCCAAATTGGGCATCAGCAGTCCGTGCTGGCACATCACATTGGCGTCACAGCCGCCGCCGGAAGCCACCAGCTTCAGGGCCAGCCCGTTCTTTTTCGCCGCCGCCTGCACCAGTTTCACGCTTGGGGCGTTTTTCGGCACCCGGAGGGTACCGTAGCGGCGCGGGGTTTCAATAGTGATTTGCGGTTTTATGACTTTGCCGTCCACCCGTTTGGTAAAGCATTTGGCCGCCTTGGCAAAGCAATCTTTCATGTGCTTGATTTGCTTTTCCAATTTTTTAGGACATAAACTGCGCACTTCCCCTTTCAGCTCCAGAAGCGGCATGACCACATTGGTCGCCCCGCCGCCCTGCACTATCCCAAAATTGCAGACCGTTTCCTTGTCAATACGGCCGATTTTCATCAGAGAAAGCGCCTTGGCCGCCACTTCCAGCGCAGAAATTCCTTTCTCCGGGCAAACGCCGGCATGGGCAGCCACGCCTTTGATAGAAACTTTAAAATCGCTTACTTCCGGCCCCTGTATCAACAAATCATGCACGCTCTCATTGTCCAAAATCAATCCGTCACGGCCTTTAATTTTGCGGTAGTCCAAATTTTTGGCTCCCGCCATACCGTTTTCTTCATTGAGCGTAAATATTACCTGTATAGGGCCGCACTCCGGCTTATTTTCCTGAAGCGTATGCAAGATTTCCAAAATAAGGGCCAAGCCGGATTTATCGTCCGCGCCCAAAATGGTGGTACCGTCGCTGGTAATACGGTTGTTTTTTAGGCAGGGCTTGACCCCTTTACCGGGTTTGACCGTATCCATGTGTGCCGAAAGCAAAAAGGGCTTCCCGGCGCGGGTGCCTTTAAAAGTGGCGATAATATTGCCCTGTGCGTCAGAGCCGATTTTTTTGCCGGCTTTATCCACCACAACACTGCAGCCGAGCTTTTTTAGTTCTTCTGCCAAATATTTCTGTATAGTTCCCTCATGCCAGGATTCGCTGTCTATGCGAACCAGCTTTAAAAAGGTGTCTAAAAGTCTTTTTTCATTAATTTTTATACTCATGTATTCCTCCTTCATTATACCGCGTAACGGCTTTTTTCTTTTTTAAACGGCAGACGTGCACAAGCGCAAAAATGACCCTCCCCCCCGGAAGCAGCCGGCACTTCCCGGTTACACTGCGAGGCCGCATAATAACGGCAGCGCGGCGCATACGGACAAGGGCCCCCGGCATGGATGAGTTCTGATTTCAAAGACACCGGTTCGCGGCTTTTTTGCAACAGCGGATCCGGTACGGGCACTGCAGACAACAGCGCCTCCGTATACGGATGCTGCGGATTATGCAACAACTGCTCGGTAGGGGCGATTTCCAAAATCTGCCCCTGATACATGACCGCAATGCGGTCGCACAAAAAACGGGCTACGGCAAAATCATGTGAGACAAACAACATGCCCAGTGCGCGCGTACGGCTGATATCTTTAAGCAAATTTAATATTTGCGCCTGCACAGACACGTCCAACGCAGACACCGGCTCATCGGCCACCAGCAGTTTAGGCGCCAACGCCAGCGCGCGTGCAATCGCAATGCGCTGGCGCTGTCCGCCAGAAAACTCATGCGGCCAGCGGTCTAAATGCGCGCTGTCCAGTCCGACGCAACGCACCAAAGAACGCAGCTTTTGGGCCCGTTCCTCTTTGTTTTTATACAAGCCGTGTATATCCCACGGCTCACAGAGGATTTGCCGCACCGTCTGGCGCGGATCTAAACTGGAATACGGATTCTGAAAGACCACTTGCACTTGTCTGCGCAATTTTTTAAATCCGGCTTTGCTTAACTCTTTTAGTTCCAAGCCGTTTATTTTTACTGATCCGGCCTGGTAGCTTTCCAACCCCAGCAATACTTTGGCCAGTGTGGTCTTTCCGCAGCCGGATTCCCCCACCAGCCCCACTATTTCCCGCTCCCCTACATGCAGAGTTACGTTATGCAGGACGGTCTTGGCTTGCTGCTTGCTCCCAAACCATGCACCGCGCCGCGGGTAACTTTTGTACAAATGATTAATTTTCACGGGGTTTTTCATTTTCTTCCACCAGCCAGCAGCGCACTTTGCGGCCGTCTTTCTCAAACAAAGAGGGCAACTCCGCCCGACACTTTTCCCACGCATGCGGACAGCGCGGCGCAAATGGGCAGCCCTCTTCGGGAGTGCCCGGAGCAGGGGGATACCCTTCTATAGCGGGCAACCGTTCGTCTTTTCGTTTCAGCGACACCAGCGAGCCCAACAGCCCTTGCGTATACGGATGCAACGGCTGGGCGAACAAACTTTTCACCTCCGCCTGCTCCACGCAGTAGCCGCCGTAAAGCACCAGCACCTCATCTGCAATATCCGCCACAATGGCTAAATTATGCGTAATAAATACGGCGGACATGCCGTTTTGCCCCTGCAAATTCTTAATAAGTTTTAAAATTTGGGCCTGAATAGTTACGTCCAGTGCCGTGGTGGGCTCATCGGCAATCAACACCGTAGGACGCAGGCATAACGCCATGGCAATCATAATACGCTGGCGCTGCCCGCCGGAAAATTGAAAAGGATATTCATTTATCCGCTGGCGGGGATTCTCTATCCCTACTTTTTTAAGCAGGCGCAGCATGCGGGCCTGGGCGCGGCGTTTGGAAACGGTAGAGTGTGCCTCTATGGTCTCCATAATTTGCTTGCCGATAGTGCGTATCGGGTTCAAGCTGGTCATGGGATCCTGAAAAATCATGGACATACCCGCCCCGCGCAATTTACGCAAAGATTCTTGCGGCATGGACAGCACGTCCCGCCCCCGGTACAAAATGCGTCCGCCTGTAATTTCCCCACCGGGAGGAAGCAGTTTTAACAGCGAAAGCGCGTGTACGGTTTTGCCGCAGCCGGATTCCCCCACCACCGCTAGCACTTTGCCTTTTTGCAAACAATAACTCAACCCCCGGAGCACTTCCGTTTTGCCTTGTTCATTGGAAAAGCAAACCCGCAAGTCCTCTACCTGGAGCACCGTATCTTCGCACGCGTTCATGTTATTATTATAGCAATTTGGGCCTTTCTGCTCCCAGTAAACTCCGCTCCGCCCACCCATTTCCTCCCCGGCAAACAGGGTTGCAGACAAGTTAGCCCAGTTTAAGTACGAACGCTATAGCTATTTCCGCCCCGGCAAACGGCAGAGCCGTGTAAGCTCCACATACGCGCAGCACGCCGGGCCGCTATGTGTATGGCGGCCTTTGCTCTATACAGAACAGGCGGGGCAAACTCTGTCACATTAGTCATATATGCATTATGTGAGCGGTGTAGACCAGCGCTGGAACGCGGTTGTTTCAAACTGCGCCGCGTACGGCGCAGTATTTGCTAAACTATATACATGAAAAAAATCTTTTCTATCTGCATGCAGCTGCCTTTGGCGGCGGCAATATTATTTTTAGCCGCGTGCAATGACTACCAAACGACAGATGTCACCTTGCCCGACGGGGCCGTCATACACGCCCGCATTGCAGATACACCGCAAAAAACGGAAAAAGGGCTTATGTTTGTCAAACACTTGCCGGAAAACGAGGGCATGCTGTTTGTGTTTGAGCAAGAGGATCAGCAATATTTTTGGATGAAAAACACACTGATAGATTTAGACATTCTTTTTTTAAATCCCGATGGCAAAATTAACGCCTTGTATGAGCGGGTGCCGCACACATACACCTATACGCCAGATACACAAATCCCCGTCGTACAGGGCCCGGCGCAATATGTGCTGGAAGCGGCGGCGGGCACTATCTCCCGCCACCGGTTACAAGCCGGGGACGTGCTGCATTTTACGTTGGATATCCCATGAAAAAAATTCTTCTGCTGGGTGCATTGGCTTTGTTTGGCGTGCCGGCGGCGGCACAGACCTTTGACGGCCTGACCGCCGTGGACATGGACGAAATCTACGCCCGGGCCAAAAACTATTTAATCCATTTAATCAACATAGACACTTCCCAGCCCGAACCAAACGAAACCGCCGCCGTACGCTATATTTACAAAGAGTTAAACAAACACCATATTGACTGGGACTATCTCTCCCCTCGCAAAGGGTCTGCCAATTTGCTGGCCCGCCTGCCGGGCACAGACCCTGATGCCAAGCCGTTGCTGCTTATCTCGCACATAGACACCCAGGCCGCCGCAGAGGGCTGGACGTATCCGCCCTTTAAAGCCACGCTGGAGGACGGACGCATTTACGGGCTGGGCTCCACCGACGCTAAAAATTATACGGCTATGCACCTAGCGCTTTTTACATATTTGAAAGACAAAGCGCTCACCCCGCAGCGGGATATTTTGTTTTTGGTAACCTCCGGAGAAGAAGCCGGCAGTGATACCGGACTGAAATGGCTGGCAGAAACCCTGTGGGACAAAATAAATGCCGGTTACGCGTTAAACGAAGGCGGCGGAGTCATTAAAGACGAGCCGCGCGGCACAACCGTGCTTTTTGCCGAGGCCGGCACAAAAATGTATATGGACGTTAAAATCACCGCTTCCGGGGAGGCCGCACACTCTTCTGTACCCGTGCCGGACAATGCCGTGTACCGGCTCTCGCAGGCATTAGCGCGGCTGCCGCAGTTTAATCCCCCGGCCCGGCTGACCCCGGCTACCAAAGAGTTTTTCCGCCGCATCGCGCCGCTGCAGGATGAAGACGGACAGACCACTATCCGCCTGCTCCTTTCCAATGACTCCCACTCCCAGCAGATGGCGGCAGATATTATGGCCCAAGATCCCTTTTTCCGCACCCAGCTAAAAGACACGATAAACCCCGTCAATATTTCTTCCGGCACAGACACCGGCGCCGCCGCGGCGGAAGCATCGGCCATTATTAACGTACGTTTGCTGCCGGGCACAGACCCGGACAGCTTTTTTGAAGAGCTGCGCACATTTTTAGACGGAGAAGACCATTTATCGCTGGAAATTTTGGAACGGCCGCAGCTGCCTTTCCCGGCTACGATGGACGGATCAGACGATTTATTTGCCGCCTTGGCTCAAACGGCCAGAGAGATGTGGCCCGGGGCGGTAACGGTGCCAGGCATGAGTCCGGCTTCCGGAGACGGAGAGTTTTTGAGGCGCATGGGCGTAATTACCTATGGGCTGGGCCCGGCTATGAACTCCCAGGGGCCGGCGGCCTCCCCCCACGCGCCGGACGAATATATTTCTGAAAAAGATTATCAGGAGCAGATTGCTTTTTTCACGGCTGTAGTCTACCGTTTTGCCTTGGGGCAGGATATACTGCCGCAGCAAACAGTTGCCTCAGACGTAAGCCCGCAGCTTCCTGCGGTGCAGCCACCACAGACACTGGAAAAAGCGGAGTAAAAAACTATGGATAAACAAACACAACTAAACTTACTTGCATTTCAACGGGCCGAATTGACCGAAAGCGTCATTTACGGCAAACTGGCCGAATATGAAACCAACCCAGACAATGCACAAGTACTGCGCGGTATCGCTGGGGCGGAGACCCGCCATCATGACATTATTGCCAAACACACCGGCCAGCAGGCCACCCCGAACCGCTGGAAAATACATTGGTATTTGTTTTTAGCGCGTGCGCTGGGGCTGACCTTTGCCGTCAAACTGATGGAAAACAATGAAGGCCAGGCCGCCGCCGCTTATTTTAAATACAGCGATTTACCCGAAATCCAAAAATTATCTATGGAAGAAGAAGAGCATGAAAATGCACTTTTGGGTTTAATCAATGAAGAAAAATTAAACTATATGGGCTCTGTGGTACTGGGCTTAAGTGACGCCTTGGTGGAATTTACCGGCGCGCTGGCCGGCTTTACCTTTGCCCTGCAAAACCCCAAACTGGTCGCTTTAACAGGGGCCATTACCGGTATTGCGGCGGCGTTGAGCATGGGTTCGTCCGAATATCTTTCCTCTAAAACGGAAAAAGAAAAAGGAAAGCACCCCATTAAAGCCGCCATCTACACGACCGGGGCTTATCTGTTAACCGTGGCACTGCTGGTGGCCCCGTATGCGCTGTTAAACAATGTATTTGTCGCATTAGGGCTTATGCTGTGCTGTGCGCTGCTTGTTATTGCGGCGTTTACATTTTACTATTCTGTAGCCAAAGAAGAAAACTTCAAACACCGCTTTTTGGAAATGGCGGGTTTAAGCTTTGGGGTGGCAGCGGTAAGTTTCTGTATTGGCTATCTGCTTCAGGCCCTTACCGGCATACAGGCCGGCTGATAAATGCCTCCGCATACAATTTCTGCGGCAAATCTACAACTTAAAAGGACGCCCTCGGCGTCCTTTTTATTATGCAGCACCCCTCGTCCTTGCCACGGGCACCAGGTACGGCCCTTTCCCCGGCAAAACCTGGCAGCCGGCCCGCCAAAAATTGCCGCGTAACAATCACTTGCCGCCCCGGCAGATACTGGGCGGGAGCGGCTAGAAAGGAAGCGATTTATAAATCTGCCGTAATAGCTATGGGGCAGTGGTCTGACCCCATAACATCAGAGAGCATAGAAGCGCTTTTAAGTTTGGCTACGGACGGTGTGTCTATAAAGAAATAATCAATCCGCCAGCCCACATTCCTTTTGCGCGCGCCGGTCTTGTAATCCCACCAGCTGTAATGGCCGCCGTCTTTGACGAAATGGCGGAAGGTATCACTATACCCTTCCGCAAAAAAGCGGTCCAGCCATGCGCGTTCCTCTGGCAGAAAGCCGGTGTTTTTTTCATTTTCTTTGGGGCGGGCCAAATCTATGGGTTGGTGGGCGGTGTTTACGTCTCCGCAGACAATCACCGTTTTGCCTGTTTTAAAAAGTTCTTTGCTTTTTTTCAAAAACAAATCATAAAAACGCAGTTTAAAATCAATGCGCTGCGGGCCCTGTCCACCATTAGGAAAATAGATATTTAAAAAGAAAAAAGAAGGATATTCCAATATCAGCGTACGGCCTTCACAGTCAAATTCTTCGTCGCCCAGCCCGTACTGCACCTGAAGCGGCTCCCGGCGGGTATACACCGCCACCCCGCTATATCCTTTGCGTTCGGCCGAAGCAAAATAGCTATGCCAGCCCTGCGGGGCCCGCAAAGCGTCGGAAAGTTGCTCCGGGACGGCTTTTGTTTCCTGCAGGGCCAAAATGTCAGCTCCGCAACTATGCAAAAAATTGGTAAATCCTTTTTTCTCCACGGCACGCAGGCCGTTTACATTCCATGAAATTAGTTTGGTCAACACGGGCAGCACTCCTTAAATAGTATAATAGGTATTATAATAAATTGACCGCCAGCGGCCTTTTTTAGGAGTATATTATGATTAAACAAGGCAAATGTTTTTTTACTTCGGAATCCGTTTCCAAAGGACACCCCGACAAAATATGCGACCAGATTTCCGATTTAATTTTAGATGAAATTTTGAAAAAAGACCGTACCGCCCGCGTGGCTTGTGAAACTTACATCACCCGCGGATTGGTGGTAGTGGGCGGAGAAATCACTACCAAAACGTGGGTGGACGTGGAACATCTGGTACGCGGCCTGCTAAAAGATATTGGCTACACCGATGCCCAATATGGCTTTAATGCAGATACCTGTGCGGTAGTCAACGTTATTGGCAAACAATCGCCGGATATCAGCCAGGGAGTAGACGTGGGCGGCGCGGGCGACCAGGGGCTTATGGTCGGCTATGCGGTAGATGAAACCATGGAATATATGCCACTGCCCTTGGTGCTGGCCAATGATATCTTGAAAAATTTGGAACGGGCCCGCAAAACCAAAACCCTGCCTTACATCGGCCCGGACGCCAAAAGCCAGGTAACCGTAGAATACCAAGACGGAGAACCCGTACGCGTGGATACGGTAGTGGTCTCCACCCAGCATACAACCGATATTTTAGACCGCTCCGGCACAAAAATTACCGATAAATCCAAAAAAGAAATTGAAGCGATAGCCATTATCCCCGCCATTAAAAAATGGATGGACAAAGATACTAAAGTGTTAATCAATCCCACCGGCAAATTTGTCATCGGAGGCCCGCAGAGCGATACCGGCATGACAGGACGCAAAATTATCGTAGATACCTATGGCGGACGCTGCCCGCACGGCGGCGGCGCTTTCTCCGGCAAAGACCCCACCAAAGTAGACCGCTCCGCCGCGTACATGGCGCGCTATATTGCCAAAAATATTGTAGCCGCCAAACTGGCTAAAGAATGCACCGTGCAAATTGCTTATGCCATAGGCAAAGAAGACCCCGTCGGCTTTTATGTAGACACGGACGGAACAGGCAAAATAGCCGACGAAAAACTGGCCGAAATTGCACGTAAGATTTTTCCGCTTACACCGCGTGGCATTATTGAGCAGTTCAAACTGCGCAGTCCTATTTATCTGCAAACGGCCGCTTATGGGCATTTTGGCCGCAAAGAACTGCCCTGGGAAGCCACCGACAAAGTGAAGCTTTTACAGGCAGCAGCCGCCAAATAAACATCTTCATAAAAGCTCCCTCTGTTCAGCCATAGGGGGAGCTTTTTATAGCTATAAAGCACAGGGTCAGTGCACTGTATGCCCGTCTTTTGGGGTGCCTTGTCCATTAAATAAGGGCTACTACACCGCCATAAAAAACCCCGCTCTTTATTAGAGCGGGGTTGGGTGTAAAAAGAAGAGTTACCTCGCGCCAAAAATCTGCTGAAAAAACGCTTCATCTCCATACTGCAATTGCTGCAAAAGCTGATACACCTCATTCATGGACTGCTGGCAAAGTTTATTAAATTTTTTCCAATCTTTTACCATTGGATAGGCCGCCGCGTCATAGCGGAACCTCCCGCAATAGTCCGATGAAAAAAACAATACAAAAGCACAGGCCAAAGCATGCTGTTGCCGCAGCTGGCGATTTGAAAGCTCACGGCAGGGACGGCCGGACGCTTTGTCCTGCTCCGCACAAATCCAACCGCGGGTTTTCCCAAAATAATTCCATAAGCCGTCTACCACGTCCCGCACGTCCATGTTGTCATAGCCGGCTTTATGCAAACGCAACAATATCCTGTTCAGCAGGCCCGGTATATCCTCCATTTGTGCCACCATGACTGTGGTATCCTCCTGCTCCACAGAAACCGGGCGGGCCGCCGCGCGGGCTTTTAAAATAGCTATTTCCAACGCTTTCTCTATCTGTTCGGAAGATACATTAGCAAAAACAAAAGCAGGACTAAAAAGCAATACAGCCATTAGCAGACATCTTTTCTGAAAACGCATTGCTTGCTCCGGATACAGCTTTCTGTTCACTTCTACCTAAAAAACCCGCTGCCGTATCGGTGCGAGTCTTTGGTAAAAATCGTTTTTTAAAAACGCAAGGAAAGCGAGGCCTCTGCCCCTAATCCATAATAGGCATAGTTCGCCGCCAAGCTTAAATCTAAATAAGAAGGCAGTTTAAAATTAAAACCGGCTGTAGCGCGCGCCGTAGCAGCGTATTCGTTGGCCCCTTCCAGTTCGGGGGCGCTATCGGCTTGGTTAATGTGCAGGGTGGTATAATCCACGCCGCCTCCGATATACGGCACAAAATATTTAAATTTCATGGAAAGCACCAAGCTGGCATTATAATGCGTGGCGGAAAAATCCCGCGCACTGGCACTATGCCCCGAAATGACCAGCATGGGCTGGAACGAGCCCAACATTTCATTAGGCCGTGTAATCCCCCAACGCAGCCCGCCGCCGGCAATCGTCATGCCTTGGTAGCTGCTGGCGCGGATAAACCCGTCTAACCGAAACGGCATGCCGATATCGGCCTGCAGCCACGGATAGAACACTTCGCCCACGTCTTCCCGCTCGCCCAGCGCGGTATGAGTGGTATCGTTGAGCCCTTTGCTCATTTTAAAAATCATGGTGCCGCGCGGGCCAATTTGAAACCCCCCCCAGCCCAACACGCGCCCGGTGGTATAAGTGCCCGAGCCGATTAATCCGCCCAAATCCTTGGTAAATGCACGCACATTATCCTGCGATACATTGGCGGAAAAATCGTCCCAAATATTACGTGCCTGCGCCGGCAGGCATAAGGCAGCAGCGGCCAATATTGTCAAAAATAGTTTTTTCATGTGCATCCTCTTATATTCAGTATAACCTGTATACGCCCCGCGCGCAAGTTATTTATTTAAAATCCACGCGGCGGCCTACCTGCACGCGTCCTTTAAGCGTGCCGGCGGGCAGCTCCAGCGTCTGTACGGCATGGGGAATAATCGGGCTCATGCGCCAGGGCTTCATATTCTCTTTTACATACAGCGCCGTTCCGTCCTCGGCTATAAAAATTACGTCAATGGCAAAACGCATAAAGCAGGTATGTATCTGCGGGCACGGAGCCAACAGCAATGCCTGCCCCGGCGGCAAAGACGGGCGGAACATCAGTCCTTTTAAACGCTTAAAAAAGCTAAAAGCCGGTTCCACCTCTTGTGCCAAAACGGTGCCGTCGTCCAACACACATTTCATAAAGTTCGCTCCGCCAAACGGATTAAGTAGTTGTTAACTTGCTTTTGCAGTTTCTTGTCTTTAAAAACCGCCTCGGCAGGTGCCTTGACGGAAAAACCGTCTTTGTTTTTAAACACCAGAAACGTCAACGCCACTTCCCCGTTAAAATCTACATCCGCTATCAGCAGCCGTTCATTGGTAAACGCCTTACGGTAATCCGCCGATACAAAATGCACTTCGTCCGTCGGGTAGCGGCAGTCTTTTTTGCATTGCAGCAGGAAATCATATACGTCTTTTTCCAACACTTTTACGTTTTTGTATTTCCCGCCGGAAAGCGGCAACATCAGCACGCCGTTTTCCAATTTTACGTCTTTTACGTCAAACACATCCCCGTAGGAAAAAGTAAAAGCGCACGCCGGCACTGCACAAAGCAACCACATCAGCACCGGCGCACGCTTAAGCCAAAACATTATTTGGGCTCCACCACGCGCTCCACATAAGCGCCGGTGCGGGTATCCACCAAGATTTTGTCGCCTTCGTTAATAAAAAGCGGCACTTTGATTTCCGCCCCCGTTTCCAACGTGGCCATTTTGGTCATATTAGCCACGGTGTCGCCTTTTACGCCAGGCACGGTGGAAGCAATGGTGAGGGGCACCTTAATAGGCAGCTCCATATTAAGCAGTTGGCCGTTGATATAAATGCCCGTCGTTTCCATATTGTCTTTTAAATATTTTTTCTGATCTTTAAGTTTCTCTATGGGCACAGACACCTGCTCATAGTTTTCACTGTTCATAAATACGGCCATGTCCCCTTCGTCATACAGATAGGTGAACGGGCGTTTTTCCACTTCCACTTCTTTAAATTTATCTTCGGGCCGGTAGGCCGTTTCAATCAAAGAACCGGTGTGAATATTGCGCAGTTTTACGCGCACCACGGCGCGGGCCTGGCTTTTGCGGTGATGCTGAAACTCAATAATTTCAACAATCTGTCCGTTTTCATCTTCAAAAATCAGTCCGTCGTGGAACTGGGTGGTGTTGATCATAACTTGTACCTCTTTGCGGGCGGCCTTGCGGCAAGCCCGTTAATTTTTCGTCAAATTTTTGCTGCCGGTTTTGCTCACCAAATAGCTGTCTTCCAAGCGTACGCCGAATTTGCCCGGCAAATAAATACCCGGCTCTACGGTAACGACATAATTTTCTTCCAATTCGCCCACCGCCCCGGCACGCTCTATCGGGGCTTCATGCACTTCCAGCCCAATGGCATGGCCGGTGGTATGAATATAGTAAGGGCCATAACCGGCGTCTTCAATCACGTCACGGGCGGCTTTGTCCACTGCCGCCACGGGCAGCCCGGCGCGCAGCAAGCCGCTGGCGGCTTCTTTTGCCATAGCCACAATATGCCAAATTTTTTGGTATTCGGCAGGTTCTTTGTCCCCGTGCCACCAGCTGCGGGTAATATCGGAGCAATACCCTTTGTAGAAACAGCCAAAATCCATCAGTACAGCGTCGTTCTTTTTCAGTTTGCGTTTTTCTGAAGGGGTATGATGGCAGTCGGCGCAGTTTTCCCCAAAACAAACAATGTTGAAAGGAACGCTGTCAGCGCCGCGCTTAATCATAGCCAGCGCCATCAGCACGCGCACGTCTTCCTCGCTCATACCGGTTTTAATTTGGGGTTTTACTTCTTCAAATGCTTCCGCGGCAATGCGGCAGGATGTTTTGATTAAATCCATTTCGTCGGCATATTTTACTTTGCGCATTTCCGCCACGCCGCCTTCCAGGCGGCTTAATCCGGCGCGGGCCAGTTTTTCCCCGCGGGCAAAATCCGCCGTTTGCGGGTCAAACGCCAAGCGGGTCAATTTATGCTGGGCAGCCGTTTCCAACGCGGCGGCCAGCATATCCCCCGGCACGGCTTTTACGGTAAAAAAACCGGCGGCTGGCGCCATTTTGGGCACCATCATTTTTTTGGTCAGGCAATAGGCCTTGCGCGGCGTAAGCAGAAACACCGCCTCTTCCGCGTCCAATTCTATGCCGGAAAAATAACGCAGTTCCAGCGCACTTAAGCAGATATAGCCGTCTAACTGCGCGTTTTTTAAAAATTTCTGGAAATCTTTGAGCCGTTGGTTGCTTATGTTTTTCATAAATTATTTACGGGTTAAAATGTCGGCCCCCGTATCCGTAATCACGGTGGTATCCTCTAACCGCACGCCGAATTTGCCCGGCAGGTAAATGCCTGGCTCTACGGTAATAACATTGCCTTTTTTCAATACCGCTGCCGTAGTTTGGTCGTTGCAGGGCTCTTCGTGTATTTCCATACCTACGCCATGGCCCAGCCGATGCGTAAAATATTCACCGTAGCCCGCATCGGTAATAATCCCGCGGGCCGTAGCGTCCACTTTTTGCGCCGCCACGCCGGGTTTCTCGGAGGAAATACCGCTTTGGCGGGCTTTGTCTACAATATGCCAAATTTTGGTATATTCTTCCGGCTCTTTGTCCCCGTGCCACCAGCTGCGGGTGATATCGGAGCAATAGCCGTTGTAAATACAGCCGAAATCCATCAGCACCGCTTCATTGTCTTTGAGTTTGCGGTGGGAAGTTTCATGATGGGGGTTAGCCGTGTTTTCACCAAAGGCAATAATAGTCAGAAAAGAAGTGGCGGACGCGCCTTTTATGCGCATAAACTTTTCCATTTCCGCCGCTACTTCAAATTCACTTACGCCTGTTTTAAGAAGCGGTTTTATGTATTCGTAGGTTTCAAACGCGATACGGCAGCTCTCGCGCAGGACGGATATTTCATGCTCGTCTTTGGTCTGGCGCAGGACAGATATGTGGCTTTCCGTCTCCACAAACCCAGATGCCTTAAACAAACTGCCCGCCATATAGCTTTCTTTTTCAGCGTCAAAGCCGACCCGCTTAAGCCCCAGACGGGCCGCTTCAGCCACTGCGGCAGCAGTCATTTGTTTGTCCTGGCCGAACACCTGCATAAAAGGATATTTCGCTTTCACGGGCTCCACATACAGCTGGCGTGTAAAACACACCAAACCGCCTTCATGCAATAAAAGCACGGTTTCTGCCGGGTAAAAATAAAAATCCAACATATAAAACTGGTCAATATTGTTTGTTATTACCAGTCCGTCCAACCCGTCCTGCTGCATCCGTTTTTTTAATGCGGATATTTTTTCTAAAATTCTTTGTTGCAAAGCCATAACCGTCCGCTCCTTATTTTCTTTTTATATGATATCACTTTTGCCCCTGCAGCGGCAATGCAAAACTCCGCACAGCGCCCCGCCTAATCCGCGTAAGCCGCGCCAGTGCAAGCCAGGGCTGATTTTTCTTGCTTTTTCCGCCGGAGAATTATATATAATAAATTATATTGTGTCCCTAAACGGGCCTTATATATGAAACAGCTTCTGATTGCTTTACTGCTATGCTGTGCCGGCGCAGTTGATGCGGCGGTTTTCACCTCCCAGGACGGACGGTTTACCATAGACCTGCCTTCCGGGTGGTCTGTGGCCCAAAAACCGGCGGCCCAGTCCGTATTATCAGTGGTAAAAGGGTCGGCCCGCATAGACATCAAAGCCGTACCGGAATGCAAAAATGAAGCGTGCATTGAACAAAAAACACAAGCGGACTTGCAGGAAGTAAAAAGCAAACAAATGCAAGTGGTGGGCAACACCTACACCGGAGAAGAAATCAAACGCATTGACTTTTCCACCGGGGAACCTTTCTTTTATATCAGCTTCTTTACCGCCAAGAATGATTTCAGCTCCGGCTATTTTATTATCAACGGACATGCCTATTCCGTCTTAGCCAAAGACCTTTCTTACGCGCAAACGGATTTGTTGTTTTCCCTTATTTCCCCGGTACAAAATGTTCCCCCGCAAGCCCCTACCCTGGAAATGGATATTGCCGATGAACGCGCCTATGACATAGAAGCCATGCCCAGCGTTTCCCAGGAAGTTTTGTTAACCGAGCAGCCGCTCCAGCCCGTACAAATAGCCCCGGCGGAGCAAGCAGTGCCTGCCGCATCCAAGCCGGCTGCAGCTACTCCCGCCCGCCCTCATACGCTGGTCACGGATAATATGCCTCCTTATATCCAGCAGCTGGGGCACGGGTTTGACGCTATAGTCATTTTACTGTTCCTTTTTGTGCTGGTGCAGGCAGCGGCTTTGGTGACACGGCTGTTTATCAAAACTGAAAATGCTCCCCAGCAGGTAAACCCCCATTCCCCGTATCCCATTCATTTCCGCCGTCTCTACGGCACGCCGTCTTTGATTTACCGGGCGCGGGATAATCAGGGCAATGTGTTGCTTTCCCTGTCCGGGCGGTGGGACAGTTTGTTTCTTTTCGGCGGGCTGATACTGATTGTGTCTGCAGTGCTGGTAATGGCCTTTACAGGCATATTGGAAAGCACGCATTTTATGCATATCAGCGCATTTACCTACAACACCATATATTCGGCTGTTTCGCTGATCATTCCTTTGGGATTTGTTATTTTTATTTGCGGCATTCTGTGGTCACAGCTGGTGCTGCGCCAATTTGCACTTTATGATGCCAAAGGACATAAAGCCGTGTATGTCATGCAAAGAGGGTTTGGGCTGAAAAAAGAATGCTATGTGGCCTATTTTGTTAAATCCAAGGAAATACTGCTCCTGGAACGCAAACGTTTTTCCTATTTGCGGAAATGGCAGCTGCTCGATAAACAGCGCCATGTATTGGCCCACATTATAGAAAGCAACCCGACACACGCTATTCTGCGCAAGCTCATAGGCCATTTATGGGGCTTTTTACGCGCCGATTATACAATTGAGGGCCCTATGGAAAGCAAAGGCGCCATTGAAAGCACCCATGCTCCGTTTAACCGTTTTACCTGCAATATGGACAAGCCGCAGGCACTTTCCGCCAGGGATTTATTGGTAGCGGCACTGATTATTAATATACGCGACCGTGATAAATGGTATCCGTGGTTTTAATCTCTGAAAACCTCGCTTAAAAGCGGGGTTTTTAATTTGGCCCTTTGTGAATTTGGCGGCTGTTGAATAGAAATGCCACACCGCCTAGAAGCTATTCCCCCCAGACATATTTTATACAGCCACTGCCAAATCCCCCAGCGGCCGCTGGCTCAAACGAGGGCAGCCCTACACCCTTTCTTTGCTGCAAACAAGTTTGCTATCCTTATATATATATGCGTGCTGTTTTACTGGTATTATCCCTGTTTTTCTATTCGTTTGCCGCAGGGACGGAACTAACTGACCGCGTCCTAACCCTGGCCCAACAGCGGCAGGTGCTCAACGGAGCTTCCTGGGCGGCTGTTGCCCAATATACGGACGGGGAGCCCCTGTTTGCCATTGAGCCGCACTTGCGCCTGGCCCCGGCCTCCACACTCAAGCTGCTCACTTCGGCGGCGGCGCTGGAAACGCTGGGCCCTATGTACCGTTTTGAAACTCCGGTTTACGCAGATGCCTTGCCCGATGCTGACGGCACATTGGACGGCAATCTCTATATCCGCGGCAGTGCAGACCCTACCCTGGGCTCAGACCGCGTCAGCGGCAGTCTTTCTGCGCAGCAGCTTTTGCAAAGCTGGAGCCGGCAAATCCGGGATTTAGGTATCCGCAAAATCACCGGTCACATTTACGCCGACACTTCTTTGTTTTCCGGCCCTTCCCTGCCCGATAAAACAAATTGGCAAAACATGGGCAACTATTTTGCCGCTCCGGCCACGGCGCTGGCTTTCCATGACAATTCGTTTGAAATCGCCTTTGCCCCCCAAGCCAAAGACGGAGCGCCGGTAGCTGTTCAATCCGTCTGGCCGGAAACGGAAGGACTCAAAATCCGCTCCTTTGTTACCGCTAGCGCCAAAGACAAGCGCGATAACGCCTACGTTTACGCCGCTCCGGGCCAATATGATTTGGAAATTTACGGCACTGTGCCCGTTACCCGCCTGCGCGGCCAGCGCATTCAGGCCGCCTTGCCCGACGCACCGCAGCTGTTGGCGGACATGCTGCTGCAGCAGCTGGAAAAGGACGGAGTATCGGTAGGAGGCGGGGCTATTTTGTTGGAAAACGCACCCGATTATACGGCCATGCACCTGCTTTTTGCACACCATTCTCCGCCGCTGAAAGACATTATTTATGTATTAAACAAACGCAGCTTTAATTTCTATGCCGAAATGCTGCTGCGCATGCTGGCGGTGCAAGCCGGGCAGAGCGGAAGCGTGGCGGAAGGGATTAAACAACTGTATGCTTTTTTACAGGCAAACGGCATTTCTACCCACGATTTGGTACTCTACGACGGAAGCGGCCTCTCCCGCGACAATCAGCTCCCGGCCCAAACACTGCTGGAAGTATTGGTGTTTATGTCCACGCGGCCGAACTTTCCCTATTATTATGACTCTTTGGCTACACTGGACGACCGCGGGGATTTATTGCTGCTGCGCTATTTTCTCCACCCGTTCAAACGTACGCAGGACGTCCATGTAAAGGGCGGCACTATTGACGGGGTCAAAGCACAGGCCGGCTATGCCAAAGACCGAAACGGCCGGCTGATTGCCTTTGCGTTTATTGCCAACAATTTGCTGGATAAAGACGAAAGCATTAACCGCTTTTATGAAGACGTATTAAAATTGTTGCTGCAGCTGCCGCAGCCATAACTGTCCCAAATACTCCCTCGGGGCCCTGGGCTCTCTGTCCGCCTTCGCCCCGGCCGTAAACGCAGGGATTGCAGACAAATCCCCAATTTCATTTCGGCGTTCTTGGTGCCAACCTGCCGTTTGGTTTACTGAAGCCGTCGTCTCTCCCGGCAGAGCTTTCCCTCCGGGAAACAATGTTTTTGTATCCGCCGGGTGAATTTATCCGCCGCCAAAACACGTTTATCAGGGCCAGCTTCCCTCTGCCGCCCGGCCCGCTTTGGCACATGGCTTAAAGTCGCGTCTTACACCAATAAAAAAGAGCCGCTACACGCAGCTCTTTTATCAAACGGTTTGCAAGTAATTTTCACACACTGAAAGAAGCCGGCTCCACCGGGATATGAAACCAAAATAAAGAGCCATACCCCAGCCCCGGGCTCTCTACCCCGATTTCCCCATTATGGGCATTAATAATTTCCTGGGCGATAGACAGCCCCAGCCCCCACCCTTGTTTACGGCCGGAGCGATCGTTGTCAGATTGGTGAAATTTCTGGAAAATTTTATTCTGTTCATCATAAGCAATGCCGGGGCCTTCGTCACTTACATAGCATACCAGACGGCTGTTTTGTATAAAATAACGTATTTCTATACGTCCGCCCTGCGGAGAAAACTTGATGGCATTGCCAAGCAAATTATTCAGCACCTGTGAAATGCGGAAGCGGTCTGCATAAATTGTAACATCGTTGGGATACTCATATTTAGCCAAGAAAATCCCCTTTTTCTGCGCGTTGACCTGTTGCAGCGAAAAAACATCGTTCAGCAGCTGGTTAAAATTAAAATTTTTGAAATCCATTTTAAACTTGCCCGACTCTATCATGGAAATATCCATCAAATCCGCCATCAGCTGGTTCATATTGTCGGTCGCTTTCAAAATGTTATTGAGCGCCATTTGTTCGTTGTTGCCGCCCCCTTGCGGGCTGTCCATCATCAACACAGAAGTAAAGCCCTGAATAGAAGTCAGCGGCTGGCGCAAATCATGCGCCACGATGGACATGAATTTGGAACGGATTTCGCTCAATCGGTTCAGCTCCTGGTTAGAAAGTTTCAGTTTTTCCACCATGCTTTCCAGCATACTTACCTTGCCCGAAAGCTGCATTTGTAAAGAGGCAATCTGCTGCTGGTAATTATGTTCGGCTTTCATCACCACGCGTTTCATCTTGCGCATGGCATAACGGCGCGCTATCCAAAAGGTCAATAACAAAAGCGCCACCGTTAAAGCGGTGTAATAAAGGGGATAACTTAAATAGCTCACTATTGGCATAAAAGTATTATAACTATTTTATGGCTCTTGCCAGTGTTTTTTCCAAATCTGCGCGGGAAATGGCTTGCTCACGCAACAAACGGGGCTGCGGGCCCGTCAGGTCAAGCACAGACGAGGCCTTGGCCCTCAGCGTGCCGCCCATGAAAATAATGTCCGCCTTCCCATCAAAAAATGCTTCTAGCTCTTGCTCATCGGTAAACACGGGCTGCCCATGCAGATTGGCGCTGGTGGAAGCCAACGGATTTTTTAGTTTGCTTAACAGCCGTGCCAAAGCCGGGTGTGCCGGTACGCGCAAGCCAAGCCCTTCAAAGCCGCGGCGCAACGGCAGGCCTTTTTCATTGGGGCGCAAAATCATCGTCAGCGCTCCCGGCCAGTATGCCCGGGCCAGTATTTCCGCCTCGTCGCTCCATTGCACAATGTCTTGCGCCTGGGCTACACTGCCCACCAAAATCTGCAGAGCCGACGAAGCCGGACGCTGTTTCATGTCATAAATCCGCCCAATGGCCTCTTCATCAAACGCATTAGCACCAATGCCATACACCGTATCCGTGGGATATACCGTTACGGCTCCGGCGTCTATCCGTTCAGCCGCTTCTTGCAGCTGGCTGTCTGTGAGGGTATTAATAAGGTAAATCCGGCTCTTCATGTTCTTCCTTTGTTTCGGGCAAACCGATAATGATTACAAATTCCCCCTGCACTTTTTTGCGTTTGCGCAGCTCCTCTGCCAGGGATTGGGCCGTGCCGCGCAGCCATTCTTCATATACTTTAGACAGTTCCCGCGCGGCCACCACCGGGGTATCGGCAGATAATGCAGCGGCAATGAGCTCCAACAATTTAATCACCCGAAACGGCGACTCATACACCACCACCGGGTGTTTCAGCGCATACGCAGCACCAAGCAATTTGGCGGCTTTGCCGCTTTTACGCGGCAAAAAACCCAAAAACGTAAAAGCCCCTCCGGTAAAACCGGCACCGGCCAATGCACACGCCACTGCACTGGGGCCCGGAAGGGACGTAAGCGGCAGCCCTTCCTGGGCGGCGGCCTTGACCAGCTTCCAGCCCGGGTCGGAAATACACGGCGTGCCGCAGTCCGACACCAAAGCGCAATGTTTGCCCTGTTTTAAAAGCTCCAAACAGCGCCGCACGGAAAAATCATCGTTTTCATTGTAGCGCACCGTCGGTTTGGAAATACCGAAGTGCGTCAGTAAAATCTGGGTGCGGCGCGTGTCCTCACACAAAACAAAATCCGCGTTTTTGAGGGTATCCAATGCGCGCAACGTTATATCCTGCAAATTCCCCAGCGGGGTAGGCACTATAGAAAGCATAAAAGTAGTATATAAAATTACGTTCCCGGCCGGCGCGGGGTTTTGTATAGTAAAAAATGCCTAAAAATGCTATGCTGGTATATATATTTGAGAAGAGGTGTCTATGGATAAAAAAGAAATTGCCTTTCTGGCCGCCCGCTATGCAGATGAAAAAAAGGCCGAACATATTAAAGTGATTGATTTAAACGGCCTGTCTTCTCTGTGTGATTATATCGTGCTGGCCACCGTAACGTCTAAACCGCATATGGAAGCGGTGGAAGATGAGATAAGCACCCAACTCAAAAAAATCGGGGTCTATAAATCCAACCGCGACGGCGGAGAAAGCATGATTTGGCGCGTGTCTGACTATGGGTCTTTTCTGGTACACATCATGACCCAGGAAGCGCGCGATTTTTATGCCCTGGACAAAATTTTCAGCTTTGGGACGGAACTGAATTATAAGAAGCCCAAAACCTTCAAGAAAAAACCGGCTCGAAAAGCTTCCGCTTCCAAAGCAAAAGCCGCCTCTAAAAAGACGGCCCTCAAAAAGACTGCCCTCAAAAAGACTGCCGCTACAAAAACAGCTAAAAAACCCGCAGCCAAAAAGACTGCAACCAAAGCGGCGGTCAGAACAACAGCCAAAACTTCCTCCCGCAAAGCGGCACCTAAAAAGACCGCTAAAACGACGAAGAAATCTATAGAGAAAGGTGCCAAATAAACATGTTTGACCATTTAAAAAAAGAAATTGAACTCAAACTCTCCAGCGCGCCCGCTTTTGCCGGCGCGGCCTTGCCCCCGGCAGAATTTTCGCCCGCGCCGGAACATACCGGAGCGGATTTGTCTTTAAACTGGGCTATGTCCGCCGCCAAAGTATTGCGCAAAAACCCGATGGAAATAGCCAAGCAGGCCGCCGTATTGCTGCGTGAAGTAAACGGTATAGAAGACGCTGCAGCGGCCGCCCCCGGGTTTATTAACATAAAACTGGAAGAGCCCTTTATTATCGCCGCCGCCAAAGACCGCCGCATTAAAGAAAACAGCCATGGCTACGGCGCCAAAAATAAAATTTTAATTGAATTTGTCTCCGCCAACCCCACCGGCCCGCTGCATGTGGCCTCCGGCCGCGGCGCGGCGCTGGGCGACAGCTTGGTGCGCATTCACCGCGCGCTGGGCTATTTGTGCGACAGCGAGTATTACGTCAACGACGCCGGCAACCAGGCCCAGCTGCTGGCCGAATCTTTAAAGGCCCGCATTGAGGGCAAAGAACCGCCGGAGAACGGCTACCACGGCTCTTATCTAATTGACATGGCCAAAAAAGCGCCCAAAGATTTGCAGGAAAAAGACTATGGCAAGTGGGCCATGGAATACCTGATAAAAACCCAGCAGGAAGATATGGAGGCCTTCCGCGTCCAGTTTACGCGCTGGTTCCGGGAGTCGGAACTGCACCAGGAAGGCGCTGTGGAAGCGGCGCTGAAAAATCTGGAAGAAAACGGCTACGCTTATAAAAAAGACGATGCCGTTTGGTTCGGCTCCACCCAGGACAAAGAAGCCAAAGACGACAAAGACCGCGTCTTGGTACGCACCGATGGACGCCCAACCTATTTTTTGGCCGACATTGCCTACCATAAAAATAAATATGACCGCGGATACAGCACGCTGGTGGACATTTTAGGGGCCGACCACCACGGCTATGTACCCCGCATGAAAGCGGCGGTGCACGCGCTGGGTAAAGAAGAAAATTCTTTTGTACCCATTATTCACCAGCTGGTGCATTTGCTTGACAACGGCGAACAGGTCAAAATGTCCAAACGCGCCGGCAAATTCATCACTTTGCGGGAACTGGTGGACGATGTGGGGGCAGACGCCTGCCGTTTCTTCTTCGCCAGCCGTACGCCCAATGCGCAGATGACCTTTGACATTGAACTGGCGAAAAAACAATCTAATGAAAACCCAGTGTACTATGTGCAGTATGTGCACGCGCGTATCCATTCCATTTTCGCCGCCGCGGCGGAAAAAGGGCTGCAGCCAGATGACATCATTACACCGCTGGCCCCGCAGGAACGTGCCTTACTGCTTAAACTGGTGTGGTTCAAGCCCGTATTGCAAAACTGCTTGCGCGATATGAGCCCGCACCACCTGACCACCTATCTGACGGAGCTGGCGGGGCTGTTCCATTCTTTCTATGACAGCTGCCGTGTCATTGACGAGAATAATCTGCCGCAAACGCGCTCCCGTCTGTTCATCTGCCAGCGGGTGGCGGAACGGATTAAGAAAGGATTGGAATTTTTGGGTGTGAGCGCGCCGGAAAAAATGTAAGCGCACGCACGCCTGAATCTTTGACAAAACAAAAAATCTCTTATACGCCTGCAGGCGGGAAGAGATTTTTTGTCTTACAGGGAAATGAGGGAGGAAGCATGAAAAAAATTATTTTACTGGCTCTTTGTCTGCTGCCGACGGCCGTCTGGGCGCAAAACCGTCAAGCGGCAGACGCCGCCTACGAAAACGGCGACTTTGCCCAAGCACAGCAATATTATCAGCAGGAACTTAAAACCGCTAAAGGAGAAAATCTCTATGAGGCGCAGTTGCGTCTGATTGCCAGCCAATATATGCAGGGTAAATATCAGACTGCCGCAGAAAGCGCTTTTACGTTTGAACTGCCCAAAAATCCGCTGTGGAAAGCACGCTTTCTGCTTTACCGCGCACAGACGGCCCAGCGCGTGAGCGAAATTTATTCCCCCATTTTACCCGATGCCCAGGAAGAGGATGCATCTTTCCCCCAATTAAGCAAAAGCCAGTGGAATGAAAAAATAGACCAATGCTACGAACAACTTTGGGATTTACGCACGTTTTTGGTGAATGCCCCCATAGAAAAAGAAACCCTGATTCTCAATTTGCAGGATACGGACACGAAAGCCATTCCCACGCTGTTTGACTTTACGGTACTGCGCTGGAAAGAACGTCTGTTGGCTTCGCCGGTCGCTGTTCCGCTGCGCGCCGCAGACGTGCTGACCGCAGACTACAAAAGCCCCTCCCAGGCCAAAAATGATGCCCAAAAAGCTGTCTCTCTTTTAGCAGACGCCGCCGATTTAGGGGGCAAAGGGCGCACCAATGCCCGCATTATCTGGCAGGCACAGCGCCTGACATTGCCGTTTGAATACCCCCATTTATTTAGTTTTGAAGACAAAGGAAAACAAACCGTCCAGGCCGCCCAGCTGCTGCAGGAGCTGGCCGGCTACTCCCAGGAAAAGAAAAGTTTTTTGGCTAAAATCAGCCAGGCCCTGCTCTCCAGCGGCGCGCCGTACGGCAAAGCATACGCGGCGCTGCAGGCGGCTTATTTGTTAAACCAAGCGGAAGAATATGACCAAGCCGTCTGCGTGTGTGACTATGCCGCCGAAGAAATCAACGGCGGGTATTACAGCCAGGCCTGTGCGGAATTTGCCCAAGGCATACGGGAGCCGTCGCTGCAGGTACAGCCGCTGGCCTCCAGCCAAAACCTGGCGGAAGGGAAAATTGCTTTTACCGCACGCAACATAGACCAGGTATATGCCCGTATTTATTCCGCCAGCGAGGCGGACTTGCGCAAATGGTACAAAGCCGAACATACGGGCACAATCAATTCCTGGCGCTATTTAATGACGGTGCCGGCCTCTCAAATCCCGCAGATTTTACAGCGCACCCCCGTCGGAGAAGCGCATTCTCCCGTCAGTTATCCCAAACCGCACGCTTTCCAAAAAGGGGAACTCCAGCTGCCCGCTTTGAATAAACGCGGTTTTTATGTGGCGCTGCTCTCGCACGAGCCCAACTTTGACACCGCCAAATCCCCTGTGCAGGCTCTCGTGCTCAATAATACGGAGCTGGCTCTGTTTGCTTCTTCAGCCATAGAAGGCAACCCTGCCGACTATCGTACCCGGGCCAACAAAACATTTACCCCCAATGTATTCCGCATCTACGCGCTGAACCTGAAAACCGGCGAACCGGTGCCCGGGGCAGACATTACCTATTATACCGACTGGAAAGGCCAGACGGAAAACGGCCAAACCAATGAAAACGGCTTGCTGACGCTGCAACGTAAAATACAAATAAACGCTAACAAATCCAACAACTATTTCATTTTGCCCAAGGCCGTTAAAGATGACAGCACGGCGTTTATGCCCTCTGCCATTTACTTTAACTATTATCCCTCTTCTCCTTTCTCGCTCTATGCAGAAACCGACCGCGCCATTTACCGTCCCGGCCAGAAAGTGCAGCTGGCGGTATATGGATTTGAAAAAACAGGCCGCGGCCTGCAAACCATGGAGCAGGGCGCACCGCTGCAGCTTATTGTGCGCGACGCCAATTACGACAAAGTGCATGAGGCCAACTTAACCCTTAACACATACGGCACCGCACAGGATACGTTCACCTTGCCCGATACCGGCCTGCTGGGGTATTACACGGCGGAAATGACCTACAAATCTTCCGGCAAAAACATCCGCACCTATGCCAATTTCCGCGTAGACGAATATAAACGTCCGGAATACCAAATCACGTTGTCAGACGCCGCCCAGCTCCAATATGACAAAGAAGCCACCTTGCAGGGCAGCGCCCACTACTATTTTGGCGCTCCGCTGGAAAAGGCCGCCGTAACCTATACCGTGCACCGCACCTATTTCCGTCCGCCGTTCTGGTGGTGGCGCAGCGGCAGTTTCCCGGTGGGAAATGAATTTATAGCAGAAGGGAAAACCACTACTGACAAAAACGGAAACTTTGAAATTAAATTCACCCCCCTCCCCGGGCAGGATAACGGTTTCCCCAGTGTATTTACCGTACACGCCTCGGTGATGGACGCTTCGGGCCGCGTCATAGAAACCCAACACGCCTATAAAGCCAGCCGCAATGGGGCCTTCTTCCAGGTGTCCTTTGATAAAGGGTTTTATGATGCCCAAACCCCCAGCCCGCTGGCCCAAATCAAGCTGACCGATGTTAACGGACAAAGCACTGGGGGCAAATTCACGGCTGAAATTTACGAGCTGGAAAACAAACTGGCTCCGGCAGACAATCTCTCCGCCGACATGCCGGCTTTCGGCAAAACGGATTTGGAAACGCTGTACGCCCAAAACAAAGAGCTGCGCCGGGTGTCCAAACAGTCGTTCTCCCTGAAAAAAGATGAAGACGCCGCCCTGCGCATAGACGCCCTGCCGGAAGGCATTTATAAATTAAAACTGCAAGGCAAAAATGCAGACAATGTGGAACTGGTGTTTCTGGTGGCGGACAAACAATCCCATTTGCAGCTGCCCGCCGTAGCTATTGCCCAGCAAAACAGCTATTACCCGGGCACGCAAGCCAAAGTGCTTATCGGCGCCCAGGCCTTAACGGGCGCAAAACGCATTGAAGTATACAATGACGGCAATTTCTTGGCTACCCGCGAGCTGATAGGCCCCGGAGCGGGCATCTATGCGCTGCCTATTCAAAATGAATGGCGCGGCGGCGTATATCTGCGCTGGTTTGGTGCCGGAGATTACCGCTTTTATACTGCGCAGACGTTCATTGACGTCCCGTTTGACAACAAAGAACTTTCGTTAACTGCGGCTATCCCCGCCGAGGTCAAACCCGGGCAAAAAGTGTCATGGGAACTCTCGGCCAAAAATGCTTCCGGCGCGCCGGTGCAGGGGCAGGCCTCCGTGCGTATTTATGATAAATCGCTGGACTATTACGCGTCCTCTGCCCAAAGCGTCTTATCTTTAGACAAGCTCTATCCGTCCCCGGCTTTTGGGGCGCAATTGACAGACAGCGGGTTTAGCGTCTACTCCACCGCCTTATACCAACCGCCAGAAAAACCTCAAACGCGCGATCTCTCTGCTCCTATATTGCCGCAGCTGAATCTGCAGCCGCGTTTCTTTGCCTATAATGCCATGGCCCGCGGCGGCGGCCCCGCCATGCAAAAAGCCCTGTCGGCAGCCGCCCCGATGGCAAACAGCATGATAGCGCGCGACGCTGTGGCGGAAGAAGAATCCGCCGTAACCATGGCCACAGCAGGAGCCAGTGCTGACAGCGCTTCTGCGGCGGAAAGCGGAGCGTCCGCTTCCGAAGCGGCGGCCCCGCGCACCGACTTTTCCGAAACGGCTTATTTCAACCCCATGCTGCCGCTGCAAAGCGGAAAAGGCAAGCTCTCTTTTACGCTGCCGCAAAGCTTGACCGAGTGGAACATCGTGGCTTTCGCCCTCACAAAAAATGCTGATTTCGGCTCCTACACCGCCCAAACAGTCACTCGAAAAGAGTTGATGGTGCGTCTGGCACTGCCACGCTTTTGGCGTGAAGGAGACAGCAGTACTTTGGTGGCCCAGGTGACCAATCTGACAGATAAAAAACGTTCCACCGAGGTCACGTTGGATATTTTGCTTAACAACCAAGACGCCGCGGCACAGCTGGGTATTGAAAAACGCACGCAAAGCGTCACTGTCCCGGCAGGCGGCACAGCGGAGGTATCCTGGCCAGTGACCTTGCCGAAAGGCGTAGGCATTTTTAGCATAACGGCCACCGTGCGCTCCGGCCAAGAGGCAGACGCGGAAAACCGCCAAATCCCCCTCCTGCCCGCACAAGAACGCTTATCCGAAAGCACCACCGTGGCGCTGGAAAGCGGACGCGAAACGCTAAAGCTGGAGAACCTGCTTACACCGGACGCCAGCCGGCAGGTTTCCTCCGTTACGCTGCGCGTGGATCCGGGGTTACTGCTTTCTGTATTTGAAGCCATGCCGCAATTGTTAAAACCGTATCACAATGACGCGTTGAGCATAGCCGACCGCTATGTACCGCTGGCCGTGGTCAACGGTTTTTACAAAACCTATCCCATGCTGCAAAACGCTGTGGAAGAATTGCCCAAACGTTCCACCCAAAAACCCGCGTGGGACAACCAAGACCCTTCCCGGCTGATGCTGGCAGAAGAAACCCCCTGGCTGCAAGAAGCCCGGGGCGGCGCAGAGCGGGAGGCGTTCCTGACGGATTTGTTCAATCCTTCCGCGGTGGCTAAAGCCCGCGCAACGGCTGAAAAAGAGCTGGCGAAATACCAAACCGCCGCGGGCGGATATACTTGGATGCCCGGCGGCCAGCCCAGTGAATACATTACCCTGCGCCTGCTGGCGGCATACGCAGAGGCCTTGCGCTACGGCGGGCAAATTCCGCAACAGGCGGCGCAAAAAGCGTTAAGCTGGCTGGGCCCGCGCATTGAAAAAAATCTGCAGGAAGCCGACGCTTCCGCCGCCACCGTATCGCAGGCATTATACGCCGCATATGTGTTTACCGCGTTCCCGCAGGACTGGAAAGAAATTAAACAAACGCCCGTTCAAAACTGGCTGGATTATGCAGACCGCCATTCCCGCTACATGACGCCGCTGGGGCAAACGTATGCGGCGGCGGCCTATTCCCGCTTGGGCAAAGGCACCAAAGCGCAAAATTATTTGGACGTCGTACTGTCCCAGATGAAAACCGATCCTGTTACCGGCTCTTACTTTGCACCGGAGGCGCAAAGCTGGCTGTGGTACAACGACACGCTGGCCACCCAAACCGCTACGCTGCGCACCTTGTTGGAAATACGCCC
Source organism: uncultured bacterium (assembly GCA_949291365.1). Taxonomy (GTDB): domain Bacteria; phylum Elusimicrobiota; class Elusimicrobia; order Elusimicrobiales; family Elusimicrobiaceae; genus Avelusimicrobium. Next base: position 44,667 of record CASEVJ010000010.1, read on the forward strand.
GGAATCAGACAAAGCGGAAGGTTTGGTAAAATGGCTGCTCTTTAACCGCCAGGCCCAAGTGTGGGACAGCTCCGCCGCCACGGCAGATGCCGTATATGCGCTGCTGGACTACATGAAACGCAATGGCCTTTTGGACGACCCTGCCGAATATACGCTCAACTGGGGCGACACCAAAAAGACCTTCCATTTTGAGCCCTTTGACTGGAGCGAACAGCTGGCATGGACAGAGCAGGCCCAAAATGTGGACAGCCGCTATTACAGCGCCACCGTTACCAAGCGCGGCGGCCTGACCGGGTTTGTTACGCTTGACGCGGTATACACCACCGCCAATGCCCAGCCCTCTGCCAAAGGAGTGCTGAATATCCAGCGCGACTACCTGCTGAAATATACCGAAGGCGGCCAGGAAAAAGTGCGTCCGCTGCAGCCCGCAGAAGCAGTGCCTGTAGGCAGTGAAGTGGAAGTACTCTTGACGCTGGAGGCCTCGTCCGCGTTTGACTTTGTCGTGCTGTCCGACCCCAAACCCGCCGGCTTTGAAAGTACTGACCTGTTAAGCGGCTGGAGCCGCGACGTCTTAAGCGTATACCGTGAAAACCGCGACGCCGCCACCAACTTCTTTTTAGACCGCGTGCCTGCCGGCACCTATACACTGCGCTATAGTTTGCGCCCCACCTTGAGCGGGGACTATCATGCCCTGCCCGCGCAGGTGCAGTCCATGTATGCGCCGCAATTTTCAGCGCATACGGGCTCTGCCCAGCTGAAGGTTTCCCCGTTGCAAGACTAACGCCGGCGCAGCACCCGCAAATTCAAAATCCCCGGCCCAAAGGCCGGGGATTTTAGTTATATTTCCGACAACAAAAAAATCCGTGCAACTTTTATACGGGCAAATTAGGAAGCGGTCACCCGAATATGCTTCCATTTCCCCAGCCAAAAACGCCACACCATAAATACCGCCGTCAGCGCGGCGTAAAACGTCAGCCAGCTCCACACCGCAAACACGCTGCCGTGCCATTTATACACAATCAGCCAGGTTCCTGGAATAAGTAAAAACCAAGCGCAGAAAATCATCACAAACATATAGAATTTGGTGTCGCCCGCGCCGCGGATTGCTTCACCAAAGATTAAATAGGTCGCATCAAAAATGACAAAACAGCTCACCAGCTTCATCAGCGGATAGGTTTTCTGAGCAATCAGCTCCGCGTCCGGAGAAGAAGCCGGAATAAATAACCCTACAAAAAACGGCGCCAGGAAAAAGAAGCTCAATCCCACGGCCCCCGCATAGCTATACCCTATTTTACAGGCGTTTTTAACCACTTGCACCGTCAAATCAGGCCTATTGAGCCCCTGATATTTGCTCACCAAAATCTGTATGCCAATCCCCAACCCCAAAATGACCGTGAACACCACCGGCTGCAATGACATCACCACATTGCTGGCCTGCAAGGACAGCACGTCAATATTGCCCACCATAAACGTAAAGAGAGTAAAAGACATCACATCCATCAAAAACCCAAACCCGTTGGGCACGCCAAAGCGCAGCAAACGCGAAAATACCGGCTTGTAAAACCCTGCCAAGCGCGCTACCTTAAAGCGTTTGCGCACACGGCCGGCAAATATCAGCCCGGTAAATACCAGCGTCATGGACGCCGCCCCCAGCACCGTAGACCAGGCCGCTCCTGCTATCCCCATTTCCGGAAAGCCCAGCTTGCCAAAAATCATGATGTAATTTAAAAAGATATTGATAATATTGCCGCCCAAAGACACATACATAGGCACTTTGGTCTTGCCACGCCCGCTGAAAAAGCTGGCCAGCGCATTGTTAATGACGGCAAATCCGCCAAATAAATTTAAAATGCCGAAATATTTCAGTTCCAGCGGAGTTACCGAAGCGCCATGGTCAAAGAGCCGTATAATCCAATTCCCCAGCGGCGTAAGCGAAGCCAATACGCAGGCAGACAACAGCGCCAGCAAGATACCCTGCCACAAAGAAATGGTAACAGAAGCGTATTTTTTCTGTGCGTAATACTGCGAAATAAACACGCTGGTATAGCTGGCCAGCCCCATAAACAAAGAGCCAAACGTCATGGCCAGCACCCCCGCCGGCACACAGGCCGCCAGCGCGTCGTGGCTGTACCACGCCAAAAACATACGGTCTGCAAACTGCATGACCACCTGGGAGGCCATTGTCACAATCAACGGATAAGACAACAGCCACAGCTCTGACAAAGACGCCTCTTTAATTTTCTTTTTTACCGCCGCTTCTTTTACTGCCACTTCTTGTACCTCCATACACTAAAAAACCCACGCCCTGAAGCGCGGGTTTTGAAAAGTCTAAAAAAATAAAAATTTATTTTTTAACGACTTTCACGGCTTTCGGGCCTTTTTCGGATTCAACGATTTCGAATTCCACTTCCTGGCCTTCAGCTAAGGTTTTGAAACCATCGCCCTGGATTTCCTGGTAGTGCACAAAGAGATCTTTAGAACCGTCTTCGGGGGTAATGAAACCATAACCTTTCTGGTCGTTAAACCACTTCACTTTTCCGTTTGCCATTTTACTTTTTACTTCCTTATATTAATTATATAAGATACCTAAACTTAATAGGTATCTATATGTATTATAGCAAAACTTTTTTAAAATCACACATTTTTACATCATATTTTATTTTTTGGAAACGGCTTTTGCGCTATAATAAATTTATGCAATTGATAGAATCCGTGCCCAATGTGTCCGAAGGGCAAAACACCGCTGTGCTAAACGCGCTGGCAGAATGTCTGCGCGCCGCCCCCGGCGTGCGCCTGCTGGGACTGGACGCCAACCCCTCTGCCAACCGCACCGTATTTACACTTTTGGGCCAGCCGGAAAATGTGACCCAGGCCCTGTTTGATTTTATTGCTTTGTCCGGCCGGCTGATTGACATGCGCAAACAGCGCGGCGCGCACCCGCGGCTAGGAGCGGTGGACGTGTGCCCGCTGGTACCGCTTAAAAACATCACACTGGCGCAAACTGCCGTGTTGGCGCGCCAATTAGCCGCGCGCATAGGGCAAGAGCTGGGCATTCCCGTCTATCTCTATGAAGCCGCAGCCAGTGCGCCGCCGCGGCAAAACCTGGCCTTTATTCGCCGGGGAGAATATGAAAATTTGGCTCAAAAACTACAAGCTCTGCCGCCGGATTTTGGGCCGAATTCTCTTACCCCGCGCGCGGTACAAACGGGGGCGTGTGTAATTGGGGCGCGAAATATTTTAATTGCGTTTAATGTCAATTTAAACACCCAAGACCCTGCCCCCGCCAAAATAATTGCCGCCAAAATACGCCAAAGCGGCGGCGGCATGCCCGGCGTAAAAGCCATTGGGTGGTATATGCAAAATTTCTGCCGTGCACAAGTGTCCTGCAATATTACGGACTTTCACTCCGCGCCCCTGCACGCCGTTTATCAGGCCTGCCAACAGGAAGCCGCCGCACTGGGATATAAAGCCACCGGCTGTGAACTGGTAGGGCTGGCCCCGCTTGAGGCCTTGCTGGACGCCGGGCGCCACTACTCCCCCCACCAAACAGACGAAACTCTTCTGGTGCAGAGTGCCGTGAAAGGACTACATCTAAACGAGGTAAAAGCTTTTGTAGCCCAAGAACAAATTTTGGAATGGAAAGCAGGACTTGTTTAATCTATACCTCTGCAGAGCCAAGGCCACTTTTTGGTATGTAATACACGCGTCTTGGTAGTTGCGAAATATCCTATCAGAAACTTTTTGTTGCCAAACAGTCCATGTTAACCCGCTTTGCCGATGTGGGCGTAAAAGGCGGGTTTACGGATAGAGAAAGGTCTGCAGCTGTAAAAATTTATCTAGCGTAATTTGTTCCGCGCGGACGGTGGGTATTATATCTGCCTGGCGCAGTGCGCTGTCCGTTTTTTCTTTGTCATAGCCGGATAAAATAAGCGAGTTATACAGCGTCTTTCTTTTATGGGCAAATGCGGCCTTCACCAGCCGTGCAAACGAAGCATATTGCGGCGGGGGAAGCGGATTTTCTTTGCGCTTAAACGTCAGCACCACGCTCTGCACTTTAGGAGGCGGGTTAAAACACGCCTTGCCTACGCGCAATAACAGCCGCGGCTGGGCACGCAGCTGGGTCAAAATGCTTAACGGGCCGTACCCTTCGGCTCCTGGCTGGGCCAAAATACGCTGGCCCTGCTCCTTTTGAAACATAAATACTGCCCCGTCAAAATAAGGCCAGGAAAGCACTTTATCCAAAATATCCGCTGCGTCAATATAGGGCAAATTGCTGACAAAAAAAGTGGGCTCCTGCGGCAGTGTACCTAGGTCAAAACGCAAAAAATCTGCCAACATTACTTTGCCCTGCAACGCAGGAAAATGCCCCAGCAGGAAATCCCGCATTTGCGGGTCTATTTCCACAGCGGCAAAAGAAACAACGTTTTTTTCCAGCAGTTTCTGCGTCAGGGCCCCGCGTCCGGGGCCTATCTCCACCACGTTTTGCGCCGCGGCGGGTATGGAGGCCACAATGGCGTCTATGATACGTTCATTGACTAGAAAATGCTGTCCGTATTTTCTCATTCCTGCTCCAGCACGCCGATATTGCGCTTGGCGGTTTTGTTGCCGGGGTCTTTGGCCAGGGCCTCTTTGTAATAGGACACGGCCGCAGCGTCATCATCTGCCATGACCGAAGCCGTTCCCAACCCCAACAGCGGAAGCGGGTCGGAAGGGGCTTTGTCGCGCGCCCGTTCAAAACTTTGCGCCGCCGCCGAAGCATTGCCCGCCAGCAAACCCGCTAACCCCTGCAAAGATAGATACAAAGGCGTAGGCGTTTGGGCCACCTGCTCATCTAAATCCATGCCAATTTCATCTACATAACGCACCCAGGTTTTGCCCATCACCCACAGCCCCATATCATTACCCACAATGCGCGGGTCGTAGACGGCTTTGGGCGGGGCGGTACGGTTCTGCGTCAAGGCGGAAGGAGAAGCATAATCCATCGTGCGCCCCTGCAAGGTCATATTAACATCATATTTATCTGCCCCGATGTTCACGGCGCGTTCCAATTCAGCCACCAGCTCTTCCACCTGGGCCTCCCGCTCCTGAACAGAAGAAGCGTTTAATACAAAACTGCGCTTAAAAGACATGGGAGAGGCCGCCTCTGCCCCCGCCGTCAACGGCGAAGGCGCCCGCAGGGAGGCGTAGGCCTCGGCAAAGCGGCTGTCGGATTCGCTTGGCGGCTGGGGCTGGGAAAGCGGATTAAAATCCAACGACACTTCCACATTCACATCTTTGGAAGCGGGCACTTTAAGCAAATTGTCTTTAAATTTTTCAATCTGTTTACGAAACGTTTCCCCGCCCCGTCCGCTGGCGCGGTACACGGCGTTTAAGGCCAACCCGTCGGCCTTAAACTGCACAATAGAAAATGCTTCTTCCAACACTTCCCGCGCTTTATTTTGTTCTCCCATACGCATCAGCAAATACGCATAGCGCAGGCGGGCCACATAGTCGCCGGGTTTGGTTTTGACGGCTTTTTTATAATACTTCAGCGCGTCTTTATAGTTTTCCCGCTTTTCATACAAGGCCGCCAGCGCCAGCTGGGCGTCCTCGTACTGATAGAAAAATTTGAGGGCTTTTTTATACGCTTCTTCGGCCTGGTCGTCACGGCCCATAAAATCATACAGCGTGCCCAGCTGGTAGTGGTAAAGAGGTTCCCGCGGGGCCAGTTCCACGGCACGGCGGTATTCGTCCAGCGCTTTGTCAAACTTTTTTTGGGCCGCATAGGTGGAGCCCAAATTCATGTGGGTATCGGCCTTATTGGGGTCTAAACGGCTGGCGGTTTCAAAATTCTCCTGTGCCTGGGCAATATCGCCTTTCCACCCCCAGGCAATGCCTAAAAGCTGGTAGCCCATAGCATTGCGCGGGTCTAAACGCAGGGCCTCGCGGTATTCGCTCATAGCATCGTCCACCTTGCCGCTCCAGTACAAAGAAGCCCCATACAAAAGGTGCGGCAGCGGGTCTTGGGCATTTTTAATGATGGCTTTGGCAAAGGAATTGGACGCGTCTTTATAGCGCGCCATAGACATTTCCCCCATTCCCCGGCGCATATCGGAAATGGACTGATCCAGCATGATTCTATCCCATACGGTTTGGGAATAATCTGTTTTTACTTCTTCCTTGCCAAATGAAAACGGGAAAAAGGCCCTTGCTCCCGGCGCGGCCCATAAGACAATAAATAAAAACAAAACCGTCTTTCTCATATAGTTTATTGTAGCAATTCTGCCCAATTCCCCCAAAAAATCCCGCGTCTTGGTTAAGACGCGGGATACACCGTTAATAAGCCCTTATCCCCACAAGGCCACTTTGGTCACTTTGTCCATGCGGCGCACTTTGGGTTCGCCCACCAGCTCCTGGATATACGCCTCGGCAATAAAGATTTTGGTGCCGGGCAGCAAATGCCCGCCAAACACGTTATATTCTTTATTGGAAAATATGACATGCGCATGCACGCAGGGGCGGTTATCCTGGATACTAATGTTGCCGGTCAGAGAAACGATTTCCATCGGCTCGGCAATCACTTTTTTATCGTATTTCTTTTTGGCTTGGTCAAAAATGCTGATAGTGGCATTTTCCACGGCACCAATCACATTGACTATGCCGCATTTGACCTGATTGTCATGGCAAAAATCCGCCAGCGACTCCAGCAAATCTTTGCCTTTGGGCAATCTAAAGATATAGGTTCTTCCGGTTAAGTAGGGTTTTTCTTCTGCCATGTTATTCTCCTTAATATCGTTAGCGCCAAGAGCCCTGCTTGCGCAGCGCCAGGTATTCTCTGACGGCGCGCAGCTGGCTGGCTGCGTCCATTGCCGCTTCCTCATATACTTTTTCCGCGCTGCCGCTGCCTAAAAAGCCGCCTTTGTGTGGCCAGAGCGCACAGGCGCGGCCTGTATCGCTGTGCAGCCAGCAATCCATGGTGGGAAGCGTAAAATCGGTAATAGCCGTGGCTATGGTTTTCCAGGCGGCAGGCACCAGCTGTTCCTGCTGCTCTATAGGGAGCTGTTCAAACAGCTCGCGGCTGGTGACATAAATTACCGCCACGTTGGCGTTTTCTTTCTCCAGCTGCGGCAATACCCCCTCTGCAAAAATACGCCCGGCACCGGCCCCCTGCACAAAAATTACGCCGTCGGGCTCTCCCTGCGGTTTTCTGAAATAATATACGCCCTGAACCGCTTTTTGCGCCGGATCTAACCCCAAGGCCGCTCTGTCCAAACATTTATAAGACGGGCGCACCACGAACGGGCTTAGTACCGCCGGACGCAGCTGCAAAGCGCGCACGACCAGCGGCCATATTTCATCTACCTCCAGCGGGGTCAGCGTAATGCTGCTTCCTTTCGGGAAATTATCCTGCAGCAGTTGCAGGGCCTGCGGGTCGGCATGGGTAGGGCCGTCCTCTCCGGTGGGCAGCCCCGCATGCCCGTTAAACAGCACCAGCGTATTGGGCTGTGCGCCGGCTTCTTTAGCGGCCTGATAGCCAATAGCATGCAACCGCGCCGCCACATGGGCAAACGCCACAAACGCCGCGTATGAAGACCATACGCCAATGTGTTTGCCAAACGAAGAAATCCCGCTGCAAATGCCCGCCAGCCCGTCTTCGCAAATACCGCCGGCGGAAAGCTCGCGGCTGAAGGGGTTGGTCACGGTATTATAAAATCCTTTCGGGAAATCTTTGGCTATTTTGCCGGCATTGGTAGAGCCGTACAAATCAGCCGACCCGGTCAGAATACAGCCGCCGCTTTGTTTATTCAGGTAAGCCAACACCTGGGCCAGCACCCCGCGGGTGGTATAGCTTTCACCGGGGGTAAAGGCAAATTCCGCCGGCACGTTTTCCAGGGTAAAAGCCGTATAAATTTGTTGCACATCCCCCAGTCCTTCGCGCACCGCGCGGCCCAGAGCTTTCAATTTTTCGGCCCGTTGCTGCAGACAACGGGCGGCAAAAGCGGCTGCGGTTTTTTCTTTTTCTAACGCCTGGCGCACAGTCAGCAACGTCTGCCAATAATTTTTCTCTATATTTTCAGGTGTTTTTTCTCCTTCAAACCGCGGAAACGTTACGCCGAAAACTTTTTCCGCCTCGGCCAAAGCGCCGTAAAACTCCGGCGAGCAAAATTTATGTCCCGCCCCGTGTGAGGCGCGGCCTTCTATGCCGTATTTCCACCCTTTAACCGTGCGGTATACGATAGCGGTGGGCTGGTGTGCAGCTAAATCCTGCGCCAGCTTTTGGGCGGCATAAATTTGGTCAAAGTCATGCCCGTTGGGTACAAAAATAACATTAAAGTCATGTATGCGGAACAATTCTGCCGGCGTCCACTGCACATAATCGCCGGGATTTTGTCCGTCATTGGTTACGCGGTCGCTTTCAATAGAGGCCTCGTTCCAATCCACATGAAACACCACGTTTTTCAGCTGTGCCGTAGAGGCCGCCGCCAGCGCCTCGCTCACGCGCCCGGCAGAAAGGCCGCCTTCCCCTTCCACAATATTGACCACTGGGCAGTTGGCTCCGTATGTATCCGCCGCCGCCAGCGCCAACCCTATAGCAGAGGCGTCCCCCACGCCGCTGGCCCCTGTGCTGGTACGCACAAACGGCACCACCGGCTCCGGATGTCCGCCCAGCGCTTTAATGTGAAATTGTTTAAACAGCGGCGTGCCCTGTACTTTGTTATGCCGGAACCCCAGCAAATCTTCCAGCCGCAGCTGGTCTTGCTCTTTGCGGGCCAACAAATCCGGACGCGCAATACGCGCACATTCATTGCGCAGCGCCCACAATGCATACAGCCCCAACGCTTTATGTCCGGCGGCATAGGAAATAATATCCGCGTCCAGCCGGTGCGGGGCGGCCAGCTCATAGGCCATCATTTCATACAACAGCGTTTGCACAATACGCCCCGAAGAAATGCTGCCGCCCGGATGGCCGGAAGTGGGCACAAAGTTATACAAAACCGCCACCAACGCGCGGTACATAACGTCCAGCTTCTCCAGCTGTTCTTTCTGCTCTTGGGGCAGACGGTATTTTGGATCCTGCAAATAATCGGTAACAGTTACATATACGGAACGTTTGGAAGACAACTCAAAAGCAGTATTTTTCATATCAGTTCAGTCCTTTTAGTCCTTTTTCTAAAACGGCACACAACAAATCCACCGCCGCCTGCAAATCCTTTTTATCCACCACTTCCACATTGGAATGGATATTGCGCGTAGGAATAGACAGCGCACAGGAGGCAATCCCCGTGCGGGAACGGTGAATGGCTCCGGCGTCATTTCCGCCGCGCGGGGCAATGCGCACCTGATGACGTATATTTTGCTGCGCACACAAATCGGTCAGCGCGCCAAACAGCCACTGCGGCGTAATAGTAGCCGCATCTATGGCGCTGATAGCCACCCCGCCGCCCAGCCGGGTAATATAATCCTGCGGACGGCAAAGCGGGATATCGGCCGCGCCCGTAGCATCAATGGCCAGCGCCGCATCTGCTTCCAAACCAAAGGCCGCCACGCTGGCACCGCGCAGTCCCACTTCTTCCTGTGCGGAAAATACGATATGCACCCCGTATACCGGGTTTTTTACCTGTTTTAACGCCTCCAACAGACAAAAACAACCGGCCCGGTCGTCAAATGCTTTGGAACAAAAACGCTCTTCCCCCAGCGGTATAAATTCCCGCTCCAAGGTTACAAAATCCCCCAGCGCCACCTGCGCCGCGGCCTGCTCGCCCGTGAGCCCCACGTCAATAAACAAATCATGCAGCGGCACGGCTTTGCCGCGCTCGGCTTCCTGGGTGATATGGGCCGGCTTAGTGCCGATGACCCCTTTGAGCGGCCCGCCGGCCGTATGTACGGTGACCCGTTGGGCCAGCAGTGTGCGCGGGTCTATGCCCCCCACGGTCACAAAGGACAAAAACCCTTCTGGGGAGATGTATTTTACCATCAGCCCCACTTCGTCCATGTGCGCACATAAAATAATTTGGCGCGGGCTGGAGCCCGGTTTAAAAGAAATCAAATTGCCTAAAGCGTCGGTACGGGCCGGGAGGCCCAAATCTTGCAGTTGGCGGGCAATTTCATGACGGACGGCCTCTTCTCTGCCGGAAACACCGTCTAATTGCGTTAGTTTTTGTAGGTTGGCAAAATCCATGTATCTCCTCGTACACGCGCGTAATGTATATTACATTATACTCACAAACCCCCTTTTTGGCAAGCGTTTAGCGGCATTAGGGCCTTGCCCAAATGCCTTTTGGCCATAAGTTGGGCTGACCGCACGCGCGGAAAAATTGTAGAATACTGGTGATAAGTATATTTTTTAGGAGGACGTTTTATGACCGTGTCTTACAAAGAGTTGGGTCTGGTTAACACCAGAGAGATGTTCAAAGACGCTATGGCCGGCGGATACGCCATACCGGCTTATAACTTCAACAACATGGAACAGCTGCAGGCCATCGTAACCGCCTGCGTGCAGACCGGTTCTCCGGTAATTTTGCAAGTATCCAGCGGCGCCCGCAAATATGCCAACGCCACCCTCTTGCGCTGGATGGCCCGCGGCGCGGTGGAAATGATGAAAGAAATCGGCAAGCCCGTCCCGCTCTGCCTGCACCTTGACCACGGTGATACGTTTGAATTGTGCAAAGACTGCATTGACAACGGTTTCTCTTCCGTGATGATTGACGGCTCCCACCTGCCGTATGAAGAAAACGTCGCTTTGACCAAAAAAGTGGTGGATTATGCCCACCAGCACGATGTGACGGTAGAAGGCGAATTGGGCGTATTGGCCGGTATTGAAGATGAAGTTTCCGCCGAACACCACACCTACACCGACCCGGCCCAAGTGGAAGATTTCGTAAAACGCACCGGCGTGGATTCGTTGGCTATTTCCATCGGCACCAGCCACGGCGCTTACAAATTCAAAGTTAAACCCGGCGAAAAACTGCCCGAGCTGCGCTTTGACATTTTGGAAGAAGTTTCCAAACGTCTGCCCGGCTTCCCCATTGTATTGCATGGCTCTTCCAGCGTACCGCAGTGGGCTGTAAAACAAATCAACGAATATGGCGGCAAAATTGAAGACGCCGCCGGCGTGCCGGAAGAACAACTGCGCAAAGCCGCCAAAATGGCTGTGTGCAAAATCAATGTGGACAGCGACGGCCGCCTGGTAATGACCGCTACCATCCGCAAAATCTTTGCCACCAAACCCAGCGAATTTGACCCGCGCAAATACCTGGGCCCGGCCCGCGAAGAACTGATTAAAATGTATGCCGAAAAGAACCAGAACGTTTTCGGTTCCGCCGGCCGCGTAAAATAAGTTTTACAATCAGCAAAACCCCCGCTCAAAGGCGGGGGTTTTTATTTGTGGTGCTATTCCAAATATTGCACCCGGCGCGCCTTGCACAGGGATATGCTTCCAGACGGAATACCGCACCCGGCGCGCTTGGCGCGGGAATATGTCTGCGGCTGGATTACAAACGCCATATTCTACAGTCAAACGATATCTGCCTGCTGCTAAAATAAGCCCCAGCTCCGGCAAAAGCCGCGCTTTTCCGGCCAAAAATATTTTCTGCCGGCGGCATTTCCGCTCCCAGACAAACATCTCTTTTTATAGGCCGGGGAAACAGCCCGTATCTTCTGTAAATGCGGTCGTTCCAAAAACAAAACACAAGCGCGGCTACTTCTTGGGGAAATTCCCCCCGCCGGAAATTTGAGCAAACAAAAGCCGGCCCGTTTGTCTGCGGGCCGGCTTTTAGAATATGTTTGATATTACTGCATATTGGACAAGACAGATTTCACATTATCGGGAAGTTGTGTATTTTTCAGAACGTCCTCTGTAGAAACCTGGCTGCTCATGGCCTTGCTGACCTGGGTAGAGCGGGCATCGGCTTCTTTCTGGGAAGCGTTGGGATCTGTTATGCCCAGCCCGGCGGCCTCTGCAGCGGCGGTGGCGGTAATATTTTTCGCCGCCGTAGCGGAAAGGTCTTTGGCTTGTTTATAAGAAGGGGTATAGCTTCCGGAAGAAGCGGAACTGCTGGCGGTAGCCGTCTTGGCTGCTGTGGCCGGCTTACTGGAAGAAGCCGAAAAAGACGGCACATAAGAAAGCCCTTTCTCCCCCGGTCGTTTCACCGTAACCGACGTGGTGGGGCGCGTAACAGTTGCAGTCGTAGTCGGACGTGTGACCGCCACGGAAGTGGTGGGACGGGTAACAACAGCAGTTGTAGTCGGGTGCGTCACGGTAGCAGTCGTGGTTGGACGAGTCGCGACGGCAGTAGTAGCCGGACGCGTCACAGTGGCGGTCGTGGTCGGATGGGTGACCGGGGCCGCCGTGGTAGGATAGACCACCGGAGCCGACGTGGTCGGACGCGTGACCGGGGCCGTAGTAACCGGGGCCGCGGCGGCAGGCACGCTCCCCATCAAAACGAATAATAAAAGGTATTTCATATATTCTCCTGTCATTTATAGTATACGGTGCAAAAAAATCTTGTCAAGCAGGGCTGGGAATTAGTGACGGCTGAAAATTTCCGTTACCCGCTCAAAAATATCGCTGCACCAGGCAATCGTCATGCCGTAGTTGCTCACCGCTACCCCGGCTTCCGCCAGCCGATGCACGCGCGATAATATTTGCGCACGCGTCACCATGCAGCCGCCGCATTGCACCGCCAGTTTGTACGCAGACAAATTTTGCGGCAGCGGGTCTAAACTGGCTATAACCTCAAATTGCAGTTTTTTGCCAGTCTTTTTTTGCAGCCACGCCGGGATTTTTACCCGTCCGATATCATCACACTTATTGACGCTGTGGGAGCAGGACTCTAAAATAAGTACCTTGTCTCCCTCTTGCAAATCGTCAATTTTCGGGGTACTTTGCAAAAACAAATCAAAATCTCCTTTCAGCCGGGAAAACAAAATGCTGAAACTGGTCAGCGCCACGTCAGCCGGCACCACGGAACTGACATATTTAAACGCCTGGGAGTCCGTTACCACCAATTTAGGCGTATGTTTGGCCAGCCACCCGGGCAGCTGCGGCGGCTGCAAACAAATGCCCACGGCGCGGCCGTCCAATAGTCCGCGCAGGGTCTGCACCTGCGGCAAAATCAGGCGGCCTTCCGGCGCGGAAGCGTCTATGGGGATGACCAGTACCACCTCATCCTTTTCTTTCACAAAACCGCCAAAAATATCATCGTGCGCATAGGCATTGACCGGTAAATAGCGTTTAATGGCTTCCAATAGCGGTTTATTTTCTTTTTTTACGCAGGAAAAAGCCACCACCTCTACCCCGTCCCATTCAGCGGCGGAGGCAGGATATAAATCGGTTTTGTTCTGCACAAAGAAAAACGGCACTTTTTTGGCGCGGCACAGTGCGGCTAATTCTTTTTCGTATGAGGAAATCTCTGCGGTAAAAACGATGATGGCTAAATTGACTTGGTCTAAAACTTCCCGGGTTTTGGCAATGCGCTGCGGCCCCAGCTGTGATGTATCGTCCAGTCCTGCCGTATCAATAAGCGTCACGGGCCCGACGTCCAAAATCTCCATGATTTTGCGCACAGGGTCTGTGGTCGTGCCCGGCACAGCAGCCACCACCGCCGTATCCTGCCCGGTTAATACATTGACCAGCGAGCTTTTGCCCGCGTTCATTCTGCCAAAAATGCCGATATGCGGCCTGTTAAGTTTTACCATAGTGTTATTATATCTTTTCTAAAACCGGCCCGTCCGGCGCATTGTGGCACCAGTCAAGAATACATACCGCCCGCATGCCACTCTGCCGCAAACGGCGGGCATTATGTATAATAAAATAAATACCCTTTTAGAGGTGGTTATGACCAAATCTGTCCGTGCCGCACAAAAAAATCAAACACTGGATTTTAACGCGTACCTAAAACAGCGTGCCAAACTGGTGGAAAAAAACCTTGCTAAATTTACAGCCAAAATTCCCAACGCACCTAAAATTCTAACCGACGCCATGGATTATTCGCTCCAGGCCGGCGGAAAGCGTGTGCGCCCCATACTGGCCATGGCCACCGCCGAAGCATTTGGCAAAAAAGCCGCCGATGTCATGCCCGCGGCCTGCGCGCTGGAAATGCTGCACACCTATTCTTTAATTCACGATGATTTGCCCTGTATGGACAATGACGATTTGCGCCGGGGTAAGCCCACCAATCATAAAGTATTTGGCGAAGATTTGGCCCTGCTGGCAGGAGACGCGCTGCTGACTTATGTGTTTGAAGTGTTTGCCCAAAACGGCAAAGTTAAATCCATCGGCGCCGAAAACACCCTGGCTGCCCTGCAGAATTTTGCCCATCGCGCCGGGGCGTCCGGCATGGTAGGCGGTCAAACCGCAGACGTATACGCCGAAGGCATGGGCACGCAGGACGCGTCCAGCGTGCGGGCGGAAAAAATTAAAAAATCTTCCAAAAAACTATCAGACAAGAGCTTGCATTATTTTCTGCTGCCCCCCTCCGTCAAAGAGACCACGCCGGAAAATGTGCTGCGCTATATCCACGCCAACAAAACAGGCGCTCTTATCTGTGCCAGTGTGGAAACGGGGGCTTTATTGGCCGGAGCAAAAGGGGCGGATTTAAAACATATACAGAAATACGCCGAATGTATTGGGCTGGTGTTTCAAATCGTGGACGATATTTTAGACGTTACGTCCTCTGCGGCCCAGTTGGGCAAATCCAACAGCGACACCGAAAACGGAAAACTGACTTTTGTCAGTTTGTTTGGCTTGGAAGGCAGCCGAAAACACGCCCAACTGCTAATTGCCAAAGCACAAAAATCGTTGGATTTGCTCAAAAATATTAAACGCAAAAACCTGGCCCCGCTTTATGCCATGGCTGAATTTTTCAAGACCCGTACCTATTAAGGAGTTTTCATGAAAGTATTGCCCACCGTTAAAACCCCCGCTGATTTACGCAACATTAAGCGCGAGCTGTTGCCGCAGCTATGCCAGGAAATCCGGGAAGAAATTATCAAAACTACCAGCAAAAACGGCGGCCATTTGGGCTCCAGTTTAGGCGCAGTAGAAATTATTACCGCTCTGCATTATGTATTTGATACTCCCAAGGATAAACTGGTATTTGATACCGGTCACCAGGCCTATGCGCATAAGTTGCTTACCGGGCGGCAAAGCAAATTCCACACCATTCGCACCAAAGGGGGATTGAGTGGGTTTCCCAAACGCAGCGAAAGCAAATATGACGAATTTGGCGTGGGACACGCCAGCACGGCCTTATCGGCGGCGCTAGGCATGGCGATTGCACGCGATCAGAAAAACTCCGACGCCAAAGTCATCGCCTTGGTGGCAGACGGCGCCCTAACGGGCGGCATGGCTTATGAAGCCATGCAAAATGCCGGCCTGCTGGCTACCGATATGCTGGTCATCTTAAATGACAACCAGATGTTCATTTCTAAACGTGTCGGCGCATTGGGTCAGTTTTTAACTAAACTGTTAACCAGAAAATACGTACAGCTGGCGGAAGAAAAGGCGGCCAATTTTTTAAAACGTTTTGACGAGGTCGGCAATAATGCCGCCAAACTGGCTAAAAAGGCACGTTCCATTTTATTTCCTGGCACGATTTTTGAAGAAATGGGCTTCCGCTATTTCGGCCCCGTAAACGGCAACGACATAAACGCCATGGTGGACGTGCTGGAAAACGTCAAAAAAGTAAAAGGCCCCGTTTTGTTGCATGTAGTGACCAAAAAAGGCAAGGGCTATGCCCCCGCCGAAGAGAAACCGACTAAATTCCACGGTATTGGCATGTTTGACGCAGACACCGGCGACACGATTGGCAAAAGCAACTGCATTACCTTTACCAAAGCTTTTTCAGATGCATTGGTCAAGCTGGCCAAAGCCGACAAAAAAATTAACGCCATCACCGCCGCCATGCCTGAAGGTACCGGGCTGGACGAATTCCGCCACACGTTCCCTCAGCGCTTTTTTGACGTGGGCATTGCCGAAGAGCACGCCGCTACGTTTGCCGCCGGGATGGCTGCAGAAGGGTTAAAACCAGTTGTCGCAGTCTATTCTTCTTTTGCTCAACGCTGTTACGACCAAATTGTGCATGACATTGCCCTGCAAAACCTGCCGGTGGTGTTTGCCTTGGACAGAGCCGGGCTGGTGGGAGAAGACGGCCCCACCCATCACGGCGCTTTTGATTTAAGTTTTCTGCGCAGTACGCCCAACCTGATTATCGCCGCACCGGCTGATGAAAACGAATTGGGCCACCTGCTTAAAACCGCGCTGGAAAGCAACAAACCCTTTGTACTGCGCTATCCCCGCGGAGCCGGGTTTAATGTAGAGGTAGACAAAGAACTTAAAACATTCCCTATTGGCAAAGGCGTATGGCTAAAAAAAGGAAAAGATGTAACTATAATAGCCATCGGCAACCGCGTTCACCCGGCCTTGGAAGCGGCCGAAATATTAAAAGAAAAAGGCATTAATGCCGCTGTGATTAATGCGCGTTTTGTTAAGCCGCTGGATACGGAAATACTGGCCCAGGCCCTTAAAAATTCCCCGGCTGTTGTGACCGTGGAAGACAATGCCCTGTGCGGCGGCTTTGGGTCGGCCGTGGCGGAGTATCTGACCAGTCAGGACAAACCCTTCCGCCTGCTGCGTTTAGGGTTGCCCGATGAATTTGTGGAACATGGAAAGTCCGCCCAGCTTTACGAACAGCTGGGGCTGACAGCCCAAAAAATCGCAGAACAAATCCTGCAGTGGAGCAAATAACCCATGAAAAAGAACACGAAAAAAGAAGCTACAGCCAGCATTGAACATGAGGACTCTTATATCCGGGCCTATGAAGATATTGAATTGTTAAACAAGCCCGTCATGCGTCCGGTACGCATTGAGCTGGAGGTCATGAAACCGGAGCTGTATTTGCAAGCCCTTAATATTACGCAAAGCATTGTTTGCTTTGGCTCGGCGCGCGTAAAACCGCAAAAGGAAGCCAAAGCCGCCGTAGAAGCCGCCCAAAAAGCTTTGGCCCAAAAACCTAAAAGCAAAGCCCTGCAGGAACGACTTAGCGAAGCCCAAGGGTTGCTCTCCCTTTCCAAATATTATGAAGTGGGACGGGAATTTGCCAAGCTGGTCGTTAAAAAAGGCAAAAACCGCTTTGCCGTAGTTACCGGCGGCGGCCCGGGGCTGATGGAAGCGGCCAACCGCGGCGCCTTTGAAAACGGCGGCAAAAGCGTGGGCTTTAACATCACCCTGCCGCATGAACAGCACCCTAATCCGTATATCACCAAAAATCTGGCGTTCTTATTCCATTATTTTGCCATACGCAAGCTGCATTTGGTCATGCGCTCGCGTGCGTTTGTGGTATTTCCGGGCGGGTTTGGCACCTTTGACGAACTGTTTGAAATTTTGACGTTGGTCAAAACCGGCAAAAAAGAGGAAATCCCCATCATTTTAATCGGCAAGGAATTTTGGAACTCCGTTGTTAATTTCAAGGCGCTGGCTTCTTACGGCGTCATTGACAATGACGAAGCCCGCACCTGCTATATTGTAGATACGGCACAGGAAGCGTGGGATATTATTGCCAAGTTCTATAAGATTAAATAGACAGAACACAAACTATTAACCCCCGGCCCAGCCGGGGGTTTTTATATGCACTAAAACTCCTCTAGCGGCAATCAGGATTTTATTTTTAACTCCGCACACACTGTGTTTAATTTTAGCACGCTGTTTGATTTCAACACGCTGCAAAAATATTTATCAGGACGTTTCTTTTGGGGAGAGGTTTCCCATATCATTCCCCGGGCGCACGCCCGAAATTGGCAGGAGAGTTATTATACATATTCTCCAGCCAGTACAGAGCCATTTATGCACAACAAAAGCCCCGGGCACTGGCCCGGGGCTTTTGAAAAAACAGATACGAACTATAATCCCACTTGTTTTACAGCGTTGAGCAAATCATCGGTATCAAAGGGCTTATACAAAATACCGTCCGCCCCCAGACGTTTGGCTTCCTCGGCAATGGTTTCCTGTTTCAGCCCGGTTACCATCAGCACTTTAAGCTGGGGATATTGTTTCTTGACGCGGGCCAGCATATCCAGTCCGTTCTCCGTTGGGAAAAACACGTCCAGCAAAATCAAAGAAGGCGTAATTTTTTCCAATTTTTCAAAAAGCTCTTTAGAGCTGCCCGCTTCCAGCACAATCTCAAACCCTGACGATTCCAACACATTTTTTATGGCAGAGCGCAAAATAACCGAATCGTCCACCAATGCAATTTTTAACATAATCTCCCCTACTTAATATATTGTACGACCAACTTCTCGCCAAAATCCAACAACAGCTGTGTATCTTTCTTTGTGGCTGTTTCCGCATATATCCGCACCAACGGCTCCGTGCCGGAGGGGCGCATTAACAGCCATTCGTCATTCTCAAAATAAATTTTCAATCCGTCCGCCGCAGACACATCAGCCACTTTGAACGCGCTTATTTTTTTAGGCAGTTTTTTGCGTAGTTTCTCCACAAAAGAGGCCTTGTCTATCGGCTTGGCGGCAGGCAAATCCCGGCGTAAATACACCGAAGCACCGTATTCTTTGCACACTTCATCGCATAGTTCCGAAATTTTCTTTTTTGTCACGGCCATAATTTCCAAACAGGCCAACGCCACCGCCAGTCCGTCACGGTCTGTCGGTCCGCCTTTCCAGGCATAGCCGCCGGCTTCTTCCACGCCAAAAGCCACTTCTTCCAAAGCCATACGTTCGGCTACATTTTTAAAACCGACCGGCACTTCTTCATACGCCAATCCCTGCTTGCGCGCAATACGTTTGGGCAAATAGCCCATGGACAGGGTCTGCACTACTTTTCCTTGTAGTTTTTTGGTCTTGACCAAATGGTTCAGCAAAATTCCCGCCAGCAAGCAAGGCGTGACATAGTTGCCTTTCTCATCCACCAAGCCAAAGCGGTCTCCGTCTCCGTCAAAGGCAAATCCCGCCAGGGCCTTTTTTGCCAATACGGTCTTTTTCAGTTCCGTCAGATTTTTCAAAGACGGGTCTGGCTGCAGCCCGCGGAAGGTGGGGTCATGCTCTTCATGCAACGCCACTATTTTGGCAGAGGGAAGCAGTTTTTTCAGCCAGCCGGATGTTACCCCATACATATAATCAGCCACAATTGTCCCCTTCAGCGCGGCGATTTTTTTCAGATTGACCGTCCCAGCTAATGATTTCTGGTACAAATCGGTCAGGTTTTTCTGTTCGGCTTTTTGCCCGTATAAGAAGAGCACCGGGTTAGCGTCTATAAGCTGCTCAATTTCCCGCGTTTCGCGCGACGGAGCCGAACAGCCCGCCCATTTTACTTTAACCCCGTTATACTGGGCCGGATTATGGCTGGCGGTTACCATAATGCCCAGCCAAAATTTGCGCAGTGTCAGCGCGCTGACCATCGGGGTAGGTACAGGCCGGTCAGACAAAGTGACGTCTATTTTATTGGAACGCAGAATACTGGCAATATCGGCGGCAAACAAATCGGACATAAAACGGCGGTCATACCCCACAAACACTTTAGCCATTTTGCCGTCCTCGTCCGAAGGGGCGTTTTCATTGATATAATCCGCCAGTGCCTGTGCAATGCGGCGCACGTTTTCATAGGTAAAATCCCAAGCGATGACGCCTCTCCACCCGTCTGTGCCAAACTTAATATCTGCGGCCATAAAAGCCCTCCGTAAAAATAAAATCTGTACGCAATTTCCGCCGCCACGCGCCGCAAAAGCGGCTGTGTGCATGGGCTCGTGTATGCCCCCTGCGCAAACCTGCGCGGGAAATAAAAAGTGGAGGTGGGGGGATTCGCACCCCCGTCCGAACATCCTAACAGTTCAGGCCCTACAGGTTTAGCCGCGCTTGGTTAATCATACGGTAAGCGCACGGCGGCACCCGTATAATTTGTTCCGTTGGTCTTACGCACAGCAAGACGAAACGCGCCCGCTGCACGGCATTTCACATAATGACTGCCCTGCCCCCGCGTGTGAAAAGCACAGAGACGGCAGTGGACTAAGCGTTAGCCCAAGCGACTTGATTGTCGTTAGTTATTTTTGCAGCCCTATTTGAATTGGCCTGGCCAACCAATACCTGCTCCCGAGCCGTAACAGATACCCGTCGAATCTATTACACCCCCGTAAATACGGAAATTGTCAAAGAATCTTCCGGCCCTGCCGGAAAAGGGTATTATATTGTATCATTTTCTTATAGCAATTTTACGCCTGCGGCACAATACGCCGCCTTACACAATATGTATGTAACCACAAAACCAACTATTTATCTGATTGACGGGCTGAATTTAGTGCGCAGCTTTTTGTGGCAGTTTGCCCGCACGGAAGAAGAAGTAACAGCGGAATTTTTGGATTTTTTGGAGCAGGTCTCCCTAGATGAAAAATACGCCATGCACGAATACCGCGTCGTGTTTGACGGCACCTACCGCTCCGTCGGCCCGCTGTATCGCGCGGGGGTGCATATCGTCTTTTCCGAAGACAGCACCGCTGACGACTATATTTTCCAGGAAGCCGATTTTTTCAGCCAAAGCGGCCGGCGCGTTATTGCCGTCACTTCCGACAGGGATTTGCAGGGCCGCCTAAAATCTATCGGCGTTAAAACTTTGTTCTGCCAAAAATTTTACCGCAGTTTAACTCTCTCCAGCCGCGACTAAAAGAAACGGCAAGCGTTTTGCCCATACGGGAAACCCCGCCCGGCCAAAAACGATACTCCTCTGGAGTTTGGCCTTATTCCCCCCTGCACGGAAAAGCCGCCCCATAGGAAGCGTCAACAGGCGGGATTGAGCGCTCTTTTCCCGCTGTCTCTGTCAACCCGTGCGGGAAACGTCTTTTTTTGTTAAAATAAAGAAAAGGGCTGGTGGCGGAATGGTAGACGCGACAGACTTAAAATCTGTTGGTCGCAAGACCGTGGGGGTTCGAGTCCCCCCCTGCCCATTTCATAAAGACCGGTAATAAAACACCGGCACAAGGGGTTTTATGTTAGAGGATTTGCAGCGGACGCTGACCAAATGTTTTGGCTGGGTTTTTACCGTGTTGCCCATTGGGCTGCGGTTCTTTTCCATCGCATTATTGATTGCGGTGTTTTTCCTGCTTTTCGGTTTTCGCACGTTGGGAGCGCTGTTCTTGGTGGTGGCTTGTTTCTGTGCATTCTTTTTCCGCAATCCCAGAAGGGACGTGGCTTTTGCTGACGATGAAATCGCCTGTCCGGCAGACGGCACGGTATTAAGCATTCAAACAGAAGACGACCCCAACTCCGTAGTTGTGCGCATTTTCCTCTCTATTTTTGACGTGCACATCCAGCGCTCTACCGTAAATGGGGTCGTGGGTGAAATTTTCTACCACAAAGGGGAATTTCTCTTTGCCAACAACCCAGACGCCGCAGCCAGAAACGAACGCAATTTAATCCAAATTTACCGTCCCAACAGCGACCGCTTCGCCCACGTGGAGCAAATTACCGGCGCGATTGCGCGGCGCATTGAATGCTGGGTCAAACCGGGCCAAGAGCTCAAAGCCGGTCAGTTAATCGGTTTAGTCCGTTTTGGCAGCCAGGTGGCCGTGTATTTGCCCAAAAACGCGGTGCGCGTCATGGTCAAAGAAGGCCAAAAAGTACAGGGCGGCAATACCGTGCTGGCTTTGTGGAAATAAGTACCTTTACCAACGGCGCTCATAGCGCCGTTTTTTTATTTTAGGACGAGAATATGAACGAAGAAAACAGTCATCCTACAAACGTAGAAAAATTAAAAAGAACCGGCGCGGCGGCGGCCCCGTCACTTTTTACGCTGGGTAATTTAGCGTGTGGATTTTTCTCTATTCTGGCAGCCAGCCACGGCAACTTTGGCAAAGCTGGTTGGCTGATTTTGATTGCCGCCGTATTTGACTTATTTGACGGACGCGTAGCCCGCATGCTGGGTACGGAAAGCAACTTTGGTATAGAGATGGATTCGCTGGCAGATGCGGTTTCTTTCTGCACGGCACCGGCGCTTTTGATGTACTTTATGGTACTGCAGCAGTATCCGCTGTGGGGGGCACCGATTGCCTGCGTGTATGCCTGCTTTGGCGTGCTGCGCCTGGCCAAATTTAACGCCATGGCCTATGCGGGAGCAGGGTCTAAAAAATATTTCTCTGGGCTGCCTGTACCGGCCCCGGCGGCTATTTTGGCCTCGTTTGCCATTTCCTACAGTATTATGGAAAGCAATATGGGCGGGCATAATTTGCGCATTATGCAGATGTATCTGCCCCACCTGTACAATTTTGTCGCTATTGCCATGATTGGCATGGCGCTTTTGATGGTGTCTACGGTGCCGTATGCGGCGTTTAAAGCCAAACGGGAAAAGAAAATGAGCGTTTGGTTTATGTTGCTGCTGGTGGTGCTGGTGGTGCTTTTGGTGCGATACCCGCAGGACGTTATTTTTATCGTGATGTCGGCCTATGTGCTTTTTGGGCTGCTAGCGGTTTTGTACCGGGCGTTCAAAGGCATTAAAGTAGAGAAATAAACCACTTTTCAGCCGCAAGCCCCGCTATTTTGGCGGGGCTTTTTTGTATCCGTCTTTACGCAGCAGGCCCCACCTGTTCCGTTTTGCACTTTTGAAATAAAAATCATATTTTTATGTGTTTTTCACTCGGGGAAATGCTACAATAACAAAAAGGATACACGCATGAAAACCCCGCTACAGGATTTTGACAAACAAAAAGCCCTGCAACTGGAAACTGCCTTGCTCTTTGGCGTAGACGAAGCAGGGCGCGGGCCGCTGGCCGGCCCGGTGGTGGCGAGTGCGTGTTATATTGATTCCAACCTCTATTCCTACTTTGAAGACGTCAATGACAGCAAAAAACTGACCCACAAAAAACGGGAAGAAATTTTTGAACGCATTAATAAAATAGGCGTTTTATACGGCGTGGGTTTTGCTTCCGCCGCGGAAATAGACCGCTACAATATCCTGCAGGCCACTTTTTTGGCCATGCGCCGCGCCTGCCAAAAATTTTACACAATCCCCGGTGCGGTGGCCCTGGTGGACGGCCCGCATACAATTGCCAAATTTCCGCTGCGTCAGTATGCTGTTATAGACGGTGATGCCAAATCACTCAATATAGCCGCCGCCAGTATTATTGCCAAAGTATTTCGTGACCGGTATATGGACATTTTGGATAAGCTATATCCCGGCTATGGCTTTGCCGGGCACAAAGGATACGGCACTCCCAAGCACCTCGCCGCCGTGGAAAAACTGGGCCCCTGCCCCCAGCACCGCAAAACCTTTGCCCCCATACGCCGATTTTTCAAACCTACCCTTTTCCCGTGAACACCTGCCAAAGCGGTGCGCTGGGCGAGGAAGCGGCCTGTAATTATTTAAAAAAACAAGGCATGACCATTCTAGCACGCAACTACCGCAAGCCCTGCGGGGAAATAGACATTGTGGCTTTAGAGGGCAAGACGCTGGTTTTTGCCGAGGTGAAAAAACGCGCCAGCGGCGCGTTTGGCGGGCCGCTGGCAGCGGTAACCGGGGCCAAACAGCGCAAAATCACGCTGGTGGCCGAATGCTACATCAAGGAAAACACGCCGAAATTTGATAGTATAAGATTTGATGTTGTATGTCTGCTGGCGGGAGAGATTACACATATACCCAATGCTTTTTCCCCCCGGCGGGGCACTTTATGATTACGGAGGCCGTATGACCCAACTACAGCAAGTCAAAAAAGCCGTCGCTTTCATCAACAAAAAGACGAAAAATTTCAAACCCGAAATCGCTTTAATTACCGGTTCGGGGCTGGCGGGATCCATTCCGCCGCTGGAGAAAAAAATTGTTATTTCTTATGCCGATATTCCCGGCTTTTTGCGCAGCAC
The DNA here is from genome assembly GCA_949291365.1 of uncultured bacterium. GTDB lineage: Bacteria > Elusimicrobiota > Elusimicrobia > Elusimicrobiales > Elusimicrobiaceae > Avelusimicrobium. The sequence goes on from CASEVJ010000010.1 coordinate 68,496, forward strand.
CGTGCCGGGGCACAGCGGCAACCTGATTTTGGGCACCTACAAAGGCAAGAAGCTGATGATTATGCAGGGCCGCTTCCACTACTACGAAGGGCACCCCATGAAAGATTTGGCAGTGTCCGTGCGCACTATGTTTATGCTGGGCGTGCAGAAATTAATCGTTTCCGCCGCGGTGGGCTCTTTAGACTTAAAACTCAAACCCGGCGCCCTGTGCGTGCTCAATGACCATATCAATTTTATGTGCAACAACCCGCTGATTGGCAATCACGACCCGGCTTTTGGCCCGATGTTCTTTGATTTGTCGGAAGCGTATGACAAGAAAATGCGCAAAGTGGCCACGGACGCCTGCAAAAAGCTCAAAATCAGCGCCAAAGAAGGAGCGTATTTAGCCACTACCGGGCCAAACTTTGAAACCCCGGCGGAAATCCGTGCCTTCAAAACGCTGGGCGCCACGGTGGTGGGCATGAGTGTAGTGCCGGAAGTGCTGGTGGCGCGCCAATGCGGTATTGCAGTGCTGGGGCTGGCGTGGGTGAGCAATATGGCCTGCGGCATTTCCAAAATTCCGCTTTCGCATGCGCAGACAATCAGCGAAACGAAAAAAATTGAAGGAAAATTTAAAGATTTGCTGGAAGCTATTTTACCCAAACTGTAAAACAAGCGCCCCGCAGGCCGGGCCTGCGGGGCTTTTTTAAGTTATGAAACAAGACATTATCCGCCTGGGCAAAGAAACACTGGTTTATGGCACGTCTACCGTAGTGGCGCGCCTGCTCAATTTTTGTCTGGTGCCGTTTTACACCTATTATTTGGCCACGGCCGATTACGGCATTGTGGCGTCTGTGTTTGCGTTGGTGGCTTTATTGAGCGTGGTGTTTCTGTTTGGTATGGATCAAAGCTATCTGCGTTTTGCCAGCGAAGCCGAAAATAAAAAAGAAGTTTTTCAGCATTGTTTTTACGGTCTGTTGTTTTACGGGCTGGGGCTGGCAGTACTGATGTATATTTTTTCCAAACCGCTTGCCTACGTGGCCGGTATTGGGGCGGAAAACGTCCGTTTAATTCATTTGGCGGTAGTTATTTTGTTTTTGGATATGCTCAATATGATTCCGTTTACCAAGCTGCGCCTGCAGCGGCGGGCATGGTATTTTGCGGGCGTGCGGACAGCGTCTATTATAGTCAATGTACTGGGAAATGTGCTGTTTATCGCCGTGCTGAAATGGGGCGTGGAATCTATTTTTTGGGCTAATATTTTGGGCTCGCTGGCGTCGCTGTTGCTGCTTTCTCCGGTGGTGTGGGAAGAAATCAAAGGCAAGCCCTGCCGCTTTAATCCGGCCCTGCAAAAACAAATGCTCAAATTTGCCTGGCCTTTTGTACCCGCCGGGCTGGCCAGTTTGCTAGTCAGCGTGATAGACAAGCCGATTTTGGTGCAGCTGGTGGGGCTTTCCGAAGTAGGTATTTACCAGGCCAATTTTAAAATCGGCGTTTTTATGATGCTTATTGTGTCTATGTTTGACCAAGCGTGGAGACCCTTTTTCCTCTCCCACGCCAAAGACCCGGACGCCAAAGCGCTGTTTGCACGCGTGCTGACTTTCTTTACCGCGTTTGCGGCGTGGGTACTGTTGGGGCTTTCGCTGTTAATGCCCGATATTATCCGCAGCAATATCTTTGGCTCTTTTCACTTAATTGCGCCGCAATACTGGGGCGGGCTTTCCGTCATACCACTCGTATTAACCGGTTACTTTTTTTATGGACTGTATATTAATTTTATGGTCGGGCCCGTTATGACCAAACGCACCCGCGTGCTGATGTGGATTACACTGGCAGGGGCCGCCACCAGCATCGCCGTCAACCTGACGCTGGTGCCCCGCGTGGGGATTATAGGTGCAGGCTGGGCCGTGGCCTGCAGCTATGCGGTAATGGCGGGCTGTCTGTTCGCCTTCACGCAGAAAGTATATACCCTGCCGTACCAATATATCCGGCTGGGGCTTTTATTGTTTTTAACAGCCGCCATAGCGGCCTGTGTATGGCTGGCAGCAAAAAGTTTTACCCCGTGGCAGTTATTGCAGTTAAAAGTAGGGCTCTTATGCATGTACCCGCTGCTGGCATGGCTGATTATCAGCGCCAAACGCCGCTTGCCGCAGGCCGCTGCCCAATAACCGGGCCAAGAACACTGCCCTTTTAGGGCACGCACCCGTAAAGCATGGGCCAGGAACGGGCTCAAACATGTAACAGTACTGTGTATGGAGCCCTTCTCCCGGCAAACCCGGGACAGGAAAGGGCTCAAAAATGCAAGAGCGTTGTGTGTGGGCCCCCGCCTCCGGCAAAGCCGGGCAGCAGAACACAAACGTCCAACGCCGTAAAAATACGGCCTGTTTTTACATAGTAAGGAGATAACAATGATGAAATCTAGAGTCAAAGACGCCAAAGAACGCCATAAAAACGGCTACAACTGCGCTCAAGCTGTGGCCTGTACCTATTGTGATTTGCTGAATATAGACGAAAAGACCGCTTTCCGCGCCATAGAAGCGTTTGGCTTGGGCATGGCCAAACGATACGAAACCTGCGGCTCTGTCTGTGCCATGCTGATGTTGGCAGGCCTCAAAAACAGCGACGCCAACATGCAAAAACCCGCCTCCAAATTTGCCACCTTTGATTTGGGGCGCTCCCTCACAGAGAAATTTGAACTTTGGAACGGCACCTGTTCCTGCGCTACTTTGCGCGGCACGGACGGGAAAACCGACCGCCTGCGCTCCTGCCGCGGCTGCGTGGCAGACTGCGCACGCATTGTGGAAGACATACTTTTTGCCGGACAGTTTGAACCCTACGAACCCCGCACGGAAGGAGAAGAATAGTATGAAAGTATGCATGATTGTAACAGACGGATTTGAAGAAATAGAAGCCGTGGGCACCTACGCCATTTTGCGCCGCGGCGGGCTGGACGTGGACGTATACAGCTTGCGCGGAGAGAAAGCCACCGGCCGCTTTGGGCTGACCTGCTGCGCGTTAAAACCGCTGGCGGCGTTTACAGACGAACATTATGCCGCGCTGATTTTGCCCGGCGGCCCGCAGTGGAAAGAGCTGGAAGCCAGTGCAGAAGTGCAACAATTGCTGCGGGATTTTGACGATACGGGCCGCTATCTCTGCGCCATTTGCGCCGGGCCCACTATTTTAGGCCGCGCCGGTTATTTAAAAGGGAAAAAATATACCTGTTTTACCGCCATGAACGGCGATTTTGGCGGCTCTTACCAAGAAGATTACGCCGTAACGGACGGGCGTATTATTACCGGTAAAAGCGCCGCCGCGACCATAGATTTCGGCTTTGCCGTTTTGGCGGCTGTAGCCGGGGAAGAAGCGGCAGAAAAGACCAAAAAAGAGATTTATTACAAAGAAAAATAATCTCTGCTCTATATAAAAAACCCCGCCTAGAAGGCGGGGTTTTTATATAGGCAATTTCCGGCCGGCGTTTATCAGCGCTCCAGAAACTCCAGCGCCTGCTCCCGGTTGGCTATGCGCCCTTGCCACTGCAATTTGCAGAAACGGTCTATGGCCATGGAAATTTTGCGCCCGCTCAACCCCAACTCCCGCAATTCGCGGCCTTTAACAAAGCAGGGCTTCAACGCCGTATGTTTAAGCCCCGGACATACCGCGCGCAATATTTCCTCCTGCAGCGGCGTAAGCGGAGACGTGGGCGATTTTTGCCCATCAAACACCGTCCATGCGCCCAGCAATTCATGCATTGTTTCTTTACCCAAGTGCAAATGCAGCAAAAATTCCGACCCGCTGGGCCCCAACAGGCAGGCGCAAATACCTATTTTGGCCTCTACGCTCTTTGCTTTGAGCAAAGCTCCGTTCCACTTTAAGCCGGGATATATAAACTGCAGCAATTCATACTTCTCCAGCAACGCAAACACTTCTTGCAGCTTTTTTTCCTCCAACACTTTGACAAATTCCTGCCGCACCCGCTCACGCGAAAGCACCAGCGGGTATTCTTCCCTGCTGGCGTCCTGCATTAAACGCGCCGTAGTGCGCTCTATCGTCCAGCCAAAGCGCCCCGCAAAACGCGCCGCCCGGTAAAGCCGGGTGGGATCGTCTGAAAAACTCTTTTCGTGCAAGATTTTAATAATCCCCTTGTCTATGGCCTTTTGGGCGCCAAACGGATCATAGGACTGCCCGAAACTTTTGGCGGAAATACTCAAAGCCCAGGCATTGGCCGTAAAATCCCGCCGGAATAAATCATCTTTAATGGTGGAAGGAGTTACCTCCGGCAACGCTCCCGGCCGGGCATAATACTCTTTGCGGGCCTGCACCAAATCCAGCTTCAGCCCGTTTTGCAGGGTAACCCGGTATGTGTTAAATTGGGAAAATTTCCGCTTCTCTCCCCCCCATTTTTTTACGCAAAATCCTGCCACAGACTCCGGCGATCCTTCAAACGTCAAATCCAGATCCTGCGTGTCTCTGCCCAAATAAAAGTCCCGCACGGCTCCCCCCACAACCCATGCTTTTATCCCCAGTTTGTCTGCATAGGCGCCGACGGTCTGCAACAACTCTTTGTATTTCCTTGGTATCATAACACTTCAGGCGCTTGCGCGCCGTCCCCCTCCATGATTTTGGCAAAGTGCGCCAAAAGCGGGCTTTTTAACCCGGATTTGAGCACTTTTCTAGCAGCGGCTGCATAGCCCCCAGCCGTATCTTCCGCGCCGGCCGCCACATAAAGCGGGCTCTCATGCTCCCGGGCCCACTGCGGGGCCAAACGGACCACTTTCATCCCCAGCGCTGCGGCTGCCGCCGCTATGGCTTCTGACTCATCGGTGCGCTGCTGTTCGCACAGCACCACCTCTTTTAACTCTTCCAGCCCAAATACATACATGGGCCCGAAATCCAGCTGTATTTGCTTAAAAAGCGAATCTTTCAGCAGGGCATAGTCCCTCTCCATTTTAGCCAGCAATTCTTTGCGGCCGGAGCGGTTTTTGCCCGAGAATACAAAAACCAGCAGTCCGGCTTGCTCGTCCAAATAGATTAAATCGGTATCCCCGTGAAAAAAACTGTTGCACTGGGGACAGCAAAACAAATTCAACTCCCCGCCCAGCACAGCATCTTTCAGCTCCGGGTTGAGTGTCGCATTCACAAAAGACCAGCGGTCTGCTTCAAAACTGTCGCAGCCGTTGGGGCACTGTAACATTTCGGGAAATTTAACTGATTTCATATTCTTTTTATACCAAATAAGCACTATTTATGCCAAATAATTTATTTATCTTATTTTTATTCCCCCTCTATTTAGCCATAGAACATTATTCTCCCAGCCAGCACTGGAAGATACAGGCAATAAAAAGCCCTTGGGTGCAGAGTTAATCTTTCGTTATGCTAGGCCACGCCTAAAAATACAAGCAATAAAAAGCCCCGCTTCTGCGGGGCTTTAAAGTTTAGTTTGCCAGGGCTGATACAGGTTGCAGGGTAGAAGGTATCTGCGGCCCCGCCACAGACAAGCTGGGCATAGGCAGTGCAGACAAAGGAGCTTCTTCCTCTTCAGGAGCCGCTTGCTGTGTGTTTTCTTCAGACAAGTCCTTCTTTCTGGCGGCCGCTTCTTTAATTTCTTCCTGATGTTGCTGGTAGCGTTTTACCCGGAAATCCATCTGGTTATACCATTTCTGATCGCGCTGTTGCTGCAGCACGGAAAGGTATTGCATGGGGCTGTAACCGGCCACGCCGTTCACACCCAGTTTGACCAGAGCGCCGGTGCGCAACATTTCTTTAAACGGCAAGCGCATGCCCGTCCCGTACAGGATAAGCCCGGAGCTGATAGCCAAAGAGCTCAATGGAATCCAGATAGAGGACAGGGGCCCTTTTCCGTCCGACACACCCTGCGTCACTTCCCGGTCTACATATGAGCTTTGCAGCAACGGAATGGCTGCCAAACCCAGTTGAGACCAAGAAAATCCGGTCATGGTAATATTTTTCAGTTCAGTCGCGTGGGCGGCAGCTTCAGCAGCGGGCAGCCCTTTGACCGCTTTGGCCAATGTCGCACCGGAACCAATTTTAATATTTGCCAATTTTTGCAGGGACTGCGTTACGTTAGCCGTACCCAACCCCATTAATGTAATACCAGCCAACATTTCCCATGTCTTGGGGTTTGAATCCATACCATACTGCATCAGCAGCGTACCGCCGGCAGCATTGAACAGATACGAGGTTAACAACATTCTCTTATATTCGGTAGACGGATTAAGCGGGCTGGAGAATGTTTTTAACAATTTAGGGGCAGCCAGACGGGCCGTCAACGGCAGGGCAGCCACCGTCAAGCCGGTAAACATAGCCACCGCATTGCCGCGGTTACCGGGAACATGACTTTCTACAATCGCACTTTTCTCATAGAACGGGCGGAACGACTGGCTGGAGGCCTTGCTAAAAGCCGCCGCTTCAAAGCCGGTAAAGAAGAACGTCGCCGTAGCCAACGGCCACACTTCCGGTGCCACCATCGTTTTCAACGAGCGGCCCATCTCCGGCCAGAACTTCATCGGGCGGGTGGCCCGTCCAATTAAAGGCGATACACGGGAAGCAGACAAATAGAGCAGTACAAACGTTGTCAATCCAGTCAACACCGGGAAAGCAAACGAAAAGTCGGTGGTCGGTTTAGCCAAAGTTTCTGCCGGCAACTCTTTGTGTGCAACAGTAGGCCATATACGCAACCCAAAAGACGTAACCAGCCACGCCGGAAGCAGCAAGGCCACTGATCCGATATTTTTAAACGCCATACTCTTGAGCAAGCTTTGTCCACCGCCCATGGTGTCTATCAAAATATTCAACCCGGAGCGGCTTAATGCAGAAGATATACCAATAGCCGCACCAGATACAAACAGCGGCCAAATCGGCGGCAGGTGATCTTTATTTAAGTGGCCACTAAAGCCCATAAACCAGGTAAAGCCCAACCCTAATGCCACAGAAGCTAATGCCGCCTGTACCACACGCAAGGCACCAAAACGCATCACCACAGGGGACAAAGCGGGCGCTGCCAAAGAAGGCAAATACGGAAACGCCAGAGAGATTAAGGTTTTGTCAATATCCGTAATACGGTCTTTATAAATTGTTTCCAGCGGAGCAATCAGCCCTACGGAAGCAGAGCTTAAACTCAAGCCAGTAGAAATATATAAAGGCATGATTTTATTACGTCCCTGCGTTACGCTTAAGCGCAGCGGATCAGAAAGGCGGTAGTTGGAGGCAATTTCCACAAAATTGCCAATTTCCCGCTTGGGCAAGCTGAAATAGAACAGCTTGTTGCTGATCAAGTCATTGCCTTTATACAAGTGCAGTTTATTATCTGCCCCCAGCACAAAGCGGCTTCCTTGCAGTTTTAAGCGGGTATCGGCAAGCACTTTTATCGGCACGGTCACTTCACTGCCGTTGGCGGCGCGCAAATATACCGGCACCTCATGGGAAAATATCTCATTCTGCGTGCGGAAATTGGTCACTAAGTTAGACGGCCGCTTCCAAGGCAGACGGACACCTTCTTGCTTGGATTCGCCGCTCAACAAAGCCGCTTTTTTAAATGCACCGGAATCTTTATAGACATTCAATTTAAGCTCTAACGGTTTGGCCAGTTTGCTGTCCATGGCTGCCCGCATCAAGGCAGGCATGTCCGCGGTGGGAACCTGGATTTTGAAACGGCTCAAATCCACCGGCTTTCCAATACCGTCTGACATACCCATAAAATACGAGCCATTTTTCTTCACAAACATCACGCGCTGATACTGGTGGGCCTTAACTCCCTTAACACCATAGTCCACATGGAATTCCACCGGCAGCAGCTTATCGGCCTGGTTAGGCGTAAACAAAGCGCTGTTAAGTGTTTTGTACGGCTCTTTAAAGGTGCTCATGTCCATGGCGGCATAGCGGTTGACGTTTTGCGGAATGCTGATGTTTTTATTTTCACGGATAGCAGTGCCAAGCAAGCTCAACACCTGGTCTTTTTGAGCGGTGGAGAAAGAAGTCATCACATTGTCTCTTTCGCGCAAGCTCACCAAGCTGTTGGCCAGCATGTCATTGTAAACCGATTTATTTTTGCCAAAAAGCGTGTTGAAAAACCGCCGGCCAGCCCCGCGGTTGGCATAGAGCATGCCAGCCCGTTCCTGGGCCATATCCAGCGCTTGTTTAATTTCCAAGCGGCTTTCAGAGGTTGTCCCTGCCAACAGCGGCCCCGCAATACGGCGCAGCATGGTCGGATCCACATTGCCGTTTTTGTCAATCAGCGGCACCTTTTTCATTTCCTGTGCTTTTTGCGGAACGCGGATAGAAGCATCTTTGCGTACGGCTTGTGCAAAATCCAGCATGCGGGATCTGTTTTGTGCATTGTAAATGCCCATTCCCTGTTTTTTAAGCTCTTTGGACAGAGAAAAACGATAGAGCAAATCTTCATTCACCAACCGGCTCATCCAATTGGGGCGGCTGGCATACGTCACATTGGCTCGGTCAGCTGCCAGATTGAGTGATTTTTGCAGTTCAGACATGGACTGCGGCAGCTTGGCCTGACCTGCTAATGCAGAAGAAATGTTTCTGCTTTCCAGTGCAAACGAACCCGTTTCAGCCGAGAATTTGGCCCCTTGCAGCGCCACTTCCATAAAGGAGGGCTGCGTTATGCCGCCCGGAACCTTCAGCAACGGTTCCGCTTTAGCAAACTGGGGCAACACGGCACGCACAGAGCCAGCCATTCCTTTTTTAATACGGGCCGGAAAACGGCGGTTGACTTTTACCAAAGCACGGGCCGCTTTCATCTTCCACAATATAGAGGTACGCGTCGCGGCGGAAACCCCGTTACGGGCGGCCTTGGTAGTCATATAAATAGCACGTCCAAAGTTGACTGCTTTTACGCTTAAGCGTACCAAATCATAGGCACACCACACCAAAAAGGCAATATCCGCCAGCGTGCCCACTGTTATCCACACTTTGGCACGGTTATAGCTACGCTGTTTGGCTTTATACAGATCGCTGGTGCGGGTATAGGGCTGCAAACGCAGAGATTCAGACAGGGCTTTTTGGCCGTCCGTCTTATTATTGACAAAAGTAAAAAGTTTATTGTCCAGCAGCCATTGGCTGTCGGCGTCCAAATCCCCCCAGCGGCGCTGATACATATTATGCGCAATCGCTACTGGCAAGGTAAGCCCTATGGAAGAAGCAAACGCATTCATATTGCGCACCAATTTTTCCTGTGCCTGGCGGTTTTGGCTGGCCTCGTATGCGGTCACATAATGTCCGCCGTTTTGCCCAATTACAGCTCCTTCCTGCAACACTCTGTTTACAGAGCCGCTGAAAGTGCCGCTTTTACCGCTTAACAAAGCCCCCACCAAAAAGGGCTGCAAGGTGGCACACATAATATCCGACCCTTCCTCTAACTTCTTTTTCGGCTCCAAAAAACAGGTGTTAATACCATAGGTCTGCAGGATTTCCAGCGCGGCCGGACTGCCTTCTTCGGCCAGCATATAGGCCACTTCTTCCCACGCATTGCCGGAGGGGCTGTTGCTCAATGCTTTGACTTCTTTGTCCGATGGAACCGGGAATTGGGCCCATTTAGACACTTCACCCAAATACTGTCCGTGGAAAGTGGTTAGTCCTTTCACTAATCCCGTAAAAGAGATTAAATCCGGCGAAGCAGACAATTCTTTATTTACGGCGCCGGCCACCAACCCGCGGATACTGCTGTAGCGCTTCATAGCCAGCAAAGAGCCCACGCCAGCCAGCAGGGCAGAGGCGGCATAGGGTGTCTGGAAATGAGCTTCTATAAATTCGCTGATAGCATTAGCATCGGAAGTAGAATTCCCCAAAATACCCAACGCGGAAACTGCTGTAAGCACTCGGCCGCATCCTTCGGTTGTTTTCTCACATTCTTTTCCGTTCTGCAGTTCCTGTAAGAACAAATGGTGCAATTGTTTCTTTTCTGCGTCCGTAAACAACGTGGTGTTGCTTCCGTCCATGAGAAAAACTGTATACGCAATATCCATCAGGAACGGATACACTTTCATCGGGTATTTCTGGTACAAATTCATCAGTTCGCGGATTTTTGAAGCCAAAATACGGTGATTTTGTTCTGCGGAGAGTTTGAGCATCTGCTGGTACTGCTCATCGGCTTCTTTAATGGCTTGGGTTTGCCACGCTTTAATTTTGGATTCTCCCAAGTTTAATACTTGCTGAATTTTTTCATTTTCCACCTGCAGCCAGTTTTGTGCTACCCGTTCCGACACACCCGCTTCCTGGGCTTGAGAGAGCTCCTGGTTAATATAAATCCGCTGCTTCTGCTCCATTTCTTTGAGCTGCTGGCGGGCCAAACGCGCCTGTTCTTCCACTTCGGCATAGTACTGGGCTAAAAATTCGGCTTTTTCATCTTTTTGTTCTTTCTCCGGATTAATGATTTCCGACAAGTCCAGCGGGAAAAATGCACTGCGCAGATCCATCAGCTGCTGGATAACCGGGTCAGATAGATATTCTTCGGTCACTTTCATTTTTTGCTGCATAGCCGGAGTCATTACATTGGTGCTTTCGCTCACAAAGGTTTGCTGGATTGTTTTGCGGTATTCATTTTCAAAAGCTTTTTCTAATGCGGCTACTTTAGCTCTTTCGGCGGAGGGTGTAGTTTGGGCCAGGGCCGGGACGGACATATTAACTAATAAAATAACAGACAGACAAGATGCAATAATTTGCTTAATAAGACCTACCACTTCCGACATTCTCGGATTCATAATTATAAAGCCTCTCTGACGGCAGAATAAAAATCCGCTTGATAAATCAAGCGAACTATACTTTTATTATTTCATGTTAACCGCCTTTGCACAAGGGCCAAAAGACCCAAAAAACCTCTGGGCCCCTATTCCCTTATATATATCATTATCGGGAAAAATAGTAGAATAAAAGCATGCATACTACCTATCGTGAACGACAAGCCCGCACCGTCACCCTGCAGGGACTGGCTGTCAACCTGGCCCTGACAGCATTGAAATTTTTAGCCGGTTTCTGGGGCCGCAGCGCGGCCATGGTGGCAGATGCGGTACATTCTCTTTCAGATACCGCTACGGATATAGTGGTGCTTGTAAGCTTGCGCTTTTCTTCCAAACCGGCAGATACAGACCATGCCTACGGGCACGGCCGTTTTGAAACGCTGGCTACCGCCATTATCGCTTTGGCATTAGCCGCCGTGGGTGTAAAGATTTTGGTCGGAGGGGTCAATACCATTGCCGCCGTGGCCCAAGGGCACAAACTGCCCGCCCCCACCGCCATAGCGCTGGCGGCGGCGGTGCTGTCTATTGTAGTCAAAGAATGGCTCTACCGCTATACCGTACGCGCGGCAGAAAAAATTGACAGTCAAACCTTGCTGGCTAATGCCTGGCACCACCGTTCGGACGCATTATCTTCCATAGGCACGCTGGCAGGTATTTCCGGCGCATATTTCTTGGGCGCAAAATGGACGGTGCTGGATCCGCTGGCGGCGGTGATTGTCAGCTTTTTCATTTTTGAAGCGTCTTGGCAAATCTTAAAAAAAGTATGGCAGGAACTATCAGACGGCTCTTTGGGCAGTGGGGCAGAAAAGGAAATCTATGCTCTGTGCACGCAAATCCCACATGTTGTGGAACCGCATGAAATTAAAACCCGCCGCATCGGCCCCAATGCAGCCGTTGAACTACATATATATGTGGCAGACGATACCCCTTTTGTACGCGTACATGATATTACCGACCAAGTGGAAAAACGCCTTCGTAAACGCTTCGGAACAGGCACCTTTATCTCCGTCCATCCGGAGCCGCTTTCTTCCCGCCGGTAAACCGGCAAAAAGCAGGCCAAGATAAACAGATTCCTTTATTAGTGTTGTTCTCCAGCCCTTTCCCATTTCTCTGCAACTGTTTTTCGGCCAGCGCCGGAGCAATATAAATGCTAAAATAAGGGAGATTAGCCCTGACCGAAAGTGTGGCCCCGTTAGCTCAACTGGATAGAGTACCGGTCTTCGGAACCGGTGGTTCGGGTTCGAATCCCGCACGGGGCACTTCTCTTCCGAACTGCTTTTTAGTAATACAAGCACGCTAAAAGACTTTTTTATCGTTGTAAAACCTATATTGTAAAATTAGGAAATTGAGGATATGTACAGCAGGTATACCGTCAGCGAAATGCCAGATATTATTTAAAATTCTGAACATAGAAAATTTATTTCTTTTCTCTTTGCTTCCGCTCTCTGTATGGAGATTATATAAGCCATGTTGGCGGTAAATAGTTTCGGCTTAAAATTTGGATATTGTAAAACGAAATAAAAACACCGTGCCGGATTTCAACCTGCCAAATCTCGTTTTAACCACTATACGTCACAGACTAATCGGGTGTTAAATCACATGACGGAGCCCGCCCAAATCCGTCCGAAGGCGGATTTATTTTTTCATATATATTTTCTTTTTAGCTGCTGGCAGGCGCTCCAGCGCGTATCGCAGCATGGTACGCGGCATACGGCGGTAATTTTCGTCTAAAAACGCACACAAAGCGCCTTCGTCTTTTTTGCCCACTTCACGCAGCAGCCAGCCGGCGGCTTTATGCATTAAATCATGCGGGTGACTGCAAAACTGCCGCGCCAAATCCAGCGTAACGGCAAAATCCCCCCGCTTTACAAAATACATCGTACCTACAATAGAAGCCCGCTGCTCCCACAAATTGCCAGAGCGGGCCAACCGGTAAAACAGGCGCGGGTCTTGTTGGGAGTATAAATACGCGCCGATAATTTTATAAGCGGAAATATCAATTAAATCCCAATTATTGCACCGCGGCAAATGCGCCACATAAAAATCAAAAACTCTCTTTTGCACCTCCGGGGCTTTGCTCATTTCAAAACGCCGCACCAAAAGTAAGGCCGCCAGCGCACGGGCCTCATGCCAGGGGCTGGCAAACAGCTTTTCCAAATCTTCTTCCCCGGCCTGTGCGGCCCATTTTTGGGCTAGTGCGCGCGTTTGCGGCAGGGTAAGACCAAGAAATTTGTCCCCATAGCCGTATTCCCCCGGCCCCGTCTTAAAAAAACGCCGCTGGCCCGCCGCACGGGCGGGATTGGCATGATCTTTCAGAGATTGAAAAATGAGTGTAAAACGGGACATGCAGATATTTTACATAAAAACGGCTTAATGCCACTTGTGGCCCCTTTTGCAGCCATACGCTTTAGCAAACGGCCCCTGTTTCTCGGCTTACGCGCCTCTGTATTGGCAGGCGCAAAATTTGCTAGAATAAAGTATCTAATCTTGCAGTAAGGAGCAACCCATGGGTGGACATTCGCACTGGGCCGGCATTAAGCACAAAAAGGCCCTCGTAGACGCCAAAAAAGGCAAAGTATTTACCAAAATTTTAAGAGAAATTACCATCGCCGCCAAAATGAGCGGCGGAAACCCTGACCAAAACCCCCGCCTGCGCAAAGCCATGGACGACGCGCGCGCGGCAAATATGCCCTCCGATAACGTTAAACGCGCTATCATGAAAGGTACCGGTCAGCTGCCGGGTGTTTCGTATGAAGAAATTACCTACGAAGGATACGGCCCGGGCTCTACGGCGGTCATTGTGGAATGTACCACCGACAATAAAAACCGCACCTTTGCGGAAATCCGCAAAATTTTTACCAGCCGCGGCGGCTCTATCGGCACGTCCGGCTGTGTGTCGTATATGTTTAAGAGCAAAGGCGTAATCGTGGTGGCTAAAGACGCCATTGGCGAAGACGACTTGATGAACCTGGCCTTGGAAGCCGGCGCGGAAGACGTGCGCACGGAAGGGGATGCTTACGAAGTGATTACCGCCCCGGACGCTACGTTTGAAGCGGTTAAAAAAGCTATTGAAGATAAGGGTATTACCCCCGAATCTGCCGAGCTGACCATGCTGCCTGATACGGAAGTCAACATCACCGACGAACATGTGGCGGAATCTTTGCTCAACATGATTGAAGAATTAGACGACCACGACGACACGAAAAACGTCTATTCCAACTATAATATCCCCGACGATATTATGGCCAAACTGGACAAATAGTTTTGCCCTACACGCAACTACCGCCCGCGGCCTTTGGGACACGGGCGGTTTATTTAAAATATGGCAAAAGATTTAGTTGTATTAGGCATAGACCCCGGATTAGACCGCACTGGCTGGGCCCTCGTCCACAAAGACGAACGGGCCGCCTTGCATTTGTTGGCCTGCGGCTTAATACACACAGACGCCGCCCAGCCGCTGCCCAAACGGTTGCATTACATTCATCAGCAATTACAACAAATCCTTTCCGACTACAATCCCGCCCAGGTGGCCATGGAACAAAACTTTTTCTTAAAGCGCGCGGTCACCATGGCTAATACCGTCATGACGCGCGGAGTCATTCTGCTGGCATGTGAACAAGCAGGGAAAACCGTTTCTTTCTACCCTCCCAAACGGGTCAAAATGATTTTATGCGGCACCGGCACCGCTGATAAAAAGCAAGTGCAGCGCATGGTACAGCTGACGCTGAATTTAGACAAAAAACCCGAGCCGGACGATGTGGCAGACGCTGTGGCTATCGCTATTTGCCACCACAAAACGGCTCCTTTACACCAAAAGATAAATCTGCAGGCCGCTTTCCTGGAAAAAATAAAGGCGGCCAAGGCCGCCCAGTTAAAAAAGTTTGGCAAATAATTTTCTTCTCTCCCTATCCGCCTGTTTGCTATCTATCTTGATCCATGGGCTGCCCCACAAATTGCTTTGTTTTTCCTAAATAATTTTTTGTTTTGGTTTTTGTTTATGCTGGATTTTCCCATAAAAAAAGCGGCTTAAAGCCGCTTAACAAACGAACATATCCCAATTACAGATTTATTTTTTCGTCTATCAGATAGGTAGGCCGCTGTTTAACTTCTATAAAAATACGGCTTAAATATTCTCCAATTACGCCCAGCGTAATCAACTGTACACCACTAAAAAACAAAATAGTGACCATAAGTGACGCATACCCGCTGACCGGGTTGCCCCATACCAGCTTCTTATAAGCCGTCCAAATGGCAAACAGAAAAGCAAAAGCAGAAACTAACAGCCCAAAATACGTCCATAACTTAAGCGGCACAGAAGTAGCCGACGTAAAACCGCCCAAAGCAAAATTCCACAATTTCCAGTAGTTCCATTTGGTAGTGCCGGCGGCACGCGCTTCACGTTTATACGGCACTGCTATACTTTTAAACCCTACCCACGAAAACAGCCCCTTCATAAACCGCTCCCGCTCCGGCAAGCTCAACACGGCCTGCACGGCGCGGCGGCTCATCAGGCGGAAATCACCGGTATTATAGGGAATAGGATAATCCGCCATTTTATTGTAAATTTTGTAAAAGGTTTGTGCCGTCAGACGCTTAAAAAAGGAATCGGTGCTCCGGTCTGCCCGCTGACCGTATACATTTTCATACCCTTGCTGGAATTTTTCCCAAAAAGTATGAATAAGTTCCGGCGGATCCTGCAAGTCCACATCCATAATTACCACGGCCTGGGCGTCTGTATGGGCCAGCCCGGCGGTAACGGCGGCCTCTTTGCCAAAATTGCGGGAAAAAGAAACCGCTTTTACATACGGATATTTCTGCGCCAGCTCTTTGAGCACCTGCAATGTGCCGTCCTTGCTGCCATCATTTACAAATACATATTCATAGCTTTCAAACTGGCCGTGCAAGATCTCCTCCATCCGTGTAAAAAAGATAGGCAGCATCTCCTCTTCGTTATACACCGGCACCACCAATGAAAGCTGTGTTACCATATATCAACCTCTGATAGTTTTATAGCATCCCATTCCTTGGGAGCTTCTTTGACCCCTTTATCAGACAAACGTAAAAAACAAGTTGAAGCTACAAATTCCTCTACAGCCACCACTCTGTCCCACTCCTTCGCAATATATTGCAATTTATCCAGCCGGCAGTTGGGCATCCATATTGCGGATTTGTCCCTGTTTTCTAATTCTTTTTCCCGTTCTGCTTCGCTTAAATACATTAATTCCCGCACCCGTTTGTTTTGTTTATAAATTTGATTTGGATAAAAAGAATACATGCTTTCAAGCGAAGCCAGAGGGAATGCCTCCATAGCAATCACCAGCAAGTCCTTATTGGGGTAATTCTGTAAATAATATTGCATGGCAGGTTTATATGGCAAAAACATAGGGTGCCAAATCCGGGAAACGGCAGATATATACAAATTGCCAAGAGACATTCCCACATATATGACAAAAAGTGCCAAAAAGATAGTACTTCTGCGTAACAGCGGGGTAATAATCAGAGTACATAATAGAAACATAGAAGGCACGAATGCGAAGAAGTAACGTCCCAAAAGCAAATACATCTTAAATAAGAACAAAAGGGCCGTTCCAAACGCCAACAAAAGTACCGCCAGCAACAACCCTATCTCCCGCATATAAGCGAATTTTTTATCTTTGCGATAGTGTCTATAGCCAAGCACCAAGCTGAAAGATAACATTATTAACATCGTAAAATATAAATAGTCCGTAGAGAAAAAGAAATCCACTAGCCCGGGCAACGTCATATTAAAGGGGATTTCATTGGCCCACCAGTTCCCGCTAAAACGCCCTTGAGAAATGCACTCCAGCAGATTAGGCACCAGCCACGGCAGGAAGCAGATAAATACTAGGCACGGCACTACGATAAACCACAGTAAACGCTGTTTATATTTCCAACCCTGCACAAAAAGTAAAATAGAAAACAAGCCAAAGGCCAGAGCTCCAAAATAATGCGTCCAAGAAAGCAACAAAGACAATATCCCAAAACAAATCCATTGTTTGGCAGTAATACTTTTTCTTTTATATACAGCGCGGGACATATTTAAAAACAAAAAAGTAAGCGGTATGGCAAGCAGCAACACTAATGAATACGCCCGGGCATGTTGAGAATAGAACACCCCATATAATTGACAGGAAAGAAGAGAAAAAAAGACCAGCCGGGCGATTTTTCCCCATCTTTTAGGAAACATAAACCATGCACAGGCCAACGCTCCCAAAGAAAAGGCCACACTGGGCAGCCGAAGCCAAATTTCCGGCCCGTACGGAACAAAATGGTTGTAAAAATATAGAAAGATATTATGCAAGGGTGGATGCACATCCGGCAAAAGCCAATTACGCCATATCCAACCTAGCGAAAGGGAGGTATTGGCAGTTATGGCAGTAAATACTTCATCATATTCATAAGAAATATGCAGAAAAGCAAAGCGGGCCACAACCGCCACCAAAGCAAATGCCGTGCAAACAACTACTAACCAACGTCTACAATGTTGTCTCATAAAAATAAAATATCCCGGCATTAACATGCCGGGATATATAAACCATTATTAAAGACGGCACTGACCAGAAGACATCGTACAAGTGAAAAAGTTTCCGCAATCTGATCCGGTACAATAGCGATTAGACACTTTTCCTTGCGACAAATAATACGTCAAAACTGCATTCTTTTTATTTGAGTTTATTCTCAAAGTAATAGATGAACCCGTACTGGTCAAACTGCCCAACGTAAAGTGTTTCATCGACGGAATTTCAATATCCAAGTTAGAAGTGTCTCCCGTATACGATGAATTGCCCATATAATAAATATTCTGGGCATCAGACAAGGACTTCATGTTGGTCACCGCTTCCGTACCGCGGGCTTTATCCACTGCTTTGGTATACTGCGGCAAAGCAACGGAGGACAGAATGCCGATAATCAGCACGACTACCAGCAATTCAATCAAGGTAAAACCTTTTTTATTGTTTTGCATAACCCATCTCCTTACTATTCAAAATATGCCTACTGTTATTAGTATACTAAAAGCAACTTTTATATTCAATACCCAAAAAAGTCCCTTTTTTACGCTGCCAGCACCGGGTATAGATATGCTAAAATATGCCATATGATAGCATACCTTACAGGCGAAGTGTTGGAAGTGAAAGAAGACGCGGTTATCCTCGTATGCGGCGGCGTGGGCTATGAGGTAAACATGGCCAAAAGCAGCGCCCAAGAGCTGGAAGCCGGGCGCCAAGCGGCGCTGTATATTGCCGAATCTATTTCCCCCTATGACGGCACCGTGTTATACGGGTTTTTATCCAAAGAGGACAAAGAGCTTTGGACGCTTTTTAAAACCGCCATTCCCAATACGGGGGCCAAAAAAGCATTGGAATTTTTAAACAAAGCGCTTCGCTCAGTGGCGGATTTTCACGCGGCAATTATCAAGCGTGACCCCAAAATTTTGACCGGTATTTTCGGCTTTACCGCCAAGACGGCGGAAAAATTAATTGCCTCTCTTAAAGACAAAATGGACGCCGTCAGCGTGCAGGGCTCCAGCAAAATCAAAGTATTAGACGACGCCCCCTATATGAGCGGTGTGCTGGAAGCACTGGAAGCGCTGGGCTATTCCGCCGCCGAAAGCCGCCGCGCCATAGAGCAGCTTTATAACGAAGGCATACAGCCCGACGATAAAATTGAACATATTATTAAAGAGGCCCTGCGGGTGCTGAAAAAATGAACAACCAAAACGAAGTATTAGACGTGCGCCAATTATCCGACGAGTCCAACGGACTGGAAGCGGCGCTGCGTCCGGGCACATTAGACGAATTTGTCGGGCAGGATAAACTCAAAGAAAACCTGCGTATTTTCATACAGGCGGCCCGTTCCCGCGGCGAAGCGCTGGATCATTGTCTATTTTACTCCCCTCCGGGCTTGGGCAAAACCACATTAGCCAACATTCTTTCTAAAGAAATGGGTGTAAATATCAAGACTACTTCCGGCCCGGTGCTGGCGCGCCCCGGGGATTTGGCCGCCATGCTGACGACGGAACTGTCCGACGGAGATATTTTGTTTGTAGACGAAATACACCGCTTAAACCCCGCCGTGGAAGAAGCCCTCTACCCCGCCATGGAAGATTTCACCTTCTTTATCAACACCGGCAAAGGCGCCGGCTCTACCACGCTCAAGCTGGCGGTGCCTAAATTCACGCTGGTGGGCGCCACCACCCGCTCCGGGCTTTTGACCGGGCCGCTGCGCGACCGCTTTGGCATTGTATTTAACTTGGGTTTTTACGAGATTAAAGAAATTACGGACATTTTGGCCCGCTCGGCACGGCTCTTAAACATAGCCGCCGACCGCGAAGGGCTGGAAGAGCTGGCCAAACGCTCCCGCGGCACGCCGCGCATTGCCAACCGCTTGCTGCGCCGTGCGCGCGACTTTGCCCAGGTAAAAGGCCAGGGCGTCATCACGCGCGACATCGCCATTACGGCTATGGACTCTTTAGACATTGACTGTGAGGGATTAGACAGCGTGGACAAACGCATTTTGGAAGCGCTCATAGACCGCTTTGGCGGCGGGCCGGTGGGCGTGGATAACCTGGCTATTGCCGTATCGGAAGCGGTGGATACCCTTACGGACGCTATAGAGCCGTATTTGATTAAAGCGGGCTTTATCGCGCGTACCCCGCGCGGGCGCGTGGCCACCAAAAAGGCCTACGACCATCTGGGCAAAAAGCGCGCTGACGGCATGCTGTTCTAATACGACCGGCCCATACCCGGCTTGCCAGCCGTCCAAACTGCCGCGGACAGCGGCCCGGCGGGGCTGTAGGGCCGTATTTCTGTCCCGGACGGATGTGGTTTACACATACACAAGGCAGCCAGAAAAGCCGCCTCCCAAACAAACAGGAATGATATGAAAAAACATTTTCTCTTTTTGTTGTGTTTTATCTGCTGTTCTCTGCCGGCGGCTGCGCAAACGGTGCGGGTTTTGTTGGCGGAAAATCTAAAAAATGCCAACATAAATAATTCGGGACTGGTATATGTCTATGCCCAAGGGTCGGACAAAAAATTCAAGGTCAGCAAGCCCGAAACTCTTTCCGTGCAGGCCCTGGGCGGCGGCAAGCTAAAATTGGGCGCGCTCCAAAGCGACGGTACTTTAGTCATAGAGCCGGCAAAAGACGTAACACTTACCTTTCAGAAAAACACCTATACCGGCAAATTGTACGCCGTCCCGTCAGGCAAAACGTTCAACTTGATTGAATATGTGGATATGGAAAATTACTTGCTGGGCGTACTGCCCTATGAAATGAGCCCTTCCTGGCCGCTGGAAGCGCTCAAAGCCCAGGCCGTGGCCGCCCGCACTTATACCCTGATGGAAATAAAAAACAAAAAGAAAAAAGAGTTTGACCTTTACAGCGACGTACGCAGCCAAATGTACAAGGGCTCCGGCAAAGTGTATGACAGCGTGCGCCAGGCCGTCAGTGCCACCAAAGGCCAAATCTTAACATACGATAAACAGCCCTTTTACACCTATTATCATGCCAACTGCGGCGGCGGCACGGACGACGCCAAAAGCTGGACGGGCTCTTCCGCCCCCACCATTAAACCCCTGCGCGGCGCTTCCTGCAGCTACGACAGCCACAGCAAAAGTTACAGCTGGACGAAAACCGTGCCCCAGAAATCCATTAATAATTTCGTCAATAAAAACGGCCTAAAAGGCAGCGTAAAGAAAATTAAAATCGGCCAAAAAAGCCCCTCCCAACGCGCCGAAACGCTGATATTTACCACCTCCAGCGGCAAGAAAGAGCTCTCCTGTCCCAAGTTCCGCCTCTCCGTAGGCAGCAGCGTGCTCAAAAGCTGCAAAATTACCGATATAGACAAAAGCGCCGGCGGCTTTACGTTCTCCGGGCGTGGCTATGGGCATGGCGTGGGGCTGTGCCAAGACGGCGCCAAAGGCATGGCGGAAGCCGGCAAAGATTACAAAAAGATTTTATCCAACTATTTCCCTTCTTCTAAAATAACGGAGCAATGATATGGCTTTTGAACGGTTTAAACAGTTTAATATTGACCCCCTAATCGCCAAACAGCCCGCCACCCCGCGCGACAGCTCGCGCCTGATGGTGCTGCACCGCGACACAGAGACGATAGAGCACCGCATTTTCCGCGATATTGTGCAATATTTTGCTCCCGGAGACGTGCTGGTGCTTAATAACACCAAAGTATTCCCGGCCAAACTTTTTGCGCATAAAAAGACTGGCGGCAAAGTGGAAATCCTGCTCGTGCGCCCACAGCAAGACCCGCATATTTGGACGGTGCTCACGCGCGACTATAAAGAAAATGCCGAACTGGACTTTGGCGACGGCTTAACCGGGCAAATGCTGGGCAAAACCGAAAATAATGAAGTGCTGATCCGTTTTAACCAAGAAGACATTTTGCCTTTCTGCCACGGACACGGGCTCATGCCCTTGCCGGTATATATAGAAAAAGCCCGCAAACATGAAGGGCTCACGCCCAGTCTCTCTACTGATAAAGAACGCTACCAAACAGTATACGCCAAACACGAAGGGTCTATCGCCGCGCCGACGGCGGGCTTTCACTTTACCGAAGAATTGCTGCAAAAGCTAAAAGACAAAGGCGTGCAGATTGTGTACATCACCCTGCATGTGGGCTGGGGTACGTTTAAGCCGCTGCGCACAGAGCCAGAACAACACCATATGTTGCCAGAACTGGCCGAAGTGCCCGCCGAAACGGCAGCTGTGGTCAATGCCGCGCGCAAGGTGGGAAAACGTATTTTTTCCGTCGGCACCACCAGCACACGCACGCTGGAAAGCTTTACCGAAAACGGCCACACGCAAAGCGGCAAGAAATGGACGGATTTGTTTATCTACCCCGGCTATAAGTTCAAAGCCATAGACTGCTTTATTACCAATTTCCACTTTCCGGACTCCACGCCGCTGTGCATGGTCACGGCCTTTGCGGCGGAAGATTTTATTTTCCGCGCCTACAGCGAAGCGGTGGAAAAAAAGTATCGTTTCTACTCGTTTGGCGACAGCATGCTGCTGTTGTAAGGGAACGCAACACTTTCACCCGCCACATCCCCCGCCCAAGACGGGGTTTTTTATTGTCTGTGAATTGCAATTTGACAAAATCTTTTCAATTTACTAATCTTTTTTATATAAATATAATAACTATAATAAGTTATATAGTTGATAACTTTACTGTATCTGATGACGGATTTTCCCGGGGGGGAGAAAAGGTGGCAGTATGCCGGCAGGGAACGTTTGTTTATGTCTATAAAAACAGACGTTCCTTTTTTATGCATACAAGCCCCCTTTTTAAAACACCACGCCCATCCGCCCGGCTGCCTTCCAAAAACTCTTTTGCATGGGAGCGCAGCAAGACAAGCCCCCCCTTTCAGAACAAAAAATCCCCCAGATTCGAGAGCTGGCAAAAAAGGGCAAAATTTGCAGAGAAACCAATAAAATCAACCGTACCTCAAAATGGGTTTATACGCTTTAGCAGACGGGCCCGCCCGGCAATATGATAAAATAAATATATGATTTCCCCCTTTCGCATCTTAAAAAAAGACCCCCAAACCCGTGCCCGCACGGGTATTTTATATACCCGGCACGGTGCTGTACACACCCCCGTATTTATGCCGGTAGCCACACAGGCCAGCGTCAAAGCGCTGACTTCGGCCGACTTGCGCGACGTACATGCCGAATGTCTGCTCTCTAACACCTATCACCTGTATCTGCGCCCCGGCACAAAAACCTTGCAAACATTGGGCGGTCTGCATAAGTTTATGAAATGGGACGGAAGCATACTGACTGATTCCGGCGGCTTTCAGGTATACAGTTTATCCCAGTTTCGCAAAATCAGCGAGGAAGGCGTCCTCTTCCGCTCCCACCACGACGGCAGCAAACACCTGTTTACGCCGGAGAATGTGATAGAATTTGAAAGTGAAATCGGCTCGGATATTTGGACAATGCTAGACGTGTGCATCCATGCCAAAGACCCCGCCAAACGCGAAGCACGCCTGGCGCTGGAGCAAACCAAACGCTGGGCCAAACGCGCTGCCGCACATTACCAAAAAACCGTTCCCGAACAGCATATCACCCTCCAGTCAGACGGCTCTTTTACCGTAGGCAACTCCCTGCTCTTTGGTATTATACAAGGGTCTGTATTTGCGGACTTACGCAAAGAAGCGGCCCTGCACATGGCTTCTTTGCAGACGCACGGCTATTGCATAGGCGGCCTTTCTTTAGGGGAAAGCCAAGAACAGATGAACGATTCGGTACTGGCGGTAACCGAAAATCTGCCGGAAGAAAAACCGCGTTATTTTATGGGACTGGGAACGCCGGTGGAAATTTTAAACTGCGTAGAGCGCGGGGTGGATATGTTTGACTGTGTATGGCCCACCCGCGTGGCGCGCAACGGCATGGTCATGACCGAAGAAGGCCGGCTAAACATTAAAAACGCCTGTTTCCGCCTGGACGAACGCCCTCTGGACGAACATTGCGACTGCCTGGCCTGCCGCAACTATTCCCGTGCCTATTTAAGCCATCTGTTCCGCAGCGGAGAACTGACCAGCCACCGGCTGCTTTCCATGCACAATATCCGCTTTCTGACCCGGACAATGGAAAATATCCGCCAAGCAATAGACAATGGCACCTTCCGCCAGTTCAAGGCGGACTTTATCGCCAAATACCAATAGACATGTTGCCGTATTTTGCCGCTCTGCCCGGCCGCCAACTGCCTTTGTGCTTTGCCGGGGACAGTAGGATTGGGCAGCTTCTGCCCCTTGGAAATGGCTGGCGTATTTTATGCATCCAAGTATATATCCGCCAGAAAGGGCCTTTTGGCGGCGGCTTTTCACTTGTTTGCCCTCGCCAAAAGACGCTGCCGCCACCCTAACAACCATTACACGGCCCCTGTGTTTGGGGCTATGGAAGGGCCTTATTTTATCCTATTTTTGCATGCAAAATCCCCGCCTGTTTGGCGGGGATTTGCAGCTTGCATAAAACGGAGGTGCACTGTCAGCAGAAAGATGAAACTCTCATTCTGCCGCTCCACACACCAAAAACACGCCTTCCGTCCCGTTCAAAGACAGCTTTTTCCAGGAAATAGCGTGATTGGGTGCATCACACACAGGGAACAAATGACCAAATAGATACAGCTCTTTCAGAGAGGCATTATTAAGCGCCTGTGCACTTTGCATATTACCATCAGCAAGGTTTTGCACTTCCAAATTATGGGCAAAGTGCAAAACGCCTCCTTCACTTTCTCCCACGCGGCCTACCTGAAGTATTTCACTGCTGATGTAAGAGTTAGGATCCGTGGAATTTAAATCCAGCTTTCCCGCCAGCACCACCAGCTGCCCCATATTGAGCAATTTGCTGGCCGGCAGGCCTTCTTTTTTAAATACGCGCAGCCCCAGCCCTGCGTCCAAGACACACTCTTTAAGCAGCCCGACATCGCAGCTGCCCTCCACCGCCAAATCACTATAAGAGGCATACGGCACAGGAAAGTAGGTAACCATGCGTATATTGTTTTGAGCCAAGAGCGGCATAGAAAGGACTAAAACCGCGGCTAGAAATATATATTTTTTCATAAAGTTCTCCTTGGGCAGGCACCCCCGGGGCAATGCCTATTTTCACCGCGCTTATGGCAAAAGAACGTATATACCAACCAAATACTCTGGCTATAGGGCTCCGTCCACCGCCGCAGCCGTCCCCTGCGGTCGTTTCTTCTTGGGAGCGGGCAGCAAAGCAAAGAGCCAATAGGTCTTAAGCATCTCTAATGTCAAACACCCAGACATAAAGATATACTTATACACGTCCATCTCTTCTACCGTAAATCCGCCTTTGAGCGAATAGGCAAGAAATCCCGCCGCGCGTAATACCGGCACGAACGTAAAATCCGCATTGGTAAGAAAAGCCAGTATCGCCTGTAAAAAAGAAAGCACGAACACCATGCGTTCTTTTAATAGTATAAAGACAATTTGCCCACTATACAATACCCAAAATCCCAAATGCAGCCGAAAAAGCAACCCGTCCTGACGGATATCCCGGCAAAGAAATATGGTATTAATCAGCCAGCCGTATAAACAAAAAATAAAAATCAGTTTTAACAAGAAATCTAATTCCAAAAATCGTTTCCAAATGCTTTTTATCATCCCACACGCTCCAGAGAAAGACTGCGCCGCTCTTCCCACCGGCGCCGCGCCAGAGCAATCAGCCGCTCCAACACCTCGGCATATGCCACACCGGACGCTTCAAAAAGCTGGGGATATAAACTAGTGTCCGACATACCCGGCAATGTATTAATTTCCGAAAACCATACCTGCCCGTTTTGCTCCACTAAATAGTCAGCCCGGGCCAAGCCGCTGCCGCGCAAGGCCTTGAAAATCGTTTCGCTGTATTGGCGCAAAGCGGCCAATGTTTGCTCCGGCAACTGCGCCGGGACGCGCGTTTCACAGCCGCCGGTCGTAATATATTTGGCCTGATAATCGAAAAATTCGCCCGCCAGGGATTTCAGCTCTCCGCATTGGGAGCTGACCACTTCTTCCCCCTCGCCTAACAACCCGCAGAATACTTCACGCGGGTTTTCCACCCCTTTTTCCACCAGCACGTCCGTATCAAAACGCAGTGCAAAGTCCACCGCCTGGTGCAAAGAAGCCGCGGATTTCACTTTCGTCACTCCGACCGACGATCCCAGCCGCACTGGCTTTACATACACGGGAAACCCCGTTTGTTCCGCCCACGCTTCCAGCGCTGCTTTATCATAGGGTACGCCGCGGGAAAGTTTTTTATACGGCAAGACAGGTATCCCTCTTTTCCAGGCAGCTACTTTGGCCACTTCTTTGTCCATTGCCATAGCGGAAGCCAACACTCCGCAGCCCACATACGCCACGTCCATAGCTTCCAGCAGCCCCTGCATGGTGCCGTCCTCTCCGTTTGTACCGTGTAAAACCGGGAAATAAACAGCCGGACGCAAAAAGGCCTGCCGGGCAGGGACATACAAACTGCCCTGCGGCAAAATGACCGGGGTCACTGCTTCGTCAGACGGCGCGGCAGAACCGCATTTTTCCTGCAAAAACCAATATCCTTCCCGATTAATAAAAACCGGCACCACCGCATACCGGCCGCTTTCTTCCAGCATGCGGCACACGGTCTGCGCACTGTGCACGGACACTTCATGCTCCGTAGATTTCCCGCCGTACAACACGGCCACCTGCAATTTCTCTGTCATTTTTTATCCTATGAAAAATCCTGATTCATCATCAGGATTAGAAATTAGAATTGAAATTATTTGTCTTCCCGGAAGATAGACCATTTCATGCGCCCGATAAAGCTGTCCGTCTTCTCCAGAAAATCTTCTCCATTATAGAGGTCTTCCTGCGGGACGGGCTTGGCCACCCGAATTTCGGGCAAGTCGGCGTCGGTCTGCAATTTAGAACGCATGGTGTTCTGCATTTCCACAGGAGCACTCTGCGGTTCGGGCAACGAATCTGACGGCATGGTCTGCACCGCCGGTCGCACCGCCGGAGCGGCCGGCTTGGCGGCAGGTTGGCGCACCGGAACCGGGCGGCGGACTACCGGTGCAGAAGGAGAATCTGTTTTATCGGAAACGCGGCCCTTTTTCAGTTCCCGGTTTTCCTGGCTCAAAACAGTGATTTTGTGTTTTAACTCCTCAATAATAACGTCGTTTTGCTCTATTTTGCCCAATAATACCTTAAAATTGTCTTCCAATGTTTTCTTTTCCACATTTACCGTTTGCAGGGCTTCCTGGGCCTGTGTAAAGCGCTGGGAAAGGGTTTCATGCTCTTTTTGCAAACGCTGCATGCGATGCGTAAAAGCAGCCAAGCGGGCCTGATTGCCGTTGTCGCTGGCAGCGCGCAGCTGGGCCACCTGGGCCTGCAGCTCTTCCAGCTCGCGGGTTTTGGCTTCATAAAGAGCCGCCAGCTGTTCGCGTTCTTCCGCCACTTTATGCAGTTTCAAATTTTCGGCTTTCAGCGCTTCTATCTCTTCCACCTGTTTCATGCAGGTATTGGACATTTCCTGCAGCTGGTTCTCCAATGTGGCTACTTTATGCTGGTAGTGGCGTTTAATGGAAATGATGCGCCCTTCAAAATCAAAAGATTTAAAACGTTCTTCCGCCGCGGTCAAAGCATCACGCAAAGACAAAATTTCTTTGGCTTGTTCGGCAGATTTGCGCAAGGCCTCAGTTTTTTCCTGCTGGACGCGTTTTATCTCCCGATCCAACGCTACATTGACGGCTTTGAGCTGGGATGCCTTCTGCTGTAAGCTGGAGATGATACGGGCCTTCTCTTCCCGCTCCACATTCATCTGTACAAGATGCTCTTCTTTTTCACTCTGCAAGGATTGTAAATCTGACAGAGCACGCTCTTTCTGTGCACGCTCCGTCTGCAAATCAGCCAACACGGTATCCTTTTCCGTCTGGGCGGCCTGCAAGTCCGCCAAAACAGATTCTTTTTCTTCCCGTTCCGCGCGCAGCCCCGCCAAAGCGGCATCTTTTTCTTCCTGCGCGGTCTGCAAATCTGCTAAAACTGTTTCTTTTTCTTTCTGTACGGTTTGTAAATCTGCCAACACCGTTTCTTTGGCTTCTTTTTCTGCATGCAAATCTGTCAGGGCGGTTTCTTTGGCCTGTCTTTCCGAGCGCAACTCCGTCAACACAGTTTCTTTTTCTTCCTGGGCGGCACGCAGTCCCAACAAAGCCGTTTCCTTTTCTTCTTTTTCCGCGCGCAAATCAGACAGTGCGGTTTCTTTAGCCAGCCGCTCCGTGCGCAAGGCGGTCATGGCCGTTTCCTTTTCTTCCCGGGCGGCACGCAGCCCCAACAAAGCGGTTTCTTTTTCTTCCTGCGCGGTGCGCAAATCCATCAGCGCGTGCTCTTTTTCTTCTTTCACTGTACGCAATTCCGCCAAGGCCGCCTCTTTTTGGGCCCGTTCGTTATGCAATTTGGCCTGCTGGGCCGCGCGGTAATTTTCCGGGCGGTAATGCGTCATGGCCAAATATTCTTCCGCAGAAGTTTGGGCCGCAGGCACCGCATCAAACACACGTCCGGGCGCCGGAGCCGGGTCATAGAGCCGGGGGGTGCTTTGGGCACGGGAAAGATTTTCCACACTCTCTTTTAAATGGGCAATAGTGACAGAAATGTTCTCCATAAAAGCGTCTTTGCTTTTACGGTTCTCTTCCGCCGAACGCCGGCTGAATGCCAGCTCCTGCATAATGGCCTGGCTGACGGCGGCGGAAGCTTCAAATTTATCTTCCAGCTCACGGATTTTTTCTTCCAATTTTTCAAAAGATTGCTGGTATTGCTGCTGGTTAGAGGGGGCAGAAGACTTGCGCCCTTCCTTCGGTTCAGGACGGTGAAAAAAAGTATCTGCAGAAGCTGTTTCCTGGTTAAATTTTTCCAAGAAACGCGCGATGTCGGTTTGTCCTTCGGACTGGTTATTTTCTAATGCCATAGCTGCCCCGCCGAAAAAAGGATTATATCTAATTTAATCACAATCAGAGTTTTCTGTCAATCCCTTACGCGCGCGAAGGTATCCCACTAAATAGAAAGACCCTGTAATGAGCACTGCTGCGGCGTCTTGCTCCGCCCAATCCAACGCCCGCCAAGGAGCAGAAACCAACGACACCTTGTTCCCTTTTTGGACGGCGGAAAGTCCCTGCGCTCTTCCCGATAAGAAACACCGGGCAGCCGTTTTATACACGGCCTCATATACCGCTTCCGGCCGGGCAGCGCGCGGGCCGGGGGGCTGGGTTAAATACACCCTTTTAAAAGAAGGAACCAGCCGCTTATACATAGACGCGTAATCCTTATCTTGCATAAATCCGCACACCAAGACGGCTTGCTTCGTCCACGGGCTGCGGCGGAAAAAACGCATCAGCCCCTCTATGGCCTGCGGATTATGCGCTCCGTCAAAAATAAGCGTTTTCCGACCGCGGCGGCATATTTCAAAACGGCACGGCACCCGCACGGAAGCAAAGGCCTGTTTCAAAGCGTACTCCGGCACGCAGAGAAAGCGGCAGGCCTGATACACCAAACAGGCGTTTTGTACTTGTTTTTCCCCCAACAGCGCCAATGGCCAAACCTGCTGTCCTTTTTGCAACAGTAAACGGCCGTGCTTCCAAGATATTTTTTGCAGACGGAACGGCTGGCCGGCACACACCCGGTGCAGCGGGGCCTGCACGGCTTGGGCGCGGCGGCGGATTTGGGCTTGGGCCGCAAGCGGCAGTGGAGGATAGAACACCGGTACACCCGGTTTAATGATGCCGGCTTTTTCGCGGGCAATCTGTCCTACGCTATGCCCAAGCAGAGCACAATGATCCAGCCCGACCGAGGTAATCAGCGTCACTACCGGACGGCAGAGGGTGGTGGGGTCTTTGCGCCCACCCAGCCCCGTTTCCAATACGGCGCAATCCACTTTCCGCTCGGCAAAATACAACAAGGCGGCGGCGGTAATAATTTCAAAAAAATTCAACGGTTCTTTTTCCGCCGCCAGCACCGTTTGGCACAGCCGGGCAAACGCCCGCTGGGAAATGGGCCGCCCATTAAGCTGAATACGCTCCTGCGCGGAAAATACATGCGGAGACACAAACAGCCCCGTCCTTCGCCCAGCCGCCTGCAACGCCGCCGCACACAAATAACAGACGCTTCCTTTGCCGTTGGTGCCGGCTACATGTATGGCCGGATATTGGGTCTGCGGATCTCCCAGCCGTTTCATCAGCCGGGCAAACCCCGCCGGCCCGGCGCCAAAGCCCGGCCCGGTGCGTTGCTGCACTTGCTGAAAAAGTAAGCGGAAATTCATAGCGTATATGCTGTTTGAGCGGAAAGAGTGGATTAAAAATCGTCTTTATCGGGATTATAACGCGTTACTTTAGCGCCTACTGCATTTAATTTGCCTTCGGGGTCTTCATACCCGCGGTCAATATGGTATACGCGTTCAATTTCGGTAATGCCTTGGGCACACAACCCCGCAATCAGCAAAGCAAATCCGCCGCGCAAATCCGAAGCCATCACATGCGCGCCGGAAAGCTGTTTCACACCGTTTACGCGGGCAATGCTTTTTTCAGTGACGATGTCGGCCCCCATACGCACCAATTCCGGCGCGTGCATAAAGCGGTTTTCAAAAATATCTTCGTCAATTTCGCTGGCGCCCTGCGCCAAGACCATAAGCGTCATCCACGGGGCCTGCAAATCTGTCGCAAAACCCGGATAGGGAGCCGTTTTCATGCGAAGCGGCTTTAGAGGGGTATCATAAGGTTTGACATGTACATAATCCGGGCCAATTTCCAAAGGCACGCCCGCCTCTTGCAAATACTCCAGCAAAATGGAATTGTGTTCCGGCACGCAGCCGTCCACCTTTACATCGCCGCGTGTAGCAGCGGCGGCTATCATATAGCTGCCGCTTTCAATACGGTCAGCCACGACGGTGTGCTCCACCCCGCGCAGGGCTTTTTGTCCGCGCACGACCAAACGGCCTTTTTCGTCGGTAAACACTTCAGCCCCCATTTTGGTAAGCACGGCGGCCACATCGTCAATTTCGGGCTCTTTGGCCACGTTTTCCAATACCGTTTCTCCCGGTATCAGCGCCGCACACATCATCAAATTCTGGGTAGCGCCCACGCTGGGAAAACGCAGCGTAATTTTAGCCGGCTGCAGCTGTTGTGCAGAAAGCACGACATTGCCGCGATCCGTAGTGCAAACCGCGCCCAAGCGTTCAAACCCTTTTAAATGGATATCCACCGGCCGCGCCCCCAACGCACAGCCCCCCGGCAGCGGGATCACCGCTTCTTTAAACCGGGCCAACAGCGGGCCCGCCACCCAAAAACTGGCGCGCATCTGTTTGACCAGCTCATAAGGGAGCATGTTTTTAAGAGCGCCGTCTGCGGTAATGGTGACGGTGCCGTTTTCATACTGGGCTTTTTTGCCCAGGGCCGTCAAAATTTTAAGCGTGGTGCGTACATCGCGCAAATTCGGCACCCGGTGCAGGACAAACGGCTCATCTGTCAGCAACGATGCCACCAAAATAGGCAAGCAGGCATTTTTAGAGCCGCTTATTTTGACTGTCCCTTTTAGTTTCTTGCCGCCTTCCACCAAAAATCTATCCATATAGACTCCTTATGCATTGAGCAGTTTCCTTTTGCCCGCGGAAAGCGCTCTCCTGGCGCCAAATGCCGCACGCAAACACACTCATTTCAAGCGGGCAAACACAAAACGGTCTATCCCCGCAAAATCTTTTTTCACGCCGCCTTCCCACCGGGCCGGGTCAAACAACCCGCACACGGCCCCGGCCTCTTCGGCGCCGATTTCCATAGCCAAGGTGCCGTGCGGATTTAAATAATCCGCCGCTATAGAAACGATGCGCCGTATCACGTCCAAGCCGTCCTTCCCTCCGTCTAAAGCCAGCGTGGGCTCTTGCTTTACCTCCGCAGCAAGCTGTGCTAACTGCGCAGACGGGATATAAGGCGGATTGGAAATAATTAAATCAAACATACCCATCACGTTTTCAAACAAATCACTTTGCAAAAACTGCACCCGCTCCTGCAGTTTGGTCAGCCGTGCGTTTTCCGTGGCCAAGCACAAAGCGTCTTGCGAAATATCTACCGCCGTAATCCGCCCGCGCGGGAAGCAGGCCGCCAACGCCAGCGCTATGCACCCGGTGCCAGTGCACAAATCCAAAATATCCGGGGCAGCTCCTTTTTCAAAAAGCCGGCTGGCATATTGCACCAATTCTTCCGTCTCCGGACGCGGGGTTAAGGCGCGCGGATCGCAGCGCAATGTAAGCCCGCAGAAATCCGTTTCTCCAGTAATATAGGCCACGGGAAGCCCTTGTCTTTTTTGCTCCACAAATGACCAAAATTTTCGCTCTTCCTCCACTCCAACCGGCTCTGCCAAGAACGCCAGCACCCGCGTGCGCGTCAGCCCCAGCGCCGCCGCCAATAAAAATTCGGCCTCTGCGCGCGGCTGCGGCGTAGAGGCGCGGCTTAAAACAGCTTCGGCTTGATTTAACAAAACCGCACGGGAAGAAAGCGTCATATTGTTTTTTTAATACGGTCTATTAATGACTCCAGCTTCCACCAGTCAAACACATTGACGTCTTGGCTGTCCGTCTCCAACACATACGCCTTGGGATTAGCCGGCAAGCTATAGGCCTCTGGAGAAGTATAAAAAGCCAAAGAAGGTTTTTCAAAGCCCGAAGCAATATGCACCACCGAAGTATCCGGAGTAACCACTAAACAGGCCCGATGCACCCACTCAAACAGTTCAAAAATGTCTTCCGGCTGTTTGATAAATATATTGGGCTGCTTGTCAAAGGTGTTAGTCATTTCCTGCACATTACAAAACAGCGTCACAATGACCACAGGCATTTGCAGGTCTTCCAGTACTTTGCAAATTTCTTTTACGGTGTCCGGCCGGAAACGGCACTGCGGCAGGGAGCCGGCGGGATTGAACAAAATATATTTCTCAACACGGTGGCTTTCTAGCCAGTCGGCCACCGCTTTGCGGGCGGAAGGCAAAAGAGGCAAATCATACGATTTATCCGGCTGGGCTATGCCCAGCAATTCTAAAATGGCCGCTTCATGTTCGCTGCCGTGCTGATCCGGAGCGCCAAAAGGTTGCACCGGGGAGGTGAAGCAATCCAACACCTTTCCCCCGCCGACCACATATTTAAACATACGCCAGTTTAAACTATCTTTGCGGCCGCTGTCTAGCACTAAATCAACATGTTTGCGGCGCAGTTTCAGCGCGGCCCACAACAGCCGTAGCCACCGCTGGTGAGGGCGAATATGCGTGCGCACCGGCAGTTTAAACACTTCGTCTATGTATGGATTGGGTTTAAAGAAATCATAAGCCGGGCCAAAACAAGCCACCGTAATGCGTACCTTTGGATTGGCTTTTTTGATTTCCCGGCAGCAACAAGAAGAAATAATGGCCTCCCCCAGGGATCCTTCCCCGCGGCAAACCAGGATATGCTGCAAATCGCAAACGTTGGGGATTTTTTTCATATCCACATTGTACCTTACAGCTGTAAATTTTTCAATTTTTCTTCTAAACGCAATTTTCGCAAATCTTCCAGGATTTCATCAAT
The DNA here is from genome assembly GCA_949291365.1 of uncultured bacterium. GTDB lineage: Bacteria > Elusimicrobiota > Elusimicrobia > Elusimicrobiales > Elusimicrobiaceae > Avelusimicrobium. Next base: position 101,355 of record CASEVJ010000010.1, read on the forward strand.
GCTGCCCTGCATGATTTCCGTCAGGTTGTGATAGCTGACTCCAGTGCGGTGGTCGGTCACGCGGCTTTGCGGGAAGTTGTAGGTGCGGATTTTCTCGCTGCGGTCGCCGGTGCCCACTTGGCTTTTGCGCGCGTCGTAAATTTCTTTATTGCGTTTTTCTTCTTCTATTTGGTAGAGCTTGGCCTTAAGCATAGCCATGGCTTTTTCGCGGTTTTTGCCCTGGCTTCGCTCTTCGCGGCAGGACACCACGACCCCGGTGGGTTTGTGGATAATGCGCACGGCCGTTTCCACTTTGTTTACGTTCTGCCCGCCGGCGCCGCCGCTGCGGCAGGTTTCCAGTTCCAAATCTTCCGGCTTGATTTCAATATCAATATCTTCCGCTTCCGGCATAATGGCTACGGTTACGGTAGAGGTATGCACGCGGCCGGAGGTTTCCGTATCGGGCACACGCTGGACGCGGTGGGTGCCGGCTTCGTCACGCAGCCACGAATAAGCGCCCTCCCCTTTTATAAACATACTGACGTATTTGCACCCTTTTAAGCCCGTAGGCGTGTATTCCAAAAGCTCCGTTTTCCAGCCGCGCGCATCGGCAAAGTGCTGGTACACGCGCAGCAACTCTGCGGCAAACAAAGCAGATTCCTCCCCGCCGGCGCCGGGGCGGATTTCCAAATAAATGCTTTTGGAATCATTGGGGTCTGGCGGAATGACCAGCACGCGCAAATCCTGCTGCAGCTGCGGCAGGCGCGCTTCCAGTTCAGCCAGTTCTTCGGCTGCTAGGGCGGCCATTTCTTTATCGGAGCCGTCTTTGATAATAGCCCGGTCACCCTCTATGGCTTTTAAGAGGGCATTGATTTCGTTTTCTTTTTCAATAATTGGTTTTAAAAAAGCGTGGCGTTTGGATTTTTCCATTAGTTCCTGTGCGGACAAAGAACCGCTCATCAGTTCTTTTTCCAACGCTTGATATTCTTCTATATATTTGGCAGTATCCATACAAAATTTACTCCGTAATCTCTATTTGATTATTTTCCGGCCCGAGCACACAGCTCTCATAATATCCGTCCCCCGTTTGGCGGGGGCCGCTGATCACTTGATATCCTGCTTGCTTCAACGCAACAGTCAGCTCGTCCACCCGCTGGCGACTGCCAACTGAAAAAGCCACATGCGCATAACCGCAACAAATATGTTGAAACGAACGTTTTTCTAACGACGGACGTGTCATTATTTCCAGTCGGGCCCCTGTATCAAAGCGTAAAAAATAAGAACTAAATCCGGTTTGCTTATTATGATAGCGTGCCCCGGCTTGAGCACCAAAAAAACGTACAAAAAAATCTTTAACAGCTTCTAAATCAACAGTATACAAAGCAATATGCGCTATTTCCATATTTTCCTGTTTCTTTATAAAAATAACAAACAACTACTAATAAAAAAACAGACCCCCGGTAACGAGAGTCTGTTTTTTTAAAGAGCGTCGCTATTTTGCGGCTTTTTCGGCTTTGGCTTCCGTCTTGGCCGCTTTCTTGGCCGGAGCTACAGCTTTGGGGGCTTTCTTGGCGGAGGCAGCTTTTTTCAAGACTGCTTTGTTGGCCAATTTTGCCTTGGCTTTTACTTCGGTTTTCGGTTTGCGGGTAACGGTTTTGCCGGAGGTGGAAGCAAAGCGTTTGTTGAATTTTTCCACTCTTCCTTCCGTATCCAGCAGTTTCTGTTTGCCGGTAAAAAACGGATGGCAGGCCGCGCAGATGTCCAGTTTTAACGTTTTGGCGGTGGAGCGGGTCAGAAATTTGTTGCCGCAAGCGCAGACCGCTTCCACAAAGTCATATTTCGGATGTATTTTCTCTTTCATTGTTGTTTCCTCTAAAAATGGTTCAGGGCAGAAACGCCTTCTTGATTATTTTACCATAAAATACGGGGGCAAGCCAAGCAAAAGCCGCTTTCTGCCCCCGTTTTACGCCTAAAAAGCGTTCACTTCCATTTGCTTTAAAAAGTCTTTGTTAGACTTAGTGGAAGAAAGCTTATCAAGCAGCAGCGTCATCGCGTCCACGCTGCTCAGCGGCGCGAGCACTTTGCGGATAATCCACATTTTGTTCAGCTCGTCTTCGCTCAGCAGCAGGTTTTCCTTGCGGGTGGAGCTGCGGTTGATGTCCACCGCCGGGAAAATGCGCCGTTCCGCCAATTTGCGGTCTAAACAAATTTCGCTGTTGCCGGTGCCTTTAAATTCTTCAAAAATCACTTCGTCCATACGGCTGCCCGTTTCCACCAGCGCGCTGGCGATAATGGTCAGAGAGCCGCCCTCTTCAATATTGCGCGCCGCGCCCAAAAAGCGTTTGGGCTTTTGCAAAGAGGTGGCTTCCAAGCCGCCGGTCAGCACGCGGCCCGAAGACGGGGCCACCGTGTTGTACGCGCGGGCCAGACGGGTAATGGAGTCCAATAAAATGACCACGTCTTTGCCCATTTCCGCCAAGCGTTTGGCTTTTTCCAGCACCATTTCCGCCACTTGTACATGGCGTTCGGCGGGCTCGTCAAAGGTGGAAGCGATGACTTCTCCTTTGACGCTGCGGGCCATATCGGTTACTTCTTCGGGGCGCTCGTCAATCAAAAGCACCATCAGCACCACGTCCTTGTGGTTGGCTGCCAAAGAGTGCGCGATGGCCTGCATAATCATCGTTTTGCCTGTTTTCGGTGCGGCCACAATCAGCGCACGCTGGCCTTTACCAATCGGAGACATCAAGTCAATCACGCGCTGTGTCAGCGAATTTTTATCCATTTCCAACGTAAAACGCTCGTTGGGGTGCAGCGGAGTCAGGTTTTCAAACAACGGGCGGTTATATACGTTGGCAGAGTCCAGGCCATTTACTTTTTGCACCTGCAGCATGGCAAAAAAGCGCTCTCCTTCTTTGGGCGGGCGGATAAGCCCCTCTATCGTGTCACCTTTGCGCAGGCCAAAGCGTTTGATTTGGGACGGAGAAACATAAATGTCTTCCGGCCCGGCTAAATAGTTGTTTTCTTCCGAGCGCAAAAAGCCAAAGCCGTCCGGCAAAATTTCCAGCACGCCCCCGCCGTACACAGAGCCGTTTTGTTTGGCTTGTATGGCAATGATTTTGCCGATTAGCGCCGATTTGCGCAGCCCGGAAATATCTTCAATATTGTAATTGATAGCCAGTTTGGTCAGTTCGTCCACGCTTAACTTATTCAGTTCCCGCGCGTCCATCGGCTTGGCACCATTGGGCTGGCGCTGGGCCGGCTGCGGGGCATACGGGGCAGAAGCATTGCCCGTTTTCTGCATAATGCGCCGCTGCGGGACGTGATTGTTTCTTGCCGGGGCGGCGGTTTTGGTTTCCGCGACGGCGGTTTTAGTTTCTGTTTTTGCGCCGGCTTTGGCGGCCGGAGCTTTGGCAGGTTTTTCCTGCTGGATATTGTCTGACATGCTGACTCCTTATTTTGATTGGTAAATAGTAAATGCGCGGCACAGCTGCGCTATTTTTTCCTGCAAGGCCTGCTCCGTAGTGTCATTAAGCAGGCGCACATCGGCCAAGGCCATCTTCCGCTGCAGCGGATACTGGGCCCGGCTTCTGCGTAAAAAATCGGTTTTTCCCATATTGCGCGCGGTCAGACGCTGCTTCAGCACCGCAGACGGCGCGGCAATGCATACCGTCCAGTCAAAAGCGTCCTGCCACCCCGCTTCAAACAACAGCGGCACTTCCACCACGCGCAAAGAAGCGGTATTCTTTTTCAGCCGTTTTTCTATTTCTTTAGCCACCAGCGGGTGCAGCAGCACTTCCAATTTCTTACGGGCGGCGGCGGAAGCAAAAATCTTTCGCGCGACCCCTTCTTTTTCCGCCGCGCCGGTTAAAGCGGCTATCTGACGCTTGATTGCGGGCCGGGCCGAAATTTCCCGCACCAGCTCATCGCACGAAAGCGTAAACGCCCCGCACCGGGCAAACGCCTGCAATGCCGTGCTTTTTCCGCACAACAGGCCGCCGGTAAGGCCCAAGACCAGATGATTACGGGTTTTGAAATTCATGGGAAATCAGGACATTTTCTTTAAATCGTACCAGTCCGGGCCAGCTTTGGCGCTGACCAGCAACGGTACGCGCAGTTTTACCGCGTTTTGCATTTGGGTTTTAATGGAGGCCGCATAGGCGTCTAACTCTTTTTGCGGCACCTCAAAAATCAGCTCGTCGTGCACCTGCATAATCATTTTGGCGTCCGTGCCGCGCAAGCTCTCAAAGATATCCACCATGGCTTTTTTAATAATATCGGCCGAACCGCCCTGCACAATCGTATTAATAGCCGCCCGCTGGGCAAAAGAAGCCATACTCCCCACGCCCATATTAAACTCGGGCAAATAGCGCACATGGCCAAACATGGTTTTCACAAATCCGTTTTGGCGTGCTTTGGCCACGTTTTCATCTATCCAACGGCGCACGCCCTGAAAGTTATGGAAATAGTTGTCTATGTATTCTTTGGCTTGGCGCATGGAAATATTCAGCGCCTGGGAGAGGCCCATAGGGCCCTGTCCGTAAATAATACCAAAATTTACGGCTTTTGCGCCAGAGCGCATTTCATCGGTTACCATCAGCGGCATGACGCCAAAAATCTGCGCCGCCGTCTGCGTATGGATATCCCCCCCGTCTAAAAATGCCTGCACCAGCACCGGGTCGTTGCTTTCATGGGCCAGCACGCGCAAATCAATTTGCGAATAGTCCACACTTAAAAGCACTTTGCCTTCTTCGGCCACAAAAGCGCGGCGCAGCTGGCGGCCCTTTTCGGTGCGGACGGGGATATTTTGCAAATTCGGCGCCGAGCTGGACAAACGCCCCGTCACGGTGCCTGTCTGGTCTAAATACGAATGTACCCGGTCATGGTCATCTGCCATGAGCAGCAAATTGTCCACATAGGTACTTTTCAATTTGGCATTGGCACGGTAATCTAAAATCTGCTGCGCCACCGGATGCAAAGACGCAATTTGCGCCAATACTTCTTCATCAGTGGAATAGCCGGTTTTCGTCTTTTTTACCGGCGGGATATGCAGCTGTTCAAAAAGCAGCTGCCCCAGCTGGCGCGTAGAATTAATATTCACCGGCGCACCGGCGGTTTGGTCTATCTGCGCCTGCAGAGAAGCCATTTCCTGCTCCAGCAGAATTTTAAAACTTTCCAGCCACGCGCAGTCCACCTTCATCCCCGTAAATTCCATATCCGCCAGCACAATCAGCAAAGGAATTTCCAGCGTTTGGTAAAGCTCCCACATGCCCTTGGCTTTAAGCTCTTCTTCCAGTTTGCCGCGCAGTTTAAAAATATAACTGTTATACAGGGGCAGCCGCTGGGCCAGGTCTTCCTGGTTTACCAAGGCGGAAAAATAATGGGCAATCGCACCGGCGGGACTCAAATCGCCGGACGGATCCAGCACATACCGCGCCAAACGCCCGTCAAAACAGCGGATACGCTGCCCCTGCAAATCAATATCCAGCTCCCGCAAAGTAAATTTCAAATCATAGCCGGTTTTAAGCACCCGCTCATCAAAGACAATTTTCTTCAGCGTGTCCAACTCCCACGGCTCAATGTCTGCCAAAGGCAGCAGGGCGTATTCGTTTTCCGAAACGGAAAACAAAAATTGGTCATCTTCACTATATAGGAATACTTCTTTAGCAGAGGCGGCTTTTTCCAACACCTCTTTAAGCGCCAGGGCTTGGGTCGGCGCGGCGAAAAATTCAGGAGCAGGGACCGCTTGCGGGCGGAAATTTTCCAATAAATTTTTAAATTCATACCGCTCAAACATCACCGCCAAGCGCGCCGGGTCAGGCGCATGCACGCGGTAATCTTGCAGAGAAAACGGCATATCCAGCTCCGGGTCTAACACCACCAGCTGTTTGGAAAGCAAGGCATTCCCCTGCTGGTCACGCAGTTTTTGGGCCAGGGCGGGCTTCATGCGGGGGTCGTCATTTTGGGCGGCGCGCAGAATATCTTCCAGATGACCAAAGGTTTTAATCAGCTCCACGCTGGTTTTGGGGCCCACGCCGGCTACGCCGGGCACATTGTCGGAAGCGTCGCCGACAATGGCAAAATAATCCGGCAGAAATTTTTGCTCCACGCCAAACTTTTCCACCGCCGCTTCCGGCCCTTTAAAGCCGTCTTTGCCGCCGGAAGGCCAAATAGAGATGTATTCGCTTAAAAATTGGTACACATCTTTGTCCGACGTTACCAGCACGCTGGGCACTTGCTGCTGTTGGGCGCTTAAAGCTAAAAAGGCCATTAAATCGTCTGCTTCTATGCCTTCTTTAGCCACGACAGCCAGGCCCAAATCCCGCACCATATCACGCGCCAAATTGAGCTGGCTGACTAGGGCGTCGTCGGGTTTTTTGCGGTTGGCCTTATAGCTGGGCAGCAGGCGCTTGCGCCGAGCACAGCCGCCGGGCGAATCAAAACAAACCGCTACATAAGAAGGATTTTTTTCATTAATCAGTTTAAGCAGCCAACGCACAAACCCGTACAAAGCCCCCACCTCCTGGCCCGTGGAAGTAGACAGCTTGGGCAGCGCATGGTAATTTCGGTGCAGAAAACCGTGTGCATCAATTAAGAAAAAAGTATTGTTAGCAGAAGGATTCATAAGGGAAATATCCAAGCCCGCGCACCGGCACGGGCTTGGAAAATAATGGGTTTACCGGGAAACAGAGTCTATATATGCTTTAATTTGCGAAATGGAAGAAGCCGGATTTTGTACATTCATTCCATTCAGGCGTGCCTCCAGCTCCCCGTCTTTAAAAAACAGCAGCACGGGCACGCTCTCTATGCGCCACAAAGAAGACAAATTTTTACCGGAACGGCTGGGCGCGTCCTCCGTCCAATCCAACTGATAAAAACGGCCGCCCTTATCTTGCCATTGCTGCAACAGCGAGGGGCTGTGCGTTTGCGTGCTGGTCATCTCGTCCACAAGCACCCGGCAAGGCCGGCAGGAAGGGAAGCCCACCTCTACCATGACCAACCCTTTGACGCTCTGTTTATAGGCCGCCAAGGTATGTAATTCTTCTTCCGTCAGTTCAAAGCCGCGCGCCTGCAAATTTTTCTGCTGGTGCAACAGCCCCGGCATTTTCAGAAAAGCCGTATACACATCGGAAGGCATTTTCCATTCAGCCGCCCCATAGGCAAACTCCTGTCCGGACACGGACGGCTGCGCACACGCTCCGCCAGCGCAAGAAAGCTCCGCACCCAGCGCCGCCACGGGGAAAAGCAACAGACACCCTAAAACGGGCCATATATTTTTCATATTCACTCCTCACGGCTTAGAGCAGCGAGTTCAGTTTCTCCTGCAAAGCGGCCTTGGACTGCAGCCCAATACTCTGGCCCGCCACTTCGCCGTTTTTAAAGAAGATTAACGTAGGAATAGAAGTAATGTTATACTTGGCGCTGGTCATGGACGCTTCGTCCGTGTTTAGTTTGCACACTTTTACTTTGCCGGCATATTCCTGGGCCAATTCTTCCACCACCGGCCCCAGCATGCGGCACGGCCCGCACCACGGCGCCCAAAAATCCACCAATGCCACGCCTTGGTATTTCAATACTTCCTGTTCAAAATTATCATCGGTTAAAACTATTTCGCTCACAAATCCCCCTTTTACTGCTTATAGGATATTTCGTATACAGAAAGAGTACCAGACCTGAAGAACTCTGTCAAGCCCGCCTGCCCCAACTTTAAATATGCCCGGAGGGCTCTGTCCTCTGAAAAAAGTATGCTACAATAAATAAAAGGAAGGAGCGCCTATGAAAGAGAGAATTATTTGTCTGGTAACGCCCGACAGCCGCAGCTATTACCGCGCGGTGCCGCTGGCCAAAGAATTTTTGGACAAAGACCACAACCTCATCAATACCGCAGGCACCCTGCCGGAAGGGGAAGTGGAAGAATATGATATCAATACCAAAACCGTCAAACATTACAAGGCAGGCAAGCTGGACGGGGATTTAGAAATTATTGACCTGGTATCCGGCGAAGTAACCTTTTCGGAAAAATACAAAAACGGCGTTCTGCTGGACGTGGCAGACCATACCCTGCACGGCACTCCTCTGGTGCAGCAGGCCCCCAAACCCCAGCCCCATTATGAGGGCACTGTTATTAAGGTGAACAAAGCCACGCAGTCCTTTTATATAGACGGCAAAGAAGTGGCCGAGCAAACCGTAGCCGCCAACGGGGCAACGCTGGAACTCTTGGGCTCTATACCCGATGGCCCGGCCCGTGAATTTGATGAAAACGGCCTGCTACGCGCTGAATCCCAGTACAAGGACAATCACTTGGACGGTGAATTTGTACGTTATGACGAAAAAGGCCGCCCTCTTATGCGCGAACATTATGTCAAAGGGCAGCTGCAGGGCCCGGCCCAATATTATGCCTACGGGGAAGACGGCATCCTAAAAACAGAAGCCCAATATAAAAACGCCCAGCTGCATGGAGAGTGGACTTCGTATTTCCCTAACGGAAGCCCGTGCATAAAGGCCTTTTATAAAAGCGGACACCTGCAGGGAACACGTATTTCCAAATACCAAAACGGGCAAACCGATTGCGAAGAAAACTATGAAAACGGCAAATTGCACGGCAAACGTTTGATTTATTTTCCGGAAGGGCAGCTGTGGTATGAGGAAAACTACAAAAATGGACGGCTGGACGGGGAACGGCTTTGCTTTTTCCCGAATGGGCAAAAACGCAGCAGCGAATATTATGCAGACGGCTTGCTGGAAGGCCCCCGGCAAATATTTGCCGAGAATGGGGACTTGCTGCTAAATGAAGAATACCACTGGGGCTCACTAGTACATAATACGGAAAGAAGACCGCTGCAATAAATCTATTCCCAAACGCCTTCTTTTCTGAAGGCGTTTTTACTGCCGGCCCGTACGGCCCGGAAAAGAAAAAATATCCCAAAAAAGTTACAATACTGTATATGCCACACCTTACCCTTACGGCTCCGGCCAAAGTTAACCTGTTTTTGGAAGTTACGGGCAAACGCCCGGACGGATACCATGAATTGGCTACCTTGTTTGCCAAAATCTCGTTAGCCGACCAGCTGGAAATAGAGGCCGCCCCCGCAGAAACAGAATATCTGCAGCTGACGTTAAGCGGCCCTCTGGCCTCCGGCCTGGAAAGCGGCCCGGACAATTTGGCCCTAAAAGCCGTACGGGCGTTTGAAGAAGAATTTGGTCTTGTACTGCATGCTCATGTCCGTCTGGAAAAACATATCCCTTTTGGGGCAGGATTAGGCGGCGGTTCTTCCGATGCTGGCACTGTTTTGCTGGGGTTATGCCGTCTGTTTGGCAAAGACCCCTTGCGCCTGCTGCCCCGGGCAGCCAAACTGGGGGCAGACGTACCCTTATTTCTATATCCAGATACCTTTTTAAAAGGAGAAGGCATTGGGGAAAAATTGACCCCTGTACCCGCCAAGCCCCCTTTGCCATGGGCGGTATTGGTCTATCCAGACACCCTGGTTCCTACCAAAGGCGTATTCAGCCGCCTGCAGCTGCCTGCAGCGCAAGATGTGTTGACAAAGCTAGCTAATTTAGATAAACTAATAGAGTACATACGGCAAGGACAACCTCCGGTCTATTGGCAAGAGGTGTTGTTCAACCGGCTGGAGGAAGCCGTGTTGCCGTATGTTTGTTCCGTGCGTAACGTAAAGGAATGCTTTTCTGCCGCAGGTGCAGTTCCATTAATGTCTGGTTCCGGTTCTACCGTTTTTGCTTTAACCCCCACCCGGGAACAGGCCGACAATTTGGCAGGGAGAATGAAACAAAAGGGACGAAAAGTATTTACCGTACGTTTCGGAGGGAACCAGGATGAAAATAACTGAAATACGGATCCATTTGATGGGGGAAGACCGTTTAAAAGCGTTTGCCAGCGTAACGTTTGACGACGCTTTTGTAGTGCGGAATATGAAAGTGGTGGCGGGGACGAAAGGGGTGTTCCTGTGTATGCCTTCGCGCAAATTGCCCGATGGCTCCCACAAAGATATGGTACACCCTATCAATCAGGAATTCCGTCGCTATTTAGAAGAGAATGTGTTGAAAGCGTACGAAGAAGAACTGGCCAAGAATCCACAAGGGCAGCCCGCTTCTTCCGAAGCACAAACACCAGCAGAGCAAGACGCGCAATAGAATTTAATTCCGGATGGTGAAATGGTATCACTACTGGTTTTGGTCCAGTCATTCTAGGTTCGAGTCCTAGTCCGGAAACCATATAGAGGGCCTGCATAAGGCCCTCTATTTTTATGTCTCTCTTTTTATAAAATAAACCCAAACGCCACAGCTCGCTCCCACTTCTGTATGCCAGACGCCGGGAGACAGGCCACTTTCAGCGGCGCGGCCACACAAAGAATGATAACTGCCTGCAGGCACAAGCCCGCAAAGAAGAACCGTTTTTCATTATATTCTGCCAATATGCCGTTTATTGCTGCTCCGCATAAATAATAAATGTAAATCATACTTATATTTTGCCATACCAAAATAAAATATATTACGGCAATTTACCTCGCGTATACATATTCTTCTGCCACTATTTCTTTGCACATGATACAAGGTTTTTAACGGCACCCCTAGTTATAGCTCTGCTTTGTCACAACACATTCAAAGCCCGCTCCAAACGGTTTACAATAATATTTCGCCCTGTCAAACACCCGCCGCACTTTTTCTTTTTATGGAACCTAACTTTTAACCGGCTTCGCACCGTTATTCATTTTCTCCTATGTTTTATAAATAGGTTTTGCATACGGAAACGGGAAGCGTATAATTTTCTTAAAAAATTTCTTGTCTTAAAATCTGTTTTGGGGTTATAATAAGAGAAGAGAGTTCTTATTTCTTCTGGAGGTTCTATGAAACTGCCCGTTCGTGTGTTATGCTGTGTAATTAGCTGTGCTCTTTGCTCCACTGCTTTTGCCCAAGACAATCCCCCCCTTTCCCTTATTCAAGCCCAATCCCGGAAACAAGTCCAGGAAAACAAATGGATAAACAATTGGCTGCACTATTCCCTATTTTTAGGCGGAGTACCCGTATTTCCCTTTGCCGGTAAACAAAATATCCATATATCCCAATTGGAACAACAATGGAAAATACAGACCAGCCAGCTGGAAAAAGAGATAAATTCCGCCCGCGGACAAACAAAGTCCTCTCTGCCCTCCCCCCAGAAAAACATCGAAACGCTATGGCAAGAAAGTGAAAAGCTGCTTAAAAAACAATCTAAAACCAACACGCTTCCTGCCCGTGCCAAAGCGGCGCCTGCTTCGGAAAGCTATCTTCGCCTCGCCCGTTCCCCTATATCCAAACGCCTGGCCGAGCAATATCCATACCAGCTTTCTTTATTGTCCCAGGGCGAACGGCTGGCGCTGTTTAGCCACATAGATGAAGTGGCGGCCAAAAATACCACCCGGCAACTGACGCACCTGCATTTTTGGGCCCGGGAAGCCAGCTCCATTACTGCCAGACAGTTATACATACATGCCAGCAAATATGTAAAAGTCATTGCACTTACGGCCCTTTTTTCTTCTTTACTTACACCGCAAAATCTGCAGGCACAGCCGGCACTCCGCCGTCTGGAAAACAATCCGGCCCTGTTTTTGGACGCTTCCCCCGATGAATTGGCAGAATGGGAACAAGACCCCCAGCTAAATGCCTTTTGCCGCCGGATAGCAGACACCATTGATCAGGCCGCCGCACTAAATATCACGGACGAGCAATCCCAGCAATTGCTGCAAATCGCCCGTCAGGAACAGATTGCCGGTCAACTGATCCAGCGCGCGGCATCTGCCCGGCAAAAAGCCCGCTGATTTTTGTTTTATTTACAAGCCCCCGTCAAAAGACGGGGGCTTTTGCGCCAAAAGACCTATTCCTTTTCCGGGTCTAAATACCCTTGTGCCCACCTTTTCATTTACCTAAAATAAAGATATGAACTGGATAAAAAAATGGATTTCCGTTTCTGTATGCTTTGGCTTACTGCTGCAATCGGGCACAGCTGCTTGGGCAGGTACTCCAAGCCGGTTGGAAGAGCTGCGCCAGCTGCAGCAACAAGCGCGCGCGGCTTTGGCCCAACACCCTCAAAGAGCTGACTATATACGCAATTTGCTGACACTCTCTGCCGGGGCCGCTATGATGGCCGCCTTGGCGGAGCAAACCCAAGCCCGCGCCGTACAGGCCTTCGTATCAGCCCGAGATGAAGCCCGTTTTCCACGGCCCAAGACAACTTTTTCTCCTCGCTCTTCTGCAGACAACCACATGCTGCTGGCCCGGAAAAAAGCTCCAGAGCTGACAGGCAATCTTTTTGATCCGCCTCCAGCGCCAGCCCCAGCCCCAGCACCAACTCCGGCCCCCCAAAAAGATTTGTCTTGGCTGTATGAGCCGGAACAACCGCTTGTCCCCAAAAACAAGCAGCCCACTTTGTTTGAGATGCCCAAAGGAGAAGTAAAACCCAACACCTATTTGAGCAAACGCATTTGGGAAATTTATAAATACCGCATGGATTTACTGACTCCAGGAGAAAAAGAAGCCGTTATAGAAGCTTTGGACGAAGCGGTGGCGTATAAAAAAGCCGCCGGCAGACAAGCCGCCCTAGACTTTTTGGACAAGAAAGCGTCTCTGTGCTCCAGAACTTCTATTTATTTTGATTTAGCCCGCCGCATGTTAGTCATTGGGGCAGTGTTAGCTGTGGCAGATTTTTGCTTTTCTTCCATTTCGGAAGACATGGTAAAACGCATGGCACATAATCCGGTGCTGTTTTTGGACGCTTCTGAAGAAGATTTGGCCCGTTTGGCGCGTAACCCCCAATCAACCGAATACGGCCGCCACATTGCCCAAGCAGTGCAAATGCTGGCAGACATGCCTCTTTCCGCCGCGGAACAACGATGGATTGCCCAGCCGCCTTCCATTCCTCCGGCTATATCTTCTCATCAATTGGCCCGATAGAATCTCCCCCGGTTAAGCCGGGGGATTTTTATATTTCTTTATCTATCACCATGCATAAAAGACCCAGCACCACTTTGGGCCCAAAGACCCTTGTGAGTGGCATTGGGTAACTTTTAGAATAAATTAAATAGATATTTTCTTTACACAGACGAGGTTAGCATGCATTCTTTATCTAAAACATTATCTTTATTAATCAGTCTTTCGCTGCTGGCACAGAGCACGCTTTTTGCCGCTCCCGCTTCTGCCAATTCCCCCCAAAACCTGGCCGAATACCAACGGCAAGCCCGGGAAGATGTGGCCCAAGCCCCGTGGATTAAAAAAGAGGGAAAATATATTTTGGGGATTGGCGGTACAGCCGTGGGCTTATTAATCGTTCAACAGCTCTACCATGAGGCCCAAGTAAAAGCCATCAATAAGCAATACGGAAAAATGATGTACGATTTGACCCAGCAGCATGAACTGCAACTGCATAACACCAAAGTCCTTGCCAACAGTTATAATAAAATCGCCCAAACGCTGGAAGCGGAAAACCGCACCCTTAAAAAACAGCTGCAAACCTCATTGGCGCAACGCCAAAGACAGGAAAACAATATCCACCAAATGCATAACCGCATTGAACAAATGCGCCAGGAGCAAAACCAGCTTCAGCGTCGCTTTGATCAAAAAAAGAAACATTACACGGATTTAGTGCACTATTCCAAAGAGTTAGATGTAGAATTGGCCAAATATGAAAAACTTTTTAGCTCTACCGCCACCGACGCAGAAGTGCTGGCTTTGCGCAAGCAATTAGCCAAAGAGCCCTGGCTGCTCAAAGTGACTCCACAGCAAAGAGATGAATTCCTGTATATTATTGATCAGGCCTCCCAATACCGCCGCGGCACCTACCGCGAAGCTGGAGCTGGATTTATGCGTCATTTAATCCGCCGGTCTATGGAGAAGAACATTCCCTTTTATGAGCGTCTTATTGGCATGTGCCGGCACGTTTTCCACTCCAAAAATCTGGTTACCGTAGGTATTATTGTGGCGTTGGGAATGTCCGCCCACAGCGTCAAAGCCCAAAAAATGGCTGACCGCATCAACACCAACTTTGACCTGTTCTTGAAC
>CASEVJ010000011.1 GCA_949291365.1 uncultured bacterium
AAGTCAAAGAATTTGGCTTCTTTGGGCATGAACATATGTTATTTTTCCTCCGTAGGAATGTTTTTCTTTTCTAAAATAAGCCCCGTGCCTTAAACGGCACGGGGCGGAGTATTATTGTTTTTGTTTCAAAGCGTCCGGCAAATTGACGGCGGCGTTTAAAAGGAACGGTTTCTTCTTTACCTCTTCTATAAACGCCTCATCGCGCAGGCTGTTGCGATACTCTTTGTCTTCAAAGATATAGCGGAACTTGGTATATACGTCATACGTTCCGGCCTGTATGGCCACAATGTCCTGCACGCCAACGATTTCTTCGTCCGTCGGTACGACAAAAATTTTGACTTTGGAGTTTTCCGCCGAAATGCAGCTTTCGGCGTTTTTGGTTACGGCGTCGCGGTTTTTCTGCTCATCTAGCACAATGCCGTAATTCTCCAGCCCTTCTACGGATTTACCGCGGATAACCGGGCTTCTTTCGCCTACGCCGGCGGTGAACACAATTGCGTCCACGCGGCCCAAAGCCGCCATATAGGAGCCGATGTATTTTTTAATGCGGTAGCTTTCCATGGCAATAGCCAGTTTGCACAGTTCGTCGCCGTTTTTGGCGTTTTCCACAATGTCGCGCCGGTCGGCAAAGCGTCCGCCCGTAATAGCTTTTACGCCGCTTTCGCGGTTTAAAATGCGGTACATTTCGTCCGGGCTCATGTTGAGCTTTTTCATCATGTGAAAGCAGATGGACGGGTCAATATCGCCGCTGCGCGTACCCATAATGAGGCCTTCCAGCGGGGTCAGGCCCATACTGGTGTCGTAGCACTGGCCGTTTTTGACGGCGGTGCAGCTGGCGCCGTTGCCGATGTGGCAGATAATGGTGTTGGTGTCTTCCACATTTTTGCCCAGCAACACCGCTGCGCGGCGGGAGCAATACAGCGCAGAAGAGCCATGCGCTCCAAAGCGGCGCATTTGAAAATCGGTATACCAGCTGCGCGGCAGGGCATACATATAAGCCTGGGCCGGCATGGTCTGGTGGAAAGCGGTGTCCATCACGCACACATGCATTACATCGGGCAAAATAGACATAGCCGCTTCAATCCCCATAATATGGGCCGGGTTGTGCAGCGGGGCCAAGTCGGAAATATTTTTAAGCTCGTCAATGACCGGCTTGTCCGCCACGACGGATTTGGTAAATTTGCCGCCATGTACGATGCGGTGGCCTACGGCGGAAATCATCTGAATATTTTCAATGACGCCGTATTCTTTGTGGGTCAGGGTATTGATAACCAGGTTGATGGCGTCTTTATGGTTGTGGCAATCCTGTTTGAGTTCAAACGCTTCTTTGCCCGGGCGTTCGTGGGTGATGAAAGAGCCCGCAATACCGACGCGTTCCACACCGCCGGCGGCCAAGCTGCGTTTTTTATCCCAATCGTATACGCTGTATTTAACCGAAGAACTGCCGCAGTTTAGAAAAAGTATAATCATGATATCCTCTTATATGCGTTTTATACGCAGAAAATGATAAAACCTTCTTTTTCTATTTTAACAAATTGCGCGCCCTGCGGCTGAAAATCCGCTTGGCGTAGGCAGGTTTTTTTGTTAGGATAAAACATGAGGAAATCTATGAAAAAATACTTCATTCTGTCCCTTTTTCTGTTTTGTGCCTCTGCGGCGCTGTGGGCTGCGGTGCGCTTAAATGATCCCGGCGTAATTGAAAATATAGCCGGCACCCCCGGCAAACGCGGCTACAGCGGCGATAAATCCGACGCACAACACGCCCGTCTGGCCAGCCCGTTGGGGCTGGCGTTGGATCGGTGGAACAATATTTATATAGCCGATACCCTCAACCACCGTGTGCGCCGCATAGATATACGCAGCGGCGAAATTGACACGGTGGCCGGCACCGGCAAAGGGGAATTTTCCAACGACGGCGGTAACGCCGATATGGCCGGGCTGAAAGGGCCGACGGCACTGGTGTTTGACTCGTTGGGCAATTTGTATATTGCCGATACCGGCAATAACCGCGTCCGCATGCTGACGGTAACGGGATATCTGCATACGGTGGCCGGCAACGGGCGGCGCGGTTATGAAGGAGAGGGCTCTAAAGCCAATAATACGGCCTTGAATGCGCCCGCCGGGCTGGCTATCAGCAGCAAAGGGGAACTGTATATTGCCGACACTGGAAATAACCGTATTCGCAAAATAGACCGCAAGACTGGGCTATTGGTGACGGTAGTGGGCAACGGCGAAGCCCGCGACGACGGAGATGACGGGCTGGCAGTCAATGCTAGTTTAAAACGCCCTACGGCAATTATATTTGATAAACACGATAATTTGTATATCGCCGATACCGGCAACCATAAAGTCCGTTTTGTAGACCGCCGCAGCGGCCGTATTTTTACCTTGGCCGGCACGGGCCGCTCCGGCTATGAAGGGGACAATTCCGGCCGCAGCAGCGACGCACGTTTTAATGACCCTACCGGTCTGGCATTAGACCGCTTTGGGCGAGTGTATGTGTCGGATACGGATAACCAGCGTATCCGCCGTATTACAATAGATTTAGCCAGCCGCCGTGCCGGGGTGGAAACAGTGGTCGGCACCGGCAAACGCGGCTATAACGGGCGTGATATCAATGCCTGGGATGCGGATTTAGCGTATCCGGGAGCCATGGTGATAAGCCCGGTGGATATTTTGTACTTTTTGGATACCGGCAATAATTTGCTGCGCCGCGTACAGCGTATTTCCGCCTTGCGTGCGCCTACCAGTTATACGGGTTTTAGTACACCGGTGGCGGAGGTGGACAGCCGCAGTTTTTATGAGGTGTTGTTTGCTCCGCAGATAGAAAAAGCAAGAAAAGGAAATTAACTAAAACCCGCTTGTTAAAAGCGGGTTTTTTTATAGGATTTAGCCGCTAGAGCGCTTTCAAATCCTGACTGGGTATCAGCTGGCGGGCGTTTTGTTTGTCCTGCGCCAGCTGCGCTTTTAGGGCTTCCAGCCCGTTAAATTTCATTTCTCCGCGCATTTTATCGCAGAAGAAAACCTCTATGCGCCGCCCGTAGATAGACTGTTTAAAATCCAAAATATGCACTTCCGTCAGCGGGATAATGGAGTCTATGGGGTTGACCGTAGGGCGAAAGCCGATATTGCATATCCCGCGGTAAAACCGCCGCCCCACCCGTACCTTGACGGCAAAGACGCCCAGCGGCAGGAGTTTGTAAAAATTAATGTCTAAATTGGCTGTTGGAAAACCCAGCTTGCGGCCCAGTTTTTTGCCGCCGACTACGCGCCCCTCTATGCTGTATGGCCGGCCCAGCATGGCGTTAGCCAGGCGGACGTCTCCGGCGGCTAATGTTTTGCGTATCAAAGAAGAAGATATTTTTGTCCCGTCCGCTGCGTCGTAGAAAGGCAAAACTTCAAAGGGCAGGGCCGCCTGATCGCATTTTTGTTTTAGAAACTCGTCATTGCCGGCACGGTTTTTGCCAAAAGCAAAATCCGGCCCGGCCAAAATGCCGCCGCAGTTGTATTTTGCCAGCAGAACTTTTTTAAAAAATTGCTCCGGGGAGTATTCCCGGTATGCCTGAAAGTCCAGCGGCTGGGCTGCCATGTCCAAACAATTTTTCAATAGTATTTTTTTCTCCGGCGGTGTGGAAAGCACCGTCATTTCCGGGCGGGGGGAAAGCAATGTTTTGGGCGGATAAGGGAAATAGAGCACCAGCGGCGTCATCTGGTGTAGTACCGCCAGCTGTTCCAACCGGGCAAACAGCTTGCGGTGCCCCAAGTGCACTCCGTCAAAAGTTCCCACCGTTATAAAAGTTTTGCCTCTCATGGTATATCCGGGTTGGAGCGGTGTTGTCCCTCTTTGGCTGTGCCGGCGGGGGTTGGCTCCGCGGCGGCGGGCAAAACGGGCTCCTGTAGAAATTTTACAATTTCTTCACGCGGTGTTGTTTTTAGCCGGGCGCCGTCAAATGCATTTTGTACGTCAAACGGCCCAATGCGCAGGCGGCGAAGCGCGGTTAAATGCCCCGTGGTGCCCAACGCGCGGGCCAGCATAAGCCCCAGCGCGCGTACATAGGTGCCGCAGGAGCAGTGCAGTGTAAAAGAAATTTGGTCTTTTCCATTAAAAGCGATGTCTTCCCACGCGGCAATGTGAACGGTATTAAAGCGGTCTTGCACCGGGCGGCCTGCGCGGGCCAGGTCATACATTTTGCGTCCGTTTATTTTTTTGGCGCTGAAAGGAGGAATTTGCTGGCGCACCTCTCCGGTAAGGATTTGTGCGGCGGTTTGTATTTGCGCCAGCGTCAGTGTGGGAACGGGCAGCGTGCACACGATGTCGCCTTGTGCGTCCCAACTGTCGGTTTGCGTGCCTAAAGTAAGCTCGGCGCGGTATACTTTGGACAATTTTAAAAAACGCTCCTGCAGCCGGGTGGCCTGGCGCTCTATCAGCAGCACAAGCAGGCCTGTGGCCATGGGGTCTAATGTGCCGCTGTGGCCAATGCATTTGGTGCCCAGTGCGCGGCGGGCAATGGCTACTATATCGTTGGAGGTAAAATTTTGCGGCTTGTCTATCAGCAGCAGGCCGCCGGGGTTAGTGAGCATGGGAAAGGTTTTCTTCCACCACCGCAGCCAGTTCGTCGGTTACGGTTTGTACGGATTTGCCCGTTACTTTAAATCCGGCCGCGCGGGCATGCCCGCCGCCTCCGAAATGTTGGGCAATGGAGCTGACGTCTATTTGGTTGCGGGAGCGTAAATTGACGGACACTTTGTCCGGCTCTTCTTTAATCAGGGCCGACACTTCCACCCCCGGTATCATCGTGGGTTGGCTGACGATGCCCTGCGTTTGGGAAGGCACGGCGTTAAGCGGCTCAAAGTCTGAGAGCGTGAGCACAATTTCGCTGTATTTGTTTTGAAAGCGTAAATGCATTTTTTCCAATGCGCGGCCCAAAAGTTTCAGCTCGGTGTAGGATTTGGTGAAATAAATCACTTGGTTGATTTTATTTACGTCTGCCCCCAGCGCCACCAATGCAGAGGCCACGCGCAGGGCTTCTGCGGTGGTGTTGGTGTGCAAAAAGCGGCCGGTATCGGTTACCAGGCCGGTGTAGAGGCAGGTAGCTTCGTCGGGGGTGGGCAGGAGATTATCCTGGCTGGCTTCAAAGAGCTGGAAAATGATTTCCGCCGTGGAAGAGGCCGCAGAATCAATATGGTTTACATCGCCGTAAGCGTCGCTGACCAAATGGTGGTCAATATTGACCAGCGTTTGGGCGTTTTGCAGGACGCTTTCCAAGTCTCCGCCGCGTTTGCGGTCGGAACATTCCAGCAGGATAACTGTGTCAAATTGCGGGCGGGGGGGAAGTTCGTTAACGTGTATTTTTTCCAGCCCCGGCAAAAACAGCAAATCCGTCCCGATAGCCGGCGAAGCGTACGCATAGGCGGTTTTGCCCAACCGTTCCAGCAAAGAGCACATGGCCAGCGTGCAACCCAAAGAATCTCCGTCCGGGTTTAAATGCCCGGCTACAAAGAAATTTTGGCCTTTTTGTATGGTTTGCCAAATTTGCTGAAACGAATCGTAGCTATTCATTTTCTTTTTCTTTTTCAATTACTTTAAAAATACTTTCCACGCGGCTGGCTTTTTCGGGCGTGTCGTCGTATTCAAAGCTGAAAGAGGGAATACGTTTTAAATGCAGCCGGTGGCGCAAAAGCGCGCCCAGCTCCTTGCGCAGCAGGGAGAGCTGTTCCTGGGTTTTTTTCTTGTCTTCCGGGGTGCCGAATACGGAAAAATATACTTTAGCCGTAGCCAGGTCTTTAGCTACATGTACGGCGGTAATCGTTACAAATCCGCCAAACTGCCCGGCTGCGGTCATTTTGGTAATAATGGTATTGATTTCCTGTAAAAACAGGGTTTCCAAACGTTTAATTCTGTCTATCATGGTCTTATTATAGCATTTTGGGGCGGATTTACTGTTAGATGCGTCCTTGCCCATGGGGCGGCCCTTTTATTGCACACAAAAAACCCCGCTGTAAAGCGGGGCAAAAATTATTTTTTGGTGTCTCCTTTTTTAATCAGGTGTGCCGTTACGTCTTCGGTGGCTACCAAGCATCCTTTGGGCTGTTTGTCCAGCCACGGCAGAATGACTTTTAAGAAACCCTCTATTTTTTCCGGTGTGTCAATAAATTCAAGAATTACCGGGAATTTTTCCACTAGCTCAAAGAACCGGGTGTTGCGCAGTTCGCTGCTGAGCCCATAGCCCATGGCCCCTTTAACAGCGGTGCCGCCCGCTATACCAAATTCTTTGGCTTTGCGGACAATGCTTTCATATAAAAGCGCATGATCCACTACATCAGTACTGCTGACAAAAATTTTAAGCAGTTTAATCTTTTTGGGTTCCATAATTCCCTCTCGCTTTTAAACACCGTATTTCAGACGGTGACGCGGCCCAAACGCCGTTACCTTTATTATAAACACTTTCTGCCAGATAAACAAGAGCAAAGACGCATAATGTGCCTTTTGGATAAAAGCATATGATTACTGAAGGATTGATAAGGAAATAAACTGCGGTTGAATGTCTTTTCCGGTTAACTTTTTTGGAAAAGGGCATAAAAACGATTGAGCATAAAAAACCCCGCTTAAAGCGGGGTTTTAAGCGGCCGAAACTTACATCTTAATGCGGCGGGTAACGTTTTCGTGCTTAATGCACTCAATGACGTCTCCCTCTTGTACTCCTTTGAAACCTTCCACCAAGATGCCGCATTCAAAGCCCTTTTCCACTTCTTTGACATCGTCTTTGAAGCGTTTGAGCCCGCCGATTTTGCCGGTGCCTACGACTTCCGCGCCGCGCAGCACTTTCACTTCCGCGCCGCGCACCATTTTGCCGCTTTCCACCAGCGAGCCGGAAATAATCCCGGAGCTTAAACGCATCACTTTCTTAATGGTTGCTCTGCCCAGGGATACTTCCACCACATCGGGCTCTAACAGTCCTTCCATAGCGGCTTTGATGTCTTCAAGCAGTTCAAAGATAATGGTGTAGAGCCGGATTTCAATGCCTTCGCGCTCGGCCTCGGCTTGGGCTTTGTGCTCCACGTCCACATGAAAGCCAATGACGACAGCATTGCTGGCTTTGGCAAGCAAGATGTCGGACTCATTGATATTGCCCGGAGCGGAGAGGATAATATCCAGTTCTACCTCGTCTGAAGGAATACGCAGCAGCGCGTCTTTAATGGCTTCAATGGAGCCCTGCACGTCGGCTTTAAGCACAATGGGCAAGCGCTTGACGGTGTTTTCGCCGTTTTCATCTTTGCGCAGATTCATCAAAGATACCTGTTTGGTACGGCGCGCGTTGGCGTCTTCTTTCTGGGCCAATTTGCGCTTTTCGGCGGCGTAGCGGGCTTCTTTTTCGCTCTCCATAATATAGAGCGTGTCGCCCACCTGCGGCGGCTCTCCGTTAATGCCTAAAATTTCCGCCGGCACGCTGGGGCCAATTTTTTGGTAGCGCTGGCCGTTTTCGTCAATCAGTGCGCGAATGCGCCCGTAGCTGGTGCCCACGATGAACGGGTCGCCCACGTTCATGGTACCTTTTTGCACCAGTACCGTGGCTACCACACCGCGTTTATTGTCGCGCTTGGCTTCCAAAATCACACCCACGCCTAGGCGGTCGGGGTTGGCTTTCAGCTCCATCATTTCCGCCTGCAGGGCAATCATTTCTAGGAGTTTATCAATATTGATTTTTTTCTTGGCGGAGATTTCTACATAAATTGTAGAACCCTGCCATTCCTCCGGCACCAGGCCGCGCGCGGCTAAATCTTGTTTGACGCGGTCTACATTAGCGCCGGGCAGGTCAATTTTGTTGACTGCCACAATGATAGGCGCTCCTGCGGCTTTGGCATGCTCCATAGCTTCTATGGTTTGGGGCATAATGCCATCGGTGGCAGACACTACCAGCACCACAATATCGGTGGCTTGGGCGCCGCGGGCGCGCATAGCGGTAAACGCTTCGTGGCCCGGAGTATCCAAGAAAGTCAGTTCCCCGCGCGGCGTGCGTACACGGTACGCGCCGATGTGCTGGGTAATGGCGCCGGCTTCACCCGCTACGACGTTAGAGCTGCGTATGGCGTCTAACAGCGAGGTCTTGCCGTGGTCTACATGCCCCATAATGGTAATGACCGGGCTTCTGGGTTTTAAGCTGGAGGGGTCGTCCTGCGCCTGCATGATATGAATGGTTTGCTCGTCCAGCTCTGCCGGGGCTTCTTCCACCGTAAAGCCGCATTCAGAGCAAATGAGCTCCACCATGTCTTTTTCCAGCCGTTGGTTAATGGTGGCAAAAACGCCCAGCATCATCAACTTTTTGATGAAGTCATTAATTTTGAAATTCATCTTTTCCGCCAAATCTTTAACCGTTTCGGTACCGATTAAGCGGACGGTTTTGCCCTGCGGTGCTGTTTGCTGCGGCTGGGCCGGTTTGGATTGCGGCTTGGGCTGTTGCACCGGGGCCGGTTTTGGCTGTTCGTGGTGCACAGGCGCGGGCTGCGGGGCCGGCTTGGGCTGTTCGTGGTGCACGGGCGCGGGCTGCGGGGCCGGCTTGGGCTGTTCGTGGTGCACGGGCGCGGGCTGCGGGGCCGGCTTGGGCTGTTCGTGGTGCACAGGCGCCGCCGCTTGCGGTGTTGTTTCCTTTATGGCTTCCACTGCCGGTTTGGCCGCTTTTTTTGTTGTTTTTTTGGCGGTTGTTTCCGTCTTTTTAGCAGCCGATTTTTTAGCGGCGGTTTTTTTGGCCGCCGTTTCCGTCTTTTTAGCGGCGGTTTTTTTGGCCGCCGTTTTTTTAGCCGCTGGTTTCTTCTTGGTTTCGGAGATTTCGCCTTCCTTATTGGTTTTCCTGGTCGTCATGGGCTTCCTCCTGCGCGGCGGGCTGTTCGGCCTGCTGTTCTAAATGTTTTTTGGCGCTTTCAATAATTTTCGCCGCCGTTTTCTCTCCGATACCCTGCAAACCTGCCAAATGTTCCGGCTCTACGGAAGCGATTTGTTCCACAGAAGTATAGCCGGCTTTCTGCAAGATTTCCGCCGTTTTGGGGCCGATGCCTTCCACCCCTTCCAAGGTGCCCTGGGTGGCTGCGGCGGCCTCTTCGGCTTCTTTATTTTTCTGGCTTTCGCTCTTTACTTCCAAGTCCCAGCCGGTTAAGCGGGAGGCCAGTTTAATGTTCTGCCAATCTTTGCCGATGGCGATGGGGAGCTGGTCATCGGGCACGATGATTAATGCTTTCTTTTCGCTCATGCTGACTATTTTGACAAAGCTGGCTTTGGCCGGGGCGATGGAGTTGGCTAGGACGGTGGTGATATCGTCGGAATAGTTGATTAAATCAATACGCTCGCCGGACAGCTCATTCATGACCGCGCGAATGCGGATACCACGCATACCCACGCAGGTACCGATGGGGTCAATTTTGTGGTCAATACTGCTGACCAGCACTTTGGCGCGGAAACCCGGGTCGCGCTGGACGGCTTTGATTTCCACAATGCCTTCGCTGATTTCGGGCACTTCCACTTTAAAGAGTTCTTCCAAAAATTTGCCGTTGGCACGCGACAAAATCACATAGGGCCCGCGCTGGCCTTTATCCATTTTGAACGCGGCGGATTTATAGCGGGAGAGCACCGGGTCATCGCCGATATTGGCTAAATCGGCCTGGCTGAGCACTTTAGCAATAATGGCTTTGACGCGCGAGCCGTTGGAATAGCGTTCTTTTTTAATCTGTTCGCAATAGGGCAAAATGGCTTCCACTTTGCCCAAGTCTACAATTAAATCCCGGTCGGAAAAGCGGCGTACCGAGCCGGTAATTACTTCGCCTTCGCGGGGTTTAAACTCTTTGTAAAAATTGTCGCGTTCAATGCCGCGCACTTTCTGAATGAGCACCTGCTTGGCAATTTGCGCCGCAATACGGGAGAAATCTTCTACATCTTGGGTCAGTGTCACCACATCGCCGGCTTTGGGATTTTTGAGGTGGGCTTTGGCGGCTTCTACATCAATTTCCATTTCCGGGTTGGTGACCACTTCCACCACGTTTAGCGTTTGAAACGCCTGAATGCTGCCGGTTTCTACGTCAATTTTGGCGCTGATTTGGGCGGTTTTGCCCAGGTTTTTGCGCAGGGCGGACACCAGCGCGTCTTCAATAGTTTTTAAAATATCATCTCTTTTGATATTTTTTTCTCTCTCTAACCCTTCCAGGGCCATGATTAAATCTTTAGCGGTTCCTTCCATTTTGTTTTTCTCCTTATATATACGCCGTTTAAAACGGACGCGTGGTGTTAAAATTCCAGGACAGGGTCCAGGTTGGCTTTCTTGATATTGTCGTATTTAAAGTGGTATTGGTTGGTGCCGTCGTCCAATACAAATTCATCGTCAGCGGCAGAGGCAATCGTGCCGGTGAAAAAGCCGCGGCCTTCCAGCGGGGTTTTCAGCACGACGCGCACGCGCTCATTGATAAACTTTTTATAATGCTGCGGTTTTTTGAGCACGCGTTTGACACCGGGGGAGGACACCTCCAGAATATACGCTCCGTCAATCAAGTTTTCCATTTCCAAGATAGCGTCTATCTGGTTGGTCAGCGCGGAGCAGTCGTCTAACGTGACGCCTCCTTCTTTATCTACGAAAAACTGTAAAAGTTTTTTGCGTCCTTGGTTTTGTATCACCAAGTCCACCAATTCCACGCCTTGTCCTTCCAGCGCGGCGGCTACGGTTTGTTCTATGGTTTTGGGGTCTTTCATGTTTTACCTGCCTATTAAGTAAAAAGCGACTTGTTGGACAAGTCGCTTTTAGCGGGATACTTTATCTTAACATTATATAACCCCTCTGTCAAATTCCGCCGCAGCCGGAAAACTAACCTGTTTTTGGCGTTGACCGCCTTTGCGGCTTTTCTTACTATAAAAGCGTAGTAAATATAAAACCTGTATAGGGGGAGATTATGAATAAAACCATAACCGCACTGGCGGTTTTAGTGCTTGCCGGGGGGGCTTTTGCCCAGACGGGCACCAAAAGTACCACACCAAAACCGCAAATGCGTGTCGTTGAGGAAAACACAACTACCGTCTATGACGTAACTACCAAAAACAAACGGGGCACGGCCCAATACGGCATGGTGGAAGAAACCCAGACCACGCCGCAAGGGGGGACGCGTGTTGTCAGCCAAATGGAATACGCCGACTATACTCCCAGCAAAATGGCATTGGCCAATGAAAAACGGGCCGAGGTGTCCGTCGGATTGGGCGCGGCGTATAGCTTTAATAAAGATACGCAAGATATGCGCATGGCGGACATGGGGCTTGCCGCCACGGGGCAAGTGCTGTGGGATATGAGCGACCATCTGTCCTTGGGCGCTGATTATATGCTGCTTACCCCGGACGGACGCAGCAGCGAAGGATACAGCTACGACCGCTTGCGTTTAAACAGCATTGCACTTGCCGGCAAATATACCATTAATGCCTGGGACACCTGGAGAATATATGTTCCCATGGGCGTGGGCGCGGCGCAGGCGCGGCTGAAAGCTTCCGGCCAGCGCGGCGGAGCAGACGCCTCTGAAAGTTCCGATAAATGGGGATTAGATTTGTTTGCCGGTTTGGGCTTGCAGTATAATTTGAGCGCAGACCTTTTCCTGGCGTTAGAATACCGCTATACGGTGGCATTTGTTAAAGCCGAGGATTTGAACAAGGCCTACGGCAAAGATAACTATTTGCAGTTCCACAGTGCTTTTTTGCGTTTGGGCATGCGTTTCTAGTGGAGTTGTATAAGTAAAAAAAGGCGGCTTTTAAAGCCGCCTTTTTTGTGTGTAAAAAACCTTTCGGATAAAATCCCGAAAGGTTTTTTGTTTCTTGCCGATTGCCTGCTAATTTGGGATTGTTGATAAACTAGCAGGCAAGCGTTTGTCCAATAATCTTTAAACAGTGCTTCATCTTCCTGTATGTCTGCCCAATAGTTCCGAAAAAAGACCGGTATGTTACCTGCTGACTCTATTTTTATCAGTAAGCTGGCGGGCTGACGCTGGTGGAGCATGCTCTCCTGTGCAGGAAGGGGGGATTTTCTTTGCTTTTTGTAGCGTTTTCTGGCGGGGGAAATATGGCTTTGGTTAAGGGCAAACAATAATAGACACGGCGGAGAAAGCCCTGAAGAAGAAATGGATTTTTAGAGGTGGTTTTGTCAGATTTTAGTGTAGACAAACCCATATCAAAAGATAGAGTTTTATACATATAAAATACTAAAAAGAATGCGAAAACGAATTATATAAAACTTAATAGTTGTTTTTATAAAATAAGCACGGGGAAAATTACGTATGAGAGATTATTTTGCCGTGCTTTAATAGTAAAAGCGCATGGGCGGCGCTTTTCTTTTTGTTTATACCGATAATGGCGCAAAGCCAAATATACCGGGTGGCCCGCCCTGTCCCGTCTGACTACATAAAATTTTCTAACGAAAAAGAACCTGCCGTTTTGTCCGGCTGGGAGCTGTCTGCCGCGATGATAGTTTCCGCCGGGGATATACAGGACAGTGCTGGTTGGCCCGTGTCTGAAAAAATGCTCGGCCTGCGGCTGCGCATGCTAAAAGAATTGTTCAGTGCAGTGTCTGTCGGGGTGGAAGGGCAATGGCTTGCCGCTGCCGATTGTCAGACGGCTTATATAGGACAAGATAGCCAAATATAGCGTTTCTGGGATTATCAAATGGACGCTCACGCCCGACGCGCGGCCCAAATTGTATTTGCTGTTTGCCGGCGGAGTGGTTTTCAACCGGGCCGATTGGGATTTTACCGCTGTGCCGTTAAATCAGGACGGTGCTCTATGGGCGGTGGGTGCCGGGATAGAGGGGCAGATTGCGCGGCGGTGGCTTTTGAGCGGGGAATATCGTTTGAGTTATGAGCCGTCTGGCTGGCATAATTTGGCTTTGCGGGCCGCGTCCAATACGCGCCATGAATTTGCGGTCGGGCTTTCTTTTCTGCTCTAGCTGGCAGGAGCTTTTTCAACAATTTTTAGGAAAGAATCGCTCTTTTGCGGTATAACAATTGTATTCCTCTCCTCTAGTAGATTGATCTGTTGCACGGCGGGTGGGGTTGATTACTTTTCGCATAGAAGCTGCCTGCGACAGAAGAGGTCTCTGTGGCGGCTGAATGAAATGGGGGGCTGCAGGTTACCCATTCTTTAACAAAAATTTACCATTATTCCGGAACAGCTATTATTGTTGGGCTTTGCGCAGTAACAGCCCAATACCCACCGGCCCGCGGCCCTTATAACGGCCAGCCAAATTCCCACCGGCCCAACTCTCACGGTCAGTCCGGCCCCACTGGCCCGGCTCTCGCGGTCAGCCCGGCCTCACCGGCCCTGCCTTAAAAGTTCGCGCTAATTTACCCAAAAACTTGCCCGATATAGAGGCGGTATCTTCGTTTATCTGATGGGCTGCTCCGGCGCAAAAAAAGAGGGGGAATACATCTTATTTACGTTTATGTTAGATTGCTTTGCTAAAGAGGGGAAAAACATCAGCCCCATATAGCGGCTGTGGCCTTTTTTATTGGGCAAGAAGGGGGAAAACAAAACTGCACTTTCTCAAGACAACAGAAAAAGGGGGAAATTAGTTGTCTAGGCATGGGAGAGGGGAATATAAAATAACTTTTCCCCCTTTGACAAATATTTTTATGCCGCATCTCCGGGCTGTTTTACTAGTCCTGCCTAGGTAATCCCTCTTTTCAATTACATTCCCAGAGTCTCCTCTTTTTGCATGCTGTTGTAGTAGGGGGTGCTTGGGTCGGGTTTTTATTTATTTGAGGAGTTTTAAATCTTTTTTTATCCATTAAAATTCAAATCCGCTATTTTCCCTCCTTGCCCTAAAATACTGGCTGTAAGCAGAAATTTAGTGTATCTATTTGCCAAAACCTCTATTTTCGGGTGTATGACTCTATTTTTTGATGTGGATTTGCCTCCGGCCTTTTTGGGCATGCGCAGCCGCACGCCTTTGCGAAACTTAATAAACTGCACATGTGGGGCAACTTGATAAGCCCCCGCATTTCCCAGCCCGGTGCGTTTATCTTTTCCAATAGAATGGGGGGCTTCCCCTTATATCCAATATTAAAACTTGAGAAAGACTGTTGTGGAGAGTAATCCAACGGAATTATGTTATTACAGCCAAGGGTTCAATAAATCTATCTTTTATGAAAAGGGATGACGGGTAGACATCATTTGATGACAATCCGTGGCTTTAGTGGCTTTTTGAAATTCGCTTAAAATGCCCCAGGACAAAAAGGGGGTGCCTGGGATATGGGGCAAATCGTTTTAGGGCATTTTAAAAAAGCATGTAATTTTGCTTTTTTACTAAAAATCAAATTTAACATCAATTTTGATGTTATTGTTGGCTTATTTGGTTTTTTGCACTCAAAACATTTCCTTGTTATTTCAAAAAGTGCTTGTTTTTTGCAACGCCGAACTGCATTTTTTGTTCCCCAAAAAGCGGTTTATTTTTGCCTATTTTAAAATTGATTTCAATTTTTTATTTTCCATTTTTTCTTCTCTTTGCTCAATATAAAAAATCTAAAATATTTATTATGTTTAATATAAAAAATGTTTAAATTTAAATAAAAAATACTTTTTTATTATATAGTTTATAGATTTGAAAAAAAGTCGTTTCTCTGGATTTTAGTTAACATAATAAAAATTATCGTTAGTTATTGTAGCTCGTCAAAAAATCCCCCATTCCCTATTTTTTAAGTTATTTTCAGCGGGATAATCTTAGGTTTAATAGTATTATTTTTGGAGTTTATAAAAAATAAGTTTTTGCTTTTGGAAAAAATATTATTAAAAATTTATCAATTTTGTTTTGCAAAATTAATACTGATTTTGCTTTTAGTGTTTTTGCTCTTATTTTATGTTTAGGGTACGTGGATAGTTTGTTTGTTGCTTTGGCCGGTTTTTTCTATTAATTTTGGAGCACGGACTACCTAAAATCCCCAATATTGATTTTTGGGATTAACAGGTTTTATTTTATCCAGAATGTCTTTGTGAGCGTATAAGTTTTCCCCCGCTATTGGGGATTTCTTAGTTATCCCATGGAATTTAGCGCCATTCTGCCGCCAATTTGCCCGCCAGAACAAATGCCCTGGCAAATCCTTCATCAGAGAGCAGATAGCAGCGTGAACGCTTGCTGCCAAAGGCCTGTACCGTGCCCCGTTTTATTTCCCCCGCCAAAACCCGATCCAGCCGTCCAGCGGCGTAACCGGATTTTGCCAGAGATTTTGCCAAAGCCAGGGCTGTATATCTTGGGGTTTGAAGCAGCACTTTGGCCGCTCCTATAAGTAAAAGGGCGGCCGTTTCCGGGGAAAGCAGCCGGCTTTTGCGGCGCAGAATCACCAATCCGTTTTCTGTTTTGGCAATTTCTTCCCAGAGGCGCATTTCGCTGGACCATGGCCCGGTGGAATTTGCTGGCCAATGCGTGGTTGTATTCGGCGTGTAAGCCCCCTCTGCTGCTGTATGGCCTGGGTGAGCGTCGGCTTTAAGGGAAGAGGAATAGCTATCGTTGGAATGGGAAAGAGTATTTGGAGGTATGTAAGAAGATTGCGTGCCCGAGGGGCTGGCGGAGAGTGCGTCCATTCCCCCCCGGCGTAAAGCCGCCGGCGCATCCGAAAGAGCTGTATCATTGATGGATTGGTGGGAGCCCGATACTGTTTGCTGGGGTAAGGAAAATGGCGGGGTATCCACGGTTGTATGGCCGGTTTTATTTGGGAGCGTAAAGCGCGCTTGTTGGGTTTCTTTCCCGATTAAATGCAGAAAATCTGCCCGCTGTTTTTCTATAAATTCAGGGCTTCCCTCGGCTTCAAATTCTTCCCCGGAGCGAAATTTGAAGCGTATTTTTACTTTATTTTCGGCGTCGGATGTCATAGCTATTGCTCCTTATGAACACAGGTTATCCACGGCGATTTGCACAGCTTATTGACATATAATAAGAAATATTTTGACATAAGTCAATATATGTCAATTACATGTCATTATATGTCACAAACTGTTTAAAACACTATTTCTCCGACGGTGAAATAGGGTTTATGTTGGGGAAAATATAAGCCGTATCCTTATGTTTGTGGAGGGCAAACATTTTAAAATACCGTAATATGGTATTAAGAATGAGATTTTTAGTAAAAAAGACATGCTGGAAAATGCAATATTTTGCAAACAAAGAAACAAAAAGCGTTCTATTTTTGTTTTCTTTCAAACCCTTGCAGACAGTAAAAAAACATGAGTGTTTTTTGCGAAATAATTCGGTATGCAAAAAAAAGCACTCGTTTTTAAGTTTTTAAAATGCAAAATCAAGCTCGTATTTGCAAAGACGGTTGGCTTCCGCAAAAAAATGTTTTTTGGAAGAAATATATGATTTAATAATAAAATAAGTATGTAAGCAGGATAACAACTAATCCTAGATAAAAAAGATATTGATTTTGCTTTAATGGCTTTTAAAGCGTATTTGGGGGCCTGTGGGAAAGTGGGCACATTTTAAAGAAAACGAGCCATTATATTCTCCCCCCAGAATTGGGGTTAAAAACAGCACAAAATCCCAAACGGCCGCGTGCCCACGTTATATTTTTCCCCGAATATTGTGGTTGAAGAAGTTGAAACATTGCGCCGCGGAAGGGGTTGACGGTTGTATTCTCCCCTGGGATTGTGGTTGAAAACAGCACGAAATCCCCAACACGGCCCCGTGCCCATGTTATATTCTCTCTCCAAGATTGTGCTTGAAAGAAGCTGGTTTGGCTGCGCCGCGGGGAAAGTAGTAAAATAAAAAAGTATTATGAAAGATTTCTCTTCTGTTTTGCTGTCTTGGTATGGGTCTCATAAGCGGAAACTGCCCTGGCGGGACATCAAAGACCCTTACCAGATATGGATTTCCGAAATTATTCTCCAACAGACCCGTGTAGCGCAGGGGTATGATTATTTTTTGCGTTTTATAAAACGCTTTCCCAATGTTCGTACATTGGCGGCCGCCTCCCAGGATGAGGTGCTGAAATATTGGGAAGGGCTGGGCTATTACAGCCGCGCCCGCAATTTGCATGAGGCCGCGCAGGGTATGGGCGGGGTGTTCCCCTCTTCTTATCAAGGGGTTATTGCATTGAAAGGCGTGGGTGAATACACCGCGGCGGCTATTTGTTCTTTTGCCTATAATATGCCCTATGCCGTGGTGGACGGAAATGTATACCGGGTGCTTGCGCGTGTGTTTGGGGTGGATAAACCTATAGACAGCACGGAAGGAAAGAAATACTTTGCCGCTTTGGCGCAGCAATTGTTGGATAAAAAACGGTCTGGCGATTATAATCAGGCCATTATGGATTTTGGGGCGTTGCAGTGTGTGCCGGTTAACCCTGTATGTGCGCAGTGTCCTTTCGTGCGCCGCTGTGCCGCACATAAAACAGGCCGTGTTGCGCTGTTGCCAATCCGCCGAAATAAAACAAAAGTTTCTGCTCGTTATTTTTCCTATATATATGTACGGCAGGGTTCCTTTACATGGCTGCATAAGCGGGATAAAAAAGATATTTGGCAGGGGCTTTATGAGCCGCTTTTATGGGAGACTAAAAGTGAAATAAAACCGGCAAGTTTGCAGAAGAGCGCGTTGTGGAAACATATATTTGGGAATAGAACCCCCCGATTATTGAGCGGGCCATTGCGCCATTTACTTTCCCACCAAATATTGTGTGCATATTTTTACGAAGTGACGGTGCCTGATCATATCAGGGTAGTAGATGGATGTGTACGCGTGCCCCAAAAAGAATTACAAAACTATGCTTTTCCCCGTTTGGTACAGAAGGGCTTGGTCTCTGTTTTAAATTAATTTTGGAAAGAAATCTCTGGTTTTCTTGTTCATTCCCGCTTATTTTTAGATATAAAAACCCCCCGCAGAAACTGCGGGGGTTTTTTATATTGATCCGTTAGAATTTATAACCAAAGGTAAGAGAGAATATATCGCTCTTTCCATCGGTGTATTCCATTGATACTGGGATACCGATTTTATCAGACATCTGGCTGGAAATACCGCTTAAATCTTTGGCAAAGATATGGGCATAGGCCAAATCCAAAGTCCAATTGCCTTGGGCATAACCAACACCGACGGACGCGATATGGCGGTCGTCCACCGGTACCAAGGTGTCCATTTCTTTGTCGTTAATCGGGGATTTATCGTACACATATCCGGCACGCAAGGCCCAGTTGTTGGTAAGCTGGTATTCCGTACCGAAGTTGAGGCGGTATACATCTTTGTAATTTTTGTTGTTGTATACAAAGGGGTTAGAGCTGTTGTCTTTATATTGGATTAAGATTTGGTCGTATGAACTCCAGAAGGTGCCTACAATACCCGCTTCCAGTATCCATTTATCCGTGGCCTGGTAAGAAATGCCGGCGGAAATACTGTCAGGCAAAGTGATAGCGCCTTCGGCGTTTCCACCTCTAATATTAATAGAAGGGATTGTGTTGCCGCCGGCATCAATGCGCCCATTTAAGTTCTGTTTAATTTTGGAGCGATACATAGCACCCAAGGCCCATTTTTCCGCCCATTGGGGTCTGTAAATTAAAGAGAAGTTGCCCCCCCAGCTTACGCCGGAGCCGCTGATATCATATTTAACGCCGGGCGCAGCCAAATTGAAGAAAGAGCTCTGGGAGAAGCCAATAATCATGGCTTCCAGCCCCATGGCGATAGACAGTTCGTCATTGGCCTTGACGGCGATGGTCGGCGTGAAAGAGAAAGTTTCCACTTTCACTTTGTATGCCAAATTGCTGCCGGGCCAAGTTTGTATATTTCCATTGTATTCGCCGCCCAAGCCATAGCGGGAAAATCCGCCCAAGCCCACGGATACTTGGTCACTCCATTTTTGGGTAATAAAGAAATTGGGCAGATACCAAACATCATTTTTAAGAGAACGGGATTGGCCCATCACAGAGGTAGTGGCGTCGGCCGTGACGACGGTCAGCCCCAGCTGTCCCTGTGTTCCTTCCAGCTCTGTAATCAGAGCCGGGTTGTAGGCCAAGGAAGCGGCTTCGGCTTTGTTGGCCATAGCGGCCCCGCCCATAGCGGTGCCTCTGGCGCTGAATTCATACAGCGCAAATCCGGCGCCCTGCACGTCGGAGCAGAACAATACCGGCAATACGAGTACGGCTAACGTCTTGATTATTTTTTGCATAGTGTGTCCTTATATAGTTTTGTTACAAAAAGAAACTCCCCTTCCGTTTGAGCGGAAAGGGGAGCAGGTTATTTGCTTAATTGGTTAATTTTGTCTTTGGCTACGACACCAAAATAGGTTTTGGTATAATCTTCCAAGATTTTTTTGTAGGTTTCCGTGGCAGCTGTTTTATCGCCGGATAGCTCTTGGCTTAGAGCCAGCGTAAAATAGGCCTGCGGCAAAGCAAAACTGGAGGGATTTTGCGCAATGAAATTTTGCAGCGTTTCAACGGAAGCGGCATACTCTTTAACAGCTTGCTGTGCCGCACCCAGAGATACGGCAGCAATCATGCGCACATGCGGATTTTTCGCTTGCAGCAATTCTTTATAGATGTCTACAGATTGGGCATAATTTTCTTCCGTAAACAGCAAATCGGCTTGCATCAGGCGCGCATAATAAGCCGCGTCGGTATTGGGATAGGCGGCGTTTAGCTGATCAATAGCGTCAAATCCTTCCGCCGTGCCCTGCGTCAACAGCATAATCTGGGCGTTATAGAACTGGGCCCAGGAATTCTGCAGGGTTTTTTCTTTATGGGACGTATACAAACCCCAGCCCCCCCCTACTACGGCTATAATAATAACCGCGGCGAGCAGAGCATTTTTGTGGGCTTTGCAGACATCGATGAGTTTAGAAACGTAAGAAGACAGTGATTCTTGATTCGTATTTTCCATATACTTTATTATATTAAAAAAAGGGCCGGATTTGGAAATCAGCGCTGTATATTGCATTGCCGGTTTTTTAAAAAATATTGTATCCTAAATAAAACGAAGGGGGTGCAGTATGCTGCATATTGCGGCGATAGGAGAAATATTTTTGGATTTGTTGCCTACTGGCGTCCGTTTAGGCGGAGCGCCGGCCGGGGTGGCGTGGTATTGTGCAGAAATGGGGGCACAGGGGCTGGTGGTGTCGGCCATTGGCAATGACCAGCACGGCTGGCGTGTGCAGCGGGAGTTGCAGGAGCGGCATCTGCCGGCGGATTATGTGGCGCAGCTGGATGAACAATCCACCGGTGAGGCGCGCATACATTATGACGAAAACGGCAAATCGTCGTATCATTTTTTAGATGATGTGGCGTGGGATCATATTCCGTACGGAGCTATGTTGGAGGGGTTGGCTGCCGGGATAGACGCCGTGGTCTATACGACCATGAGCCAACGCGCAGAAGAATCCCGCCAGACGGTGTATTCCTTCTTGGATAAAACCGCTGCACATACCTTGCGTTTTTTGGATTTGCATTTGTTTGCCCCGTATTATAATGACGAAATTTTGGATCAGTCGTTTCGCCGCGCTTCGGTGGTGAAAATAAGCCAGTCGGAATTGCCCGTCATTGCCCAATGGCTGAATATTTCCGGCGCCAGCGCCGAAGAAACGGCCCGCATGTTGCTGGGCCGCTATACCGGGTTGCGTTTTGTAGCTTGTACCCGCGGAGAAAACGGCAGCATACTTTTTGACCGGGTGCGTGCCTATGAATGCGGCGGTTTTTATGCCGACCAGTTTATGAATTCCTATGGCTGTTCGGAGGCCTTTTCGGCAGTGCTTTGTTTAGGTATATTAAACGGAGCCGATCCATCTTTAATTAATGAAGAGGCCAACCGCGCCGCTTGTTGCGTCTGCAGTGAGCCGGGCGCTTTGGTGCCTTTTAGCGATGAGGTGCTGGACAATTTGCAAAAGGCCCGTATTATTTAGTTTTTTCTGCTCATACCACCCCGCCGAAAAGGCGGGGTTTTTGTTTGAAATTTTTATTTATATCTCTTTTGTTTCCCCCCCGCGGCTCTACGGTGTGGTTAGGCATATAGTGCGGTGATGTCAGGTGGCCGTGAAGGTCTGGCGCTTATATTTATTCTGCGTGCCCGGAAGCGCGGGGCACCGTGCAAACGGGCGGATAATGGCAGGGAGCGGGGCTGCGCCGCCTAACGGGGCTTTTGTGCGGGAACTATATAGAGGTTTTTAGCAAAGCAGAGCAATAAAAAAGCCCCGCTCTGGCAAGCGGGGCAGTGTAAAACGGGACATTAAGCCAATTCTTCTTCTGTTAATTGGCGGCATTCAATACCATTTTTATTGAGGAGAATTAACCCGTCCTGACTGCGGTCATACAAATTTTTGTAAAACACTCGCACAATACCGGCGGTAATAATTACCTTGGCGCAGTGCACACACGGGGAGTAGGTGACATAAAGGGTGCTTCCGGCGGTGGAAATGCCGTTTTTGGCGGCGAACAGAATGGCGTTTTGCTCGGCATGCAGTTCATTTTCAATAGACCACTTGCCGTGGGCGTCATAAAACGTACGACTGGAGCGGAATTCTTCGTAGGTAGGGAACTGGTCTTTAAAGGCCGTTTCATACAGCTGGGCAAAGTGGTCTTCACAATGTTCCTGCCCGGAGGGAGCACCGTTAAACCCGATGCTGATGACGCGGCTTTCTTTGACTAACACCGCCCCCACCTGCATACGGCAGCAGGTGGACTGGGCCGCCACTAACTCAGCCATTTGGGTAAAGAGTTTATGTTTATTTTTCATAGATGACTCTACCAGTTTTTAAAAGTTAAAAATACCGCACCTACTAGCAAGAAAAACGCAGCCAAATGGTTCCAGCGGAAGTGTTCGTGAAAGTAAAATAAAGAAAACACAGTAAACACCGCCAGCGTAATCACTTCCTGCATTACTTTAAGCTGTGTAACGGTAAAATAGCCGTTGCCCATACGGTTGGCCGGCACTTGCAGGCAGTATTCAAAAAAGGCAATCCCCCAGCTAATCAAAATGACGGCCCACAGGGCGGTGCTTTTATGTTTTAAATGCCCATACCAAGCCACCGTCATAAATAGGTTAGAAAGGGTGAGTAAAGCAATTGGTTTCCACATATCTTTATTATAGTAAAAATACAAGAGGCGCAACCAGCCGCCGCACGAAAAATAAATATGCAATAAAACTGGCTTTTTAGGTGTTGTAACTTAATGGAAAGACATAATTCCCAGTGGTAAACCCTATTTTATATATAATAATGAAGATGAGAATAAGGAACTTTTTACTGCTTTGTACGTTTCTTTTAACAGCGTCTGTTCCTTGGGCACAGCTGCCCCAGCCGTCGCAGGCCGCGTCTGCTGACGGTGCAGGACAGACGACTTCCGCCGCATCTGCTGCGGCAGAGGGTGTGGCTGCTGCACAAGCAGATCAGCCGGATACGCCGCCCGCCGGGCAAGAGGTTCTCTCGCCGGCGCAGGCAGCCGGCGTTTCGGATGAAAACGTTTCTCAACACCCCACGGAAGCGGTTTCGCTGGCGGCCTCTGCCAAAGCCGAAGCTGCAGCCGCTTTGGCCTATTTGGAAGAGGCCAACAAACCGTTGCCTTCTTTGGATGAAAAACTGACGGTAAACGATTGTGTGCGTATCGCCTTGGCCAACAGCCCGCGCGTAGTCAGCGCGCACCTAGCGGTGGAGTCGGCTGCGGTTACATTAAGCAGCGCCAAGGCGGAGTTTTTGCCCACGGTGTCGGCTTCGGCCCAGCAGGAATATACCAACCAAA
This sequence comes from uncultured bacterium, assembly GCA_949291365.1. Classification (GTDB taxonomy): domain Bacteria; phylum Elusimicrobiota; class Elusimicrobia; order Elusimicrobiales; family Elusimicrobiaceae; genus Avelusimicrobium. The sequence goes on from CASEVJ010000011.1 coordinate 22,706, forward strand.
AAATTCCCCCCGCTTCCCGCACCGACCACGGGCAGGGGTCTTCCTCCATTGACGCCCAGCTGACTATTTCCGGCATTACCGATATGGTGCGCAACATCAAAACCCAGCGTCTGGAGTTGGAGCGCGCCCAACTGGATTTGTGCGATACGGAAAATGCGATTATCGCTGATGTAAAAAGCGCATACTATGCCCTGCTTTCGGCCCAGCGGGCAGTGGCGATACGCACCCAGTCGCGCGATTTGTACCAGGAACAATATGACCGCACCAAAGCGTTTTTTGACGAAGGGCTGCGCCCAAAAGTGGACGTAACCACGGCGGAAGTAAACCTTAATAATGAAATTTTAAGTTTAATCCGCGCCAAAAACCTGGTCAAAACCCAGACTGCCGCATTAGCCAATGTAATGGGCGTTACGCGCGAAAAACCGTTGATTTTAGATGACACCATAGAAGCAGAGCCCTTTACGCTGACTTTTGACCAAGCTCTGACCGAGGCCTATGCCAACCGCCCCGATGTGCGCTCCTCCAAAACGGCCTTGGAAATCAGCGAAATAAAACTGAATCAGGCCAAAGCCGGCTACTGGCCCACCTTTACGCTGGGGGCTTCGTTTAGCAAAAGCGGCGACGAGTTCCGCCTGGACAATGACAAAACCCGTTTATTTGCAGGGGTAGAAATCCCTATTTTCAGCGCTTTAAATGTCTATAACGGCGTCAAGCGGGCGCGCATTAATTTGTCTTCTGCGCAAAACAGCGACCGCAGCTTGTCCAACGATGTTTTCCTGGAAGTGCAAAACGCGTTTATTGCGCTTAATGAAGCGGCGGAAAGTATCCCGGTGGCACAGTCTACGGTGGAAAAAGCCAAAGAAAACCTGGACTTGGCCCGCGGCCGCTACAATGAAGGCATCGGCGATATGATTGCCTTAAAAGACGCCGAAGTGGCCTATACGGATTCGGAATTGAATTTACTGACCGCCCGCTACGACTATGCCGTAGCGTTGGCGGAACTTAAAAAAGCGATGGGTACGAGATAATATGAAAATAAATATTTTTTCCGGTATGTGGAATTGGTTTAAACACAGTTCCAAATGGATCAAACTTCTCCTTTTGCTGGTGGTGTGTGCGGCGGGGTTTTTGGTATGGAAGTTTTTCTTCCAAGCGCCGCCTGCACCGCTGTACCGCACGGCTGAAGTGAGAAAAGGCGACATAGAGGATATTGTGGAGGCCTCCGGTCCGATAGCCCCAGTGAACACGACTGAAGTGGGGGCGCTGGTGTCGGGTGAGATTTTGGAAATCTATGTGGATTACAATACGCCGGTGAAAAAAGGCGATTTGATGGCTATTATTGACCCCACCCAAATCCAGGCCAATTATGACCAGGCCGTTGCCAGTCTTTCCTCTGCTAAAGAGGAGCTGGAATCGGCAAAAATGACCTATAATTTGGCCCAGATTAACTTAAAGCGCTATCAGTCGCTCTATGATAAAGAATATGTGGCCAAGACGGATTTGGAGCAGTATGAGCTGGAGTTTGTAAACGCCAAAAGTTCTTTAAACTCTGCCGAATCGCGCGTGATTCAGGCACAGGCCAGCTTGGACAGCGCCAAAAAAGACCTGGACAATACGCGCATCGTTTCCCCGGTGGACGGGGTGGTGCTGACCAAAAAAGTAAGCGAGGGCCAGTCCTTGACGGCAGGTTATTCCACGCCAGAAATGTTTACGCTGGCGGAAGATTTAACCAAAATGCAGATTGAGGCCAAAGTGTCTGAAGCTGACGTGGTGAAAATTAAAGAAGGCCAAACCGCCGAATTTACCCTGGACGGCTACCCTGATGAAAAATTTTCCGGCACGGTGCGCCAGGTGCGTACTAATTACACGTCCTCTTCCAGTTCTTCTTCCAGCACCTCTTCCTCGTCTTCCACCACGTATACGGTGGTGATTGACGTGGATAATACGGACGGAAAATTTATGCCTGGCATGACAGCCACCATTACCATTAAAACCACCGACAGGCAGGGCGTGCTGCTGGTGCCCAACGAAGCGCTGCGTTTCTCCCCTAGCACCAATATGGAAAAATTTGATACTACCGGTGTGTGGGTGCTGGAGCCGGGGGCCATGCAGCCGAGCCGTATACCGGTTAGCATTGGCATTATTTCGGAAAAACGCACCGAGATTACCGACGGCGATTTGCAGGAAGGCCAGCGGGTTATTATATCTGAAAATAAAACCGGTGCAACAACTGCTGCTATGGGTGGCGGGCAGCCACCGCGCCCGGGCCGGAGGAGATAAATGAGTTTGATTGAAACCACAAATTTATATAAGACCTACGTCGTGGGCGATGTGGAAGTACATGCCCTGCAGGGGGTCAGCATTTCCATAGAGCGCGGCGAATTTGTGGCGGTTATGGGGCCTTCCGGCAGCGGCAAATCTACATTCATGAACATTTTGGGCTGTTTGGATAAACCCACCCAGGGCAAATATATTTTGGACGGGATTGACGTGACCTCAACGGAGCTTTCTAAGCTGGCCGGCGTGCGCAACCGCAAAATCGGCTTTGTGTTCCAGGGGTTTAATCTCATCAGCCGTACAACTGCGGTAGAAAATGTGGAGCTGCCCATGGTGTACAATCATACTCCGTCCCATCTGCGCCGTGAAAAAGCCATGGAAGCGCTGACGGCCGTCGGGTTGGAAAAGAGGGCCTTTCACATGCCTAACCAGCTTTCCGGCGGGCAGCAGCAGCGCGTGGCGATTGCGCGCAGCTTGGTGTGTGACGCGCCCATTATCTTTGCCGATGAGCCGACCGGCAACCTGGATACGAAAATGAGTATAGAAGTGATGGATTTGTTCACCCGTTTAAATAAAGAAATGGGCAAAACTATTATCCTGATTACACACGAGCCCGACATTGCGCAGTATGCGGGTCGTTTGATTACCTTCCGCGACGGGCAAAAAGTAAGCGATGAGGTGAAAAAATGATAGATACACTGCTTTCCGTTTTCCGCATTTCGGTCAAAGCCATTTTTGCTAACAAAATGCGCTCTGCGCTGACCAGCTTGGGCATTGTTATCGGCGTGGCGGCGGTAATTACCATGTTGGCGGTGGGCACCGGCACGCAGCAGAGTATGTCGGAGCGGTTTTCCCGCTTTGGCACCAACATTTTGTATTTGCGCCAGCCGTGGGATTTGGACGAAAGCATTTCTTCCCCCAAAGACGTGACGATGGACGACGTGCGCGCCATACGCCGTTTGCCAGGAGTGGAAGCGGCGGCGCCATATATCAGCTCCGGCTTTGACGTCAAATACGGCTACACTTCCACCTCTATAGACGTGTTGGCCACGGATACCGATATTTTTAAAACCTATGACTGGGAAATTGAAAAAGGCCGCGAATTTACCGAGCGGGAAGTGGACGATTACGCCCAAGTGGCTGTGTTGGGCGCTACCGCGGCGCAGACGATTTTCAATGATGTGGATGCCGTAGGCAAAACGGTCATTTTTGATAATATTCCGTTTAAAGTGGTGGGCGTGATGAAGAAAAACGGACAGGGCGGCATGGGCTTTGATATGGACGAAGGAACGCTTATTCCGTATACCACCGGCAAAGTAAAAATGAACACCGGCTGGAATAAAAGCGACCGCCGCGCATTAGACCGCGTTATTATCCGCGTAAAAGATTTCAACACCATAGAACAAACCAAAGAAGAAATAGCCAACACCGTGCGCAACACGCACAAAATACACCCGCTGGCGGAAGATGATTTTCAGCTGGACGACTTTGCCTCTTTTGTGGAAGAAGCCAAAGCCGCCAGCAAAACAATGGGTATTTTGCTGGGGGTGATTGGGGCAGTGTCTTTGCTGGTGGGCGGTATAGGCGTAATGAACATTATGTTGGTGTCCGTGACGGAGCGCACGCGCGAAATCGGTATCCGTATGGCTATTGGCGCCACCAGTGCTGATATCCGGCTGCAATTTCTGGCAGAAGCGGTGACGCTTTCCTGCATTGGCGGGTTAGTAGGGGTGCTCATTGGCATTGTGGCTACTTTAATTGTGGCGGCTAACAGTACTAGTATTCCGGCCCAGTTAAGTATCCCCTCTATTTTTATTGCGTTTGGCTTTTCCGCGGCGACAGGTATTTTCTTTGGGTATTATCCGGCGCATAAGGCCTCTAAATTAACGCCAATAGACGCCTTACGCTACGAGTAAGTTTTGCCTGTTGCACATACATACGGCCCGGTTGGTATACCGGGCCATTTTTATGCAGTGCCTGCCGGCGGGGCATCGTTTCAAAGCCGTGCGTGTTGCCGTTCTAAAAAATTTAAAAATACGCAAGGATGTATTTTTGGGTTATTTCCGCAAGAGTAGAGCAGGAATAGACAGGGTTCCCAGCCGCCGGATTTTGGATAGGCGCAGAATGTCTGCCGGGCAGGCGGACTGTGCTCAGGCGGGGCTCCGGCTGGCAGAAACGAGGCAAAAATAATCTTTTTCTTTGCTTGCGGCTTGCTTTAATTTTGCTACAGTAATAGAAAGCTCTCGTCGTGAAAAAGGCGGGAAAAATTTTAAGAAAAAACTGCAATAAAAAAACGCTTTCTGGGTTTATATAAGAGTGGAGACGACATGAACGGGCAAAGTGATGATGAATTGGTAGTCGGTTTCCAAAACGGAGACGAAGGGTGTTTTAATGAGCTGGTATATCGGTACAAAAATATGCTGTACCAGTATATCATGGTCATGGTGCGCGACGAAGGCGCCGCCGGCGATATTTTTCAAGAAGTGTTTTTGAATTTTTACCGCCGTATCCATGACTACCAGCCGGAAGGAAAACTGAAAAGTTATCTTTTCACGTCGACGCGGAACCGGATTTTGAATTATTTCCGCGACAAAGACAAGCTGGTTTCATTAGATGACACCGATGAAGAAGGAAATCCGTATTGGCATGACGAACTGCCCGGCAATGACCCACAGCCGCTGGAAGGGCTGGAAAAAGCCGAGCTGGCCCAGCGCATACGCAATGCGTCTTTGCGTTTGCCGCCGGCCCAACGGGAAGCGATTTATTTAAAGCAGTATATGACGTTTAAAGAAGCGTCTGAACTCTTAAACCGCCCCCTCGGCACCGTATTGGCAGACCATCACCGCGGCATACGGAAAATGCAAAAGATGTTACAGAACGAGGCATAACCATGAAAAACGAATGCGAAAACATGACCCTGTATTTCTACGGCGAATTGGAGCCGCAGCAGGCCGCCGCGTTCCAAGAACATTTGGCCCACTGCCCGCATTGCCAGCGGGAAATGGCTTTCTTGCAGCAGACGCAGCAGGCATTAGTTCCCCCCGCCGCTCCGGAGCAAGTGGTACAAGGCGCATTGGCGCCGGCATTGGCGGGCAAAGGGTGGTGGCGGCGGGTGTTTAAACCGGCTTTGGCTACGGCCCTGGTGTTAGGGGCAGGCGTATTTCTTTTCATATCCGGCCCTTTTGGAAGCCGTTTTGATGATGACGGCCAAGAATGGATGGCCTATATTTCCGCAGAAGCTGATGAAGAATACAACAGTTTTGTAGCGGATTTTGAGGCCTTTGAAGAAAAATTTTAAGAAGAAGGAGTAGGAGGAAACATGAAAAAATTATTGGTATTGGGCACATTACTCGTTTTTAGCACGGCTGCTTTTGCCGCTCCCAAATGCGAAGGCGATGACTGCCCGGTGAAAAAAGACAAAAAGGCCCGCCATGAAATGGTCATGAAAGGCGATAGATCAGACAGAAAAGCCAAACTGGAAGCCGACAAAGCCGAACGTAAGGCCCGCAGAGCCCAGTTTAAAGCCAATGAAGAAAAATTGGAAAAACTGGTCAAGGAATACAAAAAAGCCAAAGAAGGCAGCAAAAAGCAGGCCTCCGCTCGTGAAGAAATTGGCGAAGTATTAAACACCGTGCGTGACGAGCAAATTGAAATTCGCTCCGAGCAAATCAAAGTGTTTGAAAAACGCTTGGCGGACATGAGAGAAGCTTTGAATAAAGAGCAAGAGCCGGCCGCCAAGAACGCTTGGATTGAAAAAATGACGGATAAAGTCATCGCCGAAGACGGCGACTTGGGCGAAGCCCTGCGCAGCTATGGCCATATGCCCAAAGGCCCCCAAGCTCGTCCCGAAGGCCTTGCCGAACATCACAAAGGCCCTAAAGCCGGCCCTAGAGGCCCCTTGGGCCCGGACGGAGAGTTACCCCCTCCTCCGCCGCCGGCTCCGGAAGAAGTTAAATAAAGAAATTCATATGAATAAACCCCCGCGTCCATGCGGGGGTTTTGTTGGGTAAGTTTTGTATTTTTGTAGAGTTTTGTACAAAGTGTTTGTTAATTTAAAATGTGGGCTCCTTGCTGGTGCTGCTTGTGGGGCTAGGTGTACAAAAGTCTTCTCTGTTGGCAATGCAGAAACCCCCGTCTGAAAAGACGGGGGTTTTTCTATAAAACTAGTTTAGTTTAATACTTCTTTCCAAGCGTCGGCTTCGTTTTGCAATTTTTGTTTGGATTCGTCTATTTTGCTTTGCACAGCTTGTTTGGCCAGCTCCGTAGAAAAGCTGGTGTTGTTGTTTTGGCTGGCTTCCGCGGCAGCTTTAGCGTCCTGATAGGCCTGTTTGGCGTCCATGAGTTTCTGGCGTGTTTCGGCAGATTTCTGCAGGGCTTCATCCAAGGTCATCGGCGTATTGGCAGCGGAGGCGGAAGTGGAACCGCTGGTGGCACATCCAACGCCCAAGCACAGGGCGCCCAGTACAGTAAGAGTAAGCAGTTTTTTCATGTTTTTCCCCTTCTGGTTAAGATATTTATATTTTATAAAAACTTTTGTGTTTAGGCGCAATCTTTTCTTAATTTTTTGCGTTTATTGTTTTTGGCGCCCGGGCGCAGACAAGAATGCGGCATCTGGCAGTATAGGACGGAAACGCTATGAAAAAATAGGTTGCGGGAGAGACAAGGGGGCGGTATTTGGCAGAAAATGTTGTTTCACAGGCAATAAAATGGCTGAAAAAGTAAAAAATGGGAGAAAAAAGAGGTTATTTTTATTTTTCTTTCCGACGACGATGAAATCTTTCAGCCAAAACTAACCCTTTTCCTCTCTTGTCCTACTGCGGTGCCAAATATTAGCGTAAAAAAATAAAACCATTCGAGGGTAAATATGCAAATAAAAACAACGGCGGGTGTTGTTTTGGGTATTCTTTTGGGCTGTGGGTGTTCTCTTTGGGCGCAGGAGGTGGTCAATCTGACCCAGCACACCGCCAAACACCAGCGCGTGCTGGCGCGGGCGCATTTATTACACCATGATTCCCTGCAATCTTTTGGCAAAGAGTATTTGGGCTGGGAAGAAGAGGTAACAAAACACCTCGGTCTGCAGGTAGGGGCCGATATCAGCTACCTGCTTCAGCGAGGTGCCCCCAGCGGCAAACAAACCTCTATCCAGGGCTACTATTACCCTTATGTTACCTGGGATTTATTTACCGACACGCGTTTTGGCTCCGGACAGATTAATTTTAACTATACCTATATTCACTATTGGAGTATACAGGGCACCACACTGCAAAACCGCCTAGGTTTATTATCAGCACAAAACGACTACACGGCAAACCAAGAGATTTTCTCCCAGCTTTCTTACACCCATACCCTTCCGGGGAAAATGGACTGGCTCTCTTTTACCATAGGCCAGTTCCCCCTCTATAACTTTGACGGCTCCAACTATTTAGACAATCAGCAAACGGCGCTGTTTAATTATGCCCTGTCCCAAAACGCTACCTCGGTTTATCCAATAGCCAGCTTTGGCGGTTATGTGCAGGCCGCCCCGGGCAGCTGGACGCTGGCCGCCGGCTGGCAGGATGCCTCTAATATAGATGGGCAGACCATACAGTTAAATCACGCTTTTGGCGGGTATTACACATGGTTTGGCTCCATCTCCTACAGCCCCACTATTAAGGGGTTGGGTGCGGGGCAATATTCTTTTCTGTATTATTACCAGCCGTCCGTGGCGGATCAGCCGGGCATAGGGCGCGGCTGGTCGTTTAACGCCAGCCAAAATTTTGGCAAAAAGTGGGCCGTTTCCGCCCGGGCCAACGGTTCAGACGGAAACATCAACCCCATTAAAAATTCCTACGCGCTGGCGCTCTCTTATTTAAATCCGCTTGAGCGCAATGAATTGGACGTCATCACGTTGGGGGCGGTATATAACCGCGCTGACGGAGAAGCGTTGGGTTATCCTGCCGGCTGGCGCAGCGGGGAAACGGCGCTGGAGTTGCAATGGGTGTGGGGCATAGGCAAAATGCTGACCATTACGCCTGATGTGCAAATTTATCCGCGGGCTGCTTTAGGCAGCGGCGACCATATAGTCACGGTGGCCGGCCTGCGGACGACAATTATGCTGTAAACATACTGGTCATAAAAGGAGAAAACTATGCAAGATATTCAATTGGGAACACGCTATCCCACCTTGGCGTTTATTTCCGGCGGGGCCGGACAGGCAGAGGACGGCATTCCGCCGCAGCCGTTTGAAACCTTTTGCTATGACTCTGCACTCTTGCAGGCCAAGATAGAAAACTTCAACGTGGTGCCTTATACTTCGGTGCTGCCTAAAGAGCTGTATCAAAACATCGTGCCGGTGGACGCAGTGGCCGACCAGTTTAAACACGGCGCAGTGCTGGAAGTGATTATGGCCGGCAACGGCGCCAATATTACCGAGCACAAAGCCATTGCCACCGGTTTGGGGGTATGCTGGGGCAAAGACAAAAAAGGCAACCTCGTTGGCGGCTGGGCGGCGGAATATGTGGAATATTTTGACACGCCTATTGATGATGAAATTGCCAAAGGCCATTGTGAGATGTGGCTCAATAAATCCTTAAAACACGAGCTGGAAATCCGCGGCGTGGAAAAACACAGCGAATTTCAGATGTGGCACAATTACATCAACATTACCAAACCTTTTGCGTACTGCTTGACTGTAATGGGATTTTTAAACTTCAAATTCGCGCCGCTGGCGACTGCCAAAGGCGTTAAACCGATGGACTAATGTTTTCTTGGGGGAGATATGGCAGAGAATAATGACTCGTCCGTTTCTGCGGTCAAAAAGCTGGGTATTATCGGTCTGGCCAGCATTGTTATCAGTTCTATGGTCGGGGGCGGGATTTTCTCCCTCCCCCAAAACATGGCCGCCGGCGCCAGCGCCGGGGCCGTGTTACTGGCGTGGATCATCACCGGGTTTGGTATGTATTTTATTGCCAATACGTTTAGCATTCTTTCCCGTGTGAAGCCGGATTTGACCGCCGGCATTTATATGTACACGCGGGAAGGGTTTGGCCCATATGCGGGCTTTACCATTGGCTGGGGCTACTGGCTGTGCCAAATTTTTGGCAACGTGGGGTATGCCGTTATCACAATGGACGCACTGAATTATTTTTTTCCGCCGTATTTCCAGGGCGGCAATAATTTGTGGTCTATTATCGGCGGCTCCATTTTGATATGGGTATTTAACTTTGTGGTGCTGCGCGGGGTGCGCCAGGCGTCGGTGATGAACATTATCGGCACGGTGGGCAAGCTGGTGCCGCTGTTCCTGTTTATCATTATTTTGCTCTTTAGTTTTCATCTGGATAAATTTGATTTTAACTTCTGGGGCAAAATGGCCGAAGGCGGCAAAAGCTTGGGCGGCTTGGGCACGCAGCTTAAAAGCACGATGTTGGTGACACTGTGGGCGTTTATCGGTATAGAAGGGGCGGTGGTGATGTCTAACCGCGCCAAAAGCCAAAGCGACGTCAGCAAAGCCACTATACTGGGTTTTTTGGGGTGCTTGGTGATTTATATTTTGCTTTCGCTGCTGCCGTTTGGGTTTTTAACCCAGCAGGAGCTGGCTTCTGTTGCAAATCCGTCCACTGCCGGCGTGCTGGAAAAAGTGGTCGGCCCGTGGGGTGCGTGGGTGATGAATATCGGGCTGGTGATAGCGGTGCTTTCCAGCTGGCTGGCCTGGACGATGATTACCGCCGAAATCCCGCAGGCAGCGGCGCAAAACGGCACATTCCCCAAGCAGTTTGCACGAGAGAATAAAAACGGCTCTCCCAGTGTGTCTTTGTGGGTGACCAGCATTCTCATGCAGTTGGCTATTTTAATGGTGTATTTCTCTAATAATGCCTGGAACACCATGCTTTCCATTACCGGGGTGATGGTGCTGCCGGCGTATATTGTCAGCGCGGCGTATTTGTGGAAGCTGGTAGAGGACGGCGAATACAGCCAAGTGGCCAAAAAGGGCCGTGCCGCGGCGCTGTTTACCTCTATTATCGGCACGGGATATGGCTTGTGGCTGGTGTATGCAGCGGGGCTGAAATATCTGTTCTTGGCGGTCATTTTTCTGGCGCTTGGGGTGCCGGTGTTTATCTGGGCGCGGCGCCAACAGCAAAACGGAAAACCCGTTTTTGCGGGCACAGGTGAAAAGGCGTTTATGTGTTTGCTTGTGCTGGCGGCCCTGGTGGCGGTGTATGTGTTTTCCCGCGGGCTAGTTAGTATTTAAAAATCCTTGTTAAAAAACCCCGCTTTTAAGCGGGGTTTTTTATACATGTTTTCCCCCAACTCTCCGTTTGCCAGCCGGAAACTGAACACCTCCCTCACCAAAGGACAATTGTTTTATATAAATACTCTTGTGGCGGGCACAAAAAGATAGACGGGAATTGTTAAATAAAAATCCCCAGGCATAAGCCCGGGGATTTCTCATATTGACAAAATATAGGGGATATGCAAGAATAAGCATATCTTTGTTTTGGCACAGGAGGAAAAATGAAAAAACGAATTATTTTGCTGGCGGCCCTGCTGGCGGTATTTTCCCCGCTTGTGTTGCAGGCGCAGTCCTGGCAAATGGTGGGTACCCGCGCGATGGGTATGGGCGGCGCCGGCGTGGCTACCGCCTACGGGGCCGACGCACAATATTGGAACCCGGCCGGTTTGGCCACGGAAGAGGACGTAAACGATGCCGGCTTTTCTCTGATGGCGGGGGCTAGTCTGCAGGCGGCGGACAATGTATTGGAGGGCGTGAGTGATTTAACGGACATGGCCGACCGCTACAAAAATTTGGCTTCTGCCATAAAAAACGGCTATACGGCTACAGCAAACGATTTGAGCACTATTTTTGAAGGTTTGGATGATATATCCAAATTAGTCGGCAAAGACATGGGGGCCTTGGTGGACGCCCATGCCGGTGCGGGCCTGAAAATCAAAAATTTTGCCGTTACTGCGCGTGCACTGGGCAGTATGGCCATTCTGCCGGTGGTAGACACGAAAAACATTGGTTTTGCTGGTGCGGGAGCGGGGCTGCAGTTGGGCTCCACCGGCTCTGCCGGCAGCAACCAAACCTCGGCCGACCGCTTGGCCAGTGCGATAGACCGCTACGGCGTATTTGACGCGTTAAACCAATTGCTCGGCGGCGGTTATGCCAGCAGTCAGGAATTGGCCAATGCGTTTATCAATGCCGCCGCTGCAGCCGGCGGCACCGGCCAGCAGATTGCCGATGCAGTCAATGCCGCTGTGGGCAGCATGGGCGGCGCGGCAGAGATTATTAACCAAGCGGCTTCCTCTTCCGGCTCTTATGCGGATAACCAAACACTGGCCATGGCAGACGCAGCCACCTTTGCTGAAGTGGCGGTGGGCTACGGCACCCAGGTCATACCCGGCTTAAAGCTGGGCGCAAACCTGAAAGTTATTGACGGTTATATGGCCCAAAGCGGTGTGATGATTTTAAGTGACGACCAGGATATTAAAGACATCTTTGACAAAGCATACGACAATAAAGAAAACAGCGTCAATATCGGTGTAGATTTAGGGGCGCAGTTTAATTTCTCCAGCGCGCTGGACAGAGAGGTGCTGTTTAATCCCCAGTTGGGTTTAACCGTTAAAAACCTCAACGCCCCCAAGTTTGACCGTCCGTCCGCACCGTCGGATTTGGATCCGGCTATCTTGGCACACTGGAATACGGATAAATATCAGCTCAAACCCCAGGTGCGCGCCGGTGCAGCCATTAATCCGCTGCCGTTTATGACGCTGGCTATGGACTTGGACTTGACGGAAAACGACACGCTGCTTGATGAAATCAAATCCCGCCAGCTGGCTTTGGGCGTGGAGTTTAACTTGCTGAACCGTCCCACATTCAATATCCCGCTGCGGTTGGGTTTTAACAAAAACCTTTCTTCCAGCGCAGTGTCGCCTTTTTACACGGTGGGGCTGGGCTTAAATATGGCGCATTTCCACCTGGAGCTGGCCGGAGCGATGAGCAGCGGAAGTACGGATATTGACGGTACCAGTGTGCCGGATTCCGCCGCCGCTTCTTTCATGCTGGGCTTTTTGTTCTGATAATTTGTTTGCCAAAAGACCCGCGCTGCAGCAAACAGCGCGGGTTTTGTTTATACGGAACGATAGATTATACCTCAGGCGGTTTTTTGTTGTTTTTCTCAAAGCGCTGTATTTCCTGCACGATGCCCGCCGTCAGCACTGCAGTAGTAATGGCAAATAAAATGAGTCCCGCCGCCACCGTAACAGCGGCAATAGCGCGGCCCAAATAAGTAATGGGATACAAATCCCCATATCCCAGCGTGGTAAACGTTTCCACCGACCACCACATCGCGTCGAGCATATTACGAAATACCAGCGGTTGGGCGGCGTGTTCCACCCGGTAAATCATAAACGCGCTCCACACCCACAGCATCAAAATAAAGGCCCCGCAAATCATCAGTTCAGATTTCTTTTTTGCTACGACGGTATTCATCAGTTCAATGGCGTTGGTATAGCGCATGAGCATTAAAATACGAAATACCCGCAGCATGCGCAAATATCCGGCTCCCAAAATAAAAAACGGAGAGATAGCCAGCAGGTCAATAATCATCAGCGGAGTCAGCATATATTTAATACGTCCGCTGATAGGTTTGGCATAGCGGGGGTCTGCCGTGCAGGTAATGAGGCGCAGTGCGTATTCTAGTCCGAAAACGGCACTCATAAATAAGTCCAAATGCAAAATAAAGCGTTTGAGCCGCGGGCCGGCGTCTCCCAAGCTTTCTATAACGTCTACGGGCACGCTCAATAAAATAAGCAGAATAATAAAACCGTTGATAGCGTGGGTCAGTTTGCTGCGGTGATTAAACTGTAAGGTGTTGTAAATGGCGCGTTTGATTTGAGACATAGTCCCCCCCTCGTCAGATTAGTAAATAAGCACGCTGCAGGGCAAGCGGTTTTTTGGGTCAGGTTATTCTTCCGGTTCCTGTTGGGAAAAATGGACAGCCGCCGAAATTTTGCGTTCGTTGCAAAAAGCCAGTATTTCTTTGCGCAGTGCTTTCCAATAGCCGTCTTTCTTTTGGCGGTAGATTTGCTCATAGTATTCTTTGAGCCGGGGGTGTTTTTGGGTAATATACAGCAACACCCGGTGTAACGCGGCGGCGCGCAGTTTCAGATTTTCAAATGTAAACCGGCCGGTAAAAGGACGCGCCTCTTCCAAAAGCGTTTTCCAATCCGACAAATAGGGAAACAATGGCGAGATGTGTACCCAGGTGGCAATGCCGTGCCCGTGCAGCGTTTTAAGTGCCTGCAGCCGCTGCGGCACGCTGCTGGCACAGGGCTCTGTTTCCAGGCGCAGGGCGTCGTCTGCGGTATGTATGGAGAAACCGACAGTGATATCCGGTATTTGTGTCAGAACGTCTATATCGTGCAATACCAGGGCGGATTTGGTCAAAATAGTAATGTGCGCGCCGCTGTGGCGCAGCTGCAGCAGCAGTTTGCGCGTCAGCGCGTATTTTTCTTCCAGCGGGTTATAACAATCGGTAACGGAGCTTAAAAATACATTCTTTCCGGCCAAATCTACGGGCCGGGAGGACGTGCTGCGTATTTTTACGTCGGTAAACGTGCCCCAGGGTTCATCGTGATTGGAAAAACGCTTCATAAATTCGGCGTAACAATAAATACAGCGGTGCGGGCAGCCGACATAGGGGTTTATGACATAATCTTCCCCCGGCAGTTTGGAAGGGTTTATGTATCCTCTGGTAACGATTTCCTGCACTTTAAGAGAGTTGTTCATATCCGCCCCGATATTATATTATAGCAGGTATGGAACAAGCGATAAATTTAATCAAAAACGCCCGCCAGGGCGTGGTGTTTACGGGGGCCGGTGTGTCGGTGGAAAGCGGCATTCCCCCTTTTACGGGCCGTGGCGGTTTGTGGAACCAGTACGATCCTAAATTTATAGAAATAGATTTTTTTTATTCCAATCCCAAACGCAGCTGGGAAGAAATGAAAAAGATTTTCTTTACCTGTATGGATGAAGCCCAGCCCAACAAAGCCCACCAGGTTATCGCCGCGCTGGAAGCGCGGGGCGGCTTTTGCGGCGTCATTACGCAAAATATTGACGGCTTGCACCAAAAAGCCGGCAGTAAAAACGTGCAGGAATTTCACGGCACTATACATCAAATGCACTGCCTGGCCTGCGGGCGCGTCTATTTGACCAAAGACGTCAATTTAGACGTCCTTCCCCCCCATTGCAGCTGCGGCGGGGTGCTCAAGCCGGATTTTGTGTTTTATGGGGAAGGGATTCCCCCCGCCGCTTATGAAGCGTCTGTGGAAATGGCCGCTAATGCCGATGTCATGATTATCGTGGGCACCGCCGGCCAGGTGATGCCGGCATGCAGTATGCCGCTGCTGGCCAAACAGCACGGTGCCAAGATTATAGAAATTAATACGCTCCCCTCTACATATACAGATGGCGTGAGCGATTTTTTCTTTCAGCAAAAAGCGACGGAATTTTTTGCAGAACTTGAAAAAAATCTTTAGTCTTTTCTGTGGAACTTTCGGGTGCGAAACTGCGCCGGAAATGTGTTTTACAAAGCTCTATGGCCGGACTTTGATAAAACACCCCTGTCTATGCGGGGGTGCTTTTATGTTAAATATGCCTAGATTATGGAATTTAGGTTTGGGGAGATATGTTTCGGGCTTTTCCTGCCGGACAGATTTTTCCGGGAGTCGGTTTTCATTTATTCTTCAGCAAAAGCCCCGCTAAATGCGGGGCTTTTGTGTGACTTATAAAGCAGCAGTTTGGGCAGCCACTTCATCTTCCGTTTCCCGCATGGCATGCAGAACGGTGTCTAATAATTTGTCCAGCTCCCAGCCCAGCATGTCGGCGCCTTGCTTAATGACGTCTCGGGAGCAGCCGGCGGCGAATTTTTTATCTTTAAATTTTTTCTTCAAGCTGGCCAGCTCCATATCTTTTGTGCTTTTGGACGGGCGCATGCGGGCCGCCGCGCCGATAAGCCCGGTCAGCTCGTCGGAGGCAAAAAGAAATTTTTCCATTTCATTTTCCGGCTGTACGTCAGACACCAGCCCGTATCCGTGTGCACAGACGGCGTGCACCAGTTCCGGCTCGGCGTTTATTTCCGCCAAGAGCTGTGGGGCTTTTTGGCAATGTTCGGTGGGATATTGTTCAAAATCTATATCATGCAACAGCCCGCACAAAGCCCAGAAATCGGCCTCGGCCCCGCGCCCGGAGTGGTTGGCATACCAACGCATGGCGGCTTCTACGGTCAGCGCATGAGAAAGGTGGAAGGGCTCCTGGTTGTATTTTTTCAATAAATCCAGGGCTTGGCCCCGGGTGATGTGTGTAGCTGGCATATATTTCTCCCAAATTAAAAGGCGGCCTTTGCATGCGGCCCGCCTAAAAAGTGTATTCCGGCTTCCAGCCCGGCAGATGGGGCCGGGGGCCTGCTTTTATTTTAGCAATTTATGAGCAGCTGCTTGTCCGGGCCAAGTTTTTGGGATAGAGCATATAGCAAATAAGCGGGGCCGAAAAGCCCCGTGGCTTATTTTGTTCCTTTGGCAGAGTCCGAAGCGGAAGCGTTTCTGCCATAAAATCTGCAAAGCATGCAGAGAGAAGCATGCCGGCGATAGAATTTTTGTGTTTTGGTCGGTGTTAATGAAAAGCAACAAAACGCCCGCTTTTCAGCGGGCGTTTGTGGCGGGAATTAGTTTCCTTCGTTAAAGCGGTTGGGTCCGGGGGTGCTGGGCAGCAAGAAGAATATAAAAAGTATTAAAGACCCAACAGCCGGCACCAGCGCAATCAACAGCCACCAGCCACTGCGGTTGCTGTCGTGCAGGCGGCGTACGCCGATGGACAGGGTAGGCAGTACCATGACAAAGGCATACATAAAGTAAAAAACGGTGAACAAAATACCGATAATATTATCTATCGTGCTCAAGAAACCTAAAATGAACGCTCCAATGGCATAAAAAAGAATATACATCCAGTATTGTTCTCTGGTGGCGCGTCCTTTGAAACGGATATAGTTTTTGGTAAGCACATCTAAAAAATAAGTTTTAAAAGCATTCATAACCCTTTTCTCCTCCTTATAGTCGGAACATCTGATTTACTATAGCACATTTTGACCCCGCTGCAAACCCCTGTTCCGTGCTCTGCATTGAAACAGCAGCCCCGGTGCGCGGCCTGCTTTATATTTTTTTGCAATGGTCTAAAGGTGCGGCAGTGTCCGCCGGGTGTTTGGCGATATCCACCCATTGTGCTTGGGTTAGTTCCTGCAGCTGCTGCGGCGTCAGTTTGACGGCATTGTTGGGTGCCCCGGCGGCGGGATAGACGAAATCAAAGGGGCGTATGCTTTCGTCCAGGTAAATCCGCACCCCTTCATTGAGGGCAAAGGGGCAGACCCCTCCGGCGGGGTGACCGGTAAGTGTTTCCACTTCTTCCCCGTGCGGGAATACGGCCTTTTCTCCAAATACTGCTTTAAATTTTTGGTTATCTACCCGCGCCGCCCCGCATACGCAAATAACAATGGGGCCGGTTTTGGTCTTAAAAGCCAGGGTTTTCACAATGTGCTCCGGCGCGCAGCCCACGGCTTGCGCCGCAAGTTCCACCGTAGCCGAAGATACGGCAAACTGCATATAGTGTTGCAAAAATCCGCGGGAAGCTAAAAAATCTTTTACTTGTTCTGTTTTCATAAATGGCTGCCGCCGTATTTGGCAAATCCGGACGGCTTCTTTGTTAAATTATAGTTTATTTTATGGGCCGGTAAGCATCCAGCCCCGTAAATGGCGGCATGTCAGCGGTTTGGGCGGTTATAAGTGTATCGGCGCAAAGAAATTTGGCCCGGAGCATGTGCAACATGCCTGCCATTACGGAAACACTTCGTCTATCGTTTCCAGTACGGCCAGAAAACATACCCGTACGCCTGCGGCGGAGAGGGCGCCTCTTTCACCCATTTCCCGCCCGGGGTGTATATAATTGCGCTGCATGCGGGCGGCACGCAGCAGTTTGAGGGTATGGGGTTTGAGAAGGGCCTTCTCCGCGCAGAGCGCAATCAGTTCGGATAAATGGCAATCCAAAAGGGGCTGGGCTTTTTTCCCGGGCAGAGAAATTTTGGATATTTTGAGTTTTTGGCGCAGATGCCATGCCAGCAATATTTCCAGCATGGCACCGGACAAAGCCGCTACGGCGTGCCCGTGCCCAAGCAGGTAAGCGCAGTCCAATTCATCAAAAATATCCAGCAAAGCGGCCCGGCAGCGGCGCGGAGCGGCGGAAAGCTGTTTTCTTTTTTGCAGATAGCCGGTTTGTTGTATTTCCTGCTCCGTCAGCGTGCGTGCCCGGCGCAGCCACGGCGGCGCTGCAAAGGCGTTGGGGGCGCGGCGTGGGCGCGGGGCCGGCTCGGCATATCGGCTTAAAGCCGCCAGCGGAGTATATGGGGGCAGATTATTTTCCATGCGCAGGTGCAGGGCGCCGGCCAGTTTGCGGGTTTGCGGTTCCTGCGGATTTGTTTTGAGCAACTGGCGCGCTATGTGCTGTGCCGGAGCGTTTAACCCCAAACAGACAAAAGACTGCAATAGATTTGGGTGAAGCAGGCGGTTTTTCTGCTTGTCCGGCGCATAAAGTAAAAGCAACTGGTAAAGCTGCACATTCCAGGTGTGTTTGCCCGCCAAACACACTTCTGTATAAAGCGCACCCAGCTCCTGTTCAAAGGGTTTTCCGGCCAGCAGGAGCCGTTTGATTTGTTCGGTACGTTTTTGCAATTGGGTTTTTAGTAAACGCGGCATACATGCATAGTAGCAATTGCGGAGGCCGGACGCCAACTCTTCTGTAAAAAATGCTTTCCGTCGGTCTCCGTAAAAAATATAATAAATAGTATGAGCGAAAAAGAACAAACTGAAAAAAATACACCGGCGGCTAAAACGTCGTTGAAAGAAGAACTGAAAATTATTTTTTCTTCATCCCGTGCGTTTTGGCTGGTTAACTTGGTGAACTTTGGGGAAGGAATTGCCTATTTTGGCATACTAACCTTGCTGACGCTGTATTTGGGCGGAAGCGTGGGTATGAGTGATACGATGACCGGAATCAGCGTATCCACTTTTACCGGACTGGTGACGCTGTTTATGTTTGGCGGCGGTTTTGTATCGGACAAATACGGCGTGCGCAAAGCGCTGACCATTTCCCTCTTATTGCTTTTCTCCGGGCGCGTACTGCTGGGGTTTGCCGGCTTGCCGGCCGGATATGGGTTGCCCACGTTGGGCTATGTTATGTCCTGGGCGGCTATTTTGTTGATGGCATTAGGGTCGGGCATTTTGCAGCCGGCGCTTTATGCCGGGGCCAAAGAATATACCAATCCCAAAGTGTCTGCCATAGCGTTTAGCTTTATTTACGCGATTATGAATTTGGGCATTGTGTTTGAGAATTTCATTTCCCCCTTTATCCGCACCGATGAGCCGTTTATCGGCAATATACACGGCCTGGGCTGGGGAATTATGGGAGTATTCTTAACATGTACGGCGCTGACGGGGGTGCTGCTGCTGGCGCATATCACGCTGTTTACCAGAAAAATTGAAAAAGAATGCCGCGTAGCTGTAGCTAATGAAGAAGAAAATAAAAATAAAACCTGGAAACAGCGCATAGCCGAAATGCCTTTCCGCGATATGCGTTTTATGTGGTTTATCTTTATTTTACTGCCGGTGCAGACACTTTTTGCGCATCAATTTCTGACTATGCCGGATTACATTTTCCGTGTATTCCCGCCGGAGGTGGCCGCCAAGTTTGAGTGGATTAACGGCATCAATCCGTTTATCATCGTCATTTTTGTACCGTTGATTGCCATGCTTACGCGCAATGTCAATGTGTTTAAAATGCTGATTATCGGCACCAGCATTTCCGCCGCTACGACATTTTTGCTTATCGGACAGCGGCCGGATTTGACGATGCTGATTTTGTACGTCATTATCTTTTCGTTGGGGGAGGCGGCCTGGTCTTCGCGTTTTTACGAATATGTGGGCGATTTGGCCCCCGTCGGACAGGTGGGGGCCTATATGGGGCTGGCGGGCCTGCCGTGGTTTATGGCTAAATTTACCACCGGGCTTTATTCCGGCTCCATGTTGGCGCATTTTGTGCCGAAAGACGGCGTGCAACACCCGGGTGAAATGTGGCTGATTTATGCGTTTATTGCCTGTATTTCCCCTATCGGGCTGTTATTGACGCGCAAATGGATTGAAGGCGGCAAAGCTAAGGGCTGACAGCCGGGCCGTTGCCGTAAAATTAACAAAAGCCCCGTTGCGCAACGGGGCTTTTGTGCAAGGTGCCGCTAATTTTTGTAAAATAATAAAAAAGATGCACCCAGCGTTGTTTTTATGCCCCCATAGCTCAACGGATAGAGCACCTGCCTTCTAAGCAGGGGATTACAGTTCGATTCTGTATGGGGGTATTTTTATGCGCCAAAGAGCGGTTTTTGCCGGCGGACAGAAAGCCGCCGCCCCGGGCGCAAACGCTTATTGCAGAAAGCAAAAATACATCTGCAAAGAGGCCGCAGGCGTGTGAGCAATATCGGTAGGCGGCGCCGGCGTTTACCGTCCTAAACAGCGTTTGTTGTGCAGAGCAGCGGTGCGAGCAAAGCGGCTGGGGCCGTGGAATATCTCCCTGCAAACGCTTGCTGCCGGTGCAGAAAAAGGCCGGGTGTGTTACAATAAACATATATCATTTTGGAGCCGAGAACTATTTATGCCCTCAAAATCCGAAATCCTTTTCCCCCAAAGCCGTTACCAAAAATTTATTGCCAATTTTGCAGAAGACGCTCTGTTTTTTGTTTTTCTGCTGTTGCTTTTATCTGTGTATCGGGCGGCTTTTTTGTTTAATTTTCGCAGTTTGCTGCCGGCCGATACGCCTTCTTCGGATATTTGGCTGACGATGTGGTACGGGCTGCGCATTAGTCTGAAAACGGCGGGCGCATTGTTCTTGCCTTCTTTTGTGCTGGGCACGCTTGCCCAGCAGATTTATCTGCGCTGGCCGGCCCGACGGGTGCGTTTTGTATGGGCGGCGATTTGTATTACGGGGCTGTCTTTGCTGTTTCAAAGCCGTATTCCGTATTACCATGAGTTTAATAATGCATTCGGGCCGTTTGTGTTCAATACGTTTCACGATGACGTGTGGGCTATTGTAAAAACTTCCATACAGCAATACCAGGCCGTCTGGCGGGTGTTGGCCGGGCTGCTGTGTTCGGCGGCAGGCGTATACGCATTTTATTGGTGGCGCAAGCTGGCGGTGCCGCTGGCGCGGCCGCTGTTGTCGGTGCGGCGCAAATGGGTGGCGGTGGTCTGTATTTGTGTGTTGTTGGTGCCGACGGCTGTGTTTGTGCGCAAAGGCGGCAGCTTTACCTATAACGGGTCTATTTATTGGAAGAACGCCGCCCGCATGACACAGCATTTGCTTAATGAAGCTATTTTGGACGATATACAGGCCTTATATAAAGCCAGCCGCATTTATAAACAATTTGCCAAATATTCCAAAGATTTGGACGAGCAAACCGTCCGTGCCGCAGCGGCGCGTCTGATGGGGACGGCTACCTATGAAGAGGATAGTTTATTGCCGTTGCTAACCCGTAAAGCAGGAGGCAGTTTGCTGGCCCGCAAACCGAGCCATATTTTTGTCATTGTGGGTGAGACCTATATGCTCTGGCCTTTATTGGAGTCCTATAAAGAGTTGCCCATAGCCCAGGGGCTGCGCGGTTTAATAGGGCGCCAAGACAGTGTGTTTGTGCCTCATTTTCTGCCATCCTCCAACGGTACGATGTTTGGGCTGACTTCGGTGTTGTTGGGCTTGCCGGAAATTAATTTGCTCACAGCCAACCGCCCTACCGCCCAAAAGCCCTATGAGACGGCCCTTTCCGTCCAGCTGCGCCGGCAAGGATATAAAACACGGTTTTTCTACGGCGGGTTCCCGTCTTGGGAAAATGTGGGTGCGTTTATGAACAACCAGCAAATGGATGAAAGCTTTTACTATGCCGACTTTGGCGGGCAGGGCGGCGTGTGGGGTGTGGAAGATAAGCTTTTCCTGCAAGGGGTGGCACAGCATATTACGCCGGAGCCGTCTTTTAATTTAATTTTGACTAGCTCCAACCACAGCCCGCTGGTGGTGGATATGAGCCAGGAGCCGCAGATTGCTTCCCGGCAGGAAATGGCCCGCTTTGTGCCGCCGGAAACGGCAGACAAAGAACAGCTCATAGACCGCCTGCAGCATTTCCAGTACGCCGATAAATACCTGGCGAAATTTGTGTTGGATATGTATGAAAAATATCCGGACAGTTTATTTATTATTACGGGTGACCATGCAGACCGCTGGACATTGCAGGCCAATCCTTCGCTGTATGAGCGGCTTTCCGTGCCGCTGGTGCTGATAGGGAATGGGCTTACCCAGCAAGCGCTTTCGGCCCAGGCGGCAGGCAGCCACATGGATATAGCGGCTACGGTGATGGAGTTGGTGCTCCCCGCCGGGGAAACGTATTATGCGCTGGGGCGTAATGTGCTTGACGGGCAAACCCTAGCCCTGCATGCTTACTACTGGGAAAATAAGGACGTACTGGCAGATTTAAATTCCGATCAATATGAATTGCTCCCCGGGGTTTCCTCTGCCCCAGTTGCGGAAGTGATGCAGCAGCAGCGCCAAACTCTGCAAGACATACAGACGGTTACCGCCTGGCGCGTACTGCATGGTACGGAGCTGCCTGCACAGCAGAAATGATGGAACTTTTCAGTTGTTTGGGCCAAGCGTATTTGCGTTTGGCCCTTTTATTTATTTTGTCCGGGCCCGGATGCGTCCTGCGGGGGTGGTTTGCCTGCCCTGCTTTGGCTTCCAGGGCGTTTGTCTTTAGCTTTATCTGGAGCGGGCGGTTTTTTTCCTATTTCCCTGCCGAGCAAACAAACGGGATTTGTCCACGGGGCAGGTATGACTTGGCACTTTAAAAGGTTATTTCCCCCGGCGGAGGGCCGTGGCTCCGTTTCAAACGGTCTGGTGCCGTGGGGTATCGGATTGTATGGATACAGCTTTGGCTTGCAGCAACAGCCCGTTTGTCTGCATTGGGGGCGCTTGGCTTGCCGTAAAATAGCCCGTGTGGCCGGGGCACTGAAGAGACCAGCAAACAAAGAGCAGTATATTCGCGCGCGGGCGTTCGTATTTACGGCTATTTTCCTGCTGCAAAATGCTACAATAAATCTAGCCGCGTATCACAGGGGTTTAAAGAGTGAAAAAACTTTCCTTTTCTTATTCTAAAATGGGCATGTATAAAGAATGCCCCCAGAAGTATAAATTCCGCTATGTACACATGCTGCCCGAATTTCCGAAGTATTATTTTGCTTTTGGCACGGCGCTGCATGAAGTGATGGAATACATTTATAATCCGAAAAATCCTTCTTTCCCGACGTTGGAAGAAGCGCTCTCTTTTTTCCAAACCCATTGGAACAGCAGCACATTTGAACAAAAGGGCTATGCTTCCGCCGAAAAAGAGGCCCTGGGGGAAGAGGAAGCCAAGCGCATTATTACCGCCTATTACGGCAAGTACGGCAATTCGTTGGTGCGTCCGCTGTCGGTGGAAATGAAAAGTACGCTGGACATGGACGGCTTGAGTTTAATTAGCATTCTAGACCGCATAGATTATTTGGGCGAGGGGCGGGTTAAGATTTTGGACTATAAAACCGGCAAAACCGTACAGCGCGAGCCCGACCAGCTGATGATGTATCAAAAAGTGGCCGAAAACAGCCCTGCCGTTTTGCGTCTGGTGCAGCAGCTGGATCCGAATGTAAAACAGGTTAAGGTGGAAACGTTAAGTTTTTATCATTTGCCCACATTGCAGGAGCTGTCTTTTGAACGCTGTAGCGATAAAGAGCTGTATGAATTTTGGCAGAAAGTGCTGGGCGTGGCCGATAATATCCGGGCCGGGCGTTTTGCTCCGAGCCCGGAGGAAAACAAATGCCGCTGGTGCGATTACCATAATATTTGCCCTGTCTTTACAGGCAAGGAATACGACGGCCCCAGCGGGTGGGGCGCCAAAATACCCGATGTTCCCCCCCCGTCAGGCAATCCGTTTGCGTTCCAGCCCGAAAAAACACTTTCCGCCGTTCCTAAAACGGAGCAGGAAATCCTTTCGGAAAAAATAGACCAGCTGGGATCTGTCATAGAGCAGCAGGCCCGTTTGCGCCAGGAGATAATCTCTCTGATGGAAAAGCTGGGGTATAAGCGGCATTTTGGGGCTAAATTCCGGGCCGAACTGATCCAGCGTACCGCTTGGGAATTTGACGACAAACCCAAAACCGTGGAAACCCTGCGCCAGCTACATCTGCTGGCTAAAACGCTGGTACCGACGCAAAGCAGCATTCTCGCCCTGCTGTCAGACCCGTCCGTCCCGCAGCCGGCTAAAGACCGCCTGAGAGCGTTGGCCCGCCAGATACAGCAAACCGAAGTAGAAATTACTGAGGCAGAATAATGTGGATTAAAAAACCCAAAAGAAGCGATTTCCGTGTAAAACTTTCCATAGCGGTAGTGCTGGGGGCTTTATTGATGTTTGCCCTGTTTCGGCTGGCATTGCTGGTGCTGAATTATTCGGTGTTTGACTCTTTAAGTGCCGGAGAAATAATTGGCGCGTTTTGGAATGGGATGCGCTTTGACCTATCTGTAATTGCTCTGTTTATCGGACCGGTTATTTTGCTGTTTAATTTGCCGGTTAATTCGGTGCGTTATGTAAAAAGCTGTGTATTATTGATGGCAGCGCAATTAGTGATAATGGCTGGATTTTTGGTGGCGGATTTGATTTATTTCCCTTATGTGAAAAGGCATATTGCCGAAGAAATTGTGCAAATATCGGCCGATTGGGGCTTTGTGCTTTCGTATATGTTTACCAAAGCATTGCTGCCGCTGCTGCTTTTACTTTTTTTGTTTGGGTTGATAGGTGTTTTTGTACATAAAATTTTTAAATACCGCTATGTATTTGACCCGTATTATGCCAAAGGAGAACTGACAAAACTGGTGGTATGTATGCTCTTTATTGTCTTGGGGATACGCGGACATTTGGGATTGGGAAAGCCAATTGGTATTGCAGATGTATATCAATATGCGTCATCTCCGGCGGCAGCGGCGCTGACTTTAAATGGCGTTTTTACCGCTTATCAGGTGGGCCGGAAGGGCAAGATAGACATACGGAGTAATTATCCGGCAGACAAAGCTATTGCCAATGTGCAAAAAATGCTTATTGCTCCGGAAGAAATAGTCATTAACGAGCAATATCCTTTGATGCGCCAGCCCCGTTCTGCCCGCAGCCCAAAGGATATTAATTTTTTCATTGTGCTTTTGGAAGGGTGGCATCCCTATTATGTGGATTCTCTGTCCGGCAATCACTTTGGCGTAACACCAGTGTTTGACCAAATTGTCAAAGACGGAGTGAATTTTACCAATGCATATGCCGTAGGTTTGCGCAGTATATTTGGATTTGCCGGCGTGTTAGTGGGGGTGCCGCTGGTTCCCGGGTTGCCGATGTTCGGTTACGGCTTGGAGCTGACCAGCTTTTTCCGTTTGCCGGGAGCCATGAGCGCGGCAGGGTGGAATACTTTTTTTGCACAAACTTCCAACAGAGATTCTTACCGTTTGTGTGCGCTGGCTTCTTATTTAGGTGTTCAGGACAGTTACGGCAAGGAAGATATGAGAGAATTGCTTCCTTATATTAGCCGCGCTCCCTTTGGTTATGATTACGATGGGCTGATGTTTGGGGCGGAACGGGCAAAAATCCGTCAAAACCGCAATTTTTTGGGAACGGTGTTTACTGGCATTACTCAGGCCCCTTTTGCCCGCACGTTGGAGCGGTTTGATAAATATAAAGGCACCACATGGGACGACAGATTTAAAAATGCGCTGTATTATGCTGACTGGTCAATTGGGGAGCTGTTAAAACGCGCCAAGGAAGAGGGCTGGTTTGACAATACGGTTTTTGTCTTTGTGGCGGATTATCCTTCCGGCGGGCCGGATTCGGATTCTTTATATAACAAATTCCGTATTCCGCTGGTGCTGTATGCGCCCAAGCTTCTCAAACCCCGTACTGTACGTTATGTGGTATCCCAGTTGGATATAGTGCCTACACTGTATAATTTGGCCGGGCTGAACGTGCCGTATAGCGCATTGGGCCGGGATATGCTGGACGGGCAGAACGCCTCCGGTCGTGCGGCGTTTGTAGTAGACGGAGAAAATATAGGGCTGATTACCCAAAAGGGGGCCATACGCCACAACCGCAGGGAAGTTGTGTCGGAAGAAAAAATCTCTGATGATTTTAACGCCCAAGAGGCAGAGGAAACTTTGCTCTCTTTGGACAAAGCCGCTTATACGCTGCTAAAAAATAATACATGGTATACTGATGAACAATAAATTTATTATCGCTTTAGACCAAGGGAGCTCCGCTTCGCGCGCGCTGGCTATAGATGAAAAAGGACAAGTAGCCGCGCGGGCCAGCTGTGCCGTGCAGACACAGCGCCATACGGGCCATGCCTCCGCTCCGGCAGCCATAGCTGAATTTGACGCCTGGGAGCTGCTTGCTGGGCAAATGGAAGCCCTGACCAATGTATTGGCCCAGGTGCCGACTGACCAAGTTTGCGCCATTTCCGTAGCTAGCCAGCGTTCCACCGTAGTTTTTTGGGATCGGCTGACGGGGCGCCCGGTGGCGCCTGCCTTGAGCTGGCAGGACGGCCGTGCCGCGGCGGAAGTCGACGCGGCGGACTTGCCCCAAGAAACGGTGCATCAGCTGACCGGTTTATATAAAACGCCGTTTTATTCCGCCCCCAAAATTGCCTGGACGCTAAAAAATGTGCCGCAGGCGGCGCAGGCCGCCCGGGACGGACGTTTATGCGTGGGGCCGGTGGCGACGTATCTTATTTGGCATTTGACCGGCGGGAAAACATTTGCCTGTGACCCGACGCTGGCCCAGCGTATGCTGTTATTGAACATTGCTACGCTGAACTGGGAGCCGCAGCTGCTGGAAAGCTTTGGCATAGACCGTGCCTGGCTGCCCCAAATTAAACGTACAGCCGATGATTACGGCGTGTTCGTGCATGAAGGGGTTTCTATCCCTATACGCGTTTGCGTGGGAGATCAGCAGGCCGCTTTATGTGCCATGCGTGTGGTGTCCGGCGGCGCGTGTATCAATTATGGAACTGGGGCCTTTTTTATGCGCAATACCGGCAGCCAGCGCCATCTGTTGCCGGGACTGCTGACCTCGGTCGGGGCCTGCGTTGGCGGGAGCGGGTATGAATATTTGTTAGAGGGCCCGGTAAATGCCTGTGCAACGGCTTTTGCGTGGTTGAGTGAAATTGGTTTTTCCTTTTCCACCGAGGAATTAGATGCTTTGTGTGAGGGCGCCCGCGAGCCGGTGTGGTTTTTGCCGGCGTTGGGCGGGCTGGGAGCGCCTTATTGGGATTTTGCGGCTACGCCGGTATTATCTGGGTTTTCCCCCCGTACGCAAAAGTCCGATGTGGTGGCTGGCGCCGTGCGGGCCATGGCACTGCTGTTGGCGGATATCGTCTTTTATGCGGAGCGTTTTGGCATTAAAAGCGCAGAGATAAAAGTAACGGGCGGTTTGTCCCGTTGCCGCTCTTTGCTGCGTGCACAGGCCGATGTGCTGCAAATGCGGCTGCTGCCATGTGCCGAGTCGGAAAGTACGGCCGTGGGCGCGGCTTTCTTGGCGGCGCCTCAATCCGGAGTGGACTGCTCCCAATGGGAAACCATACGTTTGCTGCCTGCGGTAGAGCCCACGATGGACGCTGACAACGCGGAAGATTTGTTCCAGCAATGGCATGGCTTTTTAAATTGGTGCAAGCTTCGCAAATAAAAGGGCGGTGCGTTGTTTTTTGTTTGCAAAACCCCGGGCGTATATGCCCGGGGTTTTGCTATATATAGCTTGCCGGCGGGCTCTGTTTAGCACCCTGTTTTATGAAAAAAAAGAGCGGTGCTTGGGCTTTAGCTGGACGGTGCCGGCGGTGCAGGGAAATGCGGCGGGGAGTGTGGTAAAGCGCTTTAAAATACAAGGAAAGGGCCGTCTGTAAAACTATCTTTGGAGCTTTTCCGTTTAAAGGTGAAAAGCGAGCCAAGCCGCTAGGCACAAAAAATCCCGCGCCGTTTGAAAGGCGCGGGATTGTGGAGTAAAACTATGCTATTCCGTCAATACGGTGGGCTGAAGCGCTTCCTGGGTAGCTGTGGCTGCATTGTCCAGTCTCTCCAAGCGGGCTGCCACTTCAGCTTCAATTTCCGCTTCCCGTTTAGCTTTGGCTTGTTCTAATTGTTGTTGTAAATCAACCAATTCCTGGTCATGCTGCATCATTTCTTGTTCCACTTCTGCGCGTAATTCTTCTTTCTTTTTAGCCAGTGCTTCTTCCTGCAGTTGTTTGACCAAGGCCTCTTCTTCAGCCAGCTGGGCCTCTAACGCTTCCACTTCTTTAAGCTTTTCCTGGGCCAGCGCTTGCGCCTGCGCGCGCAGTCTTTCCTGCTCTTCATTGGCTAATGCCTGGGCAGCGGCGCGGGCTTTGAGCTGCTCCTGCAGTACGGTGTGTTTTTTAACTTCCAATACTTTCATGACGGGAGACTGCGGCATTAAATCGGCCGCTAAAGCAAAGGCGTCTTTACCTTCTTTGTTTACGGCGGTCAAATCTACGTCATTTTTTACCAGGATTAAGGCGCCCTTTTCATTTAAGTTTTTAATGGCGTGCATCAGGGCCGAGTTGCCGTTGTCGTCCTGGCGGTTTAAGTCTGCTCCGTTCTCTATCATCCACTGCAGAGCATCAATGCCATTTTCGGTGGTATACATCAGGGCTGTTTTGCTTTTGGCATCGGCGGAGTCAATGGAGAAATATTCCGGCGTAAGCACCTGCATAGAGGGAATATTCTGGTTTTGCGCGGCGGCGATAAATACGTTTTGGCCGTTATTGTCTACAATGTTGATATCGGCTCCCATGCGCAGCAGCTGGCGCATGAGCCCGGTCTGTCCGTTTTCTGAAGCGAAGAAAAGAGCCGTGCGTCCGTTTTTGTCTTTCAGGTTTACGTCCGCTCCATTGGAGACCAATACTTGGGCGGCTTTTTCCTGCCCGGCGGCTGCGGCGGCGCTCAAAGCCGATAAACCGGTGGCCGGGTTTTGATAGTCCGGATTAACATTGTGTTTTAACAAAATACGAATATTATCCACACTGCCCTGCTGGGCCGCATAGATGAGCGGGGTGTTGCCCATATTGTCAGGCATGTCTATCGCCCGGGGATCAAGCTCCAACAATTTTTCGGTCAGGCGGCGGTCATTGGCGCCCATGGCATGTATCAGCGCGGTTTTGCCCAAGTCGTCCTTGGCTTTAACGTCGGCTCCGTTTTCCAATAAGTAATTAACGGCGTCCGTTTGCCCGGCTGCGGCGGCCGCCAGCAGCGGAGTAACGCCATAGCTGGAGGGCAGATTTACGGAGGCGGTGCCTTCTTCTACCAACATACGCAAAATTTCCATATTGCCTTTTTCGGCTGCTACCGTCAGCGGCGTAATGCCGGCATAGTTGCGTTCGTTTACGTCTACATTGGCGTAAATCAACGTGCGGACACGGTCAAAATCCTGCGTTTTAATGGCGCGTACCAACGAGGTATCATAAACAAATTTTGTCTTGGCCAGCTCCCGGGGGCCTAATGTCTCTCCCTGGTATACGGCCTTTTCTTGCCCAAATACTTTGCCGCGGTAAAGGTCTGACTGAATTTTGCTTCCGTCCATTGCAGTCGGGTTTTCCCCTAGTTTATTGCCTTTATAGGTAGCTTGTTTGGCGCCAAACACTTCTCCTCTTTTGGAAGGTGTTTGGGAACCCAGCACAGTGCCGCGGTAAATATCGCCGGGTACGTTTGAACGGGCCACTTCGGCCTCAATCATTTCTTCCCGGGTTTTTCTTTCTTCCTGTTTAACAGGTTCTTCTAACCCTTTAATAAAGACGGGTTTGCCGTCTACATAAATAATGTCGGGCTCTTGCGCCATGACGGCAGGAGCCAAAGAGAAAGCCAGCAACAACGTTAAGTAGAATTTGTTCATGTTTTCCTCCAATGTTTATATTATAGCAATAGGAGAGAGTTTTTGATAAAAAATTTTGAAAATCTTTTTATAATTATAAATGATAGTCAAAAAGAGTTATCTGTATGTAAATAAAAAGAATTTAGTCCATAGGTTAAAAAAAATTTGCATTTTTCTTCTATGCGTTGTATCATAGAAATATAGTTTTTCTCCCCCCAGAACCTTTCGATTTACCCCCCGAATGGTTCTGAAAAAGAGCAGGGCACATCCCCCTGCTCTTTTGTTGTATATAACTTTCGCGCTATGGAAGGCCTGTCTGCTGTTCCACATTTCCCTATTACTTTATCGTATATAAACACCCCGTCTGGGTCAGGGCTTGTGAATATACAAACGGTCCTGCGTACGTTCGCTCCCAGCTGGACAAAACTGCCTGGGGCTTGAGAACATACAAACAGCCCCCGCGGCTGCGGGGGCTGTTGGGTAAACAAGAACTGTAAGATTACAGCGCAATAGCGCTTACCGGGCAGGTGCCGGCGCAGGCGCCGCATTCAATGCATTTGGCAGCGTCAATGGCGCGTTTGCCGTTCTGTTCGGAAATGGCGCCGACCGGGCAGGAAGATTCACAGGCGCCGCAATTAATGCAGACTTCGGGGTTTACTTTGTAAGCCATAAATTTGTTTCTCCTGAATGATTAATTTTGGGATACTTTCATTATACCAAAAATATTTTTGCTGTAAGCACTGCCTGGGGAAAAGCCGGTTTTTCACTCGGTAAATATTTTGCTCTCGCTCTTGCGCGGGGCGGGCTTGGTGTGGTACAATATAAAAGTAAGGAATAACTAACTTTTATGGAAACGCAACCTCTTTTAACTCTTTTTGATTTGAAACCCGGCGCCTGCGCTGAAATAGCGGACGTGCAAACCGACGCAGCCCAAGCCGGCAAACTGGCTGCCATGGGGCTGGCCAAAGGCCAAACGGTGGTGCGCAAAGCCGGCAAAAACCCGCTAGTCGTGTCCGTATGCGGCAGTGAGGTAGCATTGGGCCCCCGTACTGCAAAAAAAATACGGGTGGTGCCCTGCAGCCAGGACGGTTCTGCGCAGGGGTTTGTCCGTCCCCGCACTTTTTTAATGGCGGGCAATCCCAACGTGGGCAAAAGTTTGCTTTTTTCCCGTTTGACGGGGATAGGCATTTTGTCCTCCAACTTTCCGGGGACGACCGTGGGGCTTAACTACGGCACGACCGTTTTTGACGGGGAAACCTATAATATCATAGACATTCCAGGGCTTTATCGTCTGGAAGAAAAATGGCTGATAGAAGGCAAAAAAAGAGATTTGTTTAAAGAGCTGGAATATGATTTTATCGTGTGCGTGGCCGACGCGTCCCATTTAGAGCGTAATTTGTATTTCACGCTGGAGCTGATGAGCTTGGGCAAACCGGTGATTTTGTTGCTTAATAAATTTGACGAAGCCCAGCGCAAAGGCATTATGATTGACGTGCGCGGCCTTTCCAAACGGTTGGGTATCCCGGTGATTGCCGTGGTGGCTACGACCGGGGAAGGGCTGAAGCGCTTGGAAGTGACGGTGGGGCATTTGGCTAAAAACGCCGGCAAACAGCCGCGCGTGCTGGATATCCCCCCCGCTCCGGAAGATAAATGGCGGCTCATCGGCGGCATAGTGCGCCAGGTGCAGAAAATACGCCACAAACACGCCAGTTTTACCGAGAAACTGCAGGCCTGGGCCACGCACCCCGTCAGCGGGCTGGCTATTGCGCTGGTGGTGCTGCTGGTGTCGCTCTATATTATTGTGAATGTAGGGGAGCTGATTATCGGCCTGCTGGAGCCGCTGTATGAAAATTATTATTTCCCTTTCCTGCAGAAACTGTTTGCCTCTTTGGAAGGGACGCCTTGGTATTTGTTTTTGCTGGGAGACGGCGGAGAGCATTATTTCGGCGTTTTATCCGACGGGCTGAAAATCGCCCTGGTGGACGTAATGCCCTATGTGCTGGTGTTTTATTCGCTGTTAGGATTTTTGGGAGATTTGGGGTATTTGCCGCGCTTGGCCGTTTTGTTAGACCGGCTGCTGCACCGTATCGGGCTGCACGGATACGGGGCTATCCCCATTATGCTGGGTTTTGGCTGTAAGGTGCCTGCGGTAATGGGCGTGCGCGTGCTGGAAAGCCGCCGCGAAAGAGTCATCGCGCTGGCGTTGATTTTGGTGCTGGCGCCGTGCATATCCCAGACCGCGATGATTTTGTCCATGCTCTCCCCGTACGGGGTAAAATACTTGCTGGTGGTGTTTGGCGTGTTGTTTATAAACGGCATTTTGGCCGGGACGATTTTGAACAAACTGCTTAAAGGCGATACGCCGGAAATGTTTATGGAGATCCCTTCCTGGAGCGTTCCCCAGCTGCGCCCGCTGGCGCGCAAAATCTGGCTGCGTATGAAAGAATATTTTGCTGATGCGCTGCCGCTGATTTTGGCGGGGGTGCTGTTTGTTGATTTGATGCAGTTTTCCGGCATTACGGACTGGCTGGCTAAAATTTTCCGCTATCCGGTGCAGTACCTGCTCAATTTGCCGGTAGAGGCCACGCCGGTGCTGTTTTTGGGGTTTCTGCGCAAAGATGTGTCTATTGCACTGCTGGAGCCGTTTCATTTGCCGCCTGACCAGCTGGCGGTGGCCTGTGTGTTTATGGCGATGTATTTGCCCTGTGTGGCCACTTTCTTTGTCATGCTGCGGGAGAACGGGCTGAAGGATACGCTTAAAATTGTAGCGCTTACCTTTGGGCTGGCACTGGTCAGTGCGTCAGTATTGCGTTTGCTGATGTAAGACCCTGCCTGAAATTTGAAAAGAGCGCAAAACAGCTTGTTTTGCGCTCTTTTATTGTATCTGGACGCCAGCCATGCCAAGAAGAGGGTTTATTTGCGCTGGAGAACAAAAAGAGGCGGTTGTTTGTTCCTGCCATACGACAGGGCTGGAAAGGAGAAAATGAGCCAAACAATCGCTCTTTCCCACAAGCATGTCTTGAACTGTAAGATTGCGCTTTCTTTTGTGCCCACCTCACACCAAATCGGGGAAATGCGGTGCTGGTCTGTAGCATAAAGCACTTCGCTGGCTTTTACAGCCGGAGTATGTGGTTTTTTGAGCATAAAAAATCCCTTCCGGGCGGAAGGGATTTGAAATTAGTTGGCGCTTCCGTAGCGGCCAATGTCCACCGGGATAGGTACGTCCCCCAGCGGTGTTTCAAAGTAAGCCGTGCCGACTAAATGGTAATTTACGGTTGCACTGCCCATACTGACCAGCCCCAGCAATTTACTGCTGAAAACATCCATCGGCACAGTCAAATACACTTTTTGGTTTTTGGTGGCGCCGGGTTCCACGCGTACGTTTTCAAAGCTGACGTCTGACACTTTGACGTCTTCCATAAACATTTCCCCTTCAAATTTCTTAATGGCGGCGGCGTCCTTGCGGTTTAAATTGGTAATGCCCACATATACATTAAACGAAAGGGAATTGACATTGTAATCCGAAATTTCCACCCCGCGCAGGGCGTAGGTGCAGTTGGCAAAGCTTTCCGCTTCCTGCACGCTGGCGCAGGCGGTAAAGAACAAAGGGGTAAGCAACAAACAAAAAAGTTTCTTCACAAAGGCCTCCTTAAAATATACAGCATAAGATCATTTTATAACATTTTTCGGAGAGATGTTTAAAAGGAGTTCTGAAGCGGATTTCGTTTGTTGTATAATAATAAAAAAGACGTGAAAAAGATGGAGATAGTTACTATGAACGACCTACAGAAAAGAATTTATGACCGTTTTGCCTGCTACGTCGCGGTAGAAACCACCAGCGACAGCAATAGCCAAACTGTGCCCACCACAGCTACGCAGTTGGCTTTTGGAAAACAATTGGCCCAGGAAATGAAAGACCTTGGCCTTTCTAACGTGGAAATAGACAAAAATGGTTTTGTGTTTGGAGAAATACCGGCCAATGTTCCCGGCGCACCCGCTATTGGGCTGTTGGCCCACATGGATACGGTGGAAGATTACTGTGGCAAGAATATTCGCCCCGTGGTGCATGCCAATTACCAGGGCGGAGATTTGGTTATCAATGAAGAAAAGAAAATGTATCTGACCACCCAAAACGCCCCCCACTTGCTGGACTGCATAGGCCATGATATTGTAACCTCCGACGGGAATACACTTTTGGGCGGGGACGATAAAATCGGCATTGCTATTATCATGACGCTGGCGGAACATTTGCTCTCTCACCCGGAAATTAAGCACGGCCCGGTCAAAATTTCATTTACCATAGATGAGGAAACCGGCACCGGCGTGGAATATTTTGATTTGGAGCGTTTTAAGGCGGATTTCGCCTATACGGTGGACGGCAGCTTGCTGGGAGATATCGACTGCGGTAATTTCAACGCAGACAAATTCCTTATTTCCATCATAGGCAAAAACTGCCACCCCGGCGCCGCCAAAGATTTTATGGCTAATCCGGTGCGCATAGCGGCAGATATTGTATCTTCCTGGCCGGAGAACAAACTGCCGGAAACAACGGAAGGCGAAGAGGGTTTTATTCTTTTTAAAGATATAGAAGGCGGCTTGGATCATGCCACCTTGGGCGGGATTGTGCGTCATCATGATTTGGCGGCTTTTGAGCAGTTTAAGAAAGATTTGGAACAGATTGTGCAGGAAAAACGCGCCAAATATCCCAATGCCAAAATTAATTTGGAAATCACTGCGCAGTACCGCAATATGCGCCAAGTGTTGCAAGAAAAGCCCCAGGCCATGCAGGCATTGGAACAGGCGTTGAAAGAAGAAAATATTGCCTACCGTCTGACGCAGGCCCGCGGCGGTACTGACGGAGCGCGGCTTTCTTTGCGCGGGCTGCCTACGCCCAATATTTTCGCCTCTTATGAAAACCCGCACGGCCCTTATGAATGGTTAAGCTTGCCTTGGAGCGAAAAGACGTTCAATGTATTGCTGCGTATTTTGGAGAATGCCGCTAAAAACTGACGACGTCTTTTTCCCCCCCACCCGGGGCAAAGCCGCAAACTATAAAAGTATCTAAAAGCCGCCCTTAATAGGGCGGTTTTTGTATGTACAAAACCCGGGTTAAAAAATACCATTTCCCGCTTTCCCTGGCGGCACTAAGGCGGGGTGCATTTCTGTTCTGCGGGGCTGTCAGTTATTTTGCCGGGGAAATGGGCCGCACGGTGCCGCAAAACCGGGTAGAGAATGAAGCTGGCTAAAAGCAGATGCCACGAATATATGTAAGGAAAATTTAGGAACCGGGGAAAACAAGCCGGCAGGACTTATTGTTTACGTTATGGTGGGGCAGATTACTTTTCCACCGGCTCTACCGCCACACGGACGCAGATTTATTGGCTGTGCCCTGACAGAGCAAGTTACATTTTCCCGTGCGGACGTGGGGCTCATCAGATAGGGTACTCAAGTCCTTTGCGGTGCGTGGGATTTGCTCACAGTGCCAGCAAAGGGCCCGTAACGTCCGGCAGCGGCCGCGTGAACGGGCTGCAGAGCATACTAGCGGGATTTGTGATGCCAGCCGTATCCGGCTGACACGGGCCGGCCGGCCGCTTTCAGCTGGGCTTCCAATTGCCGGCGGGCCCGGGCGGAGGGCATAGAGGCGTTTTTACCGGGATAAAGCGCATAGTTTTTGCGCTCCTCTTCCCCGGTAATATTGGGCATAATGACATTAGCGCCGCTTTGCAGGGCCTTAAAACGGCCTTGCGCTTCCAAGGTTTCCATAGAGGTAGTGGCTGGAATATTGATATCCGGAAGAAGCAGCCGGGCCAGCGCCATGACTTTCAAGGCCGGTGTTAAACGCGGGACCGGAGCGTCTTTGAGCGGGGTGTCCGGATTGGGGATAAAGGGCCCCAGTCCAATCATATCCGCCCCCAGTTGTTTAAAAAATAAAATGTCCCGCGCTAAAGAAAGTTCCGTCTGTTCGGGCAGCCCCACCAGTACGCCGGTGCCGGTTTCATAGCCCAGCTCTTTTAAATCCTGCAGACAGCGCAGCCGGTTTGCCAAGCTCATGCCTGGGTGGTATTTTTCGTACAGGGCGGGATCGGTGGTTTCTATGCGCAGCAAATAGCGGTCGGCTCCGGCTTCTTTAAAACGCTGATAATCACTACGGGGCCGTTCGCCTATGCTTAGCGTAACAGCCAACCCTAACCCCTTGATTTGGCGCAGCAGCGGCACCAAAATATCCGCCGTAAAGAAAGGGTCTTCCCCCCCTTGCAGTACAACTGTTTTATAGCCGTATTGCACGGCTTTTTGGGCCAAGGCGAATATTTCCTGCGGTGCCATGCGGTAACGCGTTATAGCGCGGTTTTGAGACTGTAAACCGCAGTATAAGCAGTTGTTGCAGCATATGTTTGTAAATTCTATCAGCGCGCGCAGATGTACTTCCGGCCCTACATATTTTTGGCGCACGCGGTCAGCCGCGGCAAACAAGGCGTCGTTGATATGCTGGTCTTGCAGGAGCTGTAGCAGTTCGGATTGGGTCAGTTCGTGGGCCGTTTCTGCACGGCTAATTAGGGCCATACTATCCATAATTATAGTGTATAAAAAAACCCCTGTCAGATGACAGGGGTTTAAACAGATAGGTTTTTTAGCGCGCCTGGACGGAATCTAACAGGTTTTTGGAGTCCGATATCGTGGGATCCAGGGTATTCGTAACCGTGTTGTAATTGAAGCGGTACGAAATTTTAAAGCTCTGCGGATTCTCGGGCGGTATCTTGACCAGAATGGAATAATTGTCCGGCTCTACGGCAGTGGTAATATTCCATTCAATCATCTGCTGGGCCGCCGGGTGACGCGAATTAATGAGCTGCTGCAGGGTTTGGCCGTTGGCTAAAGGGAAATTTTGGACTTGCGCCAAAATGGGATCCAACGGATTAGCTGCCGGCTGTACAGGCATCATTGGGGCATTTTGCCCATAGGCCTGCTGCGGCATGCCGGGCTGCATGGCTCCCGCCGGCATTTGTTGCTGGCCGGGCTGTAAGCCCGCCTGCGGCATTTGCTGGGTATAATCCTGCGGCATTGCTTGGGGCATATCCGCCGGGGCTTGTTCGGGCTGCTGCGGCAGCATTTCATTTAATTGCTCATCCAGGGCCTGTTGCTCTTGGGCAGAGGAAGAGGATTTGATGAAATTAAACTGCGGCGGCAGAATTTCCAGATATCCCAGCATGACGTAAATCAAGGCCAGGATAATGACAGACACCGCTGAGCCCAACACAATTTTAGTACCTTTGCTGCTGCCGGGCTTAATGTCGGCCGCTTTCATGTCGTGCTGAGTGTTGATATCTAAGTCCGAATCCGTCAAATCCAAACGGTTAGAGTCACCCGGTTCTTTGACCATAGGCACAGTTTTGATGTCCATGGTGGCGCCGCGTTTAGTTTTAATCGTGTTTTCCAAAATTACTTTGGATACCGTCAAATCTGCCTCATCTTTTTTGGAAGTAAGGATTTCTTCCACGGCTTCTTCCTTCTCTTCCTCTTTCTTGTCTTCGGAGGCAGCGCCGCCGTATTCTTTAGGCAAGGCCGATTGAGCAGCCGCTCCGGATGTTTGGGCCGGCGGAATGAAATCCGAAATTAGATAGGTGGATCCTTCTTTTAATTCCACTTCCGTTAGGTCATTGGGATTTTGCGGAGCGGGGGCTTCTGCCAAGGTTTCCTGTTGAAAACTTTCCACTTCTTCAGCCGGTGATTGCGTTTCTTCCGGCAGCGGGAATTCCTCCGTAGGTGTGCGCTCAGTGAATGCTTCTGCTAAGTCTGCCTGGGAAATCAAACCGTCGTCTTCTCTTTGCGGCTCTATTTTTTTACCAGGCACCAACTCTTTAATAGTTTCCGTAATCTCTTTCTGTTCTCCGCCGACAGCTTCATTGGGGTTCATGGGAGTTACAGCGTCAGAAAGGACATTGCCGCCAAAGGGTGTCTGCGCCGGGGCATTGTCGGCAACTGCCGGCACCGGCTGCTCCGGTTCTTCAGTTTGGGCAATATTAAGCTGGGGCTGATCGCCCAAATTTAAATCCAGAGATTCTTTTTCCGCTGGTAAATCCATCGGGGCCGGTTCCGCCGGGGCCTGCGGCTCATCGGCCGTAGGCAAAGACAAAGCCGGCTCATCAGCCGTAGGCAAAGACAAGGAGGGTTCCTGCGCCGGGGTCGGTTCCGCCGGGGCCTGCGGCTCATCGGCTGTAGGCAAAGACAAAGCCGGCTCATCAGCCGTAGGCAAAGACAAGGAGGGTTCCTGCGCCGGGGCCGGTTCCGCCGGGGCCTGCGGCTCTTCCGTTTGAGCAATACCCTCTATACCGGAAAGAGCCGGTTTTTCGGCTTGTTCGGCTTCTTGTATGGCTTGTGCGATTAAATCATTTTGTTGTGCCGGAGCCGTGATTTCATTGATAATTTCTTCCCGTTTTTCTTCGGTAATTGGCTGGCCGGGCGCCTGTACTGCGGGCTGGGGTGGCTGTTGGGGAGCTTGCGGCTGCTCTTTATTTTCTTCTCCGTCTAAAGAGAGCACAATATCCGGCGTTTGTTGGGGCGCGGCGGGCTCCTGCGCGGCTGGTTCTTCAGCCGGTGTTTGCGGCTGGGGCTGCTGTGCAGGCAACGCGGCGTCCGTAGTTATTTTGGCCGAAGAAAGCAAATCCTGGAAAGTGGCTTCTTTTTCAGCTTCGGGCTGTACTTTGGCATTATACAGCGAATCCAGCGCCGAGCGCAGAATCAATTCTTCGCCGCCTTTTTCTGATAAATTTTCCGTTTTTCCAGAGCCGATTTCAATTTCATCTAAAAAGTCTACGGGTTTGGCCTGGGGGTTGGAGCTGGCCTGGGCAACCAGCTGTTCGGCATGATTTACCAAACTTTCCGTATTGGTGATGGTGGCGTCTTCATTGACGGGTTCGGATACGGGCTGGGGTGCCGGGGCAGAAAACGGCTGCGGCTGGGGAGCCGGAGCTGCTGCCGGAGCACTGTGGGCCGCTGCTTCTAAAGCGGCGTCCAGTTTTGTCTTAAGGCCTTCTATTTCCCGGGTTAAATTGTCAATCTTTTCTATTAAAATCTGCGTGACAGAGGTGTCCGCTACCGGCACCTGAGTAACCGGCGAAGTGGCCGTAACATCGGCTGTTTTGCCCTGGATGGTATCCAGTTCTTCTTGGGTCAGCGGAGCGCGGGTCATCGTTTTGGATGCCTCGTCAAATTCAAAAATATTGGAAGCTTTCACCCATTCCTGGCTGCCGCCCTCTTCTATTTCTTCGGAGCAAATCAGCGTTTCCGGCGTAAAGCCGTCTAATGAGACGAGTTTTTCCTCGTCGTAGGGACCGTCCACCTTATCATTAATATAAACCCAGTATCTCATGTTTTCACCCTAGCATTTAAAAATAAACCATCACGATACAAGCATACAAAATTATCTTTCTTTTGAATAGCCCTTTTTATAGATTTTCCAGAGGGCGTTTAGGCCTCTTTGCTGGTCATGCGGGCTTTTTTGTATTTTTCCAACAATTTATCCAGCTCTTCGGTAGAGGTTTTATGGGCCTGTATATTGGCCATCATATCTCCCACCAGCTCCAAGGAGGAGCCGTCTTCCAACATGTCTAACACAAACTTGGAAATGCGTCCGTCCGACATGCCATTTAGTTCCCCCACCAAGGTCTGCAGGGCAAACTCATGCTTGGCCCGGTCAGTTTTCCAGAAGGTGTAGGGTGCAAGAGATTTTTCAAAGAAAGCCAAAATCTCTTGAGCCGGTTTGGTACCCAAGTAATTTTTTAACGCTTGCGGGGCCAGCCCCTGCGTCAGCGTTTGGGCTTTTAAATCACGCAGATAAGCGGCCTGTTTGTGGGCTTCCTCTTCGCTTAATGTACCCAACAAAACTTTGCAAGCCAGCTCTTTATTTTCCATTTTATCGAGGCAGAAGGGCAGCTGCTCTAATATTTCGTCCATCTCCCGTTCAATTTGCACGAAAGTTTTCTGCCCGGCAAAGCGTTCTGCAATATCGTATTCATATCCCAGGTACGCTTCTTTTTTAGACAGGGCTTTGCGCAGCAAAATACGTTCCCGGCGCAGGCCGGCTTTTTGCTGGGCCTTTTCAAAGGTGGGCTCTGTGCCGTCCAAAAGCACTTGCACGGCAAGGCCCAAATTTTCTTCTTTCTGGCTTACATGCGGCAGGCGGGCCAACACGGCGTCAAAAGCGTCTTGGATATCCTGCGGCGTTTTGACTTTCAAATACCGGCACGCGATAATCATTAAATCTTCTTCCAATATTTGCCCTTTGAGCAGCTTGGAAGTCAGGGCGATGTCCTGCGCGTCTTTTTGCGTGATTTGGCACAGCAGCACTTTAGCCGCCAAGGAAGCGCAGAGATTTTCATCTTCATTGATTTTGACCAGTGCTTTCATCAGTTTGGCAAAAAGTTTGCCAAAGTCCATTGCGCCGGGCACGGTATATATAGCCAGCAGAGCGGCTGTCACTTTGACGGAGAGATGATATTTGTCTGCCGCTTCGTAGATGGCTTTTTTGTTTTCTTCCAATATTTTTTCATTAGGCGCCAAATCTTTCTGCGCCTGCAAAATCAGGCAGTCCAAAGCGTGCTGGGCTTTGTCGGCATCCTCCATTTCTTTATTTTCGCGGACGTCTTTTAAGGCCTTGGCAAATTCCACATCAAAAAAGCGTTCCGAGCCGAAAGAGGCATAATAGTTCAGCAGCAAATCCGTCGCTTCCGGCGGTGTGTCCAGCGCGCCGGCCAGCTCTGCCACAGATACAGCGTTGTTATAAACGCGCAGCTGGCGCAGGGCGGCGGGAAGCGTAATTTCATCAAGCAGCATTTTAGCTACAATTGTGTCCGACATTGCGCTGGCTTCCCCCAGTTGTGCGGCAATGTCTGCAATATCCTGCTGCAGGCATTGCAGGGAT
Source organism: uncultured bacterium (assembly GCA_949291365.1). GTDB lineage: Bacteria > Elusimicrobiota > Elusimicrobia > Elusimicrobiales > Elusimicrobiaceae > Avelusimicrobium. Next base: position 62,951 of record CASEVJ010000011.1, read on the forward strand.
TTCTTGTTTTCCAACGTATAGACCAATTTGGCGGCGTAATCGTCGTCAATATTAGGGAGCATTTTGTAAATAGTGCCCAGCATACCGCTGCGTTTGGTTGCTTTTTCTGTCATAATCTCTCGCCTTTAACAGGATTTTAAAAATACTTCAATATGTTGGCGGAACTTTTTGTCCCAATCTTCGTCTTTAATAAATTCCAAATTGGCTTTAATGTTTTCCACACAGCAGCGTATGGCACATTTAAGCAGATATTGCCCGCAATAAATGTCCGAGATGATTACCGGGGCGATGTCGTCTTTGATGATATCCGTTTCCCGCAGGCATTGGATAGCCGTGGTGGCAGTGTCCGTCGGTACGCGTGCGGCATATACCAGGGCGCTCTGCATGGCTTTTTGGCGGTCGGCATCTTCTTTGGGCAATTTTTTAGCCACCAGATACGCGCTGTAGGCGGCGCCGTCCTCCTGAATATAATTATTCAGCTGGCCCTTTAGCGCGCCGAGCTTGCGTATGTGCTGTTGCAATTTGTTTTTCGTTTCCGGAGCCGTTGTTTTTCTGTTGGCGGTAGTTTGGGCGGCCATCAGGATAAGAGAACAGCCCATAGCTGCGGCCATGGCAGCCGCGGCTCCCCCTCCTGGAGTAGGGTCAGAAGAGGCCAGGGCTTGATTAAATTTTTCAGCTGCTTTAAACCATTCCATAAAATCCCCAATATTAGAACTATTTGCTGACGCATACCGCCTTATCGGCGGGGCAATTACATAATGGTGCCGGAAGGCAAATCCGAATATTTTTTAATACGCAGCATTTTCAGGCGGTCTTCGTCAATGCCGGTACGGCTGAAAAACACATGCTCAATAGCGCTGGCCGGCGAGATGTAAATACCGCGCTTGACTCCTTTGGGGTCTGCATTGAGCCCCAGCCAAACGTAAAAAGTTTTTATATCGTTAAAATTTTTAATTTCCAGCTCTGCCGCGGCCCGCTGCAAAAGCGCCGCATCGCCAAATCCAGACGTTACCGCTGCGCTGTGATAGCCACAGTTCTTGGCGGCGCATACGTCGCGGTGCGTATCCCCAACCACGTAGACTTGGTCGGGCGTGAATTTGGTTTTAAATTTCTTTTCGGCGCGTTTGACCGCGGCTTTAAGCATTTCTTCGCGGGTATGTCCGTCCTCACCGTAGCCGCCGAAAGAAAAATAGGAAAGCAACCCGGAGGGCTCCAATTTTATCTGGGCGCCTTTTTCAATATTGCCGGTGCCCAAGCCAAGAGCAATTTCTTTCTCCTGGGAAAGTTTTTCCAGCAGTTTTTTGACACCGGTGACCAGCTTGTAGGTTTTTTTCTTGCAGGCGCTTTTTACTTCCGCCGGCAGGAGTTCCAGATATTTATCGTAAATTTTTTTCACTTCCGCTTTAGACGCTTTTTTCCCTTTGACCAATTGGTATACCAAAGCAAAATTATCCGTATCGGTTCGCCCGGAAATTAAACTGTGTTCAAACTGGGGGTGCTTTCCGTAAAGCGCTTTGACGGCTTTGGTAAGAGCGGTTCTTCCGGCCCCTCCGGCGTAAACCAATGTGCCGTCCAAATCAAAAAGTACCAGTTTTTTCATTTTGTTGTTTCTCCTTGCTTGCTGACGATGCCCGTTACGATGTACGCTCCGCCCATGGCTAATATAAGCCCGAGCACTTTAAATACGGTAATCTGGTCTAACCCCAGCAATACCGACAAAATAAACGTCATGACCGGGTAAGACAGAATGATAGCAGACGCCTTGCCCAAGTCCATGTGGCGTATGGCGTAATACCAAAATGTATTGCCCATAAAATAGTTAAGAACAGCGCTAAAACCCAGCGTCCACCATAAAGTCGGTGCGGGCTGGAACACCAGTCCCTGGGTGGCCGCTACGTATATTATAAGCAAAAACAGGGCAGGCAGCGCAAACAAAGCGCGCGCGGCGGCTATTTGGGCGGGCTTCATATCTGCGGGCAGTTTTTTGGCAAAGATATGGCTTACTTGGAACATCCACAAACAGCCCACAATCATCAAATCCCCTTTCAGCTGCACCGAAAAGCCCGCCTGCCACAAAAGCAGCGTTACCCCAGTTACCACTAGGGCCGACCCGCCGATTTGCTTCCAGGTGGGGCGTTCCTTTAAAATCAGCCACGAAAGAATAATGGAATAGACTATTTCAAACTGGTTCAAAATGGCCCCGTTGGTGGGGGTGGTGTAATTGAGGGCAATCATAAATACCGTCATAGGCAACGCCGTGCCCAACGTGCCCAGCCCCAAAAACTGCCAGAAAAGCTTGCGCTCAAAAATGACTTTCCAGCCGCCCGTTTTGATTAAATAGGGAGTAAAAAACAGCACCGCTCCCATACAGCTCAAACAGATAAATAAAGCAGATGTGATATACGGTACGGCATATTTGGTAACCACCAAGTTGGCTGCGGTTACAAACCACGCTACCCAAATAGCGGCTACAGGTGAGAATTTTTTCATACTTGCTCCTGTTGTTTCTTGACGATTATACTGACCCAATATGCTCCCGCCAGCGTCAGTGCCAAGCCAAACAGCTGGTAGAGGTGTAAAGTTTCAAATCCCAATAGTAACGATAAAATAAACGACAAAACGGGGTAAGACAGATAAATAGCCGTTACTTTGCCCAAGTCCAGCGCGCGTATGGCCTGATACCATAAAATCATGGCCCAGCCATATTTAAAAATGCCGGTGTAAAGAAGCACCCACAGGGCGGTAAATCCTGGTTTGAACGTAAGCCCTTGCGGGGTTGTAAAAGATAAAAAGAGCAAAATAATGGCCAAAGCCGGCAGTGCGTAAATATTGCGTGCGGCGGCAATGACGCGGTGGTCTAAATGGCTGGGTAATTTTTTGGCCAGGCAGGAGGCGGCCTGCAGCATCCAGGTACAACCCACCACCATTAAATCCCCTGTCCAGCGGGGAGTATACTGCTCTTTAAGCAAAATAAGCACTACGCCGGCCAGAATGAGCATGCTGCCCCAAATTTGCTGTTTGGAAGGGATTTCTTTTAAAAATAAGGCCGCGATAAGCAGCGAATAGAAAAGCTCCGATTGCTGCAGGATGGCCGCATTGCCCGGCGTGGTGTAATGCAAGGCCCAAAGCAAAATGGAGAAAGGCAGAGCTGTGCCAAAAGTGCCTATAAACAGAAATTTCCAGCGGGTTTGCGCAGCAAAGAGTTCCCCCCATTTATGATGACGGGTTAGCCACGGGGCAAAAAAAGCCACTGCTGCCAACGTTCCCAGAAAGACCAACAATACAGGGCTGACTATGCCAACGGCGTACCGTCCGGCTATGGGGGAAGCCCCCACAATAGCCCAGCACAGCCATACTGCTAACAAAGGATTCATCGTGACTCCGAAGAAGTAAATATAATAAATTATATCAAAAAGCGGATTGCTTTTCCGACGGGGATTTTTTATTTTTTTCTTTTTATTTGGGCGGAGTTTTGCCAGCGGGAATTAATTTTGCTAAAATATACAAGTAACAAATGAGTTTTCCCTCGCAGTACAGACGCTTTTTAGCGCGGGTGGCGGAATTGGTATACGCGTGCGTTTGAGGGGCGCATGCCTCACGGCTTGGGGGTTCGAGTCCCCCCCCGCGCATGATTTATATCCGGCGACAGGCCGGATTTTTTATGTCTAAAGCGGGGCGAGTGTACAGGAACGATAAACGGGGAGCGCACAAACTGCTTTGTGCGCGTGGGGACGAGAAAGGCGGAGCGATGTTTTTGTTTGAGCGAAGCAAAAGGCAAAAACCGCGAGCCCGGCCTGCAGGCGTTTGCCGTCAGGCAAACGACCGGAAGGCGAGTTCAGTCCCCGCGCATGATTTATATCCGGCGGCAGGCCGGATTTTTTATGCCCAGATTTCCACGCGGGCGGGGTATGGATTATGTTAAGAGCGGGGAGCGCACAAACTTCTTTGTGCGCGTGGGGATGAGAAAATGGCTCAATAGTTGGACTTGAGAAGGGTACAAGCCGTGCAAAAACTTCCATGAAAATCTTAAGGTTTTATGACCTTTTCAAAACGGAAAAATTCGTCCCGGCCCAAAGGGTTTTCCCCTTCAGATAACTGATAGCGGGGATTGAGCGGGAAATGATGTTTGTTTACAAATTCCACTATTTTAAAACCACATTTATTGAGATAGAAATGTATATTTCTTTTTTCAAAATAAGGTGTTACTAGTTCCCACGCTTTTGCTTGGGGATAGTGTTTTTCCAGCGTTTGCCAGACCAATTGTCCAATGCCTTCCCCCTGTAATTTGGGGGAGATGAAGAATAACTCCAAAAAAGCCCGCTTGCAGGTAGCATCATATTGCACTACGGCTCCGCCGCATTTTTCTGCGTTGCAGAGAGCATAGTATGCCTCTGTCCCGGCGGTATTGAGGGTGTGATTAATTTCTTTTTCCGGGGGAAAGGGCTCTGTGATGGGAAAATGGTTTTTTAGGGCGGCAGAAAAGGCCTCTTGAATGGCGGCAACAAAAGCAGATCTGTCTGCCGGAGAAACGGGAATGAGTGCAATGGTTTTCTTTGTCATATTTATCTTCCGCTGCTACTTTATTTTCCCATATAAAGACTAAAAAATGCAACAAAAAACCCGCGCCAAAAGCGCGGGTTTTATCGGTCAAATTCTTATTTGCCCGGAGTGACCGGAGCCGTAGGAGCCGGAAGATTTACTTTGTCTAATACAGACGAAGAGGCCTTGTTGTTATAAGACACCGTCAGCAAAATAGAAGTGATAAATAACAATACCGCCAAACCGGCAGTTAGTTTGTTTACGGCGTTAAAAGCGGTGGGGCTGGCAAAAATATTATCTGCGCCGGAGGCACCAAAAATCCCGGCGGCGGAACCTTTTCCGCTTTGCAATAAGATGAGCAAAATCAACAAAATGCACGCAAAATAGTGAATGATGAGAAGAAGCGTTTGCATAAATTTTATATCTCCTGTAAAAGTAACGTATTTATTATACAATTTTTACCGCATATATGTGTATGATACAGACGCAGCGGATAGAAATGACATGTGGATACCCTCGGCTATTTACATGAAATGTTTAGGTGTTTTGTTACAAGGTAATTTTCTGCAAAAATAATTTCTTCTATATGAGCAGGAAAGCCACTGGGTGAATGTGGTCTCTGCATTTGATTTCTGGCGTTTTTTGGGCCCGGGGCAAATAAAAATCCCCCCGCCTAAGTCGGAGGGATTTGTTTGTGTCAGGGGTTATTTTGTCAAAGACACAAGTCTGGGCAATTCTTTGGACAAAAATAGACCGGGCCCCAAACAACAGGGCCCGGTTTGTGTCAATAAGCTGGGGGAAGCCCAAAGACTTGCCCTATTTGGTCAATGCGACCAAACCCGGCAATTCTTTGGGCAAAAATAGACCGGGCCCCAACAATAGGGCCCGGTTTGTGTGTCTATAGCTGGGGGAAGCCCAAAGACTTGCCTTATTTGGTTAAAGCGACCAAACCCGGCAATTCTTTGCCTTCCACAAATTCCATACTGGCGCCGCCGCCCGTGGAAACGTGCGAAAACGCTTTCTGGTCAATTTTGCCTTTCTTGAGCACATTGACGCTGTCGCCGCCGCCGATGATGGAAATGGCGCCGTTTTTGGTGGCTTCAATCATCGCATTGGCAATTGCGTAGCTGCCTGCGGCAAAATTGGGGAATTCAAACACGCCCATAGGGCCGTTCCAGAAAATCGTTTTGCATTTGAGCAGTTCGTCGGCAAACAATTTCTCCGTCTTGGGGCCGATGTCCATGCCTTCCATGTCGGCGGGAATGGTGTCGGACACGACGGCTTCTGCCGTTTCGGAAAATTCTTTAGCTAGGCGGAAATCCACCGGCATCAACATTTTGACGCCTTTAGCTTCGGCTTTAGCCATAACCTGTTTGGCTTCTTCAATTTTGCTTTCATCAAGCAGGGATTTGCCCACTTCCATGCCTTTGGCTTTCAGGAAAGTATAGGCCATGCCGCCGCCGATGATGAGCACATTGACTTTGTCCAACAAGTTGTTAAGCAGCATAATTTTGTCGGACACTTTCGCCCCGCCAATGACGGCTGCAAACGGGCGGGCCGGATTATTGAGGGCTTTACCCAAAAATTCCACTTCTTTCTGCACCAAGAAGCCCATAGAGCCCGGCAGATATTGCGCAATAGCGCTGGTAGAGGCGTGGGCGCGGTGCACGGTGCCGAACGCTTCCTGCACAAACACTTCACCGTGTTTGGCCAGCTGTTTGGCAAATTCGGGGTCGTTCTTTTCTTCTTCGGGGTGGAAGCGCAGGTTTTCCAAGAGCACAATTTCGCCGTTTTTGGCGCTTTCCACTACTTTGTCAGCTTCCGGGCCGACGCAGTCTTTGGCAAAGTGCACGGGAACGCCGAACACTCTCTGCACTTCTTCCGCCACTGGGGCCAAGCTAAATTCCGGCGCTACTTTGCCTTTGGGGCGGCCCAGGTGGGCCATCAAAACGATGCGGCAGTTGTTGTCAAGCAGATGCTTGATAGTTTTTTCCGTGGCAACGATGCGTTTGTTGTTGTCCACTTTGCCGTCTTTGAGGGGCACGTTGTAGTCCACGCGCACCAATACTTTTTTGTTTTTCAAATCTACGTCCTGCACTTTTTTAATGCTGTCAAAATTCATTTCTTTCACCCCTTCTACATTAGAGAAAGCAAAGGCGGCTTTTGCAAGCCGCCTTTGCTTGTAAGACAGATTATTTGTTGACCGAAGCCATGTGTTTGATCAAGTCAAGCACTTTGTTGGAGTAACCGATTTCGTTGTCGTACCAAGAAACGACTTTGACGAAGGTGTCGGTCAAAGCGATACCGGCTTTGGCGTCAAAGATAGACGTGCGCGGATCGCCCAAGAAGTCGGAGGAGACCACAGCGTCTTCGGTGTAGCCCAAGATGCCTTTGAGTTCGCCTTCGGAAGCTTCTTTCATGGCTTTGCAGATGTCTTCATATTTGGTCGGTTTGGCCAAGTTGACGGTCAAGTCCACTACGGACACATCCAAGGTCGGTACGCGCATAGACATACCGGTCAGTTTGCCGTTCAAGGCCGGGATTACTTTGCCCACCGCTTTGGCAGCACCCGTAGAAGACGGGATAATGTTGCCGGAAGCAGCGCGGCCGCCGCGCCAGTCTTTCATGGACACGCCGTCCACGGTTTTCTGCGTGGCGGTGGTGGAGTGCACGGTGGTCATTAAGCCGTCAACGATGCCGAATTTATCGTGCAATACTTTGGCGATAGGGGCCAAGCAGTTGGTGGTGCAGGAGGCGTTGGACACAAACTGGGTGCCTTTGACGTAGGTTTTTTCGTTTACGCCGCAGACGAACATCGGAGTATCGTCTTTAGACGGAGCAGACATTACCACATATTTAGCACCGGCTTTGATATGGGCCTGGGCTTTTTCTTTGGTTAGGAACAAACCGGTGGATTCAACAATGTATTCAGCGCCCACTTTGTCCCAAGCCAAGTTGGCAGGGTCTTTTTCAGCGGTTACGCGGATGGCTTTGCCGTTGACGATGAGTTTGCTGTTTTCCACATCGGCTTCCACGGTGCCTTCAAATTTGCCGTGCATCGTGTCATATTTGAGCATGTACGCCAAATAATCAACCGGGGTCAAGTCGTTGATACCGACGATTTCAATTTCGGGATGGTTCATGGCGGCGCGGAACACAAAGCGTCCAATGCGGCCAAAACCGTTAATACCTACTTTAATAGTCATACTAATACGTCCTCCATTCAGTTTTAAAACTACTCGTCCCTTCTATTTTACAAAATTTTTACACGCGTGATTAGTTGCGGCTGCTGTTGGTGCGGCCCAACAGGCGCAAAATTTCCAGATACAGCCATACCAGCGTAATCAACAGCGAAAAACCGGCATACCATTCCATGTATTTCGGTACGACCACATGGGAGGTCAGCTCATCAATAAAGTGAAAGTCCAGCAAGAAGTTAAACGCCGCCACGCCGCAAATCAAAAGGTTAATGCCAATGCTTAACGGGCTGGTGCTGGAAAAATAGCTTACATTGACTCCAAAGAGCATCAAAATAATAGAAACTACATAGAATATCGCAATAGCACCCGTGGCCGATACGATACCTATTGCCAGCCCGCGGGTAACTTTGATGATTTGCGTTTTGTACAAGAAAAGCATGATAAAAAACACCAGCAGCGTAATGGCAACGGCCTGGGCCACGATGCCATGGTATTGGGCGTTGTAGATGGCGGAAATCCCCCCCAGTACTAGCCCCTCTCCCACTGCATACAGCGGAGCGAGCATAGGAGCGGTATTTTTGTTAAAGATAATAATCAAGCTTATTGCAAAAGTGACCAAAGCGATAAGCCCCGTATAGGCCGCTATAGCCGTATGATGAAAGCTGATCATGCCTGCCACTGCACATAGCAACAGCAGGAAAAATGTTTTATTGATTGTGCCCTGCAGCGTCATAGCGCTGCCGGTGCGGTTGAGGGCCTGTTGGTAGGCCTTTTCATTAAAGAGCGGATTGCCGCTTGCCATAGAATTTCCCCCTTATAGTAAGATACTTTTATTCTATAAAATTTAGCATGCTTATCCCAGTTTTTTCTTAAGAGAAGCCGCCCCGTTGAAAACAGCCCTAGTGTTTTTCTATGTTTGGGCTTTGTATCAGCCCGCTCTGGAGAGCGCCGGAGCACTGTTAGCAGAAAAGTAAAACGCCCTGACCGGCAGTCAGGGCGTTTTGAAAAGGGGTGGAATTATTTGAAATAGGTCTCATCCACCATTTTTCTTTTAATTTGTTCCCAGTCTTTCGGAGACTGCGGCTGCACATTGTCCTGCAGGAATTTAACCGTTTCCTGGGAGAAGAACTGATAGTCTCTGCCGGATTGGCGTTTTTTGACGTCCACATCCGTCAAGTTAAAGCCCAGCAAAAATTCTTCCGTAGAAACGTCCGGGTTCATGCCGAACACCGGGTCGCCCGTATCTCCGTCAATAAATTTCCAGCCCAGGCGGAAACAGCCGCTTTCCGTGCAAACATTGCTGATGTTTACCGTAGCGCAGGTGCGTTCGGAGCAGACCAATACCTCACGGTTCAGCTTCACTTCCGAAAAAGTACTCTTTAACATTTGCGGGTTTTTGGGAATAAACAAGTTGGCCGCCGGTTTTTGCTGAATAGCGTCTCTTAACGCTTGATTATTGGGGTCAATGCGTATTAAAAACAATTTGCTGTCTTTACTGGCGGCAATATTTTCTTTAGAAATAACCTGTTTGCCGATTTTGACGTTTTCAATCCAGCGGATAACTTTTTCCTGGGATTCTTCCGGGACATCTCCCGCCCCTCTGTAACTGAAAAGCGTACCCGTGTCAGACAGTCCCACACACGCCATAGAGGCCAGCAAGTAGTGGGAGCTGATACGTACGGCGGGGCAGTCTTTTACCAATCTGCTGCCTTTAGCATCTACATCTGTAAACATGGAATCTACCGTAATTTTGAGCGGGATTACATTTTTATGCGCTGTCGGAGAAGGTGACATCAGCAGCTCTTTTTGTTGGGTGGCAGCGTGGTTCAACGCTTCGCTGAAATCATCTTGGGAAGCGGCATGCGTTACCGGGGCACACAGGCCCAGTACGGTAAGAACAATAAAAAGTTTGCGGTACATAATATCTCCTTTTTTGAGGTCTATACCCATAATATAATTTGCCGCGGCCAGGTTTCAAGGGACAAAAGGCCCATTTTGCTCCGTACCAAAGGGCCCAGAAGCTTTTCCCTGTGGCAAAAGCTGAAATGTCCAGCAGTACAAAACAGGGCGTATTCTTGGTGTCAATTCTTCTTCGCAGAAGAGTTCCTCCCCGCTGCCGGCCCAAAACGACTGGCCCATTTTCTCTGTCTGCGCCCGGTGGTAGTTGTATGCTGTTCATTACAAAGGCCTATTTTTGCTCATGGTTGTGTGTTAGAAAAACAGGTTGATTGGCCGGGTGTGTATGCTTGCTGTTTCATTTCTAAATACATTGCCAGCCAGCCGCTAATAAACAGGACTCTTGTACAAGCTGTTAGCCAGCGTGCAGAAATGAGCGAAGCCGGCAAAAGAGGTTAGCACGAAAAAGGAGAGCCCTTTCTATCTCTCAACCCTTTTTGGATTAGATGGGATTTCTGCATAAAAAAACCCCGCCGTAGCGGCGGGGTTTTGGGATATTGCGGTTTAAATTACATCATGCCGCCCATTCCCCCCATGCCGGGCATCGCAGCCGGCCCGTGGGAATGTTCTTTTTCCGGAGCGTCCGCCACCAGCGCTTCGGTCAAAAGTACCGTAGCGGCAATGGAGGCGGCGTTTTCCAACGCGGTGCGTACCACTTTGGCCGGATCTACTACGCCGGCTTTCAGCAGATCACCGTAGGTGCCGTTTTCGGCGTCAAAACCGTCGGCCTGGCCTTTCATGGACAATACTTTGTCCACCACGACCGCGCCGTCTAACCCCGCGTTGACTGCGATTTGGCGCAGCGGAGCCGTCAGGGCTTTGCGTACGATGGAAATGCCCGTTTTAACATCTTCATTATCGGCTTTGATAGCGTCCAGCGCTTTTTGACAGCGTGCTAATGCTACACCGCCGCCCGGGACGAGCCCTTCTTCCACGCCGGCTTTGGTGGCGTTTTTGGCGTCTTCCACTTTGGCTTTTTTGGCTTTCATTTCCGTTTCGGTGGCGGCGCCTACGCTGATGACGGCTACCCCGCCGGAAAGTTTAGCCAGGCGTTCCTGCAGTTTTTCTTTGTCGTAGTCGCTGGTAGAGTTTTCAATCTGTTTGCGGATTTGGTCGGCGCGCTGGGCAATGGCGGCTTTGTCGCCTTTGCCGCTGACGATAGTGGTGTTTTCTTTGTCTACCACAATGCGGTCGGCCTGGCCGAGCATGGTAATTTCGGCTTTGTCCAGCTTCATGCCGCGCTCTTCGCTGATGACTTCACCGCCGGTCAGTGTGGCAATGTCCTGCAGCATTTCTTTGCGTCTGTCGCCAAAGCCGGGGGCTTTGACCGCGCAGCCCTTAAGCGTGCCGCGCAACTTGTTGACTACCAGCGTAGCCAGCGCTTCGCCGTCCACGTCTTCGGCCACAATCAGGAACGGGCGGCCGCTCTGCACGATTTTTTCCAAAATCGGCAGCAGGTCATTCATAGAGGAAATTTTCTTGTCGGTAATGATAATATAGGCGTTTTCCAGCACGCATTCCATTCTTTCCGGGTCGGTTACGAAGTACGGAGAGATGTAGCCGCGGTCAAACTGCATGCCTTCCACCACTTCCAGCTTGGTTTCGGCGCTTTTGCCTTCTTCTACCGTGATGACGCCTTCGTGGCCTACTTTTTCCATGGCTTCGGCAATCAGTTCACCGATGACGCGGTCGTTGGAAGAAATGGTGGCAATTTGCGCCTTTTCTTCTTTGGTTTTGACCGGTTTCTGCATTTTGGCCAGTTCTTCTTTGACGGTGCTGACGGCCGTTTCAATGCCTTTTTTCACCAAAGTCGGGTTGGCTCCGGCGGTAATGTTTTTGATGCCTTCTTTGAGCAACGCATCAGCCAATACAGTGGCGGTGGTGGTACCATCGCCGGCTACGTCGTTGGTTTTGGCGGCCACTTCGCGGATAAGCTGGGCGCCCATATTTTCAAATTTGTCTTCCAGTTCAATATCTTTGGCAATGGTCACGCCGTCGTCAATGATAAGCGGGGAGCCAAACTTTTTTTCCAATACTACGCTGCGGCCCTTGGGGCCCAGGGTTACTTTGACGGCATTGGCTACTTTTTCAATGCCGGCTTTCATTTTAGCGCGGGATTCATCACCAAATACAATTTGTTTTGCCATAAAAATTCATCTCCTCTTATTACCCTAAAATCCCCAAGATTTCGTCTTGGTGGATAATCAAATACGTTTCATCGTCCAGTTTAATTTCCGTGCCGGAATATTTGCCGTAGAGCACCCGGTCGCCTTTTTTCACATCCATGGGCATGCGGTTGCCTTTGTCGTCCAATTTGCCCGGCCCGGCAGCCAGCACTTCCCCCTCCATGGGTTTTTCTTTGGCGGTATCGGGAATGATAATTCCGCCTTTCATGGTTTCACGTTCAATCGGCTTGACGATTAATCTGTCGCCAAGGGGCTTAATTTTCACATCGCTCATATTCACCCACTCCTTATAGTATTTGAATTGTTTCCGCCGGGTTTTAAACTAGCACTCCAGCGGGATTAATGCTAATTTAGCATAAAAAAAGATAATTGTCAATAGTTTGTCAAGATTGCTAAAAAAGAATTTTGCACTAGGAGCTTTTTGAGTTTGCTTTTTAGACGACAATCTCTCTTTTTTAAGAGGCGGAAATAACTAAAAAACAATAAAGGGTTGGGAGATAAAAGCAACTTAAATTAATAATTTTTACGCGTTTTACATAAAGGCAGTTAGCCCCTGTAAATGCGGCCGGGAATGGAGAAGACGCAGGGCTTTGGGGCTGTTGGGCAATAGGCATGGCAAGTTGCAAGTAGAGTCCTTATCCTCATATAAACACATAACATGTTTAAAACGCAAAATAAGCTGGAAATATGCCTGCGACGGAAGGGACGGCTGCAAATTACGTGGAGATAAGATGGATAACGTGTTAAATGGATAGGCGGCAGAATAAAAGCCCTGAATATAACCCCGGGGCTGTGCTGTGTGTAATAACATACTCCGGCTGGAGAATTTCTATCTCTTATCGTCAACTCCGGATATATTCTCAAGACGACGCAGAAAAACCGTCACAAAAAAAGACACTGCTAGTTTCGCAGCGGCCCAAATCAAGCGAAACGAGAATTTGGAAATAAAAAACCCCGGACGCAAGCCCGGGGAATGTCATAATAACAACAGGACTATTTATGGAGCGAAAAAATTTGGCGCACGCGTTGGGCAAAAGAAAGCTTTTTGGGCGGCAGAATTTTAATTACAACGGCAGAAATATTATCCTGCCCGTCCCTTTCGTTAGATACGCGCACCAAATGTTTGCAAAGTTTGACAATGGGCAAATCCTTTTCTTTGTTTAAAATTTCCCCAATGGCCTGTTCCGTCAGCCCTTTATAGAGTCCGTCTGAACATAATACCAACACATCTCCTGCTTTGATGGGAAATTTCAGCAAGTCAAATTCAATGTTTTTCTTAATGCCCATTGCCCGCGTCAATACGTTTTGTATTTTGCTTTTGTCTGCATCCGCTTTAGACAAAAGCCCGCGGCGCACATGCTCCATAGCCAGGGAATGGTCGGTGGTAATCTGGATAATTTTATTGTCGCGGTAGAGATAAATGCGCGAATCCCCCACATGCACGGCAATGGCGCAGTCTTTATCAAACAACACCCCCGTCAGGGTAGTGCCCATCATTTTGTAGATATCAGAGGACTGGGCAGTGGAATAAATAGCCGCGTTGGAAAGGTTTGCCGCCATAAGCAATTTACGCTCTGTGGGGGCCAACTTGGGCAAAAAAGTATCTGGGATTTTGAGCGCACCGGTATTGATTTTGCGTATGGTTTCCGCCAGCACGGAAACGGCAATGCTGCTGGCTATTTCGCCGGCGCTGTGTCCTCCCATACCGTCTGCCACTACGCCCAGCCCCAAATCAGAGGAAATAAGAACGTTGTCCTCGTTCTTTTCCCGGATTTTTCCTATATCGGTAACGGCGGCAAACTCTATATCAAAGGTGCTCATAGGTTATTAATCCTCTTTAAACAGAATCCCTCCAGCGCAGTTAAAGCCCGCCATGATAAATAACATCAGCACCATAAATGAATAGGCATTGTTGTCTTGCGCGTTTTGGTTAAAGTTGCTTAACGGATAACTTAAGGCATAGTCCCAAATTTGGAAAGTCGCTTTATTGGGGCCGTCCAAGTAATAATTGCTGAGCAAATAAATAAACAGCGGCCGCTGCTCTGGAGTAATAAACGGCCCGGCGTATTTTACAATTGCCTCGTCCAGCGTTTTATATTTTTCTTCCGGAGTCATGTAATTGACGGCCTTTGTAGCTGCAAAAGAGCTGAAGAGCTGAGGGCGGGAAATGCCCAAAAATTCTTCCTGCTCCATGGCTTTCTTTTGCTTTTCGGTGGGTTCCCCCATCGGAATGGCGGCTGTCAGCGTATTGAAAGAGGTTTGGATATTGCTGGCCAGCCCAGAGATGTTATACGTCCAGAAACAGCCCAATGAGAGCAAAAAGCACAAGGAAGGCAAGAGAATACTGTGTTCGGCCTTGGCTGCCAAATAGTAGATGGCCAAAATGGCAAAGAGAAAAGCCCCTGTAAAGAACAGTTTGACAGTCATGCCGCTGATGTCTGGCACAATAGTCAAAGACGTGGCCCGATACACCAATACCACGGACAAAATGACCAGCGATGCGCCCAAAATACGCTCCGGCCAGGTGCGGCCTAAACGCCAGCAGAGGGAAATAACCCAGGCCGCCGCCACAAGCAGATAGCACAGGTAATATTCCGGGGAGAAAAGGTATTCCCCCACATGCGTAAAGGTAAAGAGCGGATTGTCCGGAGTAAATAGCCCCGCTAAATACGCCGCTACAGCCAAAGCCAACATAATAGCGGTCGTTTTTGCATAGGCCTTGACGGAAGATATACTAAATATTGCCGTCAGAGCTGCTACCGACAGAGCACTGTAGAGCAGCTGTCCTTCCACAAATTTACCCGAAAATACCGGTGCCAGCAAATTGGCCATAAATCCGGCGTTTTCTTCAACGTAAACAGAGCATGCTTTCCCAAGGGAAAAGAAAATATAGCTGCATACCGCGGCAAAGACCAAAAACAGCGGCAGCAACACGCACAGCTGAATCAGCATTTTGGCGTGTTTTTTAACCTGTATGGCTGCCAAAGCCGTGGTAGAGGACGGAACCGTCTTTTGCTCCACCTGCTGTTTTTGTTCAGGCACCAATTCCTGCGTGGGTGCCAGCGGAGGAGCTGATTTGGGCGGGTTATCGTCCATTTCATTGCCCATTTCGTCTAATTGGGGCATTTGCACCGGAGCGCGGTGGGCCGGCTTGCTCTGTTTTTGGGAGAGCGCACGCAGCGCATCTGTACCGTTCATTTGGCGGATACTGGCCGTGCTGTGGTGCTCTTCCTGTACAATTTTCAAAGGCCCTTCAATGCCCAAATCAATAGCCGCCCGGCCGTGCATGGTTTTAACGCGCAGCTGTTCTTCGGCGCGCATTTTGTTGAAATACATATACGTTTCTTTGGCGGTTTGGAAACGTTCGTCCGGATTTTTGCTCATTAGTTTCTGGATAGCCAAAGAGAGCCAGCCGGGCAAATCAGAACGCAGTTTAGACGGATTTGGCACGGGCTCGTTGATATGTTTCTGAATAATTTCAATGGTGTTTTTGCCATTATACGGGAAATGCCCCGTCAGCACATAATACATGCTGGCGCCGATGGAGTAGAGGTCTGCGCGGGTGTCAATATCTTTGCCCAGCGCTTGTTCCGGCGCAATAAAATAGGCGGTGCCGGCCAGCTCGGTCGTTTTGGTGGAGCCCTTTTCTTTGTCTACTTTTTTAGCGATACCAAAGTCTACAATTTTGGGCTGTCCTTGCGGCGTAATCAAAATGTTGGAAGGTTTGATATCACGGTGGATAATCCCTTTTTCATGAGCGACGGAAAGCCCTTTGAGCACTCCTTCAAACAAATCCAGCACGCGCCCAATCGGCAATACCCGCTCTTTTTTAAGCATGGCAGAGAGCGTCTGTCCTTCTACGAAAGACATGACGATAAAATAATAGCCCTGCTCTTTGCCTACATTATACACGTTAACGATATTGGGATGATCCAGCTCCGCAATAGCGCGGGCTTCCGTTAAAAAAAGCGTAACGGCTTTTTTATCGTTGGCTAAAGCCGGGCTTAATATTTTTACGCATACAATACGGTTGAGCGCTTTATGGCGGGCTTTAAATACGGCCCCCATGCCGCCTTCGGCTACTTTAGTTAAAATCTCGCAACCGGAAATTTCCTTGCCTACCAATGACTGACCATCCAGCATAAATAACCTCTGCGCATTAATATAATTAGAAAGCGTTTTATTTATTATACAAAAACTGCTTGCTTTTGCCGCCTGCAAACCGTTACAATATATGCGGGCCCCCTTATCATAGCATATTTTTCCTTGCGCTACACGGGGCTTTGCAAAGCGGAGGGTTTTTATGGCAGAAAGCAGTTTTGCGGTTCTTAACAATATTGGCGTGATTAAACTGGATGAATCCAGTGAAATCCGCTTTTCCATAGACGCATACCGCGGCTATCGCTATGCGTCTATACGTAAATATTTGACGTCCGGGGCTTATACGGGTGCCACCCGTGCCGGTATTACCATGACTCCGGAGATTGTCAAAGCCGTGGCGCCCCTGTTGGCAGGACTTTCTGATGAGCCGGCCCAGCTGACGGATGTGGAGTTGGGCAAATTTGCCAAAAGGCCCGGTATGTCCGTGGTGGTACGGGTCAGCAGTTTCAAAGGGACGCGCGGGTTGGATTTCCGCCAGTGGCAGGAAGATGAGGCCTATAAAGGGTGGACGAAAAAAGGCATTCGTTTGCCAATAGATAAAATTAAGCAGATAAAAGAGCTTTTTGCAAAAATGGCTCAGGCATTGGAAGAAAAACCGTTGGAGCAACAGTAAGTATTTGCGCAAAAAGAAATTTCCCAGATATAGCATAATGGCCAAAATGTTTTCAAGATTAAGCGAATTGATAAAAGATTCTGAAAAAATGCTTGCAAAATCTTGACTTTTTCATTATGCTTAATATATAGTGATAGAGATATATCACTGCTGTAACATGAGGTGAAAATATGAAATCCTTCCTGATAAGCTGTTTGTTAGTTCTCTCCTGCGGCATGCTGTATGCCGAGGAAATGAAGTTTGTGACGCTGCTTTCGCAACCCGTAGGCAGCTTTTCCAAAGTGGAGCTGTTGGATACGGCTAAATCGGCCGACATCTTCCACTTGAATTTCTGCAATACCGGCGTTACTTCCGGTTCCATTACCGTAAGTGGTACCGGTACACCGGTGGATGTGGAAAAATTGCTGGTGCGCAGCTCCGCTTCGTTGACTGGGAACCTGAAAACCTTTAGCGTTTCTAACAGCATAAGCGTGGGTTCCGGGGCGAATTTTACGGGCGGCAAATTAGGTGCAGATACCGCCTATGTGGACAAAGTTTCTGTAGATGACGGGAACGGCACTTCTGGGGAAGCTAGCTTGACTGTAATGCAGAACCTCTCTCTTAAGACGGCCAATTTCCGCACCATGGATATTGCGAATATTGCCGTCATGGATTCTCCGGCTGTTGCTACTGCCAAATCTTCTTCTTTAAGCTGGAAAAAGGTTTCTGGTACTTCTTCGGAAACGGCCGCTAATACCAAGGCATACTTGTTAACGGGCACCCCTAGCATAGTGGCAGGATATAATCCTGATTTAAAACCGGGAAACGGCGGTGTCCGCCCTAGAAATTAACTATATGTATTCTGAAAATCCCGCCGCTAAAACGGCGGGATTTTTGGTTTATAGGAAATATCATTAGTACCGGAAAATATTTATTATGGGTGAAAAATCCGGATGATTGGGAAATAGATGTTGTATCCAAAAAGCAGTTAATTTTCCCCCCAATGCTAGGTGGCAGGATTTATTCCTCCTAGTATGGATTGGCAAATGGCAGCCCTGTGCTAACTTTGTTTAAAGTGCTGACATTTTATTTCCAAAGATATTTTACCGGGCTTACTTTATGTTGTCCGCTAAAAAACGGATTTAGGAAGCCATGTTTCCCGGATAGGGAACAGCTATTCATGTTCTGGGTTATGGGCCAGCATTTAATCAGAGATACAATAAAAAATCCCTCCGTTGTGCGGAGGGATTTTTTACTGCAGAAAGAAGCTATTTGTTTTCCCCTTCGTTTTGTTTGTTTTTGCTTTTAAACAAAGAGGTAATTCCTTTTACTGCGTTTGTGGCGGCGCCCACCGTATCTTTTACTGCATTTTTGCTTACTTCTACTGCGTTTGCGCCGATATCAGCCGTTTTATTGACTACGGCTTTGGCGGCATTGCCGGTGCCGGTAACGGCATCTACGGCAGTCTGGGGTTTGAGCAAGCCCTTGACTAATGAGGTTGCCGTGTCGGCTACGTCCAGTTTGCCGGAAGGATCACTTAATGTGCCGCCAATTTTGACGACAATAGGCGTCTGGGACGTCAGCACACTGGCGGATACACGCATATCCAGTGCTTCCGTTTTGAAATTGATATTGCCGCTAGCTTCAATATCGCTTACAGCAGTATCAAAATGCGTTTCTTGCACGGTCATCAGCCCGTTGGTGAATGCGTAGCTGCCAGACCCGGAGGAGAAGGTGATGTTCCCTTTATTTTCGCCTTCTGGTTTCGGGAAAATATCCAATCCCAGGGCCGTTGTCACTTTATTCACTAATGTCAGCGGCAACATTAGAATTTTAACAATGCGGTTTTGGCGCACAAACTGTCCCAAATCCGTTACCGCTCCCTCTTCCAATGAGAAAGACACGGTTCCGCCGGCGTTTTTCATTGTGGCGCTGGCTTTGGTTAAATCCGCTTTTAAGTGAACACCCTGGGTTGTGAAATACGGCACGGTAATCGGGCCCAGATTAATGTTTGCGCGAACATTAAACAATGTCTCCGGGCCGTCGGAAGCTGCCGCCAGGGACGTTTCGCTTTCTTCTGCGGAAGCAGCGGTTTGGGCGCTCTCTTCCCCAAAAGAGGGCAGCGTGTCCAGCGTAAGTTTGTCCAAGTCAAAATCCAGGGCCAAATCCAGCACCGAGCCCAGATTTTTATAGGCAAACGAGGTGGAGAATTTCTCTTGGTTAAGTAGCCCTGTCAGTGAAGCGCAGGAAATATCAGCCAGTGAGTTAATGACAATATCACCCATCATATCGGCTAAAGTCAGCGGGTTATAGCGCAAGGTCAGTTTATTAAGTGTTATTTTGCCGCGGACGTCCTGTCCATTGTTTTTATCCGTAGCAGTTAAATTTCCTGTAATGGTGCCGCCAATGCCATAGCCGGAGAGCATCTGGGCCATTTGGGCCACTTGCTGCATGTTGATATTGATGTCGGCACTCATGTTGTAGGTAGGCGCTTTTTCTCCCCAGCCGGCATTGCCTTTGACCGTGATGGCAGAGTCAGACAAAGAGAGCTTGGCCTGTTTAAGCGTGGCCGAAGATGTATCCAAATTCGCTTCCGCCGAGGCCGTGAACAACAAGTCCGGCAGCACAAAATCCGGCAAATCCGGCAGAATATCCGTCAAAGCGGTATTGGAAACGCCGGTAATTTTGCCGGTTAAGTCCACAACCGGCGCCGTTAAATTTTTGGCCCCGCCCCATACGGAAACTTGAATATTTTTGTAAGCCAGTGATAAGCTGTTTAACGTTACCTGGGCTTTGGCCATATCCAGCCCGGCCAAGTTGGCTTTCAGGCGGGCGTTGAAAGGCACCGTTACGGCCAGCCCGGCCCAGTCTTTATAGTCGGTAGTGAAAGAGAGCGAAACATCAAATTCCTCATCTAAACTAAAACCGGTAATCTCCAAATTCAAGTGGGTAATGGAGGCATCCATGCCGCTTTGGGCGTCTTTGTAATGCAAATTGCAGTTGGTGGCGTAAATCCGATGAGCCAGCAAAACAAAGTCCGAAGCGGAGGTGTCCGTCTGGGGTTGTTCTTCTGCCGGCTGGTCGGTGGAGGTAATTAAATCGTCAAAGTTAAACACTCCGTTCTTGTCTTTGCTTACGTTTACGTCCAGCCCTTCCAAGCCAATGGTGCCTATTTCAATGCGTTTTTGGAAAAGAGGTTTAAAAGCGATTTTTACGACGGCTTTATCCGCCTTGGCAAAAGTGCCGTCGGCGAAAGTGCCCCTTTCGGATATGGCAAAATCTTGCAGCGTAATGCCGATTAAGTTGAAGGAAACCCCGTCAAAATTAACTTCGCGGTGCAAGGTTTGCTGGGCATAATTTTGCGCCAGGGATTTGATTTTCTCCGGCGGGAACATGATTTTAAGCGTAATCAGCGCCGCAATCAGTAACACGACGGCCACAGCCGCCAGAACAGCTATCCATTTTAGTAGTTTTTTCATATATAAATTATAACACTTTCCCCCGCTGCACCGGGCAAAGAATGGGATTATAAGGCAAATATCCTGCTCCCTTTTTCAAACTCTTGGGGGCGGGCTCTGGCTAGGTGAGCCGTCCGGAGCGGGCGGTTTTAGGGCTTTTCCTCTTGGAAAATATTCCGCCGGCTTTTCGTTTTCCCTGCGTATATAGCGCAATAAAAATCCCCGGGTTTGCCCGGGGGTTTTGTAGGGAAATCTCCGGCTGGGCCGGGGAATTTATTTTTTATGGTCTTTGAAATCGCCCACGTCTATCACATCTTCTTTATTCGGCGGCGTCAGCCCGGAGCGGTATTTGCGGATATCCTGCCGTATCATAGCCAACACTAACAGCAGGAAAGTAGCGTCATCTGTAATGCCTAAAAGAGGCATTACATCCGGCAGGAAATCCACCGGGCTGATAATATAGACCACACAAAGCAGCGCGAGCAAAAACGTTTTCCACGGGAACGGATACCGCCCCTGGCATATTGCCCCAATCATAGAGAAAAAGTCTTTTATGTCGCGCATAGAGTTCCTGTTATGCCAGCGGTTGGTCAGACACCGGGCCCGGCATGCCGGACAACGATTTCATATCCGGCTGGGCTTCTTCTGCTTTCATGTGCAGAATGGTTTCCGTGATACGCATGGCATAATCCCCCATGCGTTCAAAGTTGTTTAAAATATCGCCGTAAGCCGTGATAGAGGACGGCGTGGCCTGCTGCCCCTGTGAAATGCGTACATTGCGTTCTTCGCGCAGTGTTTTGCGCATGGCATTGAGCTCGTTTTCATTTTTGACGGCGGCTTTAAACATGTTTTCCGCTTCTCCCGTCCGGTGCGGGTTGGGGAACTGCAAAATCACTTCGCGGGTATTGCGGATAATTTCTTTGGTCTTTCTGGCCATAGATTCCATATTTTGCAAGTCCTTCTCGTTGAAAGAAGGAGGATTGGTGTTATGGAATTTTTCCAGAATTTTGGCAATTTTTTCTCCGCAATCGCCCATTCCTTCTATGCTGTTGGTTAGGTCAAACAGGGCCACCGTCTGTGCAACGGCGTGACGGGAGAGGTTGCCGTGGCTCATTTGCGTCAGATAACTGTTAATTTTGTGCTCCAGTACGTCTGTCGTTTTTTCGGCGTCTTTGGCGTCGGAAATCAGACGCTCAAAGAGTTTGTTGTCGTCAGTTTTAAGCGCGTGCAGCAGCTTGTCGGTCAGTTTGGACACAAAGCTCATCATGCGTTCCACTTCTTTGCGCGCCGTCAGCACGGCCAATTCCGGCGTTTGGTTAAAGCGCGTATTGAGGTAGACCAATTCGCTGTCCTGGTGTTTGTCTTCCCGTTTGGTTTTGGGGATAATCAGCAAGGTCAGTTTGGCCAGCTGTTTGAGCAGCGGCAGCATGATAATGGTGTTAAGCACGTTGAATACGGTATGGAAAGCCGAAATATGATAGGGCAGAACCGAATTCAAGGTTTCCGGATCGGTCATATAAGGCGAACCTGGCACCAGCCAGTCAATTAACGCAATAAAATGCTTGAAAATCAAGCTTACCCATATCACACCTATAAAGTTGAACAAGAAATGCCCCATGGCGGCCCGCTGGGCAGTTTTGGTAGCCCCCAGGGCAGCCAGATTGGCGGTAATGGTGGTGCCAATATTTTCCCCCAGCACCAGTGCGCAGGCAGTCGGGAAATTAATAATACCGGCCGCGGCGCAGGTAAGCGTCATGGCCATGACCGCGCTGGAAGACTGCAGTATCATGGTCAGTATCGTGCCGGTAAAAATCAGCAGGATTAAGGTCAGAGCGCTGTCTGGGGTAAATTTGGAGAGCCATTCCACCACAAACGGGCTTTGGGCAAAATCGGCTGGGATGGCGTTTTTCATAATGTCTAATCCCAGGAACAATAAACCAAAGCCAAACAGCCCTTCCGCCGCCCGCCGTACAGCCACCCATTTAGAGGGCAGGAACTGGCAGAAAAACCCTATGGCAATTACCGGTAGGGCAAAGAGAGATATTTGTATTTTAAATCCAAATAAGCTTACAATCCACGCCGTCATCGTGGTTCCAATATTGGCTCCGAAAATGACGCCTAAGGACTGGTAGAGGTTAAGCAACCCCGCACTGGCAAAGCCCACCACCATAACGGTCGTAGCGCTGGATGACTGGATAATAGAGGTTACCAGCATACCAGAGAATGTGGCCGCAATCCGGTTAGTTGTGGCGATAGACAACATTTGACGCATCTTAACGCCGGCCATTTTTTGCAGACCGTCGCTCATGATTTTCATGCCGTATAGGAAAACCGCCAGGCCTCCCAATACGTTTAGTGTTATTAGCACTGTGTTCATTTTTTCTCCTTTTTATTTTTATCCTTTTTGATAACTGCAAAAAAGGGAGGGCCCGAACGGGCTCTCCCTTTCAAAATCATTGTTCCGCCGCCTCAAGCGAGGGCTTATTGTCCGTCTGCTCAGTCAGCAGGCCTGCGCTGCTGCGGTCTAAATACAAAGCAATAAGCGGTATCTGTACCACCAACATAATTAACGCCAGCACCGGTATCCCTAATATACCGAAAATCCATGCCAACTGTGGCAGTGCCAGCGTAGCGATAAACGTCACTAGCCACAATGCTGCCGTTGCCGTCAGGGATATGACACTTGAAATGATAGTCAGCACAAGCAAAAGCCCCAGCGTTCTCCAAAAATATCCTTTTACCAGGCGGAAAGATGTATATAGGGAGCCCAAAACTCCTTGTTCGCTTAATATCAGCGGATAAGGGAACAAAGCCATATACACCATAACTATTGCCCATATCACCATAGCCACCATGAAATAAAGCGCTAGTGCTATAGCCAGTATTTCCGGAGTGAAGCCCACCGCATACAATACAGCAGCTCCAGCCAGCGCCGCCAGAAGCAACACAATACTCAAGGCCAGTATAAGCAAGAAGCTCCCCCACACCACACGCCAAAAACGCGGCCAAGAGTCTTTCAGGGCCTGAAGCGGAGAAGGAGAGCGTTTGCATACAAACAAGACCAAAGCCGTTAAGAAAAACGTGCCGGCCAGCATAGAACCTATAGCGGCCACTAAGACGCGGAAGGGATATTGCTGCTGCATGGCACTTTGTGTAATAGGGTTAAATCCAAATAAAAGCCCCATCAGCAGCCAGTTGAAGGCCGGGCCGAAGCAGGCCAGCAGAAAGAAAGGTGCAAAACGGTTCTTAATTTCCTGATAAGAACGGGATAACAGTTCCGATAGCGTCAACAGTGAAACCTCATTCGGTGTTTTCATAACGGTTTATCCGATATTTTAATAGTTTGCGGTTCGTCGTTTTCCTTGCGTTGGGCGGATTGTTCCTGTTGTTTGCGCATCTGTTCTTCATTTTCCGCCAGCTGTTTAGCCATATCTTCATCAAACAAAATGGTCGGCATGCGGTCTTCTTCCTGTTCCAGCGTCTGGGCCAAGTGTTCTTGTGCGCGGTAGACCTGGTCTAAATGGCGGGCTGTATCCGGGTCAGCATCGGAGTCAGTGCGTATGGAGGCCTGCTTCAATGTGACCCCTTCCGCCAGCGTATTGGTGGCGGAGGCAGGTTGGGAGGCGTCTGCTTGTTCGGCGGGTTGGGATTCCCGGTTTACCCCACTGCGGCAAGCATAGTCCAAACTTAAAAATAACCCAGTGAAAAAGGCCTGCACCGTAAGCGTGATGTACAAATAAATCAGACAAACGACAATCACAGCGGTTATCGTTGTGGCGGAGGGCTGAAGTAAAAATAAAGGGTTTACCTGGCTCATCAACAAAAGCATTATTTGCGGGGCCGTCGCTTTGATAATACAT
Source organism: uncultured bacterium (assembly GCA_949291365.1). Classification (GTDB taxonomy): domain Bacteria; phylum Elusimicrobiota; class Elusimicrobia; order Elusimicrobiales; family Elusimicrobiaceae; genus Avelusimicrobium. The sequence goes on from CASEVJ010000011.1 coordinate 86,903, forward strand.
ACCGCCGCCAATCCTAAAAACAGGGCTAACACGAACAGCCCGGCCATATAGCATATAATGCGGACATAGTATTTGGCGGCCAATTCCCAGCTGTAGCGCAAGGCAGTAAAGGGGCCTTCATCGCGCAGGGCAATGGCATGCAGCGTAAAGAGGAAAGGAAGCATGGCGAAAAACAATGCTATTGTACAAATAGCCACTACAGCCGAAGAGTTGGCCAGCTGCGCCGCAAAGAGCACCGCATACCACGCCGCTGTTAAAAGCACTGAGCTGATACAAAAGTAGATTGCCGGAATAAAAGAGCCAGACAGCCCTTCCCAGGCCGAAAAGCCCCTCTGTTCTATTTTGGCGGCTAAAATTTGGGTGCTGGCCGTCAGAAAAACAAAATATAGTAAGGTGCCGAATATGAGTATGGGAATGTAAAGCACCAGGGTAATCTGCGGGCCGAAGAAAAAGCTGGCTCCCATTATAATCCCCGCGCACATCGCTATAATCAGTCCCAGCAACAGAACCAAAGCCAATACAGAGCCAAAGGCCTGATTGGCCACTTTTAACGAGTGGAATAAAAGCGAAAAGAAAGGAATAGGGCCGTTTCTAATTTCCATGAATATGTCCTTTGTCTTATCAGTATTATAGCAAAATCCGTACGCGCACGCGCGCTCAATTTTAAACGGCCGCTTATGAGGCCGTCCGGCAGTTGTGCTAGCGGGTAGCCAGCGCCCGCGCCGCCGCCGCAGCCGAGGCCCATGCCCAGTGCAAATTATACCCCCCCAGCCGGCCGGTTACGTCCAGCGCTTCCCCGATATAAAACAGCCCCGGAATTGTTTTGCATTCCAATGTGCCGGGCCGGAATTGGCTGCAGTCCACTCCGCCTGCCGTTACTTCTGAACGTGTATAACCGGACGTGGCGGCTGGTACAAAAGAAAAGGCCTGCAGGCGCTGTGTCGCTTCCAGCAAAATTTCTTTTTTAGCGTCGGCGGCGCGCACGTCTTTGTCCGCCAACAGGGTTTTGGCAATTTTCGTATGAAGCCAAGGCGCAAACAGTTTGGAAAAATATGCCGTGCTGTTTTTATGTTGCCGCAGAAAATCAACTGCGTTTATTTCCGGCAGAAAATTCACCTGCACCGACTGTCCTTCCTGCCAATATAAAGAAATTTGCAGTACAGCCGGGCCGCTGATACCTTCATGCGTAAACAGAAGCGGGCCCGTTTCTGTGTGTTTTCCGACGGTTATTTGCACCGCTGTGCTACTTCCTACCAGCTGCCGGCACAGCGGCCTCATTTCCAACGGCACGCGCAGTCCGACAAGTGCCGGACGGAGCTCTGTACAGCGCAGCCCCAGTTCCTGGGCAGTGCGGAATGCAAAGCCCGTAGCGCCCAGCTGCGGGTAAGAAAGGCCGCCCGTAGCAATAATCAAATGAGATGTGTAAAACGTTCCGGCAGAAGTTTCCAGACGGAAAAGGCCGTTTTCTTGTTTGGCTTTTACCACTTCACAACGGCAGCGGATATCGGTGTTGTGCTGCAGTGCCCGGCGGTGCAAGGCCGCCGCTATTTTCCGGGCGTCTTGGGCAAAAAGCTGTCCGTTTTCCAGTTCGTCAAAGGCAATATGTTCTTCTTCCAGCAGATGGATAAAATGTTCAGGCCGCCACGCCGCTAGGGCCGAATGGCAAAAATGTTTGGCCCCGCTGAGATAGTCGCGGGAAGAGAGGTGTTTGTTGGAAAAATTGCATTTTCCTCCTCCGCTCACACAAAGTTTTACCCCGGTGCGGGTGTTGTGCTCCAAAAGCAGTTTGGGGGCTTGGTAAGAAGAAGCACAAAATAAGCCGGAGGCCCCGCCTCCTACAATAATACTGTGCCAAATAAACGCGCTGTTTGCCATAGAGTGTATACAGTATAACAAAATCCGCTCCGTCTGAAAAATGAAAAAACTTTTTTGAGTAACAAGTACTGGCGGTACGGCCCGTAAGAAACCCGTATATCGTACCCTTTTTTACATGCTCTTTAACGCCATTTTTCAATAACAAAATAAGTATCTTGTCCTCAAAAAAAATAAATGCTATACTTTAATATAAGAATTATTCTTAAAAAGGTTTTTGTTTATGTCTCTTTCCAATCAATTGGAATCTGGAAAAGAATTAAGAGCCCGGGTAGATGCGTTTAAAGCGCTGTGCCGCAGCCGTGCGTTGCGCCTGACGGAGCAGCGGCTGGAAATTTTCCGCACGCTGGCACAATCCAAAGCCCATCCCAGCGCCGAGGCGGTGTTTGCCGCTGTGCGCAAAAAACTGCCGAATATTTCCTTGGATACAGTGTACCGCACCCTTGCCTCTATGGAAGAGGCGGGAGTGGTGTTTCGGGTGGGGTTGTCTACCAAGGCCCGTTTTGATGCAGATCTTACACCGCACTATCATTTTGTTTGCATGAACTGCGGTGAAGTGTATGACGTGCTGCCGCAGCCGGGTGCGCCTGCGCTGGTGGTACCGCAGCATATCAGCCAATTTGGTGAAGTAAAAAATGTAAATCTCCAATTCCGGGGGATTTGCAACCGCTGCCGCGCCGCGGCGGAGCAGAAGTAAAAGCTATGCGGGGCCGTGTGCCGGTATGTATTTTCCGGCGGCGCAAGCCCCATTAATTAGAGGAGAAACTATGGAATTGAAAGGATCCCAGACTGAAAAAAACTTGTGGACTGCCTTTGCCGGCGAATCCCAGGCCCGCAACAAATATACCTACTACGCTTCTAAAGCCAAAAAAGAAGGGTTTGTTCAAATTGCCAAAATTTTTGAAGAAACCGCCAATAATGAAAAAGAACACGCCAAGCTGTGGTTCAAATATCTGCACGGCGGCGAAGTGCCGGGCACGGCGGCCAATTTGTTAGATGCCGCCCAGGGCGAAAACTATGAATGGACGGATATGTATGCCGGCTTTGCCAAAACCGCTAAAGAAGAAGGTTTTGACAAATTGGCTTATCTGTTTGATGCCGTTGCCAAGATTGAAAAAACGCACGAAGAACGCTACCGCAAGCTTCTGCACAATGTGGAAGCCCAGGAAGTGTTCAAAAAAGCCGGTATCGTGATGTGGGAATGCTCCAACTGCGGCCATATCCATATTGGCGAAAGCGCCCCGGAAGTGTGCCCTGTTTGCGCCCATCCGCAGGCCTACTTTATGATTCACCCGGAAAATTATTAATTTCCCGCTTGAACGTAGCATCCAAACCCCGCCGACTTGCACCGGCGGGGTTTTATTTTTTCCAATTTGCGAGATATGCCAAGCCCTGGCTTTCAGGGCTGTATTTTATCTTCCGCGGACAGATGGACAACAAGGCAGAAATTCCCCCCGCCGGCATAAAATTGCCTTAAAAACAAATCAGACGTTCAGGAGGTTTTTAATTAGAAAGTTATTGAGATAAACAAGCGGCTATTCCCGCTGGGAAGATATCAGTCCGCCCGCCAAAGCCAAAAAAGCGGCAAAATACATGGCCGCGGCGTATCCGCGCAGGAAAGCGTCCTGGCTGTTTATTGCGGCAGCCAGGGCATGTTCTTTAACCGGAACAAATACCGCCACACTCAAGGCCACCCCCAGCACCGTGCCAATATTGCGGCAGAGGGCATTGGTGCTGGTTACAATACCTAATTTGTTTTTAGGCGCGGCGCTGATAACAGTATTATTGTTGGGCACCTGAAAGACTCCCGAGCCCGTGCCCATTACCACTTGGGCCAAAATAATATAGAAAACCGACGGACTGGGCCCGATGTATGCAAACATCAGCGCCCCGACCATAATCAGTCCCAGCCCGGCCGTGGTGATAATGCGCGCACTGTAGCGTTCGGAAAGTAATCCGCTGATAGGGGAGCTGATAGCCAGTGCAATGGGAAAGGGCAGAATTAAAAGCCCTATTTTGACCGGGTCAAGGTGCATAACGTCCGTTAAATAAAACGGCAGTAAAATGGAATTGCAGAACAACGCACAAAAGCCAAAAATAGCTACCACCAGCCCAAAAGAAATAGTGCGGTTTTTGAAAATAGACAGACCGATAAAAGGCGTCTTGGAAACTCTTTCCCGTTGGTAAAACAAGAGCCCGAATAATATGGCTACCGCAAAAGTAATGACAATCTGGGGCGAAAGCCACGACTTGTTGGTGCCGGTATCCAGCGCATATAAAAATGTAAAGCAGGAAATGATAAAAAAGACCGCTCCGGCTATGTCCATTTTTAATTTATTTTTGGCTTCAAAACGCGGGATAATCCGCAGCCCGCGCCAAACACCAATCAAACACACCGGGATATTAATCCAAAACACAGAAGGCCAGCCAAAATGCTGAATTAAAAATCCCCCCACCGCCGGCCCGGACAGCGAGCCCAAGGCCACCACCGCCCCTACAGAGCCCAGCGCCCGCCCCCGGTCTTTGCCCGGGAATGCCTTGGCAATAATGGCCTGGGAGTTGGCCACCATGGCAGAACCGCCCAGCCCTTGTAAAGTTCGGGCCACAATCATCATGGGCAAATTGGTGGCTAAAGAGCACAAAACCGAACCTATGCCAAAAGTCAAAAAGCCGCCTAAATAGAGCTTTTTGCGGCTGTACATGTCGGATAATTTACCAAATACCGGCAGAAAACAGGTAAGTGTTAACAGATAGATAGTCACCACCCACTGTATGTTTTCCAAATTGGCGCCAAATTGGCTGGACATAACTGGTAAGGCAATATTGACAATGCCCGCGTCCAGCGTGGACATAAAAGTCCCCGTTGCCGTTACCGAAAAAATGCGCCATTTGCGCGGAAATTTTGTTGGGGATTTTTTCATAGTTTTGCTTTTTTATATTATACCTTTTTATTTTTTCTCCTTATTTTGCTTGAAAATATACCATGCGGTTGCTATACTATAAGAGGAGCAGGATAAAATGGGCCGAACTTTTTCGTATTCCCTATTTATCCTGCTCATTTTCACATTAATGTATTGACGTAAGACGTTTGTTTATATGCCATAAAGCCGGAAAGAGTGGGTTTTCCACATCGGAAGGAAAAGGGCAACAACGTCCGGATTTTTTTGGCCCATTTCGCATAGATATATGTTTTGCGGGCCTAAAGTCCTAGAAATAACATAGGTCCAAAATCCGCTTTTCCTCTCCCCGATAGGCCCATGCTTTTTACGGGCCGGCTATACTATACTTAAAAGTAAGAAGAACCCTTTTTATTTTTTATTTGAGGTATTTATGACCAAACTAATATCGATTATTTTAAGCATAAGCATCTTATTTACGAGTGTAGCGCCTTCGTACGGGGAGGCGTTGGAGGGTGTGAGGCGAGAACAGGCGCGGGTAGGGGCGGTATTTGGCAGTGAGTACCGGATGGT
>CASEVJ010000012.1 GCA_949291365.1 uncultured bacterium
CACAGGTCAAATTGGCTCAAGGGTTGTTGCTGGGTAAAATGCAAAATATTGGATTTGCCATGCAAGACAGCGCCTTGCTTCAAACCCTTACAGAAGAAATTTTAAAATCCAATCAAATTGAAGGCCAACTATTAGACATCGAACAGGTGCGGTCCTCTATTGCCCGGCGGTTAGGACTACCTAATGAAGACATTCCCGTAGATCGCAAGGTAGATGGCACGGTAGAAATGATGTTAGATGCCATCCAACACTATAACGCTCCTGTTGATAAAGCACGTTTATGCGCGTGGCATAAACATATGTTCCCGGATGGAAAAAGCGGCTTTTATACCATTCAGACGGGGAATTACCGGGATGACGCCTTAGGGCCTATGCAAGTGGTATCTGGTCCTATGGGGCAAGAAAAGGTTCACTATCAAGCCCCGGATGCGCCTCTTTTAAATACCGAAATGGAAAAATTATTCCACTTTATCAATACGGATGAAATGGATAATGTCCTTAAAGCCGCTATCACGCATTTGTGGTTTGTTATTTTACACCCGTTTGATGACGGCAATGGGCGTATTGCCCGTGCCTTAAGTGAATTATTATTAGCCCGGAGTGAAGCCTCTGCCAACCGGTTCTATTCCATGTCATCCCAAATAGCCAAAAATCGTAAAGAATATTACAAACAATTAGAAATTACCCAACAGGGTGATTTGGACATCACGGAATGGATAGAGTGGTTTTTGCAAACCCTGGAGCAGGCTATTAAAGATTCTGATGAACTTTTGAAAAATGTTTTGGCGAAAGCAACCTTTTGGAAGCAACACCAAGGGGAAGCCTTTAATGACCGCCAAAGCAAAATGCTTAATATGCTGTTTGATGGGTTTAAGGGCAATTTAACCAGCACGAAGTGGGCTAAAATCTGCAAATGCTCCCACGATACGGCCTCCCGCGACATAGCCGACCTGCAACAGCGCGGTATTTTAGAGAAAATTGGAGCAGGCAGAACGACACACTATAAACTGAAACAACTATAAAAACCGCGACTTTAGTTGCGAGATACTTGAATTTCTAAATTTGCCTATAAAATAGAAATTCATTTAAAGATATTTCTATTTTTTGCTTAAAAATAGAAATAAAAATTGATTTATTACTAAAAAAACCCTAAAATAGAAATAAAATATGGGAGATAATGATGACACGTTTCAATGCTGGTGTATATAGAGAGCGACTGGGTTATAAAAGTTTCTCTCCTTCTTTGATAAATAAACCTTTTGAGTTTTCAGACCCACAAATCAACATCCTTCTCGAAGAAGCAAGTCGTTCTATTGGGCAATTAAATGCCTATTCAGATTTTGAAGAAGTTAATATGGATCTCTTCATTAATATGCACATTTATAAAGAGGCTACGGTATCAAACAAGATTGAAGGAACACAAACTACCATAGATGAGGCCGTTAAACCAGAGGAATTAGTTGTTCCCGAAAGAAGAGATGATTGGAGAGAAGTACAAAATTATATCAAAGCCATTCATTTTGCCCAACAACAGCTAACAAAACTCCCCATTTCCACGCGGCTAATTATGTCTATTCACTCTATTCTTTTAGAAGGAGTGCGCGGAGAACATAAAAATCCAGGAGAAGTAAGAAGAAGTCAAAATTGGATTGGGGGTTCTTCTCCGAGTAATGCTTTTTTTGTGCCTCCTCATTATGAAGAACTTCCAGAATTGTTATCTGATTTAGAAAAGTTTTGGCATAATGATAAACTTCAAATACCGACTTTAATCAAAATTGCTATATTTCATTATCAATTTGAAACCTTACACCCTTTCTGTGATGGCAACGGAAGGATGGGACGCTTATTAATCCCTCTTATGTTGATGTCTTGTGGAGTATTGTCTAAACCGTCTTTATATATATCAAGTTTCTTTGAACAAAAAAAGGGTATATATTATGACTCTTTGACGAAGGTAAGAACCCAAAATGATTTGGAACAATGGATAAAATTCTTTTTAACTGGAATTATTGAAACTTCCCACCAGGGAACGGTTACTTTAAAAAAATTAATTGCATATAGAAACAAAATATATGCGCAAATAAAAACTCTGGGTGGAACCAGAACACAGAAAGCAGACAATATCATTAAGTGGATGTTTGGAAATCCTGTTGCTAACACACAAAACATCGTTGAAAAATTCCATTTTTCATATGGTATAGCCAATCGTTTGATGGGTGATTTGGAGATGCTAGGGATTCTCAAACACAAAGATACTATTTCGCATAAAAAATACTATGAGTTGAATGGTTACTTAGACCTATTCAAATAATCCCCCTTGGCAATATGTTGGCAGTATCCAAAAAGGCAAACCTCGAGGCATTTCTTCGTCGAGAAACATCTTTTCTAATTGCCAAGGCGCCTTTGACATAGGAAATGTCATAGGTTCAAATCCTATACTGGGCATATTTAAAACCACCTGAAAAGGTGGTTTTTTATTGCAAAATTCTATCAATACCTCCTTTTTTCACGCAGGTGCCACCCCATATTTTTCCAATTGCTGGCTTTTGCAGCAAAAACATTGCCAAGAACATATTGTCTGCACATAAAAATAACCCCTTTCTACACTCCCCCACACCAACCTTTAAGGCCGTACGCGGGCGAAAAATAATAAGTTTTGTATAATTTAAATAAGATTTCCATTCTTTAGGAGATGAAGATATGGCTACAAAGAGCAATACGTCTTGCTGTTCCCCTTTGCAGCAACACCGCTGCAAATACAAACCGGTGCTGCCGGATATGCTTAAAAAAGGGCCCTGCGCCGTTAAAGTAAAAACCGGCAAAGCCACCCAAAGCGTGGCAGACCAGGCCACCGTCAAAAAAATGTTCCCCAACACCTACGGCATGCCGGAAGTGACTTTTATGAAAGGCGCCAACCCGGCCATCGGCAAAAAAGCCGTGAAAGCAGCCGTCGTGCTCTCCGGCGGACAGGCCCCGGGCGGACACAACGTAATTGCCGGTTTATTGGACGGGCTGAAAAAAGCCAACCCGAAGAATAAACTATACGGTTTTTTAGGCGGCCCCAGCGGTATTTTGGAGGGGAAATGGAAAGAAATCACCCCTAAACTTATGGAAGGATACCGCAACACCGGTGGGTTTGATCTCATTCAATCCGGCCGTACCAAAATTGAAACCGACGAACAACTGGCCACCGCTTTGGCAACCCTGAAGAAGAACAAAGTCAATGCGCTCATCATCGTCGGCGGGGACGATTCCAACACCAATGCCGGCGTACTGGCGGAATACTTTAAACAACAGGGCGCCGATATCTGCGTCATCGGCGTACCCAAAACGATTGACGGCGATTTGAAAAACGATAAAATTGAAACCTCTTTTGGTTTTGACACCGCCACCAAAATTTATGCGGAAATGGTGGGCAATATCTGCCGCGACGTCAACTCCGCCCGCAAATACTGGCACTTTGTGCGCTTGATGGGGCGCAGTGCTTCGCACATTACGCTGGAAGTGGCGCACAAAACGCACCCCAACGTTACGTTGGTGGGCGAAGAAGTATTGGCTAAAAAAATGACGCTCAAACAGATTGTGGACGATTTGGCATCCGTCGTATCCGCACGCGCCAAAGAAGGCAAAAATTTTGGTGTGGCGCTGGTGCCGGAAGGGCTGATTGAATTTATTCCGGAAATGAAAGCCCTGATTGCCGAACTCAACGACCTGCTGGCCGACCACGAAGCGGAACTGGCCAAAATGAACACCGTGACAGAGAAAAAGGCCTTTATCATCTCCAAGCTTCCCGCCAAATTGGCCGCGCTGATGAAATCCCTGCCGGAAGGTATTGCCGCCCAGCTGATGTTAGACCGCGACCCGCACGGCAACGTACAGGTATCGTTGATTGAAACCGAAAAACTGTTGGTGGAAATGCTGCGCACCAGACTGGCGGAGCTGAAAAAAGCCGGTAAATACAATGGCAAATTCTCCGCTATTATGCATTTCTTCGGCTATGAAGGCCGCTGCGGCGTGCCCTCTACCTTTGACGCCAACTACACCTACGCACTGGGTTACAACGCCGCGGCCCTGGCCTTAAACGGCTGCAGCGGCTACTTGTCCTCCGTGCGCAAACTGACGCGCAAACCCCAGCAGTGGGAATGCGGCGGCGTGCCTCTTACGATGATGATGAACATTGAACGCCGCAAAGGCAAAGAAAAACCGGTTATCCGCAAAGCGCTGGTGGAGCTCAACGGAGAGCCGTTCAAACAGTTTGCCAAAGTGCGCCAACGCTGGGCAATGAACGATGATTACCAGTTCCCGGGCCCCATTCAATATTTTGGCCCGGCGGAAGTGACGGATATGATTACGTTCACCCTGCGCTTTGAAAGAGGCGCCAAAAAATAAGCGTCCGCTCATTTCGATCCCCGCGCAGCAAGCGCGGGGATTTTTTATGCTTATTTTTATGTTTATCCGGCCGCTCGCCCCTGTCAGGCAAGTACTTGCCGACCGCCGCGCAGAGCCGGGTTTCCTAGCCGGCCAATACCGCAAGCATATAAAGCCGGTATTTTGTCACGGAAATACTAGCAAAAGAGACAGAGCGGGCCCTCTGTCAGGTATCAACACTGCGGCAAAATTCAACTCTTGCATGTAATTGTCTTCGCTCACTCCACAGCACAATTCTGCCAAACACATAAAGGCAAAATTCGTTGACAGCACGACGGCAAAGTGTTACCATAAAGCAAAGCGATGTGCAAGGAAACCCATGAATCTTTATCCGTTAAAATTCCGCCCGGTTTTTAAACGAACGATTTGGGGCGGCACCAAACTGCGCCAACTGCTGCACAAAACACTTTCCCTGGAAAACACCGGCGAAAGCTGGGAAATTTCTGCCGTTGCCGGGCAGCTTTGCACCGCCAAAAACGGCCCGTTAGCCGGGAAAGATTTGGATTTTTTATGCAAGCACTTTGGGCCGCAGCTGCTGGGAGAAAAGGTGGCTTGGCAGGCGGGAGATTCTTTTCCGCTGTTATTTAAGTTCATTGATGCAGCCCAAGATTTGTCCGTACAAGTGCACCCGGCAGACAACCCCGCCAGCGCCATTCACGGCGGGTTTGAAAATACCAAAATGTGGTATATCCTGCAGGCAGACCCGGGCGCTTGCATCCATATTGGATTTGAAGACCCCATCACTCTGCCTGAATACGCCGCTTTGCTGCAAGAAGGGAAACTGCTGCAGCGGCTGGTGCCTTACGAAGTGCAGCCCGGGGACTGTTTTCTCATTCCTCCCGGTCGGATCTACGCCATAGGGGCCGGCATTCTGCTGGCGGAAGTGAAGCCGGTGGCCAACATTACCTACCGTTTATACGACTACCACCGCAAAGGACTGGACGGGCAAGAGCGACCTCTTCAGGCCGAACAGGCACAGCATATTATTGATTTCTCTGTCACGGAACAAGCCCGCACCCGCTATATAGCCCGCCTTAATCAACCGGTCAACGTGGCCAAGAACCCGTGTTTTACGGTGAACGTGCTGGAACTGCAGGGGCAAATGCGGCGGGATTTAAAAGAACAGAAAAGCTTTGTCATCTATGTTTGTGTCAAAGGGCAGACCCAGCTGACCTGCGACAGCTACACCCTGCCGCTGCAAATGGGCGAAACCGTATTAATCCCGGCCCAATGCGCCGACTGTCTGCTCCACGCTGACCAAGCCAAACTGCTGGAAATTTATGTATAAAAGTCGGCAGCAGTCAAACATACCTTTTGTTCCGCGTCCTACTCAAAGCCCATTTACCCACGCTATAAAATGATTTGCCTAACAAATAGCCACCGTTTTTACGGCGGCTGTTTACAGATATCTCTTGCCGCAAATCCAGAGCTTGCGCCCGGAAAGTTGCTTATAAATTCTCTGCCGTATAATTATTGGATTTGCTTAAACAAATCCAATGCCGCAGAGATGGCCTGATCCATATTGTAATACTTATACGCTCCCAGCCGGCCAAAGAAATACGTATTGGGCAGTTTGACCGCTTCCTGGACATACCGTTGGTAGAGTGCGGCGGTCTGGGGATTGGAAATGGGATAGTAGGGTTCATTTTCCCCGCGTTTAAACGCCTGTGGAAATTCCACAGAAATCACTGTGGTTGGGGTTTTTTCGTCCAGAAAATGTTTATGCTCGCAAATGCGGGTAAAATCAAAATTATTGGGATAATTGGTAACTGCCGTGGGCTGATAATATTCCGTATTTTTCTGCTCTATATCAAAACGCAAGCTGCGGTAGGGCAGCGGCCCAAACTGATAATCAAAAAATTCATCAATAGGCCCTGTATAAAACAAACGCTGATATTCTATCGTATCTTTAATTTTGGCAAACGGAGTTTTCAAGCGTACGCTGATCAGCGGATTATGCAGCATGTTTTCTATCAGGCGGGTATAGCCCTGAGCGGGAATGGCCTGATATTTATCCTGGAAATAACCGTCGTCCTTCCCCACCAACACCGGCACGCGGGCCATGACGGCAGGATCTATTTCTTCCGGGGGAATGCCCCACTGCTTTCTGGTGTATTGTTCAAAAATTTTCTCATACACATACTGCCCCACAAAGTGCAAATCTTCATCTGGCTGCTGGCGCAGTTCCATGACTGGCACTTTGACGTTATAGCCATAGGCGTCCACCAGTTTCTTTTCCAGCCGGTCGGCCAAATAGGGCGGGAACACTTGGCGCAGCGTATTTAAATTAAAAGGCAGCGTAACACGCTGGTTATCCACCCAGGCCATGGGTTTTAAGAAAAAATAATGCCAGGAAGTAAACGTACTTAAATAATCCCAAATTTCCTTGCTGTTTGTATGGAAAATATGCGGCCCATAGCGGTGCACGGTAATGCCGGAAGAATGCTTGGAATCGTAAATATTGCCGGCTATATGTTCCCGCCGATCAATCACCAACACGTTTTCCTGCAGCTGGGAAGCCAGCCGCTCCGCCAGCACCGCACCGGAAATACCGGCTCCCACCACCAGATTTTTTACTTTTTCCATACCTTCTCCTTACGCAGGCGCAAAGCCCTCTATCTGCAGAGGGCTCAAAAATCTTTTACAGCCAGATAGGTTAAAATCTTCTTTTTTGTTCCCAGTTCCAAGCGGTAGCAATAATATCTTCTATTTGCATATACCGGGGCTTCCAGCCCAGCACCGTTTCCGCCGGGCCATGGGCCGCGGCATAGAGCTCGGCCGGGTCTCCGGCGCGGCGCGGCGCCTGTTCCACGGGGCATTTTTTACCTGTCACTTTTTCCGCGGCGGCTATGATATCTTTGACCGAGGTCTTTACCCCAGTGCCCAGATTAACGTATCCGCTAAAGCCGTCCAGCTTCTCCAGCGCCAGGCGGTGGGCCGAGGCCAAATCTTCCACATGGATATAGTCACGCAGACAGGTGCCGTCCGGGGTGGGATAATCCGCCCCAAACACCTTAATACACGGGCGTTTGCCTTGTATGGCCTGCAACACCAGCGGGATTAAATGGGTTTCGGGATTATGGGATTCGCCAATGCTGCCGTCCGCCGCGGCGCCGGCGGCATTGAAATAACGCAAAGCCGCGTACTTTAAACCGTAAGCGCGGGCATAATCGGCAAAGGCCTGTTCAATCATCAGTTTGGTGCGGCCATAGGGGTTAATGGGGCTTTGCGGATGTTTTTCATCAATGGGCGTATAATGCGGTTCCCCATAGGTGGCGCAGGTACTGGAAAAAACGATTTTCTGTACGCCGTGGTTTTTCATGGCTGCCAGCAAATTTAGTGTACCGGCCACATTGTTCTGATAATATTTTTGCGGATCGGTCACGCTTTCCCCTACATACGCATAGGCGGCAAAATGCAGTACGGCCTCAAAATCATATTTAGAAAAAAGCGCCTCCAGCGAAGCGGGCTCTGCTAAATCGGCCTTTTCAAAAGCCGCCGCTTCCGCCACGGCTTCCCGGTGGCCATATACCAAATTGTCCGCCACCACGCAGTCATACCCTTTCTCTACCAGATGTTTTACAGCATGCGAACCGATATATCCGGCTCCGCCCATAACCAGTATCTTTTTCATAACAAACCCCTTGTAGACAGGTAAAATACCCTTACAGCAGTGAAAAGTCCTCTTGTGTGTATCTCTTCCTAAAGTAATCCGGACTTTCCATACAAAATCATAGCTAAAAAAGCGCGCAAAGGTCAACGCAGGAGCCAGTTGCACCCACTGTTTATGTAGAATATATGGAAAGCAGTGTGAGCTGTTTGTTAAAAAAGAATAGGAGCAATTACAGATAGTCGTTTATCATATCATCTAAACAGCTCTTTTGTTAAAATACTTTCCAAAAAAATAAAAAATTGCTATACTATATATGCGAAAGGGCCCGTAGCTCAGCTGGGAGAGCGCCTGCATGGCATGCAGGAGGTCGCAAGTTCGATCCTTGTCGGGTCCACCATTTTTTATATTACCCACTCAACAGAGTGGGTTTTTTATTGTCCTCATCTGACAGGCGCGCTGCCGTGCCGTTGAGGCACAGGCCATGCCCTAAACAACCCAGAAGCGCCTCCTCATCAGAAAAAATCATAGAAAAAGCTCCTCGCGGGCATGGAGTGGGGCTAAAAAAGCGGAACTGCACAAGGTGCAGTTCCGCTTTCCCAAAAACTAATTTCAGCCCGTTACATTCCCAAGGCCAAGCTGTCCACCAAAAAAGAGGGCAGCCCTTGGGCCCGCATTTTTTCCTGCGTTTTCGTAAGGTCATAGGACTGGCGAATAAAACGGAAAGTGTTTTCCTCATCGTCCCATAAGCCAAAAGAAGCGCGGGGATCGTTGTCGCGGGGTTTCCCCACGGAGCCGGGGTTGACCACATAGCGCAGCCGCAAGTGAAAGCGCACCGTCGTTTCCCGCCGCACCACGGACACATGGCAAACTTTTTCGTCCCCTTCCATATAAAAAGACAAATGCGTGTGCCCCACAAAAAGCAGCTGCCCTTTCCATAATTTATACGCCCGGCGATACTGCTGGGCGCTGGCCAAATATTCTTTGATGGGATCCATCGGCGTACCATGCACAACGGTAAAATTTCTCACATGCACCGTTTCCGGCAAAAAAGAAACCGCGCGCATGGCTTTTTGGCTCATCTGCTTGGCGCTCCAATCCAGGGAATATAAGGCATCAAAATTAAAATATTCCCGCAGCTCCGGGTGGGAGAATACCGCATCATGGTTGCCCATTACACCAACAGCCAAACCCTCTTCCTGCAGTTTAAGGTATTTCTGCACGCACTTTTCGGGATCGGGGCCGTAGCCGACCAAATCCCCGCAGAAAATATACTGCTGGGCTCCCTCGGCTTTTAAACGTTTTAAAGCCGCCTCAAAGGCCTCCCAATTGCCATGAATATCCGAAAGGACGCCGTAGAGCATTAGGATACCGCCATCGCTTCCAATTCTTCTTTTTTAGCGGCGTCAGCGCGGTCAGCCAAGTTGACGGACATGACCTTGGACACACCGCTTTCCTCCATCGTAATACCATAGAGGCGGCGGGCAGACTCCATCGTGCGTTTATTGTGGGTAACCACAATAAACTGGGTGGTGCTGGAAAACTCTTTAATCAAATTGACAAAGCGCTCCACATTGGCTTCGTCCAAAGCGGCGTCGGCTTCGTCCATAATGCAGAACGGGGCCGGATTGTGCGTAAAGAACGCAAACAGCAGTGAAAGCGCCGTCAGCGTTTTCTCCCCGCCGGACATGGAAGAAATATTGAGTAATTTCTTGCCGGGGGGCTGAGCATAGATTTCAATACCGGTCTCCAGCAGGTTTTCCGGGTCGGTCAGCACCAAATCACATTCTCCGCCGCGGAAAAGCGTTTGGTAAATGTTTTTAAAGTGCATTTTGACCTGTTCAAAGGTATAGCGGAAATTGTCGCGCGTGGTGACATTGATTTTGTGAATGGCAGATCGCAAATCTTTTTTGGCTTCTTCCAAGTCATTGATTTGGGTTTTGAGGAAGTTGTGCCGCTCGGTCAGGGCGTCGTATTCTTCCGGCGCGGTCATGTTGACGGCTCCCATATTTTCAATGCGTTTGCGCATCATTTTTACGCGCTCGTAATCCACCTGTTTGTCACCGAAATTCAGCTGTGCTTCTTCCGGTGTAATATTCCAGCTTTCAAACAAATTGTTCACCACCGTTGTGCGCTGGCGGCGGGCATTGGAGAGCGCGTTTTCCAAGTCGTTTTGTTTGATGTGTAAATCAGAAAGCTGTTTTTTATTGGCGTTGAGCGCGGTCATCTTATCGTCGTACTCTTTCTTTAACACTTCCAGCGACTGGCGCAATTTGTATTCGTCTGTTTCCAGCGCGGCCAGTGTGTCGCGCTCGGTGGACAGCCGGGCCTGGGTGGACAGTTTCTCCTCCGCCAGGGCCTGCAAGCGGGCGTGGGCGGATTTGGCCGCCTCGGCACGTTTGCCTTCATTTTGCAACAAGGTATTGTATTCAAATTCCGTAGATTTCAGGTCTACTTCTACATTGTTCTTGCGGATTTTAAATTCGTACAAAGCCCCGTTTAAGCTGTTGAGGCGGCCTTTGGTTTGCTCAGTCTGCTTTTGCAATTCTATTTTTTGCGTTTTCAGATTTTCCGTCTGCGTTTTTATATCTTCCTGCTGTTTCAAAATGCTCTGCAAGTTTTGCTGCAGCTGGGATACATTTTGTTTGCGTCGGTCTACCCGCGCCATCAGCTCTTGCTTTTGAGCCGCAGCTTTGGCCAGCGCTTCTTCCGCCTGTTTCAGCTCCCGCTCTTTGGCGGACAGCTCACCCTGCACCGCCCCGGCGGCTACCGCCGCTTCCTGGGCGCTCACGCGCAGGGCGCGCAGGGCTTCTTCGGCCTTTTGCAACACTTCGTAATTGGCAATTGTCTGGCGGGAAAGTTCTTCTTCCTGCGCCGTTTTCTCCGTCAGCGCCTGGCGGGCGCTTTCTTCTTCGCCCCAGTAGGCCTCCGGCGCCGTGACGCCGGGCGCCCCGGCACTGAGGAAAAATCCGCCGCGCAGCGCACCGTCGTCTGCCGCGTCATAACCACCAATAAGCAAAGAAATCAAATTTTCCAGCTCCGGCCCATACTGCAAACGGGTTTTAAAGGTGCCGGACACAGACGGAGCGGCGGGCACTTGATCTAATAAAATAAATTTACAGCGTGCTTTGCCGTGCGCTTTTAATTTTTCCACAGCGGAATTAGCGGCCGCTTCGTTTTCACACAAAACGGCATCTAAATATTTTCCAAACGCTTCTTCCACGGCGGTAGCGTCTGCCGGCTGGTATTTAAGCGCTTTGCGCAGCGTACCCCGCACGCCCGGCAGTTTGGATTCACATGCTACATTAACCCCTACCCAATAGGGGTCGTTTTCTCCTTGGGTGCGGATTAATTCCAGCTTGGCGTTCAAGGCGGCTTTTTCGGATTTGACAACAGAGAGTTGTTCATTAAGCGCGCTGCGTTTTTTCTGCAGCTCGTTCAGCCCCGCTTCCTGCTGGGCAATTTGTTCGCGCGCTTGGCTGGCGGTGTTTTGCTTTTCCTGCAGGCGGGCACGGATTTCTTCCAAAGCGCGGCGCACGCCTTCTACGCCGCTGTCTGCCTGGCTGCTTTTCTCCAGCGTAATTAAATCTTCGCTCTCGCGCTGTACATTGGCCTGCTCTAAAGAAATTTTGTTTTGGCATTCCATTTGGTTTTGCACCAAACGCATTAAATCGGTACTGGCGCGCTGGATTTGCACGTCTGCGGTGCGCAGGTCTTGCTCCTGTTTTTGGGAGAGGGCAAATTCTTCGTTATATTGCTTTTGCAGGGGGGCCAGCTGCCCTTCCAGCTCCGCCAGCTGGGATTTAAGCTTAGCGATGGCTGGCTCTATCTCTTTAATGCGGCTTTGGCCGCGTTCGGCTTCGCTGCCGGAAGCGGCCAGCTGGGCGGTAAATTCGGCGGTTAAATTGTCGCAGTTTTTAATAGCCCCTTCCAGCAGCCCCACCTGGTATTTGCTGGCGGCTATTTTTTCATTGAACTGGGCCACCTCTTTTTGTTTGTGTGTCAGGTTTAAATCCATGGCGGCGGTTTGCCCTTCCTGTGCGGAAATCTGGTTATCCAAATCTTGGGCGCGCCGCAGTATCGGCTCCAGCTCGGCGCTGTGTTTGGCTATCAGGCTGTCGGCCTCTTTAATGGAGCAAAGGGAAATGGCAATTTCACTTTCTTTTAGTTCGTCACGGTATTTCTGGTACAAACGGGCTTTGCGTGCTTCGCCGTCCAATTTTTTAATTTGCTCGGCAATCAGCGCCACCGTGTCGGACAGACGGGCCAAATCCATATCCACCCGCTCCAAACGGCGGATACATTCCTCACGTTTAGCTTTGTATTTGGAAACGCCGGCTACTTCTTCAAACATCTCACGCCGCTGTTCGGCCGTGGCGGACAGCACGCTTTCCACGCCGCCCTGGTCAATAATAGCGTAACCCTCTCCGCCGATACCGGTATCTAAAAACAAATCACGGATATCGCGCAGGCGGCACTGCACTTTGTTTAAATAGTACTCGCTTTCCCCGGAGCGGAAAATTTTGCGGCTGACGGTAATTTCATTAAAATCCAGCGGCAGGTTGCGCGTGGAATTATCAAAAATCATGCTCACCTGCGCCATATTCAGCGGCGCGCGTTTGGCAGTGCCGTTGAAAATAATGTCCACCATAGAAGCCGAGCGCAGTGCCTTCCAGCTCATCTCCCCTATCGTCCAACGTACGGAATCTATGACGTTAGATTTGCCGCAGCCGTTGGGCCCCACTACGCAGGTAATGCCCGGCTCAAAATCCAGGCGCACCTTATCAGCAAAAGATTTGAAACCCACAATTTCTATGGCTTTTAAATACATGAGCGTACCGTCCTCTATAATTAGGGGATATATATAAGTATTATAACATTTGCCGCGCGTACGCTGGCACCTCTGCCGAATACAGGCAGAACAGCGGCCAAAATTCCTCCTTACGCGTAGGATAAATCCCCACTCAAAAACCGCTCCGAGGGAGCCGTTGGCTTTCTCCGAGGAAAAAAGGGCTTGCAAAAGAAAGGAATATTTATTAGACTTTTTCGGTAAGGGTACCGGATCCCCCTCCGCAGACGGAAGCATCGCAAGCGGACGGCAAACATTTCAGACTTTCCAAAATCCGAACCCTGCAACATGTTTCCTTAAAGGAGGAACAACTTATATGGCAGAAAAAGTACTCAAGATTGGCGTGGAACGCGAAGACGGCTTTCTCTACTACATTGACAAAGACGGCGACGTGGCCCGGGTGCAAATGGCCCGCGGCGGCAAAAAAGGCGGCAAGCCCAAAAAAGTAGAAAAAACCGGCATTAAAAAAGAAAAAGGATATCTGTATTTCTTGGATAAGAAAGGCGATATCTCCAGAGCCAAAATGGTAAACGCCAAATAATTTAACGCCCCGCTTATGCGGGGCGTTTTTTTGCTTGTCCACTCATACTAATTTTTTGCGTCAAACCTTTTCAAAGGAGCTGGCCTGCGGAAATATTCTTTGCAAAAAATTCACAAGATGCTTTCGGTTTACTTCTAGGCATTTTTCCGAGTCATTCAAACATACTAATTTGGGACGAAATTTTTTAATTTCTTCTTCATAATTCTGCCACAATTCCCACACCATACCATCGCTGCCAAACCAGCGGGAACAACGGCTGCGCCGCCAAAGTCCTTTCTGAAGCATTGCCTGTACGGCAGCAAACAGCAACATATTCACATTGTTTTCTTTACGAAAGCGTGCCTGCTGCGTCTGCAATAACGCGTTAGGAAACGCTTGCCACGCTTTCAAACAAGCGCTTTTGATATAAGCACTGACATTATGATGCGGCTCCAGTGGCAAAAACAGCCCCGGGTATTTGTTTTTTACTAACTGCACAATATATAAAAGCTGCCGGCCATAAGAGGTGGCATGATAGTCTTTTTGGGGGTAGCTAACAAACCGATTAATGGCTTTGTTCTGTTGAAAGAAATAAGAGGGCGGCAGCAACTGCCACACAAAAGTATCATCATTGGCCAATAAAAAATGTTCAGCCAAGTCCTTCCACAAAACGATACTTGTGGAAATTGCACAGGAATTAAATGTAGGCAAACAATCTGCCGGCATAAACTCCGCATGCGTCAATATCCGCAGTTGGGGATGTTCTGTGCGCAGCCACGGCGGCAAGGATTGGCCGTTTGTGACGAGCACAACCCTCCTTATCCAAGGCAAAAATTTTTCTACCGAACGTAAAAGATATCTCAGCTCATCATTCTGCACATAACGAGCATAAGATACACTTTCTCCATTCTTTTGGGCCCAAGAATTTCTCTGAGCAATAAAGTCCGGGTCACTGCCATTAACCCATAGAATGACCAAGTCTATCGGAAAAGCTGTTTTCATCTAAACATTTTGCTCCAAAAATAAATGCTGCCCATGCCGCAAACTTTTACCAGCACAGCTAACGTCTGCCAGCGCAGCCAACTCCAACCGCGGCAATAGGGTATATTTTCCAAATACACATGCCACGCTTCCCGCAGCAAGTCAATATTTTGTTGCCGTATGCAGGGGGCAAACTTTCTAAAGCGGCATATGGCCCAAGATATGGTTCTCATCCACTGGTTTAAAACGGCTTTGTCCCATT
Source organism: uncultured bacterium (assembly GCA_949291365.1). Taxonomy (GTDB): domain Bacteria; phylum Elusimicrobiota; class Elusimicrobia; order Elusimicrobiales; family Elusimicrobiaceae; genus Avelusimicrobium. The sequence continues at coordinate 14,651 of CASEVJ010000012.1, forward strand.
TTCCCCTTTGTATCAGTTCTTTTCGCAAAGCCAGCAAGTTGAGCAAAATGCCCTTAGCCATATTTAAGGCATTGGAGGTAATAGCACCCGCCACATCTTTGCGATAAATATACATCCTTTCCGACACCAAGACAATTTGGCGGGCATACATAAAAGCCAGCACAACAAAAGGGAAATCTTCCGCCACGCGGCCGGGCCAAAAGGCAAATTTATTTTCTTCCGCCCACTTTCTTTTAAATAATTTCCCCCATAAAACGGCATCCTGATAGCCGGCCCAAAACCGGGCGCCCGGTTCTGCCGAAGGCACCTTATAAAAGCTGCTATGGCAATGCGTTTTTTTACGAAGGGTTCCGTTTTCTTCCGCTTCGCAGAATAAACACTTTGTTAAATCCGCCCCCGTCCGGCAGGCAGCAGTATATAATTTTTCCAAATAGCTTTCCGTTACCAGGTCATCTGCATCTACAAAAGCAACATATTCCCCCCGGGCCAGAGAAAGCAAGCGGTTGCGTGTTGCGGCTACGCCTTTATTAGACTGGGAAAAACAGCGGATTCGTGCGTCTTCTTCCGCCGCCTTTTGAAGTATTTTGAGCGATTGGTCCGCAGAGCCGTCATCTATACAAATAATTTCAAAATCCGCAAACGTTTGGCTTTGTAAAGAATGTAAGCACAGGGGGCAGGTATTTCTCCGCATTATAAACGGGAATTAAAACAGATATTTCAGGGGTCATTGTTTCCTCCTTGGTTTCGGATTCCCGGAGGAAACAAAAGCGGCCGTAAGTCCTGAGCCTATTCACTCACCCAAAGACAAACAGCCGCGGCTGCCGTCATCTGATGATGACAAACAGCTCTCGGTCTTATACATACGGGTAATTAGGCCGTATGCATAACACCTAAAACGACTGTTTTTGGAGTGAATAGCGCCGCAGCATAAAGCTACAGCTCATCCCGTTTCCACAGGATTCCAAAAACAGATTAAAATAAAAGCCGGATCAGGGCTCTACAGAATCATTCTCCTTACGCCTTTTTATCTTAACAAATTTTCCTCTTGTTTTTTTCTGTTTCCGACTTATACTGTAGCTACACCGCCACTTTGGTGTAGAGCGTACTCCTCTGTCCGCGACGCGCCGACACCGGCCCGCGGCCCCGCCTAACGGGTAGCGCCGCCCCGCCTGAAAACGCCGTTGACACCGAGAGAATATTAATGATTAAATGTCTGTACGGGTTACCCGTTTAGACAATACGGAGGAAATATGGAAATCAAAGTTACCGCTAAAAATATTAAGCTTACGCCTGCCATTAAACAGTTTGTACAAACCCGCGTGAGTAAAATTGAAAATTATGTAGAACACATTGTGTGGGCCCAGGTGTTGCTGTCTGTGGAAAAGAAAATCAACCAGCGCGCCGAAATCATTATTCATACCGGGGGGAAAAATCCAATCAGCGCTACCGCTGTGGAAACCGATTTGTATAAAGCCATAGACGCCGCGGCTGTTAAGGCCGAAGCGCAGCTGAAAAAAGCCAAAGAAAAAAGCAAATCCAAACGCACCGCCAAGAAAACGGCCGTCGTAGAGGAAATTGCCACGTTCAGCGACCATATCCTGCTGCCTCCCAATGATGTGAAATTCTCCGTCATCAAACAGGTGGAAGTTACCCCGATGAACCCGGAAGATGCGGCCTATGAAATGGAACGGCTGGGCTATTCGTTCTGGATGTTCTTGGACGAAGATTCCAAACAGATTAACCTGATTTTTAAACGCCTGGACGGCACATACGGGCTGATTAAACCGGTTAAGAAAAAATAAAAGGGTCAGCGGTGCAGGAATTTACCAAATCCGTAACAGTGGGCGAACTGCTCCAGGTGAAACGTCTTCACCTGGAGCTGGTTTGCGGCAAACGTTACCTGCACCGGGAAATTACCACCCCCAGCGTCAACCGGCCCGGGCTGGCTTTATGCGGGCATTTAGACCATTTCCGCGCCAATGCCATACAGGTTTTTGGCAAAGGGGAACATGCCTTTTGCGCCAAGGAAAGGCCCTCCCAGCTAAAAGCCAATATCGCCAAAATGCTGGGCAAAGGCCGGGTGCCGTGCGTGATTATGGCGGCGGGGCAAGATCCCTTCCCGGCTATTAAAAAGGCCTGTTTGGAAGCAGACGTGCCGGTGCTCAAAACCCAGATGGAATCAGCGGCGTTTGTGGCGGAATTCTCCCGGTTTTTGGACGAACAGCTGGCCCCGGTAACCCATCTGCACGGCGTGCTTTTAAATGTAAGCGGTATCGGGGTGCTTATCCGCGGGGAAGCGGGCATTGGCAAAAGCGAATGCGCGCTGGAGCTGATAAAACGCGGCCATATTTTAGTGGCGGATGATGTGGTGGAAGTGCAGAAACGATGGGGACGGTTTTTGGTGGGCTCCTGCCCTGAAATGCTCAAACACTACATGGAAGTGCGGGGTTTGGGGATTTTAGATGTGGAACTTTTGTTTGGCGTGGGCTCTACACTAGACGAAATGGCCATTGATTTAGAAGTAGTGCTTACCCCTCCGGTCAAAAATATAGACCGCTTGGGTGTAGAGCAGAAAACATCGGAAATTCTGGGGCTGGAAGTGCCCTGTCTGCGCCTGCCGGTTACACCGGGGCGCAACTTGGCGGTGCTGATAGAGGTGGCTGCCTTAAACCAACAGTTAAAAGCGCAAGGCATTTTCTCGGCCAAAGAGTTCAGTCGCCGAATGCTGGACCGCATGAAACGGACAACGACAAAGAACAATGCAAGCCAAGCGTAAACTTTTTATTATTACCGGTATGAGCGGCGCGGGTAAAAGCCAGGCGCTGAAGATTTTTGGCGATTTTGGTTTCTACTGTGTGGACAATTTGCCGCTGGCGCTGTTTAAACAATTTGCCGCTTATGTTACTGAGCGCCCTGAGCTGCAAAACGTAGCTTTAGGGGTAGACGTGCGGGAAGGGGAACGCCTGCGCGAGCTGCCGGCTCTGCTGAAAAATCTGACCAAAGACGACTTTGCCCCCAAAGTGATTTTTTTGGACGCTTCCGAAGAATGTTTAATACGCCGCTTCTCCGAGACTAAACATAAACACCCTATTCATAAAAAATTGGCTGCCGCCATCGCCCATGAACACGATTTATTGACGCCTATTAAAATAGCAGCCGACAAAGTGATTGACACCACCGGCTTGAATTTAGGAGAACTGAAAGAAAAGATTTCGGCCTTGCTGGAATTAAAAAAAGAAGGCGAAATGCAGATTTCCATTGTTTCTTTCGGCTTTAAAAACGGTATTATGAAAGAAGCGGATATTGTCATGGATGTACGCTTTTTGCCCAATCCGTATTATGTGGAAGAGTTAAAAAACAAAACCGGGCTGGACAAACCCGTGCAGGACTATATCCTGTCATTTAAAGACACACGGGACTTTGCAGACCGCTTTGCCGAGTTAATCAAATACCTCATCCCCAAATATATTAAAGAGGGCAAGAGTTATTTGACCATCGCGTTTGGGTGCACTGGAGGCAAACACCGCAGCGTGTTTATGGCACACCAGCTGGCGGAAACGCTGCGCAAGCAGGGGCTCAGCGCGTCGGAATTTCACAGGGACATAGGATTATAATATGGTAAAACTCATTTTAGTAACCCACGGTCATTTAGCCGTGGAAATGTTGGCCACGGCGGCCCAGATTTTGGGCAAGCCCGCCGAAGGCGTACAGACGCTTTCGGTTACTACGTCCAGCTCCGTGGAGCAGGGCGCACAGGAACTGAAAAAGCTCCTATCCGACGCTGAAGAAGGGGCTGTCATCCTGACCGATATTTTTGGCGGCAGTGCCACTAATATCGCCCTGACAGCCACCAAAGAATGCCCCAAATGCCATGTCATTACGGGCATGAATTTAAGCATGCTGCTCACCGCGCTCAACAGCCGCAAAAAACTGCCGGCCAAAGAATTGGCCGAGAAGATTGAGGCCGACGGCAAACGGGCAGTCATTAACGCAACGGAGCTTTTAATTAAGGGGCTGTAATATGCCTATTATTTTTGCGCGGGTGGACGACCGGCTGATACACGGCCAAATTGTGCAGGCCTGGTTGCCCGAACTGAATATTGACGAGGTGGTTATCCCCTGTCCCCGCGACCGGGAAAAACGCGTCAATAAAAATTTGCTCCGTCTCTCCCTGCCGTTTGAATATGAGCTAACGGTGCTGGAGCCGGCGCGCTGCGTAGGGTATATGAGCGCTTCCAAAAAGCGTATTTTCCTATTGATGGGCTCTTTGCAGGATTTAAACCCGTTGTTGGAGGACGGCCTGCAAATCAAATCCCTCAATATCGGCGGAATGCATTTTAAGGAAGGGGCGGAAAAACTGGCGGAAAACGTATTTTTAGACGCCATGGACAAAAAAACCCTGCGTATATTGTCCGATTTAGGGATAGCGATTGAAACGCGGGCGGTGCCCAGTTCCAAATCTATTTCCGTAAAAGAGAATATTGCATGACACTCTCTTTGATACTGCTGTGCATTTTGGCTGCCTTGCTGGAGCTGGATACGACCTATGCGTTCCAGCTGCTGCTTTCACGTCCGATTATTGCCGGGCCGCTGTTCGGCTGGCTGATTGGAGACATGTCGGCTGGGGTGCAGGTGGGTATTTTTGCCGAGCTGTTGTTCACCGATGTTTCCCCTCTGGGGGGCATTATCCCGCCCAGCGGAGTGGTAGGATCGGTGGTGCCGCTTCTTTTGTATGCGCAAGGCATTGAGCTGTGCTTTGGGTTTTTCTTGGGGGTACTGGGAGCGGTGCTGTATTCCTTCTTTGACGCACTGCTGCGCAAAACCCGCTTTGATTGGCTGATTTTTCTAGAAAAACGCATTGACCGCAAACCAACCGACATCAAGCGCACTATTGCCGTGACACTGTTGCTGTCTTTTTTAATGAGTTTTATTTTTATTTCCGTTCTAGCTTGGGGCAGCTCCCAGCTGATGTTTATCCTGTATCCGTATATATCCGCCCGGACGCACTTTGCCTTCCAGCTGGCGTACCTGGCGGTGCCCTGGATAGGGCTGTCGACGCTTATCCCGGCTTTCCGGCTCAAAACGAGGTGAAAACATGACTTTCTGGATTAGAATAAACATGTTTTTCCGTTCTTTTTTCCTGCAGGCCGGCTGGAACTATGTAAAATACCAGAATTTGGGCTTTGCGCTGGTCATGATGCCATTTTTGCGCCGGCTTTACCGACATGACCCGGAAATGCTGCCCACCGTGCTTAAACGCTATTTAGAGGCCTTTAACACCCACCCGGTCATGGCTTCCTTCTGTTTTGGCGCGATGGCGCACCTAGAAGAAAATGTGGCACGAGCCAAATCAGTCACCGAATATAAAGAACAGGTGGCGGAATGGACAGGTGCGCGGCGCGGGCTTTCCATTACGGCCGCCTCTATAGGAGACCGCCTATTTTGGGGCACTTTAAAGCCGCTTACGCTGCTGCTGGCCATATTTATTTGGATGTTGCTGGGTGTCAATTTTCTGGAAACGGACGGGCGGACGCCTGTTTCGCTGGTATACGGATTTACCGCCGGAGCGGTTGCTTTCTTTGTCTACAACAGTATTGCGCTTTTTATACGCTGGCAAGGCATTAAAATCGGCTATGAATCCGACGACAGCTCCTGCTTTGGGCTGACCCGGTTTGACTGGAACCGCACCATTTATAACGCCAAACGTATTGGCATTATTTTCGCCATAGCCATTATGCTCTTTGGGGTATACCGCTTTTTTGAAGGGATACGGGTGGATATACACTTTTTGGCGCGGGCCGTGCTGGTGTTATTCTTTGTCATTATTTCGTTTGTTACACGCCGGCTGCGTATTCCCAATGTGTATTTATACATTACAGCCGTAGTGATTTTTAATATTGTGTGTTTCTTTTAAGGGGACTTTTTGTGATTACACAAGAAATCAAAATTACCAACCGTTTGGGGCTGCATGCGCGCCCCGCCGCCATGGTATCGCAAACGGCGTCTAATTTTGACTGTGATATCAAAATAGCCAAAGACCAGGTGGAAATAAACGCCAAAAGCATTATGGGTGTCATGATGCTGGCGGCGGAATACGGCTCCACCCTGCGGTTATCTTTTGACGGAAAAGATGAAAAAGAAGCATGCCAGGCCCTTACAAAACTATTTGCTAATAAGTTTAACGAGGAAATCTAAATGTTTGTGATCAAAGGCATCCCTGCCAGTCCGGGCGTAGCTATTGGGCCAGCCGTATTGCTGCCCACGGCTGATTTTGCCGTGGCAAACCAGCACGTAGACGCAACGGAAGTGAAAAACGAAATAGGCAAATTTGGCCGCGCGGTGGAAAAGACATTAGCCGATTTAGACGCCAACGAAAAAAAACTGCGCGAGACGCTGGGTGGGGAATATGCCAATTTGATGTCTATGCATAAAATGATTGTGCAAGACCCTATGCTCAAGGATGCCACCGTCACCAAAATAAAAAACGAACATCTCTCCGCCCAAGCCGCCATTTTTCAGACGCTGCAGGAGCTGGCGGCCTCGTTTGATAAAGTATCCGACCCCTTTTTTAAAGAACGCCGCAATGACATCTTTGACGTAGGCAAGCGCTTGGTGGGCAATTTGCAGGAAAATAAGGGAGCTTTTTGGGCTTCCATACGCCGGCCTTCGGTATTAATTGCGCGGGATTTATTTCCCTCGGACACTATCAACTTGCAGGAAAACCAAATTATCGGTTTTTGTACGGATTTGGGGGGCAAAACGAGTCATACTGCCATTCTGGCCCAAAGTTTAAAATTGCCCGCGGTGGTGGCTCTGTCCAACGCAGCGCGCCAGGTAAAAGACGGAGACACCGTCATTGTGGACGGGGAAAACGGCCTGCTGATTATCAGTCCCGACCGCTACACCTTGGCCCGGTATAAAAAAACCCAGCGCGAAATTAAAAAAGCCGAATCGCTGCTGCAAACTATTAATCACCTGCCCACGGTGACTTCCGACGGACGCAATTTTAAGCTAATGGTCAATTTTGACCCGCGCACTGACACCAAAGAAAACAAAAAACTTATCACCGATGGGCTGGGCCTGCTGCGCACGGAATTTTTATATATGAATATCCCCCAGCCCCCCAGCGAACTGGAGCAATACCAGATTTATCTTTCCACCGCTAAAAAATTTGACATGCGCCCCGTCACTATCCGCCTGGCGGATTTGGGTGCTGACAAAATGCCGGACTTTCCGCTGGACGAATTTGATAAGGACAACAACCCCTTTATGGGCTGCCGCGGAATCCGTTTATTTTTAAAAAACCCGGATTTAATGCGCACGCAGCTGCACGCTATCGTGCGCACCGCGTGTGAGGTGCCGGCACAGATAAAAATTATGATTCCCATGGTCTCCTCTGTAGAGGAGGTGCGCCATGTGCGCGACGCACTAAACCAAGCCCTGGCGGAATTTGCCAAAGAAGGCAAAAAACCCGTAAATAAAATCGCCCTAGGTGCCATGATTGAGGTGCCAGCCGCCGCTATTGCCCTAGACGGCATGATTGGAGATATAGATTTCCTTTCCATAGGCACCAATGACTTGATACAATATTTAATTGCGGTAGACCGCGTAAATCCGGAAGTGGCGCACATGTACGACCCCTGCCACCCGGCTGTATTGCGCACTATACACCAAATTATCCAGACCGCCCACCAGCGCGGGCGAAGCGTCAGCATCTGCGGCGAAATCGCCTCCGACGTAAAAATGGTACCCATGCTGCTGGGGCTGGAAGTGGACGTGTTGTCCGTGCCGCCGCGTATGTTTTTACGCATTAAAAACCGCATTCGTAACTTAAATTTTGAAGCATGCTCCGACACGGCCCAAGCGGCCCTGCTGGCCTCCTCATCTGAAGAGATACGCAGTTTAGTAGAGCAAATGAACCAAGATGAAGATTCGTAATTTTTCCATCGTGGCCCATATAGACCACGGCAAAACCACCCTTTCTGACCGCATATTGGAAGACACGGGCACCGTGCCCAAACGCAAAATGCAAGCCCAGCTGCTAGATGGCATGGACTTGGAGCGTGAGCGCGGCATTACCATTAAAGCCAAAGCCGTACGCATTCAATATAAAGACTATATTTTAAACCTCATTGACACCCCGGGACATGTGGACTTTTCCTACGAGGTAGCCCGTTCTTTGCGCGCCTGCGAAGGGGTGCTTTTGCTGGTGGACGCCTCGCAAGGGGTGGAGGCGCAAACGGTGGCCCACGCGCATTTGGCGCAAAGCTTGGGGCTGAAAATTATTCCCGTAATGAATAAAGTGGATTTGTCCCAATCCGACGCTGATGCTGCAGAAGAGCAGCTGTGGGACATCTTGCGAGAACCGGTAGAAGCCGAGCGCGTCAGCGCCAAAACCGGCAGGGGCATAGAACATCTGTTAGACCGCATTATTGCCGATGTCCCCGCCCCGCAGGGCGACCCTAAAGCGCCGCTGCGCGCATTGATTTTTGATTCTTTTTACGACCCGTTCCGCGGCGTCATTATGTATGTGCGCCTTGTGGACGGGACTGTCAAAGCCGGGCAGGCCATTCGCTTTATGGCTACCGGCGCCAGCTACAAAGTGGAAGAGGTGGGCTTTATGACGCCCAAACAGCTGCATAAGGCGACTTCTTTAAGCGCGGGCGAAGTGGGCTATCTAGTGGCCGGCATTAAAGACATTCATCAAGTAAAAGTGGGCGACACGGTGACCCTCTCTGACCGCCCCGCCCAAACCCCGCTGCCGGGCTATGCAGACGCCAAGCCGGTGGTGTTTGCCAGCATTTTCCCGGTGGAAACAACCGATTTCCCCTTGCTGCGCACCGCGCTGGAAAAGCTGAATTTGTCCGACTCTTCTTTCCATTACCAAAGCGAAACGTCCAAAGCGCTGGGCTTTGGGTTCCGCTTGGGGTTTATGGGCATTTTGCACATTGAAATCGTCAAAGAGCGGCTGGAGCGGGAGTTTAACCTCTCGCTGATTGCCACCGCGCCCAATGTGGTCTACCACGTCAAATTTACCCCGCGCAAAAACCACCCGCAGGAGCTGGCGGCATTGCCCGACGCGCCCGACGACCCGGGCTATAAAATTATAGACAACCCGGCCAATTTCCCCCCGCACGGCGACATTATAGACATTAAAGAGCCGGTCATTCACATTACAGTTGTTACGCCAGTGGAATTTATGGACGGAGTGATGACGCTTTTGAAAGAAAAACGCGGTACCTTTATGGATATGGAGCACCTGTCCAACCAGCGCGTCATCATTAAGTACGAAATGCCGATGGGCGAAATGGTGATTGACTTTTACAACAAACTCAAATCCGTCTCCAAAGGGTACGCCTCTTTTGACTATGAGGTGGCGGGCTTCCGCAGCGCCGATGTGGTGCTGATGGAAATTTTGCTGCATGGCACGCCGGTAGACGCACTGTCTGTGGTAGTGCATAAAGATAAAGCCCAAACCCAAGGCCGCGCGCTGTGCGCCAAGCTCAAAGAGCTTATCGGACGCCAGCAGTTTGAAGTGGCGGTGCAGGCAGCTATAAACGGCAAAGTCATCGCGCGCGAGACCATACCCGCCTACCGCAAAGACGTTATCGCCAAGTGTTACGGCGGCGACATTACGCGCAAACGCAAACTGCTGGAAAAACAAAAAGAAGGCAAAAAACGCATGAAATCTATCGGCAGTTTGAACATTCCGCAGGAAGCGTTTGTGGCGATGCTTAAGATTGACGAAGAATAGCCCTTGTAATACCGCATCAATTATAAAAACACCCCCTGTTCGGCACAGGGGGTATTTTACACTGTCATATTTGTTTCTTGCTCTTTGTGTAGCAAATAACACGGCCGTTAACAACAGCCGCATCCTCCTTGCGGCAGGTTGAGCAGTTTGGAATAATCTTGGGAGGCCGCTTTTTCATTACAGCCATCATCTTGCATGACCATAAAGTCGCCATCATCTGTAACAGAAATACACACATCTTCCCGGTTATATAAGGCCTGTGCATGCCCGCAGGAAGGATTTTCTGAAGCGCGATACATAAAGTTATCTGTTTGAATAGCCGTTCCGCCATCTGTATTTATTACCGTTCCAGGAATTTCTATATCCAAATCGGAAATTTTGCACAAAGAATTATTTTCCATTTGGCAAACTTTATCCGCCTCGGCAATTGTTTTTAAATTAGTCATTGCCTCAGCAAAGCGCGCTTTGGTTACGGCTTTTGTATACTGCGGCAACGCCACCGCCGCCAAAATGCCTATGATTAACACCACTACCAAAAGCTCTATCAGCGTAAAGCCGCCAAATCTGCGTTTGGCGGGATTTTTCTCTTTGGGGAGTCTTTTTTGATAAATTTTGTTCATAAACAAAATTTATCAAAAAAAAAAAACCGAGTCAAGCTCTGTCAAAACCCGCAGGCAACCAGTAGCTGCCCCCAAAGTTTTTGTATACAAAAGAGGCGGAACTTATTCTGTTCCGCCTCTTTTGTTTTTAACTGGGCTGATTAATCCAAATATTTTTTAGCCAGTTCATCGTAGCGGTTGCTTACCTGCCGAACAAAAATACGTCTGTCCATATAACTGCCCGGGAAAAAAGCCCCCTTAAAACCGGCTATCACAATATTTTTAAACTCCTTGCGCGTCAGCGGAATATGCTTTACCAGCAGCTCCAATTCTTTGCTGACGGTGGTGTTGGACACTAGGCGGTTGTCGGTAGCGATACTGACCGAGAGCCCCCGCTTAATCATTTCCCGCACCGGATGTTTGGAAACGGATTTGATTTCCGGCAGAGTCTGCAAATTGCTGGTCAGGCACACCTCTACGCCAATACGTTCGCTGGCTATATAATTGGCCAAGGCCTCCACATAAGCGGTTTTGTCTTTGACTTTGCGGTCTTTAATCAGTGCCGCATCAAACAGATGCGTGCCATGGCCTATGCGGTTGGCGTAGCAGTCGGTAATGGCCTGGAAAATGGATTCCGGGCCATAGGCCTCCCCGGAGTGGACGGTTTTGCGCATAAAATTTTTATGCACATATTTATAGGCCTCCACATGGTCAGAGGCCGGATAGCCGGCTTCTTCGCCAGCCAAGTCAAAGCCCACCACCGGCAGGTGTTCTTCGCGCGCCAGCTTGACCATCAGCCGCGCCAGCTCCAATGAAGCCACGCCAAAAATTTCCGATTTGGAATACTGGGAAAGCGCCCCAATCAGGTTTTTATAATAGGGCGACATAAACGCATTAAAGCTGCGCATCGCACAGGCGATGACCCCAAAGTAAAAGGGCAAATCCTTGCCGTTTTTTACTTCTGCACGGCTGTTATGCTCTTTCTGCGCACGCTGCAGCCCGGCCACCACCGCGCGAACGGCTTCGGCCACTGTCAGCGTTTCGCTGGCGTGCAGCTGCGGGGCAAAGCGCACTTCCATATAGCGCACCCCTTCGGCAATAGCGTCCTGCCCCAGCTCATAGGCAATGCGCTCTATATTCTCTTTATTGCGCATAACCGCCGTCGTATAATTAAATCCCTGTAAATATTCCGGCAAAGAAGCGTATTGTTTTTTAAATACTTTCTCGCGCAGGCCCTTTTCCGTATAAGCCGGCAGAGAAACGCCTTCTTTTTGGGCTAGCTCAATCAACGTAGACAAACGCAACGACCCGTCTAAATGCACATGCAAATCGGCCTTGGGGATAAGGCGGATAAATTCAGCGCTTATTTTATGGTTCATTTTATCTTCTCCGTTTGTTGGCCTTGCGAGGTGTCTTTCACGCGGTAGCCGGCGGCGGCCAAGGCGTCGCGCAGGTCATCAGATTTTTTGTAATCTTTGGCGGCGCGGGCCGCGGCGCGCTGCTGAAGCAGCTGGCGCACCGCTTCGGGCAGTTCTTCGCTTTTTTCTTGCGGCGCGCGGAACAAATCCAGCGCTAGGATACTGTCTGCAAAATGCAAGAAATCCACCTTTTCAGCAGGGGTCAAATCATTGCCCCGCACGCAATCCCACACGGCGGCTAATGCTTTTGGAGCGTTCAAATCGTCCTCCATGGCAGCGCGGAAACGGGCCTTGGCCTGCTGCAGTGCCGCCTCCTGCCCAGAAGCGTGCTGGCCGCCCGCGGCGGAAACGGCCTGGGCGGTTTCCCGGCGAAGCGTTTGCAAACTTTTACGGGCAGAATCCAGCGATTCGTAGGTAAATTCCAATTGGGTGCGGTAATGCGCTGTCAGACACAAATAACGGTAATCCAGCGGATCATAGCCCTTGTCGCGCAATGTTTGCAGTGTGACAAACGTGCCGCCGGATTTGGACATTTTGCCCGCGCGCAGCACCAAAAATTCCCCATGCACCCAAAAACGCACATAGCGCTGGCCGGTGGCGGCTTCGCTCTGGGCGATTTCGTTGGTGTGGTGCACAGACACATGGTCTATGCCGCCGCAATGTATGTCCACCGTCGGGCCCAAATATTTCATAGCCATAGCGGAGCATTCTATGTGCCAGCCCGGGAAACCTACCCCCCAGGGGCTCTCCCACTCCATTTGGCGTTTTTTGTCTTTGGGGGAAAATTTCCAGAGCGCAAAATCGGTCGGATTTCTTTTTTCCTCGCTCATTTCCACGCGGGCGCCGCCTTTGAGCCCTTCCAAGCGGCTGCGGCCCACCAGAGCGTCGTAGCGGGGGAATTTGGACGTGTCGTAATAAATTCCATCAGAGGTGCGATAAGTGTAGCCCTTTTCTTCCAAGGTTTTTACCAATGCAATCATTTCCGGTATATGCGCCGTAGCACGGCTGATTACCGTGGGGCGAGTGCAGTGCAATGCGTCAAAATCTTCAAAAAATTTCTGCTCGTAATATTTGGCGATTTCCCAGGCGCTTTTGCCTTCGCGCGCGGTGGCCACTTCCATTTTGTCTTCGCCGTCGTCGGCGTCGGACACCAGGTGCCCCACATCGGTCACGTTCATCACATGTTTGAGCGGCATGCTCAAACGCAACGTACGCGCCAGCAAATCTTCAAAAATATAGGTGCGCATGTTTCCAATGTGTGCATAGTTATATACCGTCGGGCCGCAGCAGTACATGGTCGCTTCCTGGCTGTGAAGCGGAGTAAAAACGTCTTTGCGGCGGGTTTCGGTATTATAAAGTTGCATTAGTTTGGGCCTCTTTGAGTAAAGTGTTGTATTGTTTTACCAAGGTATTAAAAAACAAATTGCAGGTATCCTGACCGACTTCGTTGGCGGCCTGCTCACCTAAAATACAGCTTACTTCAATGTCAGAGAGCGGGTTGACCGCGCCCACGCTGGCGATGGAATAGGTAAATCCCGCCGGGCGGTAGGTGCGCAGGGCCTGTTTATAGGCCGCGTCCAACGCTTTTTGGAACAAAGCCATATTTTTGGAATTGGCCGACGCGCCCAGCTTAACGCGCTTGGCGGCGGCAATTACCGTCACGTCCGTATAGCGCCCGTACGAAGCGGCAATTTCTTCTGACGTAAAATCCTGGCTTTCATCTAATGTTTCTTCTTCCTGCGGAAAATCGTATTCGTCCAAAATGCTGGGGGCAGGCAGTTCCCCGTAATAATTATCCCCCATAAACCCTGACGGGTTTTCATAGGCGGAATAATCTATGCCTTTTAATTTACGGTTGGACGTATAATCCACGCTGCTGCAGGCCGCAGTCAGCAAAGCGCACAACATACAAAATGCAACTGCTTTTTTCATTTCTCTTCTCCGATAAGTAAACTAGCCACCGCATGGCACATGGCCGCTTCCCCGCGGCCGATTTCGCCTACATGCTCGTGGCTTTTGGATTTAAAGCTCACGTCTTTTTCATCCATTTCAAAAATCCGGGCCAAAGACGCTCTCACCGCCGGATAATGCGGGCTGATTTTGGGTTCCTGTGTAACCAGCGTCACGTCTATATGCACCAGCCGGGCCTGGTTTTCGTGCACAATCTGCAGCACGCGTTTGGCAATTTCCCGACTGTCTATGCCCTCTATAGTAGGGTCAGAAGGCGGGAACAAAAGCCCTATTTCCCCCTGGCACAGCGCTCCCAATATGGCATCGCACACCGCGTGCAGCACTACATCCCCGTCGCTGTGGCCGACAAACCCTTTGCTGTGGGGCAGCTCCACCCCGCCAATGATAAATTTGCGCCCGGCTGCCAGCCGGTGCAAATCAAATCCAAAGCCCGTGCGCAGGCGCGCGCCGGTATTAAAAAACGCTTCCGCCATTACCAAATCCTCCGGCGTAGTAATTTTCAAATTCCGATAGTCCGACGGCTCTATCTTTACGCTTACCCCCAGCCGCTCCACCAGCTGGGATTCGTCCGTAGCGTCCTGCAAATGGCCAAATTTGTCCAGTGCCCGGCGCAGCACGTCCGCCCGGTAACACTGCGGCGTCTGCGCCGCCCACAAGCTGCTGCGCTCCAGCGTGCGTTCCACCGTGCCGGCACGCACTTGTTTGACGGTGTCTTTTACAGGCACCGCCAGCACCGCCGCCCCTTGGGCAAAACCGCTCTTTAAACACCGCGCCGCCGCCTGCGGCGACACCAGCGGCCGCGCGCCGTCATGCACGGCTACGGCCTGTACGCGGCTGTCTAATGCCTGCACCCCGCTGATGACCGAAGCCATACGGGTCGGCCCGGGAGCGGCAAAAGTGATATCGGGAAAATAGTTCTTGAGGATTTCGCGGTTTTCCGCAGCGGTCACTACAACAATTTGGCGCACAAAAGGTATCTGCTTAAATGCGTCTACGGCACGCACCAGCACCGGCCGGCCCGCCAACGGCAACATCTGTTTGGGGCGGCCCATTCGTTTGCCTAATCCGCCGGCTACAATAACCGCCGCGGCAAAAGAAAGTTCTTCTTCCATGCCCTTCCTATTTGGTCTTGGCAAAAATCATACGGCCCGAAGAGGTTTGCAAAATAGAATACACCGAAACTTCGGCCCGTTTGCCAATAAATTTGCGTCCGTCTTCCACCACGACCATCGTGCCGTCGTCTAAATACCCAATGCCCTGTTCTTTTTCTTTTCCGTCTTTCATAATGAACAAAGACATCGTTTCGCCGGGCAGCACCACCGGTTTAAGCGCGGTGGCCAAATCGGCTATATTTAACACCACCACATCATACAGCGCGCCGATTTTGTTTACATTAAAATCCAGCGTAACCACTTCCGCGTCAAAACTTTTAGCCAGTTTGACTACGCGCTCCACATCGTTTTCGGCGCGGGGAGTTTTGGACGTGACGCGCACGGCAATTTCCTTCAGTTCCTGCAGCCGGCTGGCTACGTCCAATCCGCGGCGGCCTTTGGCGCGCTCCAACGGGTCTTTGGAAGCGGCCATTTTGTTCAGTGTTTCCAACACAAACACCGGAATAACAATGATGCCGGAGAGAAAATTGATTTCACACAAATCTACAATGCGCCCGTCCATCAGCGCGCTCACATCGGCCACTTTCAAGTGGCGGCCTTTGTAAGAGAGCCCTTCCAAATCACGCGATTTAAACAAGCTGGCCAGCACCCCAAATACAATCAGCCCGATTTCTACCGTCCGCCCGTAGTCGGCCCACCAGGCCAAAGAGGCCGGGGTGGAAAAATTTTGCATGGCATAATCGGTAAATACAAACAGCAAATACCCCAGCAAAAAGCCGGAGCAGGCAATCATGATTTTAATCAAACGCAGCCGTTTAAACACGGCTTCGGCAATAATCACAATCAGTGCACACAATAGCCCCGCCGCCAGAGAGACCGGGTCTTTGTCTATAAAATCATACGTCAAAAACGGAAACGCAATCAGCGTAGAAAACCGAAAAATCCAAATAGGCATACGCCCTCCGATAAGCCCGCCGGACGCACCGGCCGGTATAGATTAAAGTATATGTATATTTTATCATTACAGCGGGCTGTTTGTCAGGCGGCTTGCCGCGGGGGTTTTGGGGGCTTCTGTACAAAAAAGCCCCGCCTTGAGGCGGGGCTTTGTTGCCTTGGAGAGGACAACAGCGTTCACAACCCAAGCACTTCTATCAGCAGGAACATGTCCGCTGTTCCCAGCTCATTGTGCAACTGTATGAAGCTGTCTGGGAATCAGAAGTGGCAGAGGTAATACGGCAATTAGACAATTTGTAATTCTGCCGGCAAGTCTGCCCTTTGCTGGTGCAGGGCAGAGAGCAGTTGCCGCGGCAACCTTCTACGCTGTCGGGACAGTCAAAACTGCCCGTGCCGCCCTGATTTTGTACAAACTGAAACAGATTGCCGGATTGATAGTCAATAGAAACCTGTTGGCTTTCCCGCGTGTATGAAGAACCATATTTGCAGGAAGAACCGCTGCTGCCGCTGCAGCTGCAGCTGCACTCTTCATCTGCACAAATTTCTTCCGCATACCCTAAATCAATGGTGTCAGATTCGTCTGCGCAGGTCTGAATAACGGTGCAACAGCCGGCCCCTCCTCCCACCACGCTGCCGTCCGGCGCGCAACAGGCAGACAAATTATATTTACCGGTAGCCGGGTCAAACGGGTGGCCAATTTTGCAGGGACAGGAGCCGGCCTCATTGCGTTCCCCGGCACGGTAAACTTCCGATTCCGCACAGACACATTGGTTGGCAGTTTTAGAACACTCTCCCAATGCCATCGTCCATTGTCCGTCCACACATTTCATGGTAGTTTGGGTGCCGCAGCCGTTGCAGGATTGCTCGCCGGAAGTTTCACCGTCCTGGCAGACGGCTTCTTGTTTTTCGGCACAGTCTTCTTTCGTCAATTCCCATTGGCAGGAATTGCTGCAAGTATACTGCTTGCCGCTGCCTTCAAGACCGGAAGCGCAGGCCTCACTCTTGGTCGCGCCGGCAGAGCACACTCCCTGCCCGCTGCAGCTGCTCCAAGAGCCCGTCACCCAGTCGCCTGTGCTTGTATCACAGCTAACGCTGCGTGTTTGCGTACCGCAATTGCCGCAGCTCTGGCTGGCCACCGGTTTGGACGCGTTGGAACATTCATATACCTGCGGAGCCGGGGGCTCGGCGGCACATTCATCTGCCGCTACCGTCAGCGAAGAACACAGCGGATAGCTTTTGTTCAAACTCTCGCAGTAGTCGCCTTCACAGCAAATGACCCCGTCTTTGTAGGAAGGCATCTTCAGCTCGTATCCTCTGCCGGAAGAGGCCGCAATACCCTGCGCACTTAATGTATATGAGTAATTTCCTTTTCCCAAATTCGCTATCATAGAAAGCTTGCTGGCATCAGTCAAATACTCTTTGCCAAATACGCAACGATTTTCCTGCTCCGTGCGTACGGCGGAAAAAATTTCTTCCGCTTCAGATGTCTTCCGGGTTTCCAATACCCGTGAAAACTTTGGTACGGCCACCGCCGCCAGTACACCCAAGACGATGACCACTACCAAAAGTTCCGTCAACGTAAATGCTTTTTTTCTCATTTTACCTCCGGGCTGCACCGACTAGAAACACACGAAAAGAGCCCTAAATGCCCATTAAAAAGACTTTTTGAATAGAGATTCTTTTTTTCTCCCAATTCACGAAAAAATGTAGCAAAAAAAAAAAACAAGTCAAGGCAAAAGCTTCCCCCGGCTACATAACGGCAAGAAGGGCCTGCGAATTTGATATCATATAAATATGATCCTGGAAGGAAAAACCCTGGCCGCCCACATACGCGCCCCGCTTGCACAGCGGGCGGAGGCCGTACGCCAAAAATTGGGCCGCCCCATTTCGCTTTTTGCTATCGGCTCCACCGATGACTATGGGGCGTATGTCTATTTAAAAAAAGAAGTGCAGGCCGCGCAAAACCTGGGCGTACATACCCAGGTGCACGAAGTAAATAACGCCACGCCGGCAGACGCTTTTTTGCGCGTACTACAGCATGCTTCCTCCCAGCCCGATATAGACGCTATTTTAATCCCCCGCCCGCTGCCGCCGGCATTGGCGCAAAGCGGGTTTACCCGTTTTATTGCGCCGGAGAAAGACATTGACGGCATGTCTCACATTTCTGCCGGAAATTTGTTTCTATGCAAAACTTGGGAAGATGTGGAGCATTTGCCAACGTTTGTCCCTTGCACCGCTTTGGCTGTTATCCGCCTGTTGGACGCACACGGCATAGACCCGCAAGGCAAAGAAGCCGCCGTGATTGGCCGCTCCCCCACGGTAGGGCGGCCGCTGGCCCATTTGCTTACCTGCCGCAACGCAACCGTCAAAATCTGCCATACGTTTACGCAGGATTTGGCGGGTTCCCTGCAGCAGGCCGATTTGGTATGCGCCGCAGCCGGACATCCGGGGCTGCTTTCCGAGAGCCATGTTAAAGCCGGAGCGACTGTTATAGATATCGCCACCAATTTGGACGCGCACGGCCAGCTCTGCGGGGACGCCTGCACCCAGGCGCTTTTAAAACGCGGGTGCCATGTTTCCCTGGTGCCCGGCGGAGTAGGCCCGGTAACGCTTGCGTGTTTACTGGAAAACATTATATTATCTGGGGAAAGGAAACTCTAAAGGAGAAACTATGAAAACCTTCATGCATATTGCCATACTGGGCGCGCTGTGTCTGGGAGTGGCAGCCTGTTCAACGGCTGATTCCCAAGACCAACGCTACCAACGCAAAATTTATTTGACAGAAGAAGATTACCTGGAAGATTTGGACAGACAGGCCTATTTGGAACGACGCGAAGCCAAACCCAATGTAGAGTCCAATTATATTTTTGACGTGCAGCCCGATACGCAGAAAAACGTTTATTTCTTTGATGAGCGCACCCAACCCAAAGTGCCGGGCGTGCCCAGCGAACGGGATTACCGCACCACCAAACGTTTGTGGGAGAAACCGCGCCGCTACTCGCCGGATCAATATTACGGCTACCAACAAGCCGCGCCGGCAGATTCGTACACGCAGTCAGCCCCTTCTGCTGACAGCTCCTACAGCGGATACGACTACTAATCCTTTTCAAAACCCCGCTGGTAGGCGGGGTTTTTTATGTCCAAACGGGGATTATGATAGATGTAAACTCCGCCGTCAGACCACGCCGTCCCGGCACCGACCAGCCCCCGCCGCTGGGGAGGCCCCGAGGGCAAAGCCCTGTCCACACGTCCTTTTCAGCAGGCCGCGGCGGCCGAACCGACAGCACTGCTAGCCATTCCTTCCGTTCCCTGTCGCACGGCGTCTTACGCCATGCAGTAAAACCCCGGGGCAAAAACAGAACTGCAAAGCCGCGCCCCGCCAGAAGCCGTGATGCACATAGCCGACAAAAACCCCTGCTGAAAGCAGGGGGTTAAAAACGGGGAATTTTGGTTTTTTTAGAAAGCTTCAGAGGCGTATATTTTTCGCAAAGCTCTTCAGGCAATTCATGTTTAGCCGGCAAAAACAACCCGGGATTATCCGTAAAAATTCCGTCTACTCCTATGCGTTCCAAAGAGTGGGCCGTATATTTATCATTCACGGTATACACAAACACCTTGCGGCCTTCCGCATGGCACAAATCCACAATTTCTTTGGTAATGCGCGTTTTATTCATGTGCACGCTGTAGACGTCTAAATTATGGGCTTTTTGCGGTTCAAACATACGGGTCAAAATCCCGATACGCGCGCCGGGAGCAATTTTGCGCAAACGCTGCAGGGTGGGATAATCAAAACTGGAAAAAAGCATTTTTTTCAACGCTTCCGGCCCAAAGGAGCTGGCACGCTCCCAAATAACTTTTTCAATACCCGGATAAACATTATCATCATTTTTGATTTCTATGTTCAGCATTTCCAGGTCTTCCACAATCACGGGCAGCACTTCCCGCAGCAGCGGCGGGCGCACAACGATTTCTTTTTCAAAAGAATGCACAATGCGGCAATGCTCCAAGTCGTCCAGTGTAATATCCTTGATGTCATTGGCGCAAGTGGTGTCCGTGCCCAGATAATAATCATGGTGCACAACCAGGCAGCCGTCTTTGCTCAAATGCACGTCCAGCTCATAGCGCGTACAGCCCTGCTGGCGGGCTAAAGCAAAAGCCGGCAGAGAATTTTCGGGAGCGAGCGCGCTGGCGCCGCGGTGTGCAAAGTATATCATACCCCTTATTGTAACAAAAAGCGCTCTTCCCACCAATAACCGCTATGGATAAGAAAGCCCCTGCGTATGGCGGCGGTGTTCTTCCGGCTTATGGAACGCACCCCTCGTGCAAACACATACAGATAAAACATTGCCGGGCAGATAGGCGCTCATCTCCCGTACCAGAGGCATTTTGCGGCCATAAAAAAGCGACACGTCTAACCGTGCCGCTTTATGCATATCTACACTATTTTTCCAATTCGGAGGTACAGCTGGGGCATTTGACTGCCCGTATGTCTATGGTGCTAAAGCAAAACGGACAGGTTTTGGTGGCGGGTGCCGGGGCCGGTTTTTTCTTTAAATTATCCAGCTTGTTAATAGCTTTAATCAGCATAAAAATACACAGGGCCACAATTAAAAAGCTGATGATGGTATTTAAAAAATTTCCCACATTAATCGTCGTGGCACCCGCCGCCTGCGCCGCAGATAAAGAAGCATAGGGCCCGGCCTGGCTTCCTTCTTTAATTACGACAAACCAATTAGAAAAATCCACCTTGCCCATCAAAAGGCCCAAAGGCGGCATCAGCACATCGGCCACCATAGAGTTGACGATTTTGGTAAAAGCCCCGCCAATGATAATACCTACCGCCATATCAATGACGTTGCCGCGCATAACAAACTGCTTAAATTCCGAAATGATATTTTTAATCATGTTTTTTCCTCTTTTTTGTTAGACCCGCCGCTTGAAAAAGCGGCGCATACAAATCCTGCGCCGGCGGATACATTATTTCCGCCGGGTCTGTCTTGGCCGCAAAGCGCACCGGCGCGCCGCTAATGCGGCAGAGCGGTTTTTGCTCGTTGCGCTCCCCCATATTCAGCGCGGCGGACGCCGCCAGCGCGTCTGCCAAATTGACCAAAGTGGTTTCTAATTTTTTGCCAAAGATGTCTTTTTTACCGCGCTCATCGCGCACGCCACAAAAGCCGGCATAGGCCGCCGCCGCGCCGATTACTCCGGCCCGCAGCGGCAAAATCATGCTGTCGGTAATAATCACACCCAGTTTTTTCACGCTGTATCTTTTACACAGCGCCCGGCGCAGCTCCGCGGCGCAGGCGTACAAATCCGGCGGCAAAAGAAGCAGCTTGCCGTCGGCGTTGGACTCGTCTATCCCGGCATTGGTCATTACCATACCGGCCTTAATGGTCAGCCAGGCCAGTTTGGTCTTTAAAGCACGCTCGCTCTCTGCCTGTATCAAACGTTCCTTTTGGCGCTTGCCAGTATAGGGGACACAGAGCCCCTTCCACAAACACACCAGTTTGGAAGACACTACCAGAATATCCCCCTCTTCCAGCTGCGCTATATGACGACAAATAAAAAGAGGCAAATCCTCTTTTTCTTTAAACACGGACGTATGATAAGCGGTTACTTGCATTCTTTGTCCTCAAACGGGCCGACAAAAGCCATAAATGCTTGGTTAGCCAAAAACAGCCCCTCAAACGTTAATTTTATTATATCCTTTTTCTGCTCCAGCAGCCCGCGCGCTACCAAATCGGTGATTTCCCGTGCAAAAAGCTGTTGCTGGCACGGCGTAAGTGCTACTCCGTCTAACATCCGAAGGCCCAGCATAATTTGCTCCCCTTCTTTGGCTGGCCCGGTTAACGTTTCAGAAAAATCTGTGGGGAAGCGCCCGCCCTGCACTTGCTCTATATATCTCTTCAAATCTGCGGTATTGCTGCAGCGAGTGCCACTTTGATAAGAGGCCGCCGCCGCGCCCAGCCCCAGGTATTCCCCGTTGCGCCAATAGTTTAGATTATGCTGGCTTTGGCGGCCCGGGCGGGCAAAGTTGGAAATTTCATAGTGGGCAAACCCCGCCTGTTGCAGCAGAAAATGAGTTTGTTCCAGCTCGCGGCGCAGCAGGTCGTCATCTGTTTGTACGCCGTCGCGGTAAAAGGGGGTGCCCTCTTCTATCTGAAGTCCGTACACGGAGATATGCTGCGGCGCTAAAGAAATCAACCGTTTCAGACCCTCTAAAAACATACGCTCCGTCTGCCCCGGCAAACCGGCAATCAAATCAACATTTATGTTTTCAAAACCGGCCTGGCGCGCTAGGTCATACGCGGCTAAAAAAGCAGCCGCATCATGAATGCGCCCAATACGCCGCAGCACTTCATTATCAAAGCTTTGCAGTCCCATGCTCAAGCGGTTAAGCCCTGCCTCTTTTAACAGGTGCAATTTTTCAGCGTTTACGCTTTCCGGATTGGCTTCCAGGGTGCTCTCTGCAAACTCTGCCAGCGGCCCAAAATGCCGCTCTATCAGCCCGCACAAACGCGCCAGCTGGGAAGCGGAGAGCAAACTGGGCGTTCCTCCGCCGATATAAAGTGTGTCAAAGCGGGCCCCGCTGTAAAAAGAGGCCTCCTTTTCCAGCACGGTCAAATAAGCGTCTATTTGGCTTTCCGCTGCGGCAAAGGAAGCAAAATCACAATAGCGGCATTTCTGCCGACAAAAAGGAATATGGATATACAGCCCGCTCATGCTTTGCGCTCGGCTTCGTGGCGCAGATAGGCGAACATAAACGGGTCTAAATCTCCATCCATTACGCCGGTAATGTTGGACGTTTCGTAATCGGTGCGCAAATCTTTCACCAGCTGGTAAGGCATAAACACATAAGAGCGGATTTGGTGTCCCCAGGCAATTTCCCCTTTCTGGCCGTAGCGTTTTTCGGCCTCGGCGCGTTTTTTATCCAGCTCCATCTCATACAGACGCGCTTTTAACATTTTCATAGCGGTCTGGCGGTTTTGCAGCTGGCTGCGCTCTATGCGGCAGGAAACCACTATGCCAGTGGGCTTGTGCAGCAAGCGCACGGCTGTTTCCACTTTGTTGACGTTTTGACCGCCGTGCCCGCCAGCGCGGGAAGTTTCCAGCTCAATATCGCGCTCCGGGATTTCAATATTGATTTCATCTTCAATATCCGGCAATACGTCCACCGAGGCAAAAGACGTATGCCGCCGCGCATTGGCGTCAAATGGGGACACACGCACTAGGCGGTGCACGCCGTTTTCCCCTTTCAAATATCCGTAGGCATAGGGTCCGTCTATAATCATAGACGCATTTTTAATGCCGGCCTCTTCCCCGGGCAAAGTATCGGTTACGGATACCTTCATGCCATGCTGTTCTGCCCAGCGGGTGTACATGCGCAACAGCATTTGCGCCCAATCGCACGATTCGGTGCCGCCGGCCCCGGCATGTACGGTTAAAATAGCACGCAGTTTGTCATGCGGGTCGGAAAGGGTAATTTCAAATTCTGTTTTTTCGGTTTGCTTTTCCAGCTCTTTGACAGCCGCGTCCAATGCGGGCAGTTCGCCGCTGTCCTGCATCTCACGCGCTAGGTCATACAAGGTCTGCGCGTCTTCTAATTGTTTGCACAAAGAATGATAAGTTTCAATGGCGCTTTTTAAGCAGTCTATTTTCTGTGTCACGGCTTTGGCCTTTTGGTTGTCATTCCAAAAGGACGGATCTGCCGCCAAGGCCTCCTGCTCGGCCAGTTCTTTTTGCTTGAACGGGATATTTTCCATTTGACCGATTTTTTGGATTCGGCCCGTCAAATCCGCCAGCGCATTTTCTATATCTTTAAATTCAATGTTATTCATAAGCAAACACCATAACGGAAATCAAAATCGTAAAATAAATTGCCGCGCACACCCAGGCAAACCAATCCCCCCAGCGCACATAAAAACTATTATATGCACCCAGCGGAAGCGGCACCTCTGCGCGCAGCACGGCGCGGGTATTGAGCTCCGCCCGGGCCAAAATTTCGCCGCTGGGCGCAATAATGGCCGATATGCCGGTATTGGCAGCACGCAGCACCGGACGGCGCAGCTCCACCGCGCGCAATACGGAAATGGCTAAATGCTGATAGGGAGCGTCCGTATTAAAAAACCAGGCGTCATTGGTGACATTGACAAAGAAGCGAGCCCCCGCTTTGGCTTGGGTTTTCCATACACGGGAAAAAACGGACTCATAGCAAATCGTAACGCCCAACGGGATTTGGTCTATTTTCAAAAGCGGCTGCTCCCACTCCCCGGCAGAAAAAGAGCCCAGCTCCCCCAGCACCGTAACCTGGGGCAATAAGCGACGCACCAAGCTCTCCAGTGGAATATACTCGCCAAACGGCACCAAATGTGTTTTATCAAAAAAAGTAAGCGGATATTGATTGCTGGGCGGAAAAAGAAACGCACTGACATACTGTTTACCGTTTTCTTCCCGGTTAGACCCAGCCAGTTGCCAGGCCCCGCTGGCCTGCGCCACCCCCTGCATGAGAGACAAATACGGCTCCTGCTGTACCGGCCCCGGGGTCACGCTTTCGGGCCACACCGCCAGCATCAGGTTGTGTCCCATCAGCTCGGTGCCGGTTTGGGTAATGGAGTCCAAAATTTCCTGTTCAAATTCCGGCGTCCATTTTTTATACTGGTCAATATTGGGCTGTATGACCGCCGCCCGCAGGGAAAGCAGCGTATGCTGGGGCTGGCGCGCCAACACCCAATACCCATATCCATACACGCTCAAAAAAGCCGCAGCCGCCAAAAGCAGCTGCCCCAAACCGCGCTTTAAATTCGGTGTGGCAAAAGCATACCCCACACTAATGCCGGTAAACGCAATCATAAAGCTAAGCCCTGCCGTACCGGTAAAAGACACCAGCTGGATTACCTGCGGCAAATTCCACTGGGAATACCCCAGGGCAAACCACGGGAACCCCAGCACATACGTCGCCAACATTTCATGGGCCCACTCCAACGCCGCCCAGCCCAGTGCCGCCAACACCGGGAAAGCCCACTGTAGCCGTTTTAAATAGTAACAGCTGCCGCCAAAAACAGCAAACTGCACCGCCATAACCGCCGCCAACCCCAGCCAGGCCGCTGCCGAAAGCACATAACCCATGCCTCCGCCGTCCAAACAAGTAATAAATACCCATTGATACAGCGCGGCAAAAACAAGCCACCCCGTCAGCCAGCCGTAAAACACACTGCCCCAAAAACTGCGCAAGCGCACCACCGCCAGCGTAAACGGCGCCAACGCCAGCCACATTACTAATCCGTGGGAAGGTTTGGGATAGCTTATTTTAAACAAAAAAGCCGTTGCCCCTGCCAGCAGGGTCAACAGCAACAGCCGCACTCCTATCCGCCCCAAACGCACCAAAAGAGCCCACACACGAGAGGGCTCTTTGGCTGCTTTTTCCTGCAAATAGGGACGGCGTATCGGGCTCATATCAAAAAACGCTTAATAGATAATTGTGCACGCATTATGCCGGCAGACAGGACGGGCCGATTCCGAACATTCCCTTTCTTCTGACGCTACCGCCGGGCACACCTCCGCCACGGCAGACTGCTCCTGCAATAAGCGGGAAAACTCCAGCGAATACGCGGCATTAATAGCCGTTACTCCTTCCGGGCCTTTAAAACAGCCACAGGGGTCTTTATCCACAATAATGCATTCATTATGCGTCTGGCATTGGTACATCTTTTTTTCCAGTTCGGCACGTTCTTTTTCAGCCATGGCGTTTTCACGTTTGGTTTTGGCCGCTTCAATGGCTTTTTGGTTTTCCTCTACCATTTTAGGCGTCAACATAATAAACTGCACTTTAAGCGGCGTAGCCCGGGAAAAGAAAGAAGCTGCCAGCCCCAGCACGCCCACAGCGCATACCAACAATATTAATCCTTTTATTTTCATGCTCATAATTTCGCTCCGCAACATTTTTTGTATTTTTTACCGCTGCCGCAGGGGCACGGATCATTACGTCCTATTTTGTGCTCTTCCGCGGCGGCTTTTTTATTGGACGCCGCACCGGCAGACTGCGCGGCCTGTTTCTTAGGAGAAACGGCCTGGCGCACCGGCGGCAACTGCAACCGGAAAATGTATCCTACCATCAAATCGCGCACCTTGTTCATCATGGCGCTGTAGAGTTTGTAGGCCTCTTTCTGATATTCAATCAGCGGGTCTTTCTGCGCGTAACCGCGCAAACTGACGCTGTTTTGCAGCTGGTCTAATTCATACAGGTTCTGCTTCCAAGCGCTGTCTATAATCTGCAGCAGCAGCATGCGCTCCAGCTCTGGGAACACCACTCCCTGGCTGGCAAAGAAATCGGCCCGCTCATGATAAAGTTTTTCTACCAGCTCCATAATTTCCTGCGCCAATTGGTCTTGGCTTTTGTCTTTGGTGTTGTCGGCATTATAGTCAAAAGCATACGGGAATAAAGAGCGCAGCGTCACGTTGAGCGTTTCAAAGTTAGATTTGGAAGGATCGCGCGGGAAATAGTGCGTCTGCACGATTTCGTCCACCACCTCGTCTATCATTTTCAGCACGGTGCTGGTCATGTCTTCCCCGTCCAAAATTGCATTGCGCAGCCCATAAATGGCGGTACGCTGCTGGTTCATAACTTTATCGTAATCCAACAGATGTTTGCGGATATCAAAGTTATGCCCTTCCACCATGCGCTGGGCCCCTTCAATCTGGCGACTCATCAGGCGCGATTCTATGGCCTCGCCGGGTTTCATGCCCAGCGTGCTTAAAATAGAGCTGATTTTGGCGGTGTTGGCAAACAGACGCATCAGTTCATCTTCCAATGAAATATAAAAGCGCGAGCAGCCCGGATCCCCTTGGCGGGCGCAGCGGCCGCGCAGCTGATTGTCAATGCGGCGGCTTTCGTGACGCTCCGTACCAATCACATGCAAGCCGCCCTGGCCCAACACATAATCTTGTTCGGCCTGGTCGGCAGGGTTGCCGCCCAGTACGATGTCGGTACCGCGGCCGGCCATGTTGGTAGCAATCGTCACGGCGCCTTTGCGGCCCGCCTGGCTGATGATTTGGGCTTCCATTTCATGGTATTTGGCATTAAGCACCTTGTGCGGTATGCCTTTGGCGCGCAGCATATTGCCCAATTTTTCGGATTTTTCAATGGAGCGCGTACCCACCAATACCGGGGCGCCTTTTTTCCACAGTTCTTCAATTTCTTCCACAATAGCGTGGAATTTGTCTTTCTCGGTCAAAAACACCAAATCCGGGAAATCTTTGCGCTGGGAGGGGCGGTTGGGGCGGATTTCCACCACGTCCAATTTATAAATCTGCCAGAACTCATTGGCTTCCGTCATGGCGGTACCGGTCATACCGGAAAGTTTTTTATACAGTTTGAAAAAGTTCTGAAAGGTAATGGTGGCCAGCGTCTGGTTTTCTTCTTTAATTTGCAAGCCCTCTTTGGCTTCTACGGCCTGGTGCAAACCGTCACTCCAGCGGCGGCCCGGCATCAGACGGCCGGTAAATTCATCTACGATAATTACTTCGCCGTCCTTGACCACATAATCCACATCTCTCTCGTACAAATGATGCGCGCGCAGCGCCTGGTTAATATGGTGCACCCATTCCGATTCCACGTCGTTATAAAGATTGGTTACATTTAAAAATTTCTCCGCTTTGGCAATACCCGTTTCGGTCAGCGTAGCGGTGTGGTTTTTTTCGTCCACAATAGCATCATACCCTTCTGCCAAATCTATATGTTCGTATTTGGCTTTGACTTCGTCATTTTCCGTAATCATGCGCACTTTGAGAGCGGGGATTAAACGGTTGACGATATAATATTTATCGGTGCTTTGTTCGGACGGGCCGGAAATAATCAGCGGGGTGCGGGCCTCGTCAATTAAAATAGAGTCCACCTCGTCTACAATACAATAATTCAACGGACGCAAAACCCGATCTTGACGGGTGATGACCATATTGTCGCGCAAGTAGTCAAACCCCAGCTCATTATTGGTTACATAGGTAATATCTTTGGCATACATTTCGCGGCGTTCGGCATTGGGCATATCGTGGTTAATGTAACCGACAGTCAACCCTAAAAATTCGTGAATGGGGCCCATCCATTGGCGGTCGCGCCGGGCCAGGTAATCGTTGACAGTGACCACGTGCACGCCCTTGCCGGTCAAGGCATTTAAATACGAAGGCAGCACCGCCACCAGGGTTTTCCCTTCCCCGGTGCCCATTTCGGCTATTTTGCCCTGGTGCAGCACAATGCCGCCCAACAGCTGCACATCATAAGGGCGCAGGCCAATGACGCGTTTGGCCGCTTCACGCACAACGGCAAACGCTTCCGGCAGGATATCATTTAACGTTTCCCCTTTTTCCAGGCGGTTTTTAAATTCTTGCGTTTTGGCTTTCAGCTCCTCATCGGAAAGGGCTTGGATTTGGGAAGCCAGCGCATTGGCTTTGTCTACATAATGCTGTATCTTCTTTAAATCCCGTTCACTTTTGGTGCCAAATACTTTGTCTATCATCATTCTAATCATGGTTAAATCCTGTTATTAAAAAATAGGTTGGGCTTACAAAGGGCCTTTGTTTACATTAAATCAATTTATATTATGGGACTGCAACTTTTCAGAGCGCAAAAAGCCGCGCGCTCCCGCAACAAAACGGGAAACGCGCGGCATAGAGAAAAACTTATTTGGCTACCGGTTTTTTATTTTTGGCTTTTACGTCCTGCGCAGCAGACTGCTCCGCCTTCAGCTCCTGCTGTTTGGCCTGGCGCAGCTGGGCGGCCTGCTGTTTATCAAAGTCGGATCGGATTTCCGCAAAATACACATCGGCCGTATCCTGTATTTTCTGTTTGGAATTTTTCTTCAGCGTTTTGATTTCGGCTTTAAGT
This sequence comes from uncultured bacterium, assembly GCA_949291365.1. GTDB lineage: Bacteria > Elusimicrobiota > Elusimicrobia > Elusimicrobiales > Elusimicrobiaceae > Avelusimicrobium. The sequence continues at coordinate 43,336 of CASEVJ010000012.1, forward strand.
GCCTTAATCTGCTGCTTAAGCTTGGCCACCGCTTCCTTTTTCTGGGCTTTGGCAAGCATGTCGTCCTTTTTGACGGCTTTAATTTGCTCTTTATAGCGGTCAATCTGCAGCTCTTTTACTTCCAGCGTGTTTTCATACACAGACTGCACCACCGCCAAAATACGCCCGGAAACGCGCGCGTCCAGTGCCTCCAAATCCTGCCCGGCCACCGTTTGCAGCGTGCGGCCTTCAAAATACTCTTCCCGGGCAGACTGCAGCAAAATGGAATTGTCAAAATTCTTGACTAATGCCACCATTTCGCTCCAGTTGGCTTCCGTACGCGGGGCGGAATAAGCCACTGCTACTTTTTTGAGCAGTTCCCCATAAGTCGGATTTTGGGCCGCTTTTTCCAAAGCGGCGGGATTATATTCTTTAAACGCAGCCATGACATCGGCCTGTCCGAAATTCTGATTTTCCTGCGCACACAACGCCGAAGAAACTGCCAGCGCAGCTAAAAACAACAAACTTTTCTTCATTGCGTCCCTCCCTTTAAGCAAGATATTTTTTATTGTGCTATTTATTGGCAGGGTAGTCAAGCCCCCGGCCCGGGCTGTTTCCCCTAAACAGGGGGCTCTCTGCGGTGCTGCTTTAACGGACTACGCGGCCGGAGCGGGGCCAGGCATTTAAGAGCCCAAGCCCGCGTGTGTTTAAAACGCGCAAAAAACCCGCTCTTTTGGAGCGGGTTTTGCGGAAAATTTCGCTTATATTTTTAGCGGGCCGCCGTGCGGAAAAAATTACCGCGCACGTTGCGTGCCAATTTGGGCATACCGGTCATTTTGTCGGCCTGCACCAACACATTTTTGGCATTGGGCTTAATGGAAGAAGCCGCCGCACCAAAAATATCACCCTCTTTTATAACGCCTAATTTGCCGTGATTGTTGATTTGCACTTCCAACTTCAAATCCCCTTCCACGTCCGCAGCCAACAAGTCGTCCTCTCCCAGTTTAAACTCCAACGGAAACTTCGGATTGACCACCCGTTTAATGGCTATCGGTACATCTGCGGCGTTTTTGACAATAATAGCACATGAATTATTGTCTGCTTCGGCCACTTTAGCCAAACGTTCCGGCACGGTAACGGTTCCCGTCACATTTAAGCGGCCTTCATTTACCTTGCGCGCGGCGCAGAACACACACGCCACAACGCTGGCCAGAGCCACGGCTGTTAGAATCTTTTTCATACAAATATATTATACCTTTTTACAGCTACAGCACACAACCGCTTATTGTTTGAAAAAGCCCCACAGATTTTGGTTATACACCCAGCCACGGCAGACACCCTGGGAAGGATCAGACGGGTCGTCTTCCACTTCAATCCAGGAACCTTTTTTGGAAATATATTTAAACGGATAACCCTTTTCCACCGTGCACACAATTTCATTGCTCACGCCGGGGCCTTTGCGCACGTTCAAATCCACTTTGGCAGACATGCCGCCGTTGGCGCTGAGCAGCGAAGCAGAAATCCAGCCGGTAAATCCTTCAAAATCTTTGATTTCCACCCACTGTTTGTCCGGGCTGGTTTTGAGCATCAGCACCGGCGTATATTTCCAGGCGTACCACTTAACGGCGCATTTGGTACCGGCACATTTACGCACATTGGCTTTGGTCGTATTAACGCTGGCATATTTTTGGGCAAATACCGGCGCGCTGGCAAGACAAAGCAGTAAAGCAAAAGCTGCAATTTTTTTCATAGCGAAAATTCTCCTTAAAATAAATACCATCTTCTGCACCCAAAAGTATAGCAAATATTAAGGCAGTTTTTGCAACCCCGGCCCAAAATACCAGCCCAGCGAAAAAAGCTATAATAAAGAAAAATCCTTTTTACGGAGCTTACCATGAAAGAACAAGTACAGGCAGTAATAGATCAAATCCGCCCTATTTTACAGTCGGACGGGGGCGATATCCAACTTATTGAAGTAAATGAAAAAACCGGCATTGTTACAGTGGGACTGCGCGGACGCTGCGGCGGCTGCCCGGCGGCGCAAATGACGCTTAAAGCCGTGGTGGAGCGCAAAATAAAAGAAGCCGTCCCCGGCGTGACTGCTGTAGAACGCGTATAAATGCTCAAGGCAGATTTACACACCCATTCTTATTTTTCAGACGGCACTTCTTCGCCGGAGGAAGTGGTGTATGAGGCATGGAAAACAGGGGTACGGCTTTTTGCCCTCTCCGACCACGACACCACGGACGGCGTGCTGCGTGCCAAAGCTGAATGTGAAAAGCGCGGGGTTAGCTGGGTTGCCGCGGTGGAAATCAGCACACGGGAGCACGACCATCTGCACTTTTTGGGGTATCACATAGATTTAACCAATGCCCCTTTCCAGCAATTTCTCAAACAAAACCGGGACAACCGGGTGCTGCGCATTAAAAAAATCATCAAGCAAATTGCCGACAGCGGCGTAGATTTAACAGAAGAAGACGTCTTTTCTTTAGCGGGCAACACCGTATCGCGCGCCCATGTGGCAGACGCACTGAAAAAGAAAAAAATCGTCTCCAGCCGCCAGGACGGCTTCCGTCGTTTTTTAGTGCCCGGGCAGGTAGGATATGTTCCTTCATTGGGAGTTACTGTGGTAGAAGCCATACGGGAAATCAAAAAGGCCGGCGGGCTGGCTGTTATGGCACACCCGGGGCTAGTGCAAGAGGTATGGAATTTCCCGGTTTGGAAAGAAGCCGGATTAGACGGACTGGAGGTGTTTTATCCCTCCCACAGCTATACGCTTAAACAGGAGCTATTAAAAATAGCCCGTAAATACGATTTATTTGCTACCGGAGGGTCTGATTATCACGGCCCCAGCGCTGGACGCATTACTTCCCCGGGCATGAACATCGCCCAGCCCTACAGCGACCGCCTGCTGCATAAACTGGCCCGCAAATAAACACCACTTAAATTTGACTCACAGAGCATACAATCTAATCAATACAACTAAAAAGGCCCTCTTCCCAGAGGGCCTTTTTAAACCGTTTCTCATTAATTCGGGAGCGGATTATTCATATCCGGGCCTTGCGGCGTATCCGCAGGCGGCTCTGTTTGCTGATCCGCGGCTTCCGAGACTGTGCCGGTTGTTTTGCTGTGTCTGTTCTTCCAAAGACTTTTGAAATAGCGGATAATGGTAGAGTCTTTCATCATACAGGTAGTTAACAACCAGCTGCCCACCAAGCATACCAACGAATACCAAATATCCAAATTGCTTCCACCCAGCCAAGCATTTAAATGGGACGCAGGCGTTGTCAGCAGTCCGGCCAGCGCCATTGTCACCGCCAACAGCACTGAAATTTGGCGCTGGAGTTTCGGATTTTTCTTGGTTACATAGTCATACATCTGGGAGAAATAATTGCCCACGCCCAAGCTGGTAATGGCTGCCCCCAAAATCGCCACTCCCACATTCCCGCCGGAACTCAACATAATAAGCGTTCCAAGACCAGACAAAGTATTGCACAGCAAATACATGGTGCCGGAGCTGATACGGGAAGCCATCAGATTGCCGCCTAAACGCCCGATGATTAACGGTACATACAGTGCCACCGCTACCAGCAGGTTGGCAGTATCGCCATTAGAGATAAGCTGATTTAAATTCATGGCAAAAGCGCTTGAAATAGTAAACTCATGCACCGTCGCCAACGTCATAGCTAACGTAATGGCGGCCACTTTCGGCGCGTGCAAAAACACTTGCCAAGGAGTTGTTGGGTTGTGTTCCGTATGATGCAGTGCAGATACAAACTCCGCCGCCAAGGCTTTGCCCTGCTCTCCGGGTACTTGCTGTATAATAGCCATTTGTACTTTCTGTTCCAACTCTTCCAAGGCCTGGGCCCGAATGCCCGCCCATTGCTTTTTAGGAGTTTTTTCCTGCCGGTGCGCCTCTATCAGGTTTTCCACCCGTTCAATCAGTTTCTGCGCGCCCAATTCCAGCAGTACATTCATTTCTGAAGGGGTAGTCTTGGGGTCTGCCACCGCCCCTTGCACAGCATCTGCTATTTCAGAAACCATCTGTTCAGCGGCCATACGGCTTTTGGCAACCGTCGGCACACTGTACGCATCCCGCAAATTGGTACGCAGCGTTTGCAACGTGACCAACAGCGCATACACGCCAAAAATTGGGAAGCTGATGGAATAGACCAAGTGGGCGTCATATCCGCTGAACAGGAAAATCAGCTTGTTTAATACCCACGGCAGCGCCAGGAACAGCAGCGTCCCCAGGTTTTTGTATACGAAACTTAAGTTATACATTAACAAGTTGCGTATTTTTTCTGAAGAGGTTTTTTCTTTCCACACGGCTTTGGCGCGCGCACGGACGTCTTGCCAGGAAACATCTTCTTTTCCTTGAGAATCTTTATGTGTGACAATCAATTTCTTGGCTTCTTTGAGCCGTCCGTTATTGGCCGCCACCAACATATTGGACGTTACCTGCTGCAGTACACTGGCTATAGAGCGCAATACAAAAGCCGATATGATAACTGCACTGGCAATCCACCCTACAGAATGGTCATGAGCCAAGCCATAGAAGCCAGCCAGCGGGGGCAGGAAATTGGACAAACTGGTAATAAACCCTGCCAGCACGCTTAACCGTTTTTCGCCCATGCGCTGCAACACTGGGTTGAGGAAAGAGGCCAACCCCGGGATAACATAGTTTATCACCATCATCATACTGGTAGCGGACGCGGCACTAATGCCCAAATCCTGGTTAATGATAGGGCCCATGGTTTTGCCCAGCGAATTATTGTACATTTGCTGATTGCGGTACAAAATAGCCGCTTTGTTTTTCGTGGGCAAAACCTCTATGGGGAAAATTTCCGGACTGTTGCGCAGCACCTGCACCAAATTTTTAATTTGATGTTTGGGCAGGCGGATATAGGCATCTGTTATCGGTACAGGCGTTGTGGAGAACGGTCGCAGCACAGCCAGTTGTCCATCCTCTAACAACACCAGGCGCGCCTCTCCGGGGAGATATTTCTTCTCAATTTCCACCTCTATAGGGAGCGCCGTCCGCCCGTCTGCCTCATAAAGTGTCACGGTAGTCGCTTTAAACACCTGATCCGGCTTACGCTGCAGCTTCAGGTGGAACGGCTCTTTCAAGCCCGCCTGTTTGATCAAATCCACAAAATGTTTCCACTGCCGGTTGTTCCCGGTAAATTTCAGGAAAAAGTGGGACATGGTAAGCGGTTGTCGCCCGCCATCGCGCAGCTGGGCATGGAATTTTTCATTAAACGTAATGCGGTTATATCCTTCTGTCTTAATACGAGAATCAATAGAAAGAGCAACCGGCAATATTTCCTCTTTGTTATTTTTGCTGTTAACGTAGGAAAGGTAGAATCCGTCCACCGGCTCCTGATTGGCATTAAAATCAAACAGTTCAGAGGAAGAAAGCGGATTAGACACCTCTCCTGTTGCCGCTGTAGCGGCAGTCAACCCTAACAACGCCAACACCCGGTTTTTAAGCTTCGTTTCTTCCAGTGAAAGCGTCTTGCCAAAACGGGAAACAAAACCTGCTGCGATATATTGGGTAAACAATTTGTGGAAATCTTTTCCGGTGCGCTTAAAATCGCCCACTGCCATTTGGTAGGCGTCTGCCACCAAAGAAGCAGTTTTTTTGCTTAAGCGGCCGTTATTATTGCGTTCAGCCGCCGCGGCCGGGTTGGCAGTGCTGACAGCCATTCCTTCCGTCAAAGAGTCAAAAAGCTGTTTCTCAAAAGCCCGCTTGTCAAATTTACCCTGCGAAACAAAGCCCTGCCAGTTTTTTTGCGCGATCTGCTCGTTGCGGCTTTGCACAATTTCCCGGGCGGCCTCATAGTTTCTTTTAGTCCACAGGTATTGTTTTAAATCTTTGGCATAGTCCAGCAGGAACTGCGGTTTGCCTACTTTAAACTTAAAGAAGTTCCCCAAGCCCAGCCGCCGCTCCGACTCCGGCGTCACCGCCACCGGCGCAAACAGCCACGCCCAGCCGTGCCCG